>NZ_LWHQ01000010.1:62577-216997 GCF_001653715.1 Methylobacterium platani
GCTCGTGTCGTGGACCGTGGGAACCAGTGCTTGCGGGCGTTCCCGAGCGTACTGTCCTGCCGGTACTCGGGCCGCGTCGGGTCCGACGGGATCGTCTCGAAGATCGGCGTCCTCAACACGGCGAGGGGCTTTGCCTGGGCCGTGCTCCGTAGACCTCCGGATCGGTCGCCGCGGCCTTCTCGACAGGCGCCGTCGCTCGCTCGCGCTGATCGAGCAGGAGGGGATGGGCGACGATCGTCCAGCCGTCGACCATCATGGCTCAGAGCGTCACGGCTCCGTCGATCTCTTCGTCGGGATCGACCGCGATGCCGGCGGCGAGGGCAGTCATCCGCGCCGCGAGATCGCCGGGACAAGCCGTGATGCGATGGGGGTTCCGCGGGCCATGTCCCCCGCGAGGAAGGCCGGGAACCCGTCGATGACGGGATCCGTCTCGGTCTCGGCCGCGAGCAGGCTCACCCGGCCGCCCTCGTCGACGACGAAGTCGATCTCGCCGCCGTAGCTCACGCCCAGCGCCTGACGCACCGCCTTCGCGACGGTGGACTGTCCCTTCGCGGTGATCTTGCTGCGCTCGCGGACGAGGGCCGTCACAGCGTCCTCCATCAATCGGAGAGTAAGGAATTTATCTTCCTTCGATGAGAAGACGTCGGCAACGGTGCCCGCTGCACCCTGACCCATGCTGCCGCAACGAAATCGTGCTATGGCGCGCCGGTGATCGGATCCCGCGGGACGAACGGGGCCGCGCGGTGCGAAGGGGGAGCCGTGCCGAACGAGGGCGTGTCTGCCGGGGCGGATCTCGCGCCGATGATCGCGGCCGTGGCCGCCGGCGATCGAGCGGCCCTGCGCGCGCTCTACGACGCGACGGCGCCGAAACTTCTCGGGATCGTGCTTCGTATCCTGAAGGATCGAAGCGCGGCCGAGGACGTGCTGCAGGAGGTGTTCGTGCGCGTCTGGCAGCGGGCTGGCAGCTACGATCCGCAGGCCGGGCCGCCGCTCGTCTGGCTCGGGGCGATCGCGCGGCATAAGGCGATCGACCGCATCCGGCAGGACCGGGCCGCCCGCCTGACCCAGGCCGAGGACGGCTGGCTGGAGCGCCTCGCCGACACGCGCGACGGGGAGGGGGATCTCGCCCGCCGCGACGCCCTCGCCCGCTGCCTCGACGCCGTCGAGCCCGGTCACCGCGACTGCCTCGTCCTCGCCTATTGCGAGGGCTGGTCGCGCGAGGAGCTGGCGGCGCGGCACGACCGGCCGGTCAACACCATCAAGACGTGGCTGCGCCGGGGCCTCATGAGCCTGCGCGGCTGCCTGGAGGCGGCATGAGCGGCGGGACCGATCGCGACGTCGCGCCGTTCTGGGCGGAGGATCCGGACGGGGCGGCCGGGGAATACGTGCTCGGCACCCTGTCGGCCGAGGAGCGCGCCGCCTTCGCCCGGGCGCTGGAGCGGGACACCGCCTTGCGCGAAGCGGTGACGGCCTGGGAAAAGCGGCTCGCACCGCTGGCCGAGGCCGTCCCGACGGTCGCTCCCGCACCGCGGGTCTGGGAGGGGATCGAGGCCCGAATCGGGAGCGGAGGCGGCACCGCTTCGCCCGACGCGCCGAGGCCCGGGGCGGAGCGAGTCGTCCGGCTCGAGCGCGGCCTGCGGCGCTGGCGGGCCGCGGCGGGGTTCGCGAGCGCGCTCGCGGCCGGCCTCGCCCTCTGGATCGTCGTCCCGCATCCGGCGACGACCGACGGCCGGCAATATCTCGCCGTGGTCGATCGGGGCGGCACCCTGCCGGCCCTGATCGTGCGGGTCGACCTCGACGGCCGGACCGTGCAGGTGCGCAGCCTCGCGGCGGAGACGCCGCCGGATCGCAGCCTCGAACTCTGGTATGTCGGCGCGGGCTCGGCGCCCCGCTCCCTCGGCCTCGTCGGCGATGCGTCGCTGACGCTGCCCGCGGGTCTGCGCGGCGTCGCCGACGGCGCGAGCCTCGCCGTCTCGGTGGAGCCGAAGGGCGGCTCGTCGACGGGAGCGCCGACCGGGCCGGTGATCTATTCGGGGCGCCTCATCCGCGAGTGAGACGACCCCGGTCGGCGCCCGGAGACCGAGGGACGGGCGGGGGCCGGACGCGAACGATCCCCCGCAGGTTCCCTCGTGTCGAGGGGCTGCGGGGGGATCGGCGACGGGTCGCGGAATCCGGCCGGGCCGGATTCCGCGATCGGATCAGGGCATCAGCACGCCGTTGATGACGTGGATGACGCCGTTCGACTGCATCACGTTGGCGATGGTGACCCGCGCGGTGTTGCCCTTGGCGTCGGTCACGACGAGGCCCTTGCCGCCGCGGGCCATCGTGACGGTGAGCGGCTCGCCCTGCGCGGTCTTCAGCGTCGCCTCGCCGCCGCCCTGCTTGACGAGCTTCATCAGGTCCCTGGACGTGTAGGTGCCCGGAACGACGTGGTAGGTCAGGATGCCGGTCAGCTGCGCCTTGTTCTGCGGCTGCACCAGCGTCTCGACGGTGCCCGGGGGCAGCTTGGCGAAGGCCGCGTTGGTCGGCGCGAAGACCGTGAAGGGGCCCGGGCCCGAAAGCGTGTCGACGAGGCCCGCGGCCTTCACCGCCGCCACCAGGGTGGTGTGGTCCTTCGAGTTGACCGCGTTCTCGACGATCGTCTTGCTCGGATACATCGGCGCGCCGCCGACCATCGGGGTCTTGGCGAGAGCCGGCGCCGCGGCGAGGCCGAGGCTGAGACCGAGGGCCAGGCGGAGAAGGGTCTTGGACATGTCGTGCTCCTCGCGATGCGCCCGGTTCGGGCGTCGTCAGGCCCCTACGCGGGCCGGGAGCCGGAAAGTTTCAGCCGTGCGCGCGGGCCGGCTTGAAAAATTCACCGGCAGCGTCGCGCCCGCCCTTGCCGTAAGCTGACCGAGGGGAGTGGCGCCGGGACCCGTCACGGGCACGTCCCCGCACGGACGAGAGCGATGGAACTCAAGTGGATCGAGGACTTCCTGAGCCTCGCCGAGACCCGCAGCTTCTCGCGCTCGGCGGAATCGCGCGCCGTCACCCAGTCGGCCTTCAGCCGGCGCATCCGCTCGCTCGAGGTCTGGCTCGGCACCGCGCTCCTCGACCGCAGCACCTACCCGATCACGCTGACTGCGGACGGCCGGCAGTTCCTCGAGACCGCCGAGGAGGTGGTGCGGCTCCTCACCTTGAGCCGGGCGGATTTTCGCGCCCGCAGCGACGGCGCCGGGCTGCCGGTGGTGACGATCACGGCGCTCCACTCGCTCTGCCTGTCGTTCCTGCCGCGCTGGCTCGGGCGCATCCGCGACGCGCTCGGGCCGGTGGCGAGCCGGGTGCTGCCGGACAACTTCAACATCTGCGTCCAGGCCCTGGTCGAGGGCGGCTACGACCTGCTCCTGACCTATCACCACCCGGGCATCCCGATTCCCCTCGACCCCGAGCGCTATCCCTGCCGGATCGTCGGCCGCGACAGCCTCGCCGCCGTGGCCTCGCCCCGCGGGCTGGTGCCGGATGCGCGGGGCCGCCTGCCGCTCCTGCAATATTCCCGCGGCTCGTTCCTCGGGCGGCTCGCCGGCATCGCGCAATCCGCCGAGGATGCGCCGGCGACCTATCCGGTCCACACCAACGAGAACTCGATGGCCGAGGCCCTGCGCTCGATGGCGCTCGGCGGCCACGGCATCGCCTGGCTGCCGCGCAGCCTCGTCGAGGCGGAGATCCGCGCCGGCGCCCTCAGGGTGCTCGGCCGCGAGATGCCGATGGACATCCGGCTCTACCGCAGCGCCGAGCGCCACCGCTCGTTCCTCGACGAGGTCTGGGCGGTCGCCGCGGAGGATCCGCCAAACTATTCGGATCCGGAATAGTTCCTGGCGAACATAGCATTGGCGCCGGCGCACGGCCGGGATTATCCCGCCGCCATCCGGTGACGGCGCCGCGGTTCCTCGAACCGGCAGGGCCGATCCCGGCCCCACATCGTCCCTTCGACGCGGCCTGAAATCCCCGCCCGCCGCCCCGGCGCGTGGGATCGCGGCCGCACGCCTGGAGCAGGCCCGTGACCGTCCCGTCGACCCGAATCGAGCACGATCTTCTCGGCGACCGCGAGGTGCCGGTATCCGCCTATTACGGCATCCACACCCTGCGCGCCGTCGAGAACTTCCCGATCACCGGTACCACGCTCGCGACCTGCCCCGACCTGATCCGGGCGCTCGCCGCGATCAAGCAGGCCGCGGCGCTCGCCAACCGCGAGCTCGGCCTGCTCGATCCCGAGCGCTGCGACGCCATCGTGGCGGCCTGCCTGGAGATCCGGGCCGGCGCCCTGCACGACCAGTTCGTCGTCGACCAGATCCAGGGCGGGGCCGGCACCTCGACCAACATGAACGCCAACGAGGTGATCGCCAACCGGGCGCTCGAAATGCTCGGGGCGGAGCGCGGCGACTACGGCCGGCTCCATCCCAACGAGCACGTCAACATGGGCCAGAGCACCAACGACGTGTACCCGACGGCGCTCAAGATCGCCGGGATCGGCGCGATCCGGCGCCTCGTCGACGCCATGGCGGCCTTGCGCACCAGCTTCGAGGCGAAATCCGACGAGTTCCGCGACGTCCTCAAGATGGGCCGCACCCAGCTCCAGGACGCGGTACCGATGACGCTCGGCCAGGAATTCGGCACCTACGCGCGGATGCTCGCCGAGGACGAGGCGCGACTCTGCGAGGCCGAGCTGCTGATCCGCGAGATCAACATGGGCGCGACCGCGATCGGCACCGGCATCACCGCCCACCCGCTCTACGCGGAATTGGTGCGCGAGCGGCTCTCCGCCATCACCGGGATCCCGCTCGTCACGGCGGAGGACCTGGTGGAAGCCACGCAGGATTGCGGCGCCTTCGTGCAGGTCTCTGGCGTGCTCAAGCGCGTCGCCGTCAAGCTGTCGAAGACCTGCAACGACCTGCGCCTGCTCTCGAGCGGGCCCCGGGCCGGCTTCAACGAGATCAACCTGCCGGCGCGCCAGGCCGGCTCCTCGATCATGCCCGGCAAGGTCAACCCGGTGATCCCGGAGGTCGTCAACCAGGTGGCGTTCGAGGTGATCGGCAACGACGTGACGATCTCCTTCGCGGCGGAGGCCGGCCAGCTCCAGCTCAACGCCTTCGAGCCGGTGATCGCCTACAGCCTGTTCCGCAGCCTCGCCCACCTGGAGGCGGCCTGCCGCACCCTCGACGTCCATTGCGTGCGCGGCATCACGGCGAACCGCGAGCGGCTGCGGGCCAGCGTCGAACAATCCATAGGCATCGTGACCGCGCTCAACCCCTATATCGGCTATCGCAACGCCACGGCGGTCGCTATGGAGGCACACGCCACGGGCCGGGGCGTCTACGACCTCGTGCTCGAGAAGCGATTGATGGCCCGCGACCAGCTCGACAGGGTGCTGCAACCCGACCGGCTGACGCGCCCGCAGGCCCTCACGGCGATCTGACCCCTCGCCCCACCATCACGGACGGAAACGCCAGACATCCGCGGGAAACCTCGGGCGCGTGAACTCGCGCCCAGGTTCTTGCCGCACATCCGTTCACGCTCGGGAGGAACACGAACAATGGCACAGCAGGATCTGTCGCACGGTACATCGACCGGGAGCTCGGGCCGGCTGACGCTCTATACCGGGATCGGCCTCGCCCTCGGCGTCGCGGTCGGCGCGGTCCTGCACGGCATGGCGGCAAGCCCGGCCGAGGCGAAGGAGATCGCCGGCTACTTCACCATCGGCACCGACATCTTCCTGCGGCTGATCAAGATGATCATCGCGCCGCTGGTCTTCGCCACCATCGTGTCGGGCATCGCGAGCTTCGGCGACACCAAGGCGGTCGGCCGCGTCGCGGGCCTCGCCATGGGCTGGTTCCTCACCGCCTCGATCGTCTCGCTCTCCCTCGGCTTCCTCGTCGCCAACATCTTCCAGCCCGGCGCCAGCCTCGGCCTGCCGCTGCCGGACGCAGGCGCGCAGACCGGCCTGAAGGCCGCCTCGATCAACCTGCGCGAGTTCATCACCCACGTCTTCCCGACCAGCATCGTGTCGGCGATGGCGACGAACGAGGTGCTGCAGATCCTCGTCTTCTCGGTGTTCTTCGGCTTCGGCCTCAGCGCGATCGACCGTCGTTACGCCGACCCGATGGTCCACATGCTGAACGGGCTGGCCGCGGTGATGTTCAAGGTCACCGATGCGGTGATGAAGGTCGCGCCGCTGGCGGTCTTCGCCGCCATGGCCTCGGTCGTCACCATCCAGGGCCTCGGCGTGCTGATCGACTACGGCAAGTTCATCGCCGTGTTCTACCTCGGGCTGGCGGTGCTGTGGGCGCTCCTCATCGGCGTCGGCTGGCTGGTGCTCGGCAACAGCGTCGTGCGGCTGCTGCGCCTCCTGCGCACCCCGATGATCGTCGCCTTCTCGACCGCCAGCAGCGAGGCCGCCTTCCCGCGGACCGTCGAGGTGCTGGAGAAGTTCGGCGTGCGCCCGCGCGTCACCGGCTTCGTCCTGCCGCTCGGCTACTCGTTCAACCTCGACGGCTCGATGATGTACCAGGCGCTCGCCTCGCTGTTCATCGCCCAGGCCTTCGGCATCCATCTCGGCATCACCGAGCAGCTGACCATGCTGCTCGTCATGATGGTGACGAGCAAGGGCATCGCCGGCGTGCCGCGCGCCTCGCTGGTGGTGGTGGCCGCCACCGTGCCGATGTTCGGCCTGCCCGCCGCCGGCATCCTGCTGATCATGGGCGTCGACCAGATCCTCGACATGGGCCGCACCGTCACCAACGTGCTCGGCAACGGGCTCGCCACCGCGGCGGTCGCCCGCTGGCAGGGCGAGATGCGGGAGGAGACGGACGACCCCGTCGCGGCGCCCGCCGCGGTCCCGACCGGCAAGGCGGCCTGAGGTGACCGGACCGGCGGCCGTCGCGGGAGCTGCCGGTCCCGGGCGGGCGGTGCGCGCTCTACGATTCCGCCTCCGCCTCGCGGCCGACCGCCCGCCGCCCCGCCCGGGCCGGGACCCGTCCCTCCCGGGCGATCGCCGCCGCGAACAGGCCGCGCAGGGTGGTCGCCAGGGCCGCGAGGTCGTGGTGGCGGGCGACGCGGGCGCGGCCCGTCCGGCCCATCGCGGCGAGCGTCGCGCCGTCGGCCCGCAGGATGTCGCGCAACGCGCCCGTCAGCGCCGCGCCGTCCCCCGGCGGCACGATGCGGCCGCAGCCCTCGTCGACCAGTTCCGGGATGCCCGCCACCGTCGTGGTGACCACCGGCCGCTCGAGCGCCAGCGCCTCGATCAGCACGATCGGCAGCCCCTCGGCAAAGCTCGGCAGCACCAGGGCGCGGGACTCGGCGATGGCCGCGCGCACCGCGGCGCTGCTCTGCCAGCCGCGCAGGGAGATGAGGTCGCCGACGCCGTGGCGGGCGATCTCGGCCTCGATCGCCGGGCGGCTCTCGCCGTCGCCGATGAGGACCAGCCGGAACGGCGCCTCGGTCGCGCGCAACGCCGCCACCGCCGCCGGCAGGTAGACCTGCCCCTTCTGCGGGCAGAGCCGGCCGACGCAGACCAGGGTCCGGCTCTCTCCCGCCGGCCGTTCCGACGGCACGAAATCCGACAGGTCGAGGCCGCAGCGTGCCACCGCGATGCGGTCGCGGTGCTCGGCCCCTCCGAAGCGCAGGAGCTGGCCGCGGCAGAAATTCGAGATCGCCACCGCGAAGGCGGCGCCGGAGAGCTTCAGGGCGAGGCCGTCCTCGGCGGCGGTCAGGAACTCGTCCGGGCCGTGGGCGGTGAAGCTGTAGCTCGGCCCGCCCATCGTCCGGGCGATCAGCGCCACCGCGGCCGCGTTCGACGAGAAGTGCACGTGGGTGTGGTCGATGCCCTCCCGGCGCAGGGCGCGCAGGAAGTACGTCGCCTCGAGGAAATAGGCGGCATGGCGCACCGCGCCGCCGCCTGAGCGGGCGAGCCGGGCGGCGAGCCAGGCGCCGCGGGCGAAGGCCGCCGGCGCGGTGACCGCCTGGCGCAGCGCCGCGAGCGCGAGCCCGGGCAGGTTGCCGCTGAGGATGTAGTGGGTGCGCGCCTGATCGGCGATGTCCCCCGGATCGACGAGCGGCTGGTGCCAGCGTCGCAGCGCGAAGCGCCGCACCGTGACGCCCTGCGCCTCCAGGGCCGCCATCTCGCGCCGGATGAAGGTCGAGCTCGTCACCGGGGCGGTATTGACCAGGTAGGCGATCGTCATGGCGGGCGTCGGCCTGGGGGCGGAGCTCGCAGGCGAGAGAGCCGCGGGGGCGAAGTGCTCCGGGGTGAGGCTCTCGGGGGTGAAGGTGGTGGGGACGAAGTTCATCGGGACGAAATCCATGGGGACGATCCTCATCGGCCGGCACGCTCCCGGAAGCCGCCTCGCGCCGCGCGACAGTGAAACGGCAGCCTAGGGGCAGCTCACGCATGCGGGAGCGGTGGAATTCGGCGGCCCCTCTGCCCAGAACGGCGGGCGGGTTTACGCCTTTCGGAGATCCCGGCGCCGCCGTTTGCGATGCTGACCCTGCGGGGAGGGCCGGATAGCCTTGATAGAAAGGCCGCGTCGGCGCGGCGGATTGGGTCGAGACCCGGCACGGCCATGCAGCGCCCCCTGATCATCCTCGGTACCGGCGGCAACGCCCTCGACATCCCGGACCGCGTCGGGAGCCGGCCCGGATCCCGGCGCGTGGCGGGCTTCCGCGACGATGCCCGGCCGGAGGGCGGGCGGGCGGGGGCGACCGCGGCGGGCAATCCCGGCCGCACCCCGCGGACCGGGGCGTGACCGCGATGGCCCCCGCGACCCCCCGCGTCTCGGTCGTGCTGCCGGTCCGCCCCGGCCTGCCCGTCGGGCCGGCGCTGGAATCCCTGCGCGCCCAGACCTTCGGCGACTACGAGGTCCTGGCGATCGGCGAGGGGGCCGGCGCGATCGCCGCCGCCGCGTCGGACCCCCGGGTGCGGGCCCTGCGCGAGGATGTCCACGACGTGGGGCGGGCGGGCGAAGGACCGGCGGGCGAGGGCGCCCGGCGCGCCGCCGCCCGCAACCGGGGCATCGGCGCGGCCCGGGCCGAGTGGGTGGCCTTCCTCGATCCGGGCGATGCCTGGCGCGAGGACCACCTCGCCGAGCTCGTCGCCGCGACGCGCTTCGGCGACGCCGTCGCGGTGTTCGGCAACCCGGTCGCGGCCGGGACCGGCCGGCCGCTCCTGCCGATGAGCGTGCCCTCGGGGCGCATCTCCGATCCGTTCGCCTTCGCCCTCCGGGTCGGCCGCGTCCCGGTCCGGGCGAGCGCCGCCCTGGTCGAGCGGGCGGCGGCGATCGATGCCGGGCTGTTCCCGCTCCGGTGCGGCGGCGGGCCGGACCTCGACCTCTGGGGCCGCCTCGCCCTGCAGGGGCCGTTCCGCTACGTCGCGCGGCCGACGGCCCTCGTCGGGCCGGCCGCCCCGCCGCGCGTGCCGGCGCCGCCGCTCCTCGCCGCCACCCTGGGGCGGCTCCTCGACGAGGGCGCGATGCCGGCCGAGCTCGCGCCGTCGGCCCGGCGCTGCCGCAACCGGCTGATGCTCGACCACGCCCGGCGCCTCGCCGATCTCGGCCGCCCGGCCGAGGCGCGGGCAGTGCTGGCGCGGGACTGCGCCCCCGGCCTCGATCCGGTGCGCCACCTCGCGGTGCTCGCCCGCACCTGGCGGCCGGCCAGGGCCTGGCGGGCGCCCGGCGCGCTCGCCGGCTCGTCCTGAGCCGGTTGCGACGCGCTCCCACCCCCACGCAGCGGTTTCAACCCCAAGGGATTCTTGATGAGCCTCGTCAAGCGCGCCGTCCTGCTGGTCTCCGGCGAGCGCTACCTCGTCCTGACGATCACCCTGTGCCAGACCGCCCTGGTCTCGCGCCTGCTCACCCCCGAGCAGATCGGCCTGTCGATGCTCGGCATCGCGCTGGTGCAGGTCGTCGACGGCCTGCGCGACTTCGGCACCACCAACTACATCATCCACGAGCCGACGACGTCGCAGCAGAGCGCCCGCACCGCCTTCACGGTGCTCCTCGCCCTGTCGCTCTTCTTCGCGGTGGCGCTGTTCGCCTCGGCCGGCCTGTGGGCGCGCCTCTACGGCCAGCCGCTGCTCGAATCCTACCTGCGGGTGCTCTCCCTCAGCTTCCTGCTGGTGCCGTTCTCCGGCCCCCTGATGGCGCTGATGCGGCGGGACTTCCAGTTCGCCGCCCTGATGTGGGTCAATGTCGGCACCTGTCTGGCCTACGCCGTGGTCCTCGTCGTCCTGGCGCTCCTCGGCTTCGGGGCGATGAGCTTCGCCTGGGCGACGGTGGCGAGCGCGGCCGCCACCGTCGCCCTGAGCCTCGCCGGCCGGCCGGAGCCGGGGGTCTACCGCCCGTGCCTCCAGGGCTGGCGCACGGCGCTCGCCATCGGCGGCTTCTCCAGCGTGACGACGCTCCTCAACCGCGCCTACGACCTCCTGCCGGTCTTCCTCCTCGGCCGCTTCGGCGGCCCCGACCTCGTCGGCCTCTACGGCCGGGCGCAGGTGGTGAGCCAGCTCCCCGACAAGATGATCCTCGGCAGCCTCGGCGCGGTGATCCTGCCGATGTTCGCCGCCGACCGGCGCGACGGGCGGTCGCTGGCGCCGACCTACCTCGCCTCGATCGGCAACATCACGGCGGTGCTCTGGCCGGTGGCCGTGCTGCTCGCGCTCATCGCCCAGCCGGTGGTGCTGGTGTTGCTCGGCTCGCAGTGGATCGCCAGCGTGCCGATCGTCCAGGTGCTGGCGCTCGCCTCGACGCTGACCTTCCCGGCGATGCTGACCTACCCGGTGCTGCTGGCGAGCGGCGGCCTGCGCGACACCCTGGTGGCGAGCCTGATCAGCCTGCCCCCGAGCGCCGCCACCATGGTCGCCGCCGCCTTCAACGGGCCGCTCGGGGTGGCGGCGTCCCAGCTCGTCACCGTCCCGCTCCAGGTCGGGGTCGCCCTCTGGTTCATCCGTCGCCGGGTGCCCTTCAGCCTCGCCGACTTCGCTGGCGCGCTGCGGATCAGCGCCCTCGTCACGGTCGCCACCGCCCTGCCGCCGCTCGCGGTGATCGCGCTCTCGGGACGCGGCTTCGCCCTCACGATCCCGCAGGGCGTGCTCGCCGGGTTCGGCGGCGCCGGCGCCTGGCTTCTCGCCATGCTGGTCCTCGACCATCCGGTCGCCGGGCACGTCCGCGAGACGATCCGGCCGGTCCTGGCGGTCTTGCGGGCCCGCACCCGGGCGGTGTGGGCGGGACGCTGAGAGCGGCCGGTAGCGGTCCTTCGCGCCGTCGAACCGTCACGGAGCGCCGCTAACCCGGCCTCCGGGACGCGGAAAGGACGGCCATCCATGACCAGGACGGAGATGCTGCGCGAGATCGCCGGACGGATCGACCGCCTGCGCCTCGGACACCCGGTCAGGATCGCGGTCGACGGGCGCACGGCCTCCGGCAAGACCACCCTGGCCGACGAGCTCGCCGCCCGCCTCGCCGGGCAGGGGCGATCGGTGATCCGGACCTCCGTCGACGGTTTCCATCGCCCGCGCGCCGTGCGCTACGCACGAGGCCGCCACTCGCCCGAGGGCTACTACCACGACGCCCGCGATCTCCCGGCGATCGTGGCGCTCCTCCTCGCGCCGCTCGGGCCGGGCGGCGACCGGCGGTTCCGGACCGCATCCTTCGATCTCGAGGCCGATGCGCCGGTGGCGCAGGAACCGCAGGTAGCGCCCGAGGATGCGATCCTGATCGTCGACGGCACCTTCCTCCAACGCCCCGAGCTGCGCGGCCACTGGGACGCGACGCTGTTCGTCCGGACCTCGGCCGAGACGGCGGAGGCGCGCGGGCTCGGCCGGGATGCGGACCGCCTGGGCGGCGAAGCGGCGGCGCGGGATCTCTATGCCGCGCGCTACCGCCCGGCCTACGCCCTGTACGAGGGCCTGTGCGAGCCCGAGGCATCCAGCGACGCGATCATCGACAACGACGATCTCGCCGCGCCGCGGCTCGTGCTGCGGCCGGGCGGACGGCTGGTCGACGGCGCGAACGATCTCCCGCCGGCGAGCCTGATCGACTCGTGACACCGTTATCGAGGGGTTTTCCACCCCGTCTCGGAGCCTGTTCGGCAGATTTTCGTGTCGATTTAATTCGGTTGATCCGGGATATCCTATCCTGCCGCCTCATCCCGAAGGGTTCGCCGATCTTCGATCGACCAACTCCTCAGCACGAGGCCGTGAACGGGACCATCGCCTGATCGTGTCAACGAATATTCAAGAGAATTAGGCAAAACCGGAGGGGATCGACCTCTGTGTCGTCGGAGGCTTTCGTGTCCCTCACGGCTCCCGGATGCCCTCGTCCGCCACCTGCATCAGCGGGTACAGGAAATACGCGATCACCCGCCTCTGGCCGACCCGGACCTCGCCCTGCACCGCCATGCCGGGGATCAGGCCGGCGCCCGGGGGCAGGGCGCGCAGGGAGGTGTCGTCGAGGCCGATGCGGGCGCGGTAGAACAGGGCGGTGGGCTGGCCCGGCCCGGCATTGCGCCCCTCCGCGTCGGACGGGAAGGCGTCGCGGCTCACCGTGCGGACATGGCCCGCGATCGTGCCGTGCTTCTGGAACGGGAAGGCATCGAGCTTCACCCGGGCGGGCTGGCCGGCCGCGACGTGGCCGACGTCGCGGGGATGGATCATCACCTCGGCCTCGAGCGGGCTGCCCGCCGGCACCAGCGTGAACAGCGGCTCGGCCTGCTTGACCACCGAGCCGGCGCCGCGCTGGGCGATGTCGAGGACGATGCCGTCGGCGGGCGCGGTGAGCGTCACGAGCTGGCGCCGCAAGGTCGCCTTGCGCAATTCCTCCGCCGCCACGGTGCGCTTCTCGCGCGCCTCGGCCAGCGCTTCGAGCACGGTGCGGCCGGTCTCGTCGAGGAAGGCCTGGCGCTGGGCGGTGGCCTTGGCGAGGTCGTGGCGCGCCTCTACTTGCGCGCCGCGGGTGCGCACCAGCGAGGCCTCGACGTCGAGGCGGGCGTCGCGGGTCTGGAGCAGGTTGAGCTTCGAGCCGATCTGCTGCTCCAGCAGCGTCGTGCGCATCCCCTCGATCTCGCGCAGGCCCTCGAGACGGGCGAGCAGCACGCTCTCCTCGCGGCGGTTGCGGTCGAGGCTCGACTGGGCCCGCGCCAGCTCCTCGTCGAGGCCGCGCAACCGGCTGTCGCGCAGGGCCCGGCGCTGCTTGGCGAGGCGGGCTTCCAGCGCCTGTTCGGGGCGCTTCAGGTCGAAGGCGGCGTCCCGGTCGGCATCCTCCGCTTCGAGCCGGGTCACCAGGGCCTCCGCCGCGGCGAGCCGGGCGGTGAGCTGCTGCACGTCGGCCTCGCTGAAGGTCGGATCGAGCACCGCCAGGGTCTCGCCGGCCTTGACCGACTGTCCGACCGCGACGGCGATCGAGCGGATCGCCGCGGTCTCGAGCGGCTGGACGACGATGTTCGGCACCGTGGTGACGAGCCGGCCCCGGGCACTCGCGATCTCGTCGATCTCCGACAGGCACGACCATGCCACCCCGGTCGCCAGCAGGGCGGCGACGGCGTAGAGCGTCGCCCGGGCGACGCGGGGCGGCGCCCGCTCCTCGACCGCGAGCGCGTCGGGCTGGAAGTCCGACACGACCGCCGGGCGGCGCCGGGCCGGCAGCCTCACCACCTCGCCGCGGGGCGGGGCTTGCGCGGGGCCCGGGTCGGAGGGCGGCACGGAGGCGAGCGGCGGCCGGGCGACCTCGTCGCCGGGGCCGTCCTCGGCGCGGGACGCGCTCTCGGTGTGCGACGCGCTCATGCGGCCTGCCTCGTCTGCTGGTTCCACAGGTGGCGGTAGGTCGTGCAGGAGGTCAGCAGCTGGTCGTGGCGCCCGGTCGCGACGAGGCGGCCGCCGTCGATGACGAGGATCGCGTTGGCGTCGACCAGGGTGGCGAGGCGATGCGAGACGATCAGCACCGTGCGGCCCCGGGCGATGCGGCGCAGGTTGCGCCGGATGATCGCCTCGCTGTCGGGATCGAGGGCGCTCGTCGCCTCGTCGAGGATCAGCAGCCGCGGATCGGTGACGAGGGCGCGGGCGATGGCGAGCCGCTGGCGCTGGCCGCCGGAGAGGTTCGAGGCGTTCTCCTCCAGCATCGTCTCGAAGCCCCGCGGCAGGCGCTCGATGAACTCGTCGGCGCCGGCGGCGCGGGCAGCCTCGGCGATCTCCTCGAAGCTCGCCGAGGGCTTGGCCGCCGCGATGTTCTCCCGCACCGTGCCGCGGAACAGGAAGCTGTCCTGCAGCACCACGCCGACCTGGCGGCGCAGGTGCGCGAGGTCGATCTCGCGGATGTCGTGCCCGTCGAGGCGCACCAGGCCCTGCTGGACGGGATAGAGCCGCTGGATCAGCCGGGTGATGGTGGTCTTGCCCGAGCCGCTGCGGCCCACCACCCCGACGATGCTGCCGGCTTCCAGGGTGAACGACACCGAATCGAGGGCGGGCGGCCGGTCCGGTCCGTAGGCGAAGCGCACGTCCTCGAAGGTGATCTCGCCGCGCACCGGCGGGCACAGGCCGCGGGACGGCCCCTCGGATTCGGGCGCCCGGTTCATCACCTCGCCGAGCATCCTCACCGAGAGCGCGACCTCCTGGTACTCGTGCGCCATGGTCAGCATCTGGACCAGCGGGCCCGAGACGCGGCCGGCCAGCATGTTGAAGGCGACGAGCGCGCCGACGGTCATCGTGCGGTCGAACACGTCCATCGCGCCGAGCCCGATGATCGCCACCGAGGTGAGCTTCTCGAGCAGCCCCGTGACGGCCTGGGCGATGGCCGAGATCCGCTCGACGCCGTAGCGCATCTGCACGGCCTGGGCCGAGGCATCCTCCCACTGGCGGCCCTGGATCGGCTCCATCGCCAGGGACTTGATCGTGCGCATGCCCTGGACCGATTCGACGAGCAGCGCCTGGCGCTCGCCTTCCGCGTCGTAGAGCGCCTGGAGCCGGCGCCGGAACGGCCCGATCAGGGCCGCGATGGTGAGGGCGACGAGGCCGGTGAAGACCAGCACCACCAGGGTCAGCTTGGCACTGTAAAGCAGCAGCACCGGCACGAAGACGAGGAGCGAGCAGGCGTCGAGCGCCGTAGTCAGCAGCCGCCCGGTCAGGAATTCCCGCACCCGCGAGGCCTGCTGCATGTGCTTGACCAGGATGCCCGCCGGCACCTGCTCGAAATGCGCCAGCGGCAGGCCGAGGAGATGCGCGAAGGTCTTCACCGCGACCCGGATGTCGATGCGGTTCGAGGCGTAGAGCAGCAGGTAGCGCCGCAGGAAGGTGAAGCAGGCCTCGAAGACGAGCGCCAGCACCACGCCGCCGGCGAGCACCGTGAGGGTGGCGTAGGATTCGTGGGTCAGCACCCGGTCGATGACGAGCTGGGAGAACAGCGGCACCGCGAGGCCGACGGCGTAGAGCGCCAGCGCCGCCACGATCACGTCCGAGAACAGCCGGCGCTGGCGCAGGATCTCGGGGATGAACCACAGGAGCCCGAACGGCCGGCGACCGTCCGGCGTGCGGCGGCGGGCCCGCGGGCGCAGCAGCAGCATCTCGCCGCCCCAGGCGGCGCAGAAGGCCTCCTCGTCGAGCAGGAACGGTTCGAGCCGGGCGGCCTTGGGGTCGAACACGACGAGCCGCGGCGCCGGCCCGTGCCGGTCGGTGCCGGTGACGACGACCCAGTTGCCGTTCCTGAGATGCGCCAGCGCCGGGAAGGCGCCGCCGAGATCGGTGAGGCTCGCGAAGGACAGGCGGGTGCGGCCGGCCCTGAGGCCGACCTCCCGGGCCATCCGGGTCAGCCGCGAGGCCGACACCGCCTCGTCCCCCGCCGCGTAGGCGTGGGCGAGGCGCTCCGTATCGAGATCGACGCCGTGGTGGCGTGCGACGGCGACGAGGCAGTGCAGTCCGGTATCCACGGCGGCGCCCGGCTTTCTCGGAGGTCAGGAGAAGTTCGGCGAGGTGTTGCGGCCCGGGCGGCCGCCGGCGAAGGGCACCGGCTCCCGCACCGGCTGGCCGGGGCTGACGATGCCGGATTCGATCAGGCTGGCCTTGACCTGCTGCATCAGGTCGGCGGCGTTGGCGAAGGCGTCGGCCGGCAGGATCAGGCGCTGGCGCACCACCGGCACCGGGTTGCCGTGGGCGTCGCGCTCGGACGGCGACAGGCTCATCAGGTCGACCCGCACGATCGAGCCGGTCACGGTGATCTCGCTGATGCCGTCGGTATAGGTTTCGGTGATCATCGTGGTTATCCCCCCTTGCGCGATGTCGCGTGACGGTAAGCTTCAGGCCGCCGCCGACGGGTTGAAGACGACGTCGACCCAGTAGTTGGACCGGTTGTAGGACTGGGTCGGGAACAGGCTGGTGCTGCCATAGGCGAAGACGCCGTTGCCGCCCGACGAGTCGCTCGCCGGCGCGGTCAGCGATCCGCTCGTCACCGCGTTGGCGAAGCCGTTGGATGTCGTCGAGTAGCGGCCGGCATTGGTGTGGTAGGACGCCGTGTAGGTCGTGCCGGCGGTGAGGGCGACCGGGCTCGAGAAGGTCGCGGTCTGCCAGCCGCTCGCCGTCTCGTCGGTGAAGGTCGCGGTCGCCAGGGCCTGGCCGCTGCTCGACCACAGGGTCCCGGTATGGGTGCCGGTATCCAGGGTGCCCTTGTAGAACTTGATCGCGCTGACCGTGCCGGAGGTCGAGCTCTGGAACTTCACGCCCAGTTCCACCGGGCTGGTGTCGTTGGTGTTGGTCGTCGCCGGCGTGCCGGTCGGGAACAGGCTGACCGGGCCGGAGCCGGTGGCCGAGACGGTGAGGGCGACGCTGGCCGAGGCGGTGCCGCCGTGCCCGTCGGAGATCGCGTAGGTGAAGTTCGCCGCCCCCGTGAAGCCGGTGGTCGGCGTGAAGGTGACGGTCGCGTTGGTGGTGTTGAGCGTCGCGGTGCCGCCGGTTCCGCTGGTGACGCCCGTCACGGTGAGCGGGTCGCCGTTCGGATCGGTGTCGTTGGCCAGCAGCGTCGAGGTCGAGAAGGTGACGGGAGTGTTGCGCGTCACCGCCGGCCCGGTGTCGTTGTTCGCCGTCGGCGCCTGGTTGGCGGCGCTGCTGTTGGGATTGAAGACGACGTCGACCCAGTAGTTGGTGTTCTGGAAGGTCTGGGTCGGGAGGGTGCTGGTGGCGCCGTAGGCGTAGACGCCGTTGCCGGAGGACGGCGCGGTCAGCGGGCCGCTCGTGACCGGGCTGGCAAAGCCGTTGTTGGTCGTCGAGTAGCGGCCGGCATTGGTGTGGTAGGACGCCGTGTAGGTCGTGCCGGCGGTAAGGGTGACCGGGCTCGAGAAGGTCGCGGTCTGCCAGCCGCTCGCCGTCTCGTTGGCGAAGGTCGCGGTCGCCAGGGCCTGACCGGTGCTCGACCACAGGGTCCCGGTATGGGTGCCGGTATCCAGGGTGCCCTTGTAGAACTTGATCGCGCTGACCGTGCCGGCGGTCGAGCTCTGGAACTTCACGCCCAGCTCCACCGGGCTGGTGTCGTTGGTGTTGGTCGTCGCCGGCGTGCCGGTCGGGAACAGGCTGACCGGGCCGGTACCGGTGGCCGAGACGGTGAGGGCGACGCTGGCCGAGGCGGTGCCGCCGCGCCCGTCGGAGATCGCGTAGGTGAAGTTCGCCGCCCCCGTGAAGCCGGTGGTCGGCGTGAAGGTGACGGTCGCGTTGGTGGTGTTGAGCGTCGCGGTGCCGCCGGTTCCGCTGGTGACGCCCGTCACGGTGAGCGGGTCGCCGTTCGGGTCGGTGTCGTTGGCCAGCAGCGTCGAGGTCGAGAAGGTGACGGGAGTGTTCTGCGTCACCGCCGGACCGGTGTCGTTGTTCGCCGTCGGCGCCTGGTTGGTCGTCGTGCCGCCCGGATTGAAGACGACGTCGACCCAGTAGTTGGTGTTCTGGAAGGTCTGGGTCGGGAAGGCGCTGGTGGCGCCGTAGGCGTAGACGCCGTTGCCGGAGGACGGCGCGGTCAGCGGGCCGCTCGTGACCGGGCTGGCAAAGCCGTTGTTGGTCGTCGAGTAGCGGCCGGCATTGGTGTGGTAGGACGCCGTGTAGGTCGTGCCGGCGGTGAGCGCGACCGGGCTCGAGAAGGTCGCGGTCTGCCAGCCGCTCGCCGTCTCGTTGGCGAAGGTCACGGTGGCGAGCTTCTGGCCGCTGCTCGACCACAGGGTCCCGGTATGGGTGCCGGTATCCAGGGTGCCCTTGTAGAACTTGATCGCGCTGACCGTGCCGGCGGTCGAGCTCTGGAACTTCACGCCCAGCTCCACCGGGCTGGTGTCGTTGGTGTTGGTCGTCGCCGGCGTGCCGATCGGGAACAGGCTGACCGGACCGGTACCGGGCGGCGAGACGGTGAGGGCGACGCTGGCCGAGGCGGTGCCGCCGCGCCCGTCGGAGATCGCGTAGGTGAAGTTCGCCGCCCCCGTGAAGCCGGTGGTCGGCGTGAAGGTGACGGTCGCGTTGGTGGTGTTGAGCGTCGCGGTGCCGCCGGTTCCGCTGGTGACGCCCGTCACGGTGAGCGGGTCGCCGTTCGGGTCGGTGTCGTTGGCCAGCAGCGTCGAGGTCGAGAAGGTGACGGGGGTGTTCTGCGTCACCGCCGGCCCGGTGTCGTTGACCGCCGTCGGCGCCTGGTTGGTCGTCGTGCCCCCGGGATTGAACAGCACGTCGACCCAGAAATTGCTGTTCTGGAAGGTCTGGGTCGGGAAGGCGCTGGTGCTGCCGTAGACGAAGACGCCGTTATTGGTCGAGGCCGTCAGCGACCCGCTGGTGACCGGCGTGGTGAAGTAGCCGACATTGCTCGAATAATGGCCGCGGTCGGTATGGTAGGACGCCGTATAGGTCGTGCCCGGGCTGATCGTCACCGGTGTCGAGAAGGTGGCGGTCTGCCAGCCGTCGGTGGTCTCGCCGGTGAAGGTCGTGGTCGCCAGCTTCTGGCCGGTGCTCGACCACAGGGTCCCGGTATGGGTCCCCATGTCCTGGGAGCCCTTGTAGAAGCGGATGCCGCTGATCGTGCCGGCGGTCGAGCTCTGGAACTGGACGCCGAGCTCGATCGGATCGGTATCGGCGGTGTTGATCACCTGCGGCTTCGCCGAGCCGGAAAACAGCGTCTGGGCGGTCGGCGCCGTCACCGTGAGGGTCCGTCCGGCCGACGGGCTCTCCAAGTTGACGCTGTCGTCCGTCGCCCGGGAGCGGATCACGTAGGTGCCGCCGACTTGCGGCGCGAAGGTGTAGCTCCAGTTCTCGTCGCCCGTCGCCGCGCGCCAGGTCACGCCGTTGTCGGTCGAGACCTCGACGCCTGCGACCACGCCGCCGACGTCGCTCGCCGTCCCCGTGATGGTCACGGTCTTGAACGCCGCCACGGTGGTGCCGGCGCTCGGCGTGGTGATGGTCGAGGTCGGCGCGGTGCGGTCGGTCGAGGCGGTGGCGGGCTTCAGGTTGGGGTCGAGGGTTCCCGGCTGGATGCCCATGTCGGCCAGCAGGTTGACCATCGCCTGCTGGATCCGCGGGTCGGTCGGCGTCGCCTCGTTGTCGTGGTTGGCCGACAGGCCCCACGACCAGTAGACGCTGCCGGCGCCGAAGACGAGGGCGCCGCTCGGGGCGCGGTAGAGCGTCAGGCTGTGCGTCGCCGTACCCTTGCCGGTGGTGTTGCCGTAATCCTGGAGGTACGTCGTCTCGTCGACCGTGGTCGAGGACAGGCGCACCAGCCCGGCCGGCGCCGAGGCGTTGTCGGGCGCCTCGTCCCACTCGTAGCCGAGATAGTTCTTGTTGAGCGAGGCGGTCTGCCCCGGCTGCAGGTTGGCGACGCTGGTATTGCGCCAGAAGCGCAGGTTGGCGTCGTCGTAGGGCACCTGGATCGTGTCGAGGACGTAGGAATCGACCTGGAAGATCGTGCCCGTGAGGGCATTCTCGGGATTGTTGTTGCCGATCGTCCCGGCCGGCCCGCGGGGATCGCGGAAGGTGCCGGTCCATTGGTTGGTCGGGTCGAGGTCCTGGTTCGCCCCCCAGGTCTCCTTGTACGAGACCAGCGTGCGGTACGGCGTGGCGTCGCTGCTGATGCTGTTGGAGAACCGCGTGCGCCAGTAGACCTCGTTGCCGCTCCAGAACGACAGGTTGACGCCGGCGTCCCGCGCCGCCTCGACGTTGGTGCGCTGCTGGCCCGACCAGTACTCGTCGTGGCCGACGTCGAGATACATCTTGTGATTCTTGATCAGGGCGCCGTTGCGGTCGGCATCGACGCCCGACATGTACGAGACGTCGTAGCCGTTCTGCTCGAGCCACATGATCGCCGGGAACTCGGCGCCGTAGATGTAGTCCTGCGGACCGGCCGCGAGGCCGCCGCCGCGCGTGGTGATCGGGCGGTTGTAGCTCACCGCGTAGGCCCGGCCTCCACCCTGGCCGGTGGCCGGGCCGTTGCCGCCGTAGAAGTTGGCGCCGCCCCAGGGGTTGTAGGCCTGCCAGGTCTGGTCGGCGGTCTGGAAGATGACGTCGCTGCGGCTCGAATCGTCGCGGACGATGAACGGGATCTCGTTGACGCCCGCCGTCCCGTCCTGGCGCGTCAGCTTGGCGATGTAGACGCCCGAGACCGCGTCCGCCGGCACGCTCCACGACGCCGAGACCGACCAGTTGCCGGCATCGACGAGGCCGGTCGAGGCGTCGCGCAGGGGGGCGGGCTGGTTCTGCACCCCGGTATGCTGGATCGTGTCGATCTTGCGCGCGCCCAGGCCGCCGTAATAGCCGAGCCGGTAGATGTCGATCCGGTAGTTGTTCGAGTCGGTGTTGATCTTGAAGCTGACGGTGTTGCCGACGTTCGTGCTGATGTCGGTGGCGAAGCCCTCGATGTTGCTGTCGCCGGCGCCGTCGATGCCCCACTCGCTGACCGGGTTGCCGGTCTTCTGGTTCTCGAGAACGATCTTGTTCGCGGTGGTGGCGGCCGTCGTGCCGGTGCTCGTGGTGGCCAGCGACGTGGTCGCGAAGCTGGTGGCGGGCTTCTGCGCGGCGACCGCCGTGGTGATCGGGCCGCTCAGGGTCGCGATCTGGGTCTTCGACGGACCGGCCGCGGCGGTCTCCGCCCCGCCGGGCAAGGTGGTGGCGGCGCCCATCGGCGCGCCGCTGCCGTAGCCGGGCAGCTGCCCGTTCGACGACAGGATGCTGCTCGCCCCCATTTCGAGGATGCGGGACGGGCAGTTCACGTAACCGCAGGTGCCGCAGCAGAACGCCACGTTCTGCGCCGCCGCCGCCGAGCCCGGGGTGATCGCGAGGTCCTTGATGGTCTGGGCCGGGGCCGTCGTGTCGGGCAGGCCGCTCGAGCCGACCGGCGCGGCGGCGATCAACGCGGCGACCTTGCCGGCGGCGCCCGCCTCCTCCGTCGAGTCCGCGCCTGCAGGAACCTGCTCGGCCGGAGCCGGGACCCCGGACGATGCATTGCTGCCGGCCTGAACGGGATTGAACGTCGAATCGACGGTCGTCTCGTCCGAATAAAGCATGGCATCTGCTTTCGACAGGAAGGATTCGCAGTGGACGTCACTGTCACATTGGAGACTGCATTGTGGAAGGAGCCTTAGGCCGGCTGCGCACACAGCCTTTCGAGGTGGGCGAGAGCGGGTGCCTACGCCTTTCGGCGATGTTTCGGGCGCGGCCGGTCCGCGCTTTGAATCGGCAATCTTTGCCGCCGGCGCGACGCCGCATCACTCCGTGACGGGAGCGGCTCTGCAAGTCTTCGGGTGTATCGGATGCCGCCTGTTCTTCGAACCGCCAATCCACGCCTCCGGCATGACTGCATGGTGGGCGAGGGTGATCTGCCCGGCGGTCCGGCCCGGCGCAGTCGACCGACAGCTTCGCTGCGCTGAGCCGGCGGAAACATCACCGCTCGCGAAAGGGCGTGCCATTTCGGGACGATCATTCATCTTGAGTACGGATGGAAAGCTGAGCTGTTGGACAGCGGCATGGACCGGTCGGCACCCCGCCAATACGGCCGAGTTGCTGCATTGCGCCAATACGCGGAGAGTTGTCGCGGCAGATCACTTGGCCGGTCGACCTGCAGCTGCTGCTTCGCCCGCCATTCACTCGCCGATCCTTCCACGGACGAATCGGCGAATCACGCGCTCGCGCGCATTCGGCACAGGATTATTTGAACAAGTATCGACAAGACTACGATTATTAACCCAGGCTTGACAGGCAAGCATTGCTACTTATTTTCTGCGTTGCGCATCGGATCGGGCCCCGGACGGGCCCGGATCTTCTCGCGATGATGCATTGCTGCCGCCGCGTCCTGCGGTCCGGCTGCCTTTCCATAGAACCGGAAGTGATACATGGCTTATGAAACGGTCGCGCAGCCTTTTGCGCCGAGCAGCATTTGGAACACCCCGATCGGGTCCAGTGCCCAGTTCCAGGCCGCATCCGGAGCGCAGACCGCCTCCATCCAGCATCAGGCCGGTGTGAACACCTGGATCGGCCAGGACGCGATTCCGATCTACCAGGCCAAGTCGACCGACCCGATGGCGACCTGGAGCTTCGAAGGCCGCGCCACCAACACCGACTGGACCTTCGGCGGCCCGTCGTCGAACGGCACGTTCCAGATGCGGACGCCGACCGACCTGCAGTTCAAGACCGGTGACGGCTGGGCGATCATCGTCTCCGAGGACGGCCAGCACTACATCGAGACCTGGCTCGGCGCGAAGACCGGCGCCAACAGCTACCACGCCACCTACCTGGCCGAGAACACCGTGACGGGTGACGGCATCGCCAACGTGCCGGGCGCGCACGAGGGCATCCGCGCCGCCGGCATGTCGCTGATGGGCGGCGTGGTGCAGAAGTCGGACCTCGATGCGGGTCACATCGACCACGCCGTCGCGATGGCGATCGCCACGACCCAGGCCGGCAGCCAGAGCACGCCCTACGTCTGGCCGGCGACCACCGCCGACAGCAACACCAGCGGCTACTCGGGCAGCATCCCGCTCGGCTCGCTGTTCGCGATCCCCAAGGACGTCGACCTGACGAAGATCGGCATCACGACCTCCGAGGGCATGGCGCTGGCCAAGGCCTACCAGAACTACGGCGGCTACGTCACCGACACGTCCGGCCCGAACACGATGCAGCTCGCCTACCTCGAGCAGGGCGTCAGCCAGAGCCAGGCCGACAACCTGTTCAAGGACATGAACGCGATCCGCTCGCACCTCGAGCTGGTCACGAACAACACCGCCGCGACCCCGGCCGGCGGCGGCGACCACACGGTGACCGGCACCACCACCACGACGGCCCCCGCCCCGACGACGACCGCACCCGCGACGACGACGACGACGGCGCCGGCCACCACCACGACGACCGGCAGCACGGCGCAGCCGAGCGTCAGCCTCGGCAGCGGCTCCGACCAGCTGCTCCTGAAGATCAGCCAGGACGCCCTCTGGGGCGACGCCAAGTACACGATCTCGGTCGACGGCAAGCAGATCGGAGGGGTCCAGACCGCTCATGCCCTGCACGGCTCCGGCCAGTCGGACCTGATCTCCGTGCGCGGCGACTGGGCCCAGGGCAACCACGACGTCGCGGTGAACTTCATCAACGACGTCTGGGCCGGCCAGGGCCGCGGCGACCGCAACCTCTACGTCGACAGCGCCACCTATCACGGCCAGGACGTGGCGGGCGCCCATCTCAGCCTGATGAACAACGGCGCCCAGCACTTCACCTTCCACGACTACCTCGTCTGAGGATCGTGACGCCCCGCCCGCCGGTCCGTGGACCGGCGGGCGGGGTCCCGTACCGGCGGCGTCCCCGCCGGCACACCATCCCCCGCATCGACGCGCCGCCGCCGCCGTCCGAGCCCTCCGGGCCCGCCGGCGGCCGCCGCGCGCCGCCACACGGAGCCCGCCATCCCGTGACCGTCACCGCCCCCCGCCCGACGCGGCCCGATTCCCTCCGGCGCGCCTGCGCCGCCGCCCTCGACATCGCCGGGCCGGCCCTGCGCCGCCTGCGCGCCGAGATGCCGTCCGCCGGAGAGGGCGCCCCCGCCGCTCCCGGCGAGGGCCTGCGGCACGACGCGCTCGCCGCCTTCGGCCTCGGGCGGTCCCGGGCCGGCTCGGCCCCGCCGATCGTCGCGGCCCTGGCGCAGCTGCGCCACGTCGTCATCGGCGTCGCGGTGCTCAGCGGCGCCGTCAACCTGCTGGCGCTCGCCGGCTCGTTCTACATGCTCGAGGTCTACGACCGGGTGATCCCGAGCCGCAGCGTGGCGACGCTGGTCGGCCTCAGCCTGATCGTGCTGGTGCTCTATCTCGGCCAGGGCTTCTTCGACCTGATCCGGTCGCGCCTGCTCCTGCGGGCGGGCCGGGCCTTCGACGAGGCGCTGAGCCGGCGGGTCTTCCGCGCCATCGTGACCCTGCCTCTGCGCGGCCGGCCCGAGGCCGACGGCCTGCGGCCGATGCGCGACCTCGACCAGATCCGCTCCGCGCTGGCGGGCGGGGGCCCGGGCGCGCTGTTCGACCTGCCCTGGGTCCCGGTCTATCTCGGCCTGCTCTTCGCCTTCCACGTCTGGATCGGGCTCACCACCCTCGTCGGCGCGCTGGCGCTCGTCGGCCTGACGATCCTGGCCGAGGTCCTCACCCGCCACCATGCCCGCGACGCCCGCGAGGCGGCGGCGGCCCGCGGCTTCGTCGCCGAATCGAGCCGGCGCAACGCCGAGACGGTGCGGGCGCTGGGCATGGAGCCCGACCTCGCCGGCCTGTGGGCCCGGGTCAACGCCGCCTCGCACGCCACCCAGGAGCGCACCGCCGAGATCACCGGGGCGATCCACAACGCCTCGAAGGTGCTGCGGGTGGTGCTGCAATCGGCGGTGCTCGGCGTCGGCGCCTTCCTGGTGATCCGCCAGGAGGCCACCGCCGGCGTCATCATCGCCGGCTCGATCCTCAGCGCCCGGGCGCTGGCGCCGATCGATCAGGCGATCGGCTACTGGAAGACCTTCTCCGCCGCCCGCGAGTGCTGGCGCCATCTCGGCGCCGCCCTCGAGGCCGCCGGCGCGGAGCCCGAGGGCCTGTCCCTGCCGGCGCCGTGCCGGACCCTGACCGTCGAGCAGGCAAGCGTCGCCCCGCCCGGAAGCCAGCGCCTCACCGTCCTCGACGTCGGCCTGACGCTGCAGGCCGGGCAGGGGCTCGGCATCGTCGGCCACAGCGCTTCGGGCAAGTCGTCGCTCGCGCGCCTCCTCGTCGGGATCTGGGCCCCGTTCCGCGGGGTGGTGCGCCTCGACGGCGCCCGCCTCGACCAGTGGCGGCCCCACGAGCTCGGCCGCCACGTCGGCTACCTGCCCCAGGAGGTCGAGCTGTTCCCCGGCACGGTGGCGGCCAACATCGCGCGCTTCCGGCCCGGCGCCGAGGCCGAGGGAATCATCGCGGCCGCCAAGGCCGCCCGGGTCCACGACCTGATCCTGGGGCTGCCGGAGGGCTACCAGACCCAGATCGGCGAGCGCGGCGCGCTGCTCTCGGCCGGCCAGCGCCAGCGTCTGGCGCTCGCCCGCGCGCTCTACGGCGACCCCTTCCTGGTGGTGCTCGACGAGCCGAACGCCAATCTCGACCAGGAGGGCGAGGCCGCCCTCACCGAGGCGATCGCCGGGGTGCGGGAGCGCGGCGGCATCGTGGTGGTGATCGCCCACCGGCCGAGCGCGCTCGCCGCCCTCGACCAGGTGATGGTGATGGCGCATGGCCGCGTCCAGGCGCTCGGCCCCCGCGACGAGATCCTGCCGACCCTCACCCGGCCGCGCGCGATGCCCGCCGCCCCGTCGGGATTCGCCGCCGGCTTCGTTCCTTTGAGCCTCAAGGTCGCCCAGGGAGGGCGTTCGTGATGAACCCGATCAGCCCCGAGGCCCGCATCGCGCCCGCGACCCAGGCCTCGATCCGCCGCCACCTGCTGGCGAGCGCGGTCGGCGGCGCGCTGCTGTTCGTCGGCGCCGGCGGCTGGGCCGCCACGGCGGAATTCTCCGGCGCCGTCGTCACCGCCGGCACGCTGGTGGTCGAGTCCGACGTCAAGAAGGTGCAGCACCCGACCGGGGGCGTCGTCGGCGAGCTCCGGGTGAAGAACGGCGACCGGGTCGCGGCCGGCGACGTGCTGCTGCGCCTCGACGAGACGGTGCTGCAGGCCAACCTCGCCATCGTCACCCGCTCGATCGACGAATCGACCGCCCGCCGGGCCCGCCTCGACGCCGAGCGCGACGGGGCCGCCGACGTGACCTTCCCGGCCGAGCTGGCCGCCCGGGCCGCCGACCCGGTGGTCGCCGGGCTGATGAACGGCGAGCGCCGGCTGTTCCAGACGAGGGCTAGCGCCCGCGAGGGCCAGAAGTCCCAGCTCGCCGAGCGGGTCGGCCAGCTCGACGAGCAGATCCGCGGCCTCGACGAGCAGATCGCCGCCAAGGTCCGGGAGATCGTCCTGATCGAGCGGGAGCTCGGCGGCGTGCGCGACCTGTGGGAGAAGAAGCTGGTGCCGATCCAGCGGGTGAGCGCGCTCGAGCGCGACCTCGCGCGGCTGGAGGGCGAGAAGGGGACGCTGGTCTCGACCATCGCCCAGGTGCGCGGCCG
The DNA here is from genome assembly GCF_001653715.1 of Methylobacterium platani. Lineage (GTDB taxonomy): Bacteria > Pseudomonadota > Alphaproteobacteria > Rhizobiales > Beijerinckiaceae > Methylobacterium > Methylobacterium platani. Next base: position 89,158 of record NZ_LWHQ01000010.1, read on the forward strand.
GATCACCGAGACGCGGCTGCAGATCCTGCAGATCGACCAGGACCTGCGCACCGAGGTCGGCAAGGAGCTGGCCGAGATTCGCAGCAAGATGTCGGAATACGCCGAGCGGCGCATCACCGCCCAGGATCAGCTCAAGCGCGTCGAGATCCGCGCGCCGCAGGACGGGCTGGTGCACCAGCTCGCGGTCCACACCGTGGGCGGCGTGGTGGCGCCGGGTGCCGAGATCATGCAGATCGTGCCGACCGCCGATCACCTGACCGTCGAGGCGAAGCTCGCGCCCCAGGACATCGATCAGGTCCATCTCGGCCAGGTGGCGTCGCTGCGGTTCTCGGCCTTCAACCAGCGCACGACGCCGGTCGTCACGGGCGCAGTGTCGCGGATCTCGCCCGATCTGACCATCGACCCGCGCACCGGCCAGGGCATGTTCACCACCCGCGTCTCGGTCCCGGACAGCGAGCTGAAGCGCCTCGGCGCGGTGAAGCTCAGCCCCGGCATGCCGGTCGAGGCCTTCATCCAGACGGAGAGCCGCACGGTGCTGAGCTTCTTCATCAAGCCGCTCGCCGATCAGGTCGCCCGGGCGTTCCGGGAGAAATGAGCCCGGAGTGGCCAGGGCCGGCAGAAGCGAGGACCGGGAGAGGCGAGGGCGAGAAGGCCCGTCCCGCGAGGGACGGGCCTTCTCGCATGTTCCGTCAGCCCCCGATCGCGCCGGAGGCGCCGATCACGGCCACCACCAGCCCGCAGGCCAGGACGCCGATCATCGCATAGGTGATGGTCTTCAGCATCGTCGGTCTCGATGTGTCGGGTTGGTCGTTGCCCGCCGCGGGAGGCGCTGGGAGCATTCCCCGGCAGCAAGCGGCTCCATCGTAGAACGACGAACCCAGCGGAAGGTTCACCGCATCGCACCAATCCGGCGGGCGCGATCGAGGCGGGAACGTCGGAATGTGCGGCGGCGCACGTCGATGGTCCGGTGACGACCGGGATTCACGCGGCAGAACCCTTCCCGGTCGTGGGGGAGGGTTCCGATACGAGCCTTCACGAAGGGCGGTGTCGTCGAGGGGCGCTTACGCCGCCTCGCGCGACAGCTTGATGGTCTCGCGCTGGATCAGGTCGCGGTAGAACCCGTCGAGATGGACCAGCCGGTCGGGCGAGCCGTCCTGGATCACCTGGCCGCCGTCGAGCACGACGATCCGGTCGAAATCCTTCAGGGTCGAGAGCCGGTGCGCGATGGCGATGGTGGTGCGGCCCTTCATCAGATTGCCGAGCGCCTCGCGGATCGCCTCCTCCGACTCGGTGTCGAGGGCCGAGGTGGCCTCGTCGAGGAGCAGGATCGGCGAGTCCTTGAGGATGGCGCGGGCCACCGCGATGCGCTGGCGCTGGCCGCCCGAGAGTTTCACGCCGCGGTCGCCCACGATGGTGTCGAAGCCGCCCGGCAGGTCGTTGATGAAGTCGGTGCAGCGCGCGGCTTCCGCCGCGGCCCAGACCTCCTCGTCGGTGGCCTCGGGCCGGCCGTAGCGGATGTTCTCGCGCAAGGAGCGGTGGAACAGCGAGATGTCCTGCGGCACGACCGTGATCGCCTCGCGCAGGGATTCCTGCGTGACCCGGCCAATATCCTGGCCGTCGATCAAGATGCGGCCGTTCTGCGGGTCGTAGAAGCGCTGCAGCAGGGTGAACAGGGTCGACTTGCCGCCGCCGGAGCGGCCGACGAGGCCGACGCGCTGGCCGGGCTGGATGTCGAGGTCGAAGCTGCCGAACACCTCGCGGCCGTCCGGATAGTTGAACTTGACCTTCTCGAACGTGATGCGGGCGCCCTCGCCGACGAGGGGCTTCGCCTCCGGGTGGTCGCGCAGGTCGTGGGGCTGCAGCAGCGTGCGCAGGGCCTCCGACAGGCGGGCGGTGTGCTGGGTGACGTCGACGAGGGCGACCGCGAGGTCGCGGGTCGCGGCGAGGATCGTGATCCCGAGGGTGCAGACCAGCACCACCTGGCCGGCGGTGGCGGCGCCCGCCTGCCACATCTTGATCGCCCAGAACAGGAGACCCAGCACCGCCACGACGGTGATCAGGGCGTGCATGATCCGCAGGCGCTCGAGGTAGAGGAGCGAGCGGCTGCGCGCCTTCATCTCGGTGCCGATGGTCTGGTCGAAGCGGGCGAATTCGCGCTTGTAGGCCGAGAAGGCGCGCACGAGCGGCATGTTGCTGACGAGATCGACCATCTCGCCGTCGACCGAGGCGGCCTTCTCGGCGAAGTCGTGGTGCAGCGGCTTGCCGGCGGCGGCGATGCGGAACATCAGCACCACCACGCCGCCGCAGATGACGAGCAGGCCGAGCGCCATCGGCACGCTGACGCTGCCGACGTAGAGGATCGCCCCGAACGCCGCCGCGCAGGGCGGCATCACGTTCCACACGAACATGTTCTCGGCGGTGAAGATCGCGTTCGAGGTCGCCGTGATGCGGCTTGCCAGCGTGCCGGGCTGCCGGTCCGCGAAATAGGACGGCGAGTGGCCGGTCAGGTGCTGGAACAGGTCGCGCCGCACGTCGCCGGTGACCTTCACGAAGGTGAAGCTGGCGATCAGGCTCGCCACCCGCCACAGCATGTTGTCGGCCGCGATGAAGCAGACCAGGACGGTCAGCGCCGGCCAGATCAGGGTGTTGTTCTCGGGGCCCTTGCCGAGGGCGTCGACGACGCCCTTCAGGCCGTATTGCGTGCTGACCGAGCAGGCCACGGCGCCGAGCACCGCGACCAGGATGGCCGCGTGGGGCACGATGCGGCGGCGCAGGTAGCGGGCCACGAAGGCCCAAGGCCGGTTGGCGTACGCGCAGAGGTCATCCATCGTGGCGATCGATCCCGGTTCTTCGCACGCGTGCGGCCCACGGTCGGGAGAGAGGCGGGATGCAAGAACCCCGCCGCATGCTCTCCGTGCTCCCCCGCAGGCCCCACCCGCTTCTCGCAACGCGCAAGCGTCACCTTATGTTGCAGGCGAATGGTGCTGCCTGCGATGTAATCCGCCGTTCCTGAACGGGAGTTGAGCGGCGTTGCACCGCACACCGGTTTCGCACCGGGCCCCGCCTCGTCATGCGTCCCGCGCCCGCCGGGTCTCCGGCATGATGAGGACGACGACGGCGAGTGCCGCGAACGCGACCCCGGCCAGGCCCAGGAAGGCGGCGTGGGAGCCGAAATGGTCGGCCATGTAGCCAGACAGCGTCGTGCTCGCCGCGGCGCCCAGGCCCATCGCGGTGCCGACGGCCCCGAGCGCCATGTTGAAGCGGCCGGTGCCCCGGGTGCAGTCGGCGACGATCAGCGGCACCATCACGCCGAGCACCGCCGCCGAGATGCCGTCGAAGACCTGCACGGCGACGAGCAGCTCGGGCGCGTCCGTGTAGGCGAACAGCAGGCCGCGGATCGGCAGCGCCGCGAAGCCGATGATCAGGAGCGGGCGCCGCCCGTAGGCCTGGGCCGCCCGGCCGACCGAGGGCGCGATCAGCGCCATCACCATCTGGGGGGCCATGATGCAGGCGGCGATCAGGATCGTGGCGGTCTGGCTCGCCCGCACCGTGAGCACGCTGCCGACGAGCGGCAGCATCGCCGCGTTGGCGACGAAGAACAGGGTGATGCAGGCGGCAAAGCACAGGAGCGCCCGATTGGTCACGAGGAGCTTCAGGCTCGCCCAGCCGCCCGGCGCCGCGCCGCCGTCGGGCGCCTGCGGCCGCACCGTGTCGATCTCGCTCGCGCGCACGAAGTACAGGGCGGCCAGCGTCGGCACCGCCAGGGCGGCGGTGACGTAGAACACCGCCTCGCTCGACAGGTAGTAGCCGCAGGCGCCCATGCCGGCGGCGGCGAGCGCGTTGCCGATCGAGGAGAAGCGGGCGTTGCGCCCGAGCCGCTCGCCCAGGCCCGCATGCCCGACGAGGCCGAGGCTGATCGCGGCGATCGCCGGCGTGAGGGTGCAGCTCGCGATCGAGTGCGCCGCCATCGCCAGCGCCACGATCAGGAAGGTCGGGAACAGGGCGAGGCCGGCGGCGGACGCGCCGATCACCGACACCGACAGGGCGGCGACGAAGCGCTTGGAGGTCACCCAGTCGACGAAGGCGCCGCCGGGCACCTGCCCGAACAGGCTGAACAGGCCGCCGATGGTCAGCACGAGGCCGATATCGGACTGGGTCCAGCTCTGCGAGGTGAAGTACACCGCCACGAACGGCCCGAAGCCGGTCTGCAGGTTGGCGACGCAGAACGTGAAGGCGTCGAGGCCGCGGGTGCTGGCGAGCGAGGGCGCCGGCTTCTCGCGCCGCCGCCCCGCCGAGCCGCCGGCCCGCTCCCGCACCGGGTCGCGGGCCGGATCCTGGCGGGGATCCGGCCGCATCTCGGCGCGCGGCAGGTCGCGGTCGCGATGGGCGAGGAGGCGGCGCTGGGCCGGGCGCGGTCGCGTCATTTGTCCGGTGGGGTGCGCGACGCGGCCTGGTCGGCGTCGGGGGCGGGCGCCGGGGACGGTGCGGCCGACACCGGAGGCGGGGCGGGCGCCGCGACCGGCGGCGCGGCCGGAGCGGAGGCGGCGGGCGAGGCGGTGGCAGGAGCCGGGGCCGGGCCGGCGGGCCCGAGCACCACGATCGGGTCGCCGGGCTTGTATTCCGGCGAGACCCGCACCTGGTTGCGGTTGAGCTGCAGCACCGCCCGGCCGGGCTTGTTGTCGGCCGAGAAGTGCAGGGCGCGCCAGTCGACGGCGATCTTGCGCGAGCCGACGCCGAGGAAGCCGCCGAAATCGATGATCGCCGCGCGGGGGCGGCCGTCCTTGTCGACGATGATGTCGATGATCCGGCCCATATCCTCGCCGGCGACGCTGCGCACCGGCTTGCCGAGGACGCCGTCGTAATCCTGGGTGTCGAGCACCGTGGCCGGGGTGCCGGGCGGGATCGCCGGCGCCTGCGCGGCGGGTGCCTGGTTCGCCGGGGCCTGGGCCGCGGGCGCTTGAGGCTGGGCCGCAGGCGCTTGGGTCTGGGCCGCGGGCGCTTGAGGCTGCTGGGCCGCCGGCGCCGGGGGCTGCGCCGCGTTCGGCTGAGGCTGCGCCGCGGGCGCCTGGGAGGCGGGGGGCTGAGCCGCGGGCGCCGTCGGGGCGGGAATCGCGGCCGGGGGCTTCTGCGCGTCCGCGGGCGCCGAGCCCTGCTGCGCCTGCGCCGCCGTGACGGCCGAGAGCGCGGCAAGGGCCGTCAGGAGCGTCCGGAGGGTTCCGGGCAGGATTCCGGGCAAGCAGGCCTCTCGCAGCGTCACACGAAGCGTTCTCCCGGCAACCGCCGCGGGGGCCGGCGGTTCCGGAGGGGAGCGGTCCGGATGGGGGAGGAACGCGGCGAAGTTGTGGGGGCGGGGCGGCAGGGGCAGCCGGGCGGGCGCGTCACCGCCACGGTCGAGCCGTCGAGCAGACATCGTGGGCCTCCGGGGCAGGCGCGGCGGCCCGCCCGAGCATCGGTCGTCGGGTGGTCGCGGCGGCGGGCCTTGCGCCCGGCGGGCATCCGGGCCCGCACCGCGGGACCACCCACAGTGCGGTGCACCGGGCGGGGTTGTCCAGGCGGATGCCCCGCCGCGCCGCGCTTTCCCGGGGAGTGTTGTTCCGCCATACGGGCGGCTGGCGGCGGCGGGTGGGCGGCGCTACATCGCGGACGGTCCTCCGCACGATCCCGTCCCGCGATCACGCCCGAGAAGCTGCCCGATGCCCGCGTCCCCCCTCCGCCTCGGCGTCAACGTCGATCACGTCGCCACCCTGCGCAACGCCCGCGGCGGCACGATGCCGGACCCGGTGCGGGCGGCCCATGCGGCGGTCGCGGCCGGGGCCGACGGCATCACCGCCCACCTGCGCGAGGATCGCCGCCACATCCGCGACGCCGACGTCGAGCGGCTGATGCGCGAGGTCGACCGGCCGCTCAACCTCGAGATGGCGACGACCGCGGAGATGCTCGGCATCGCCCTGCGCCTGAAGCCCCGCGCCGCCTGCCTGGTGCCGGAGAAGCGCGAGGAGCGCACCACCGAGGGCGGGCTCGACATCGTCGGCGGCCGCGAGCACCTCGGCCCCTTCATCGCCCGCCTCAACGAGGCGGGGATCCGGGTCTCGCTGTTCGTCGAGCCCGAGATCCACGTGATGGAGGCCGCCCGCGCCCTGGCCGCCCCCGTGGTCGAGCTGCATACCGGCACCTACAGCGAGGCGGTGATCTCGGGCGATGCAGGCCGCATCCGAGCCGAGCTCGCCCGCCTCGCCCGCGCGGCCGAGCACGGCCACGCCCTCGGGCTCGAGATCCATGCCGGCCACGGCCTCACGGTCGGGAATGTCGGGCCGGTGGCGGCGCTGCCGCAGGTGCGCGAGCTCAATATCGGCCACGCGCTCATGGCCGAGGCGATCTTCGACGGGCTCGATGCCGCGATCCGCGCGATGCTCTCCGCGATGGAGAAGGGCCGCGCCGGGAGCCCCGCATGATCGTCGGCATCGGCTCCGACCTCTGCGACATCCGCCGCATCGAGCGCTCGCTGGAGCGCTTCGGCGACCGCTTCACCCACCGGGTCTTCACCGAGGGCGAGCGCGCCCGCAGCGACCGGCGCGCCGCCCGCGCGCCCTCCTACGCGCGACGCTTCGCCGCCAAGGAGGCCTGCTCCAAGGCGCTCGGCACCGGCATGAGCCACGGGGTGTTCTGGCGCGACATGGAGGTGGTGAACCTCCCCGGCGGCCGCCCGACCCTGCATCTGACCAACGGCGCGGCCGAGCGCCTCGCCGCCCTGATGCCGCCGGGCCACCGTCCGGTGGTCCACGTGACGCTCACCGACGATCCGCCGCTCGCCCAGGCCTTCGTCGTCATCGAGGCCTTGCCGGATCTTCGACCGGATCTTGAGCCGGATCTCGGGCCCGAGACCTGACGGCTCCTGCGGCAGCGATTCGCCGGTCCCCGCGCCACTGCGTTGCGGGCGGGCAAACGTTGGTCTAGACCCCCCGCACCGCGCAAACAGCCGGCCGCGTGCCCTCGGCGGGTGCCCAGGCGATAGCTGCACGGACCGCCGGAGAGAATGAGCATGGATCGCGCACGCACGGACCAGGACCTGAAACGCGGCAAGGATGCCGGCCTCTGGGACTCGATCAAGGAGACCGTCAAGGTCGGCGTCCAGGCGCTGCTGATCGCCCTCGTGGTCCGCACGCTGCTGTTCCAGCCGTTCAACATCCCGTCCGGCTCGCTGATCCCGACCCTGCTGATCGGTGACTACCTCTTCGTCTCGAAATACTCCTACGGCTACTCCAAGTACTCGCTGCCGCTGAGCGAGTACCTGCCGATCGAGGCCAACGGGCGGATCTGGGGCGCCATGCCGAAGCAGGGCGACATCGCGGTGTTCAAGCTGCCGAAGGACAACGCCACCGACTACATCAAGCGGGTGATCGGGCTGCCGGGCGACCGGATCCAGGTGATCGAGGGCGTGCTCAACATCAACGGCCGGCCGGTCAAGCGCGAGCGCATCGCCGACTACTCGACCACCGACGCCTTCGGCCAGCCGACCCTGGTGCCGCAATACCGCGAGACCCTGCCCAACGGCGTCACCCACGAGATCATCGAGCGCGACGGGGACCGCGGCCTGTGGGACAACACCCAGGTCTACACCGTGCCGCCGAACCACTTGTTCATGATGGGCGACAACCGCGACAACTCCACGGATTCCCGCGACCTCGGCAATGTCGGCTACGTGCCCTACGAGAACCTGATCGGCCGGGCCGAGGTGATCTTCTTCTCGATCGACGAGGGCGCCGCCGCCTGGCAGATCTGGAACTGGCCGTGGACGGTGCGCTGGAACCGGCTGTTCAAGCCGATCCACTGACGGGAGTCCAAGAGCGTGACCGACGCCGACGCCGCTACGCCGCAGGCCGATCCGCCCGTCTCCGGAGCGGGCGACGCCCCGCCGCGGCGCAAGCGCGGGATGCGGCGCCGGCCCGACCTCTCGGTGCTGGAGGAGCGCATCGGCCACCGCTTCGCCGACCGCGACCTCCTGGTGCAGGCGCTCACCCACGTGAGCGCCACCAACGGCCGGGGCAGCTACCAGCGCCTCGAGTTCCTCGGCGACCGGGTGCTCGGGCTGGCGGTCGCGGACGGGCTCTACAACGCCCTGCCCGGTGCGGACGAGGGCGACCTGTCGCGGCGCCTGTCGAGCCTGGTGCGGCGCGAGAGCTGCGCCACGGTCGCCAATGCCTGGGAGGTCGGGCCGCACCTGAACCTCGGCGGCGGCGAGGTTCATGGCGGCGGGCGCCGCAACGCGGCGATCCTCGCCGACGTCTGCGAGGCGATCCTGGGCGCGGTCTTCCTCGATGCCGGCTACGACGCCGCCAAGGCGGTGATCGACCGCGCCTTCGAGGCCGACCGCCAGACCGAGGGGACGCGCAGCCGCGACCCGAAATCGGCCCTCCAGGAATGGGCGCAGGCGCAAGGGTGGCCGACGCCGACCTACGTGGTGGTGGAGCGGGCCGGGCCCGATCACGCGCCGCAATTTCGCATCGAGGCCCGGGTCACCGGCGTCGCGCCCGGCATCGGCATCGGCGGCTCGAAGCGCCTCGCCGAGCAGACGGCCGCGCGCGCGCTGCTGGTGCGTGAGGGGCTGTGGACCGGGGACGAGCCCGGGGAGCAACCAGAATGATCGACGACACCATACCCGAACCCGACGACGACGGCCCGCTCCCGGGCGCTCCCGCCGACGCCGCCGTCACGGACACCGCTCCCAAGGACACCGCTCCCAAGGACACCCGCGCGGGCTTCGTCGCCCTGATCGGCGTGCCGAATGCCGGCAAGTCGACCCTGCTCAACAGCCTCGTCGGCACCAAGGTGTCGATCGTCTCGCGCAAGGTGCAGACCACCCGGGCGCTGGTGCGCGGCATCGCCATGGAGGGGAACGCGCAGATCGTCCTCGTCGACACCCCCGGGATCTTCGCGCCCAAGCGCCGCCTCGACCGGGCGATGGTGACCTCGGCCTGGAGCGGCGCGGCGGATGCCGACGCGGTCTGCCTGCTCATCGACGCGCGGAAGGGCGTCGACGAGGAGGTCGACGCGATCCTCAAGCGGATGCCGGAGCTCAAGCGCCCGAAATACCTGGTGCTCAACAAGATCGATCTGATCGCGCGCGAGAAGTTGCTGGCGCTGGCCGCCTCGCTCAACGAGCGGGTCCCGTTCGAGCGCATCTTCATGATCTCGGCGCTGACCGGCGACGGGGTCGACGACCTGCGCCGCGAGCTCGCCGGCCGGATGCCGCCGAGCCCCTGGCTCTATCCCGAGGACCAGGTCTCCGACGCGCCCCTGCGGATGCTCGCCGCCGAGATCACCCGGGAGAAGATCTACGACCGCCTGCACGAGGAGCTGCCCTATTCCTCGACCGTCGAGACCGACCAGTGGCAGGTGCGGCCCGACGGCTCGGTCCGGATCGAGCAGACCATCTTCGTCGAGCGCGAGAGCCAACGGAAGATCGTGCTGGGCAAGGGCGGGCAGACCATCAAGGCCATCGGCCAGGCCGCCCGGATCGAGATCGCCGAGGCGGCGGAGGCGAAGGTCCACCTGTTCCTGTTCGTGAAGGTGCGGGAGAACTGGGCCGACGATCCCGAGCGCTATCGCGAGATGGGCCTGGAATTCCCGCGCGGCTGACGTGACCGACCCGATCTCCGCCCGGCCGGGCGTCTACGGCCACCCGCCCGCCGACCTCGCCGCCGTCCCGGACGGCGCGGTGCAGTTCTCGCCGCTGGTGCCCGGCGGCGCCGCCCTGGAGGAACTGGCCGAAAGGTCGCTCCCCGGCCTGACCATGCTGGCCCCGCCCGGCACCCTGGAGCGCCGCCACGTCCTGGCGCTGGCCTTGCGTGCGCTTGCGCCCGGCGCGAGCCTCACGGTGCTCGCGCCGAAGGACAGGGGCGGGTCGCGGCTCGCCCGCGAATTGTCCAGCTTCGGCTGCCGCCTCGACGAGAGCGCGAAGAGCCACCACCGCATCGTCCGGACCGTGCGGCCCGACGCGCCGACCGGGCTCGACGAGGCGATCGCCGAAGGCGCGCCGCGGCGCGACGACGGTCTCGGCCTGTGGACGCAGCCCGGCATCTTCTCGTGGAACCGGATCGATCCCGGCACCGCCCTACTGATCGAGACGATGCCGCCCCTGTCCGGGCGCGGCGCCGATCTCGGCTGCGGCCTCGGCATCCTCGCCCACGCGGTCCTGGCCTCGCCCAAGGTGACGGCGCTCGCCCTCGTCGACAACGATCGTCGGGCGGTCGAGGCGGCGCGGCGCAACGTCGGGGATCCCCGCGTCACGGTGACGTGGGCCGATGCCCGCGCCGCCGATGCGGTGCCCGAGCGCCTCGACTTCGTGGTGATGAACCCGCCCTTCCACGATGGCGGCGCCGAGGACCGGACCCTCGGCCAGGCCTTCATCCGCCGCGCCGCCGCGGCCTTGCGGCCGGGCGGGACGCTCTGGCTCACCGCCAACACCCATCTGCCCTACGAAGCGACGCTGGGCGAGGTGTTCAAGGAGGTGACGCAGCGGGCATCGGCCCACGGCTACAAGATCCACGAGGCGCGCAAATGAGCCGCGAGCGATGAGCGCGAAGGCGAAGGTGGCGTCGGTCCGGCTCGACCGGCTGCTCGCCAATCTCGGCTACGGCTCGCGCCGCGAGATCCAGATGCTGGCCCGCGCCGGCAGAGTGGTGCTCGACGGCGCCCCCTTGCGCGACGCCGACCAACGCATCGCCCTGGATCCGGACCTGCCGGCCCGCCTCACCGTCAGCGGCAAAGCCCTCGACCCGCTGCCGGGGCTCGCCCTGATGCTGCACAAGCCGCTCGGTGTCACCTGCTCGCACAAGGAGGCGGGCGCGCTGGTCTACAGCCTGCTGCCGCCGCGCTGGCGCCGCCGCGAGCCGCCGCTCTCGACGGTGGGCCGCCTCGACAAGGAGACTTCGGGGCTGCTGCTGCTGACCGATGACGGCGCGCTCTTGCACCGGATCATCTCGCCGAAGGCCAGCGTCTCGAAGCGCTATCAGGTGACGCTCGACCGCCCCCTGCGTGGCGACGAGGGCGCGATCTTCTCCTCCGGCACGCTGATGCTGGAGGGCGAGGAGAAGCCGCTGCTGCCGGTCACCCTGGAGGTCCATGGCCCGACGAGCGCCGCCGTGACCCTGACGGAAGGGCGCTACCACCAGGTCCGGCGGATGTTCGCGGCTGTGGGGAACCACGTCACGGCGCTGCACCGGGATCGGGTCGGGGCGTTGGACCTGCCGGTCGACCTGGAGCCCGGGCAGTGCCGGGTGATGGGGGAAGGGGATGTGGCGCGGGTGTTTGGCGACGGATAATAATTTGATTACATAATTTAATTTTCCAGTATTCTAATTTTGATTATATCCAAAATCTCCTCTAGTCAACAGCGCTTCTTTCCAGTGAGATTCGCGTTCGAGGATGATTTTGTCTTCTGTTCGATAGGGCCAGGTTTCTAGCAACGTCATGCGAAAATGTTCGCGGGCATAAGATATGCCTCTTTCGGCTGTTAGATTGACTAGGGCTGCGTTCCATCCGTGGCCGGTTGCTACATAAACCGACCAGCGCGACCATATGCCGACATCGTTGTATGCCGATCCAACGTATTTCTTTCCAGTGTTCTTATCGACGATAAAATAAATGCCTTTCACATTTTGCAGGGCTGTTTTCCAATCCAAGCGGTCAGTCTTGATAATTGTTTCTAATGCAGTAAAATCCAAAACTACGTTATCGAACCCGTTGAATGGGGCGCCTGAATATGGTTCTTTCGATATTTCAGCTATGCTAATTTTTTCTATGAGATTTTCGAGGCGGAATGATTTGCCTCGCCCAATTTCGAGGTGAATTTTTAATCGTCCAATTAGCTCGGAGCCTCGATCACAGGATGCAATTGTATAAGTCGGCCCGGCTGTTGGCTGCCTCGCAATTACCTCGAATATACCACCAAAGAGCCAGATCCAACGCTCTTGATAAAAATCGATGAATGAGATGATATACCGGCGATTGAAATCATCCTTCTGTCCCCGCCACCTGTTCCATTCAATCCAATCCTCTCTGTCGCGGGTGAAGACATCAAGCGGCTGATGCTCACCGTTCCATCGGGCAGCATGAAATTTGTAGTCTGACAAAACATCAATATCAAAAATTGATTGAATATTTAGGGGCATTTGCAATCTCTGCACATCATTTTATGGCTGGAATTTTTGGAACGCTCGGAGTCAAAAAGCAGTGAAATACGTTGACGTGCCTCAAGGCGAAGACTGTGGAAGTTCACCTCGCCTGCCGACCCGCTGGCTTTGCCCAGATCCCATGCCCGCTGCAGCCGATTCATTATCTCGGCCTGAGTCGGCTGCCTAACGCTTTTCACGTCCTCCACGACGACCTCTCGCTTTAGGTTGCGCGCCGATTGACGATCATAGTCGACGCGCTCCGCTTAGACTAGCCGCTCCTTCACCCCAGCGTCGTCAAATCCTGAAACCAGTGCTGCGCCTGCGTATACCCCTTCACCTTCCCCGACAGCGCGTGCGGGTTGGTGTCGTGCACGACCCAGACCTGCACCGCGTCGTCGACCACGATCTCGTGGATGCGCGCCAGCATCCGGTCCTGCTCGGCCGGGTCGAAGCTCGCCCGTACCGCGTCGCAGAGCCGGTCCACCTCCGGGTTGCGGTAGTGGCTCCAGTTCACGCCGGTCGGCGCGACCTGCTTCGAATCGTAGAAGCGCAGGATGGCGTAGAGCGGGTCCGAGGTGACGTAGGCGATGTTGCTGCCGGTGACGCCCTTCAGCGACGGGTCGGCGGCGCCCTGGCGCCAGGCGGTGTAGGCGACTTCCAGCTCGACCGCCCGGAACTCCACCGAGATCCCGACCTCGGCCCACGCCTGCTGCACGAACTCGTTGATCGGCAGCGACAGCATCTGGCCCGAGCCACCGGTCGGGATGATGAAGGTCGTCCGCAGCGGGTTCCGGACCGAGTAGCCCGCCTCCTCCACCAGCTTGCGCGCCTGATCGACGTCGGTCCGAATCGTGAAGCCCGGCTTGCCGAACCATGGGCTCGACGGCTGCACCTGCCCGACGGCCGGCGTCGCGAGGCCGCCCATCAAGGCCGCGACGCCGTCGCGGTCGATCGCGAGGTTGGCGGCCTTGCGCAGGCGCAGGTCGCGCCACGGGCTGCCCTCCAGCATCGACAGGTGGTAGTTCCAGACATGCGGCGTGTCGTTGCCGACGACCCGCATGCCGGCGCCCTTGAGCCGCGGCACCGCGTCGGGGGCGGGCAGCTCGATCAGGTCGGCATTGCCGGAGAGCAGCGCGTTCGCCCGCGCCAGGTCCTCCGGGATGCAGGCGAGCGTCAGCTTCGCGAGGCGGGGCATCCGCTTGGCGTTCCAGTAGGCCTCGTTCGGGACGAGATCCAGGCGCACCCGCGGCACCAGGGCGGCCAGCCGATAGGGGCCGGTGCCGGAGGGCTGGAACGCGAACTTCGTCCAGTCGCGCCCGACCGCCTCGTACTGCGCAGGCGACGAGATCAGGAACCACAGCATCTGGTAGGGAAACAGCGCGTCGACCGCCTTGGTGGTGACCTGGACGGTCATGGCGTCGAGCTTCCGGTACGACGCCACCGAGGGCAGGCGCGGGCGCACCTGCGAGGCCTGGCGCTGGTCATAATGCGGCGCCTTGGCATCCAGAACCTTGTCGAAGTTCCAGATCACCGCGTCGGCGTCGAACGCCGACCCGTCGTGGAATCTCACGCCGTCGCGCAGGCGGAAGACCCAGTTGCGGCGGTCGGCCGGATCGCTCTCCCACGAGGTCGCGAGGCCCGGCACCAGCTGGCCCGGCCGGTCGGCGACGTCGAGCTCCCAGGCGACCAGGGGATCGTAGAGGGTGAGACCGGTGAACTGGTAGCCGCCCGCGCCCCGGTCGGGCTGGCCGGTGGTGAGCGGCAGGTCGAACAGCGAGATCCCGTAGGTGAGTTGGCCGGCAGGCTTGCCCGCCGCTCCGGCTGGGGCCGTCCCTTGCGCGAGCGCGGTGCCGGTGGGCCCGAGCGCCGCGAGAGCGGACGCTCCGGCGAGCCACTGGCGGCGCGAGAGGGAGGCGTGACGCATCGAGGAACCCCGGGATGGCGCGGCCCGTCCGGCCGCGTGACGCAGCTGACGTCTGCAAGAGGCGTGCAAGGAGCGCGCAAGGGCGCGGGATCCGGCGAGCGACCGCCGGGTCACCGTCGAGACAGTCGCATAAAGACATCTTTATATCTTGATTGCCTCCCCGCCGGGGGGCTGCTATAGGCCCGGGCGAACCAGCAGCACCGGGGAGCCCGACCATGCCGAGCACGCAGGACTACATCGTCAAGGACATCGCCCTGGCCGATTTCGGCCGCAAGGAGATCGCGATCGCCGAGACCGAGATGCCCGGCCTGATGGCCGTGCGCGAGGAATACGCCGCGAGCCAGCCGCTGAAGGGCGCCAAGATCGCCGGCTCGCTCCACATGACGATCCAGACCGCGGTGCTGATCGAGACCCTGAAGGCTCTCGGCGCCGATCTGCGCTGGGTATCGTGCAACATCTACTCGACCCAGGACCACGCCGCCGCCGCGATCGCCGCCGCCGGCATCCCGGTCTTCGCCATCAAGGGCGAGACCCTGAAGGATTACTGGGACTACACCGCCAAGCTGTTCGAGTGGCATGACGGCGGCATGCCGAACATGATCCTCGACGACGGCGGCGACGCCACGATGTTCGTGCATCTCGGCCTGCGGGCCGAGCAGGGCGACACCGCCTTCCTCGACAAGCCGGGCTCGGAGGAGGAAGAGATCTTCTTCGCGCTCCTCAAGCGCATGCTGGCCGAGAAGCCGAAGGGCTGGTTCGCGGGTCTCGCCGAGTCGATCAAGGGCGTCTCGGAGGAGACCACCACCGGCGTGCACCGCCTGTACCTGCTCGCCAAGGAGGGCAAGCTCCTCTTCCCGGCGATCAACGTCAACGACGCGGTGACGAAGTCGAAGTTCGACAACCTCTACGGCTGCCGCGAGTCGCTGGTCGACGGCATCCGCCGCGGCACCGACGTGATGATGGCCGGCAAGGTCGCGATGGTGGCGGGCTTCGGCGACGTCGGCAAGGGCTCGGCCGCCAGCTTGCGCAACGCCGGCTGCCGCGTGCTGGTCTCCGAGGTCGACCCGATCTGCGCGCTCCAGGCCGCGATGGAGGGCTACGAGGTCACCACGATGGAGGACGCCGCCCCGCGCGCCGACATCTTCGTGACCGCGACCGGCAACAAGGACGTCATCACCCTCGACCACATGCGGGCGATGAAGGACCGGGCCATCGTCTGCAACATCGGCCACTTCGACAACGAGATCCAGGTCGCGGGTCTCAAGAACCTGAAGTGGCAGAACATCAAGCCGCAGGTCGACGAGATCGAGTTCGCCGACGGCCACCGCATCATCCTCCTGTCGGAGGGCCGGCTGGTGAACCTCGGCAACGCCATGGGCCACCCGTCCTTCGTGATGTCGGCCTCGTTCACCAACCAGACGCTGGCCCAGATCGAGCTCTGGACCAACCCGGGCAAGTACGAGAAGAGCGTCTTCACCCTGCCCAAGGCCCTCGACGAGAAGGTCGCGGCGCTGCATCTCGAGAAGATCGGCGTCAAGCTGACCAAGCTGCGCGAGGACCAGGCCGCCTATATCGGCGTCAAGCAGAACGGTCCGTTCAAGCCCGATCACTATCGGTACTGATCAGGGCCCAGTCACGCCGTGATGGGAGAGGGGAGCCCGGCCGCGAGGCCGGGCTCTTCTTTTTGCGTGCACGCTTCGACCCGGCGGTTGTACCGACCGCACAATGCCGATGTTCCGACTTTGTTCTGTCACAGGTGTGGCATTTCTGTGCTCTTGACGGTGCTCCGTGCGGGCGCCGCGGGCTTGCCCCCAATTCACCCCTTCCGGGCCGAATCCGCGCCGCGCTAAACTCGCCGTCGAATCTCTGGGGAGGGGAGGCGCCCGCGGTCGCGGGCGGCTCCCGGCGTTCATCGTGGCGTAGCGTTGAGGTGGCGAGGCGTGCCGGTCCGGTCGAGGAGCGGCGCGCCGGTTCGCGTGGAGACGGACGGATCATGGGGGTTGGACGAACGCCGCGACGGCTCGGCGGCCGCGCGGGCGCCGGCATCTTGGGTGGCGCACTCGGCCTCGCGGCCGCCGCCCAGGCGGCCGAGACCGCCCCGGGCCTGCACGCGCACAACGCCGTGGGCTTCGCGGTGCTGATCGGCCTGACGATCTTCGCCACGATCCTGTCGCTGATCTACCTGCGCGAGCGCGCCCGCTGGGCGCGGCGCGAGCACACCCTGAACGCGGAGCTCGCCGAGCTGCGCGGCGCCCACGACCGGGCCGAGCTGCTGCTCGGCTCCGAACCGCAGGTGGTGGTGACCTGGGATTCCCGCGGCGAGCCGCGGATCGAGGGCGATGTCGGCCTGACCGCGGACGGCGCCCGGCCGGGGGCCGCCCGGCGGGTGCTCGCCTTCGGGTCCTGGCTCGTGCCGCAGGACGCCGCCGCCCTCGACCTCGCGGTCGAATCCTTGCGCGGCCGCGGCGAGCGCTTCCGCCGCACCGTCCACACGCCCCAGGGCCGCACCATCGAGGCGCAGGGCCAGGCGGTGGGCGGCCAGGCGCTCCTGCGCCTGCGCGAGCTCACCGGCGAGCGCCAGGAGCTGATCGAGCTGCGCACCACCCTGGAGGAGGCCCGCCACGGCCTGTCGGCGCTCGCCGGCCTCCTCGACGCGATCCCGCAGCCGGTCTGGCGCCGCGGCCGCGACGGGCGGCTCGCCTGGGCCAATGCCGCCTACGTCGCGGCGGCGGAGGCCGGCGACGTCGCCCGCGCGGTGCGCGAGGGGGCGGAGCTTCTCGAACGCACGGCCCGCGAGGAGGCCGAGCGCCGCCGCTCCCGGGGCGGCAGCGGCCCGCTGCGGGTCTCCGCCGTGGTGGCGGGCGCGCGCCGCACCCTCGACGTCACCGAGGTCGGGACCGAGGCCGGCACCGTCGGCATCGCGGTCGACGTCTCGGAGCTCGAGAGCGTGCGCGCCGACCTGCAGCGCCAGATGGACGCCAACGTCCGCACCCTCGACCAGCTGCCCACGGCCGTCGCGATGTTCGACGCGCGCCAGCAGCTGATCTTCCACAACGCCGCCTACCGCCAGCTCTGGGACCTCGATCCCGCCTTCCTGGAGACCCGGCCCCTCGACGGCGAGATCCTCGACGCCCTGCGCAACGCCCGCAAGCTGCCCGAGCAGGCGGATTTCCGCACCTGGAAGTCCGGGGTGCTCGCCGCCTACCGGGCGGCGGAGGCGCAGGAGACCTGGTGGCACCTGCCGGACGGCCGGACCCTGCGCGTGCTGGCCGACCCGAACCCGCAAGGGGGGCTGACCTACCTGTTCGAGGACGTGTCCGAGCGGGTCCACCTCGAATCGCGCTACAACGTGCTGATGCAGGTGCAGAGCGAGACGCTCGACACCCTGCGCGAGCCGGTGGCGGTGTTCGGCACCGACGGGCGGCTGAAATTCGCCAACCGCGCCTTCACCCAGGTCTGGCGCATCGCCCCGGAGATGCTGGAGGTCCAGCCCCACATCGACCAGGTGATCGCGGTCTGCCGCACCTTGAGCCCGGCCGAGGAGCCGTGGACGCGGATCCGCGAGGCGGTGACGGGCCTCGTCGACGCCCGCCGCGGCCTCGCCTGCCGGCTCGCGCTCGCCGACGGCACCATGCTCGACTGCGCCGCCGAGCCGCTGCCGGACGGCGCGACGCTGCTCACCCACATCGACGTGACGGCGAGCGTCAACGTCGAGCGGGCGCTGACCGACAAGAACGAGGCGCTGGAGCGCACGACGCGGCTTCGCGACGAGTTCGTGCACCACGTCTCCTACGAGCTGCGCTCGCCGCTCACCAACATCATCGGCTTCACCGAGCTCCTCGGCGACGAGACCGTCGGGGCGCTGAACCCGCGCCAGCGCGAATACGCCGACCACATCATGCGCTCCTCGGCGGCGCTCCTCGTCATCATCAACGACATCCTCGACCTCGCCTCGATCGATGCCGGCTCGATGGAACTGACGCGCGAGCGGGTCGACGTGCAGGCCACCATCGCGGCGGCGGTGCGGGGCATCGGCGACCGCCTCGCCGAGGCCGACATCGCCCTCGTCCTCGACGTGCCGGCCGACATCGGCAGCTTCGTCGCCGACGGCAAGCGGATCCGCCAGATCCTGTTCAACCTGCTCTCCAACGCGGTCGGCTTCTCGGCCCCGGGCCAGCAGGTCCGGGTCTGCGCCCGCAAGGACGGCGAGAGCCTGGTGCTCGAGGTGATCGACCAGGGCCGCGGCATGCCGCCCGAGGTGATGGCGCGGGTGTTCGAGCGCTTCGAGAGCAACACGCTCGGCACCCGCCACCGCGGCGTGGGCCTCGGCCTGTCGATCGTGCGCTCCTTCGTCGAGCTGCATGGCGGGCGCATCGACATCGCCTCGTCGCCCGGGGCCGGCACCCGGGTCGCCTGCACCTTCCCGGTCGGCGACGGCGAGGCCCATCTGGCGGCGGCCGAGTAGCCGGCAGCGCGGCCGCCGCGTCCTGACCTTTCGTGCCGGCGGGTGACGGAAACGGGAAATTCCGGCACTCTGGCCGCGTCGTGTCGGGCGCTTCGTCGCAAGGCCCGGCGCGAGGCCCCGGCCCCGTCCGGGAAAGGTTAAGGTTCATGGGCTATCACGGGGCCCGACGCCCCTGACGGGCCCGTGAGCGAGGATGGCGGAGTGGACCAGGAGGGCATGGCCGAGCGCACACCCTGGGAGATCGTGCTGCCGGACGAGAGCGCGACCGAGGATCTCGGCCGCTTCCTCGCCGAGATCCTGCGGCCCGGCGACCTGGTGGCGCTCTCCGGCGGGCTCGGCGGCGGCAAGACGACGCTGGCCCGGGCGGTGATCCGCGAGATCGTCGGCGACCCGGATCTCGAGGTGCCGAGTCCGACCTTCACCCTCGTCCAGCCCTACGAGGGCCGGACCGGGCAGGCGGTCGTCCATGCCGACCTGTACCGCCTGCGCGGGCCCGACGAGCTGGTCGAGCTCGGCTTCGACGAGCTGACCGAGCGCGCGATCGCCCTCGTCGAGTGGCCCGACCGGCTGCCGCCGCGCCACGGCCCGACGCTCGCCATCGACCTCTCCCTCAAGCCCGAATTCGGCGACGACGCCCGCCTTGCCCGCCTGATCGGCGGCGGGGGCCTGGGCGGCCGGCTGATGCGCGCCCGGGCGCTGCGCGTCCTCCTCGACCGCTCCGGCTGGGGCGAGGCCGAGCGCTTCCACATGCAGGGCGACGCCTCGAGCCGGTCCTACGAGCGCCTGGTCAATCCGGACGGCGCCAAGGCGGTGCTGATGATCTCGCCGCCCAGGGCCGACGGGCCGCCGGTGCGGGACGGCAAGCCCTACAGCGCCATCGTGCACCTCGCCGAGAGCGTGCACGCCTTCGTGGCGCTCGATCGCGGCCTGCGGGCGCTCGGCCTCTCGGCGCCGAAGATCCTCGGCGAGGACCTGGAGGCGGGGATCCTGATCCTCGAGGATCTCGGCACCGAGCCGGTGGCCGACCAGAACGGGCCGCGGCCCGAGCGCTACGCCGAGGCCGTGAAGGTGCTGGCGCGCCTGCACGGCACGAGCCTGCCCTCCGTCCTGCCGGTGGCCGAGGGCCGCGACCACGTGCTGCCGCCCTACGACCGCGAGGCGCTGCTGTTCGAGGCCGAGCTCCTGCCCGAATGGTACGCACCCTACGTGGCCAATTCCCCGCTGCCGCCGGCGGCGCGGGCCGCCTTCGTCGCGGCCTGGAGCGAGGCGCTCGAGGGCCTCGAATCCGAGGCCCGGACCTGGACCCTGCGCGACTACCACTCGCCCAACCTGATCTGGCTGCCGGACCGCGACGGGATCGAGCGCATCGGCCTGATCGACTTCCAGGACGCGGTCCTGGGGCATCCGGCCTACGACGTCGCCTCGCTGCTGCAGGATGCCCGGGTCGACGCCAGCGCCGAGTTCGAGCTGCGCCTGCTCGGCCTCTACGCCCGCGAGCGGAAACTGCGCGACGCCGAGTTCGACATGCAGGGCTTCGCCCGCGCCTACGCGGTGCTGGCGGCGCAACGCGCCACCAAGATCCTCGGCATCTTCGCCCGCCTCGACCGGCGCGACGGCAAGCCGGGCTACCTCGCCCACCTGCCGCGCATCGAGGGATACCTCGCCCGCAACCTCGCCCACCCGGCGCTCGCCGGCGTGCGCGCCTGGTACGCCGAGCACCTGCCGCGCCTCTGCCCCACCGAGCCCTGATCGTTCCGACGAAACCCAGCCGCGATGACCGATTCCCCAAGCTCCGCCGTGATGCGTGCCTTCGTGCTGGCCGCGGGCCTCGGCAAGCGCATGCGCCCGATCACCGTCACCACCCCGAAGCCCCTGGTCGAGGTCGCCGGCAAGTCGCTCGTCGACTACGCCCTCGACCGGATCGCCGAGGCCGGGATCCCGGAGGCGGTGGTGAACGTGCACTACCTCGCCGACCTGATGGAGGCGCATCTGGTGCGCCGGCGCGCGGGCCCGCGCATCACGATCTCGGACGAGCGCGACCGGCTGCTCGAGACCGGCGGCGGCGTGAAGAAGGCGCTGCCGCTCCTCGGGGCCGCGCCGTTCATGGTGCTGAACTCCGATTCGTTCTGGCTCGAAGGCCCGCAGCCGAATCTCCGCCGCCTCGTCGCCGCCTGGGACCCGGAGCGGATGGACATGCTGCTGCTGCTCGCCTCCGCGGCGACCAGCCTCGGCTATGACGGCCCGGGCGACTTCCACATGGACAAGGAGGGCCGCCTGGCCCGCAGGGCCGAGCGAGAGGTCTCGCCCTTCGTCTATGCCGGCGTGGCGATCCTGAAGCCCGGGCTGTTCGCCGACACGCCGGAGGGCTCGTTCTCGCTCAACCTGCTGTTCGACCGCGCCATCGCGGCCGAACGCCTGTTCGGGCTTCGCCTCGACGGCCAGTGGCTCCATGTCGGTACGCCCGAGGCCCTGCGCGACGCCGAGGAGCGGGTGAAGGCCAGCGCGACGCAGCCGTGATCGGCTCTTCCCTCCCCACAAGGGGGAGGGGGCGCTCCTTCGTCAGTCGACACGCTCGCGCGGACCCCGCATGCTCCCCGGTTTCTCGCTTCATCCCCTCGACGACCTCGACGCGGTTCTGGCCCTCAACGCCGCCAACGCCGCCGAGACCTCGCACCTCGACGAACCGGCCCTGCGCGCCCTGATCGACCAGTCCTTCCTGGCTGCCGCCGTCACCGGCCCGGGCGGCCTCGCCGCCTTCCTGATCGCCCTCGACCAGGACGCCTCCTACGCCAGCCCGAATTTCCGCTGGTTCCAAGGCCGCTACCCGGGCTTCGTCTACGTCGACCGGATCGTCACGGCGCCGGCCGCGCGCGGCCGCGGGCTCGCCCGCGCGCTCTACGAGACCCTGTTCGCCCGGGCCGCGAGCGCGGGCCACGAGCGGATCGCCTGCGAGGTCAACCGCGTGCCGCCGAACCCGGGCTCCGACGCCTTCCACGCCGCCCTCGGCTTCCGGGAGGTCGGCACGGCCGCGATCCACCAGGGCACGAAGACCGTGCGCTACCTCCTGCGCGGGGTCGCGCGGTGAGCGGGGAGCACGTCTTCACCATCCCGCCGGGGGTACCCTTCCTCGATACGCTCGCCGAGGCGCTGCTGTCGGGCCGCCTCGTCGGCGACCTCGCCGGCGGGCCGTTCGGCCTTGCCGCGGTCACGCTCTACCTGCCGACCCGCCGCGCCGCCCGGGCGCTCGCGGCGATCCTGGCGCGGGAATGCGGCCCGGCGGCGCTCCTGCCCCGCATGGTGCCGCTCGGCGAGGCCGACGAGGCCGAGCTCGACCTGCTGTCGGCACCACCCGGCGAGCGCCGCGACGAGGTCCTGCGGCCGCCGATCCCCGCCCTCGAGCGCCGGCTGATCCTGGCGCGCCTGGTCCAGGCCTGGGCCGGCACCGTCGACCGCCAGCTCCTGCCGCTCGGCGACGAGGTACCGTTCCGGGTGCCGTCCTCCCCCGCCGACGCGATCGGCCTCGCCGCCGACCTGGAAGGGCTGATGGACAGCCTCACCGTCGAGGGCCTGCCCTGGGACGACATCGCCGGCGCCGTCGAGGCCGAGCATTCGCGCTACTTCTCGCTGACCCTCGACTTCGTGCGCATCGCCGCCGAGCACTGGCCGAAGATCCTGGCCGCGCGCGGCGTCGCCGACCCGGTCGAGCGCGGCCGTGCCCTGGTGCTGGCCGAGGCCGCGCGCCTCACCCGCGAGCGCCCGGCCGAGCCGGTGATCGTCGCCGGCTCGACCGGCTCGGTGCCGGCCACCGCCCGCCTCATCGCGGCGATCGCGCGATTGCCCCGCGGCGCCGTGGTGCTGCCGGGCCTCGACCGCGACCTCGACGCCGCCGGCTGGGCCGCGATCGACCCGGGCGGCGACGGCGAGGCGGCGGCGCACGCCCACCCGCAGGCGGTGCTCCACCGCCTGGTCGGCAAGGGATTCCTCGCCCTCGACCGGGCCGACATCGCCCCCCTCGGCAGCCCGGACGCCGCCGCGGCGGCCCGGGCGGCGCTGCTGTCGCAGGCCCTGCGCCCCGCCGAGACTACCGATGCCTGGGCCGATCTCGATCCGGCCGTCCGCCGGGCGCTCGCCCGCGACGGCGCCGCCGGGATCCGGGTGGTCGAGGCCGCCGACGAGCGCGAGGAGGCGCTGGCCATCGCGGTCGCCCTGCGCGAGGCGCTGGAGCGGCCCGGGCGGACGGCCGCCCTCATCACCCCGGACCGGGCGCTCGCGCTGCGGGTCGCCGCCGAGCTGCGCCGCTGGGACATCGTCGCCGACGATTCCGCCGGCGAGCCGCTCGCCCGCAGCCCGGCCGGGCGCCTGGCGCGGCTCGCCGCCGACGTCGCGGTGCTCGACGCCAAGCCCGAGCGGGTGCTGGCGCTCCTCGCCCACCCGCTGGTGCGCCTCGGCCTGACCCGGGCGGAGGTGGAGCGGGCGGCGAGCGCGCTGGAGATCGGGTGCTTGCGCGGTCCTGCCCCCGCCAAGGGGTTCTCGGGCATCGCCGAGGCTCTGAGCCTCGCCCGGACCGAGGACCGCCCGCGCGATCCGCGCCCGCGCCGGCGCCTCGGCGCCGAGGAGTGGGACGCGGCCGAGGACCTGCTGCTGCGCCTCTCGGTCGCCTTCCGCGACTTCGTCGCCGACGAGGACGACGCGCCCGACGACCTGATCGCCGTCGCGAAGCGCCATCGCGCCGCCTGCGACCTCCTGATGGCGGGCGCCGAGGAGGACGAGCCGGATGCCGATGCCGAGCCCGACGCCTCCGTGGCGGTGCTCGACGCGCTGTTCGACGACATGGAACTGGCCGAGCCGGGCCTGCTCGCCGGTCGCTTCTCGGACTATCCCGCCTTCTTCACCGCGCTCGCGCGCGAGCGGGTGGTGTCGCGGCGCAACGCCAGCCCGCACCCGCGGCTGCGCATCCTCGGCCTGCTCGAGGCGCGGCTCCTCTCCGTCGACCGGGTGGTGCTCGGCGGCCTCGACGAGGGGGTCTGGCCACCCAAGGCCGAGACCGACGCCTTCCTCAACCGGCCGATGCGCGGCCGCGTCGGCCTCGCCCCGCCGGAGCGGCGCCTCGGCCAGACCGCGCACGACTTCGTCCAGGCGCTGGGCTGCCCCGACGCGATCGTCACCCGGGCGCACAAGCGCGAGGGCGCGCCGACCGTGCCGTCGCGCTTCCTGCAGCGGCTGCGCGCCTTCTCGGGCGAGGAGAGGTGGGGGGAGCTCGTTCAGGGCGGGCAGCGCTTCCGGGCGCTCGCCGCCGCGATCGATGCCGGCACCGCCCCCGTGCCGCCGCGCCTGCGCCGCCCGGCGCCCCGGCCCGACCCGGCCCTGTTCCCGCGCTCGCTCAGCGTCACCGAGATCGAGACCCTGGTGCGCGATCCCTACGGGATCTTCGCCCGCCACGTGCTCGGCCTCGACGCCCTCGAACCGGTGGCGGTGCAGCCGAGCGCCAGCGACCGCGGCACCATCGTGCACGACGTGCTCGGCGGCTTCGCCGAGCGCTTTCCGGAAGCCCTGCCGGCCCTCGACGAGGCCGAGCAGGTCCTCTACGCGCTCGCCGCCAACGCCTTCGCGCCGATCTCGGACGCCTATCCGGAACTCTACGCCGAGTGGTGGCCGCGCTTCGTGCGCCTTGCCGAGGCGTTCCTGGCCTGGGAGGCCGAGCGCCGCCCCGGCCTGCGGCGCGTCGATGCCGAGACCGGCGGGCGCTGGGCCCTCGACATCCCGGGCGGCCACGTCCTGACGCTGCGCGCCCGCGCCGACCGGATCGAGACCCGCCGGGACGGCGGCCACACGATCATCGACTTCAAGACCGGCCAGCCGCCGAGCGCCCGCGAGGTCTTCGCCGGCTTCTCGCCTCAGCTGACGCTCGAGGCCGCGATGCTGCGCGCCGGCGCCTTCAAGGGCCTGCCGCCCACCGCCGGGACGCCGGACCTCCTCTACATCCGCGCCGGCGGCGGCAAGACGCCCCTCGACCCGGTCCCGCTCAAGGCGCCCCGCGGCGACGGGCGCGACCTGCCCGAGCTGGTCGAGGCCCATGTCGCGGGCCTGCGCCGGCTCGTCGGGGCGTTCATGGCCGGCGAGGCGTCCTACCTGTCGCGGCCCTACCCGAAATACGCCAAGGCCTACTCGGATTACGACCACCTGGCGCGGGTCAGGGAATGGTCGCTGATCGACGGGGAGGAGTGAGGGCGCGCGTGGGTTGAACCCTCGACGCAGGGCTGTCCGGGGAAAGGAAAAGGCGTGGGTTTCCCCTCTCCCCGCGGGCGGGGAGAGGCCTGAGCTCCGAAGGGGCTCAGGAAGCCCGCAGGGCGGGGGTGAGGGGGTGTTTCCGGAGGAGGCTCATCCGGAGACACCCCCTCACCTTCGCTCCGGCTGCGCCTACGCTTGCCGCGCCCCCGACAAGGGGGGCGCGGCCCTCCCCCCCCGCCCGCGGGGAGAGGGGGAAACCCGCGCTCGTCTCGTCTCGAACTTTTCCCCGGACAGCCTTGTGCAGGGAAGGGCAGGAGGGTTGATCCCGCGCCTCTTTCGGCGGGCGAGAGCGGAGGAATATCCCTGTGCCCCCGCCGCCACGCCCGGCGAAAACCCTGTGCACCACCCCCCGACAGCCCTTGAGGCAACGCTTCGTTCGGTGCGAGCCCGTCACTCTGGCGCGTGACCGGGAGGATCGATGGGCATCGAGGGTTTCGTCGTCGATGGGCTGACGCAGGAGGCGCAGCGGCGCGCGGCGGATCCGCGGGCCTCGGCCTGGGTGTCGGCCAATGCCGGGGCGGGCAAGACCAAGGTGCTCACCGACCGGGTGGTGCGCCTGCTGCTGCACGGCGCGGCCCCGGCCAAGATCCTCTGCCTCACCTTCACCAAGGCCGCCGCCGCCAACATGGCGATCCGGGTGTTCGAGCGGCTCGGCCGCTGGGTCACCCTCGACGAGGCGGCGCTCAGGGCCGAGCTGACCGCCCTCGAGGGCGAGGCACCGGACGGCGCCACCCTGCGCCGCGCCCGCCGGCTGTTCGCCCGGGCGGTCGAGACGCCGGGCGGGCTCAAGATCGAGACCCTGCACGCGCTCTGCGAGCGGCTGCTGCACCTCGTGCCGTTCGAGGCCAACGTCCCGGCCCGCTTCGTGGTGCTGGACGAGGCCCAGACCCGCGAGGCGATCGACCGGACGATCGACAACGTGCTCGCCGACGCGGTCGACGCGCATCACCCGGATCTGGCCGCGGCGCTGAGCCTGGTCGCCCCCGAGGCGGCGGGCGAAGCCCTGCGCCGGGCGATGGTGGCGGCGGTGCAGAACCGGAGCCTGACCGGCCATCCCGACGGGGTGCCGGCCCGCCTCGACGCCCTGCGCGACGCGCTCGGGCTCGCACCCGACGAGACCCTGCGGACGATCGAGGCGCGGATGCTCGACGGCGGGCCCGACCTCGCCGGCCTCGCGGCGGCCCTGCGCACCGGCAAGGCCACCGACGAGAAGCGCGCCGACGCGCTCGCGCTCGCGAGCGCGACCGACGGGCCGGCCCGGCTGACGCTCACGCTGGCGGCGTTCTTCAAGGACGAGGGCGAGGGCGACCCCTACGCCGCCGCCTCCCTCGGCACCAAGGCGGTGCCGGCGGCGGCGAAGGAGGCGCTGCTCGCCGAGCAGGCCCGGCTCGGCGCCTTGCGCGACCGCCTCAAGGCCGCCCGGGCGCATGCCCGCACCGAGGCCCTGTTCACGCTCGCCGCCGAGATCCACCGCCGGATGGAGGCGCAGAAGGCGCGCCTCGGCGCCCTCGACTTCGACGACCTGATCCACAAGACCCTCGATCTGCTGACCCGGGTCGATTCGGCCTGGGTGCTCTACAAGCTCGATCGCGGCGTCGACCACGTGCTGATCGACGAGGCGCAGGACACCAACCCGCAGCAATGGGAGATCCTGCGCCGGATCACCGAGGATTTCTGCGCCGGGGAGGGGGCCCGGGAGGCCGCGGGCGGGCTCGCCCGCACCCGCTTCGCCGTCGGCGACCCCAAGCAGTCGATCTACAGCTTCCAGGGCGCGGCGCCGGAAGAGTTCGAGACCACGCGGCGGGCCTGGCGGCGCGATGCGGAAGGCGCCGGCATGCCGTTCGCCGATGTCGGGCTCACCCTGTCGTTCCGCTCGGCCATCGGCGTGCTGCGGGCGGTCGACGCCACCTTCGGGATCGAGGACCATTACCGCGGCCTGTCCTTCGGCGACACCGCGATCGGCACCGTGCATTCCACCGCGCGTGTCCGAGCGCCGGGCCAAATCGAGCTGTGGCCGGTCGAGCGCCCGAGCGCCGAGGAGGAGCCCGACGCCTGGACCCACCCGGTCGATGCGATCGAGGCGGGCGCACCCGCCCTCGTCACGGCGCGCCGGGTGGCGCGGGCGGTGCGGCTCTGGACGACGCAAGGCGACGAATCCGGCCGGGTCTGGCGGCCCGGCGAGGTCCTGATCCTGGTGCGCAAGCGCTCCGCCGCCTTCGAGGGCGTGATCCGGGCGCTCAAGGCCGAGGGCGTGCCGGTCGCCGGCCAGGACCGCCTCGATATCGCCGCCCACATCGCCGTCCTCGACCTCGTGGCGGCCGGGCGCGCCGCGCTCCTGCCGCAGGACGACCTGACCCTCGCCACCGCGTTGAAGACGCCGCTCGTCGGCCTGAGCGACGACGACCTCGTCGGCATCGCGGCGGGCCGCGACCCGGCCGAATCGCTCGTCGCGGCGCTGCGCCGCCGCGCGGAGGCGGGCGACCCGGCGGCGGAGCGCGGCGCCGCGTCCCTCGACCACTGGATCGACCTCGCCCGGATGCACGGACCGTTCGGCTTCTACGCCGAGCTGCTCGGGCCGTGCGGCGGCCGGGCGCTGCTGGTCCAGCGCCTCGGCGGCGAGGCGGGCGACGCGATCGACGTGTTCCTGACCGCCGCCGCCCAGGCCGAGGCCGGGCCCGACGCGCCCTCGCTGACCGGCTTCCTGTCCCGCTACGCCCCGAGCGGCGGGCGCGACGCCGGCGGCCACACGGTGAAGCGCGACCTCGATTCCGCCCGCGACGAGGTGCGGGTGATGACGGTGCACGGCGCCAAGGGGCTGGAGGCGCCGCTGGTGCTGGTGCTCGACGGCTGCGACGCGCTCGGCCGCGACCCGGCCCTGATCCCGATGCGGCTGACGGACGGCAGCACCGTGCCGGTCTGGTCGAGCGCCAAGGCCTATGATTCTCCGGCGATCGCGGCCGCCCGCGACGCGCTCCACGCCAAGGCCGGCGAGGAGCACAACCGCCTGCTCTACGTCGCCATGACCCGGGCCAAGGACCGGCTGGTGATCGCGCCGTATTCCGGCAACGACAAGGAGACCCCGGCCGCGGCCTGGTGCGAGATGATCCGCCGCGGCCTGGTGAAGGAATTCGGCGGCGTCGAGATCGCCGAGATGCCCTACGGCCCGTCGGAGAGCTGGCGCGAGGGCGCCGCCCTGCCCGAGGCGCCCTCGGCGCCCGAGGGCGTCTCGGAGCCCGAATCCGTCCCGGACTGGCTGCACCGGGCGGTGACGCCGGAGGCCGAGCCGCTGCCGCCGCTCCGCCCCTCCGGCCTCGGCGCCGCCGACGAGCCGCGTCGCTCGGACGCCCGCTCGAGCGACCCGGCGGCGCGCCGCCGCGGCGTGCTGGTCCACGCCCTGCTGGAGCACCTGCCGAGCCTCGCGCCCGAGCGGCGCGCCGCCGCCGCGGAGGCGCTCGTCGCCGCCCGCGCGCCCGGCCTCGACCCGGACAGCCGCGCGACCATCGCCGCGGAGGCCCTGCGCCTCCTCGCCGATCCCGACCTCGCGGTGCTGTTCGGGCCGCAAGGACGGGCCGAGGTGACGCTCGCCGGCAGCCTTTCGGTCGACGGGGTGATGCGCCCGGTGCATGGCCGGGTCGACCGGATCGCGGTGACGGACGAGGCGGTCTGGCTCGTCGACTTCAAGACCGGCCGCCCGCCCCGCGACGGCGCCCCGACGCCGCGGGGGCAGGCGGGGCAGGTCGCGCTCTACGCCCGCCTCCTCGAAACGATCTATCCCGGCCGCACGCTCCACCCGCTCCTGGTCTGGACCGCCGGGCCGGTGCTGCGCCGCCTGAGCCCGGAGGAGTGCGCCGCCGCCCTCGTCACGCTGGCGTGACCTCGCGTGTGTTCGCACACGAGCAATGCGGGGACGGCTTGACCGTTGCGCTTGATCGGCCCCGGTGCGGTTCTTAACTTCCCCCTCACGCGGGCCGGTCCGCGCCGTCGGCCGGCTTCATGACGAAAAGGATTTCCAGCGATGGCAACCGTGAAGGTGACCGACGCGAGCTTCGCGCAGGACGTGCTGCAATCGGCCGAGCCCGTGGTGGTGGATTTCTGGGCCGAGTGGTGCGGCCCGTGCCGCGCGATCGGCCCGGCGCTCGAGGAGATCTCGACCGAGATGAACGGCCGGGTGAAGATCGCCAAGGTCAACGTCGACGAGAACCCGGGCATCGCCTCCCAGTACGGCATCCGGTCGATCCCGACCCTGATGATCTTCAAGGACGGCCAGCTCGCCGATCAGGTGGTCGGTGCCAAGCCGAAGGGCGAGCTGTCGCGCTGGATCCAGGCCAAGGCCTGATCGGTGCAAGCCGTGTGATCGGCGAGGAGCTCGGCCGTGAGGCCGGGCTTTCTTGTTTGGAGATGTCGACGGCATCGTCCATCGCCGTCCGGACCGGCCGGATGGACCTCACGCCCGCCGCAGCAATTGCAGCGTGCTGCCCGGCCCGTAGGACACCCAGATCGCCGCGCAGGCCCCCTGCCGGTCGCGCTTGAGCCGCGTGTCGAGCTCGTCGAGGGCGGCCTGGAGACGGACGGAGCGGGTCTTCTGGAAGAAGTCGGCGTGGTTGAGCTGCGTCCGGGACGAGAAGGCCCGGAAACGGTCGGCATCGATCCGGATGCCGTCGCAGGTCCGGCTGGCGAGATCCGCCTCGAGGCCCGAGAGCAGGACCGGATCCTGGGGCGTCGCCTGCTCCCGGTGCGGCTGGGCCGTGAAGCCGAAAGCGATCCAGGCGACGAGGGCGATGGAGGATCCGAGGGAGGAGCGCAGGAACATAGGCGTGCTCGCGACGCGCGGGTGACGTGTCTGCCCCGAGAACCGGGGATCGCCGGCCCGGTTCCTGCCGGCTCAGCGCTCACCCGCCCGCCATGTGCGCGGGCGCACGCCCGCCGCCTCAGAGCGGGTCGCGATCGATCCAGGCCGGATCCATCGCGGCGATCTCCTCCGCCGCCTCGAACGGCGCCGGCCCGGGGGGCTCGCCACGGATCAGGGTCTCGGCCTCGCCGTGGTCGACGTCGCGCATCTGCTCGGCCAGCAGCGCGAGATAGCTCGCCGCGGCGGAGGTGCCGAACAGCTCGGCGAAGCGCGCGTGGGCGACCGCCGTCATGGTCTCGACCACCGCCGCCGGCGGGCTGCCGGCCTCGACGGCATTGTCGAACACCGCCCGCCAGGCGCGGGACAGGCGTTCGCGCAGGTCGAACGTGTCGTCCAGCGTCTCGCCCGACCGGTCCTCGCAATCGGCATTCTCGTCCACGGGCGGCCTTTCCGGGCCGGGAGCGGCCGCCCCGGATTATGGGCCGGGCGGCCGGCGGTTTCCAGGCGGCCGGGCGGCGGAGGGGGTGCATCCGGACGGATCCGGTGCGATACCGCGCCCGCGGTGCGAGAGCCGCAGGGAGACGCACATGAAACTCTACGGCACCAGCCTGTCGCCGTTCGTCCGCAAGGTGCTCGTCGTCCTCGCCGAGAAGGGGATCGAGGCCGAGCACGTGCCGCTGCGCTTCCACGATCCCGATCCGGGCTTCCAGGCCGCGAGCCCCCTCGGCAAGATCCCGGCCCTGGAGGACGGGGAGTTCCGGCTCGCCGATTCCTCGGCGATCATCCACTACCTGGAGCGCAAGCACCCGGCGCCGGCGCTGCTGCCGAGCGGGGCGCAGGATGCCGGCCGGGCGGTGTGGTTCGACAAGTTCGGCGACGGGGAGCTGTTCCCGGTGCTGATCAAGCCGTTCGTGCAGCGGTTCTTCCTGCCGCGCCTGATGAACAAGCCCGGCGACGAGGCGGTGGTGGCCAAGTGCATGGCCGAGGAGCTGCCGCGGCTGTTCGACTACCTCGAGGGGGTGATCGACGGGCCCTACCTCGTCGGCGGCGCGTTCGGCCTGGCCGACGTCTCGGTCGTGACGACCTTCCACAACCTGCACGTCGCCGGCGAGGCGGTCGATGCCGGGCGCTGGCCGAAGCTGGCGGCCTACGTCAAGGGCATCCTGGAGCGCCCGTCGTTCCAGGCCGCGATCGCGGCCCGGAAGAGCTGAGCAGGGTCGAGGGGGCGGGCGACCGTCCCCTCGTCCAGCGTCCCGATGCCCTCAGCGCCCTTTGGCGCTGCGGCGGTAGAAGCCGTCGACCTGGGACTGGGCCTCGGCCCGGTCGCGCTCGTTGGCGGCGGCCATCGCCTGCTCCTGCAGGGCGACGATCCACTGGTCCTTCGGCCCCTCGGCCGCGTCGCGGGCGAGCGTCAGCCAGGCCAGCCCCCGGGCGCGCTGCACGGTCACGCCCTGGCCGTTGATCAGGAGCTGGCCGAGCAGTGCCTGCGCCGCCGGGTGCCCCTTCTCGGCGGCGAGGTTGAACCAGCGCGCCGCCTGGCGCGGATCCTGGGTCACGCCGGTGCCGTCGAGGTAGAGCCGGGCGAGGTTGTACTGCGCGTTCGGGTCGCCGTAATAGGTCGCGGCGTAGTTGAACATGTCGTAGGCGCGCTCGACGTTCGCGCGGACGTAGGAGCCCTTGATCCCGTCGAGGAAGTAGCGGCCGAGCGCCGTGAAGGCGCTCGCCACCACGCCGGCATTCGGCGCCTCCGGGCCCTCGTCGGCGTTCTCGTCGGCGATCTTCGAGAAGAACTCGAACGCCTTGAGGTCGTCGTGCGGGACGCCGTCGCCCTCCGCGTACATGCGGCCGAGCTTCCACAGCGCCAGGGCGTGGCCCTGGCCGGCGGCGTATTCGAGGGCGCGGGCGGCGCCCTCCTTGTCGCCGGCATTGTAGTCGCGCATGCCCGTCCGCATCGCCTCGCGGGCGTTGCGGTAGCCCACGGCTGCGGGCACCGGGGTCCGGACCGCGGCGTCGAGCGCAGCGGTCGGTCCCGCCCCGGCCATCGTCAGACCGAGGAGCGCGAGGAGGAACCGGCGGCCCGCCCGGGAGGGCAGGCCGGCCTCAGATATCCGCATAGGAGAGCGTCTCCTGGGCCCCGCCCGGATGCGTGACTGCGCCGGTCACCGCCGGGCCGACGGTCTGCGCGTACTTCCACAGGTAGCCCGAGGTCGAATCGTTGGCCCGCGGCTGCCAGGCCGCGCGGCGCTGGGCCAGCTCCTCGTCCGAGAGGTCGACCGAGAGCGTGCCCTGGATCGCATCGATGCGGATCAGGTCCCCGTCTTGCAGAAGGCCGATCGGCCCGCCCACCGCGGCCTCGGGCCCGACATGGCCGATGCAGAAGCCGCGGGTGGCGCCCGAGAAGCGCCCGTCGGTGATGAGCGCCACCTTGTCGCCCATGCCCTGGCCGTAGAGGGCGGCGGTGGTCGCCAGCATCTCGCGCATGCCGGGGCCGCCGCGCGGTCCCTCGTAGCGGATCACCAGGACCTCGCCCTCCTTGTAGGTACGGTTCTTCACCGCCTCGAAGCAGGCCTCCTCGTTGTCGAAGACCCGGGCCGGGCCGGCGAAGCTCTGCTTCTCCGGCGGCATGCCGGCGACCTTCACGATCGCGCCCTCGGGGGCGAGGTTGCCCTTGAGGCCGACCACGCCGCCGGTCGCGGTGATCGGCTGGCTCGAGGGGCGCACCACGTCCTGGTTCGCGTTCCAGGCCACCTTGGCGAGGTTCTCGGCGATGGTGCGGCCGGTCACCGTCAGGCAGTCGCCGTGCAGGTAGCCGCCGTCGAGGAGCGTCTTCATCAGCAGCGGGATGCCGCCGACCTCGAACAGGTCCTTGGCGACGTAGCGCCCGCCGGGCTTCAGGTCGGCGATGTAGGGCGTGCGCTTGAAGATCTCGGCGACGTCGAACAGGTCGAAGCTGATCCCGCATTCATGCGCGATCGCCGGGAGGTGGAGCGCCGCGTTGGTCGAGCCGCCCGACGCCGCCACCACGGTGGCGGCGTTCTCGAGCGCCTTCCGGGTGACGATGTCGCGCGGGCGGATGTTCTTGGCGAGCAGCTCCATCACCATCTCGCCGGCGGTGGCGCAGAACCGGTCGCGGATCTCGTAGGGAGCCGGGGCGCCGGCCGAGTAGGGCAGCGCGAGGCCGATCGCCTCGGAGACGGTCGCCATGGTGTTGGCGGTGAACTGCGCGCCGCAGGCGCCGGCCGACGGGCAGGCGACCTGCTCGAGCTCCTCGAGGTCGTCGTCGCTCATCGCGCCGACCGAGTGCTTGCCGACCGCCTCGAACAGGTCCTGGATGGTGACCGGCTGGCCCCGGAAGGTGCCGGGCAGGATCGAGCCGCCGTAGATGAAGACGGAGGGCACGTTGAGGCGCACCATCGCCATCATCATGCCGGGCAGGGACTTGTCGCAGCCGGCGAGGCCCACGAGGGCGTCGTAGGCGTGGCCGCGCATGGTCAGCTCGACCGAATCGGCGATGACCTCGCGGGACGGCAGCGAGGCGCGCATGCCGCGGTGCCCCATGGCGATGCCGTCGGTGACCGTGATGGTGCAGAACTCGCGCGGGGTGCCGCCGGCCGAGGCCACGCCCTTCTTCACGGCCTGGGCCTGGCGCATCAGCGAGATGTTGCAGGGCGCCGCCTCGTTCCAGCACGACGCCACGCCGATCAGCGGCTGGTGGATCTGCTCGCGGGTCAGGCCCATGGCGTACAGGTACGACCGGTGCGGGGCGCGGTCCGGACCCTCGGTCACGTAGCGGCTGGGCAGCTTCGATTTGTCGGTGGTGTGACGCGCGTCCATGGCCCTGTCCCGTACCCGTGGTTTCTTGAAAGGCCGGTTTTTCCCCGGTCCCGCTCCCTGCACCGCCCTGGGACGGCTCACGCGAAACGAACCCGTCTCCGGGTCAATCCGCCAGCGCCGCCCGCGATCCCCGGGAACACCGGAACACCACGATAAATCACTGTGGGGACAGTCGTTTAACGTAGCCGTTGAGGTGCCGTCGGTTTATGGCGGGAACGCGGCGGAGCAAAGTGCGGTCTGGGGCAAACCTGGGATGCTTTCGGGGTGTTGCGAC
Source organism: Methylobacterium platani (assembly GCF_001653715.1). Classification (GTDB taxonomy): domain Bacteria; phylum Pseudomonadota; class Alphaproteobacteria; order Rhizobiales; family Beijerinckiaceae; genus Methylobacterium; species Methylobacterium platani. The sequence continues at coordinate 122,965 of NZ_LWHQ01000010.1, forward strand.
CTCGCCACAGCTAAGCTTGCGGCCAAGTGCTGACGGCAGGTGAGCGATGCCTTCCGGCGGGTGGGCTCTACCTGACGCGCGTTTGTGCCCGGCGTGAGGCGACGCGAAGGAAATCCAAGGACATGGACATCCGGATCGGCCGGGATCCTGCCCGATTCCGATCGCTGGCGTGACGAAGCCTGGGGGTATTGTCCCCCCGGACCGTATTCGGAAGCCGGCGCCGGCTTATCCCGCGCACGACCTCGGGCGGGATCGCGGTCGATACGGCCTGTTCTCGCCGGGACCCGTCGCGGATACCGAACAAGTCTTTCCTCGTCGACATCCCGATCACGCCGAGCGCGGCGCCGCCACCCTTTGGCGCAGGCCCGCGATCACCGCCCGGAGCGTCCCGATCTCGGCCTCCGGCGCGTCGGTGCGGGCGTAGATACGGTCGTGCACGAAGGAGAGCTTGCCGATCGTCGCCGGCGTCATCCGGAACGGGTACAGGTCCGGCTGGCCCATGCTGCGGTTGAGCGAGTTCATCGCGAAGGTGAGCGGCAGCCAGGCCTCGATCAGCCGGCCGAAATCCGGGCTGCGATAGGGGTCGAAATCGACCTTGGCCGAGAGCTGGATCAGCCCGGCCTGGGCCTGGAGCTTGGGCTGCACCCGCAGGCCGAACTGGCTCGCGGTCTCGAGCGTGTCGACGATGTGCATGTAGTGCGCCCAGGTCTCGGCGAAGTCCTCCCACGGATGCGAGGTCGCGTAGGCCGAGACGTAGGTCTCCTGCCAGCCCTCGTTCGGGCCGTGGGCGTAGTGGCGCTGGAGCGCGGCGCCGTAATCGGCGCGCTCGTCGCCGAACACCGTCCGGAACGCATCGAGGCAGGGATCGGCCCGGACCAGCACGTTCCAGAAGTAGTGCCCGATCTCGTGGCGGAAGTGCCCAAGGAGCGTGCGGTAATGCTCGCCGAACTGCGTGCGCCGGCGCTCGCGCTCGACGTCGTCGGCCTCGGCGATGTTGAGGGTGATGAGGCCGTTGTCGTGCCCGGTCAGCACCGGCGGGCCGATGAGGTAGGATTCGGCCGGGTCGACCAGGAAGTCGAAGGCGAGGCCGGCCGGGTCGTCGCGCCGCGAGGCCAGCGGCAGGCGCAGGCGCAGCATGGCGTAGAACAGCCGGCGCTTGGCCGCCTCGACCTCGCGCCAGCGGGTCTGGTTCCAGGCGATCGACAGGTCCGGCACCACCCGGTTGTGGCTGCAGGCGAGGCAGAAGGTCTCCGGCGAGCCGGCGGGAACCAGCCAGTTGCAGCCGCCCGATTCGCGGTTGGCGCAGGGACGGTAGGTCCGGGCCGTATCCGCGAGCCCGCGCCAGTGCGGGCCGGCGCGCAGCATCGCCGTCATGTCGGCGATCTCCGGATCGTAGCCGAGCCGGCACTCGCAGCTCTCGCAGGCATCGGCCTCGAAATGGGCCGGCTGCGCGCAGGCCTGGCACTGGAAGATCTTCATCGGGCGTCCGGGCAGGCGCCCCGGGGACGGAAGGCGGGACCTGCCTGCACCAAGGGGCAATCCCCGCCCACGGTTCCGTCGGGAGCGGCACGGGACTTGCCTCAATTTTTCGCCCGCTCCCCGCGACGAGGCCCCGCGATGACGCAGAGTGAGAGACGGGATCGCGGTTCACGGGTCCGACGCGGCGGCTGACGCCGGCCCGGCCAAGGTGTAGAACCGGCCGAACGCGCGCGGACGGCGCGGCGGGCTCACCCCTCATCCAGCAGAAGGTTCGGAGTCGTCGTGTCGATCAAGGCCGCCCTGCACCACGTCACGTCCTACACCTACGACCGGCCGATCGCCCTCGGGCCCCAGGTCATCCGGCTGCGCCCCGCGCCGCACACGCGCACCCGGATCGAGAGCTACGCCCTCAAGGTCACGCCGGCCAACCACTTCGTGAACTGGCAGCAGGATCCCAGCGGCAACTGGCTCGCCCGGCTGGTCTTTCCCGAGAAGACGACGCAGTTCCGGATCGAGGTCGACCTCGTCGCCGACCTGTCGGTGATCAACCCGTTCGACTTCTTCGTCGAGGACTACGCCCAGACCCGGCCCTTCGCCTATCCGGACGACCTGAAGGCCGAGCTGGGCCCCTATCTCGCCGTCGAGGCCGGGGGACCGGAGATCGACGCCCTGATGGCGCGGCTGCCGGCCGAGCCGAACACGGTGCAGTTCCTGGTGGCGCTCAACGCGCTCGTGCGCGACACGGTGGCCTACGTCGTGCGGATGGAGCCGGGGGTGCAGACCCCGGCCGAGACGCTCACGAAGGGCAGCGGCTCCTGCCGCGACTCGGCCTGGCTGCTGGTGCAGGTTCTGCGGCGCCTCGGCCTCGCCGCCCGCTTCGTCTCCGGCTACCTGCTCCAGATGGTGCCCGACACCACCGCCGTCGACGGGCCGGCCGGCACCACGACCGACTTCACCGATCTCCACGCCTGGGCCGAGGTCTACGTGCCGGGCGCCGGCTGGATCGGGCTCGACGCGACCTCGGGGCTTCTCTGCGGCGAGGGCCACATCCCGCTCGCCGCCACCCCGCATTACCGCTCGGCGGCGCCGATCGCCGGCCTCGCCGAGCCGGCCGAGGTCGCGTTCGACTTCACCATGCAGGTCACCCGCGTCGCCGAGGCCCCGCGGGTGACGAAGCCGTTCTCCGACGAGGCCTGGGCCGCCCTCGACGCGCTGGGCGAGCGCATCGACCGCGACCTCGCCGACCAGGACGTGCGCCTGACGATGGGCGGCGAGCCGACCTTCGTGTCGGTCGACGATTTCGAGTCGCCCGAATGGAACGCCGCCGCGGTCGGGCCGACGAAGCGGGGCCTCGCCGACCAGCTGATCCGGCGGCTGCGCGAGCGCTTCGGCCCCGGCGGCTTCCTGCATTACGGCCAGGGCAAGTGGTATCCGGGCGAGAGCCTGCCGCGCTGGGCCTTCGCCCTCTACTGGCGCAAGGACGGCGAGCCGGTCTGGCGCGATCCCGCCCTCGTCGCCTCGGAGACCGGCCCGCGCGACGCCGGGATCAAGGAGGCCGAGGCGCTGATCCGCGGCCTCGCCCGGCGGCTCGGCCTCGCGCCCTACGTCCAGCCGCTCTACGAGGACCCGGATTACTGGGAGCGCAAGGCCGCCGAGCTGCCGGTCAACGTCACCCCCCTCGACCCGAAGGTCGGCGACGAGGAATCGCAGCGGCGGATGGCCCGGGTCTACACCCGCGGGCTCGGGACGGCGGCGGCCTACGTCCTGCCGCTCGCCAACATCGCGGTCGGGGCCGACCGGCACTGGGTCTCGGAGGCCTGGCAGCTCAAGCGCGGCGCGATCTACCTGGTGCCGGGCGATTCCCCGGCGGGGTTCCGCCTGCCGCTCGCCTCGCTGCCCTACGTGCCGCCGAGCTCCTACCCGTACTACGCGCCCCAGGACCCCCTGGAGCCGCGCGGTCCCCTCGGCACCGCCGCCGGCGCCAAGCCGGGCCGCAAGCCCGCACCGGTCGGCGTCGCGGTGCGCACCGCGCTCGCGATCGAGCCGCGGGACGGGGTGCTGTGCGTGTTCATGCCGCCGATCGAGCGGGTCGACGAGTACCTCGCGCTCCTCTCGGTCCTGGAGGCGGCGGCGGCCGAGATCGGCCAGCCGCTCCACGTCGAGGGCTACGAGCCGCCCTACGACCCGCGCCTGTCGGTGATCAAGGTCACGCCCGATCCCGGCGTCATCGAGGTCAACGTCCAGCCGGCCAAAACCTGGCGCGAGGCGGTCGAGATCACCAGCGGCCTCTATCAGGATGCCCGCCAGACCCGGCTCGGCGCGCAGAAGTTCATGATCGACGGGCGCCATACCGGCACCGGGGGCGGCAACCACGTCGTGCTCGGCGGGTCGACCCCGGCCGATTCGCCGTTCCTGCGCCGGCCCGACCTCTTGAAGAGCCTGGTGCTCTACTGGCAGCGCCACCCGTCGCTGTCCTACCTGTTCTCGGGCCTCTATGTCGGCCCGACCAGCCAGGCACCGCGGATGGACGAGGCGCGGCACGACGGGCTCTACGAGCTCGAGATCGCGCTCGCACAGGTGCCGCCGCCGGGCGGGCCCGAGCTGCCGCTCTGGCTCGTCGACCGCCTGTTCCGCAACATCCTCACCGACGTCACCGGCAACACCCACCGGTCCGAGATCTGCATCGACAAGCTGTTCTCGCCCGACGGCCCGACCGGGCGGCTCGGCCTGCTGGAATTCCGCTCGTTCGAGATGCCGCCCGAATCGCGGATGAGCCTCGCCCAGCAGGTGCTGCTGCGCGCCCTCGTCGCCTGGCTGTGGCGCGAGCCGCAAGGCGGCAGCTTCGTGCGCTGGGGCACGGCGCTCCACGACCGCTTCATGCTGCCCCACTTCCTGTGGGAGGATTTCCAGTCCGTGCTCGGCGATCTCGGCCGCGCCGGCTACGCCTTCGATCCGGCCTGGTACGAGGCGCAAGGAGAGTTCCGCTTCCCGCGCTACGGCGAGGTCGAGCGCGGCGGCGTGAAGCTCGAGCTGCGCCAGGCGCTGGAGCCCTGGCACGTACTCGGCGAGGAGGGCGCCATCGGCGGCACGGTGCGCTACGTCGATTCGTCGGTGGAGCGGCTGCAGGTCAAGGTGTCGGGGTTCGTGCCGAGCCGGCACGTCGTCACCTGCAACGGGCGGCGCCTGCCGATGACCGATACCGGCCGCTCGGGCGAGGCGGTGGCGGGCCTGCGCTTCAAGGCCTGGCAGCCGGCCTCGTCGATGCATCCGACCCTGCCGGTCCACGCGCCGCTGACCTTCGACGTGCTCGATACCTGGAGCGGCCGGTCGCTCGGCGGCTGCGTCTACCACGTCGCCCATCCGGGCGGGCGCAACTACGAGACCTTCCCGGTCAACACCTACGAGGCGGAGGGGCGCCGCCTCGCCCGCTTCCAGGAGAACGGCCACACCCCGGGCCGGGTGGGCGTGCCGCCGGAGGAGCCGCGGCGCGAGTTCCCGCTCACCCTCGACCTGCGCACGCCCGCGCCCCGGTGATCGCGGCTCCGATGAGCGCGGCCGCGACGGGCGAGGCTCTTGCGGAGGCAGGAGCCGCCGGGGCCGCGCGGGCCGACGGGCCTGCGCAGCGGCTGGCGCGCTGGACGGCGGGCTACGCCCCGCTGCCCGGCCTGCCCGACGAGCTGGTCGCCGGCGACGGCGCCCTGCGCCCGGCCTGGGACCGGTTCCTGCGCCGCCTCGCCGGGCTGCCCGAATGCGAGATCGCCGCCCGCCTCGCCGCGGCCGGGCGGCACATCCACGACACCGGCATCGCCTACCGGGCCTACGGCGAGGCGACCGAGCGCGACTGGCCGATCGGCGCCCTGCCGCTCCTGATCGAGGGGGCGGAGTGGGAGGCGATCGCCGCCGGGGTGGCGCAGCGCGCCGAGCTGCTGGAAGCGGTGCTGACCGACCTCTACGGCGACGGCGCGCTCGCCCGCGCCGGCCTGCTGCCGGCCGCCGCCGCCGCGGGCGATCCGGAATTCCTGCGCCCCCTCGTCGGCGTCGCGCCCCCGGGCGGGCGCCACCTGCATTTCTACGCCGCCGACCTCGCTCGCGGGCCGGACGGCGCCTGGCGGGTCTTGGCCGACCGGACCCAGGCGCCGTCGGGAGCCGGCCACGCCCTCGAGAACCGCCTCGTCATGGCGCGGGCCCTGCCGGAGGTCTACGGCGCGCTCGACGTCGAGCGCGTCGCCTCGTTCTTCCAGGCCTTCCGCGACGGCCTCGCGGCGGCGGCCTCGCGCCAGGACCCGCGCATCGGCCTGATGAGCTCGGGGCCCTACAGCGACACCTACGTCGAGCAGGCGGTGCTCGCCCGCTATCTCGGCTTCGCCCTCGTCGAGGGCGACGACCTCCTGGCCCGCGACGGGCTAGTGTACATCCGCACGGTCGCCGGGCTGAAGCGGGTCGACGTGCTGTGGCGGCGCATCGACGGCGACTTCGTCGACCCCCTGGAGCTCAACCCGGCCTCGCGCCTCGGCGCGCCCGGCCTCGTCGAGGCCCTGCGCGCCGGGGCGGTGGCGATGGGCAACATGCCGGGCACCGGCCTCGTCGAGAGCGCCTGGCTCGCCGCCTCGCTGCCGGCCCTGTGCGAGCGGCTGCTCGGCGAATCGTTGCGCCTGCCCGGCCTGCCGACCTGGTGGTGCGGCGATCCCGGGCAGCGCGAGGCGGTGATGGCGCGGTTCGACGCGCTCGCCTTCCGCCCGGCCGCGGCGCCGGCGCAGGGCGCCTTCACCAGCCGGGCGTTCGGCGAGGGCCGCGACGCGGCCGAGACCGAGCGCCTGCGGGCCGTCCTGCGCGACCGGCCCGGCGACCTCGTCGCCCACGAGCCGGTGCGGCTCTCCACCGCCCCGGTCTGGGACGGCACCCGGCTGGTGCCGCGGCCCTTCGTGCTCAGGGTCTTCGCCGCCGCGACGCCGGAGGGCTGGCGGGTGATGCCCGGCGGCTTCTGCCGCATCTCCGAGACGCCGGAGGGGCGCCCGGTGGCGATGGGGGCGGGGGTACGCGCCGCCGACGTCTGGGTCCTGTCCTCCGGCTCGACCGAGGCGCAGGCGAGCCTCCTGCCGCCGAGCGACCGGGTCGCGGTGCGCCGGGTGCCCGGCCTGCTGCCGAGCCGGGCCGCCGACAACCTGTTCTGGCTCGGCCGCCACCTGGAACGGGCCGAGGCGGTGATCCGCCTCACCGTCTGCCTGCTCGACGGCGCCGGAGCCGTCTCGACCGCCGCGGAGGACCGCGCCACCTCGGCGCGCCTGCGCGCCCTGCTCCATGCCTGGGGCGCCGTCCCGGCGGTCGAGGGCACGGCGGCGGCGCTCGCCCACCACGCCCTGTCGGATGGCGGGCGATGGGGCTCGGCCCTCAGCCACGCCCTCTCGGCCCGGCGCAACGCCGCCTCCCTGCGCGAGCGCCTGTCCGGCGAGGCCTGGCGCGCGCTCTCCGCCCTGCTCGCCGTGCTGGAGGCGCCCGCCGAGGGGCCCGATTCGGAGGCCGTGCTCCTCGACCGGGCCGAGCGCGCCCTGTCGCTGACCGCGTCGCTCGCCGGCCTCGCCCAGGAAAACATGAACCGGGCCGGCGGCTTCGCCTTCGTCGACATGGGACGGCGGGTCGAGCGGGCGGTCAATGCCTGCCGCTTCGCCCTCGATTTCGGCGCCGCGGGGGCGAGCACCGACGATCTCGGGGTGCTCCTCGACCTCGTCGATTCCCGCATCTCCTACGGCGCCCGCTACATCCTCGGCGTGGCGCTGGCGCCGGTGCGCGACATGGTGCTGCTCGATCCCTACAACCCGCGCTCCCTCGCCTTCCAGGTCGAGCGCCTCGCCGAGCGCCTGGCCGGCCTGCCGGCCCTGCGCCCGGACGGGGTGGCGGAGGCGCCGGCGCGCCTGGTGGCGGGGCTGTCGGGCGAGATCGCCGGGGCGGAGGCCGCGACCCTGCCGCTCGACACGGTGGCGGCCTGGGAAACGCGCCTGTGGACGATCGCCGAGGCGATCGGCGCGCGCTACTTCCCCGGCGGGTCGGACGCCGCGCGGCCCGAAACCCTCACCACGCTGGCCTGAGCCCCGCTCGACGAATGCTCTACCGCCTGCGCCACCTGACGGCCTACGCCTACCGCAACCCGGTCGGCTTCGCCCGCTGCTCCCTGCGGCTCGCCCCGGCGGCGGGGGAGGGGCAGGCGCCGCTCTCGCACGAGGTGGTGGTCGAGCCCGCGCCCCGCGCGGCGACCGAGCGCGGCGACTTCTTCGGCAACCGCACGGTCTCGTTCACCGTCGAGACGCCGCATCGCGAGTTCCGGATCGACGCGCGCTCCCGCGTCCGGATCGCGCGGCCGCCGCTGCCCGACCCCGGGACCGGGCCGGCCTGGGAGGCGGTGCGGGACGGGGTCCTCGGCGGCGCGAGCCTCGCCCCGGAGGCGGCCCTGCATTTCTGCGCGCCGAGCCGGCGGGTGCCGCTCCTGCCCGAGGTCACCGACTACGCGCGGGCGAGCTTCCCGGCCGGCGGCGGGGCCTATGCGGGCGCCTTCGACCTGATGCGCCGCATCCGGGCCGACTTCACCTTCGACGCCGAGGCGACCGAGGTCGGCACGCCGCTCGCGCAGGCCTTCGCCGGCCGGCGCGGCGTGTGCCAGGATTTCTCGCACGTCATGATCGCCGCCCTGCGCGGCCTCGGCCTGCCGGCGGCCTATGTCAGCGGGTATCTGCGCACCCTGCCGCCGCCGGGCCAGCCCCGGCTCGAGGGAGCGGATGCCAGCCACGCCTGGGTCGCGGTGTGGTGCGGGGAGGGGGGATGGGTCGGCCTAGATCCGACCAACGGCATCGGCGTGCGGGACGACCACATCGTCGTCGCCCGCGGCCGCGACTACGCCGACGTCGCGCCGGTCGCCGGCATCATCGCCGGGTCGGGCGCGCAGAGCCTGCGGGTCGCCGTGGACGTGGTGCCGGAGGACGAGGACGAGCCCTGAGACGAGGTGGGCGGGCCGGGCCGATGCGCTGAACGTCGAGGAGAGATGTCCCGGCCCGCGGGAGCGACACCAGCCGAGTGCCGTCGGTCGGGACGGGACAGGGCCGGCGTGGCGCGGCAGAGAGTGGGCCGGTTCCCAGGGCCCGTCCTCAACTTGGATCAATCTCCGGCGATTTTGGCGAACCCGCCGGGCGCTCCTGCGTCAGCCTCCCGCCGGGCGGGCGATCGACTGCGGCAGGGCGGGCGGCGCGGGTCCCGCTCCCGGCGGCAACCACGCGGTCGCAGCCATGTGCCTTGCATGCCCCTGGTCGGCGCGACGCGACAGAACCAAGCTAGCGCGGCCCCGTTGCCCCGGCATGGATCTCACGCTCCAGCCCGTTCGCGTCAGGACCGGCAGCGAGGACGAGCAGGGGCTGCTGGTCTTCGCCGACGGCGCGCTCGCGGCCGTACTGGTCTGCCTCTCCGACACGCACGGGGACGATGCCGGCCTGTGGTTCCTCGAGGCCGGGTTCGGCCCGCTCGCCTCGCCGCAGCCGGGCAAGTTCGCCGATCTCGACGCCGTCCAGGACTGGATCGCGGCGCGCCTCGCCGCGGGCGTCACGCCAGGCCGGAGCCTTCGTCGTCCTCCGTGACGGTGTCGGAGAACGGCACGGTCATGACCGGCCGGCCGGCCGCATCCGTCACCTCGAAGGCGCACGTGAACCAATCCCGCACCGAATGCAGTCGCGTCCGGGCGATCAGGTCGTGGGCGGCGGCGAGGGCGCGGGCGCGGGCCTCTGCCGGCCCGGCCAGCTCGTCCCCCTCGGTGTCGACCGCGAGGCCGTCGGCACCGGGACCGTGCCGCAGGTTGAAGAAGTAGAGCGACATCAGGCGCCCTCGATCAGTCGGGCGTATTCGGCCTCGGGGGTACCGTAGCTGCCGTTCGTCAGCGCCAGGAGCCTGTCGCGGTCGAGAATCTCGATCCGCCGACGCTTGGCCCGGATGCGGCCGGCGCCCTCCAGGTTCTGGATCGCCAGCGTCACCCCCGCCCGCTGCACGCCGAGCATCATCGACAGGAACTCGTGCGTCAGCACCAGTTCGTCGCCGTCGGTCCGGTCGTGGCACATCAGAAGCCAGCGCGCGAGGCGGCCCTCGAGGCTCATGGAGGCGTGGGCGTAGGCGGTCTGGGTGATCTGGACGATCTGGACATGGACGTAGCGCAGCAGGAGCCGGCGCAGGACCGGGTTCTCCCGGATCGCGGCGCAGAACGCCTCCCGGCCGATGCTCAGCGCCTCGCCGGAGAGCTGCGCGAAGTAGACGTGGGGCGTCGTCACGCCGTCGAGCGCGACCGGGACCGCGCCGACCAGCCCCTCGCGCCCGACCAGGCCGACCTCGATCCGCCGCTCGTCGTGGGCGGTCGAGATCGAGACCATGCCGGTCTCGATGAAGAAGAGCTCCTCCACCGGCGCGTCCGGGGCGATCACCACCTCGCGCAGCTGCAGCGACACCGGTTCGAGATAGGGCTGCAGCTGCGCGAAATCCTCGGGCGCGAGCACCCTGAGGAGGCGGTTGCACAGCTTGGATTGCTGGGTCAGCGGCACAGTGTCCTCCACGCGGTACGGGCAGCCGGGGCCCCCTGTCCGACCAGGAGGCAGGATGATTCAAGTGCCGACAACATGGAGCGGCACGATGTAAAATCGAGCATTTTATTTGTCAGCATCAAATGACATATCCCTTATCAAAAGATAATTCCGAGAATGTCGCAAAACATGAGAGGCCTCTACGGGAACCCACGTCTCGTGAGCCGATTGTTTGATACAACACCAAAACGCACGACATCTTACAGGCGCCCCAACCTGCGCTTATAAATCTTTGTATCGGCACGCATCCCGTGGGCCCGGGCCGGAGGGATCGGCTTTGCGAGAGGACGAACGCCATCCGATGGTGCTGCTGGTCGAGGAGGAGCCGCTGGCCGGCCTCGATCTCGGCGACGCGCTGAGGGAGGCGGGCTACCGGATCGCCGGGCCGCTGACGGGCCAGGCCGCGGCCCTGGACTGGATTGCGCGATGCAGGCCGGATCTCGCCGTCATCGATCTTCCGCTCCGGGACGGCGACGGCAGCCGGCTGGCAGGGACGCTGCGGGCGCAGGGCGTGCCGTTCCTGGTCCAGGCACACGACGCGCGCGAGGCGGCGGCCTGCGCCGCCCTGCGCGCCGCGCCCCGGCTCGCCAAACCGGCCTGGCACGGGGACCTCGTCCACGTGCTCCGCCAGCTTTCCCGCGAGGCCCGTCGATGACGCCCACGACCCACACGAGCCACCTCGACCCGGCCTGCGGAGCGCAGCGGTCCGCGCAACTCCTCCACCCCGTCGTGCGCAAGCTCTCGGCCTACGGCCCCCTGACGGCGCAGGAGCAGGAGGCGCTGGCCGATCTCGGCGCCGGCGCCCAGCGCGTCGAGGGGCGCCACGACCTCCTGGCCGAGGGCGGGGCGCCCGAGAGCGCGGTACTGATCGTCGAAGGCGTCGCCTGCCGCTACCGCCACCGCCCGAGCGGGGCGCGCCAGATCACCGCCTACCTGCTGCCGGGCGACCTCTGCGATCCCGATTTCGCGCTTCTCGGCCGGATGAACCACAGCGTCGGCACCCTCGGGCCCTGCCGGGTGGCGCGGGTCGCGCGCGAGGCGCTGTCCGGCCTGACCGACCGGCATCCCGGACTCGCCCGGGCGTTCCGCCTCGCCAAGCTCGCCGAGGAGGAGACGACCCGCGAATGGGTGATGAACATCGGCTGCCGCTCGGCGATCGAGCGGGTGTCGCACCTGCTCTGCGAGCTGCACGAGCGGCTGCGCACCGTCGGCTGGGCGACGAAGGGCGGTTACGACCTGCCCCTGACGCAGCAGGACCTCGCCGACACGACCGGCCTGTCGAACGTCCACGTCAACCGGGTGCTGCGGCAGCTACGGCTGATGCGGATCGTCGAGGTCGGCGGCCGGCGGGTCGACATCCTCAACCTGCCCGGCCTGCAGGGCATCGCCGAGTTCCAGGCCGATTACCTGCGCCCCGCCCAGGCCGCCGACCGGCATCCGGCCTTGGCCTGACGTCCCGCGTCAGCCGAGATCGAGTTCCACCGTCACCGGCACGTGGTCGGACGGCTTGTCGAGCCCGCGCAGGTGCTTCTGCACCGAGGCCGAGACCAGCCGGTCGAGGGCCTGCGGCGACAGGAGCAGGTGGTCGATGCGGATGCCCTGGTTGCGCGGCCAGCAGCCGGCCTGGTAGTCCCAGAAGCTGTAGACGCCCGCCCGCCCGTCGCAGGCGCGCAGCGCGTCGGTGAAGCCCTCGTTGAGGAGCGCGCGGAACGCCGCCCGGGTCTGGGGCAGGAACAGCGCGTCGTGCGACCACGCCGCCGGGTCGGCCGCGTCCTCCGGCTCGGGGATCACGTTGTAGTCGCCGGCGAGCACCAGCACCTCCTCGCGCTCGCGCAAGGACACGGCGTGGGCGTGCAGGCGGCGCATGAAGGCGAGCTTGTAGTCGTATTTCGGCGTACCGACCGGATTGCCGTTCGGCAGGTAGATCGAGGCCACCCGCACGGTGGCGGTCGCGGTCGGGATCACCGCCTCGATGTAGCGCGCCTGCTCGTCGCTCGCGTCGCCCGGCAGGCCGCGGCGGATCTCCTGCAGCGGCAGCGGCCGGCGGGCCAGCAGCGCGACGCCGTTGAACGCCTTCTGGCCGTGGGTCGCCACGACGTAGCCGGCCTCCTCGATCTCGGTGCGGGGAAACGCATCGTCGACGCATTTCAGCTCCTGGAGGCAGACCACGTCCGGCTGCGCCTCGGCCAGGAAGCCGAGGAGATGCGGCAGCCGCTGCTTGACCGAGTTGACGTTCCAGGTGGTGATCCGCATCGCGTCCCGCGCCGCTCGCAACCAAGCTCTTGCTGCCTGGATCCTGCCGAAGGTCCCCGTCATCGGGGTTTCGCGCCCCGCTGGCAAGCCGCGGGGCGGCGGTGGAGTGGGGACCGGGCAGCATGGCGTTCGATTGGTGGGATCCGGTCCGCGACTATTGCGAGCGCGCCGGGCCGGAGCTGTGGGCGGAGCCCTTGAACGCGGCCTCGAACGCCGCCTTCGGGGTCGCCGCGTTCCTGCTGTTGCGGCGCGGGCGGGCGCCGGACCCTGCCGCAGACGCCTTCGCCTGGCTCGTCGGCGTGATCGGGCTCGGCAGCGCCCTGTTCCACACCCTCGCCGTCGCGTGGTCGGCGCTCGCCGACGTGATCCCGATCGCGCTGTTCATCCACGCCTACTTCTTCCTCGCCCTGCGACGTTTCCTCGGGCTCTCCGCGCTCGCGGCGCTCGCCGGCACCCTCGCCTTCGCGGCCGGGGCCGCTTTCTTCGAGCCCGTCCTGTCGGACCTCGCCGGGCAGCCGCTCGGGCCGCTCAGCAACGGCTCGGTCGCCTACGCGCCCGCCGCCCTGGCGCTGTTCGGGGTCGGGCTCGCCTCGCTCCGGTTCGGCAAGCGGGACGGCGCCGCGCTGATCGGCATCGGCGGCCTGTTCCTGCTCTCTCTCGCGGCGCGCACGGCCGACGCCGCCCTGTGCCCGGTGGTGCCGTCGGGCACCCACTGGATCTGGCACCTGCTCAATGCCGCCGTGCTGTTCGGCCTCGTGCGGGCGGCGCGCCGCGCCGGGCCGGCCGCGTGACGTTGAAGGAGCCCGCTTGCTCTGGGGCGGGTTCCTTGCACGGGTCCGGAAACCGTTGCAGAAGGACGCCGCTGCGGGGCCGCCACGGTTACGGCCTCCACGCGCCTGCCTGCCCGGATTGCACGCCATGACTCAAGCCCTCCGCCTCGGCATCGCCGGTCTCGGCACCGTCGGAGCCTCCGTCGTCCGCATGGTCGCGCGCCGCGCCGAGGCGATTTCCGCCACCGCCGGCCGGCCGGTCGTCGTCACCGCCGTCGCCGCCCGCGACCGCGCGCGCGACCGCGGCCTCGACCTCGCCGGCGTCGCCTGGTTCGACGATCCGGTCGCCCTCGCCCGCTCGGCGGAGGTCGATTGCGTGGTCGAGCTGATCGGCGGCGCGGAGGGCAAGGCCCGCGAGACCGTCGAGGCGGCGCTCGCCGCGGGCAAGCACGTGGTGACCGCCAACAAGGCGCTGCTCGCCCGCCACGGCCCGGGCCTCGCCCGGGCGGCGGAAGCCGCGAAGGTCGCGCTCGCCTTCGAGGCCTCGGCGGCGGGCGGCATCCCGGTGGTCAAGGCCCTGCGCGAGGCGCTGACCGGCAACCGGATCTCCCGCGTCTACGGGATCCTCAACGGCACCTGCAACTACATCCTCAGCCGGATGGAGCTGGAGGGCCTGACCTTCGAGGCCTGCCTGAAGGACGCGCAGGCGCTCGGCTACGCCGAGGCCGACCCGACCTTCGACGTCGAGGGCTTCGACACCGCCCACAAGCTCGCCATCCTGACCAGCCTCGCCTTCGGCACCGAGCTCGACGCCGAGGGCGTCTCGGTCGAGGGCATCTCGGCGATCACCCCCCTCGACCTGCGCATGGCCGACGAGCTCGGCTACCGGATCAAGCTGCTCGGCGTCGCCGAGGCGACCGCTGCCGGCATCGAGCAGCGGGTCCACCCGACCATGGTGCCGAAATCCTCCGCCATCGCCCAGGTGATGGGCGTGACGAACGCCGTCACCATCGACACCGATGCGCTGCGCGAGCTGACCCTGATCGGCCCCGGCGCCGGCGGCGAGGCCACCGCCTCGGCGGTGGTCGCCGACATCGCCGACGTCGCGGCCGGCCGGGTGCCGCCGGCCTTCGGGCGCCCGGTGGCGGGCCTCACCCCCCCGGCGCGGGCCGAGATGCAGCGCCACGAGGGCGGCTACTACATCCGCCTCACGGTGCACGACCGTCCCGGCGTCGCCGCCGGCGTCGCGACCAAGATGGCCGAGCGCGAGATCTCGCTCGAGAGCATCCTGCAGCACCGCTCCGAGAGCGCCGCGGCGCGCGACCGGCACGGCCGCTCGGGTCTGCCGGTGCCGCTGGTGCTGATCACCTACGCGGCGACCGAGGCGGCGATCCGCGCGAGCCTCGACGCGATGGCGGCGGACGGCCTCCTGTCCGAGCCGCCCCAGCTCATCCGCATCGAGCGCGAGTAAGCCGCGCGGTCATCCGCAAAATCCGTCCTGCGCCGGGTCCACACGATTCGTGTGCGGCCGGTCGACCGATTGATAAAATTCAATTCAGCGGCGCCGGTTTCTCCTTTAAGACCCGGCCTCAAGGACCAGCACGAGGATCACCAACGCATGTCGGACGCCAAGAAGCCGGGACCGAGCCAGGTCATCGAGCGCATCCTGACCCTCGAGCTGGTGCGCGTCACCGAGCGGGCGGCGGTGGCCGCGGCACGCCTGCGCGGCCAGGGCAACGAGAAGGCCGCCGACCAGGCCGCCGTCGACGCGATGCGCCGCGAGCTGAACCGCCTGCCGATCGACGGCACCGTCGTCATCGGCGAGGGCGAGCGCGACGAGGCCCCGATGCTGTTCATCGGCGAGACCCTCGGCAACGGCTCCGGCCCGAAGGTCGACATCGCGGTCGACCCGCTCGAGGGCACCACGTTGTGCGCCAAGGACATGCCGGGCTCGGTCGCCGTGATGGCGATGGCCGAGGGCGGCACCCTGCTCGCCGCGCCCGATGTCTACATGCACAAGATCGCCATCGGCCCGGGCTACCCGGCCGGCACCGTGCATCTCGACGCGAGCCCTGAGGAGAACATCCACGCGCTGGCCAAGGCCAAGGGCGTGCCGCCGTCCGAGATCACCGCGCTCGTCCTCGACCGGCCGCGCCACACCGACCTGATCGCGGCGATCCGCCGGACGGGCGCGGGCGTGCGCCTGATCTCCGACGGCGACGTCGCCGGCGTGATCTTCACGACGATGCCCGAGGAGACCGGCATCGACATCTACCTCGGCATCGGCGCCGCCCCCGAGGGCGTGCTGGCGGCGGGCGCGCTGCGCTGCATCGGCGGCCAGATGCAGGGTCGCCTGATCCTCGACACCGAGGAGAAGCGCGACCGCGCCGCCAAGATGGGCGTCGCCGATCCGAACCGCCTCTACTCCCTCGAGGACCTCGCCCGCGGCGACGTCGTGGTGGCGATGACCGGCGTGACCGACGGGGCGCTCGTCAAGGGCGTCAAGTTCGGCCGCAGCACGATCCGCACCGAGACGGTGGTGTACCGCTCGCATACCGGCACCGTGCGCCGCATCGAGGCCGAGCACCGCGACTTCGACAAGTTCCATCTGAAGTAGGCTCCTCCACGGGGGCCGCGCCGGAAACCCGGTGCGGCCCCCGCGATCGGCCCCTTGATCCGGGAACCTTTCCCCGCGACCCTGCGGCGTCTCTCACCCGAGGATTCGCCGCTCATGCCGAGCCCCATCATCCGTCCGCTGCGCCCCGACGAGCGCGCCGCCTGGGACCCGCTCTGGCAGGGCTACCTGAGCTTCTACGGCGCCACGGTCGCGCCCGAGGTCACCGACCTCACCTGGACCCGCCTGCACGACCCCGCCGAACCGATGCACGCCCTCGTGGCCGAGCAGGACGGCGCCGTGACCGGCCTCGTCCACTACATCTTCCACCGCTCGACCTGGACCGCCGGGCCGTACTGCTACCTCCAGGACCTGTTCACCGCGCAAGCCGCGCGCGGGCAGGGGGTCGGCCGGGCGCTGATCGAGGCGGTCTACGCGGCGGCCCGCGAGGCGGGGGCGAGCCGTGTCTACTGGCTGACCCAGGAGGCCAACGTGACGGCACGCGCGCTCTACGACACGCTGGCCGACCGGCCGGGATTCATCCAGTACCGGAAGGTGCTGTGAGGTCCCGCACCACGATCCGCGGGTAGAACCCTCCCGCGCGGAGGCCGCGCCGTCCGGGGAAGAGGAGGGCGCCGCCCCCCTCGTCCCCACGGGAGAGAGGATCCCGCGCCTTGGGTTCCACGAGGGATTGTCCCCGCACAGCCCTGCCGCAGAGGGAGGAGGGTTCCGCGCAGGTGCGGTGATCGCGCCTGCAAAAAAGGCCCCCGGCGCGCCGGCCGGGAGCCTTCCGATTCGTTAGACTCGGGTTGCCCTACCGGAACAGCGACGCCATCCCGCCCTGCATCCGGCCCAGGCCCTGCTTGGCGATCGCGTTGCCCTGGTCGATGGCGATGGCGCGCTGGTAGCTCTCCGTCGCCTCCTGGCGGCGGTTGGACTTCTCGTAGGCGAGACCCCGGTAGGCCCAGGAATCCGCGTCCTTGTTGTTGACGTTGAGGGCCGCGTTGTAGTCCTCGATCGCCTTGTCGTACTGGTTCGTCGCGATCAGGCTCTGGCCGCGGGCGGCGTAGGGCGCGGCGACGAAGGGGTTGCGGTCGATCGCGGCGTCGAAATCGCCGATCGCGGAGCGGTGCTGCCCTTGCGCCTGCCGCACCAGGCCGCGGGCGTGGTAGGCCTCGGCCGATTCCGGCGTCAGGCGGATCGCCTGGCTGAGGTCGCTGTAGGCCGCCTCGTAGTTGCCGAGGGCCCGCTGCAGGTTGGCCCGGCCGATATAGGCGGCCGAGTAGTTCGGGTCGGCGTTGATCGCCTTGGTGAAGTCCTGCAGGGCCGCGTCGTTGCGGCCGGACTGGCGGTAGGCCAGCGCCCGGTTGCCGTAGGCGGAGGACGAGCTCGGGTTGAGCTGGATCGCCTTGGTGAAGTCGGCGATCGCCGAATCGTAGTTGCCCGCCCGGGCATAGGCCGCGCCGCGGGTGTTGTAGGCCGCCGCGTCGCTCGGATTGCGCTGGATCACGTCGGACAGCGAGGCGATGTTCACCTCGGTCGCGCCGGACTTGTCGGCCTCGACCACCGCGAATTGCCGCGTCGCGGTCGCCCGGCTGACGGTGTCGCAGCCGGCGAGCGTCAGCGCGGTCAGCACGGTCGCCCCCAGCATCCGGGCCGCCGGTGTCACGCGGCTCAAGCCGATCACGTTGTTCATCGCCCGCTCCCCAGGGGCGGCGCATCCTCGTCGCGCCGCACACCATCGCCTCGTCGCACGCGCCCCGCCTCAGCCGAGGTCCCGTCGCCGGAAGACCATTCCGGATCGGGGTGAACGCCGGCTTAAAGGCGATGCGCCCCTGACGCTTGTGCGGGGCGATGTGGCGAAGGTGTGGCCTGCCGGCGCCGCAGGGGCAGGGGAGAGCGTCGCCGGGGCACGGGTGTGGCCGCAGGGCCGCACCCGCCCGGGGTCAGGCCCGGGTCCGCACCCGGGTGAGGTGGCCCATCTTGCGGCCGGGCCGCGCCTCGCCCTTGCCGTAGAGGTGGAGGTGGCTGCCCGGCTCGGCGAGGATCCGGCTCCACGCATCGGCCTCGCCGCCGATCAGGTTCAGCATCTCGACCGAGGCGCCGGCCAACGCCGCGCTGCCGAGCGGCCAGCCGCAGATCGCCCGGACGTGCTGGGCGAATTGCGAGGTCTCGGCCCCCTCGATGGTCCAGTGGCCGGAATTGTGGACCCGCGGCGCGATCTCGTTGACCACCACGCCCGCGCTACCGTCCGGCCGGCGCACCAGGAACATCTCCACCGCCAGCACGCCGACATAGCCGAGCGCGTCCGCGATGGTGCGGGCGATCGCCGTCGCCTCCGCGGCGGTCTCCTCCGTCATGCCGGGGGCCGGCACCACCGTGCGGGCGAGGATGTGGTGGCGGTGCTCGTTGGCGCAAGGGTCGTAGGCCGAGAAGCCGCCTTCCGCGTTGCGGGCGGCCACCACCGAGACTTCGGACTCGAAGGCGACGAAGCCCTCGAGGATGCAGGGCTGGTTGCGTAGGGAGGCCATCACGGCGGCGGGGTCGAAGCCCGATGCTCCGAGATCCTCCCGGCGCAGCATCACCTGGCCCTTGCCGTCGTAGCCGAAGCGCCGGGTCTTGAGCACCGCCGGCAGGCCGATCTCGCGGACGGCCTCGGCGAGCCCGGCCGCGTCGTCCACCGCCCGGAACGGCGCCACCGGGATGCCGAGGCCGGCGACGAAGCTCTTCTCGGCCAGCCGGTCCTGCGTGGTGGCCAGCGCCGAGGCGCTCGGATGCAGCGGGCGGCGCGCCGCCAGGATCTCGGCGGTGGCGCTCGGGATGTTCTCGAACTCGTAGGTCACCACGTCGACGGATTCGGCGAAGGCCTGGAGCGCCGCCGCGTCGTCGTAGGGGGCGATCGTGCGCCGGGCCGCCACGTCGAAGGCCGGGCTGTCGGGATCGGGGCAGTAGATATGGGCCTTGAGGCCGTACTGTGCCGCCGCGACCGCGATCATGCGGCCGAGCTGGCCGCCGCCGATGATGCCGATGGTCGCGCCGGGGGCGATGGCGGGAGCGATGGACGGGGTGCTCACGGTGCGCTCGTATCCGGGTGCTCGGCCACCGCGGCGCTCTGGCGGGCGCGCCAGGCGTCGAGCCGCTGGGCCAGGTCGTCGTCGGTCAGGGCCAGGACGGCGGCGGCCAGCAGCGCCGCGTTGACCGCGCCGGCCCGGCCGATGGCGAGCGTCCCGACCGGGATGCCGGCCGGCATCTGCACGATCGACAGCAGGCTGTCCTGGCCCGACAGCGCCTTCGATTCGACCGGCACGCCGAAGACCGGCAGCGGCGTCATCGCGGCGGCCATGCCGGGCAGGTGGGCGGCGCCGCCGGCCCCCGCGATCACCACCCGGATCCCGGCGGCCTTGGCGCCCTTGGCGAAGGCGACCAGGCGGTCCGGGGTGCGGTGGGCCGAGACGATGCGCGCCTCGTAGGAGATCCCGAGCGCGTCGAGGGTTTCGGCCGCATGGCGCATCGTGGCCCAGTCCGACTGGCTGCCCATGATCACCGCGACGGGGGGCGATGCCGCCATCGTCAAGCGCATCCTCTAGAAAGCGCTGCCAGGCCGCGAGCGGGCCGCAGCCGATCGTGTCGCAGTAGCGGCGCGCCTGCCTTGGTGCAAGCTGCCGCAGGCTTATAACGCTGCCGCAGGCCTATGAGCCGGCGCAGGCTTATGAGCCGGCGCAGGCCTGGAAGCCGCCGGCGGACGTCGTCAGGCGATGATGTCCGGCGTGAGCTGATCCTCCAGGAAGGTGATGCGGTCGCGCAGCGAGAGCTTGCGCTTCTTGAGGCGCTGGAGTTGCAGGCGGTCGCCGGCGATCACCCCGGACAACGCCTCGATCGCGTCGTCGAGGTCGCGATGCTCCTCCCGGAGCCGCGACAGCTCGCTCTCATACTCCGCCGCAGATTCCGCACTCAACTCGAACGCCATCGCCGCCCCAAAGCCTGGAGATATGCGGCGAAGCATGAACCAGCCCCCGGCCTCCGGCAAGGGCGTCGCAGGGGCGGGAGCGGGGTTGTGCAGCCCCTCCCGCGCCTTGCACCGCGGCGCACATTACGCAATTGCAATATGGAATGCCTTAGACATCCGCCACGGGCTGTGGCAGGCTGCGTGTGTCACCTACATGACAGGAGGCATTGGCTGATGTCGCTGCACACGCATCTCACCGAGCTTGAGCGCAAGCACGAGGCCTTGGAGCGTGAGATCCAGGACGCAATCACCCACCTCTCCACCGACGACTTGCGAGTTGTAGAACTCAAGCGGCGAAAGCTTCATTTGAAGGATGAGATCAGTCGTCTGCGGACGACGTCCACCCGCGTGATGCACTAGCCCAGAACAATCGCCCGTGTGCCGCCGCGCCGGCGTTCGGCGCGGCGGCTCCCGAGACTGAAACGAGCCCGAAACGGGCATCGTTCGAGAGAACGGCGGGCCCCCGCGCGAGAGCGCCCGGCCGATCTCCGAGGCACTCCCACGATGCCGCTCCCACGACGTCCTTGCCGTCAGAGCGCTTTCGCCATCTCCCGCAGCACGAATTTCTGCACCTTGCCGGTCGAGGTCTTCGGCAAGTCCGTGAAGACCACGTGCTTGGGCACCTTGAAGCCCGCGAGCGACTGGCGGCACCAGCCGATCAACTCCTCGGCCGAGACCATCTCCGAGCCCTTCAGCTCGACGAAGGCGCACGGCGTCTCGCCCCATGTCTCGTCGGGCTTGGCCACCACCGCGGCCGCCGCCACCGCCGGGTGCTTGAACAGGGCCTCCTCGACCTCGATCGACGAGATGTTCTCGCCGCCCGAGATGATGATGTCCTTCGAGCGGTCCTTGAGCTGGATGTAGCCGTCGGGGTGCTTCACCCCGAGATCGCCCGAATGGAACCAGCCGCCCCGGAAGGCGGCCTCGGTGGCGACCGGATTCTTGAGATAGCCGCGCATCACCACGTTGCCGCGGAACATCACCTCGCCGAGCGTCGCGCCGTCGGCGGGTACCGGCTCCATCGTCTCGGGGTCGAGCACGTCGAGGGCCTCGAGCGGCGGGTAGCGCACGCCCTGGCGCGCCTTGCGGGCGGCCCGCTCGTCCCGGCTTAGGGCGTCCCAGTCGGCATGCCACTCGTTGACCACCGCCGGGCCGTAGGTCTCGGTCAGGCCGTAGACGTGGGTGACGTCGAACCCGGCCTCCGCCATCCCGGCGAGCACCGCCTCGGGCGGCGGCGCGGCGGCGGTGAGGAACGAGACCCGGTGCGGCAGGGCGCGGCGCTCCGCCTCCGGCGCGTTGATGAGGAGCGACATCACGATCGGCGCGCCGCACAGATGGGTCACGCCGTGATCCGCGATGGCGTCGTACATGGCCCGCGCCCGCACCTGCCGCAGGCAGACATGGGTGCCGGCCACCACCGACAGGGTCCAGGGGAAGCACCAGCCGTTGCAATGGAACATCGGCAGGGTCCAGAGATAGACCGGGTGGCGGCCGAGATTGCCCGCCACCACGTTGCCGACCGCGAGCAGCGACGCGCCGCGATGATGGTAGACCACGCCCTTCGGGTCGCCGGTGGTGCCGGACGTGTAGTTGAGCGTGATCGCGTCCCACTCGTCCCCCGGCATCGCCCAGGCGTATCCGGGATCGCCGGTGCCGAGGAAATCCTCGTACTCGAGGCCGCCGAGGCGCTCGCCCGGGCCGTCGTATTCCGGGTCGTCGTAGTCGATGACGAGGGGCTCGACCCCGGCCCGCTTCAAGGCCGGCCCCATGATGCGGGCGAATTCCCGGTCCGTGATCACCACCTTGGCCTCGCCGTGATCGAGGCAGAAGGCGATGATGCCGGCGTCGAGCCGCGTGTTGAGGGTGTTGAGCACCGCGCCCGCCATCGGCACCCCGTAATGGCACTCGATCATCGCCGGGGTGTTGGCGAGCATCACCGCCACCGTGTCGCCCCGCCCGATGCCGCGGGCCTTCAAGGCCGAGGCGAGGCGCCGGGAACGGGCGTAGAGGTCGCGGTAGCTGCGCCGCACGCCGCCATGGATCACCGCGATCCGGTCGGGGAAGACCGCGGCCGCCCGCTCCAGGAAGGTGAGGGGCGTCAGCGGCTGGTGGTTGGCCGGGTTGCGGTCGAGGCCGTGGTCGTAGATCGTCGTGGTCATGGCGGTGGTCATGGCGGCTCCCATGGCGGCTCCCCTCGTGTCCGCTCCTGGAGGGCGGCGCGTCCGGCCGCCCGTCGTCGCGGCGTCCGGCCCGACTGTGCCACCGTTGCGCGGACGTGCCGATGCGAAAAAAGACGGAGGGGGCCGGGCCGGCGGCGCAGCGTCGTCTTGCTGGCGGCGGCGCGTCGAACTACATTTTCGTGTCCGCGAACCCGCGGTTGACAGGGGCGACGATCGTGTCAGGCAGATCTTCCGGCGATCTCTTCGGGTCATTCCTCAGGGTCATGCAGGAACCCGGCAACCAAGGACACGCTTCTGCACGGGCGAGCTACGCCGCGCCGCGGGTCGACGCTCTCTCGACCGTCGTGAAGAGCATCGGGCGCAGCGGACCCGCGACGATCGTCGATCTCGCGCAGCACACCGGCCTGACCATGGACATGCTGGCGCGCACCCTGCAGAACGGCGTCGAGACGGGGCTGATCGCGCCGACCGCGAAGCAGAGCGACAAGGCCTACGACCTCACGACGCTCGGGCGGAAGGTGCTCTGACGCGGCCTCCGCCACGACCCCGAGGGCACCGCAACTTCAGGTTTATGGACGCGCATTCGAACAAGGCTAGAGTATCCCTGCGTCAAGGGCGGGGATGCGCGTCGTGGTCTGGGAACAATGCGCCGGGGCGGTCGGAGCGTGGCTGTCGGCTCCCTGGTCCGACCCGCCCGCCATCTGGGTCGGCCTGATCGGCTTCATGGCCGGCGCCGTCGAGATCGTCGCCCGCTACAAGGGCGATCCGCGCCGCGCGCTCCTCAACCTGCCGGCCCTGCTCTACGTCACGGTCAACGTCCTGGCCTGCCTGGCGATGCTGGCTTGCCTGCGGATGATCGAGCCCGCCTGGCTCTTCGCCGACCTGGCGGGAAAGCCCAACCTGCAGACGCTGTACCTGATCCTGGCCGCCGGCTTCGGGGCGATGACGCTGTTCCGCTCGTCGCTGTTCCGGATCAAGACGGCGGACGGCGAGATCGGCTTCGGGCCGTCGGCCCTGCTCGACACGCTGCTGTTCGCGTCGGACCGTGCCATCGACCGCAGCGTCGCGCCGCCCCGGGGCAGCGCGGTCCAGGCGATCATGAAGGACGTGTCGTTCGAGCGCGCCAAGATCGCGCTCCCGGTCTACTGCTTCGCCCTGATGCAGAACATCCCCGCCCGCGAGCAGAGGGACCTCGCCACGCAGGTCAAGGAGATCGCGCCCCTCGGCGTGCCGCCGGAGGTCAGCGCCGCCAATCTCGGCCTGCTGCTGATGAACGTCGTCGGCACCGACGTGCTGAAGCAGGCCGTGACGGATCTCGGCCCCTATATCGGCTACGATCCCCTGGCGGGAGACAGCCGCACCGACGCGATCGTCACGCTGATGGACGGCTTCGACGTCCTGAAGGCGCAGCAGCTGGCGGATGCCTGCATCAACCTCGGGCGGCCGGTGCCGACGGACGGGGTGGGGGAGCTGCGCATCCGCATCGCCCAGCTCGGCGTCGACGACATCGATCCTCGCCTGAAGGCCTTGATGCTCGGGCGCTGGCTGGTGGACCTCGTCGGCCCTTCGACCGTCGAGATCGCGCTCAGGCACCTGACGGCGGCATCCGGCGGCGGCATGCCGCCGCCCGGGGGGATGCCGGGGGCGGGAGCCGCGCCGCCGCGCGAAACGATCCGCCAGATGCTGTGGCGGTCTCTTGCCCGCCGCCGACGAGTCCGGGACAATCCGCGAAACCGCCGGTGACCCGGCGGATCACCGGAGGAGACGCAATGGCGAGCCCGAGCCGCTACCCGGAGACCTACGCCGCCTGGCAGCGCGACCCGGAGGCGTTCTGGGGCGCGGCCGCGCGGGCGATCGAGTGGGCGACGCCGCCCTCCCGCGTCTTCGCGCCGGAGGAGGGGGTGTACGGCCGCTGGTTTCCCGGCGCCGCGGTCAATGCCTGCCACAACGCCGTCGACCGCCACGTCGCCGCCGGGCGCGGCGAGCAGGCGGCGATCCTGTACGATTCGCCCGTCACCGGGACGAAGCGGCGGATCTCCTACGCCGCGCTCAAGGACGAGGTCGCGGCGCTCGCCGCGGTGCTGCAGGATCTCGGCGTCGGGCGCGGCGACCGGGTGGTCCTGTACATGCCGATGGTGCCCGAGGCCCTGTTCGGCATGCTGGCCTGCGCCCGCATCGGCGCGGTGCACTCGGTGGTGTTCGGGGGCTTCGCCGCCCGCGAGCTCGCCGCCCGCATCGAGGATGCCGAGCCCAAGGTGGTGCTCGCCGCCTCCTGCGGCATCGAGCCGGCGCGGGTCGTCGCCTACAAGCCGCTCCTCGACGAGGCCTGCCGGCTCTCCTCGCACAAGCCCGGATCGTGCCTGATCCTGCAGCGCCCGCAAGGTCCCGCCACGATGGTCGAGGGGCGCGACCGCGACTGGGCCGAGACCGTGGCGGCGGCCAAGCAGGCGGGCCGCGCCGCGCCCTGCATGCCGGTTCCCGCCACCGATCCGCTCTACGTGCTCTACACGTCCGGCACCACCGGCAAGCCGAAGGGCGTGGTGCGCGACACCGGCGGCTACCTCGTGGCGCTCGCCTGGTCGATGCCGAACCTCTACGGCGTCGCCCCCGGCGAGACCTACTGGTGCGCCTCCGACGTCGGCTGGGTGGTGGGCCATTCCTACATCGTCTACGGCCCGCTGCTGCACGGCTGCACCACGGTGCTCTACGAGGGCAAGCCGGTCGGCACGCCGGATGCCGGCGCGTTCTGGCGCGTGATCGCCGAGACCGGGGCGGTGGCGCTGTTCACCGCGCCGACGGCGCTCCGGGCGGTGAAGAAGGAGGATCCGGAAGCGCGGCTGATGGCCGGCCACGACCTGTCGCGCTTCCGCACCCTGTTCCTTGCCGGCGAGCGGGCGGACCCCGACACCGTGGCCTGGGCCGAGCGGGCCCTGGGCGTGCCGGTCATCGACCATTGGTGGCAGACCGAGACCGGCTGGCCGATCGCCGCCAACCCGGTCGGGCTCGGCGCGCTGCCGGTCAAGCACGGCAGCCCGACGGTGGCGATGCCGGGCTGGGACGTGCAGGTGCTCGACGAGGCCGGCCGGCCGGTGCCGGCCAACGCCATGGGGACGATCGCGATCCGGCTGCCGCTGCCCCCCGGGGCGCTGCCGACCCTGTGGCGGCAGGACGAACGCTTCCGCGAGAGCTACCTCGCGACCTATCCGGGCTACTACAACACCCAGGATGCCGGGTTCCTCGACGAGGACGGCTACGTCTCGGTGATGGGCCGCACCGACGACATCATCAACGTCGCCGGCCACCGCCTCTCGACCGGCGGCATGGAGGAGGTGCTGGCCTCCCACCCGGCCGTGGCGGAATGCGCCGTGATCGGCATCCGCGACGCGCTCAAGGGCGAGGCGCCCTGCGGCTTCGTGGTGCTGAAGGCCGGCGCCGCGCAGGGCCCGGACGTCATCGAGCGCGAGCTGGTGGCGCTGGTGCGCGAGCGCATCGGCCCGGTCGCCGCCTTCCGCCTCGCTCTCACGGTCGGGCGGCTGCCCAAGACCCGATCGGGCAAGATCCTGCGCGGCACGATGAAGAAGATCGCCGACGGGGAAGCCTGGACGGTGCCGCCGACGATCGAGGATGCCGGCGTGCTGGAGGAGATCGGCGGGGCTCTGCGGGAGCGGGGGCTGGGATGACGGGCCGGGGTCAGCCCCCGAGGGCGGCGGGCCCGTAGGGCGGAAGGACCGCCGCCTCGCGGAGCGGCATCGGCCGGCCGGTCAGGAAGCCCTGCACCCGCGTCACGCCGATGCCCCGCAGCACCGCGTACTCGGCCGCGGTCTCCACCCCCTCGGCGACGATCTCGCATCCGATCCGCCGGCCGTATCCCGTCAGCGCCTCGGTCAGGGCGCGGCGGCCGGAATGGATGTCGATGGCCCGGATCAGGCTCATGTCGAGCTTGATGATCTCCGGCGCGAGGTCGAGCACGTGCCGCAGCGTCGCGTGGCCGGCCCCGACATCGTCGATGGCGAGGCCCAGCCCCCGGCTCCGGAGCGGCCCCAGCCCGTCGCGCAGGGCCTCGTAGGAGGCGACCGCCGCGTGCTCGGTCAGCTCGACCACCAGCCGGTCGAGCGGCGCGTCCGCCAGCATCTTGGCGAGGCGGGGCGAGACGAGGGCCGCCGGCGAGAGGTTGACCGACAGCCTGACCCCGGCGGGCAGGTCCGGAAACGCGCGCAGGGCCTTGCGCAGGGCGAGGAATTCCAGCTCCTCGCCGAGCCCGACCTCCGCGGCCTGCGCGAACCAGGCATCCGGGCCCATCCCGGGGACCGGCGCGAAGCGCGCCAGGGCCTCGAAGGCGGAGAGGCTCCCGTCGGCGGTGCGGTAGATCGGCTGGAAGACCATCTCGACGGCCTCCGCCGCGACGGCGTCGGCGATGCGCCGGCGCCGCCCCTCCCGTTCGCGCGCCGCGTCGCGGTCGGTCCGCAGGATGGCTTCCACGAGATCCGCGCACAGGCGCAGGATGCCGAGATCGCGCGTCGTGAGGCTGCGGTCCGGCGTGAAGCTGAAGCAGCACAGCGTCCCGTAGACCTCGCCGTCCCGGTGGCGCAGCGGCACGCTCAGATGGGCCCCGACCGGCAGGTCGCGGGTGGCGGCGAGCCCGGCCGCGACCGGATCCTCGGCGGCGTCGTGCAGCAGGCCGGGGATCAACCCCTTCGCCACGTAGTAGCAGAAGCTCCGGTCGAGCGGCGCGTGGTCCCCGATCGCGACCGGGCTGTGCGCCGTTCCGGCATCCGAGAAGCGGAACACCCGATCGCCGGCCACGAATTCCGAGATGAAGCCGACATCCATCGCCAGGTGGCGGCGGACGGCACGCAGAATGGAGACGACCTGTTCGCTGGCGCTCCCGGTCAGGTCGCCGAAAACTGCGTGCAGGGGCATCCTACGATCCGATCCGGCGGTCGACACGATCGTTTCTCAACTTATGATTGTATAAACAACAGGAGCATGGCGGGTCGCATCGTCGTGCAGGGTCGAGCATCGCCCGCATCCCGTCGACCGGCGCACCGGTTTCTCGTCAGGATACGACAGGTCATGTGTGCCCCCAACCTTCCATGACGCAGAGGTCCTGGAGCCGATCGCGCGCCGCGCATGGGCCCGGGATCCGTGGGCGCACCCGCGCAATACGATCGATCTCTTCGCAGGCTCGCCCTGCCGCCCTCGTACGCAACGTCAGAGGGAATAGGATGGTGGTCGAAGAGCGCATTGCGAGACGAGCACTTGATAACATTTGATAGTCGGAAACCAGTAGCCTATGATCGGCACGCAGTCGAGCCGACCCGAGAAGTCGTCATGCTTGGACTAAATACCTACGAAGGGCGGCAACGTCGAGACTGTGCCGCGGGCGACGGCCTCGAAGCGGTGCCGGAATCGCTGAGGGCGCTGGTCGGCAAGGCCGAGCGCGCCATCGCCGACTTGTCCGGCGGCGCCGACGGCCGCGAAACCATGCATGCGCTGCGCAGCAGCGTGTCGGATATCTGCGCCCTGACGCAGGCCGATCCGAAGATGCGGCGCGCCGTCGGGCGGCTCGTCCGCGCGGGCGAGCGGCTGGCGGAGGCGAAGATTCAACCGCTCCGGGCACGGGCGGAAGCGGCGGCACTCCGGGCGGTCCGCAGCCTGGCCCACCTCCTGGTCGATGCCCGCCCGAGCCGGATCGCCGTGAGCCTCGGCCGGGGCTGGTAGGGCCCGGCCCGGTCCCGGGAGTGCGGTGCGCCGGCGCACCCCGCGCGCCGTCGCCGTTGCGCGGGCGCCCTGCGCTGCCGATGCTGGCCCGATCCGGCGCGGCGCGTCACAGTGCGGCCATTCTCTCCCGGAGTACCCGCATGAGCAGCCCCCTCCTGTTCCAGCCCCTGCGCCTCGACGGCCTGGAACTGGAAAACCGCATCGTCGTCGCGCCGATGTGCCAGTACTCGGCCCGCGACGGCGAGGCCACCGATTGGCACATGATGCATCTCGGCCAGCTCGCGGTCTCGGGTGCCGGGCTCCTGACGCTCGAGGCCACCGCCGTGTCGCCGGAGGCCCGCATCACCGCCGGCGATCTGGGCCTGTGGGACGACGGGACCGAGCGGGCGCTCGCCCGGGTGCTCGACGCGGTGCGGGACTACGCACCGGTGCCGGTCTGCATCCAGATCGCGCATGCCGGCCGCAAGGCGTCGAGCGAGCCGCCGTGGCGCGGCGGCCATCAGGTGGCGCCGGACGCGCCCCGCGGCTGGCTCACCGAGGCGCCGTCGCCGCTCCCCCATGCCGAGGGCGAGGTGGCGCCGCGCATGCTCGACCGCGAGGACATGAAGCGCATCCGCGACGGGTTCGCCGCCACCGCCCGGCGGGCGGTACGCCTCGGCATCGAGGCGGCGGAGATCCATGCGGCGCACGGCTACCTGCTGCACCAGTTCCTGTCGCCGCTCGCCAACCGGCGGACCGACGCCTATGGCGGCAGCCTCGAGAACCGGATGCGCTTCCCGCTCGAGGTGTTCGACGCCGTCCGGGAGGTGTTTCCGGCCGGCCGGCCGGTCTGGGCCCGGGTCTCGGCGACGGACTGGGTCGAGGAGGGCTGGGAGGTCGAGCAGACCATCGCCTTCGCGGAAGGCCTGAAGGCGCGGGGCGCGGCCGCCATCCACGTCTCGACCGGCGGCGTCTCGCCCCGGCAGAAGATCGCCGTCGGCCCCGGCTACCAGGTGCCCTTCGCCGAGCGGGTGCGGGCGGCGACCGACCTCGTCACCATCGCGGTCGGCCTCATCACCGAGCCGCGCCAGGCCGAGTCGATCCTGGTCGAGGGCCGGGCCGACGCGGTCTCGCTCGCCCGCGCCCTCCTCTACGACCCGCGCTGGCCCTGGCACGCCGCCGCCGAGCTCGGCGGCCGGGTCCGCGCGCCGAAGCAGTACTGGCGCTCGCAGCCGCACCACCTCAAGGACCTGTTCAAGGAATCGAGCTTCGGCCAGCGCTGAGGCGGGCCGGGTGGGACGGCATCAGCCGTCCTGCCCGTCCTCCAGCAGGATCTCGCGCTTGCCGGCATGGTTGGCGGGACCGACGATGCCCTCGCGCTCCATCCGCTCCATCAGCGAGGCCGCCCGGTTGTAGCCGATCTGCAGACGCCGCTGGATGTAGCTCGTCGACGCCTTCTTGTCGCGCAAGACCACCGCCACCGCCTGGTCGTAGACGTCCGCCGACGGGTCTCCGAAGCCGCCCTGATCCATGACCGGGGTGTCGGCCTCCTCCTCGCCCTCCTCGGCGGTGACCGCCTCGAGGTAGGACGGACGGCCCTGGCGCTTGAGGTGGGCCACCACCTGCTCGACCTCGTCGTCAGAGCAGAACGGCCCGTGCACCCGGGTCGTGCGCCCGCCGCCGGCCATGAACAGCATGTCGCCCTGGCCCAGCAGCTGCTCGGCCCCCATCTCGCCGAGGATCGTCCGCGAGTCGATCTTCGAGGTCACCTGGAACGAGATCCGGGTCGGGAAGTTCGCCTTGATTGTGCCGGTGATCACGTCCACCGACGGACGCTGCGTCGCCATGATCAGGTGCAGGCCCGCCGCCCGCGCCATCTGGGCGAGGCGCTGGATCGCCCCTTCGATGTCCTTGCCCGCCACCATCATCAGGTCGGCCATCTCGTCGACCACGATCACGATGTAGGGGAGCGGGGCGAGATCCATCATCTCGTCCTC
This sequence comes from Methylobacterium platani, assembly GCF_001653715.1. Classification (GTDB taxonomy): domain Bacteria; phylum Pseudomonadota; class Alphaproteobacteria; order Rhizobiales; family Beijerinckiaceae; genus Methylobacterium; species Methylobacterium platani. The sequence goes on from NZ_LWHQ01000010.1 coordinate 152,567, forward strand.
GTAGATCGCCTCGCCGGTCTCGCGGTCGAAGCCGGTCTGGACCGTGCGGGTGATCACCTCGCCGCGCGCGCGCGCCTCCGCCACCCGGGCGTTGAAGCCGTCGATGTTGCGCACGCCCAGCTTCGACATCTTCTTGTAGCGCTCCTCCATCTCGCGCACCGCCCATTTGAGGGCGATGACCGCCTTCTTGGGGTCGGTGACGACGGGCGAGAGCAGGTGCGGGATGCCGTCGTAGACCGAGAGCTCCAGCATCTTGGGATCGACCATGATCAGGCGGCACTCCTCCGGGGTCATCCGGTAGAGCAGCGACAGGATCATGGTGTTGATGGCGACCGACTTGCCCGAGCCGGTGGTACCGGCGACGAGCAGGTGGGGCATGCGGGCGAGATCGGCGATGATCGCCTCGCCGCCGATGTTTTTTCCCAAGCAGAGCGCGAGCTTCTGCTTGGTCTCGGCGAAGGCCGGCGAGGCCAGGAGCTCGCGCAGGTACACCGTCTCGCGGCGCGCGTTCGGCAGCTCGATGCCGATGGCGTTGCGGCCCTGCACGACGGCGACGCGGGCGGAGATGGCGGACATCGAGCGGGCGATGTCGTCGGCGAGCGAGATGACGCGGCTCGACTTGGTGCCCGGCGCCGGCTCCAGCTCGTAGAGCGTGACGACGGGGCCCGGCCGCACGGCCAGGATCTCCCCGCGCACGCCGAAATCCTCCAGCGTCGATTCGAGCAGGGTGGCGTTCTGCTCGAGCGCGTCGGTCGACACCGCGGCGCTCGGCGCCGGGTGGCGCGGCTCGGCGAGCAGCGTCAGCGCCGGCAGCTCGTAGGCATCCGGCGAGGCCGGAACGGGAGCCGGCGCGCGGCGGGTCTGGATTGGCGGGGGAGGGGGCGCGACCCGGCCTCGGCCGGCGGGCTCCGGGCCGTCCTCCTCGTCCGCCGCATCGTCGTCGAGTGCCGGCTCGGCCCGGCGCGGGGCCTCGACCCGGCGCGGCGCTCCGTCCGCGAAGACAGGCTCGCGCCGACCCGTCCGGGCGGGACGCTCGGGACCCGCCTCGGGCTCGTTCCAGGCCTCCGCGTCGCCGGGCTCGGCGAAGGCGCGCCGGGCGGCGAGCGCCGGGGAGTTGCCGGAATAGGGATCGGCGGCACCACCGCGCCAGGAGCCGTCGCGCACCGCCTCGATCTTCTGCGCCACGGCGGTGCGGGCGCTGATGGCGAGGTGGGCGAGCGCCCCGAGGGAGGTCAGCCCCAGGCCGGGCGATTCGTCGTCGTGGGGGGCCGGCGCGCGGCGGCCCTGCCGCTCGTCGTAGCGGCTCACCACCGGGGCGAAGGACTCCGCCTCGTCGTCGCCGTCCTCGTCCTCGATCAGCCCGAAGCCGCAGGCGCCGGTGAGGCTCACCACCGCGACCGCCGCGTAGAGGAAGCCCGCGAAGGCGCCCGCCGGCCCGGCGATCGCCTTGGCGGCGGCCAGCAGCGCGTCGCCGGCGACGCCGCCGAGGCCGGTCGGCAGCGGCCAGCGCGCGGTCGGCGGCAGGGCGCTCGCCATGCCGCTCGCCGCGCCGAAGCCGATGATCCACAGCACCAGCCGCAATTGCAGCCGCGCCAGCCGGTGGGTGCGCAGCAACCGCATCCCCCACACCGCCGGCGGCAGCGCGAAGGCGAGCGCGCCGAGACCGAGGAGCTGCATCCCGAGATCCGACACCACCGCGCCGCCGAAGCCGAGCAGGTTGCGGGCCGTGCGCGAGGTAGCGTGGTTGAGGCTCGGGTCGTCGATCGACCAGGTCGCCAGGGCCACCGTGAAGCACGCCGCTCCGACGAGCAGGGACAGGCCGGTGACCTCAGTCGCCCGCCGCGTCAGGAACGCGCGGAGCGTGTCGATGAGGCCATCGTAGGGCGATGCCGAGCGACGAAGCGAACGCATGCGGGACAAGGACCGGTTACGCGAAACTGGACCATGAGGATGCGGCGGTGCGGTTAATGCCCATTTAAGGCTAACCGCCTGTTGCGGCATCGCGGGAGAGCGGCGCGAAGGCGCTGGATCTGCTAGGGTTTCCGGCGGATCGGTGGAATCGGCCCCTCACCGATGCCGCGCGAGGCCTCCCATGCCCGATCCCGTCCTGCCCGATCCCGTCCTGCCCGATCCCGAGACCGCACATGCGGCCCGGACCTTCCTGCACCACATCGCCGGGCGCTATCCGGTGAAGGAGACCGTGCTGTTCGGCAGCCGGGCCCGCGGCACGCACGGCACCGACAGCGACGCCGACCTCGCGGTGATCCTGCACGGCCCCCCCGGTAAGCGGTACCGGATCGCGGGCGAGATGGCGGAGATCGCCTTCATGGTGATGCTGGAAACCGGGATTCTGGTCCAGGCGGTCCCGCTGTGGGAGGACGAGTTCGAGCGGCCGGAGGCCTTCAGCAATCCTGGGTTGATCGATGATATCAGGAGTGAAGGGGTCACGATCGACGTGGTGCCGGCCTACGGCTCCCGCCCGCTGAAAGACACTTTCACTGATGCCGATCGATCTTGATTTTTGAGCGAAAAGGTATCGGTCTCGCCGTCGGCACTCCAGGCAATCTGAAAATCGATCTGCAGGTTGTGACTCGTCTTCCACGCGACGGCGGGGCCGCTCCGCGAGCAGTCCCCCGTAAACACCGCGTATCCGTCGTCCAGGGCATGCGCGCGGCTATCGGTTGCTTGCAGGATCGCGACCGTGTCGGAGCAGTAGGGAGCGAGAAACTGTCCGCCTTCGCGGCGTATAATTACCGCCACCATCTGCCCGTCCGGTGATGGATAGAGTTGGATCGCTGGTTGATCCCCTGCGCGATTCAGTGCTCGCATAAGACAAACACCACCGTACCCCAAGACAGCCACCACGCCGACGAGAATGAGCAGCCGGCGTAGGGTCGAAAAGACCGAGCCGAAGACGGTACTTCTCACTGCCGGCCCTCGGATATCATCAGGGTAATGCGCTCGACCCAGCGGTAGCCTTGCGCCGGCGCTCCATCGAGGTCCGGGCCGGCGGCAGTCTCTGTCAACCTAAGATAAATCGTACCCTGACGTAAGAAAGCCCCGGCGCCGTCGCACCGGGGCTTCCCGCATTCCGACGAGCCGGGGCGCGCACGCCCCGGCTCCGCGTCTCAGTAGTTGTAGGCCCGCTCGCCGTGATCGGCGAGATCGAGGCCCTCGCGCTCCTCGTCCTGGGTCACGCGCAGGCCGACCACCACGTCGACGATCTTGTAGAGGATCGCCGAGCCGATGCCCGACCACAGGATGGTGAAGCCGACCGCCTTGGCCTGGGACAGGAAGGCCGGGCCGAACTCGTAGGCCGCGGCCACCAGCTCGCCGGGCTTCGCCGCGTAGTCGGGGGCGCCGACGCCGCCGAGGGCCGGGTTGACCAGGATGCCGGTGGCGAGCGCGCCCAGGATGCCGCCGACGCAGTGCACGCCGAAGACGTCGAGGGAGTCGTCGTAGCCGAGCGCGTTCTTGACGGTCGAGCACATCACGAAGCAGACGGCGCCGGCGACGAGGCCGAGCACGATCGAGCCCATCGGGCCGGCGAAGCCGCAGGCCGGGGTGATCGCGACGAGGCCGGCGACCGCGCCCGAGAGCATGCCGAGCAGCGAGGGCTTGCCCTTGGCGGCCCACTCCACGAACAGCCAGGACAGGCCGGCCGCCGCGGTGGCCACGAAGGTGTTGATCATCGCGAGCGCGGCCGAGCCGTTGGCCTCGAGGTTGGAGCCGGCGTTGAAGCCGAACCAGCCGACCCAGAGCAGCGCGGCGCCGATCATCGTCATGGTCAGCGAGTGCGGGGCGAGCAGGTCGCGGCCGTAGCCGATACGCTTGCCGATCATCAGGCAGCCGACGATGCCGGCGATGCCCGCGTTGATGTGGACCACGGTGCCGCCGGCGAAGTCGAGGGCGCCCCACTTGAACAGCAGGCCGGCATCGGCGTTGACGGCGTCGAGCGCGTCCTGGGCCGCCTTCTTGGAGGCCTCGTCGGTGGCGGCAGCCAGCGCCTTGGCGGCGTTGCCGACCGCATCGGGGCCGCCCCAGTACCAGACCATGTGGGCCATCGGGAAGTAGATGAAGATCAGCCACAGCGTGCAGAACAGCAGCAGGGCCGAGAACTTCATACGCTCCGCGAAGGCGCCGACGATCAGCGCCGGGGTGATCATCGCGAACGTCATCTGGAAGCAGATGTAGACGTATTCGGGGATGACGACGCCGTTCGAGAACGTCGCCGCGACCGAGTTGGCGTCGACGCCGCGCAGGAACGCCTTCGAGAAGCCGCCGACGAAGTCGTTGAGCCCGCCGCCGTTGGTGAAGGCGAGGCTGTAGCCGAAGAACACCCAGATGATGCAGGCGAGGCAGACGATGGCGAAGACCTGGGTCAGCAGCGACAGCATGTTCTTGGTGCGCACGAGGCCGCCGTAGAACAGCGCCAGGCCCGGCACCGACATCATCAGCACCAGCGCGGACGAGATCAGCATCCAGGCGGTGTCGCCCTTGTTCGGCACCGGCGCCGCCGCCGCGGCCGGCGCGGCCTCGACGGTGGGCGTCTGCGCCAGGGACGGCTCCACCAGCAGAAGCGCCAGCGCGGCGCCTCCCAGGCCGAGAGCCAGGACGTTGCGAAGCTTCATGGAAGAGGAACTCCCGATGGGATCGAAGGCAATGACGGGAAAGGGGTGGCGGGGCGCTCGACGAGGCCCCGCCCGGACCGCCTCAGAGGGCGTCGGCGTCGGTCTCGCCGGTGCGGATGCGCACGGCCTTCTCGAGCGGCATCACGAAGATCTTGCCGTCGCCGATCTGGCCGGTGCGGGCGGCCGCCGCGATGGTGTCGACGACGTTCGCGACGAGGTCGACGGCGACCGCCACCTCGATCTTGAGCTTGGGCAGGAAGCTGACGGCGTATTCGGCCCCGCGATAGATCTCGGTATGCCCCTTCTGCCGGCCGTAGCCCTTCACTTCGGTCACGGTCAGGCCGTGCACGCCGATGCTGGTGAGGGCGTCGCGGACCTCCTCCAGCTTGAACGGCTTGATGATGGCCATGACGATCTTCATGGGACGGGCCCCCTTTCGAATTGGCGCCCCCGCCCGGCGCCGGGGCCGGGTCGGGGCGTGATCCGGAGCCTCCAGGTTGACCCCCTGGTCCCGGCGCCGGTCTCGAATGGGGTAAATCAAGGTTCGTGCCAGAAATCCGCACCGGACCTACGGACAAGCTGCCCGGTTCCTGGGCCGATTGCGGAGATTGAAGCCGCTCCCGGCGGCAATGCAGCTGAAAAAACCGCCAATTGCCCAACAGAGAGGCAGAAACCCGGTCAGGCCTCCGGCTCGGGGGCGACGCGCTTGCGGCGGATCATGCCTTCCTGCGCCACGGAAGCGACCAGGGTGCCGTCGCGGGTGAAGATCAGCCCGCGGGAGAAGCCGCAGCCGCCCGACGCGCTCGGGCTGTCCTGGGCGTAGAGCAGCCACTCGTCGGCCCGGAACGGCCGGTGGAACCACAGGGCGTGGTCGAGGCTCGCCGGCTGGATCTCGCTCTCGAACACCGTGCGGCCGTGGGGGCTGAGCGAGGTGTCGAGCAGCGTCATGTCGGAGGCGTAGGCCAGCACCGCCTGGTGGATCGCCGGATCGTCCGGCAGGGGCGAGGTCGCCCGGATCCAGACGTGGAAGCGCGCCGGCCCGGGCTCGCGTGAGGCGTAGCGGGCGAGCTCGACCGGGCGCAGCTCGATCGGCCGCTCGCGCTCGAAATAGGCCCGCACCGGCTCGGGCATGCGCGGCAGCATCGAGGCCTTGAGGGCGCTTTCGCCCGGCAGGTCCTCGGGCATCGGCACCGCCGGCATCGTCGCCTGATGGTCGAAGCCCGGCTCCTCGACGTGGTAGGAGGCCGACATCGAGAAGATCGGGCGGCCGTGCTGGATCGCCACCACGCGGCGCGTGGTGAAGCTGCGGCCGTCGCGGATGCGGTCGACCTCGTAGACGATCGGCACCTTCGGGTCGCCGCCGAGCAGGAAATAGCCGTGGAGCGAGTGCGGCCGGCGCTCCGGCGGCACCGTCCGGGTCGCGGCGACGAGCGCCTGGCCGATCACCTGGCCGCCGAAGACCCGCTGCCAGCGATCCTTCGGCGAGCGACCGCGGAAGAGGTTCTGCTCCAGCGGCTCCAGGTCGAGGATGTCGAGGAGGTCGGCGACCGCGCGCAAGGGACTATATCCGGGCTGGTGGAGGGGCGCGTAGCTGACGCAGGCCGATGCGCGCCGTCAAGCGACGCAGGGGTCCGCCTTGTGCTATGGCCTGCCCACCGGACGAGCAGCGGGCGAAGCGCGACATGGTGCAGGGTGACGGCGTGAGCGGGCGACGGGGCGCGGCGCGGGAGATCGTGGTCGCGGGCGGGGGATTGCCGGGGCTGGCCCTGGCGCTGGCGCTCCGCCAGGCCCTCGGCGAGGCGGTGCGGGTCACGGTCTGCGACCCGGCCTTCGCGCGCCGGGACGCCCCGGAAGGCGGGAGCGCCCCGCGGGACCTGCGCGCCTACGCGGTCGCGGCCGCGGCCCGGCGGATGCTCGAACGCCTCGGGGTCTGGGACGCGGTGCGCGCCGGTGCCCAGCCGATCACCGAGATGGTCATCACCGACAGCCGGCTCGCCGATCCGGTACGGCCGACCTTCCTGACCTTCGAGGGCGAGGTGGCGGAAGGAGAGCCCTTCGCCCACATGGTCGAGGGCGGCGGCCTGCTGCGGGCGCTGCGCGACGCGGCGGACGCGGCCGGCGTGGTGCTGGAGGCGAGCCCGGTCCTCGCGGCGGTGCCGGAGACCGACGCGATCGTCGCGCGCCTGCCGGACGGGAGGCGGATCCGGGCCGACCTCGTGGTGGCGGCCGACGGCGCCCGCTCGCGCCTGCGCGAGGCCGCCGGCATCGGCTGGGTCGGCTGGTCCTATCCGCAATCCGGCATCGTCGCGACGGTGGCGCACGAGCGCGACCACGAGGGCCGGGCGATCGAGCACTTCCTGCCCTCCGGCCCCTTCGCGGTGCTGCCGCTGCCGCCGGGCGGCCCGCTCGGGCACCGTTCGTCGATCGTCTGGACCGAGCGGCAATCCGAGGTGCCGGCGCTCCTCGGCGGCGGGCCGGACGAAGCGCTGATCGAAGTCGAGCGGCGCTTCGGCCTCGCGCTCGGTCGCCTCGCCCTCGAATCGCCCCTCCGGGCCTATCCGCTCTCCTTCGGGATCGCCCGCCGCTTCGGCGCCAGGCGCCTGCTGCTCCTCGGCGACGCCGCCCACGTCATCCACCCGATCGCCGGCCAGGGCCTGAACCTCGGCCTGCGCAGCGCCGCCGCCCTGGCGGAGGCGCTCGCCGACACGATGCGCCTCGGCCTCGACCCCGGCGGCCCGGAGGCGCTCGAGACCTACGAGCGCAGCCGCCGCTTCGACACCCTCGCGATGGGCGCGGCCACCGACGGTCTCAACCGGCTGTTCTCGACCGACGCCCTGCCGGTCCGCCTCGCCCGCGACCTCGGTCTCGGCCTCGTCGACCGGTTGCCGGGGCTGAAGCGGCTGTTCATCCGCGAGGCGGCGGGCCTGCGGGGGCGGCAGCCGCGGTTGATGCGGGGGGAGGCGTTGTAGGGAACTGCTCTGGCCGGGCCGGCGGCTTCTCTATCCTCCATCGTCGTCCCGGGACCGCGAAAGCGGAACCCGGAATGACGTGGGGTTGCCAGACCGGTCGAGACCGACCGGGACATCGGCGAAAATCTACCGCAGATCCCCCGCATGGCTGACCGCGAAATGCGTCAGCTCCGTCAGCGTCGCGAGCCCGAGGCGTTGGCGCAGGGCGGCGCAGGCATTGGTCACTGTCTTGTAGCTCACCGACAGATCCTCGGCGATCGCGGCGTAACCCCGGCCCTCGGCGAGCAGCGCCAGGACGCGGCGCTCGCGCGGGGTCAGGGTGCCGAGGAGCGAGCGGCGCGGATCGGCCTGCAGCAGGGCGACCTCGGTGGCGAGCTGTCCGTCGAGGTAGGGCCGCCCGGCGCGGACCTGCTCGTAGGCCCGCACCAGGTCGCCGGCGGGCGCGTCCTTGAGGACGTAGCCGACTGCGCCGGCGGCGAGCGCCCGGGCGACGATCGCCGGGTCGGCGTGCATGCTGAACACCAGCACGCGGGTCGCCGGGACCCGCTTGCGCACCCGGCCGACCAGCGCCAGGCCGGCGAGCTCGCGGCCCGGGAAGGCGAGGTCGATCACGGCGACGTGGGGCCGGTGGCGCAGGACGGCGCGGTAGCCCTCCGGCAGGCCGGCGGCAGCCCAGACCTCGGCCCCCGCATCCTCGAGCAGGCGCCGGGCGCCCTGGAGCACGATCGGGTGGTCGTCGACCACGACGACGCGGGTCACGGCGTCTCCTCCGGGGTGTCGGGTTCGGTCGGCAGGGCGATCCGCAGGGACGTGCCCGGGTCGCGCGGCACGAGGGCGAGGGTGCCGCCCAGGGCCTCGACCCGCTCGCGCATCCCGGCCAAGCCCCGGCCTTGGCCCGGCTCACCGCCGAGGCCGCCGCCGTCGTCGTCGACGCTGAGCCGCAGGCCGGCGTCGCGCTCCGCGACCTCGACCGTCACCCGCGACGCGCCGGCATGGCGCAGCGCGTTGGTCAGGCCCTCCTGCACGCAGCGATAGACGGTGAGGTCGACGAGGTCGCCGTAGCCGGGCTTGAGGGCGGCGAAGCGGCCCTCGACGGCGATCTCCGGGTGGTGCCGGGCGGCCTCCCGCACCAGCAGTTCGAGGCAGCGGCCGAGCGGCACCTGGCCGAGGCCGGCCGGGCGCAGGCGGTTGAGGAGCGCCCGGTTGATCGTCTGCACCCGCGTGACGATCGCCGCGATGTCGCCGGTGCGCTCGGTCAGGCGGGTGCGGGCCGGCTCGTCGAGGGTCGCGGCGATGCGGGCGATCGAGGAGGAATTGGCCTCCAGCGCGAACAGGCACGGCCCGAACTCGTCGTGCAGCTCGAGGGCGGTGCGGCGGCGCTCGTCCTCCTCGGCGGTCATGACGCGGCGGTGCAGCCGGAGATTGGCCGCCCGCGCCGCGCCGAGCGCCTCGGCGAGCCGGTTGAACCGCGCCGCGATGACGGCGAGCTCGCGCGTGTCCGGCCGGCCGACCCGGGCGCCGTAATCCTGCTGCTCCAGCCGCGTCAGCCCGGCGGCGAGCTGGGCGAGCGGGCTCAGGATCCGCCCGAAGGCGATGGTGAGGATCGCCAGCATGGCGAGGCTCAAGGCGAGGCCGGTCAGCCCGAGCGCGAGGGCGTAGCCCCAGACCTCGTCGATCTCGTCCGACGGCTCGGCGGTGACGAGCGCCGTGCCGATGCGGGCGCCGCGCAAGCTCAGCGGCACCTCGTGGCGCTGCGCCGGCGGGGCGATCAGGTGCGCGAACCAGGCCGGGGCCCGCCGCGTGCCCTCGCGCCGCGCCCCGGCCGCGACCGGACGGTTTCCGGCATCGAGCAGGGTGACCCGGACGTGGCGCAGGCCCTGGAAGCGGTAGGCGAGGGTGCGGAACAGGCCCGGCAGGGGCGCGTCCTGGAGCGCCTGCAGGGTCTCGGCGACCAGCGGCTCGACCACCGCCAGCGAGGCCGCGGTCTCGACCTCGGTGGCCGTGCGCGCCTTGTGGATGATGACCGCGCCCGAGAGCGCCGCCGCCGCGAGGTTGATGAGCACGACGACGACCATCAGCCGCGCCCGCATCGGCCGGCCGGACCACAGGGCGGGCAGGAGCCGGCGCGGGGCGGCGGCGGGAGGCGGCGAGGCGGGGACGGGACGGGGAGGCAACGGGCTCTCGGGGGAGCGGGGAGGCCCCGCGACACGAGCCCGGCCGCGGGCCTCGTGTCAATGCGGGCGGCCGCTCGCGCGGCCGCCCGGGTCGGTCGCGGTTACCAGGTCATCCGCACGCCGCCATAGACCGAGAGCGGCTGGACCAGGGTGGTGGTGCGGGGGTCGTTCAGCACGTAGCGGCCGGCGAAGTTGTTGCTCGGCTCCAGGAAGGTGCCGAAATTGGCGTAGCGGTTGTTGAAGAGGTTGGTGACCAGACCGAAGACCTGCACGGTCGGCGTCAGCTGGAAGCTGGTGTTGAGGTTGGCGGTGAAGTAGGCCGGCAGCTTGCGATTGAGGTTCGATTCGTCGCCGCGGAAGTAGGACGACGAGAACGCCTGCATGTTCATGCCGAAGCGCCATTGCGGGGTGATGGCGTAGTCGAACCCGGCCTTGAACTGGTGGTCGGGCACCAGCGGCACCTTGTTGCCCGGGCGCACGGTGATCAGCCCGTCGTCGGCGAGCGGGTTGTTGGGCGAGGACAGGTCGCCGCGGAACTGGAAGGTGGCGTCGATCAGCGCGTAGTTGGCGTAGAGGCTCAGGCGCTCGGTGACGTACTCGGCCGCGACCTCGATGCCCTGGCGCCGGGTCGCCGGCACGTTGACGTAGTAGCCGCGCGCCGCGTTGCCCGGCACCGCGACCTGCAGGATGTCGTTGGTGAGATCCGTGCGGAAGGCGCCGAGCTTGTAGTTGAGGAGCCCGCCCTCGTAGAAGTTCGGCACCGCGCCGCGGAAACCCACCTCGTAGGTGCGGGCCTCGACCTGGCGCAGCGGCGGGTCGGCGACGAGGGAGTTCGGCAGCAGGCAGGGCCGGTTCGGGTTGGCGCAGGCGAGCTCGAGCGGCGTCGGCGCCCGGTTGGACTCGGAATAGCCGCCGTAGAGGTTCAGCCAGTCGTAGAACCGGTAGGTCAGGCCGGCGACCGGGTTGATGCGGTTGAAGTAGTGCGTGCCGGTGACATCGGGCGAGAAGCCGGTCAGGTCCTGGGTCGCGATCCGGGCGAAGTTCAGCCGCGCACCGGCGGTGAGCGAGAGCCGGTCGGTCACGTCGAACGTGTCGAGGGCGTAGAGGCCCATGTAGAGGTTCGAGCCGGTGACCTGGCTCGGCGCGATGCCGAGCGCGCCGGCGGTGCGGATCGGCCCGACCCCGAGGCCGGGAATCGTGCCGTAAGTGGGGTTGAGCGGGTTGGTGGTGATGCTCAGGTCGGGGTTGATCACGCCGAGCGTGCTCGCCGACTTGAAGCTGTAATCCGCGACGTCGATGCTGCCGCCGACGATGAAGGTGTTGCCGTGATCGAAGATCCGGTCGCGGTTGGTCGCCTGCAGGCTGCCGCCGTAGCCCGTCGCCTCGGTCCGCACGGTGTCGAGGGTGCCGTAGGGGATGCCGGACCGGAACGGGATCCGCTGGTTCTGCGGCCCGAGGATCAGGAACTGGTTGCGGAACTGCGCCTGGGTCTGGCCCGCCGACGGCGAGAAGCCGTCGTCCTCGAAGCAGAGATTGCCGCGGAAATTGCTCTGCCGGCTGCAATTCTCGAAGTTGCCGTCGTTGCCGTCGACGTATTGCTGGCTGAAGCGGCGAACGTAGGCGTTGCCCGACAGGTCCCAGGTCGGCGAGAGGTTGACCTTGCCGGTGACCTGGATCTGGCCGACCTCGGTGCTGGTGGTCTGGGGATAGGTGAAGATCGCCCGCTGGTCGACATGGGTGAAGTCGACCGGGGTGGCGGCGGCGGCGCCGAAGAACGTCTTGGCGCCCGAGGCGATGACGTGGAACTCGGAATCGAGGGTGCGGTGGCCGATATCGGCGTAGACCCGGCCGATCTCGGAGGGCGAGTTGTAGCGCCAGCCGGCGTCGCGCAGGCCCTCGCCGGCGAAGTAGAAGCTCCAGGGGCCGATCACCTCGCCGTATTGCAGGGTGCCGAGGATGCGGCCGTCCGAGCCGCCCATCACCGAGACTTCCTTGCCCTGCCAGGTGAAGCCGTTCTTCATCTCGATGTTGACCGCGCCGCCGAGCGCGTTGAGACCGAAGATCGGGTTGCCGGTGACGATGTCGATGCGGTTGATCGCGACCTGGGGGATCAGGTCCCAGTTCACGACGTCGCCGAAGGCCTCGTTGATGCGGGTGCCGTTCTGGTAGACGGCGAGGCCCTGCGGCGCGCCCTGGAGCGGCGAGGCGTCGAAGCCGCGATAGGTCAGGGTCTGGCGGAAGCTGTTGCCCTGGCCGTCGGACAGGTTCACGCCCGGCGTGGTGCGGGCCAGCGTGAAGGTCGGGTCGAGGGTGGCGCGGTCCTGCTCGAACTTCCTGGCCGTCACGGTCTCGACGGTGAACGGCACCTTGGCGAGAGGCAGCGCGCCGCCGCCCTCGATCCGCTCGCCCGTGGCCGAGCGGCCGGTGCCGCCGGAGCCGGCCACCGGCGTCACCGGGACGACGTCGATCGTCTCGAGGGCGATGGTGCCCTGCGCCGCCGCCGGCCCGGCGAGCCCCGCCGAGACGAGAGCCGTCGTGACCAGAAATCCCCAGCGCGCCGCCGCCTTGCCCGACATGCTTCCCCGCCCGATTCGTCTTTGCCGCGCCGTCCGGCGCGTTCCCCGTCGAGAGGGATAGCGAGCTTCACCGTTCCGCCGCAATCCCGTCGGACGGGGCATTGCGCGTTCCGGTAGTCATGGGGCAGACTTCCCGGTGGAACGTCGCCCATAGTGACCCAGCGGCAACAATCCGACCGGCAGCAGAAATCTCGTACGGGAATATCTGGCAATCTTTTTTGCTTGAATATCCCGGTCGATCGACTGATGTCAGCCTTGCCCCAGCGCGGCGACCGCCTCCGCCCCGGTGAGCGGCGCGTCGTCCCACTGCGCCGGCCGGTGGATCGCCTCGCGCAGCATCGCCTTGTAGATCTGGCGCGGCACCTCCTCGGCGCCGAACTGGGCGAGATGACTGGTGACGAACTGGGCGTCGAGCAGGGTGTAGCCGCCGCGCTTCAGCCGGGCGGCGAGATGGACGAGCGCCACCTTCGAGGCGTCGCGGGCGATGTGGAACATGCTCTCGCCGAAGAACGCCGCTCCGAGCGAGACACCGTAGAGCCCGCCGACCAGGGTCCGGGGCTCGCCGGCATAGACCTCGACGGTGTGGCAATGGCCGAGATCGAACAGCTCGCCGTAGAGCGCGCGGATGCGGGCGTTGATCCAGGTCCGCGCGCTGTCGCGGCGCGGCGCGGCGCAGCCCTCGATCACCGCGTCGAAGTCGCGGTCGGTCACCACCTCGAAATCGCCTTTGCGCACCGTGCGGGCGAGTCGCTGGCCGAGATGGAACCGGTCGAGGGGCAGGATGCCGCGCTCCTTCGGCTCGACCCAGTACAGGGTCGGGTCGTCCGCGTCCTCCGCCATCGGGAAGATGCCGGCGGCGTAGGCCTTGAGCAGGATCTCGGCGGTGATCTCGACGTTCAGGCTGCCGTGCATCGACGGGGGTTCCGGGCCGGGCGCGCGGAAGGGGCCGTCCCTCCCGGGCCCGCGCCCTGGCAAAGGTAGGGCGCGGCTCGCCGCGCGACGAGAAACGGCCCGCGGCTCGGGGCCGCGGGCCGTTTTCCCCTGTGCGGAGCGGCGGGCGGCCGCTCCGGTCCGATCAGTTCGACGGACCGCCGGCGGTGTTGCCGAGATTCGGGTTCAGGCGGCTCGGCATCGCGGCGTTGCCGCCCTTGGCCGAATCGAACTCGGCCTCGACGGTGTTGCGGCCGACGCCGCCGACGGCGGCCGGACGATACGGGTTCACCACCGTGCCGGTGGTGAGCGGGTCGACCACCGGGGCGACCGGGCTCGGGAGCACCGTGGTCTGGGCGAGGGCGGGGGTGGCCAGCAGGGCGGCCACGGCGGCGAGCTTGATCACGCGCATCGTCAGTCTCTCTCGGCTCTGGATTGTCTCACTACGGCCGTGACTGGATCCGTTCACTGCCTGACGCAGAGATGATCCGGTATGTCCCTGCCGTTGTTGCCTGAAGAACCGACGAGGCGCGGCGCCGTTCCGCAACGCCTGCGAAAAAATTGTGTCCGACGGATTGCTGCGGCGCGGCGACCGGATGCGCGAAGGGGCGCCGGCAGGCGCCCCTTCGGTTTCGTCCGCGCGATCCGTGCCCGACGCCCGTCAGGCGACCTCGAGCCCGCCGGTCTTGAGGAATTCCTCGAGCCAGTGGATGTCGTAGAGGCCGTTCTGGATGTCGGCGTTGCGCACCAGGGTGCGGAACAGCGGCAGCGTCGTGTCGACGCCCGCGACCACGAACTCGTCGAGCGCCCGGCGCAGGCGCATCAGGCACTCGTTGCGGGTGCGACCGTGGACGATGAGCTTGCCCATCAGCGAATCGTAGTGGGGCGGGATGCGGTAGCCCTGGAACGCCGCCGAATCGACCCGCACGCCGAGGCCCCCCGGCGGGTGGAAGTAGGTGATGGTGCCCGGCGAGGGCCGGAAGGTCGCCGGATGCTCGGCGTTGATCCGGCACTCGATGGCGTGGCCCTCGACCCGCACGTCCTCCTGGCGCACCGACAGGGGGGCGCCGGCCGCCACCCGGATCTGCTCGTTGACGAGGTCGATCCCGGTGATCATCTCGGTAACAGGGTGCTCCACCTGGATCCGAGTGTTCATCTCGATGAAGTAGAACTGCCCGTCCTCGTAGAGGAACTCGATCGTGCCGGCGCCGAGATAGCCCAGCTCCTGCATCGCCCGGGCGACCGTGCCGCCGATCTGCTCGCGCATCTCGGCGTTGAGCGCCGGGGAGGGGCCCTCTTCCCAGACCTTCTGGTGGCGGCGCTGCAGCGAGCAATCGCGCTCGGCGAGGTGGATGGCGTTGCCGCGGCCGTCGCCGAGCACCTGCACCTCGATGTGGCGCGGCTTCTCGAGATACTTCTCGAGGTAGACCGCGTCGTCGCCGAAGGCGGCCTTCGCCTCGGTGCGGGCGGTCATCAGCGCGTTCTCGAGGTCGGCCTCGCTGCGGGCGACCTTCATGCCGCGGCCGCCGCCGCCCGACGCCGCCTTGATCAGCACCGGGTAGCCGATGTCGGCGGCGATGCGCTTGGCCTCGTCGGTGTCGGTGACGCCGCCCTCGGAGCCCGGCACGCAGGGGATGCCGAGGCGCTTGGCGGTGCGCTTCGCCTCGATCTTGTCGCCCATCACGCGGATGTGCTCGGCCTTCGGGCCGATGAAGCCGATGCCGTGGTGGTTGAGCACCTCGGCGAAGCGCGCGTTCTCCGACAGGAAGCCGT
Organism: Methylobacterium platani; assembly: GCF_001653715.1. Taxonomy (GTDB): domain Bacteria; phylum Pseudomonadota; class Alphaproteobacteria; order Rhizobiales; family Beijerinckiaceae; genus Methylobacterium; species Methylobacterium platani. The sequence continues at coordinate 167,620 of NZ_LWHQ01000010.1, forward strand.
AGCCCGGATGCACCGCGTCGGCGCCGGTGATCTCGCAGGCGGCGATGATCGACGGGATGTTGAGGTAGCTGTCGCGGGCCGGCGGCGGGCCGATGCAGACGCTCTCGTCGGCGAGCCGCACGTGCATGGCGTCGGCGTCGGCGGTGGAATGCACCGCCACGGTCGCGATGCCGAGCTCCTTGGCGGCCCGCAGGATCCGGAGCGCGATCTCGCCCCGGTTCGCGATCAGGATCTTGTCGAACATGGGATCTTGTCGAACATGGGCGCCCAAGCAGGTTTCGCAGAAGTGGCCGCCGGTCTCGCGAGAAAACCTGCGGCGGAACGAGAATCGAAGCGGATCTGCCCCGGCACGCCGAGGCGGATCCGCCGGGCGGTTCTACGCGGCGGTCACTCGATCAGCAGGAGGGGCTCGCCGAACTCGACCGGCTGACCGTCCTCGATGAAGATCGCCGTCACGGTGCCGGCGCGGGGCGCCACGATGTCGTTGAAGGTCTTCATCGCCTCGACGAGCAGCACCCGGGCGCCGCTCTCGACCCGCGAGCCGACCTCGACGAAGGTCTTCGCCTCCGGCGAGGGCTTGCGGTAGGCGGTACCGACCATCGGCGACAGCACGGCGCCCGGATGGGCGGCGAGCGCCTTCGGGTCGGATTCGGCGGAGAGGACCGGGGCGGCGGCGGGGATCGCGGCGGCCGGCAGGGCGGGGGCCATGGCGGCGGCGACCGGCATCTGGACCTGCTGCACGATCCGCTCGCGGGCGACGCGGATGCGCAGGTCGCCCTTCTCGACCTCGATCTCGCTGAGATCGGTCTCGGCGATCAGGGTCGCGAGCTCGCGAACGAGATCGGGGTCGAAGGGGTCATGCTTGTTGTTGGAGGGCACGGCGGTCTTCGGCAATCGTGAAGGAGGGGCGGGGTGGCCCGCCGGGACCCGCCTGTCGGACGACGCGGGGGCGCGGTCTCGTCCGGCGGGTGATCGGCGGGCCTCTTAGACCATGCGGCCGGCGCGCGATAGGGGCGCCGGACCGGGACGGTCCCGGGGCGTCAGCAGGTGGCGTGGCCGCACTGGCGGACGCCGGCCACCGTCTTGCGGATCGGATCGACGCCGACGGCGCCCGGGATGATCTCGTCGCCGATGATGAAGGCCGGGGTGCCCGACAGGCCGAGCTTGTCGCCCAAGCCCACGTTCTCCTGCAGGGCCGCCTGGATGTCGGGGGCCTGCATGTCCTTCTGCAGCTTGGCGATGTCGAGGCCCATCTCCTTGGCCACCGCGATCGCCCGCTCGCCGTTCACCCGGCCGCGGCTCTCCAGCAGGCGGGTGTGGTAGTCGAACAGCTTGTCGCCCTTGAGCTGCTGCTTGGCGGCGAGCGCCACCTTGCTGGCCTCGAGCGAATCCGGGCCGAGCACGGGGAAGTCGCGCAGGACCACCTTCAGCTTCGGGTCGCCCTTGATCAGGGTCTGCAGGTCGTTGAGCGCCCGCTTGCAGTAGCCGCAATTGTAATCGAAGAACTCGACCAGGGTGACGTCGCCGTTCGGGTTGCCGGCGACGAAGCCGTGCGGCGAGTTGTGCAGGGTGTCGCGGGTTTCCTTCAGGGCGCTGGCCTGGGCCACCTTCTGGGCCTCCTGCTGGCGCTTCTCCAGCTCGGCCATCGCCTCCTGCAGCACTTCCGGGTTCTTGAGCAGGTAGTCCCGCACCACGCCCTCGATCGCCTGGCGCTGGACGTCGGTCATCGCGGCGGCGGGGGCGGCCTGGCTCGGGGCGGCCGGCGTGGTCGTCGGCGACTGCGCCTGCGTCGGGGCGGCGGCGGCGACGAGGCCCGCGACGGCGAGGGCAGGCAGAAGGCGGGGCAGGGGCAGCATCGTCGTCCTCTCGGGGTCGTCCGGCATCGGCGGAGCGCAATCCTCGCGCGCTCCTTGAGCCGCCGGTTAGGCGGTTTCGCGGCAATCTTGTCAAATCACGCCTGCGCCGGCCGCGGGGCGCAATCTCCGGCGAATCCCGCTATGTGCGGGGGCGCACCCGAGACCCCGCTGCCAAGGCCCGCCATGTCCGATCCCGACACCCTCGTCTCTCGCCGCGCCGCCCGCGTCGCGCCCTTCCTGGCGATGGACGTGCTCGCCGCCGCGGCCCGGCGCGAGCGGCAGGGCGGCAGCGTCGTGCACATGGAGGTCGGCCAGCCCTCGGCGCCGGCGCCGCGGAGCGCCATCGCGGCGGCGCAGGCCGCGCTCGGCACGGGCCGCATTCCCTACACCGAGGCGCTCGGCATCGCCCCCTTGCGCGAGCGGATCGCCCGCCACTACGCCGAGGCCTACGGCGTCGCGGTGGCGCCGGAGCGGGTCGTCGTCACCACCGGCTCGTCGGCGGGTTTCGTGCTCGCCTTCCTGAGCCTGTTCGATGCCGGCGGGCGCGTCGCCATCGCGGCGCCCGGCTACCCGGCCTACCGCTCGGTGCTCCAGGCCGTCGATCTCGAGCCGGTGGGCCTCACCCTGCGGGCCGAGGACGGCTTCGTGCCGACGGCCGACGCCCTGCGGGCCGCGCACGCGGCCGCACCGCTGTCCGGCCTGCTGGTGATGAGCCCGGCCAACCCCTCGGGCACGATGATCGACGAAGCGGGCCTGCGCTCCCTCGCCGGGGCCTGCCGCGAGATGAACCTGCGCTTCATCTCGGACGAGATCTATCACGGCCTGACCTACGGCGGGCCCGCCGCCACCGCGCTCGCGGTCGACGCGGATGCGGTCGTGATCAACTCGTTCTCGAAATACTACTGCATGACCGGCTGGCGCATCGGCTGGATGGTGGTGCCCGACGCCCTGGTGCGGCCGATCGAGCGGCTCGCCCAGAACCTCTACATCTCGGCCCCCTACCTGTCGCAGGTCGCCGCGCTCGCCGCCTTCGAGGCGACCGAGGAGCTGGAACTGGTCAAGGCCGACTACGCCCGGGCGCGGTCGGTGCTCCTCGGCGAATTGCCGGGCCTAGGCCTCGGCGACGTCCACCCGGCCGACGGCGCCTTCTACCTCTACGCCGACGTCGCCCGGCTCACCAACGACTCGATCGGCTTCTGCCGCCGGATGCTCGAGGAGGCCGGCGTCGCGGCGACACCGGGCCTCGATTTCGACCCGGAGGCCGGCGCGCATCACCTGCGCCTCTCCTTCGCCGGCGGCGAGGCCGAGGCGCACGAGGCGGTGCGGCGGCTGAAGGGCTGGCTACGCTGAACGGAGAATCGTCGATGAGCGACCTGCATCGGAGCGACCTGCATCCCGCCGCCGCGACCGGCTTCGCCTCGGGCGCCGGGACCTACGCCAAGGGGCGGCCCGACTACCCGGCCGCCCTGACCGGCTGGCTGCGCGAGACCCTGCGCCTCGCGCCCGGCCGGACGGTCGCCGATCTCGGCGCCGGCACCGGCAAGTTCACCGGGCTCCTCGCCGCCACCGGCGCCGCCGTGACGGCGATCGAGCCGGTCGACGCCATGCGGGCCCGCCTCGCCGCCGCGCTCCCCGGCGTGACGGCGCGCGCCGGCTCCGCCGAGGCGATGCCCCTCGCCGACGGCAGCCTCGACGCCCTCGTCTGCGCCCAGGCCTTCCACTGGTTCTCGACCGAGGCGGCGCTCGCCGAGATCCGCCGGGTGCTCGCGATCGGCGGCCGGCTCGGCCTCGTCTGGAACGTCCGCGACGAGGCGACGCCCTGGGTGCGGGAGCTGACGGCGATCATGAACGCCCACGAGGGCGACGCGCCGCGCTACCACACCGGGGCGTGGCGGACCCTGTTTCCGGCCGAGGGCTTCGGCCCGCTGCACGAGGCGGTGTTCCCGCACGGCCATACGGGGAGCCCGGAGCAGGTGATCCTCGACCGCACCCTGTCGGTGAGCTTCATCGCGGCGCTGCCGGAGGCGGACCGGGCGCGGGTGGCGCAGGCCGTGCGCGACCTGATCGCCCGGACGCCGGACCTCGCCGGACGGGCGGAGGTGACCTTCCCGTACCGGACGCATGTCTACTGGTGCGAGCGGCGGGCCTGATCCGCCGCGCGTTCCGACGGTCTCCAACGTCGTCCCGGGGGCCGCGAAGCGGAATCCGGGCCGACGGGGAGCGGCTTGAACCGGTACCCGTGGGGAACAGACGTCACTTCGGTGCCGGCGCGCCCGCCCCGAAATGGTCCGCGAGCTGCGCGCCCGTATAGGTCTCCGAGAAGCTCTCGGCCCGCTCCGGCAGCATGGTGGCGTCCCAGGCGGTCCAGGCCGACTGCAGCCGCGCGAAATCCTCCGGGCGCCGGGCCTTGAGGTTCGCCCGCTCCAGCGGATCGGCGACCACGTCGAACAGGAAGGTCTGGTCGCGGATCTTGAGGTATTTCAGGTCGCCGTCGCGCATCGCGGCTTGCGCGTTGGCGCGGTAGCGCCAGAAGAAGGTGCGGGGCCGCTCCGGCGCCTGCCCGGTCAGGATCGGCAGGAGGTCGATGCCGTCGGGCGGACAGCCCGGATCCGGCGCGGTGCCGGCGGCGGCGAGCAGGGTCGGCAGCCAGTCCATGGTGATCATGGCCTGGTTCGACACCTGGCCGGCCTTCAGCCGCCGCGGCCAGGAGACGAGGGCCGGGATGCGCAGGCCGCCCTCCAGCAGCTCGGTCTTGCGGCCGGTGAACGGCCAGGTATCCGAGAAGCGCTCGCCGCCGTTGTCGCTCGTGAACACCACGATCGTGTCCTCGGCGACGCCGTTCGCCTCCAGGGCGTCGAGGACGCGGCCGACCTGGATATCCATCTCCGCCACGATGCGCCGGTAGGTCGCCTGGGTGCCGCCGTCGAAGTGGCGCAGGTTGCTGCCCGCGATGCGGCGCGACTCGGCCTCGTCCTCGGGAGCCTCCCAGGGCCAGTGCGGCGCGTTGAAGTGCAGGCTGAGGAAGAACGGCCGCCCGGCCTTCGCCGACGCCGCGATCGTCTCGACCGCGTGCCGGCCCAGCAGGTGGGTGGCGTAGCCGACCTCCTCGATCCGCACGTCGCCGTCCCACAGGTCCGGCTTGTCGTCGGTGCCGCGGTGGCTGAAGTAGTCGATCGTGCCGCCGCGAAAGCCCCAGAACGCATCGTAGCCGCGCTGCAGCGGTCCGCAATCCCGCACGCTGCCGAGATGCCACTTGCCGACGAGCGCCGTGCGGTAGCCGGCCTGCCGCAGCAGGCCCGGCAGGGTCGGCTGCTCCGCCGGCAGGCCGCCGGCGAAGCGGGTCGTGACCGGCTCCTCGAGCCCGACGGGCAGGCGGTACTGGTAGCGCCCGGTGATGAGGGCCGTGCGGGTGGCCGAGCACACCGCCGAATTGGCGTAGGCCTGCGTGAAGCGCACGCCCGTCGCGGCGATCCGGTCGATCTGCGGGGTGGCGAGATCGGGCCGGCCGTAGGCGGCGATGTCGGCGTAGCCGAGGTCGTCCGCCATGATGAAGACGATGTTCGGCCCTTGCGCCGCCCGGGCCGCCCGCGGTCCGGCAAGCGACGCCGCCCCGGCGGCCGCGCTGCCCAGCACGCGCCTGCGCGTCATGCCCGTCATCGTCCGCCCTCCGGTGCGCGTTCCTCCCGGCCAGGCTACGGGGCGGCGCACCGGCGGGCAACCGGGCGGTCAGCCGGCGGCGGCGCGCTCCAGGGCCGCGACGTCGATCCGGACCATGTCCTGCATCGCCGCGAAGACCCGGGCGGCGCGGGCCGGGTCCGGATCGGCGAGGAGGCGCGGCAGGATCTCGGGAAAGACCTGCCAGGGCACGCCCCAGCGGTCGCGCAGCCAGCCGCACTGGATCTCGGCGCCGCCCCCGTCGAGCAGGCCCTCCCACAGCCGGTCGATTGCGGCCTGGTCCGGGCAGGCGACGGCGATCGAGGCGGCGGTGCCGTACTCGGCCCGGGTCCCGCCGTTCAGGGCCTGGAAGCGCTGCCCGCCGAGGGTGAACGCCACCAGGATCGCGTCGCCGGGCGCGCCCCCGGGCCACGGCCCCGGCGCGCGCAGGATCGATTCGATGCGCGAATCCGGAACCAGGGAGACGTAAGTACGCACCGCCTCCTCGGCGTCGCGCGCGAACCACAGGCAGGTGCCGACCTTGGCCATGATGCGTCTCTCCCGTCGTCAGAGCCGGGCCGCGAGGGCGGCGAGCTGGTCGGTGCAGCGGCCCCAGCCGTCGTGGAAGCCCATCGCCTCGTGGGCGGCGCGGTCCTCCGCATTCCAGTGCCGGGCGAGCGCCGTGTAGCGGGTGCCGCCGCCCTCGGGCGCGAAGGTGATGATGCCGGTGAAGAACGGCTTCGCCGCCGGCTCCCAGGCGTGCGTATAGGCGTCGGTGAAGACGATGCGGGCATTCTCGACCAGGTCGAGATAGACGCCGGCACTGGCGAACTCGGCGCCGTCCGGGCCCCGCATGACGATGCGGGTGGACCCGCCCGGGCGGGGATCGGTCTCGGCGTCCGCGACCGTGAAGGGGTGGGGGGCGAACCACCGCTTGAGCAGCGCCGGCTCGGTCCAGGCCCGGTAGAGCGCGGCCAGCGGGGCGGGGATCAGGCGGGTGAGGACGAGGTCGCGTCCGGTCGGATCGGTCATCGGCGGGCTCCCGGCGGGGGCAGGGGGGGACGGGGGACCGGCCGCGACCGGTCCCGGCGACGGCTCAGCGCTTCTGCTGGTTCATTGCCCAGACCACCCCGAAGGGGTCGCGCAGCTGGCCGTAGCGGTCGCCCCAGAACATCTCGGCCGGAGGCATGACGGCGGTGGCGCCGGCCTCGACGGCGTGGGCGTAGCGGGCGTCGATGTCCTCGACCATCAGGGTCAGGGTGAAGGCCTGCGGCGCCTGGAGCGCGCAGCCATGCTCCGGGAAGGCGTCGCTCAGCATCAGCGACGAGCCGTTGACGTCGAGGTGCACGTGCGGCGTGCGCCCCTGGGGATCGGCCGGCATCGCCGCGACGATCTCGGCCCCGAAGGCGCGGACGTAGAACTCGGCCGCCTTCAGGGCGCCGTCCAGCATCAGGTAGGTGACGAGGCCGCCCTTCACGGGCGCCATGGTGGGGGTGTCGCTCATGCGGTCCTCTCCTCTCGCGTCGGGCCGGCTCTCGCTACGGCCTCGCTTGCCAGGACGTGCGGGCCGGGCCGTCCCCGACAGCCCCGCCCGGATTTTTTTCGGATGCGTCGGATGCGTCCCGGGCCAGCCGGTCGAGCTGGCGGCGGATATGCGCGGCCTCGGCCGGGGTCGCGGCGAGCGCGATCGCCCGCCCCATCGCCTCCCGCGCCTCGTCGCTCCGGCCGAGCTGCATCAGCAGGGCGCCGCGCAGGCCGTGGAAGTGGAAGTAGCCGTGCAGCGCCCCGGCCAGGGGCTCGACCAGCGCGAGCCCGGCCGCCGGGCCGGCGACCTTGGCGCTCGCCACCGCGCGGTTGAGGGTGACGACCGGCGAGGGCTGCATCCGCTCGAGCGCGGCGTAGAGCGCGTCGATCCCCGCCCAGTCGGTGTCCCGGGCCCGCGCGGCGCGGGCGTGCAGCGCCGCGATCGCGGCCTGGACCTGGTAGGGGCCGGGCCTGCGGTGGCGCATCGCCTTGTCGACGAGGGCGAGCCCCTCGGCGATCATCGGCCGGCGCCAGAGCCCGCGATCCTGGTCGTCCAGGAGGACGATCTCGCCGTCGGCGTCGAAGCGCGCCGGCGCGCGGGCGTGCTGGAGCAGCATCAGGGCGAGCAGCCCCATCACCTCGGGATCGGCGGCGAACAGGCGCAGCAGCAGCCGGCCGAGGCGGATCGCCTCGTCGCAGAAGGCCGCCCGCTCCGAGCCGGTCGCGGCGGAGTAACCGGCATTGAAGACGAGGTAGAGCATCGCCGCGACGGCCGCGAGCCGCTCCGCCCGCTCGGCCGGCCCCGGCGCGCCGTAGGGCACCGGGCTGCGGGCGATGCGCGCCTTGGCGCGGGTCAGGCGCTGCTCCATCGCCGCCTCGCTCACCAGGAAGGCGCGGGCGACGCGGGCGACGGAGAGCCCGGAGACGACCCGCAGGGCGAGGGCGACCTGCTGCGTCGCCGGCAGATCCGGGTGGCAGCAGGTGAACAGGAGCCGCAGGACGTCGTCGCGGTAGTCCCGCGCGTCGATCGCCTCGACGAGCGGCGTCTCGGCATCGTCGAGATCCGACGCCGGATGGTCCGGGAGCGCGTCGTCGGCGGGCAGCGGCGCCTCGCGTGCGAGGCGGCGCCGGCCGTCGAGGGCGGCGTTGCGCCCGACGAGGATCAGCCAGGCGGCGACGTCCCGCGGCGGCCCGGTCCGGGGCCAGGTCCGCAGCGCGCGCAGGCTCGCCTCCTGGAAGGCCTCCTCGGCGGTGTCGAGATCGCGGAACGCCCGCAGCAGGGCGGCGAGCACCCGCGGCCGCGCCGCCGCGAGGGCGGCGGCGAGCCAGGCGGCGTCGGGCGAGGCCTCGCTCATCCGGCTTTCCGGGGATCGGGATTGTAGAGCAGGACCGGCCGCAGCTCGTAGGCGCCGCCGGGATTGGCGGCGGCGAGGTCGCGGGCGATGGCCAGCGCCTCGTCGAGGTCGGCGACGTCGACGACGTAGAAGCCGAGCAGCTGCTCCTTCGTCTCGGCGAAGGGGCCGTCGATCACCAGGGGCGGGTCGCTCGCCTTGCGCAGGGTGGTGGCCGCGGTGGTCGGCAGGAGCCGCAGCGAGGGCCCGAGCTTGCCCCGGCGCTCCAGGTCCTCATGGACGCGGCCGAGCCGCTCCATCACCGCGCCGTCCTCCGCCGCGCTCCAGGCGGCGACGACGTCCTCGTCCTTGTAGCACAGGATGGCGTAGAGCATGGCGGATCCCCCTCTCGTCGCAAGGACGCGCGACGCGGCCCGACTCAGACGAGGATCGCCGAAATATCCGCCCGCGGCGACCGGGTCCGCGGGGCGCCCCGATCAGGGCCGTGCGATGCCCCCGGCGCTGTCCACCATCGTCCTGGCGGCGGCCTCGAAGGCCTGGAAGGCCGGGATCGCCTTGTCCCAGGCATGCACCGCCAGGGCCTCGGTCATCGCGGCGGCGTGACGCCGCGCCTCGGCGCCGGCGGCGAGCAGCCGGGCGGCGGCCGGATCGGCGGCCTCCAGCCCGAGATCCGCCGCGGCCTCGCCGAAGGGCGGCACCGCCTCGCCCGCGGCGCCGAGCCCGACGAGGGCGGCCGCGAGGCGGCGCTTCCAGGCGCCGACATCCGCCGGCAGGCGCACGAGCGCGTAGGCCGGCAGGCCCCGTCCCGCACCGGCATCGAGCGCCGCCTTCGCGGCGGTCTCGGCCCGGACCAGGATCGCCATCAGCCCGTCGATCTCGGTGCGGGTCTTCTGCGCCTTGCCGGCGACGCCCTGGACGCCGGCCGAGATCTCGGCGGTGGCCGATTCCTGCTGGCCCAGCACGTCGGCGAGCGCCCGGATCCCCTCCGCCGAGCGGGCGACGGCCTCGCCTTCCTGCATGACGCGAGCCTCGACGCGGGCGACCGCGGCGGTGCCGCCCGCCACCGCCTGGCGGCTCTCGGCCACCGCGGCCTGGATGGCGGCGAGCTCCTGCAGCAGCACCGCGAGGCGGCCGCGGATCTGCTCGGTCGCCCGGGCGGTCTGGCCGGAGAGCTGCTTGACCTCGGCGGCCACCACGGCGAAGCCGCGGCCCGCCTCGCCGGCCCGCGCCGCCTCGATTGTCGCGTTGAGCGCGAGCAGGTTGGTCTGGCTCGAGATCGCCTCGATCGTGCCGGCCATCTCCTGGATCTGGAGCGCGGCGCCCTCGAAGCCGGTCAGGCGCTGCTCGATCTGCCCGGCATGGGTCTCGATCGCCGCCATGGTGCCGCTCGCCTCGCGCATGTCCGCGGCGCAGGCCGCGATGCCGGCACTCGCCTGGGCGGCGAGGTCGGCGCTGGCCTGCGAGCGGCCGGCGAGCTCCCGGGTCGAGGCGGCGACCTCCTCGACCGCCGCCGCCATGGCGCGGGTCTGCCCGGCGATCTCGCCGGCATCGTGGGTCATCCAGCCGAGGACCGTGGCGCCCTCCGAGGCGTCGGCCGCGACCCGGGCGACGCTGGCGAGGTCCGCGGCGGCGCCCTCCCGCATCTGGCCGAGGAGCCGCCCGAGGGCGACGGCGAGGCGTCCGCTCCCGGGCGCCGCTCCGGCCTCTCCGGCCCGGTCGACGAGACCGGCGAGGCGGTCCTCGACCATCTCCGGCGTCTCGGTCGGAGCGGGTGGAGGCGTGCGGCGGGAGCGGAACATGGCGGTAGCTCTGACGAGGGCAACAGGATCATTTCCCGTACCTCGCGTATCGGTTCGGTTAACGCTGACCCTGACCCTGCGTCTAGCGGGTTAGGTGACCCTAGGTCATTGATCGCGCGTTCGAATCGTCGACTCTCCGGCGGCGGCGGCCACGCCGCACGACCGGGTTCTGCACGCATTCCGTGCAGCGGCGTAAGGCCGCAACGAAACGGGCCGCGCCCCTCCCGGAACGCGGCCCGCCTCGCTTGCATCGGTTCATCGCCCGGACCGGGCGACGCCCGGTCCGCCGGCGGTCACTCGCCGCCGATCGCCGCCTTGGTGCGGGACCACCAGCCGGCCCGCTTCGGACGATCCGGATCGGGCGGGGTCAGCACGACCGCGACCGGCTCGGGCTCCGGCACGGCGGCCGGGGCCTCGGCAGCGGGCTCGGCCGCCGCCTCGGAACCCTGGCCGGGCTCCGTCGTCGGCTCGGACGATCCGGCGGGAGCCTCGATCGCCTCGACGGTCAGGGCCTCGCGCTCGACGGCCGGGAGGTCCGGCGCCGCGACCGGGCCGCCGACGGCCTCGGGACCCGAGCCGGCGATCTCGTCGAGGGCGACGATCTCCTCGGCCAGGGCATCCTGCACCAGGCTGCCGCCGGCCTCGCCCGGCTCGGACCCGGCCACGACCTCGTCGCCGATCGACCCGCCGGTCTCCTCGAAGCGGTCGCGCCCGCGGCCGCCGCGGCGGCCGCGCCGGCGCCGCCGGCTCAGGGCCTCCTCGCGGCTCTCGCGCTCGGGAGCGGCGCCGTCCTCGGTGATCGGGATCGACACCGCCTCGTCCACGGCGCCCTCGGCCGCGGCCTCCTCGGTCTCGCCCTCGGCATCGCCGGCCTCGCCGCGCTCGCCGCGGCCGCGACGGCGGCGACGGCGGCGGCGGCGCTTGCCCCCGCCCTCGTCCTCGCCGCGCGGCGCACCCTCGGCGGCCTCGTCGTCGGTCTCGGTCTCGATCTCGGCCTCGTCGCCTTCGACCTCGGCCTCGGCCTCGCCGGTCTCCTCGACGATCTCCTCGTCCTCGTCATCCTCCTCGAGCGGCGGCGGCAGCACCGCCTCGGCGCGGATGCTGGTCACCGGGCGCGGCTCGATCCGCTGGGCCGGCTCGCCGCGCTCGAGGTGGAAGGCCGAGGTAGCGGCGAGCCGCTCGTCGGCCGCGATGATGATCGCGGCACCGTACCGGGCCTCGAGCTCGTGCAGGTGGGCGCGCTTCTGGTTGAGGATGTAGAGCGCGACCTCGGTCCGGGTGCGCAGCACCAGGTTGTGGCTGCTCGACTTGATCAGCGCCTCCTCGATCGCCCGCAGGATCAGCAGGGCCACCGAGGCGGTCGCCCGCACGAAGCCCGAGCCGCCGCAATGCGGGCAGGGCACCGAGGACGATTCGAGCACGCCGGTACGGATGCGCTGGCGCGACATCTCGAGCAGGCCGAAGGGCGAGATCCGGCCGACCTGGATGCGGGCACGGTCGTTCTTCAGGCACTCGTTCAGCTTCTTCTCGACGGCGCGGTTGTTCCGCTTCTCCTCCATGTCGATGAAGTCGATGACGATGAGGCCGGCGAGGTCGCGCAGGCGCAGCTGGCGCGCCACCTCCTCGGCGGCCTCCAGGTTCGTCTTGAGCGCGGTGTCCTCGATGTCGTGCTCGCGGGTGGCGCGCCCCGAGTTCACGTCGATCGAGACCAGCGCCTCGGTCGGGTTGATGACGAGGTAGCCGCCCGAGCGCAGGGAGACGTGGTTGGAGAACATCGCATCGAGCTGCTGCTCGATCCCGAAGCGGGCGAAGAGCGGCGACGGGTCGCGGTAGGGCTTCACCACCTTCGACTGCGTCGGCATCAGCATCCGCATGAAGTCCTTGGCCTCGCGGTAGGCGTCGTCGCCCGCGACCAGAACCTCGTCGATGTCCTTGTTGTAGAGGTCGCGGATGGCGCGCTTGATCAGCGAGCCTTCCTCGTAGACGAGCGCCGGCGCCGAGGACGACAGCGTCAGCTCGCGCACGCTCTCCCACAGCCGCATCAGGTACTCGAAGTCGCGCTTGATCTCCGGCTTGGTGCGCGAGGCGCCGGCCGTGCGCAGGATGACGCCCATCCCCTCGGGCACCTCGAGGTCGGTGGCGATCTCCTTCAGGCGCTTGCGGTCGGCCGCGCTGGTGATCTTGCGCGAGATGCCGCCGCCCCGGCCGGTATTGGGCATCAGCACCGAGTAGCGGCCGGCCAGCGACAGGTAGGTGGTGAGCGCCGCGCCCTTGGTGCCGCGCTCCTCCTTGACGACCTGGACCAGGATGACCTGGCGGCGCTTGATCACCTCCTGGATCTTGTAGTGCCGGCGCGGGGTGCGGGGGCGCTCGGGGATCTCGGCCAGCGCGTCGCCGCGGCCGCCGACCTGCTCGACGACGGCCTCCTCGTGATCGTCCTCGTCGTCGTCCTCGCCGTCCTCGTCCTCGTCCTCGTCGGACTCGTCCTCATCCTCGTCCGCGTCGTCGTCCTCGTCCGAATCGTCGTCCTCGTCGGACTCGTCCGCATCCTCGTCGGCCGCGATCTCCGCGGCATCGACCGGCTGCGAGGCGGCGACGGGCTGGGGCAGGGCGGCCTCGACGGGCGCGTCCGTCCCGGCGGTCTCGGTGGTCTCGGCGGTCTCGTCGACGCCGGTCCCGACGGCAGCGGGCTCCGCCGACACGGCGGCGGCGATCGCCGCCGGGGTCTCGGCGCCGGCCTCGCCCTGCACCGGGGCGGCCTCGTGCTCGGCGGCGGGCGCCTGCTGCGCCGAATCGGGCTGCACCGCGTCGTGCTGCACGACGGCCTCGTCGGCCTGGACCGCGACCGGCGCATCGACGGACGACCCGTGCGGCTCGGCCGCCGGGGTCTCGCCGGCCGAGGCGGTCTCCTGCGCCGGGTGCTCGCCGCCCTCGGCCTCGAAGCCCTCCGGCCGCGGGGCCTCCTGCGCGAAGGTCTCCTGCTCCAGCGTCTCCCGGGGATGCGCGTCCTGCCAGCCGCTCTCCCGGGTGCCGGTCTCGTGGGCGCCGCTCTCCTGGGCACCGCTCTCCTGGGCGCCGTGCTCCTGCGCCTCGTCGGCGGGAGCGCTCACCACGGCGTCGGCCGGGCGCGAGGAGGCCTCGGCCCGGCGGCCGCGCCGGCGCCGGCGCCGCGGCTGGTCGCCGCGCTCCTGGCGCTCGCCGCGCTCGCCGCGCTCCTGGCGCTCGGGACGCTCCTCGTGCTCGCGCTCGGCCCGCGCCTCCTCCTCGAGGAGCGCCATCCGGTCGGCGATCGGGATCTGGTAGTAGTCGGGATGGATCTCGCTGAAGGCGAGGAAGCCGTGGCGGTTGCCGCCGTACTCGACGAAGGCGGCCTGCAGCGACGGCTCGACCCGCGTGACCTTGGCGAGATAGATGTTGCCCCGCAGCTGGCGGCGGCTAGCGGATTCGAAGTCGAATTCCTCGATCTTGGAACCCTTGACCGTCACCACCCGAGTTTCCTCCGGGTGGGCGGCATCGATGAGCATCTTGTTGGCCATGACGAACTTTCGGCATGGCGATCGACGGCAGCGCCGCGGGACGGGGCCATCCGGGAACAGGCCGTGAGGCTGTGCGCCTCAGGGAGCCTGGCCGTGCGCGGGAGGACGAGCCTCCGTAGTCCGGTGCCGCCCCGGGCGCGGAAACCCGTGCCGGGTGGGCTCTCCCGTGCCGTGCCCGGTCGGGCGCGGCGGATGATGTCGTGCGGGGGGTGCCGTCAATCGCCGCTGCGCGCATCCACGCGCGCGAGGGGTTGACGATGGCCGGGGGCAGGGAGCGCGGACGGGCGCGACGCCGGACGCGCGCGCCGGGGACGGCAGCTTCGAAATCCGAGGCTGTGCGTCCACGCATACTCCCACCGACCTTTCGAATCGAGGCGCCGGGACACGAGGGTCCGGCCGCCGGTAAAAACGGGCGACGACGTTGGCGAACGCCGCCGCGGATCAGCGACACCTGCCCGGCTCGCGAGATCGTCGGACGATCCGCCGGCGGCCGGCCTGCGCCGAAGCCGCTGCTGGAGCGCCCGGGCGAGCCCGTGGGCCGCGGCGAGAAGCCGGCGGCAACGGGCAGGGGTCATCATCATTACAGAGTGTCCGGCGGAATTTGCAAGCATCATTGCCGGGGGAACGACCCGCCTCCCGTCCTCCGCCTGTCCCTTCTTCGCCACAGCCGGGCGACGGCGATCCGAACGGCTTTGCGATGCGTTAACCATGACGCGGTTATCGCGTAACTGGGATGCCGCCTGAAGTCGCCGCGAGACCATGCCGACACGCGCACGTCCGATCCGCCCGATGCTCCGCGCCGTCGCCCTGGCGGCGGCCTGCCTCGCCCTGCCCGCCGCCGGCCTCGCCGCCGACCAGGCGGTCCAGGACCGTCCCGCTCAGGACCGTCCGGCTCAGGACCGCCCCGCGGTGGCGATCGCCGCCGAGACGGCGGCGGCCCCGGAGGGCGGCACCCGCCTGACCGTCGTGCTGTCGCGGCCCGTCGAGGCCCGGGCCTTCGTCATGGAGCGGCCGGACCGGGCGATCGTCGACCTGCCGGAGGTCAACTTCCAGCTTCCCCCCGAGGCCGGGCGCAAGCGCGACGGCCTCGTCGCCTCCTACCGCTACGGGCTGTTCGCCCCCGGCCGCTCGCGCATCGTCATCGACCTCGCCCAGGCCGCCACCGTGGCGCGGGTCGCCACCACGACCCGCCCGCGGGACGGGGCGACCCTGCTGACCGTCGATCTCGCCCGCGCCGACCGCGAGGCGTTCCGGCGCGCGGCCCAGCCGCCCGAGCCCGCCCGCCCGGCGGGCCCGCCGGCCCGCGAGGCGGGCGATTCGCGTCCCCTCGTCATCGTCGATGCCGGCCACGGCGGCATCGATCCGGGTGCCATCGCGGGCAACGGGGTCTTCGAGAAGGACATCGTGTTCGGGGTCGCCCAAGGGCTGGTGCAGCGGCTCGAGGCCGGCGGGCGGTTCCGGGTGCAGATGACCCGCGACCGCGACGTGTTCGTGCCCCTGGCCGAGCGGGTGCGCATCGCCCGCGACGCGCGGGCCGACCTGTTCGTGTCGATCCACGCCGATTCGATCTCGGCCGCCCCGCAGGTGCGCGGCGCCACGATCTATACCGGCTCGGAGAAGGCCACCGACGCCGCGTCGGCCCGGCTCGCCGACCGCGAGAACAAGGCGGATGCCGCCGCCGGCGCCGACCAGGGCGACGGCCCGGGCGACGTCGCCGACATCCTGCAGGAGCTGACCCTGCGCGAGACCCGCGGCTTCTCCGCCCGGTTCGCCCAGGGGCTGCTCACCCGCCTCTCCGGCGTGATGGAGATGAGCGTGAAGCCCCACCGCGAGGCGGGGTTCCGGGTGCTGCGCTCGCCCGACGTGCCCTCGGTGCTGGTCGAGCTCGGCTACCTGTCGAGCAAGCGCGACCTCGACCTGCTGCTCTCCGACGAGTGGCGGGCCCAGGTCACGGCGCAGATGGCCGGGGCGATCGAGACGTTCTTCGCCGCCCGCCTGCCCCCCGCCGTCACCGCCCGCGGGGCGGAGGCGCCCGGCGCCGGCCGCGCCGCCCAGATCGGCCGCGCCGCGCAGATCGCGCCGGGCCAGATCGGACCCGCCCCAGTTTCACCATAGATCCCGTGTCGATAGAGCCCCGTCGGCCCCTCGCTGTCCTGGATTTCGCGTTCCTCCTCCGCTAAGCGCGGGTGCGGCAGCGCGTCGTCGTGACGGTCGCGTTCTCGTGAGGAGCCGTGCCCGGGCGTGGCCTCCGCCACCTGTCTCGGGCTACAGAGCAGGCCTTACGGGCCGTGCGGCATCATCGACGGATCGGGTTTCGATGCGCTTCATCCTCCGCTTCTTCGGCTTCCTGTTCAGCATCGGCGCGATGGCGGTCGTCGTCGGTGCCGCGGCGGGCGGCTACTTCTTCTGGAAGTACTCGCGCGACCTGCCCGACCACGCGGCGCTCGCCAACTACGAGCCGCCGGTGATGACCCGCGTCCACGCCGCCGACGGCAGCCTGCTCGCCGAGTATGCCCGCGAGCGCCGGCTCTACCTGCCGATCCAGGCGATGCCGAAGATCGTCATCGCGGCCTTCCTGTCGGCCGAGGACAAGAACTTCTACAAGCACGGCGGCATCGATCCCGAGGGCATCGTCCGGGCGGCCCTGACCAACGCCTCGAGCGGCAAGAAGCAGGGCGCCTCGACCATCACCCAGCAGGTCGCCAAGAACTTCCTCTTGTCGAGCGAGCAGACCTTCGACCGCAAGATTCGCGAGGCGCTGATCGCGCTGCGCATCGAATCGACCTACTCGAAGGACAAGATCCTCGAGCTCTACCTCAACGAGATCTTCCTCGGCACGATCGTGCCGGGCCGCAACCTGCACGGCATCGCGGCCGCCGCGCTCGACTATTTCGGCAAGTCGGTGCACGAGCTGACGATCCACGAGGCGGCCTATCTCGCGGCGCTGCCCAAGGGCCCGAACAACTACCACCCCTACCGCCGCACCCAGCAGGCGCTTGCGCGCCGCAACGAGATCATCGGCCTGATGGCCCAGAACGGGTACATCACCAAGGAGGAGGCCGAATCGGAGCGCAAGCTGCCGCTCGGCGTCAACCCGCGCTCCGTCTCGCCGAACACCGCCAACGCGAACTACTTCGCCGAGGAGGTCCGGCGCGAGATCTCCGAGCGCTACGGCGAGAAGAAGCTCTACGAGGGCGGCCTGTCGGTGCGCACCACCCTCGACCCGAAGATGCAGGCGATGGCCCGCAAGGCGCTCGTCGACGGCCTGGTGCGCTACGACCAGGCCCGCGGCTGGCGCGGCGCCAAGACCCGGGTCGAGCTCGCCGGCCGCGACTGGGGCATGGCGGTGGCCGAGGTGCCGGCGCTCGGCGACGTGCAGCCCTGGCGGCTCGCGGTGGTGCTCGACACCTCGGGCGGGCGGGCGACGATCGGCCTGCAGCCGAAGCGCGAGAGCTCGGGGCAGGTCTCGAAGGACCGCGAGACCGGCCTGATCACGGCCGAAGGCGTGCGCTGGACCGGCCGCGGCGTCGCCGCCGCGCTCAATCCCGGCGACGTCGTCTATGTCGAGCGGCTGGAGGGCGCGGGCAACGCCTACCGGCTGCGCCAGATCCCCGAGGTGTCGGGCGCCATCGTGGCGATGGACCCCTATACCGGTCGCGTCCACGCGATGGTCGGCGGCTTCTCCTACGACGAGAGCGAGTTCAACCGCGCCACCCAGGCGATGCGCCAGCCCGGCTCGTCGTTCAAGCCGATCGTCTACTCGGCGGCGCTCGACAACGGCTACACCCCGTCCTCGCTCGTGCTCGACACGCCGATCACCATCGAGGCGGGCCCCGGCCAGGAGGCCTGGACCCCGACGAACTACGGCGGCAAGGCCGGCGGGGGCCCCCACACCCTGCGCTACGGCATCGAGCACTCGAAGAACCTGATGACGGTGCGGCTCGCCAAGGACGTCGGCATGCCGTTGATCGCCGAGTACGCCCGCCGCTTCGGCGTCTACGACGACATGCTGCCGGTGCTGCCGATGTCGCTCGGCGCCGGCGAGACCACCGTGATGCGGATGGTCACCGCCTACTCGATGCTCGACAACGGCGGCCGGCGCATCCGCCCGACCCTGATCGACCGGATTCAGGACCGCAACGGCGAGACCATCTACCGCCACGACACCCGCAAGTGCATCGGCTGCGACGCCGACAAGTGGTCGGGCCAGGACGAGCCGAAGCTGGTCGACGATTCCGAGCAGGTCCTCGACCCGCTCACCGCCTACCAGATCGTCTCGATCATGGAGGGCGTGGTCCAGCGCGGCACCGCCACGATCCTGAAGGAGATCGGCAAGCCGCTCGCCGGCAAGACCGGCACCACCAACGACTCCAAGGACGCCTGGTTCGTCGGCTTCTCGCCCGACCTCGCGGTGGGCATCTACATCGGCTACGACAAGCCCCGCTCGCTGGGCGACAGCGCCACCGGCGGCGGGCTCGCCGCCCCGGTCGCCCGCGACTTCCTGAAGGCCGCCCTGAAGGACAAGCCGCCGACGCCGTTCCGCGTGCCCCCGGGCATCAAGCTGATCCGCGTCAACCTCGCCTCCGGCACCCGCGCCGGCGGCTCGGAGGGCGGCATCCTCGAGGCGTTCAAGCCCGGCACGGCCCCGCCCGACAGCTACTCGGCCCCGGCCAGCGCCCAGCCGGCGGCGCCGGCGGCGGTGCCGGCCGATGCGGACCGGGCGGCCCAGGCGGGCGGGCTGTACTGAGGTCTCCGCTCACCCCATGTTCCCGACTGTGCTACGATGCGTAGCAGAGTCGGGGACGTGGCAGATGTCGATCATCGCGAAAATTCGTGAGCAGGACGGCGCACGTGTCGTGACCTTGCCGAGCGAACTCCTGGAGAGCATCGGCGCCGGTGTGGGGACAGCACTCGCGCTGAAGGTGAAGGACGGCGCGATCGTCGCGGTGCCGATTCCCGAGCCTGCATCTCAGAGACGGCGACGCTATACGATGGCCGAACTTCTCGTCGGTGCCGAGCATCTGCCCGAGATCTATGAAGGAGTTGCCGGTGCGCTCGATGGTGAGCCAGCCGGACGTGAGCTGGGCTGATGGGGCCTCGCCCGAGAGCTCCGAAGCGCGGTGAGATCTACTCCATCGATCCCAATCCGGTCGTCGGACGCGAAATGCGAGACCGGCACTACTGGATCGTTTTGACGCCCGAAGCGGTGAACGTCCACGGTGTTGCGGTTGCCGTGGTAATTTCGACGGTTGCGGCCGGAGCGCGCGCTGCCGGGCTCGCCGTACCGGTCCGCGGGGGCGGTGTGACGGGCGTCGCCATCTGTACGCACCTGCGCAGTTTCGATCTCCGCTCCCGTCTGGCGGATGATTCGGCGCGCCTCGCAGGCACCGTCGATGCCGCGACCGTCGATGAGATCGCAGCCCGGGTGGCGAGTTTGTTCGATCCCGAGCCGGGCGCCTGAGAGCGCCCCGCCGTTTACACCCGGCGCCCCCGGCGCTATCACCCGGCACCCCACCTCACGTGAGTGAACCCACACCAGATGCGCGCCGAGATCGAGCAACTCTCGGATGCCGCCAAGCAGTCGATCGGACTGCTGAGGAGGCATCTTTGACTGGGATACCGTTGACAAGCGCCTCGCGGAGCTAAACGCCCGCTCGGAGGACCCCTCGCTCTGGAACGATCCGGAGGAGGCCCAGAAGGTCATGCGCGAGCGCACGCAGCTCGACGAGGCCGTGACGGCGATCCGTCGCCTCGAGCAGGGGCTGGATGACGGCGCGACGCTGATCGAGCTCGGCGAGATGGAGGGCGACACCGCCAGCATCCGCGAGGGCGAGGAGCAGATCCGCGCCGTGCAGGCGGAAGGCGCGCGCCGGCAGATCGAAACCCTGCTCTCGGGCGAGGCCGACGGCAACGACACCTATGTCGAGGTCCATGCCGGCGCCGGCGGCACCGAGAGCCAGGACTGGGCCAACATGCTCCAGCGCATGTATGCCCGCTGGGCCGAGCGCCGGAAGTACAAGGTCGAGATCGTCGAGTGGTCGGACGGCGAGGAGGCCGGGATCAAGGGCGCCACGCTCCTGATCAAGGGCCACAACGCCTATGGCTGGCTCAAGACCGAATCGGGCGTCCACCGCCTGGTGCGGATCTCTCCTTACGATTCCAACGCCCGGCGACACACCAGCTTCGCCAGCGTCTGGGTCTATCCGGTCATCGACGACCGGATCACGATCGAGATCAAGGAATCGGATTGCCGGATCGACACCTACCGGTCGTCGGGCGCCGGCGGCCAGCACGTCAACACCACCGATTCGGCGGTGCGCATCACCCACAACCCGACCGGGATCGTGGTGGCGTGCCAGCAGGAGCGCTCGCAGCACAAGAACCGGGCCACCGCCTGGAACATGCTGCGCGCCCGCCTCTACGAGCTCGAGCTGAAGAAGCGCGAGGAGAAGGCCAACGCCGAGGCGGCCTCGAAGACCGATATCGGCTGGGGCCACCAGATCCGCTCCTACGTGCTCCAGCCGTACCAGCTGGTGAAGGACCTGCGCACCGGCGCCCAGTCGACCAGTCCCGACGACGTCCTCGACGGCGACATCGACGACCTGATCGAGGCCTCGCTCGCCCACCGCGTCTATGGCGGGGCGGACGCGGTCGAGGATATCGACTGAGGGTGTCTCGCAGTCGCGGATGACGACGGGGCGCGGTGCCTCCTCCGGACGGGGGAGGGGCCGCGCCCCGTCTCGTTCGACCGACCCGTCCTCCCGCGCGGTCCGCTCTCGACGCCGCGGCGAGGAGCGGACGGGGCGCGTTCCGATTCATCCGGAAGCGCCAGCGGCGACGAATCCCGGGTTCTCGGCCGGCACCGTCCGCGGAATGTCGGAGGAGGGGCTTCAGCCGCCGAACGGTCGGCGGCGCGGCCCCTGGAGCACTTCACGATCGCGTTGCAATCGCGAAGCTCTCTAGGTCTTTGCTTTTGCCGCATTTTCTGAGACGAACCTGTATCCACTTCGTCGGAAAATGCTCTAGCGGCAGGGCGGCGCGCCCGGATGGCCGCAGCCGCGGCCCGGGGGCGGCGCGTGGGGGGCGGGGCGCGGGCCGGCCTGCGGTGGATGCGGCTGCATCAGCTGCGGACGCGGCGCCATCATCTGAGGCTGGCGCATCGCCTGGGCCTGCTGGCGCCGCATCGCGTCCTGCACCTGCTGCTGCTGGCGCTGCATCATCTGCTGCGCCTCGACGCGCTGGCGGGCCTGGGCTTGCGCCTGCTGGCGCGCCGCCTGCTCCATCCGCATCCGCTGCAGGCCGTCATCCGGCCGCGGCGCGCGGACGGGCGCGGCCATGCGGGGCGGCTGGGCGAGCGGGGGTCGCACCGCCTGGCGGGGGACTTGGCGCAGGTCCTGGACCGGCGCCGGCCGCATCGGCTGCACGCTGCGCAAGGGCGCGACCGGGGGACGCTCGCCGCCGGGCGGCAGACCGGACGGCGGCGCCTGCGGCGGGCGGGCGGCCAGGGCGGCGGGAGGCGCGGGCCGGGGCGCGGCCGGAGGTGGGCCGGCGGGTGATGCCGCGGCCGGCGGGATCTGGCCGAGCCCGACCGGCCGGCCGGCCGGCGGCGCACCGGCGGCGGCGCCCGGGCGGGCGGCGAGGGCCGGCAGCGGGGTGCCGCCCGCGCCGGGCAGCGCCTGCGCGGGGTTCGGGCGGGAACCGGCCGGTGCCTGGGGCGGGATCTGCCCGGGCAGGCTCGGCCGCAGGGCAGTCGCGCCCGGGGGCGGGCCGCCCATCGGCCCGGTCGCGCGCGGGATCTGTCCCAGCCCCGGCTGGCCGGGAGCCGCCTGGGGCGCCGGGCGCAGGGCGGCCTTCTGGGCGAGAGCCGGCGGCAGGGCGACCCGTGCCGCAGCGGCCCCGAGCGCCGCTCCCGCCACGGCGCCGACGACCGGCGCCCCGAAGCGGGCCGTCCCGGGTTGCGCGGGATCGGGGGTGTGCCCGTTGACGACGGTGACGGCGGTGACGTGGAGGTTCTGGAACAGCACCGGGTTCGGCGGCGGCGCCACGGCGGGCGGCGCGACCACGTAGGTCGGCACCGGGACGTAGGCCGGCACCGGCAGGATGTAGGCCTCGCGAGGGGGCGGGGGCGGGGCCAGCTCGACCAGCACGGTCGGGCGCGGCGGCAGGAAGACGACCGGCGGCGGCGGCAAAGCGTAGACCGGATCGTCGAGGTAGAGCGCCGGCCGCTCGACGAAGACGACCTCGTCCGGCGGCGGCGGCGGCACGTCGTAGGCGAGCACCCGGTAATCCGCCGGCGGCTCGAAGGCGGCGGCGAGCGCCGACAGGCGCCGGCGGGCATCCCAGGCGTGGGGGCCGCGGGGATAGCGGGCGAGGTAGGACCAATAGCCCTCCCGCGTGTCGGCGAGCGCGCTGCGGCGCCAGGTCAGGGCCTCGCGCCGCGCCGCGATGATCGCCCGCACGCGCCGGGCCAGCGGATCGCGCGGGTAGGCGGCGACGAACTCCTCGTAGGCCGGCAGGGTGTCGCGCCCGAGGCAGGCGGCGTAGGCCTCCCGCGCGCCGATCTCGCCGAGCGGCTTTGCCGGCGGATCGAACCCGGCGAGCGACGGCGCCCCGGCCTCCCGCTCGAGGAAGACGAACGGCGCGTCGATCCGCGAGGCGCTCCACGGCACCTCGGCCCCTCGCGTCGTCTCGGCGACCCGCAGGCGCACCCGCTCGAACAGGGCGGCGGGCGCCAATCCCCCCTCGCGGATCATCTCGACGAGGGCCAGCGCGTAGGCACCGTAGGGCCCGGTCTCGGCCGGGCCGACGGTGCCGGGCGCGGCGTTGTACGCAATCAGACTGCCGGGCTCGGCCTCGACCAGGGGCAGGCCGCCGGCGAGCGGATCGCCCCTGAGGCGGAACGGTGCGGTCCGGGCGGCGTCGAGCACCACGAACCGGGCCTTGAGCGGCAGCGCGGCGAGACGCTTGACGTAGTCCGAGACCCGCAAGGCCTGGAGCGGCACGTCGGAGGCGGTCTCGATCCGGGCGTCGACCGGCGCGAAATAGGCCTCGTTCTCGAGCTGCAGGCCGTAGCCGGCGAGATACAGGAAGGCGACCGTGTCGGGCCCGGCCGCCGCGGCCTTGTCGGTGAAGTCGCGCAAGCTCCGCCGCAGCGAATCCTCGTCGAGGTCGCGGGCGCCGACGACGTCGAACCCCGTCGCCTGCAGGGTCTGGGCGACGAGGCCGGCATCGTTGGCCGCGGTGGGCAGGGCGCCTGCCGCGTAGGCGCCGTTGCCGACGACGAGGGCGATGCGGCGCTCGGCCGGGGCGGCGGCCGCCGGGAGGGCGGCGGCGGCGAGGCCGGCGAGGGCCGCGAGGGCCAGCGCCAGGGCGAGGACCGGATGGCGGAGCGGCGGCATGGCGTTGCCCTCCCGTTGGCTGGCGAGCGGGGGCGCCGGGTTCGCGCGCACCCACGAGGTGTCACAGCACATCGCCGCCGTTCCGGGCAGCACGATGGCCGGCCGCATCACGAACCGTCGCGCTTGAACCGGCACTGAACGATGCGGCATCAGGCTTGCTGGGACCTGACGATGGGGAAAGACCTGATGCCGGACCGCCTGATCCACGCCGCCGCCAGCATCGCGCTGCTGATCGCGGTCGCGGTGCTGTTCTCGACCGACCGCCGGGCGATCCGGCCGCGGGTGGTGCTGTCGGCGCTCGCCGTGCAGGTCGCCCTCGGCGCCCTGGTGCTGT
This sequence comes from Methylobacterium platani, assembly GCF_001653715.1. Taxonomy (GTDB): domain Bacteria; phylum Pseudomonadota; class Alphaproteobacteria; order Rhizobiales; family Beijerinckiaceae; genus Methylobacterium; species Methylobacterium platani. Next base: position 191,073 of record NZ_LWHQ01000010.1, read on the forward strand.
TCTGGCCGGCCGGCCGCACGGCGCTCGGCGCCGTCGCCGACGCGGTCCAGGCGGTCCTGTCCTACGGCGACAAGGGCACGGCGTTCCTGTTCGGCGGCCTCGTCGAACCGAAGATGTTCGAATTGTTCGGCGGCGGCGGCTTCGTGCTGGCCCTGCGGGTGCTGCCGCAGATCGTCTACGTCTCGGCGCTGATCGCGGTGCTGTATCACTTCGGCGTGATGCAGGCCCTCGCCCGGGGCTTGGGGGCGGCGTTGCAGCGGGTGCTCGGCACCTCGCGGATCGAGACCTTCTCGGCGGTCATCACCATCTTCATCGGCCAGAGCGAGATCGCCGTGGCGTTGCGCCCGTTCCTGGCGCTCCTCACCGGGGCCGAGCTGTTCGCCGTGATGACGAGCGGCGCGGCCTCGACCGCCGGCTCGATCCTCGCCGGCTACGCCGCGCTCGGGGTACCGATGCCGTACCTGCTGGCCGCCTCGTTCATGGCGATCCCCGGCGGGCTCCTCTACGCCAAGATCCTGGTGCCCTCGACCGAGCCGAGCCGGGTCAAGACGATGCGGGTCACCTTCGGCGAGACCCGGGCGGTCAACGTGATCGAGGCCGCCGCCGACGGCACCCAGAAGGGCCTTGCCGTCGCGGTCGCGGTCGGCGCGATGCTGATCGCCTTCGTGGGGCTGATCGCGCTCGTCAACGGGATCGTGGCCTATGCCGGCGGCCTCGTCGGGGCGCCCGGCGCCTCGATCGAGGGGATGCTCGGCGTCGCGCTCGCGCCGCTGGCCTGGCTCCTCGGCGTGCCGTGGGACCAGGCGACGCTCGTCGGCGGCGCCATCGGCCAGAAGCTCGCCTTCAACGAGTTCCTGGCCTACGCCAATCTCTCGCCGGTGCTGAAGAGCGGCGAGCTCGGGACCCGCAGCACCGCGATCCTGTGCTTCGCGCTGTGCGGCTTCGCCAACCTGTCGTCGATCGCGATCCAGCTCGCGAGCTTCGGCAGCCTGGTGCCCGAGCGCCGGTCCGAGGTCGCCGCCTACGGCCTGCGGGCGATCCTCGCCGGGACCCTGTCGAACCTGACGAGCGCGGCGATCGCCGGGGTCTTCATCGGGGCGTGAGGTGACGGCCCCGCGCGGACCCGTCACGGGTTCGCGGTCTCCGGCGCGGCGGCGCCCTGGCGGCGCGCCTCCTCCTCGGCCCGCTGGCGCGCCGCTTCGGCCGCGCGGGCCGCCTCCGCCGCGCGGGCGACTTCCGCGGCGCGGGCCGCCTCGGCGGCCCTGGCGGCCTCCTCGGCCCGCTGGCGCGCGGCGTCCTCCGCCCGCTGCCGGGCCTGCCGCGCCTCCTCGGCGGCCCGGGCGCGGTCCATCTCCAGGCGGCTGCGGCGGCGGGCGAGCTCGGTGCGGTCGGCCTCGACCGTCTCGATCTTGTCGAGCTCGCGCTGCAGCACCACCGCCGCCAGCACGTTGGCGAGCGGGACGAGGTCGAGCTCGCGCTGCGGCTTCGCCAGGGGCCCGACCAGCGCCAGGCCGAGGGCCGGCGCCGGGGCCGTCCAGGCCCGGGGCGTCGCGGTGGCGACGAGGGTGCCGCGGACGTCGAGGCGCAGGGACCTCGCGTCGACCTGGATCAGGCCGGTCCAGGTCGCCGGCCCGAGATCGAGGGTGAGGGCGCCGGTGCGCAGCACGCCGCCGACCATCGAGGCCGGCACCGAGACCGGCCCGGCGACGACCAGCGGCCCGCGGTCGAGCTCCTCCGACACCACCCGCTCGACGCGGCCGGACCGCAGCGGGTCCTCCTCGGTCAGCAGCCGGGCGAGGGCGCGCTGGATCGCGGCCGGATCGAGGTCGCGCAGGGTCAGCCCGGCGAGGTCGAGGCTGCCGCTGCCGGCGAGGTTGCCGACGAGGGCGGCCGGGCTGTCGCCCGCCGCACCGAGGCGCAGGCGCATCCCGACCTGCCCCCGCACGGCCTCGCCGCCGGTGAGCGCGGCGAGGGAGGCCGCGGTCAGGCCGCCCTCGGCGGAGACCGTCGCCTGGGTGCCCTGGCGCGCCAGGGTGACGCTGCCGGACAACCGCCCGCCGGCGAGGCCGGCCGAGAAGTCGCGGATGGCGAGGCCGTCGCGCCCGAGCCCGAGCGCGAACCGCGCCCATTCCGCCGCGAGGCCGCGGCCGAGATCGAGGCGACGCACCGTCATGGCGACCTGCCCGACGACGGGCGGCGCGGGGGCGGGGCCGAACCGGGCCGGGCTCCAGGCTTCCGGGCCGGCGGGCGCGGCGCCGCCGTTCAGCACCAGGGCGTCGGCGAGCCAGGGCAGGGAGAGCCGCTCGAGGGAGACGCTGCCGGAGACGTCGCCGCCCGCCGGGCGGGTCAGCGCGGCGTCGACGGCCGCGCCCGCGAGCGTGCCGGTCACGGCGAGGCGCGGGGTGTCGCCGCTGCGGGAGAATCCGAGGCTCAGCCGCGCCGGCACCGGCTCCGGCGGGGTCGCAGGCCGGCCGAGGAGGCCGGCGAGCGGCTGCAGGTCGGGCGAGGCCAAGGTCAGGACGCCGTCCTGGAACGGACCGCCCGCGGCGGGCAGGAGCAGCGGCCGGGCGGTGCCGAGCGTCGCCCCGGCGATCGCGGCGTCGAGGGTCAGGCTCAAGGGCCGGTCGTCGTCGCGAGCGCCCGCCTCGGCCCGTCGCCCGGCGAGATGCACGCTCGCCGGCCCGGCGAGGGCCGGATCGTCCGGGCGGCCGAGCCAGCGGCCGGAGGCGACGCCGTCGAGGCGCGCATCCAGGCGCTCGAGCCGGCCGGATCGGGCGGCGAGGGTCAGGGCGAGGCGGCCGCCGGCGGCGCTGCCGCGGGCCTCGCCGCGCAGGGGAGCGTCCTCGGCGCCGGAATCGCGCTCCAGCGTCACGTCGAGGGCGACCGGGCCGTCGCGCAGGAAGCCCGGCAGCAGCCGCGCCTCGTCGACGAAGGTGCGCGCCGTGAGGTCGACCAGCGGGGCGGCCACCGGCGCGCTCACCCGCCCGGCGATGCGGCCGGTGCCGTCGGCGGCGATCCGCCCCGACAGGCTGGCCCGGGCGCCGGCGAGGTCGCGCACCTCCAGGCTGTCGAGCCGGATCGCGGCGCCCTCGGATTGCAGGCTGGCGGCGATCTCGCCGGTCCTCGTCCCGGTCGGGCCGTAGCGCAGGTCGCGGGCGAGGAGGGTGAGGCCGACATCGTGGTCGTGCAGGGCCGCGATGGCGCCGCGCATCGGCGGCAGTTCCGCGACGTCGAGCCCGTCGGCGATGACCTGGGCGTCGAAGCGCGGGCGGGCCTGGTCGGGCCCGGCCGGGCTGTAGCGGGCCGAGCCGGTGATCTTCGCGCCGCCGAGCGCCACCCGGGCGTTGCGCAGCGAGAATACCGGCAGGGCCGCCGCCACGTCGGCCGCGGCCGAGAACGGCCTGCCGTCGAGGAGCCCGAGCAGGGGACCGCCGAGGCCGAGACGGTCGAGGAGGCGCGCGAGCCGGTCCGAGGCCGGCGCATCGAGGGCGGCGTGGCCCGAGAAGCCGCCGCTCGGCGTCACGTCGCCGGAGAGCGCCAGCGCCAGTCCGCCGGCGGCCGTGCCGGAGAGGCGGCGCACGGCGAGGGCGCCCGAGGGCCGCACCGTCGTGCTCAAGGCCGCGCCGGTCCATTCCTCCCGGGCGAGGGTCAGGCTGTCGACCGCGACGTCGAGGGCGAGGGTGCCCGGCAGGAGGGCGGGGGACAGGGGCTTGCGGAGGAGCGCCTGCCCGGTGGCGCTCATCAGGAAGCCGTCGAGGTCGAGGCGGCGGGCCTCCAGGCTCATCGTCGCCCGCGCCGCCGCGAGGTCGAGGCTGCCGCGGCCGGTGAAGCGCAGCGGCACCTCGCCCGGCACCTCGACGGCCAGGGCCTCGAAGGTGGCGAGCCGCCCCTTCGCCTTGAACCCGCCCTGCACCGAGACCGGCAGGGCGGCGCCCGCGACCTGGGCCGGCGGCCCGACGACGAGGCGGGCCTGGCCCGCGGCCTCCGGGACCCCGCCGCCCTCGGGGCCGGGGGCGAAGCTCACCCGGGCGTCGAGGTCGAGGCGGGGCACCGTGTCGCCGCCGGCCCCGAGCTTGACGGGAATGACCCCGTCCGGGCCGGGCGCCCCGGTGGTGAGGCGGAACGGCACCGCCTCGACGTTGCCCTCCGCCCGCCACGGGCCGGCGAGGCGCGGCGCGGACAGCCGGACGTCCTCGGCATAGACCTGGTCGGTGCGCCCGGTCGCCGGCACCCGGGTGGTGACGAGGAGCTGGGACACCCGCAGGTCCTCGACCGCCAGGTCGCGGGTCTCACCGAGGCGGGGCGGCGGCACGAAACCACCGGCCTCGGTCGTCGGCAGGGTGACCTCGCCGCGGCCGATGCGGGTCTCGGTGAAGCGGATCTCGCCGGAGAGGAGCGGCGTCAGGGCGATCTCGGCCTTGACGAAGCGGGCGTCGAGGGAGGGCCGGTCGCGCCCGGTCGCGAGCACCAGATGGTCGATGCGCAGCCGCGGCGAGGGCAGGAGGCGGATCTCGAGGCGGCCGTCGCTGCGGGCCTCGACGCCGAGCGACCGGCCGAGCGCCGCGTCGACGGTGCCGCGATAGGCCTCCCACGGCACGAAGGGCGGCGCGACCAGGGCCGCGGCGAGGATCAGGATGACGAGGCCCGCCAGGGCGGTCAGGATGTCGCGCACCTTGAGCTTCCGTGCCGCCCCGCGAGGAGAGCGCCGCCTCATGTTCCGTCGACGGCCCGACGGGCCGTACCCCGATGACAGCGCTAGCATATCGGCACCGGAAACGTGGGCGAAATCCGGGGCGATCACGCAGGGAGAGCCGCCCGCCGATGCGCGCGGGCAACGCCGGGCCCGGCCTGACAGGCCCGGCCGACGCTGGTAAGGCGGCGGCGTGAGACGACAGACGGATCCGATGCGCTATTATCTCGGCCTCGCCACCACCTTCCACGACCCGGCCCTCGCCCTGGTCGGGCCGGACGGCACGGTGCTCTTCGCCGAGGCGACCGAGCGCTACCTGCAGTACAAGCGCGCCCCGAACTGCGAGCCCGATTCGGCGCCCCGCATGGCCGGCCTGCTGAAGGCCCACCTGCCGCCCGGCGCCGAACTGGTGATCGCCACGACCTGGGGCCCCGCGTTCAGCCGCTACCTCGCCGACCAGGCGACGACCGGCGCCTTCGGTCTCGACGCCCTGCGGGCGCATTCCCCCGCCCTCAACCGCTCGCTGGTGCCCGAGCGGTCCGAGCGCACCTTCATCGCCGAATTGGCGCTGGCGCAGGGGAGGGCCGGCTACGGCACGCTGCTCGGCCTCGACCGGGCGCATGGCGGCCGCTCGACGATCGCGGCCCTGCGCCGCTACCCCCACCACCTGACCCATGCCGCCTACGGCCTGTGGGGCTCGCCGTTCCGGGACGCCACCTGCCTCGTCGTCGACGGCATGGGCGAGACCGGCGCCTCGGCGATCTACCGGATGGAGGCGGGGCGCCTTCGGGAAGTGAAGCGCCACCGGGGGCGCGAATCGGTCGGCTTCTTCTTCGGCCTCGTCACCGACCTCGCCGGGTTCGACCAGGCCAAGGGCGAGGAATGGAAGATCATGGGGCTCGCGCCCTACGGCCGGCAGGAGCCCGGGCTGATGGCCGCACTCCGCCGGCTCTACCGGATCGAGAACGGCCGCCTGCGCTTCTCCGACGCCGCCACCGTGCAGGCGGTGGCCGAGGAGATCCGGACCTTGCGCCCGGCCGACGCCGACGAGGAGGGCTGGGCCGACCTCTCGGCCTGCGGCCAGGCGATCTTTTCGGAGATGATGGACGCGCTGGTCGCCGAGGCGTGGCGGCTCTCCCCCCACGAGAACCTCGTCGTCACCGGCGGCTGCGCGCTGAACTCGTCGTATAACGGCCGGCTCCTCGCGCGCAGCGACTTCCGGCAGCTGCACGTGCCCTCCGCCCCGGCCGACGACGGCAACGCGCTGGGTGCGGCCTGGCTCGCCTTCGGGGAGGACAACCCGGACTGGACCGGCCCTGGGGCGCTCGCCAGCCCCTATCTCGGCTCGCGCGTCTCGACCGAGCCGCTGGAGCGGATGGTCGACTGGGAGCCGCGGCTGCGCCGTCTCGGCCATGACGGGGTGACGCAGGAAGCGGCCGCCATCCTGGCGGCGGGCGGCCTCGTCGGCTGGGTCCAGGGGCGGGCGGAGTTCGGGCCGCGCGCGCTCGGCAACCGCTCGATCCTGGCCGATCCGCGCCCCGCCGACGCCAAGGCGATCCTGAACGGCAAGGTGAAGTACCGCGAGGCGTTCCGGCCCTTCGCGCCCTCGATCCTGGCCGAGGCCGGGCCGGACTGGTTCGCGGATTACCAGGACAGCCCCTACATGGAGCGCACCCTGGTCTGGCGGCCCGAGATGCGGGCCCGCGTGCCGGCGGTGGTCCACGAGGACGGCACCGGGCGGCTCCAGAGCGTGACGCCGGAGCGCAATCCGGCCTACGCCGCCCTGATCCGCGCCTTCGCCGAGCGGACCGGCGTGCCGATCCTGCTCAACACGAGCTTCAACGTGATGGGCAAGCCGATCCTCCACACCGCCGAGGACGCGATCCTGATGTTCTCGACCACCGGGCTCGACGCGGTGGTGATCGAGGACTGGATCCTGGTGAAGGACGGGGTGAAGACGTGAGAAGGACCGGCCCCGTCCCCGGGTGCCGGCCCCTGATCGTCCTGTGCGGGAGGGTCTGCGGTTACTCGCAGACCTCGACGCGCTTGTAGGTGAAGGACTCGTCGTCGAGCCACACCTTGCGGCGCTCGAAGTGGCAGATCGGGCCGCGGCGCGGGCGCACGATCACGGTCTCGGGCTCCTCGACGTAGACGCGGCGCGGCGGCGGCACGACGTAGGCCGGGGGCGGCGGGGGAGCCGCCTGGGCGCCGTTCATGATCGCGCCGGCGGCGACGCCGCCGAGGACGCCGGCCGCCGCGCCGCCGAGGATCGCCGCGCCGACATTGTCGCGGGCCTGGGCCTGGGGCGCTGCGGTGACGAAGAGGGCGGCGACGAGCGCCGCGCCCGCGCCGAGGCGCGGAAGGCCGTTGAGGGTCAGAGCGCGCACGCTGAGGATCTCCCGAAGGGTGTTGGCGCGAGAATGCGAGTGAGTGCTTAACGAAGTGCCAAGCTTGCCGCCCGGACGAGCGCCGGACGACACGGCCCGGGGCCGACGAAAGCCTCGCGCCGTCGAGGCCGAGACCTGACGCCGGTTTGCGGCGATTTCCGGGTATGCCCGCGGTTCGGCCGGGGGTGTGTATTTCGGGTGACGGTGGCGGGGGCGGATCGACGAAAGGCCTGCCTCGACAGCGCTGTCGAGCGCGACACTGGCTTTGGACGGAGACCCGATCGGCGAGGCGACAGGTCGAGACGGCGACGGCGAGATCGGCGTCGCCGGGCTAATCGGTTCGGCGCGTCAGCTGGCGATACTGCGCCGGTGTTACTCCATGATGTTTCTGCATGCTTCGGGACAAGGCGCTCTGGTCGGCGTATCCGGACAGGGAGGCGATTTCAGGCGCCGTTTTTTGTGTCGTTTTCAGAAGAAGCATTGCGTATTCGATGCGCTTTGCAACGATGTACGAATGCGGTGTTGTGTTCAGATGATCGACAAAAAGCGAATGAAGGGATCTCTCGCTGACTCCGGTTTCTTTGGCAATCGCCGACACGGCGATCTTTCGTGAAAAATTTGCGTCAATATATTCAAGCGCCCTGTGAATTGACCGTGCTTTCATGGAAAGTTGAGATTTTGAAAAATCGACAAGCTCAGAAATGATCAACGTTGCCCAGGCCTTGCGAGCGAGGGATTGATCTTTATTCATGGTTTTTGCAGAAGCATAGCTCGCCAGATGTCTGATTTTGTCGTCGACCCGAAAAAACTTGCGATCGGTAAGATGCCCGAATGCGTCGGGGTCGTGGCATAGGCCGATTGATTGGCCATCTGAGATATCCAACACCAAAAACATGCCGCCATCGACGCAACAGAATTCGTGCCGGTCGCTTGATGCGATGAATGCGCCCTGGCCCTGGTCTATCATACCAGAGCAGCCCTCGATTTCGATCTCCATTTTTCCGCAATTAGATAAAACTATTTGGTGATAATCGTGCCTATGTTCGGCCACGCTGGCGTCATACCGCCTGCACTCAACACTTAAGCCGTCAAAATCGGTGTTCATGTTGATGTCACGTTAAAATTATTGCGGGATTTTACAACATATCACCATTCGAAATGACTTTCCAGCTTCGCTCGCGGCGCACGGAAAGGTGTATCCCATAAATTTCGCACCGGCGCGCTGCCATACATTTGCAGGATCGATCAATCGATTTGCGGCTTTTGCCGCCGCCAAATGGGGCACAGCCTGATACCGAATGGCGGGGCAATCACCTGTTCGACAGACATGGCCAAATTGAATATTTACTCGACCCAGCCGCTGGAAAGCACCAAGGCGCAGAGCACGGCGACCGGTATCGGTGTCGTTGCGATCGTCCTCTGGTCGTCTCTCGCGCTGCTGACCAAATTTTCTGGAAATATTCCGCCATTTCAACTACTATTTCTAAGTTTTTTCATTGCGTTTCTATCGAGTTTAGCGATCTTATTTAAGAGAGGGCGCGCTTCATTTCGGCTTTGGAGACAATCGGCTCAAGTATGGGCGTTCAAATTCGCTGCAATATTTTTTTATCATGCTTTGTATTTTTTCGCATTACAATCTGCGCCGCCGGCGGAGGCAAGTCTGCTTGCTTATCTATGGCCACTACTGATCGTTATATTTTCGATTTTTGTAGAACGGAAAACATTTCAACCCAAGCATTTAGTCGGCGCGGCGCTCGGATTCGGCGGATGTGCGGTCGCGATCCTCGGTCAGTCCGTCCCTTTGAGCGGAACATGGAATTATGGTGGTTATGCTGCCGCTTTGTTATGTGCGTTGGTTTGGTCGGGATATTCCGTCATCAATCGACGCTACGCCGATGTTCCGAGCGAGATCATGGGTGGTGTGTGCGGTCTCGTCGCTCTGGCCGCGCTACCGATCCATCTCATGACGGAAAGCACCGTTTTTCCCACGATCTCCCAGTGGATATCGGTGATGTTGCTCGGCGTGGGACCCACCGGATTGGCATTTTTTGCTTGGGATTATGCTACGAAGCACGGAAGATTGTCGACCATTGGCGCTTTGTCTTATTTATCTCCTCTTTTCTCAACGCTTCTATTGATCGCCGCCGGATGGACAGCGCCTCACTGGGCCATCGTCGTGGCGACGCTTCTGATCGTCGTCGGAGCCGTGATCGCAACCTTGGATCGGAAAAGATTTCCCTTCGGACAAGCCAACCGTAACGGAGTTTGAGATGCGGTCCTGTCTTCCGGCAATTCGAAGAGCCCTCGATTTACTTATGTTTCTTCCAGATAGGCTCTCCGTTTCTAACTGCATGAGCATATTATCTAACAATAAAGATTTGCCAAGCAGATTAAACTTGATGCCGCTGCCAAATTTTGCATTGCCGAATATGGATCGCTATCTCCAAAATTATCATTCGTCTGGCGCGCGCGTCCGCGCCCAAGGCACATGGGCTCACACATTTTCGACCATCGTTTGCAACGTCGAATGCAGTTTCTGCTATGCTCCGAAGATCAATGGCTCTTGGCGAGATTTTAGGCTGGTTCACCCCTCCATCGCGATCAATGCCGCATCACCCCCCGCCGCGGCGGTGTTCACCGTCACGGTCTGCTCGGTGGAAAAGCGCGCGAGGTAGTGCGGCCCGCCGGCCTTCGGGCCGGTGCCGGAGAGGCCGTGGCCGCCGAAGGGCTGCACGCCGACCACCGCGCCGATCATGTTGCGGTTGACGTAGACGTTGCCGGTGGAAAGCCGCGCCACCACCCGCTCCACCGTGGCGTCGATGCGGGAATGCACGCCGAGCGTCAGGCCGTAGCCGGTGGCCTCGATCGCCTCGAGCACCCGGTCGAGATCGGCGGCCTTGTAGCGCGCGACGTGCAGGATCGGCCCGAACACCTCTTCCGTCAGGGCGTCCGGGCCGGCGATCTCGTAGATCTGCGGCGCCACGAAATGGCCCGCGCCCGGCACCTCGCCGACGTAATGGGCCTTGGCGGAGCGGCGCATCGCGGCGCCGTGGCGGTCGAGGCGGGTGCGGGCCTCGGAGTCGATCACCGGGCCGACATGGGTGGCGGGGTCGCGCGGATCGCCCAGCCGCAGTTCCTGCGCGGCGCCCGCCACCATGCCGATCACCTTGTCGGCCACGTCCTCCTGCACCATGAGCAGGCGCAGGGCCGAGCAGCGCTGACCGGCGGAGCGGAAGGCGGAAGTGACGACGTCGTCGGCGACCTGCTCGGGCAGCGCCGTGGCGTCGACCAGCATCGCATTGATGCCGCCGGTCTCGGCGATCAGCGGCACGATCGGGCCGTCCTTGGCGGCGAGCGCCCGGTTGATGTGGCGCGCCACCTCGGTCGAGCCGGTGAAGACCACGCCGGCGACGTCCCGGTGCGCGACGAGCGCCGCCCCGACCGCGCCGTCGCCGGGCACGAGGTGGAGGGCCGCCGGCGCGATGCCGGCCCGGTGCAGCAGGCGCACGGCCTCCGCCGCGACGAGCGGCGTCTGCTCGGCGGGCTTGGCCACCACGGCGTTGCCGGCCATCAGCGCCGCGGCGACCTGGCCGACGAAGATGGCGAGCGGGAAGTTCCACGGCGAGATCGCCACGAACACGCCGCGGCTGCGAAGGCCGAGGCGGTTGCTCTCGCCGGTCGGGCCCGGCAGGACCTGGGGCGCGCCGAAGAGCGTGCGCCCCTGCACCGCGTAGTAGCGGCAGAAATCCACCGCCTCGCGCAGCTCCGCCACCGCGTCGTCGAGGGTCTTGCCGGCCTCGTCCTGGAGCAGGTGGATCAGCCGGCCGCGGGAGGCCTCCATCGCGTCGGCGGCCCGGTCCAGGGCGGCGGCGCGCTGCTCCGCCGGGACCTTGCCCCAGGCGGCGGCCCCCTTGCGGGCGGCCCGCATCGCGGCGGCCGCGATCTCGGGCGAGGCCTCGGCGACGGTGCCGACGATCCGGCTGGGATCGCTCGGGCTCGCGACGTCGCGCGGCGTGCCGGCCTGGACGGCGCCGTCGATCACCGGCGCGGCCTCGGCCGGTCCGCGGGCGGCGGCGACCTCGTCCGTCAGGCGCTCCAGGGCCGCCCGGTCGCCGAACTCGACCCCGGCGGAATTGACCCGCTCCGGCGCGAACAGCTCGGCGGGGCGGCGGAGCCTGGCGTGCCGGGCGCGGTCGGGATTGCCGACGCTCTCGGCCGGGCGGCGCAGCAGGCTCTCCACCGGCACCGCCGGGTCGGCGGCCTGGGAGACGAAGGACGAGTTGGCGCCGTTCTCGAGCAGCCGCCGCACCAGGTAGGCGAGGAGGTCGCGGTGGCCGCCGACCGGCGCGTAGGTGCGGCAGGCCGCGCCGGGCACGCTGGCGAGCAGCCGGGCGTAGAGCGCCTCGCCCATGCCGTGCAGGCGCTGGAACTCGTACGTTCCGGCTTCCGGCCCGGCCCGCTCGACGATGGCCGCGACGGTGAGTGCGTTGTGGGTGGCGAATTGCGGGAAGAGCCGCGGCCGGTGGGCCAGCATCCGCTCGGCCGCCGCCAGGTAGCTCAGGTCCGTCATGCTCTTGCGGGTGAAGACCGGGAAATCGGGAAGTCCCCGCTCCTGCGCCCGCTTCACCTCGGTGTCCCAGTAGGCGCCCTTGACGAGGCGCACCATCAGCCGCCGGTCGAGGCGGGCGGCGAGATCCGCGACGTGGTCGATGACCGGGATGCAGCGCTTCTGGTAGGCCTGGACCGCGAGGCCGAAGCCGTCCCAACCCGCGAGCGAGGGATCGCCGAGGACGGCGGCGATCACGTCGAGGGAGAGCTCCAGCCGGTCCGCCTCCTCGGCATCGACCGTGAAGTTGAGGTCGTAGCTCTTCGCGGCCTGCGCGAGGCGCAGGAGCACCGGCACCAGCTCCGCCATCACCCGGTCGCGACCGACCGCCTCGTAGCGCGGATGCAGCGCCGAGAGCTTGACCGAGATGCCCGGCCGGTCCGGCAGCGGCTTGTTGCCGGCGGCGCGCCCGATCGCCTCGATGGCGGCGGCGTAGGAGGCGGCGTAGGCCTTCGCGTCCTCCGCCGTGCGGGCGCCCTCGCCGAGCATGTCGAACGAGTAGCGGTAGAGCCGTCCCTGTCCGCTGGCCGAGCGCTTGAGCGCCGCCTCGATCGTCTCGCCGAGGACGAAATGCCCGCCCATTACCCGCATCGCCTGGCGGGCGGCCTGGCGCACGGCGGGAAGCCCGAGGCGCTTGGCGAGACCGGCCAGGATGCCCTCCGGCGTGTCGCCGGGCTGGATGATCCGGGCCGAGAGGCCGAGCGCCCAGGCCGAGGAGCGCACCAGCAGGGCGTCCGAGCGGGTGGCGTGCTGCTCGAACCCGCCGAAGCGCAGCTTGTCCTCGATCAGGCGGTCGGCGGTGGCGGCGTCGGGCACCCGCAGCAGCGCCTCCGCCAGCACCATCAGGGCGAGGCCCTCCTTGGTCGAGAGCGAGTATTCGCGCAGCATCGCCTCGACGCCGCCCAGGCCCCCGGTCTCCTGCCGGATCGCCCCGACGAGGTCGCGGGCCAGCGCATCGACCCGGGCCTCGCGCTCGGGCGGCAGGCCACCCCGCTCCAGGAAGGCGCGGGCGAGGACGGCGTCGTCGGCGGCGTACGGCGCGTGGAAGACGGGGAGCGGGGTGGGCATCGGGGCGAGTCCGGACGGGGCTGACGATCGTCAGCCTATTCGGCCTTTCGCCGCGCTTCGATGGCGCATATCCGGGTTCGGCCGCAGGATCGGCGGCAAAATCGGGTTTTGGCAGCGAGAATGACGGACACGCTCGACCGGGTCGACCGGCAGATCCTGAAGATCCTCCAGCGCGAGGGCCGCATCCCGAACGTGGAGCTGGCCGAACGGGTCGGCCTGTCGCCCACCGCCACCGGCGAGCGGCTGCGCCGGCTGCAGAAGGACGGCGTCATCACGGGGTTCGGGGCGCGGCTCGATCCGCAGCGCCTCGGCCTGAGCCTGCTCGTCTTCGTCGAGGTCTCGCTCGACAAGACCACGCCCGACGCCTTCGCGCGCTTCGCCGCGGCCGTGCGGCGCGCACCGGAAGTGCTGGAATGCCACATGGTCGGAGGCGGGTTCGACTACCTGGTCAAGGCCCGCGTCGCCGACATGCCGGCCTACCGCCGCTTCCTCGGCGAGGGACTTTTGTCGCTGCCGGGGGTCAACAACACCCGCACCTACGCGGTGATGGAGGAGGTGAAGAGCGAGGGGGTATTGCCGCTCTGATCCGCCGCTCCGATCACCGCGTTCCATGCGCGGCGGGCATGGCGCGGCTGCGACATAACGGAGCTTTGCAGCTCCTGCAGAGTTGGCACCGGGCGCAACATGTCGCAGTCTCGCGTGACTGAGCCGCCAGAGAGCGGCCCGACGAGGACGGAGGTACGCCGATGGTCAATCCGAACCGTTTGGTGAAATCAGCCTGGATCGCCGCGGAAGTCTCGCGCGAGAAATCCGAGAAGGTGCTGGTCGTCGAGGCCTACATCGCGGTCAGCCCGCTCGAGAGCGGCTACGACGCCGGCCGCTACGGCCGCCTCGTCGAGGATGTCCGCCGCATCCTCGCCGACAACCCGGATATCGACCGGGCCTCGATCCTCAGCGTCCACCGCGAGTCGCGCTGCGCCGCCCTGTTCCGCCGGGGCGCCTGCGAGGAGGAGCACCACGGCGAGCGCCGGCCTGAGCTGGTGGCCTGAGCGGTCGATGAGGCGGGGCCGTGCGGCCCCGCCCCGGAAAGCCTCAGAGGCCCTCGAACAGGGCCGACGAGATGTAGCGCTCGGCGAACGAGCAGGCGACCGTCACGATCCGCTTGCCCTTGAACTCCGGCCGGGCCGCGATCTCGAGCGCCGCCGCGACGTTGCCGCCGGTCGAGATGCCGCCGGGGATGCCCTCGACCCGGGCGAGCAGGCGGGCGGTGTCGAAGGCGGTCTGGTTGGAGACCGTCACCACCTCGTCGATCACGCCGCGGTCGAGCACGCCCGGCACGAATCCGGCGCCGATGCCCTGGATCTTGTGCGGGCCGGGCTGGCCGCCGGACAGGACCGGGGAATCCTCCGGCTCGACCGCGACGACGTGCAGCGACGGCAGGCGCTGCTTGATGACCTGGCCGACGCCCGTGATGGTGCCGCCGGTGCCGACGCCCGCCACGAAGGCGTCGATCCGGCCGTGCGTATCGTTCCAGATCTCCTCCGCGGTGGTCTTGCGGTGGATCTCGGGGTTCGCCGGGTTGTTGAACTGCTGGGGCATGATCGCGCCCGGGATCTCCTTCAGGAGTTCCTCGGCCTTGGCGATCGCGCCCTTCATGCCCTGCGGGCCGGGGGTCAGCGCCAGTTCGGCCCCGAGATAGGCCAGCATCTTGCGCCGCTCGAGCGACATCGTCTCGGGCATGACCAGGATCAGCCGGTAGCCGCGGGCGGCGGCCACGAAGGCGAGCGCGATGCCGGTATTGCCGGAGGTCGGCTCCACCAGGGTGCCGCCGGGCTTCAGGACGCCGGAGGCCTCCATGGCGTCGATCATGTTGACGCCGATGCGGTCCTTCACCGAGGCGATCGGGTTGAAGAACTCGAGCTTCAGCAGGATCTCGGCGTCGATCCCGCGCTCCTTGGCGAGGCGGTTGAGGCGCACCAGCGGGGTGTTGCCGATGGTCTCGGTGATCGACTCGTAGACCCGGCCGTGGCCGATCCGGCGGCCGGTCTCCGAAGTGGCGGTAGCGTCGGCCATGGTGTGTCTCTCCCTCGAGGATGGGTCGTCCGCCGCACGGGTAGCGGAAATCCGGTCTGCCGTCGAGGTATACCGGATTATACAGATTTCGACTGTGAATTACGCCGTCCCGGGCTTCGAAGTGCAACCGAGGCCTGCTGGAACGGTGCCCGCGCCTTCCGGTTGATTCCAGGCGCGCCTGCGGCGGCGAGGGGGGACCAGTGGGGGGCTTTTCGCCCGGCGCCGGACCCGTAACCTTGGGGGAGAGGGCCGGTTCGACAAGTCCCCGACGGGCGAGTTCCCGACGGGCGAGTGTCCCACCGGCCCGTCCCCGACCGGCGCGTCGCGAGCCGCCCGTACCGTCGAAGAGAGCCGCATGTCCGAGCCCCTGCACCGCACCGCCCTCGATGCCGCCCCGGCCGCGACCGGCGGGCCGGGGCGGTCGCCGCCGGGGGAGGCCGGGCCGCACCGGGTGGTGATCGTCGGCGGCGGCTTCGGCGGGCTCACCACGGCCCGGGGCCTCGGCGGGGCCGAGGGCATCGCCGTCACGCTGATCGACCGGCGCAACCACCACCTGTTCCAGCCGCTGCTCTACCAGGTCGCGACCGCGGTGATCGCGCCGGGCGAGATCGCCGAGCCGATCCGGGCGATCCTGCGCCGGGACCGCAACGTCAGCGTGCTGATGGGCGAGGTCGTGGGCGTCGACGGGGAGGCGCGCGCGGTGCGCCTGCGCGACGGCACCCGCATCCCCTACGACACGCTGGTGCTGGCGACCGGCGCCACCCACAGCTATTTCGGCCACCCGGAATGGGAGCGCTACGCCCCCGGCCTCAAGACCCTCGACGACGCCCGCCGCATCCGCGCCCGGGTGCTGCTGGCCTTCGAGGCCGCCGAGCGCGAGGAGGATCCGGCCGCCCGCGACCGCCTGATGACCTTCGCGGTGATCGGCGGCGGGCCAACCGGGGTCGAGATGGCGGGCGCCATCGCGGGCCTCGCCCACCACGCCCTGTCGCAGGATTTCCGCCGCATCGACCCGAAGCAGGCCCGCATCCTGCTCATCGAGGCCGCCTCCCGGGTGCTCGGCACCTTCACGGAGGATCTGTCGGCCTATGCGAAGCGCGCGCTCGAGCGCCTCGGCGTCACGGTGCTGACCGACCATGCCGTCGAGGACGTGTCCGAGGAGGGCGTCACCGTCCAGGGCAAGCTGATCCCGGCCGCCACGATCGTCTGGGGCGCGGGCGTGCGCGCCTCGCCGGCGGGGGAGTGGCTCGGGATCGAGACGACGCGCCAGGGCCACGTGCCGGTGGGGCCGGACCTCGCGGTCCTCGGCCGCCCGGGGGTCTACGCGCTGGGCGACCTCGCGATGGCCAAGGCCGAGGACGGCTCGGCCCTGCCGGGCCTCGCGCAGGTCGCCGACCAGCAGGGCCGCTACCTCGGCCGGGCGCTGCGCGACCGCATCCTGCACGGGACGGCACCGACGCCGTTCCGCTTCCGCAGCCGCGGCAACCTCGCGATCATCGGGCACAATTCCGGCGTGGTGCAGTGGGACCGCGTCAAGCTCAAGGGGATCCTGGCCTGGCTGGTCTGGGGCGTCGCCCACATCTACCTGCTGGTCGGCTTCCAGAATCGGCTCGTCGTCACCCTGCGCTGGCTCTGGGCCTATTTGAGCTTCCAGCGCGGCGCCCGGCTGATCTCCGAGCGCGACGAGGCCGTGATGGCGCTGATCCGCGGCACCCCGCCGGGCCGCATCCCCCCGCCGTGACGCCCCGAACGAGAACCGCGACGGCGCGCCCCGTCCGGCCTGCGGTCCCACCGGTCGCCCGGCCGCACCGGGGCCGGGCGCGCCTACGCCGATCGGCGGGGCGGGGCCTCCCTCGAAGGCCGTAGGCGCCTACCGCTCGCCGGCACGGCCCCCGCCATGAGAGCCTGCGCGCATCCTGCCGGACCGGACCGCGAGCGGACAGCACCAGCATGTCACCCTCCAGCATCCCGCCGTCCCAGGCGTCGGCGTCCCGCGCGTCGCCGGCCCGGACCCCGCTGTCCTGGGCCCTCGCGGTCTCCACCTGCAACCGGGGCGACGCGCTCCTGGAATGCATCCGCCTCGCGCTGCTGCAATCGCGCCCGCCGGTCGGCATCGTCGTCGTCGATGCGAGCGACGACTGGGCGGTGAACCGCGATCGGGTCGTGGACCTCGCCGGGCCCTCCGGCGTGCCGCTGCACTACCGTCGGGCGGCGATCAAGTCGCTGACGATGCAGCGCAACCAGGCGATGGAGCTGGTCCGCGCCGACGTCGTCTTCCTCATCGACGACGATTCCTTCATGTACGACGATTGCGCCGCGGAGATCCTCGCCGTCTACGAGAAGGACGAGGCCGGCGCGATCGCGGCGGTCGGCGCCTGCGGGGTCGAGGCGAGCCCGACCGCCCGCTCGCGCGACTTCAGCCTGAAGGTCACCGGCCATGCCAGAGGCGGGTTCGGCGCCGCCGTCGCGCGGTCGGCGGCGGGGCGCTTCGTCTACCGCCACGTGCTGATGATGGGTTACGAGCAGACCTTCGTGCCCTACGACACGCTCGGCTTCCCGCCGCTCGCGCTTCCCGCCACCGTCTCGCCGGACGACGCCGTCCCGGTCCGCAGCATCTCGGGCTACGCCCTGACGGTGCGGGTCGACATCGCCCGGCGCGAGCCGTTCGACCCGAGCCTGCGGCACTACGCGGCGCTCGAGGACGCCGATTTCTGCCACCGGATCGCACGCCACGGTGCCCTGGTGCTGGCCCGGCGCGCGCGGCTGCACCATTTCCAGATCTCGGGCGGCCGCCTGCCGCGCAAGACCGTCATCACGCTGCAGCTCCTCAACCTGGCGTTCTTCCTCAAGCGCCACTCGCGGATGCTGCCGGCAAAGCGGATGCAGTACCGCCTGATGCTGCTGCGCCGCCTCGTGGCGGAGTTCGCCAAGGACCTGCTCTCGCGCCGGTTCGCGCTGCCCCAGTTCCGGGGCGTGCTGCGCGCCATGGCCCTCCACCGGACGATCTTCAGCACGCCGACCGACGAGATCGTGGCGCGCTACCCCGAGATCCAGCTGCGGATCATCGAGCGGGGCTGAGCGGGCTCACCGCGCCTCCCGCCGCACGAAGAACGGCGTCGGCTCCAGCTCCGCATCCTCGTGCGCCATCATGCGGGGGAAATGCGCGTCGGCCTGCGACACGAACAGGTCGCGCACCAGCGCCTGGGCGAGCCGCGTCGCCCCGATGCCGAGGCCCGGGATGTCGCCGGCGAGCGCCCCGTGGCTCAGGGTGACGCCCCAGTTGAAGACGTGCAGCAGGCCGAGCTCGGGCAGCCGGCCCGGCTCCCGCTCCAGCATCTGCATGCCGTCGCCGAGATAGGGGAAGCGCGCGGCTTCCGGATGCGCCGCCGCCTCGGCCGGGGCGACCCGCTCGCCCCAGGTCAGCACCGCGTCGCGGAACTCCGCCAGCTCCGGGCGCCGGGTCAGGTCGATGTCGAAGCCGATCGCCACCACGGCGGCATCGGCCGGGTAGCGCCCCTTGGGCGTCTCGATCACCAAACCGTCAGGCGCCTCAGCGATCCCGGTCCAGCCCTCGTCGAAACGCACCGCGAAGTTGGGGTGGCGGGTGCAGCGCAGGACCGATTCGTGCGGCGGCGGCGTGCCCTCGCCCATCAGGGCGGTGGTGAAGGCCCAGCGCCGGGCGTCGTCGAGGGCGGCGTAGCCGCGCAGGAAGCCCGGGAAGGCGGCCCATTTCGACTTGTTGACCTGCGGGAAGTACGCCCGGCGCACGAACAGCGTCACCGCGGCGGCGCCGGCCTCGAGCGCCGTCGCGGCGTTGTCGATCGCCGAGGCGGAGGCGCCGAGCACCGCGACCCGGCCGCCGCGGAAGCGCGCGAAGTCGATCGGGTCGGAGGAATGGAACAGGCGTCCCTCGCCGCCCCGCGCGAAGGCCGGCATCCGCCGCCCGCCCGAGCCGTCGCGGCCGCAGGCCAGCACCACCTTGCGGGCATGGACCGTCTCGGGGCCGCCCGGTCCCTCGATCTCCGCCCCGATCAGCCCACCCGCCGGCCACAGCCGCACGAGGCGGGTGTCGTTCTCGACCGGGATGCCGGCGGTGTCGCGCACGAACAGCAGGTAGCGCAGCCAGTCGAGGCGGGGGATCTTGTAGAGGGCGCGCCAGCCCTCCTCGCCGGCTTGCGCCTCCCACCAGGCCCGGAAGGTGAGGGAGGGGATGCCGAGATCGGGACCCGTCAGGTGCTTGGGCGAGCGCAGGGTCTCCATCCGGGCGAAGGTGCCCCACGGCCCCTCCGCGCCGCGCGGCGCCTGGTCGATCACCCGGAGGTTCGCGACCCCTTCGCGCAGGAGCGCGAAGGCGGCGGTCTGCCCGCACATGCCGGCCCCGACCACCAGCACGTCGAGGGCGGGGCGCCCGTCCGGGCCGGTCACCGGCAGGGTCCAGGGCGCGGGCGGATGATTCAGGCGGGCGAGGTCGCGGCGCACCTCGGCGGCGAGCGCTGTCAGACCCTTCACGGCCGCGTCGTCCTGGTGGATATCCATGCCTCGCCCGTTCCCTCGCTCGTCCCTTCGCCCGTCCCGGATGCCCCGATGATCGAACTGTCCTGCTTCTACAGCCTGTCCTCGCCCTGGGCCTATCTCGGCGGCCCGAAGCTCCAGGACATCGTGCGCCGCCACCGCGCCCGGCTGGTGCTGAAGCCCTACGACTTCCAGGAGGTGGTGCCGAAGACCGGAGGCGTGCCGCTCCGGACCCGGCCGCAGCCGCGTCGCGATTATCATGCCGTCGAGCTCGCGCGCTGGAGCGACTATCTCGGCCTGCCGCTCAACGTGACGCCCCGGCACTACCCGACGCGGAATCCGGCACCGGACTGGAACAAGCAGGCCGGCTGGACCGTGATCGCCGCGCAGGCGGCCGGGCTCGACGCCTTCCCGCTCTCGCACGCGATCCTGCGCGCCCTGTGGGCCGAGGAGCGCGACATCGCCGATCCGGCGGTGCGGCGGGCGATCGCCGACGAGGCCGGCTACGACGGCGCCGCCCTGGTCGCGGCCGAGGGCAGCGAGCCGGTGCAGGCGGAGTATCGCCGCAACGGCGACGAGGCGGTGGCGCTCGGCGTGTTCGGCTCGCCGACCATCGTGCTCGACGGCGAATTGTTCTGGGGCCAGGACCGGTTCGACTTCGTCGACCGCGCGCTGGCACGGCGGGGCTTCCGGGACAGAGGCTAACGCCGCGCAGGCCTGGGCCGAGCCGGGCGCATGGCGCCCGGCCCCCATCGTGCGACAAGGGGCGGGGGCGAAAGCCTAACAACGTCCCGACAGCGCGAGGAAACATGCACAACGGCGAGGCGATCTGGCGGCACGTCGAGGAGCACGCGGCGGCGTTCACGGCCTTCTCGGACCGGGTCTGGGAGATGCCGGAACTGAACTTCCAGGAGGTGCGCTCGGCGGCCGAGCACACCGCGATGCTGCGCGCCCACGGCTTCCGGGTGACCGAGGGCATCGACGGCATGCCGACCGCCATGATGGGCGAGGCCGGCGAGGGCGGTCCGGTGATCGCGATCCTGGGCGAGTACGACGCGCTGCCGGGCCTGAGCCAGGAGGCGGGCGTGGCCGAGCACCGGCCGCGGCCGGGGGAGGGCGCCGGCCACGGCTGCGGCCACAACCTGCTCGGCGCCGGGGCGCTGCTGGCCGCGACCGCGGTCAAGGACTGGCTCGCTGCCGAAGGCCTGCCCGGCCGCGTGCGCTACTACGGCTGCCCGGCCGAGGAGGGCGGGGCCGCCAAGACCTTCATGGTGCGCGACGGGGTGTTCAGGGACGTCGACGTCGCGATCACCTGGCATCCGGGCCCGTTCGTGTCGATCTGGGAGCCGGTCTCGCTGGCGATCCAGCTCGTCGACTTCAGCTTCGCCGGCAGGGCCTCGCACGCGGCGGCGGCGCCGCATCTCGGCCGCTCGGCCCTCGACGCGGTCGAGCTGATGAATGTCGGCGTCAACTACCTGCGCGAGCACATGCCGAGCGACGCGCGGGTGCACTACGCCTACCTCGATGCCGGCGGCATCGCCCCGAACGTCGTCCAGGCGAGCGCCACGGTGCGCTATCTCGTGCGCGCCGCCGACCTGCCGTCCCTCCTCGACCTCGCGGCGCGCGTCGGCCGGATCGCGGACGGCGCGGCGCTCATGACCGAGACCACGGTGACGAGCCGGGTGGTGAGCGCGATGTCGAACCTGCTGGCGAACCCGCCGCTGGAGCAGGCCCTGCACGCCAACCTGATGCGGCTCGGCCCCCCGCCCTTCGACGCCGAGGACCGCGCCTTCGCCGAGAAGATCCGGGCGACGCTGACCCGGGAGGACATCGTCTCGGCCCATCGCCGCTTCGGCGTGCCGGTGACCGATGCGCCGCTCTGCGACACGGTGGTGCCGCTCGGCGCCAACGGCGAACGGATGATGGGCTCGACCGATGTCGGCGACGTGAGCTGGGCGGTGCCGACCGTGCAGGCCCGCGGCGCGACCTACGCCATCGGCACGCCGGGCCATTCCTGGCAGCTCACCGCCCAGGGCAAGACCCCGGCGGCGCACAAGGGCATGGTCCACGTCGCCAAGGCGATGGCCGGCACCGCGGTCGACGTCCTGCGCGACCCGGATCTGCTGGCCCGCGCCAAGGCCGACCACGCCGAGCGCCTGGCGCGCACGCCCTATGTCAGCCCGCTGCCGGCGGACCTGGCGCCGCCGCTCGACATGGCGGGGTAGAGAGCCTCGGCCGGGCAGGGCATCACGCGAGCAGGTCGCGATGCTCGCGGTGGCGGCGCAGCCACGCCGCCGCGTAGCCGCAGAGGGGGCGGATGCGCGTTCCCTCCGCCCGCGCGGCCTCGGCCACGCCCTGCATCAGCCGCTCGGCGGTGCCGGTGCCGCGCAAGCGGGGCGGCGCGTAGACGTACGAGATGACGAGGGTGCCGGGCTGGCGGCGGTAATCGGCGTAGGCGATCTCGCCGTCCACCTCGAGCTCGAACCGGCTCCGCTCCGGGTTGTCGCGCATGGGGGTTGTCCGGGTTCTCGGTCTCGGGGCAAGCGGTGACGGCTGGCGCGGTTCCGGGTTTCCCGTCACTCCTCCGGCACCAGCCGTCCGGCGAAGGTCAGGCACAGGCAGACCGCCCCGAGGGCGAATTCCCAGCGGCGGATGTCGCCGCCGATCGAGGCGACCACCGCCTGCCCGATCAGCACCACGCCGATCAGCGGCGGCACGACCGTGAGGACGAGGCGCAGGACCCTGAGCCAGGTCCGGCCGGAGGCGCGCCCGGTCGCCATCGCCTCAGCGCCCGGGCCCGCCGGCGACCAGGGTCGCCTTGCGCCCGTTCGGGGCGGTCGTCTCGTCGAGGTCGCTCATCCGCCGCTCCGGGGCTCGCCGTCATGGCTGCCGCGGAGGTGGCGCGCCGGCCCGGCCCGGTCAAGCCGCGCCGGGCGCAGGGCAGAGGATCGAACGGGACCCGCCCCTTCGCAAATCTGATATATCAAACTAAGCTGTGCATCCGGGAGGCCCTCCGGGTCGAGCGCGGCGAAGAACGCGCCGCGGGCGAGGGCGAGGCGAGCACGATCACCGACCATGGACCCCATCCGCACCGTTCCCCGCCACGAAGCCAGACAAGATCCCTGCCAAGATCCCTATTTCTGCCAAGACCCTCATCGCTGCCAAGACCCCCGTCCGGATCCGCGCCAAGTCCCCCGCAAGGCGCCGATCCGCATGCCGAGCCGCGTTCCCGAGCGGCCGCCCACGGCCTCGGCGGTGATCCGCCAGGAGCTGCGCGCCCGCATCGTCTCGCTGGCGATGCGCCCCGGCGAGCCGATCAACGAGAAGGCGCTGGCGCGCCGCTACGGCGTCAGCCGCACGCCGGTGCACGAGGCGGTGCTGAAGCTCGCCGAGGAGGGCCTGGTCGCGATCTTCCCGCAATCCGGCACCTTCGTCGGGCTGATCCCCTACGCTGACCTGCCCGAGACGATCATCATCCGGCGCTCCCTCGAGGAGACGAGCGCGCGCCTCGCCGCCGAGCGCGGCGACGCGGCGGGCCTCGCGGCGATCGACCGGGCGATGGCGGTGCTGGCGGTCGCCGACAAGGACGACCACGAGGCGTTCCACCAGGCCGACGAGGCGTTCCACGCGGGCGTCGCCCGGGCCGCCGGCCATCCGGGCATCTGGCGGCTGGTCCAGCAGGTGAAGGTGCAGGTCGACCGGTTCCGCCGCCTCACCCTGCCGCAGGCCGGCCGCCTCGACCGGGTCGTCGCCGAGCACGGGGCGGTGCGCGACGCGATCGCCGCCCGCGACCCGGAGGCGGCGGCGCGCCGGATGGGCGCCCATCTCGACGGGCTCCTGGCCGATCTCGGCGGCATCGCGGGCCTCAATCCCGACTATTTCGACGGGCCCGGCCGGCGCGACGAGGGGGAGCAGGGACGACCGTTCCCACCGTGAGGTCCGGCCGGGCGCGTGAGCGCCGGCCGCGACGCCGCGGCCGCGCCGGACGGCGAGATTTTTGTGCTCCCGCGTGTGGCGTTTCCCTTGCGACGGCCTACCTGCCGGCCTTGAGAACCGAGCCGAGATCCAGGCGGAGCGCACCATGACCCACCATCCCGCACTCGCGAAGGGCCGCGTCGCGGTCGTCACCGGCGCGGCGAGCGGCATCGGCCTCGCCGCCGCCAGGGCCTTCGCGCAGGCCGGGATGCGGGTGGTGCTGGCCGACCTGCCCGGCGAGGCGCTGACGCAGGCCGCCCGCGAGGTCGCCGGCGCGGCACCGGGCGGCGAAGCGGACGTGCGCGCGGTCGCGACCGACGTGGCGAAGCCGGAGGCGCTGGAGGCCCTGCGCCGCGAGGCCGCCTCCCTCGGCGCGGTGTCGCTGCTGATGGCCAATGCCGGCATCGAGGCCGGCGGGCGGTTCTTCTCCGACGCACCGACCTGGCACCGCATCCTCGACACCAACCTGTGGGGCGTGGTCAACGCGGTCCAGGCCTTCGTGCCCGGCATGATCGAGGCGGGAGAGCCCGGGGCGGTGATCGTCACCGGGTCGAAGCAGGGCATCACCACGCCGCCCGGCAACACGCCCTACAACGTCAGCAAGGCGGGCGTGAAGGTGACGACCGAGGCGTTGAGCCACGAGCTGCGCGAGGCGGGCTCGCCGGTCACCGCCCACCTGCTGGTCCCGGGCTTCGTCTATACCGGCCTCACCCGCGCCCGCGGCGTCGCCGAGAAGCCGGCCGGCGCCTGGACGCCGGAGGAGACCGTCGCCTTCCTCCTGGAGAAGATGGCGGAGGGCGACTTCTACATCCTGTGCCCGGACAACGAGACGACCCGGGAGATGGACGAGAAGCGGATGCGCTGGTCCTCCGACGACGTGATCCGCAACCGTCCGGCCCTGTCGCGCTGGCACCCCGACCACAAGGCCGCCTTCTCCGCCCACATGGAGGCGCCGCTCGAGGGCGGCGGCAGCGGTGCGGATGCGGGCGTGAAGGAGGCCGCGGCGACGCCGGCCTCGTACTGAGCGCCGCCGCACCACGCGACGAAGGCGGATGCCGGAGCCCCGCATCCGCCGGAGACACGGACTGGCCGCGCCCTTGCAGGGACGGCCGGAGAGAGCGGGAGACCCGTCACCCGATGCACAAGATCATCCCCGTCGCCCCCTTCGATGCGGTCGTGTTCGGCGCCACCGGCGACCTCACGATGCGCAAGCTGCTGCCGGCGCTCTACACCCGCTTTCGCGACCGGCAGATCCCGGAGGAGAGCCGCATCGTCGCGGCGGCGCGCACCCCTCTCGGCACCGGCGAGTACCGCGACCTCGCCGCGGCGGCGCTCGAGCGCCACGTGCCGGCGACCGACCGCGATCCCGACACGGTGACGCGCTTCCTCGACCACCTGCGCTACGTCGCGGTGGACGGCGCCGGCGACGCCGGCTGGGAGGAGCTGGCGAACCTCCTGTCGGAGCATCCGGACCACGTGCGGCCCTACTACCTCGCCACCTCGCCGAGCCTGTACGGCGCGATCTGCCGCAACCTCAGTGCCCACGGGCTGATCGGCGAGCGCTCCCGGGTGGTGCTGGAGAAGCCGATCGGCCACGACCTCGCCTCGGCCCGCGCGATCAACGACCAGGTCGGCAAGGTCTTCCCCGAGAACCAGATCTTCCGCATCGACCACTATCTCGGCAAGGAGACGGTGCAGAACCTGCTCGCCCTGCGCTTCGCCAACACGATCTTCGAGCGGCTGTGGAACGCCGACGTGATCGACCACGTCCAGATCACCGTGGCGGAGACCGTCGGGGTCGAGGGCCGCGGCGGCTACTACGACACCTCCGGCGCCCTGCGCGACATGCTGCAGAACCACATGCTGCAGCTTCTCTGCCTGCTCGGCATGGAGAGCCCGCTCTCCCTCGACGCCGACGCGGTGCGCGACGAGAAGCTTAAGGTGCTCCGCGCCCTCAAGCCGATCCCCGCCCACGAGGTGCCGATGCGCACCGTGCGCGGCCAGTACGTCGCCGGTGCGGTCAACGGCCAGCCGGTGCCCGCCTACGTCGTCGACCTCGCCGAGGACCGCTCGAGCCTGACCGAGACCTTCGTCGCCCTGAAGCTCGAGCTGATGACGCCGCGCTGGGCCGGGGTGCCGTTCTACCTGCGCACCGGCAAGCGGCTGCCGCAGAAGGTCTCCGAGATCGTCGTCCAGTTCCGCTCCTCGCCGTTCAGCATCTTCTCCGACGAGTTCGCCCGCGAGCCGAACCGCTTGGTGATCCGGCTGCAGCCGCAGGAGGGCATCAAGCTCGAGGTGATGACCAAGGAGCCCGGCCCCGGCGGCATGCGCCTGCGGTCGACCGGCCTCGACATCTCGTTCGAGGAGACCTTCAACCAGCGCTATCCGGACGCCTACGAGCGCCTGCTGATGGACGTCGTGCGGGGGAACGCCACCCTGTTCATGCGCCGCGACGAGGTCGAGGCCGCCTGGGCCTGGGCCGACACCCTGCTCAACGCCTGGGCCGACCGTCCGGAACCGCCGCGCCCGTACCCGGCCGGCACCTGGGGGCCCACCGCCGCGATCGCGCTGATCGAGCGCGACGGCCGCACTTGGCACGAGGACATCGGCTGAC
>NZ_LWHQ01000010.1:217068-221988 GCF_001653715.1 Methylobacterium platani
GCCGATCCGGCACGAGGACATTGGCTGGATCGGAGACGGTTGATTGGAATAAATCCAAGTTATTTCAAGAGCATGACGACGGGACCGGCGCGCGCGGCTTCCCTTCCGGCGCTCGTGGCTCTAGAGGAGCCGCGAGACAAAAGGCCCGTCCCGCGCCCCCGGCGCGGACGGGCGCCGAGGAACTCCGTCATGTCGCCCAGCCGCTCCGCCCTCGCCAGCCTCCTGGTCCTCGCCGCGTTCCTGGCGGGGCCCGCCCGCGCCCAGGAGGAGCCGGCCGGGGAGGCGCCGGCGTCGGAGGCCCCGGCGCCGAAGCCCGCCCACAAGCCCGCCCCGCGCCGCCCGGCCCCGAAGCCCGCGCCGGCCCCGAAGGCGGAGGCCGCTCCCGCGGCGGTAGCGCCCCCGAACGGAGCTTGGCCGAACGGCGCCAGCGCGGTGAGCGAGGTCTACGGCGACTGGACCATCAGCTGCACCCGCGAGAACGAGAAGCGCCAGTGCCAGCTGTCGCAGGCGCAAGGGGTGGCGCAGACCGGGCAACGCCGCTTCAGCATCGAGCTGAACGCTCCCCAGGACGGGCGCAGCAACGGCCTCCTGCTGATGCCGCTCGGCCTGTCGATCGAGCCCGGCGTGACCTTCAAGCTCGACGACGCGACCCTCGGCAAGGGCGCTCCCTACACCTCCTGCGTCCAGGCCGGCTGCATCGTGCCGATCAGCTTCCCGACGGTCGCGACCGACGCGATGAAGACCGCCGTGAACCTGCGCGTCACCGGCACCAAGCCCAACGGCGAGGTCGAGACCCTCACCGTGCCGCTCGCCGGCTTCGCCGCGGCGCTCGCCCGGATGAGCCAGCTTTTGAGCTGACCTCTTCACGCCCCGATCACGGTTCCGGTGCAGGCTGGCGGCATGACGGATCTCAGCACCGCCTCCCTCCTCGCCGGCGCCGCGACCCGGCCGGGCGCCGCCTTCAGCCGGCAGGTCGCGACCCTGGCGGCACGGCGCCAGATCGAGGCCGGGCGCGAGGTCGCCGGCCTCGTGGCGCAGTCCGCCGCCGCACCGGTCCCGCCGGGGCAGGGGCGGGTGGTCGACATGCGGGCGTGAGCGGCCCGCTGCCCTCCGGCGCATCAGGATATGCCTGCCCTTGAGGCAGGGACCGGCACGCAGGATCCGCCCGCCCTCGTCGCGATGGCGGCCCGAGATTGGCACGGAAGCTGCAACGCCCCCCGCAGGCTGGCCTCACGGCCCGCGGGGCAAAGACGCCCGAGCCTTGGACAGGGATGTCCGACAGACGGGAGAGCGTGACCGGCACGTGACCGGGCCGCGATCCTCACCCTGAAGCGCGTTGACGACCCCCCGCGGGGGCTGTGCGTGAGGCTCCGACATGGCCAGTTTCAAGACCGTCATGAAGTCGGGTCATCCCCCGACCCTGTTCGCCGCGTTCCTGTACTTCGATTTCTGCTTCGCGATCTGGGTGCTGAACGGGGCCATGGGCCCGTTCATCACCGAGCATTACAAGCTCACGCCGGCCCAGACCGGCTTCATGATCTCGCTGCCGATCCTCGCCGGCGCGATCATGCGCTTCCCGCTCGGCGTGCTCGCCCAGTATATCGGGCGCAAGAACGCCGCGATCACCGAGATGTCGCTGATCGTCCTGGCGATGGCCTACGGCTTCTTCCTGGTCCACGGCTTCAACGACGTGCTCGCGATGGGCGTGCTGCTCGGCATCGCCGGCGCGTCCTTCGGCGTCGCGCTCTCCCTCGGCTCGGGCTGGTTCCCGGCCGAGCACAAGGGCCTCGCCATGGGCATCGCCGGGGCCGGCAACTCCGGCACGGTGCTGGCGGTGCTGTTCGCGCCGCCCCTCGCCCAGGCCTATGGCTGGCAGGCGGTCTACGGCTTCGCCGGGATCTTCATGCTGATCCCGCTCGCCGTGATGATCGTCTTCGCCAAGGAGCCGCCGGATCGCGAGCACCAGAGCTTCCGCCAGCACGTCTCCTGCCTGTTCGAGAAGGACGGCTGGGCCTTCAACCTGGTCTACGTCATCACCTTCGGGGGCTTCATCGGCCTGTCGAACTTCCTGCCGACCTTCTTCTACGAGCAATTCGCCGTCACCAAGATCGAGGCCGGGCGGCTGACCATGCTGGCCGCCCTGATGGGCTCCGGCATCCGCATCCTCGGCGGCTACTTCGCCGACCGGATCGGCGGCATCCTGGTGCTCACCGTCGTGCTGCTCGCCGCCGTCGGCTCGTTCCTGGCGCTCACCGCGGCGCCGACGCTGGTGATGACCACGCTGCTGTTCATGTTCTGCTTCGCGGCGCTCGGCGCCGGCAACGGCGCGCTGTTCCAGCTCGTGCCGCTGCGCTGGCCGACCAACACCGCGGTGGCGGGCTCGATGATCGGCGAGGTCGGGGCACTCGGCGGCGCCATCCTGCCGAACGCCATGGGCCTGTCGAAGCAGTATACCGGCGGCTTCGCCACCGGCTTCCTGTTCTACGCCGCCTTCACGGCCGTGGTGCTCGGCTGCCTCGCCCTGTGGTCGCGCAAGTGGATCGGGGTCTGGGTCGGCCCCCGCGGCAAGGTCCTGGATGCGGCCGGGGCGCCGGCCGCCGCGGAGAGCAATGCCCTCGGGGACGTCCAGCGCGCCTGAAACTCCCCGAGTTCGGTATCGCCCGCGGTCCGGCGGGTTCGGGACACCGTCGCGCCGTCGCATCGGCCTGCCGATGCGGCGGCGTTCGGACGATCGAACGTCCGCTCGGGCTTGGCGGATCCTCGCAGTGCATCGGAGGCCCGGGCGGCGAAGCGGGTCGGCCGGTGCGCGCCTGCCGATGCCCCCCTTCCGGGTTCGTCACCCGGCCGCCGCAATCCCGGTCTAGGCGACAGCGTTTCCCGGCCTTCCATGACGGCGCTCGGCTGGTAGGCAGGCAATTCGCCGAGCAGGGGCACTCCATGGCGCACCAAGCGAAATCGGCGCTCGAGGTCCAGCTGGACGTCCTCGGTGCCCTGATGCTGCGCGACATCCGCACGCGGTTCGGCGGCACGATGTGGGGCTACGGCATCGCGGTCGGCTGGCCCTGCGCCCACATCCTGGTCATCACCGGCTTCTACGCGGCCCGGCACATGCCGACGCCGATCGGCGACAGCATCGTGCTGTTCGTCGTGTCGGGACTTTCGCCGTATATCGTTCTCAACTACATGGCGAGAAAGATGATGGAGGGACCGCTCCAGAACAGGCAGCTGATTTACTTCCCGCAGGTAAAATTCTTTGACGTCGTCATGTCGCGCGCCCTCGTCGAGATCTGCACCAGCAGCCTGAGCATTTTTCTCGTGTTCATCATCGCGGCGTGCTGCGGCGCCTACGTCGTCCCGATAGATTCTTTCGCGTTTTGCCAGGGTATGCTTCTAGCACTGTGCTTCGCAATTTCCGTTGGATTCTTCAACGTCTTCATTTCCCAAATGTTTCAAGGATGGATGATCGGCGTCATCATTCCGCTATTGATTATGTATTTTACCAGCGGCGCCATGTTCGTGACCGAGGCGATGCCAGCCGTTCTCTACGAATACGTTCAGTGGAATCCGCTCATGCACATCGTGAAGGTCTGCCGATCGGCCTTCTACCCAGGGTACGGCGCGGATGCGTCGATGCTGTACGTGTTGATCGTCAGCGGGGCGATGGCTCTCATCGGTCTCCTGGGTATCCGCTTCGTCGTTCCGCGCTTCCTCAACTGACGGAGCCCGGGCGTCGACGCCGGCCCTGCGGCCCCGGGCGAGGGCAGGCATTTCTCGACATGCATTACACAGGACAGCGTCGGCCGGTGTGCGGGCATAGCCGGTCGCTCTGAAATCTGCCAGACAGATGCGGCTCACATCGGGTAGAGCACCAAGCGACATTCGAGCCGTGAGAACTGCAATCTGCATGTTTGTCCGCAACGAGGAGCGGGGCATTGCCGAGTGGATTGCATATCACTCGTTGATCGGGTTCGATAGCTTCATTATCTACCACAATTCAAGCACAGATAATACATATTCGGTCCTGGACCGACTTCGTCGATTTTTCGATATCAAGATCATCGATTGGCCGAGGAATTCTAAATATTCTCAATTGGAAGCATACGACGACTGCATCAAGAACTTTACAGTCGATTTTGATTGGATCGCTTTCGTCGACTCAGACGAATTTATCAATCCGATTGCCGACCGGTGCGTAAAGAAGTTTCTGGCGTTTCATGAAAACTCTAACGCGATCGTCCTGAACCGGGCCTTGTTCGGATCGTCCGGCCATGACAGGATCCCGGCGGGACTGATCATCGAAGACTTTACCCACAGGGCGGTCGATCGCCACGGAGTCAACTTTCACACCAAAATGATCGTTCGACCCAGAAAGGTCGTTCGAGTCCACAACCCGCATATGATTGACGTCGAAGGACCGACCGCGCACGCCGACGGCACACCGTTCCGCGAAGTGCCGATCGGTCTGAGTGCGGATATTTCCGGATTCAACATATGCCGCGTCAATCACTACTTCGTCAGGTCGGCGGAGCATTGGGAGGCGAAGATGCGTCGCGGCTATCGCGAGGGAATTCGACCCGCCGAGCACTTCGCTTCGCATGACACCAACGACATCGAGGACGAAAGCGCGGCGCGCTGGGCGCCGGAGGTTCGGCAAGTCCTGGCCGCGGTCGACGACTTCCCGCTCCGCGAGCGTTCCGAGGTCCATGGCGGCGCATCCTCCGAGGAGGAGAAGAGAAGCGATGGCTGGGCGTCGATCGCGAGCACGGTCGACGATGTCCTGTATCGTGCCCCGCGCGAGGCCCTGCGCGACGGCAATACCCTCTTCGATCCGGAGTGGTACCGGGCGACTTACGCCGACGTCGCCGCGAGCACCACGGTACACGACACCGCGACCGCGGCCCGACCATAGGGGCGGACGAT
>NZ_LWHQ01000010.1:222162-253515 GCF_001653715.1 Methylobacterium platani
TCGTGTCGTGGACCGTGCGCGAGCACGATCGATCCGTTCATCCACTTCGTTCACAACGGATATCACGAGGGACGGCGTCCCTGCAGCCGCGAGAAGATCGATAACTATCTGAGAGCCGCCGCCTATCGCGGCAGACGGGAGGCCAGGTAGTCGGTCGACCCTTGCGCTGCCGGCGATGCGAGGACAAGCGGCGCCTCCGCAGCGCCCGCACTCCCCGGGGCTCAACCGGTGCCGTCGCGCCCGTCGCTCACCACGCGGGCGAAGACCAGCACGTCGACCGCCGCCGCCCCGCCGCGCAGGAGCGCCCGGGCGGCGGCGTTCGCCGTCGCGCCCGTGGTCAGCACGTCGTCGACGAGGAGGACCCGCTTGCCGAGGAGCCGGGGACGGGCCGCGTCCGGCACCCGGAAGGCGCCCTGCAGGTTCTCGGCCCGGGCGGCGCGGCTCAAGCCGACCTGCTGGCGGGTGCGCTTGACCCGGGCCAGCAGCTCCGGCGCCACGGCGACGGCGCTGCCGCGGGTCGCGGCCCGGGCGAGCAGGGCGGCCTGGTTGAAGCGCCGCCACCACAACCGCCAGCGCCAGAGCGGCACCGGCACCGCCAGGTCGGCCTCGGCCAGGAGTTCGGCGCCCGCCCGCGCCATCATCGTCCCGAGAGCGCCGGCGAGGTCGAGGCGGTCCTCGTATTTCAGCCGCTGCACCAGCCGCCGCGCCGTGGCGTCGTAGCGCGCCACCGCCCGGGCGCGGGCATAGACCGGCGGATCGGCGAGTGCCGAGGGCGACAGCAGGCCCGGACTCCCGAGATCGACCGAGAACGGCGTGCCGAGCCGCTCGCAATAGGGCCGCTCGATGAAGCGCATCCCGCTCCAGCAGCCGGCGCAGAGCGCGTGCGGCACGGCCGTCGCGGCGCCGCAGCCGATGCAGCTCGGCGGATAGACCAGCCCGACGAGGCCGCGCACGGCGAGGCCCGGCACTCCGGCGAGTCGGCGCGGATCGATCATGGCGGTCTGCGTTCCCGTATCGGAGGAGGGGCCGGCTCTCGACTGTGCCGCGCTTCCGCGCTCACCCGCCAGTCGATTCGTCGGCCGCGGCTCAGCGTCCCCGCCCGCCCGACGGCCCGCCGAGCTCCGCCAGCGCGTCGTGGTGCAGCAGCAGCACGTCGGTCGCCGCCGCCAGCTTGCGCGCCGCGGGCGTGAACCCGGCATTCGAGACCACGGCGGCCCAGTCGGCGTGCCAGTAGCTGCGTGCCGCGACCACCTCCTGCACCGCGCCGTTGCCGACCGGCTTCGCGTAGCGCTTGCACTGCACGACCAGCCGCACCCCGTCGCGCTCCGCCACCACGTCGGCGCCCTGGTCGCCCGCGGCCTTCGTGGTGCGCGCCTCCCAGCCGGCCCGCTCGAGCAGGGCGGCGCAGTAGCGCTCGTAGGCGAGCCCGTCCTCCGGCAGCGCCGCGCCCTCGTCCGGCGCCGCGACGCTCACGGAGGCCGCCTCGACGATGGACAGGATCTCGTCCCAGCGCGCCGCGATCAGGTCGCCGTAGCCCTCCGCCTCGAGCCGCGGCGCCACCGTCCGCTCGGCGAAGTAGCGGCGCTCCCGCAGCCAGCCGTCGAGGATCTCGTTGCCGTAGGGATCGACGTAGCTCTCCTGCCGGCGGCGGAGCGCCAGCGTTTCGCGATGCCGGCGGGCGAGGGCCCGGACCCGGCGCCGGAAGCGGCCGCCGCGCCCGAGCCGGTGCAGGACGAGCACGACCACCACCAGGCCGGCGACGGCGAGCGCCCTGGGCCCGAACCACAGGCTCGCCGCGCCGCCGGCCACGACGGGCCAGAACACGCGGTCGGCGAGGCTGGAGGGACGGGGCATCGTGAAAACCCTCGGCGCCGCGCAGGGCGCGCGGCCGGACGGTGCGGAGTGTCGTGGGTGCGGGTTGTCCCCAGCCTAAGGCACCGCCTGTCCCGGGATTCATCCACAGCAGAACGCGCCGGCGAACGCGCGTCCGCCCTCACGCGAGCGTGTCGAGGCAAGGCCTTCGCGGCGCTTGCGTTCGGGACGCCGGGCAGCCGATCCTGCGGCGTCGCCGGAGCCCGGAGCGGGCCGGCGCACGGGAGTGCCCGGATGAGATCACGCATCGTCGCGCTTCTCGCCTGCCTGCTGGCCGCCACGGCGGCCGGGCCTCCCGTCCGGGCCGGGGACGGGCCGGTCGAGGTCGACGTCGCCCTGGTGCTCGCCGTCGACGTCTCCCTGTCGATGACCGGCGACGAGCAGGCGGTGCAGCGGGAGGGCTACGTCGAGGCGTTCCGCAACCCGGCGGTCCATCAGGCGATCCGCCAGGGCATGGTCGGGCGCATCGCCGTCACCTATGTCGAGTGGGCCGGCGTCGGCAACCAGCGGGTCGTGGTGCCCTGGACGCTGATCGCCGGGCCCGAGGAGGCGACCGGCTTCGCCGAGAGGCTGGGCCAGAGCCCGCCCCGCCGCTCGACCTGGACCTCGATCGCCAGCGCCATCGACTTCTCCGCCGGGCTGCTCGCGGGCAGCGGCTTCGAGGCGACGCGGCGGGTGATCGACGTCTCGGGCGACGGCCCGAACAACCAGGGCCGGTCGGTGACCAAGGCCCGGGACGATGCCGTCGGCCAGGGGATCGTCATCAACGGCCTGCCGCTGATGATCCGCGAGCCGAGCGGGCCCTGGGACATCAAGGACCTCGACCTCTACTACCGCGACTGCGTCATCGGCGGCAGCGGCAGCTTCATGGTGCCGGTGCGCGAGCGCGACCAGTTCGCCGCCGCGATCCGCACCAAGATCATCCGCGAGGTGGCGGGGCGGGAGGTCGGCCCGGGGATCGACCCCTCGCAGGCCGGCCCGCTGCTGCGGCGGGTCCAGGGCGAGCCCCGGGCCAACTGCCTCATCGGCGAGCGCCCGAACCCCGACTGGGATTAGGGCCCTCCAAAAATTCCACTTCAGCGTGTATTTTCATGAGCCACTGCGGCTCACGGCCGGAGCGGCTCCCGGCCGGTCAGCTCTCGGAGCCGCGGAGAGACTTGCGCCGCTGCTGCCCCAGCCCCATGGTCTTCGCCAGTTCCGAGCGCGCCGCCGCGTAGTTCGGCGCCACCATCGGATAGTCCGGCGACAGGTTCCAGCGCGCCCGATATTCCTCGGGTGACAGGCCGTAGCGCGTGCGCAGATGGCGCTTCAGCGACTTGAACTTCTTGCCGTCC
This sequence comes from Methylobacterium platani, assembly GCF_001653715.1. GTDB lineage: Bacteria > Pseudomonadota > Alphaproteobacteria > Rhizobiales > Beijerinckiaceae > Methylobacterium > Methylobacterium platani. The sequence continues at coordinate 225,369 of NZ_LWHQ01000010.1, forward strand.
TCGAGGCAGACGAGATAATCCGGCATGATCGACTTCTTGATCGGCACGGCCGGGGTCAGCGGCGCGGCCTGCTCGATCGCGGCACCGCTGCCGAGGCCGCCCAAAGCGGAATGGACCGAGGCGATCAGGGCCGGCAGATCGGCGACCGGGACCGAATTGTTGCTCACGAAAGCCGCCACGATATCGGCAGCCAGCCCGATGTGGCTCGTCGACGCCTCACTCTCACTCATCACGTCGGCCCTCTGTTCAGGGTAGATCCGTAAGACGCTTGGACATTCCCGCCTCAGGATTCTGATGCCGCAGGGCTGGCCTGTCTTTGCTTAACGCTGCAACTATGATGTCGGCGCGGGAACCGCAAGAGGAAAAACAAGCTAATCTCGCCTGCGGTCAAGCGGCGGCCGAAAATCTTGCTCGAAGCGGTTCAAGGATCGGTTGTGCTGCGTTCACCCTTGGCGGAGGGGGACTCCACCTCGTTCGGGGGAGGGACGGCGGGGCCGTCCTCTTTGGCTTATGTCTCGCAGCGCTGACAGCACCTTTCGGACGAAGCAAAGAACACATTACGTTCATGCGGACGAACGCGCAGCAGCCCACATGCGGACGGCAGCAACCGTGAGATGGTATGATGCTGGCCGATGATGATCGGGGCATAAACTACGTCGCGATTCCATCACGCGCGACCCGATCGACCGATCGCGACGAGCATGACCGGCCACGCTCGACCGTCCGCCGCGGCGGCGGCGGGCTTCCCGCTCGTGAATGCTGGGCGCTGAATACGCTGCGCTGCGCGAAAAGCGACGCTCCTGCGGCGCGGACGGCGCCGAGGACTGGACCGCGGCGCAACTGACCTAGAGGAAGGAGACCGAATGCCGATGGCGGCCGGGCGCGGTCAGGCCGCCGCGCGGCCGCCCTGCGGCAGGTGCTCGAGGGCGGCGACCGCCAGGACCTGGTCGCGCCCGCGCACGGCGTGCTCGCCGAGCGGCCGGGCCCGGACGCCGTCGGGCAGGCGCGGCAGCTTGGCGAGCAGGTCGCCGGAGATCAGCACCGGGGCGTCGAGGGTCCGGCACAGCGCCTCCAGCCGCGCGGTCACGTTCACGGCATCGCCGAAATACGCGATCTTGTGGCGGTCGACCCCGACCTCGGCGGTCACCACCGGGCCGCCATGCAGGGCGGCGCGGATGCGCGGCGTCTCGCCGAAGCGCTCCTCCCAGGCCGCCGCGTCCCGCGCCAGGGTCTCCTGGATCGCCAGCACGCAGGCGACGCAGCGGGCGCCTTGCAGGCCGCGGGCCATCGGCCAGGTGATCATCGCCATGTCGCCGATGAAGTCGTCGGTCGAGCCCTGGCAGCGCCGCACCGGCTCGGCGAGGGTGGCGAAGACCGCGCCGAGGAAGGCCTGGGTCTTCAGGGCGCCGTGCGTCTCGGCATAGGCGGTCGAGCCGACGACGTCGACGAACAGGAAGATGCGCTCCTCCTCGACCGGGCGGTGATAGCGCCCGACCAGGAGGTTGACGAACACCTCGGCGCCGATGAGGTCGCGCATCCGCACCACGAAGACCAGCAGCGCCGAGACCGCGAGCGCGTAGACCAGCACCCGGAGCGAGGGCACCACCGCCTCGCCGAAGGGCTCGGGGCTGAGCCCGGTGCTCCACACGACGACGCCGCCGGCGGCGTGGCCGAGCGTGATCATGCCGACATAGGCGAGTTCGGCGATCGGGACGTAAAGAAAGGTCGGCAGGCGGCGCAGGCGCGCCTGCAATCGCGGCAGCAGGGTGCCGCGCTCCATCATGAGCGCGCAGGCGCCGATGAACAGGCCGTGGATCGCCGCCACCAGCGGGATGCCGTTCTGGAACAGCGCGTCGTAGAGCAGGCCCGCCCCGGCGCTGAGGGCGAGGATGCCGATCCAGAACCAGGCGTGCTGGGGCAGGGGCAGACGGGCAGCCCGCAGGAGCGCGACGAGACGTGCCGGAAGGCCGGCTGGCGCCGCCTCCCCCGATGGGCTGCGGTCGAGGGGGCCGGCTGCGGGCACGGTGACGATCTCCTGCGGCCGGCGCGGCTCGGGTCCGGCCCGCGGCGTGGCGACAGTTCAGCCGCGATTCGCGCCGTTTTGAGGGCACCGCACCATCAAAGTCCGGCAAAGTCCCGGGGCGCGCGATCGCCCGTCGCGGCCCGTCGCCCGCGGCGCGGCGAAGACTGCGGAACCGTCGGCTTGACTATGGCGTTCTCAGCACGATTGAACGCTCAAGCCTGGAGACCTTCGATGTCCTTCCGCCTCGCCACCCTCGCGACGCTCGCGGCTCTCGTCACCGTTCCGGCTCTCGCCGAGGACGTGACGGTGATCCGGCGGGATTCCGCCCCGGTGGAGCGCAGCACGGTGATCGAGAAGCGCTCGGTCGAGTCGACCGGCTCGGTCGGCGGCTGCGAGACCAAGACCGTGAAGAAGACCAACGAGTACGGCGACAGCAAGACCGTCCACAGCGAGCGCTGCGACTGACCTCGTGACGAGGCGGCCCTGGGGGCCGCCCCGTCTGGACGGCGCTTACTTCAGCAGGCGCGCCAGGGCCTTGCCGGCCGGCGTGCGCAGCTCCTTGGCGTCGAGGGTGCCGTCGTTGTCCGGATCGGCGGCCTTGAAGCGGGCCTCGACCAGGGCGAGGTACTCGTCCTTGGTGAGCGTGCCGTCGTTGTCCGGGTCGGCGGCCTTCAGGTCCTTGCGGCTGACGCGGCCCTGCAGCTCCTTGGTGTCGAGGGTGCCGTCGGCATCCTTCTCGAGCTTGTCGAACACCGCGCCGGCGGCGGCCTTGGCCTCGGCGAGGTCGATCGTGCCGTCCGAATCGGTGTCGACCGCCGCGATGGTGCGGTCGCCCTTCGGCTTGGCCTCGGCCGAGGCCGGCAGGGCGAGGGGCGCGACCAGCAGGGCGGCGAGCAGGAGGGTGCGGTTCATGGCCATGGGTGCGAGGCTCCTTCGCTGAGGGCGGGACCGCCGGAACGGCGGCCCGGGATAATCTGGCAGGCCGATACGTAACCGTACGGCGAGGGTTTGCAAGGCCGATTCACGCAGGGGAAGGTCGGGATATCCGGCCGGTATCCCGCGCCGGGCGCGACGGTCAGGCCTCGACCCGCTCGGCCAGGATCTTGTCGACCCGGCGTCCATCCATGTCGACGACCTCGAAGCGCCAGCCGCTGCGCTCGAATCCGTCGCCGGCCGCCGGGATGCGGCCGAGCTGGAAGATCACGAAGCCGGCAAGCGTCGAGAAGTCGTCGGTATCGGGCCGCTCGGTGAGGCCGAGGCGCTCGAACGCCTCGACCGCCGGCATCATCCCGTCGATCAGCAGCGAGCCGTCCTGGCGCTCGACCACCATCGGCTCATCGTCGTCGGTCTCCGGGATGTCGCCGGCGATCGCCTCGAGGAGGTCGGTCTGGGTGACGATGCCCTCCAGGCTGCCGTACTCGTCGACGACGATCGCCATCCGGACCGGCTTGGCCTTGAAGGTCTCGAGCACCCGCAGGATCGGCATCGCCTCGTGGACGACGATCGGCTCGCGGATGATCGCGTCGAGGGTGATCGGCGCCCCGTCGAGGAGCTGGTTGAGCACGTCCTGCTTGCGCAGCACGCCGACGATCTCGTGGATCTCGCCCCGGCTCGCCACCAGCTGCTCGTGGCGGCAGGCGCGGATCGTCTCCAGCACCGCCTCGCGGGGATCCTCGACGTCGATCCAGTCGACCTCGTGGCGCGGCGTCATGATGTCCCGCACCCGCCGCTCGCCGATGCCGAAGATGCGCTGCACCGCCGCCTGCTGCGCCTCCTGGATCAGGCCGGCCTCCTGGCTGGCCGCGACCAGCAGCGACAATTCGGCGGTGGAGTGCAGCGAGCCCTCGCCGGAGCCCGGCTGCAGCCCGCACAGCCGCAGCACGCCGTTGCCGAGCCCGTTGAGGAACGAGATCGCCGGGCGGAAGACCAGCAGGAACAGCCGCAGCGGCCGCACGATGGCGAGCGCCGTGCGCTCGCTGCGCTGCAGCGCCAGGCTCTTGGGCGCCAGCTCGCCGAGCACGATGTGCAGCGAGGTGATGACCACGAAGGAGAACACCACCGCGACCGCGTGGGCGCCGGCCGTGCTCGCCCCCTGCGGCAGGAAGGCCAGCAGCGGCTCGATCAGGTGGGCGAGCGCCGGTTCGCCGACCCAGCCCAGCGCCAGGGACGAGATGGTGATGCCGAGCTGCGTCGCGGCGAGGTGCGAATCGAGGCTGTCGACCGCCCGCTGCAGGGCGCCCGCATGGGCCCGCTTCTCGGCCACGAGCTCCTGGACCCGGCTGCGCCGGACCGCCACCAGGGCGAACTCGGCCGCGACGAAGAACCCGTTCGCGAAGACCAGGAACACGATGGCGAACAGGCCGAGGCCCGTCCCCCAGGGACTGTCGGAGAAAATCACCGCCTCCCGTGGCGCGACCGGCCGCTCCCGGGGTGGGAAGCGGCCGGCCTCCTCATAGCAAGTCTGCCCCCCGGAGCCTATCCGTCAGAAAGCGTGAGCGTGCGATCCTCCACGGCCGATGCCGTGGGGGAAGCCGTGCGGGGCGGTGCGGGACCGGCGGTTTCTCCCGCGCCGCAACATCTGGCCTCGACCGGCGGTTTCTGCTAGGCGCGCCCGAAGATCCTGCGCCGGCTCGGGGAATTCCCCGCGATTCGCCCGGCCGCGCCCCACGACCGAAAGACCCGGATCCCCATGGCGAGCGACCTTTCCCGCATCTCCCGTGCGCTCCTCTCCGTCTCCGACAAGACCGGGCTGGTGGAGTTCGCTCGCGCGCTCGCCGCCCGCGGCGTCACCCTGGTCTCGACCGGCGGCACCCACCGGACGCTCCGCGACGCGGGCCTGCCGGTGACCGAGGTCTCCGACCTCACGGGCTTTCCCGAGATGATGGACGGCCGGGTCAAGACCCTGCATCCGGGCGTGCATGGCGGCCTGCTCGCCATCCGCGACAACCCCGAGCACCAGGCCGCCATGCTGGCCCACGGCATCGCGGCGATCGACCTCCTCGTCGTCAACCTCTATCCCTTCGAGGCGACGCTCGCCGCCGGCAAGCCCGCGGACGAGTGCATCGAGAACATCGACATCGGCGGCCCGGCGATGATCCGCGCCGCGGCCAAGAACCACGAGGACGTCGCGGTGGTGGTCGACGTCGCCGATTACGCGACGGTGCTCGCCGACCTCGACGCCCATGACGGCGCCGTGACCCGGGCGACCCGGCGGCGGCTCGCCCAGAAGGCCTATGCCCGCACCGCCTCCTACGACGCGGCGATCGCGACCTGGCTCGCCGGCGAGATCGACGCGGCGCCGGACGGCCAGACCTTCCGGGCCTTGGGCGGCACGCTGGCGCAGGGCCTGCGCTACGGCGAGAACCCGCACATGAAGGCCGCGTTCTACCGCACCGCCGGCGCGGCCCGGCCGGGCGTGGCCACCGCGCGCCAGCTCCAGGGCAAGGAGCTGTCCTACAACAACCTCAACGACACCGATGCCGCCTACGAGGCGGTGAGCGAGTTCGATCCCGTCCGCACGGCGGCGGTCGTCGTCGTCAAGCACGCCAATCCCTGCGGCGTCGCGGAAGGGGGGAGCCTGCTCGAGGCCTACGAGCGGGCGCTGCGCTGCGATCCGGTCTCGGCCTTCGGCGGCATCGTCGCGCTGAACCGCACCCTCGACGCCGAGGCGGCGCGCAGGATCGTCGAGATCTTCACGGAGGTGATCATCGCGCCCGACGCCACCGAGGAGGCGGTCGCGATCGTCGCCGCCAAGAAGAACCTGCGCCTGCTGACCGCCGGCGGCATCGCCGATCCGCGTGCCCCCGGCCAGGCCTGGCGCACGGTGGCGGGCGGCTTCCTGGTGCAGGACCGCGACAACGCCGTCGTCGACGACATGCCGCTCAAGGTCGTGACGAAGCGCGCGCCGACCGAGGCCGAGCTGTCGGATCTCCGCTTCGCCTTCCGGGTCGCCAAGCACGTCAAGTCGAACGCGATCGTCTACGCGCGCGACGGCGCGACCGTCGGCATCGGCGCCGGGCAGATGTCGCGGGTCGATTCCTCGCGGATCGCCGCCTGGAAGGCGGCGGAAGCCGCCAAGGCCGCCGGCCTGCCGGAGAGCCTCGCCCGCGGCGCGGTCGTCGCCTCCGACGCCTTCTTCCCCTTCGCCGACGGCCTGCTCGCCGCGGCCGAGGCCGGCGCCACGGCGGTGATCCAGCCCGGCGGGTCGATGCGCGACGACGAGGTGATCCGCGCCGCCGACGAGGCCGGCCTCGCCATGGTGCTCACCGGCCACCGCCACTTCCGGCACTGAAGCGACCGGGCCGCTGCGGCGGCCCGTTGCGGCACTGAAGCGACCGGGCCGCCGCAGCGGCCGGTTGCGGCACCGACGAGACCGGGCGGTCCGCTCGGCGACCGGCCCGTTGACCCGCGGGCCCGCCTCGGTCAAGCCAGACGGAGCTTGACGAGAGGCGGGACCCAAGAGGATGCGGCTGGACGAACACCCCCTGCGGGCGCGGGTGCTGGCGGAGGTTCATGCCCGGCCGTTCACCCCGGTAAAGACGCCCCGCCGCTTCCTGCACTACGCCTTCCTGACCGACGGCGACGCCGCCGCGTCCGACCGCGACGCGCTCGAGGCCTATTGCACGGGCCTCGGCCATCCCGGCCCGGCGCCGGGGGCCAAGCAGCACCGGGTGGTGTTCTCGGGCGCGATCCTGCGCTGGGAGAGCCACAGCGAATTCACCACCTACACGTGGGAGTTCGGCGATTCCCAGGCCCACGCCTTCCAGCCCCAGCCCGACGCGCTCGAGGGCGCGATGGGGGAGGTGGCCCAGCCCGGCCCGCTCCTCGTCGCCGTCGACCTGCACCTCCTGCCGGCGGTGGAGGGCGGGCTGCCGCCGGAGATCGTCTCGACCTTCAACGCCGCCTCCCTCGCCATGGCCGAGGCCGAGAGCGGCGCCGCGGTGATCGCGACGGACTTCCAGCCCGACCCGCACGGCTACGTCCGCGTCGTGGTGGCCGACCGGCGGCTCAGCCGGCTCGGCGCCGGCGCCCTGGTGCAGCGTCTGCTCGAGATCGAGACCTACCGCACCCTCGCGCTCCTCGGCCTGCCGGAGGCGCAGAGCCTCGGTCCGACGATCCGGCGGATCGAGACCGAGCTGCCGACCCTGATGGAGGCGATGCGCACCAGCGAGGGCTTCTCGGAGAATCACGCCCTGCTCGACCGGCTGATCGCGCTCGCCGCGGAGCTCGAAGCCGGCTCCTCGCGCACGATGTTCCGCTTCGGCGCGACGCGCGCCTACGACGAGCTGGTGCGCCTGCGCCTCTCGGCGGCGGGGGAGCACGCGGTGTCCGGCCAGACCAGCTGGTCGATGTTCCTCGCCCGGCGCTACAACCCGGCGATCCGCACCTGCCTCGTCATCGCCGATCGCCAGGACCTGCTCTCGCGCCGCCTCGCCCGCGCCGCCCAGATGCTGCGCACCCGGGTCGACATCGAATTGGAGCGCCAGAACCAGGCCCAGCTCCAGGCGATGAACGACCGGGTGCGGCTGCAGCTGCGCCTGCAGCAGACCGTCGAAGGCCTCTCGGTCGCGGCCATCACCTACTACGTCGCGAGCCTCGTCCACCACGTGCTGGAGGGCGTGCACCACGCCGGCGTACCGGTGGACGCGACCGTCGGGACCGCTCTGGCGGTGCCGCTGGTGCTGGTGGGCGTGTGGTGGACGGTGCGGCGGATCCGGCGGATGCACGCGGAGCCGGGCGGGCATTGAGGAGACCGGCCGATACGCACGTCGGAGTACATCACGTCCGAGGGGCCGTGAACGAAGCGGCGATGTCGGCGATCGAACGGACGAGTTCGTGTTCGCTGTTCCGCGTAGCGACGAATCCCCATCGCTGCCAGAATGCCACGGCCTCGTCGTCCACCGCGTGAACCATGACCGCACGTCCGCCGACGAGTGCCGCCGCCTTCACGCAACGCCCGAGCGCGTGTTTGAGTAGGCCTTTGCCGATGCCGCGCCCTGCCCAACCGGTATCTGTTGCAAGCTGGCCCAGCAGCAGGCACGGCACCGGATCGGGTGGCTGCCCGGTTCTGATCGCGCGAGGCAGAATGTCCGGAACGACGGCCGTCGGCGCCAGCCCATAATAACCGATAACCCGACGGGCCTCGTGCACGACCATCACTGCCGTGAAGCCCTTTTCCTGGTTGGACAGCGCCCGTGTCTTGAGCCAGCGATCGAGAGCCGGCTTGCCGCACGAGAACGCCGCGGTCTCATGCGACGCGCAGAGCGGTTCGGGCGCGGACAGGGCCACGTATCAGCCCTCGTCGTCTTGGTTTTCCCAAGGCGCACGGTGTTTGGCGATCTCGACGATTTCAGGCACCACAGTGGCGGGCGCTGAAATAATACTCATGAATTCCGCGAACGCATCGGGGCTGAGGCGAATCAGGCGTTGGTCCATCAGCACTTCTTCAGCTGTAAGAACGGCGGCCTCACGGACGAAGTCGGTGCGGGATCTGCCGCGCAGGCTGGCAGCGCGGTCGATCAACGCCAGATCGGCCTCTGGCAGGCGCATCGAGATCGGATGATCCTTCCGGGCATTGGCGGGCATGGCACCTCTCCTGCGCAGGAAGGTAGGGCGATGTCATGCATTTCGCAATACAATCTGTCATGCGCAAGAGAGCGGCGGCCACCGGCCGCCGCTCCTCATCTCCTCAATGCGCGTGCGCGCCCGCCGCTCCGATACCGGTCTCGGAGCGCACGAACTGCGCCTCGAAGGCCGCCCGCTCGCGCTTGGCCCGGGCGCTGTTGTCCATCTTCGAGACGAGCCAGATGCCGAGGAACGCGATCGGCATCGAGAACAGGGCCGGGTTGTCGTAGGGGAACAGGGCTGCGGCATGGCCGAAGGTGGTGACCCACACCGCCTTCGACAGCACCACCATCACCACCGCGGTGACGAGGCCGACGAGCCCGCCGACCAGGGCGCCGAGGGTCGTGGTGCCCTTCCACAGGATCGACATCGCCAGGACCGGGAAGTTGCAGCTCGCCGCGACCGAGAAGGCGAGGCCGACCATGAAGGCGACGTTCTGGTTCTCGAACACGTAGCCGAGATAGATCGCCACGAGTCCGATCACCACCGCCGCCGCCTTGGACAGGTTGACCTCGGTGCGCTCGGTGGTGCGGCCGCGGGCGAAGACCTGGGCGTAGAGGTCGTGGCTCACCGCCGAGGCGCCCGCCAGCGTCAGGCCGGCCACCACCGCCAGGATGGTTGCGAAGGCCACCGCCGAGATGAAGCCGAGGAAGTACGGACCGGCGACGGCGTTGGCGAGGTTGACCGCCACCATGTTGGTCGAGCCGTTCATGCCGGTGAGCTTGTTATAGGTGCCGTCGGCCGCGACCGTGAAGTAGCTCGGATCCGACATCAGCAGGGCGATGCCGCCGAAGCCGATGATGAAGGTCAGGATGTAGAAGTAGCCGATCAGGCCGGTGGCGTAGAACACCGACTTGCGGGCGGCCTGCGCGTCCGAGACGGTGAAGAAGCGCATCAGGATGTGCGGCAGGCCGGCAGTCCCGAACATCAGGCCGATGCCGAGCGAGATGGTGTCGATCGGGTTCGCCACCGGGCTCCTGGGGTTGCCGCTCGGGCCCATGATCGCGTCGCCGTTGGGGTGGACGCTGGTGGCGGCGGCAAACAGCTTCTCGGGGCTGAAGCCGTACTTGTAGAGCACGGCGCCCGCCATGAAGGTCGCGCCGAACAGCAAGAGGCAGGCCTTGATCACCTGGACCCAGGTCGTCGCCTTCATGCCGCCGAAGGCGACGTAGACGATCATCAGGAGGCCGACGATGATCACGGCGTAGAGGTAGGGCAGGCCGAACAGGAGCTGGATCAGCTTACCGGCGCCGACCATCTGGGCGATCAGGTAGAAGGCCACCACCACGAGGGTGCCGGTCGCCGACAGGATGCGGATCCGGGTCTGGTCGAGGCGGAAGCTCGCCACGTCGGCGAAGGTGAACTTGCCGAGGTTGCGCAGGCGCTCGGCGATCAGGAACAGCACGATCGGCCAGCCGACGAGGAAGCCCGTCGAGTAGATCAGCCCGTCGAAGCCGAAGCTGTAGACCATGCCGGAGATGCCGAGGAACGAGGCCGCCGACATGTAGTCGCCGGCGATCGCGAGCGCGTTGGTGCCGGCCGAGATGCCGCCGCCGGCGGCGTAGAAGTCGGCGGCCGACTTCGAGCCCTTGGCCGCCTTGTAGGTGATGCCGAGGGTGAACAGCACGAAGAACAGGAACATGCCGATCGCCGGCCAGTTCGTGGCCTGCTGCTGCACGGCGCCGAGATCCGGGCCGGCCGCGAGGGCGGCGCCCGGGGACAGGAGCGCGAGGGCCCCGAGGACGAGACGGTTCATCGGCCGAGCTCCCGGGTCAGGTCGCGGGTCAGGTCGTCGAAGCGGCCGTTGGCGCGGAAGACGTAGATCCCGGTGAGCAGGAAGGCGGCGAGGATCACCCCGACGCCGAGCACCAGGCCGAGGGAGGCGGTGCCGCCGAAGACCTTCGTCGACATCAGGCCGTGCGCGAAGGCGATGAGCAGGATGAAGACGAGGTAGATCGCCAGCATCAGGCCGGACAGGATCCAGGCGAAGCGGGTGCGCTCGTGCACCAATTCGCGGAATCGCGGGCTCGCCAGAACCCGTGCGGTGTCTGCCTCTGCCATCGGCCGGCCTCCCTCTGTTTCTCTTCTGTGACCAGACACGACTCCGCCGCGCGCCGAAGACGGCGCGGACGATGAGCCGGTGCGTCGGTCTGTCTGGTGCCCGTTCTCGACAGGCTTGAGCTTACGCCGACTGCGTTTGCTGCGGCGCAAAAGTCCCGATGACCCGATTCTACGGCGAATGCCAGCGGAAAGGGACTGAAAATGCTCTCGATGCGACGAAGGTCTGATAAGAACCACCGTCTCGCACGGGATTAAAAAGCCGGGGCCCCGATCGGGGCCCCGGCGCCACAGTCACCGGACGCGGATCACTTGCCGCGGATCACTTGCCGCGGTTCTGCCGGTTCTCGATCAGGTCGTCGACCACCGCCGGCTCGGCGAGGGTCGAGGTGTCGCCGAGGGAGGAGAACTCGTTCTCGGCGATCTTGCGCAGGATGCGGCGCATGATCTTGCCGGAGCGGGTCTTGGGCAGGCCGGGGGCGAACTGGATCAGGTCGGGCGAGGCGATCGGCCCGATATCCTTGCGCACCCAGGTGACGAGCTCCTTGCGCAGGTCGTCCGAGGGTTCCTCGCCCTGCATCAGGGTGACGTAGGCGTAGATGCCCTGGCCCTTGATGTCGTGGGGATAGCCGACCACCGCGGCCTCGGAGACCTTCGGGTGCGCGACCAGCGAGGATTCGACCTCCGCCGTGCCCATCCGGTGGCCCGAGACGTTGATGACGTCGTCGACCCGCCCGGTGATCCAGTAATAGCCGTCGGCGTCGCGCCGGCAGCCGTCGCCGGAGAAGTAGCGGCCCGGGAAGGTCGAGAAGTAGGTCTGGACGAAGCGCTCGTGGTCGCCCCACACGGTGCGCATCTGGCCGGGCCAGGAATCGTCGATGCAGAGATTGCCCTCGCACGCGCCCTCCTGGACGACGTTGTCGCCGTCCACGACCACCGGCTTGACGCCGAAGAACGGCCGCGTCGCCGAGCCGGGCTTGAGCGGGGTCGCGCCGGGCAGGGGAGTGATGAGGATGCCGCCGGTCTCGGTCTGCCACCAGGTGTCGACGATCGGGCAGCGCTCGTCGCCCACGACCCGGTAGTACCACTCCCAGGCCTCCGGGTTGATCGGCTCGCCGACCGAGCCGAGCACCCGCAGGGACGCGCGCGAGGTCGTCTTCACCGGCTCCTCGCCGGCGCCCATCAGCGAGCGGATCGCGGTCGGCGCGGTGTAGAAGATGTTGACCTTGTGCTTGTCGACGACGTCCCAGAACCGCGAGATCGACGGGTAGGTCGGGATCCCCTCGAACATCAGGGTCGTGGCGCCGTTCGCCAGCGGCCCGTACAGGATGTAGGAGTGGCCGGTGACCCAGCCGACATCGGCGGTGCACCAGTAGATGTCGCCCTCGTGGTAGTCGAAGACGTATTGGTGGGTCATCGATGCGTAGACGAGGTAGCCGCCGGTGGTGTGGACGACGCCCTTCGGCTGGCCGGTCGAGCCCGACGTGTAGAGCAGGAAGAGCGGATGCTCGGCCTCGACGTGGGCCACCGGGCACTCGTCGGTGACCTGGGCGGCGGCGGCGTCGTAGTAGACGTCGCGCACCGGGTCCATCTCGACCGCGCCGCCGGTCCGGCGCACCACGACGACGTGGTCGACGCTGTCGGCGGGAAGGCGCTGGATCGCCGCGTCGACATTCGCCTTCAGCGGCACCTTGCGGCCGCCGCGCAGGCCCTCGTCGGCGGTGATGACGAGCTTCGAGTCGCAGCCCTGGATGCGGCCGGCGAGGGAATCCGGCGAGAAGCCGCCGAACACCACCGAGTGGATCGCGCCGAGCCGGGCGCAGGCCAGCATCGCGAAGGCGGCCTCGGGAATCATCGGCAGGTAGATGGTGACCCGGTCGCCCTTCGAGACGCCGCGGTTGCGCAGGACGTTGGCCATCCGGCACACTTCCGCGTGCAGCTCGCGGTAGGTGATGTGGCGCGACTCCGACGGGTCGTCACCTTCCCAGATGATCGCCACCTGGTCGCCCCGGCTCTCGAGGTGACGGTCGATGCAGTTGTAGGCGGCGTTGGTGACGCCATCGGAAAACCACTTGATCGAGACGTCGCCGGGGCCGAACGTCGTCTCCTTGACCTTGGTGTAGGGGGTGAACCAGTCGATGCGCTTGCCGTGCTCGCGCCAGAACGCCTCGGGATCGCGGATCGAGGCGTCGTACCAGGCCTGATACTTGGCCTCGTCGACATGCGCCCGTGCGCGCGCTTCCTGGCTGACCTCGACGACCCGCTGGCTCATGGCGCTCCCTCCCTCGTCTGGCTGGCCCGGTCGCGAGGCGCGGCGCCCCGGGCTGGTTTGAGGCCGGTTTAGTCGTCCGCCGACCGCGCTCGCAACCGCTCATTCCGTCTAATGCAGAGCGGATTAATGCGTCCGCCCGTCCGTATAGGGTTGTGTTGCGCTATTCGGTGCAACCGGTGCAGATGCCGGTCTCGATCGCCCGCTGGATCTCGCGGTCGCGCGCCTGCAGGTCCGGCGTGAGGCCCGAATCCGGACCGAGGGCCGCGCCCGGCGGCTTGGTCTGGCCGACGCCGGTGGTGTCGCGGGTGGCCGGCCCGAGCGACCCGGTCCCGCCCGGATCCCGCCCGGGCGGCTCGCCCTGCGCGAGGAGCGGGGCCGGGGCGAGGGCCACGGCGAGGAGGACGGCGAGATGATGCGGGCGACGCATGGGGCCTCCTTCGACGACGGGGCCTTTCGCCCGGACGCGGTTCTCGCGCCGCTGTCCCAGCGTCAGACTTGCGGGGGACAACGCCGGGCCGGCGGCCCGGGTTGCCCCGCTTCGGCGCCGGTCAGTACGGCACCCGGTCGGCCTTGGCCTCGTAGCGCTCCCAGACCTCGATCGCCTCGGCCCGCATGATCTGGCGGATCGGGATCTTGCGCTGGTCCGCCGGCTTGCGGACCTCCTCGTAGATCATGCTGTCGTCGAAATTGCCGTGGCGGAGCGCGTCCTCGTTGGTCGAGGCGTAGAAGATCCGCGAGATCCCGGCCCAGTAGGCGGCGGCCATGCACATCGGGCACGGCTCCGCCGAGGTGTAGAGCGTGCTGCCGGGCAGCTTGAAGCTGCCCTCCTTCTTGCAGGCGTCGCGGATCGCCGCCATCTCGGCGTGCCAGGTCGGATCGTTCTCGGCGACGACCCGGTTCGCGCCCTCGCCGACGATCTGCCCGTCGCGCACGATCACCGCTCCGAAGGCGCCGCCGGCGCTCTCGACGAGGGCGGTGTGCTCCGACAGCGCGATGGCGCGCGCCATGAAGGTCTCGTCGTCGGTCATCGGGGCTCCTGTCGCTTGACCTTGCGGCTGCCAGGGGAGCATGGCGCCGGCGGGCGGAAAGGCAAGCGGCGGACGCGCCCGGCTCAGTACGTCCAGCGCTGCGCCTTCGCGACCAGGAAGTCCCGGAAGGCCTGGACGCGGGCGACCGTCCGCATCTCCTCGGCGTAGACGAGGTAGCTCTCGAGGTTCGGCATCTCGTAGTCGCGCAGGACCTGCACCAGCTGCTCGTTCCCGTCCGCCACGTAGTCCGGCAGGATGCCGATGCCGGCGCCGGTCTCGACCGCGAGTTGCAGCGCCGAGATGTTGTTGACCGTGAAGTGGATGGTGCGGTGCTCGCGCCCCTCGCGGCCGACGGTGGCGAGCCAGTGCGTCGCCATGAGGTAGGACGGCTGGTCGCCGCCGAACGAGACCAGGCGGTGCTTGTCGAGATCGTCGATCGTCTTCGGCTCGCCGAAGCGCTTGATGTATTCGAGCGAGGCGAAGACGTGGTAGTGCACCGTGAACAGCCGGCGCTGGATCAGGTCCGGCTGGGCCGGGCGGCGCAGGCGGATCGCCACGTCGGCCTCGCGCATCGCGAGGTCCAGCTCCTCGTTGGTCAGGATCAGCTCGACCCGCACGTCCGGATGCAGGTCGAGGAACTCGGCCACGCGCTGCGACAGCCAGGCGGTGCCGAGGCCCACCGTCGTCGTCACCTTGAGGTCGCCCGACGGGCGCTCGCTCGTCTCGACGAGGCGGGCCCGGGTGGTCTCGAGCCGCATCTTCATGTCCCGGGCAGCCCGGAACAGCAGGTCGCCCTGCTCGGTCAGGATCAGCCCGCGGGCGTGGCGATGGAACAGCGGCGCCTTCAGCTCCCGCTCCAGGGCGCTGATCTGGCGGCTGACGGCGGACTGGCTGAGCCCGATGTCGTCGCCCGCCTTGGTGAAGCTGCCGGCTTCGGCGACGTTGAGGAAAATCCGGATCTTGTCCCAGTCCACGGCCGTCAAACCCCTCGCCAGAGCCCCGGCCGGCTGGTGTCGAGCCGGTGAGTTCAGAGCGAACGCCACAAGGCCGGGGCCGGGGCTCATCCCCGGCCCCGGTCGATGTCTCCTACTCGGCCGCAGCCTTGCGCGGCTCTTCGCCGATCGCCAGGTTGGCCAGGTATTTCTCCGCCTCGAGGGCGGCCATGCAGCCCATCCCGGCGGCGGTGATCGCCTGCCGGTAGACGTCGTCGGTCACGTCGCCCGCCGCGAACACGCCGGGGATCGCCGTCATGGCGGTGCCGGGCTGCACCTCGAGGTAGCCGCCGGCCCGGAAGGGCAGCTGCCCCTCGAACACCGACGTCGCCGGCTGGTGGCCGATGGCGACGAACACGCCGTCGGCCTTGCGCTCGGTGATCGCCCCGGTCGTCGTGTCGCGCAGGCGGACATGGGTGACCGAGGGGGCCGGCTTGTCCTGGCCGCAGATCTCCTCGATCGCGTGGTTCCACACCACCTCGACGTTCGGATGCTTGAACAGCCGCTCCTGCAGGATGCGCTCGGCCCGGAACGTATCGCGGCGGTGGACCACCGTGACCTTGGAGGCGAGGTTCGCCAGATACAGCGCCTCCTCGACCGCGGTGTTGCCGCCGCCGACCACGACAACCTCCTTAGCCCGGAAGAAGAAGCCGTCGCAGGTGGCGCAGGCCGAGACGCCGAAGCCCTGGAACTTCGCCTCGGAGGGCAGGCCGAGCCACTTCGCCTGGGCGCCGGTGGCGATGATGAGCGCGTCGCAGGTGAAGACCGCGCCGGAATCCGCCTCGAGCCGGAACGGCCGCTGCGCGAGGTCGACCTTGGCGATGTATTCCGAGACGATCCGCGTGCCGACATGCTCGGCTTGGGCGCGCATCTGCTCCATCAGCCACGGGCCCTGGATCGCGTCGGCGAAGCCCGGATAATTCTCGACGTCGGTGGTGATCATCAGCTGGCCGCCGGGCTGGAACCCGGAGATCAGCAGCGGCTCGACCATGGCGCGGGCGGCGTAGATCGCGGCGGTGTATCCGGCGGGGCCGGAACCGACGATCACGAGCTTCTCGTGCTGGGGAGCCTGCGGGGTCGTGGACATAAGGGTCTCCGGGGCTGCCGCCGAGCGGGCTCTAACGAGCCGTCCGGCGGGCGAGCGCGTCGCGATGCCCGATATAGGCATTCGCCACAGCCTGCGCGATCGCGAGTGTCATGTCTAAGGGCTTGGGCCGCAACGCTTCAACCCGTCCGTCGAAAGCATGCACAGTTCCGTGGGCTTTCAGGGCCTCGAACAGCGGCCTGTGGCGGGGATACAGGTTCCCCGGCTCGAACAGCAGCACCGGCACGCCGGCGGCACAGGCCTCCGTCACCATGTTGGCCGAATCGGCCGTCGCCACGATCGTGTCGGCGAGCGCCAGCAGGGCGAGATAGGGGTTCTCGCCGCTGCCGTCCCAGAAGAAGCCGCCGCTCTGCCGGGCGAGGTCGGCCAGCGCCGTCCGCAAGGCGGCCGGCGTGCGCCGGGAGGCGGTGATCATCAGGCAGGCCTCGCCGGACAGGCGCTCCAGCCCGGCGAGCAGGCGCCGCCCGTCCTCGTCCGGGAAGCGCCCGTGCCGGCTGTCGCCGCCGACGAGCACCGCGGCGCGGGGATGGGGCAGGGCGGACAGGCGCGGGTCGGGCGCGCGCCGCGCCGCTTCCAGGCGGGCGGGCGAGACCGGGTGCGGCCCGGTCCCGGTCACGATCACGTTAGGCCCGCGCAGCCGGTCGTGGGCCGGCACCCAGATCAGGTCGGCCGCCCGCGTGCCGATGCGGGGATCGCGCAGGAACACCGTGAAGGTCCGCGATCCCGAGCGGCGCTTCACCGCGCGGAGCGCCGGCACCGCCCGGCGGCCGGTGGCGACGGCGAGGTCGGGCCAGGGCGGAGCGAGCGCCCGCTCGCGCGGATCGGCCGGGCCGCGGGGCGCGAGCCAGGAGAAGGGCGGGCGCGGCGCGATCGTGCGTTCCTCGGCAACGATACCCAGGGCCTCCGCGAGGCCGCGGCAGGGGGCGAGGTCGCCGGCCTTGCCGTCGGTGATCAGCCAGGCCGTGGTCCCGGCCGGCAGGAGGGGGGAGGAGGAGGCCACGGGCCCGCGATGCGGCGTCCGGGCGAGGCGTGTCAAGGCTTCGCCCGTGCGCGGGCCCGCGCGCCGGATTGCGCCCCGCTCCGCCGATGCTCTACGAGGGCGGCCATGGCACCCGTCGTTCGCTTCGCTCCCTCGCCCACCGGCTTCCTCCATATCGGCAATGCCCGGCCGGCCCTGTTCAACGCCCTGTTCGCGCGGCGGGAGGGCGGCACGTTCTGGCTGCGCCTCGACGACACCGACACGGCACGCTCGACCCCCGAATTCGCCGCGGCGATCGAGGAGGACCTCCGCTGGCTCGGCATTGTCCCGGGCGGGACCTTCCGCCAGTCGGAGCGCCTCGCGATCTACGACGCGGCGGCCGAGCGGTTGAAGGCGGCCGGCCGGCTCTATCCGGCCTACGAGACCGCCGAGGAGCTGGAGCGCCGCCGCCGGCGCCAGCTCGGCCGCGGCCTGCCCCCGGTCTACGACCGCGCCGCCCTCAAGCTGACGCCCGAGGAGCGCGCCGCCTTCGAGGACGAGGGGCGCCGGCCGCACTGGCGCTTCCGCCTCGATCCCGGCACCGTGACCTGGGACGATCTCGTGCGCGGGCCCTGCCACGTCGAGGCCGACAGCCTCTCCGATCCGGTGCTGATCCGCGAGGACGGCAGCTACCTCTACACCCTGCCTTCCGTGGTCGACGACGCCGAGACCGGCGTCACCCACGTCATCCGCGGCGAGGACCACGTCACCAACACCGCGGTCCAGATCCAGATCTTCTCCGCGCTCGGCGCCGCCGTGCCGGTCTTCGCCCACCACAACCTACTCACCACGGCGAGCGGCGAGGGGCTGTCGAAGCGCCTCGGCCACCTCTCCCTGCGGGGCCTGCGCGAGGCCGGCTACGAGCCGACGGCCGTCGCGGCACTCGCCGTCCTCACCGGCTCGGCCGAGGCGGTGCGGCCGGTCGCCGACCTCGACGAGCTGGCCGCGCTGGTCGACCTCGCCCACGTCTCGCGCGCGCCGGCGAAGTTCGACGAGCACGAGCTCGACGGGCTCAACGCCCGGGTCGTGCACGGCCTGCCCTACGCGGCGGTGGCGGAGCGGCTCGCCGCCCTCGGCGTCCAGCCGGGGCGGGGAGAGGCGTTCTGGGAGGTGGTGCGGGCGAACCTGACCCGGGTGTCGGAGGCCGCGCAGTGGTGGCGGGTGGTCGAGGGCCCGGTGACGCCGGTGACCGGCGAGACTCCGGACCTCCTCGCCGTCGCCCGCGAGGCGCTGCCGCCCGAGCCGTGGGATGCCGGCACCTGGAAGCGGGTGACCGAGAGCGTGCGGGCCGCCACCGGCCTCAAGGGCAAGGCCCTGTTCCTGCCGCTGCGCCTCGCGCTCACCGGCCTCGACCACGGCCCCGACCTCGCCGGCCTGCTGCCGCTGATCGGGCGCGCGCGGGCGCTGGCGCGGCTGCACGGCGAGACGGCCTGACCCCGCCCCGCACCGGGGGCGGGGATCGTTCCCGGAGCCGGCGCGGCTCCGGGATTTCGGCGACCGCCCGGCGTCAGCGCGCCTCGGACGCCTTCTCGGGCCGCCCGGACAGGGCGATGTAGAACCCGAGCCCGTCCTGCGACGGCAGGGTCTGCAGGCGGTCGACCCAGCCGCGGCGCTTGGCGTCGAGGAGCTGGCGCCCGACCGGCTGGAACAGGGTCTCGCCGCCGCCGGGCGTCGGCGCGTCGAGGCGCACCGCCACGGTCTTGCCCTTGGCGAAGCGGCTGCGCTCCAGCATGTCGGCGAGCGAGGCCTCGGCCTGGGCCCGGGGCGCGCCGCGCAGGTCGAGCACCGATTCGGCATCGGTCACCCCGAGGGTGCCGCGCAACTTGTTGGCGTAGAATTCGTCGAAATGGGGCAAGGGCGGCTCGGGCGTCAGAGGGGAAGGCCGTGATACAGGGCGGCGACGGGGATTTCCCCGCCGAGATCCGGCAGCGGGATCGTGTCGTCGCGGCCGAGGACGCGCAGGGACCAGTCCGGACCGTTCCCGCGTGACCAGACCTCCACCCGGGCCTCGTCCTGATAGACGATCAGGTAGGCGCGCAAGGTTTGAAGACCCTGGTAGAACGCCGCCTTGCGACCGCGGTCGTTGTTCATGGTGGACGGGGACAGCACCTCGGCGACGACGAGCGGATCGCGCGCGTAGCCGTCCGGAAGAAGCGGGCCGCATCGCACGACGACGTCGGGGATCGGCGCGTAATCGTCGACGAAGTCGTTGCGCAGGCCGAGACCGGGCAGGGCCCGACATCCCAGCTTCTCGGCCAGGGTCGCAAGCTGGCGACCCAGATTCATGACGATTTGCTGATGCCGCTCACCCGGCGGCGCCATCAGCACCGCCTCGCCGTCGAGAAGCTCCCAGCGCTCCTCGTCCGGGCGGTCGCGGATCATCTCGATGAAGTCGGCGACCCGCATCCGCGGGGCGCGCCTGAGCGCGAGCGACATGACGGCTCCCTGTCACCGCCACGATGGTAGCACCAGGCGGGGACGGGGGACAGTCTCGCTGCGCTGCGGCACCGCGCCCGGGCGAGGGGCGCGATGCCATATCAAGGCGCCGTTTAGGCGCCGTGCACCAGCACGTTGCGGAACTGCCAGGGATCGCTCTCGTCGATGTCCTCCGGGAACAGGCCCGGGCGGCCCGACAGCGGGGTCCAGTCGGTGTACACGCCGATCACCGGACCGAGATACGGGGTCTGCACTTCCAGGCAGCGGCGGAAATCGACCTCGTCGGCCTCGACGATGCCGGCCTCCGGGTTCTCCAGCGCCCAGACCATGCCGGCGAGCACGGCGGAGGTCACCTGGAGGCCGGTGGCGTTCTGGTAGGGGGCGATCGCCCGGGTCTCCTCGATGGAGAGCTGCGAGCCGTACCAGTAGGCGTTCTTGCCGTGGCCGTAGAGCAGCACGCCGAGTTCGTCGATGCCGTCGACGATCTCGTTCTCGTCGAGGATGTGGTGCTTCTCCTGCACCTTGCCGGCCTGGCCCCACATCTCGTGCAGCGAGAGCACCGCCTCGTTGCAGGGATGGTAGGCGTAGTGGCAGGTCGGCCGGTAGACCGCCTGACCCTCTTGGCGCACCGTGTAGTAGTCGGCGATCGAGATCGCCTCGTTATGCGTCACCAGGAAGCCGAACTGCGCCTGCGCGGTCGGGGTCCAGGAGCGCACGCGGGTGTCGGCGCCGGGCTGGAGCAGGTAGATCGCCGGGGCGTCGTTCGGCAGGGTGCGGCCGTTCTCCGGCATCCAGGTCTCGTGGGTGCCCCAGCCCAGCTCCGCCGGCTGGTTGCCCTCGGAGACGAAGCCCTCGACCGACCAGGTGTTGACGAAGACGCCCTGCGGCTTCTCCGACTTGGCGCGCTGGGTGTCGCGCTCGGCGATGTGGATGCCCTTGACGCCGGTCTCGCGCATCAGCGCGGCCCACTCCTCGCGGGTCTTCGGCTCGGGGGTCTTCAGGCCGAGATCGGCCGCGACGTTGAGGAGCGCCTGCTTGACGAACCACGACACCATGCCGGGATTGGCGCCGCAGCACGACACCGCGGTCGGGCCGCCCGGCTTGCGGCGGCGGGCGTCGAGCACCTGCTCGCGGAGCGCGTAGTTGGTGCGGTCGGCCGGACCCGCGTTCTTGTCGAAGTAGAAGCCCGGCCACGGCTCGGCGACGGTGTCGATGTAGAGCGCGCCGATCTCGCGGCACAGCTCCATGATGTCCCGCGACGAGGTGTCGACCGAGAGGTTGACGCAGAAGCCCTGGCCGCCGCCCTCGGTGAGGAGGGGGGTGAGGACCTCGCGGTAGTTGTCCTTGGTCAGCGCCACCTGCTCGAAGCGCAGGCCGTGCTCGTCGGCGAGCGCCTTGTGGGAATCCGACGGCTCCACCACCGTGAACCGGGCCTTGTCGTAGGTGAAGTGGCGCTCGATCAGGGGCAGGGTGCCCCGGCCGATCGAGCCGAAGCCGATCATCACGATGGGGCCGCTGATGCGGCCGTGGACGGGCCAGTCGGTCATGGCGCTTGAGGTCTCCGGATTGTCGTTACGGTGTGCCCCGCCCGCGGGGAACGCATCCCCCCGGTTGGTCGGCTCGCCTAGCAGGCCAGCATGACGCGCGGGCGACGGGGGCAGGCGAGGGGTGATTGACGCCTCGGGACCCCGGGGTCAACCCCGGTCAACCCGTTGGTCCGCAACGCGCAAGCGTAACCGCCGGGTTAACCGCGGCCCCGGGCACGGCATGCCGGATTCGCATGGCGCCGCTGCAGCCGCCGCGCTTGTGTGCAACGCGGTAGCGACCATATTGCGTTGCAACAAGAACACCGGAAACGCCCGCGCGCACTCTTTGGAGATCCCCATGCTCGCGGTCATCACCCACTCGCTCATCTCCCCCGCCGTCGACGAGCGCTCCGACATGGAGCCCGGCATCCTCACCCTCGTCAGCCGCATGGTCCACGCGATCCACGCCGCCAACCAGCGCCGCCTGGAGCGCCAGATCGGCGATTACGTCGAGGTCAACGGCGGTCGCATCACCGACGATCTCGAGCGCCGGATCGGCCAGTTCTTCTGCTGATCGCGCCGTCCCGGTTCGCCGGGGGCGAAGTTCTCGATGGTCAAGCAAGGCGCCAGGGGCGGCATTCGCCCCTCAGGCGCCTTCTTGGCGTTTGGGGCGTTCGGTCGCGTCCGGAACGACGCGCGCGACGACCCTGCCCCTCAATCCCCCACCACCGCCAGATCGTCCCGGTGCACCATCGCGGCGCGCCCCGGATAGCCCAGCACCGCCTCGATCTCCCGGCTCGACCGGCCGAGGATGCGGGCCGCATCCTCGCTGTCGTAGGCGACGAGGCCGCGGGCGAGCACCGTCCCGTCCTCGGCCCGGATCGTCACCGCGTCGCCGCGGCTGAAGCTGCCCTCGACCCGCCGGACGCCGACCGGCAGCAGGCTCGCGCCGCCCTGGAGCGCACGCGCCGCGCCGGCATCGATCGTGAGCGTCCCGCGCGGCTCCAGCGAGCCGGCGATCCAGGTCTTGCGGGCCGCACCCGGCGTCGAGCCGGCGAGGAACCACGAGCAGCGCGCCCCGTTCGCCACCGCCTTCAAGGGGTTCTTCACCCGCCCGTCGGCGATCATCATCTGGGTGCCGCCCGAGATCGCGATCTTGGCCGCCTCGACCTTGGTGCGCATGCCGCCGCGCGACAGCTCCGAGGCGGGTCCCCCCGCCATCGCGTCGATCTCCGGGGTGATCCGGGCGATGACGGGCAGGTGCTCGGCCTTCGGGTCGCTCGCCGGCGGGGCGGTGTAGAGCCCGTCGATGTCGGAGAACAGCACCAGCAGGTCGGCGCCGATCATCGTGGCGACCCGGGCGGCGAGGCGGTCGTTGTCGCCGTAGCGGATCTCCGAGGTCGCGACCGTGTCGTTCTCGTTGACGACCGGGACGGCGCGCTCCTCCAGGAGCTTCAGGGTCGTGGCCCGGGCGTTGAGGTAGCGCCGGCGCTCCTCGGTGTCCTGCGGCGTCACCAGGATCTGGCCGGCGACGATGCCGTGATGGGCGAGCGCCTCCGACCAGTGCCGGGCGAGCGCGATCTGCCCCACCGCTGCCGCGGCCTGGCTCTCCTCCAGGCGCAGCGGGCCGGGGGCGAAATTCAGCACCGTGCGGCCGAGGGCGATCGAGCCGGAGGAGACCACCAGCACGTCGACGCCGCGGCCGTGCAGCTCGGCGATGTCCTCGGCCAGCGCCGCCAGCCAGGCATGCCGCAGCCGCCCCCGCGCCCGGTCGACGAGGAGCGCCGAGCCGACCTTGAGCACGACGCGGCGGAACTGGTCGAGGGTGGGGGTCTCGGGCGAGCGGGGGGCGGGGAGCGTGGACATGGAACCGGGGATCAGGGTGCGGCGGGCGTCAGGTCCGTGTGGACGAAGTCGTTCCCCTTGAAGAGGAGCGGCAGGTCCTGGGTCCTGGCTACCGCGTAAGCCATGCAGTCCCCCATGTTCAACCGCGCTGGATGCCCGCGGCCCCGGCCGAAGCGAAGAAAGGCGTCGGTGGCAGCCTGGAGCATCCGGTGGTCGAAATCGATCATGCGGACGGATGGGACGAGCAGCAGGCGTTCAAGGAAGTACTTGGCACCCCCTGGCAAACGACCTTCGAGGACCATGTGAGTCTCGAGCAGGGTCGGCATCCCGACGATCGCCGCCCCGCTCGCCGCAATGATCTGCGAGAAGGTCTCGCCCTCCGCCTCGTCCATCGCGATTGCGACGAGCGCGGATGTGTCGAGGGCGATCATACCGGCAGGCCGTTCTCGTCGTAAAACTCGGAGTGATCCGAGGTTGCACCGGGCTGTCTAAACCGGGCCACATCCTTCACGAGGGCACGCAAGGCCTCGTAATCCGCCTGCTGGGCGGGGGTAAGCGAGATCTTGGCAGCTGCCCGAGGTTCTGCTTCGCGCAGGAGGCGCGTCACGACATCGTTGGGCGTCGTGCCAAGACGCCTTGCCATACGCTCGGCGATGCCGACGATTTCATCGTCCTCAATGATAAGCCGCTTCGCCATCGATTGCTCCGTCTCGATCCGCCTTTATCGCGGGAGGCCGTCCTCGTCGTACAGATCGCTGTGGTCGGAGTTCGTCCCCGGCGGAAGCTCGGCCCGCGCCGCCGCGCCGAGCGCCAGGATCCGGGCGATGAAGGCCTCTGGATCGTGAAGAGGCTGTCGCGGAGCCATCAAGGCATACGCCGCCGCCGGCATCTCGTCATACGCCCGCAACGCCTGCGCCACGGCGTCGTCCGGCGTGGTCCCGAGACGCTCCGCCAAGCGCCGGGCGAGCAGCAAGGTCTCGTCGCTGTCGATGATCAGAGGCTCGGTCATGGGGGCGACTCCCGATGGCGTCGAATCTAGCGCCTCCCCCACGCCGTCCTCAAGGCTGCCAGGCCGCCCGCACCACCGGCGCCTCCGCCGCGACCGCATCCATGCGGGCCATGAGCGCCCGCAGGGCGTCCGTCACCCCCTGGCGGGTCGCCGAGGACAGGACCAGGGGCTTGCAGCCGCACTCGGCTTCCAGCCGTTCGAGCTGGAGCGCCAGGGTCTCGGCGTCGAGGGTGTCGGCCTTCGACAGCGCCACCACCTCGGGCTTGTCCCCCAGGCCGTGGCCGTAGGCTTCGAGTTCGGTGCGCACCAGCCGGTAGGCGGCGCCGGCATCCTCGCTCGTGCCCTCGACGAGGTGGAGCAGCACCCGGCAGCGCTCGACATGGGCCAGGAACTTGTCGCCGAGGCCGACGCCCTCGTGCGCGCCCTCGATCAGGCCTGGGATGTCGGCGAGCACGAATTCCCGGGTATCGACCCGCACCACGCCGAGGCCCGGATGCAGGGTGGTGAAGGGGTAGTCGGCGATCTTGGGCTTGGCCGCCGTGACGGCGGCGAGGAAGGTCGACTTGCCGGCATTCGGCAGGCCGACGAGGCCCGCATCGGCGATGAGCTTCAGCCGCAGCCAGAGCCAGTGCTCCTGGCCCTCGAGGCCCGGATTGGCGTGGCGCGGGGCGCGGTTGGTCGAGGTCGTGAAATAGGCGTTGCCGAAGCCGCCGTTGCCGCCCTTGGCGAGGCGTACCCGCTGGCCGACACTGGTCATGTCGGCGATCAGCGTCTCGTGGTCCTCGGCCAGGATCTCGGTGCCGGCCGGCACCTTGAGGATCACGTCCTCGCCCTTGCCCCCGGCGCGGTTGCGGCCCGAGCCGTGCTCGCCCTTGCGAGCCTTGAAATGCTGCTGGTAGCGGTAGTCGATCAGGGTGTTCAGCCCCTCGACGCACTCGACCCAGACGTCGCCGCCGCGGCCGCCGTCGCCGCCGTCGGGCCCGCCGAACTCGATGAACTTCTCCCGCCGGAACGAGACGCAGCCGGCGCCGCCGTCTCCCGAACGGACGTAGACCTTGGCCTCGTCGAGGAACTTCACGGGATGAACTCCAGACTCGCATGAGGGCGGCCGGGGAGGGCCCCGGTCGCCGGAAGGATATCAGATCAGGCGCCGACCCGGCATTCCGCCCGGTCGTGACGCTCGAAGACGAGACCGGCGGCGTGCCAGGTCTTCAGGCTGTCCCAGGCCCGCCGGTCGAGCCGGAACCGGTCGACCGGGAAGACCCCGCCGCGGGCCGGGAAGGCCTGAAGGCCGGAGCCGACCGAGGCGAAGCCGCACTTCTCCAGCACCCGCCGCGAGGCGGGGTTCACCACCCGGGCCGACGAGGCGAGCTCGCTCCCCTCCGTGTAGGCGAAGAAGGCGTCGATCATCGCCCGCGCCGCCTCGGTGGCCAGGCCCTCGCCCCAATGGGGCGTGCCGAGCCAGTAGCCGAGATGCGGGGCACCGCCCTCCGGGTCGGGCTCGATGCCGACGATGCCGATCGCCTGGGTCGGGTGCCGCCGCGGCGTGATCGCCATGATCAGCGCCCGCCCGTCCGCGTTGGCCTGCCGCGAGTCGAGGATGAACGTGTCCACGGACGGCGGGTCGAGCGGATGCGGAATCCGGGCGGTCATCCCGGCTACGGCTTTCTCACCGGCGAGGCGGACGAGGGCTTGCGCGTCGGCCTGGCGGGCCCAGCGCAGCCACAGCCTCCGGGTCTCGAGCCGGAAGACATCGTCGCGGGTGAGGTCGGGAAACATCGCCTGACTCCGATCCGAACCCAGAGCCTCCCGCTCGGGCGCGGTTACGAGAACGACGAAAGGGAAGGTGGTTCCCCACCTTCCCTCGTGATCTCGCTCGGAGCTTGGCCGTTTGGAGGCCTAAGGTGAGCAGGAGTCGCCGGGTCGGTGTGGGGACACCGGCGGAGCTCCCTCGTCACTGGCTCCGTCGGGTTATTCTGCGGCCTCCAGGGCCGGGGCGGCGTCGTTGGCGACGACCGTTACGAAGGCGCGGCCTCGTTTGGTCATGAATTGCACGCGGCCGTCGGTGAGGGCGAACAGGGTGTGGTCGGTGCCCATGCCGACATTGACGCCGGGATGCCACTTGGTGCCGCGCTGACGCACGATAATGTTGCCGGCGATGACGGCCTCGCTGCCGAACTTCTTCACGCCGAGACGACGACCGGCCGAATCGCGACCGTTGCGGGACGAACCGCCTGCCTTCTTGTGAGCCATGGGGCTAACTCCTGAATCCTGGGAAAAGGGCTCGCGGCCAGCGTTAAGCGGCGCTGATGCCCGTGACGCGGACCACGGTGAGGTCCTGGCGGTGACCGCGCTTGCGGCGCGAGTTCTGGCGGCGGCGCTTCTTGAAGGCGATGACCTTCGGGCCGCGGGCCTGCTTGACGATCTCGCCGGCGACGCTGACGCCGGAAACCAGCGGGGCGCCGACCTGGGTCGCGCCGGCGCCGTCGGTGAACAGCAGCACTTCGCCGAAGGTGACGGCGGTGCCGGCCTCGCCCTCGAGCTTCTCGATCGTGATGACGTCGTTGGCGGCGACGCGGTACTGCTTGCCGCCGGTCTTGATCACTGCGAACATCGTTCTCGTCCGTGTTCCATCCGGCCTCCGGCTTCAGCCGGGGTCGTCTTTTTGGCAATTGACGCCCGGGAACCCCTGAGGGCCGCCGCGAACGCGACGGCGCGCGGACCGTGCAGCCCGCGCGCCAGATGTCACCGTTACGGGTGCGGGCGCATTCTGTCAACGCCGAAAGCCCCCGGTTTTCTCCCGCGCCTTGATTTCGCGGCGACCTTCGCCGAAGACCGCCCGGCGCGCCGGCCGGCCGGCCGCGCGCGAGAGGTGCGGGAGACCACGATGGAAGAGCTTGTTGCCCGGGTGACGCAGGCCACGGGACTCGACGCGACCACGGCCCAGACGGCGATCGGCCACATCCTGGCCTTCCTGCAGAAGGAGGGCCCGGCCGCGGAGGTCAACCAGCTCATCGCCGCGATGCCGGGCGCCGAGACGGCGATCGCCCAGGCCGGAGCCGGCGAGGGCGGCGGCGGCCTGATGGGCATGCTCGGCGGCATGATGGGCGGCGGCGTGATGGCGCTCGGCCAGAAGCTGATGTCGGCCGGCGTGCCGATGAACCAGATGCAGCCGCTGGGCCGCGAGCTGTTCGCCTACGGCCGCGAGAAGGCCGGCGAGGACGTGATGGGCCCGATCGTCGGCTCGATCCCGGGCCTGAGCCAGTTCGTGTGACGTTTCGGGCGGGGCCTCGTGCCCCGCCACCCCCTCGAGGGCTCAAGTCCTTGAGGGTTCTTGCAAACCCCTGTCATATTCCCGTACTGCCTTCGTGGTGTCTTGTCGGCACGCGGGGCGGTCGCGGCGACCGCGTCGACGGGCGCCGGATCGGTCGGCGCCGCACGGGATGCCTCGACCATGGTTCCGTTCCTCACCCGCTTGCCGGCCGGCGACGGCCGCGATGCGCCGCCCGGCATTCCCCTGACCCGCCTCCTGGGTCGGGCCGCGGAGGGCGGCATCCACCTCAAGGGACTGGCTCAGCCCTCGCGGCTGTTCCCGCGCCTGAAGGCTTTCGAGACCCCCGGCCTCGACCCGGTGCTCGGCCGCATCGGCCCGCTCGAGGTGCGCCTCGCGACGACGCCGAAGGAGGTCAAGCGGGCCCAGCGCCTGCGCTACCGGGTGTTCTACGAGGAGATGGCGGCGATCCCGACCGGCCTGGCCCTGCTCAAGCGCCGCGATGCCGACGAGTACGACGCGGTCTGCGACCACCTGCTGGTGATCGACCATGCCGCGCAGGAGCAGAAGCCCTTCCGCAAGCCCAAGCCCCGGGTGGTCGGCACCTACCGGCTGCTGCGCCAGGAGCAGGCCGACCGGAACTTCGGCTTCTACACCGCCGGCGAGTACGATCTCGGCCCGGTGCTGGAGGCCAATGCCGGCAAGCGGGTGCTGGAGCTCGGCCGCTCCTGCGTGCTCAAGCCCTACCGCACCAAGCGCACCGTCGAGCTGCTCTGGCACGGCATCTGGGCCTACGTGCTCCATCACCGGATCGACGCGATGCTCGGCTGCGCCAGCCTCGAGGGCACCGACCCCGACCGCCTCGCGCTGCCCTTGAGCTTCCTGCACCACTTCGCCCGCGCCCCCGAGGGCTGGCGCGCCCGCGCGCTCCCGGACCGCC
>NZ_LWHQ01000010.1:253562-260429 GCF_001653715.1 Methylobacterium platani
GCGACGGCGCGGTGGTCGATTACCAGTTCGGCACCACCGACGTGTTCGTGGTGCTGCCGGTGGAGGCCATCGCCAAGCGGTATATCGGGCATTTCGGCGCGGAGGCGGGGCGGCACGCGGCGTGAGAGCCACGCGCTCCCGCCGACGAAGCGTGCATGCTCCGTCGTCGTCCCGGGGCCGCGCAGCGGCGCCCGGGATCCATCGCCGCCGACATCGCCGGATGACGCGGAAAGCGGCCCGCCCGGGTCTCCGGCGTCAGCGATGATGGATCACGGGTTCCCGTCCCGGCCCCCCCGGGATGACGCGGAGCGGTGGCGACGACGGCGCCTGCCTGGACCTGTCAGGTCCTCGCGACGCAGATCGCTCACTGCGCCGCGAAGAACCTCGGGTCGAGCGCCGAGAGCGCGATCAGCGGCGCCGGCATCACCACGCCGGCCCGGCGGATCGACTGCGCCGCCGCCCGGCAGGCCTGGACGTCGTTGGCGGCCGCCGCCGCATCGACCTGGGCGATCTGCTCGGGGCTCGGCTTCTTCTGCGCCGGGGCGCCCGCCGGGGCGGGGGCCGCCTGGGACTGGGCCTGCGCCTGACCCTGCGGGCCCGAGGCGCCGGGCCCGGTCTGGGCCACCGGGCCGCTCAGGCCCGATTTCTGCTGCACCTCGCCGGCGCCGGCGCTCGGCTGCTGGGCCGCGCCCTTGTCGGGCGCCTGGACGGCGGCAGTCGCGGGCTGGGGGGCGCCGGCGGGAGGAGCGTCCGGCGCCTTCGGATGCACGAAGGCGACGAGCTCCTGGCACAGGTTGGCCGGCGGGCCGGCGGCCTGCGCCGCGCCCAGCGAGGCGGCGAGACCGGCGGCGGCGAGGATGACGATACCGGTCCGGCTCACGAGCCCGCCTCCATCTTGTGGCTGGCCGAGGCCGGCTCCTTGATGTCGCCGGTCCAGCGCGGGCCGACGAGGTTGGTGCCCGGGTCCGAGACCCGCGCGCCCGAGGTGGCGAAGGCCTGGTAGGCGAAACGCTGGTTCTCGGCGAGCAGGAAGCTCGCCGCGGTGGCGAGCACCACGGCCGCCGCCACGGCGACCAGGAAGGCTTTCATCGCTGTCTCCGCCCCGATTATTTAGCCCGGAATTTCATTCCGCAGGGACCTGACCGCGGCCGAGCTGCGGCCCGCTCGCGGTCTTGGCCTGCTGCTCCTTGACCCAGAGGTCGTGGTGGACCTTGGCCCAGGCCAGGTCGACCTCGCCGCTGCCCATCGCGTCGTAGGCGCCCTCCATGCCGAGCGACCCGATATAGATGTGGGCCAGGATGCCGGCGATGAACACCACGCCGATCAGCGAGTGGATCACCTGCATGACCTGCATCCCGTTGATGTCGGTCGCGGCGAACGGGAAGATCATCATGATGCCGGTGGCGCCCATGGCGAGGCCGAAGCCGACGACCATCCAGAACACCATCTTCTGGCCGGCATTGAAGCGCCCGGCGCTCGGATGCGCGTCGCCCAGCAGGCCGCCGCCCTGCTTGAGCCAGATCCAGTCGATCCTGCCCGGGATGTTGTCGCGCACCCAGAGCACGAGCATGAACAGCACGCCGAGCATGAACGGCCAGGCGAGATAGATATGCGCGTACTTGCCGTATTGGGCCAGCGTCGCGAACGCCTCCGGCCCGATCAGCGGCATCAGCAGGCGCTTGCCGAAGATGTAGTTCAGCCCCGAGAGCGACAACACGATGAAGCAGCTCGCCGTCATCCAGTGCGAGAAGCGCTCGAAGCTGTTGAAGCGCAGGATCTTCTTGCCGGATTCCTCGCTGTGCTCGAGGCGGATGCGGCCGCGGGTGAAGTAGAACAGCCCGAGCGCGGCGATCATGCCGAGCACCGCGAGGCCGCCGATCCACGGCATCCAGGATTCGCGGAACTCGCGCCATTCCCGGCCCTGCGGCTGGATCAGGTTGGCGGCGGTGGCGTTCGGGATCGAGATCCGGCCGTGGATCTTCGGGTCCTGCTTGAACAGCATCTCCTCGTTGACCGAAGAGGCGGTGGGGTTGGGGGCGCCGTCGGGCGCGCGCACCTGGGCGACGGCCGGGGCCGTCAGCGCCAGGGTCGCGGCCAGTAGGAGGAGGGAGGTCAGCCTGCGCATCGGAAGTCCCTCAGATCGCGATCGTCTCGCGGTAGGCCGTCTTCCAGCCCCACGCGCCCGAGCCGTAGCCGCGCTTGATCACCCGCTCCTTGTAGATCTGGGCGATCATCTCGCCGTCGCCGGCGAGCAGCGACTTGGTCGAGCACATCTCGGCGCAGAGCGGCAGCTTGCCCTCCGCCAGGCGGTTCGAGCCGTACTTCTCGTACTCGGCGACCGAGAGGTCGACCTCGGGGCCGCCCGAGCAGTAGGTGCACTTGTCCATCTTGCCGCGGGAACCGAAATTCCCGACGCGGGGATATTGCGGCGCTCCGAACGGGCAGGCGTAGAAGCAGTAGCCGCAGCCGATGCACAGGTCCTTGGAATGCAGCACCACGGCATCGGCCGTGGTGTAGAAGCAGTTCACCGGGCACACCGCCGCGCAGGGCGCGTCGGTGCAGTGCATGCAGGCCATCGAGACCGAGCGCTCGCCGGGCTTGCCGTCGTTGAGGGTGACGACCCGGCGACGGTTGATGCCCCACGGCACCTCGTGCTCGTTCTTGCAGGCGGTGACGCAGGCGTTGCACTCGATGCAGCGGTCCGCGTCGCAGAGGAACTTCATTCTGGCCATGAGGATCCCCCTTACGCCGCGCTGATCTGACAGAGGGTCACCTTGGTCTCCTGCATGCCCGTGACGGGATCGAAGCCGTAGGTGGTGACGGTGTTGACGCTCTCGCCGAGCACCACCGGGTCGGCGCCCTTCGGGTAGAAGTCGCGCATGTCCTTGCCCTGGTACCAGCCCGAGAAGTGGAACGGCATCCAGGCGACGCCCTTGGCGACGCGGTCGGTGACGAGCGCCTTCACCTTGGCCTTCGACGAGTTCTCCGGGCCGTAGACCCAGACGAACTGGCCGTCCTTGATGCCGCGCTCGGCCGCGTCCGCCGTGTTGACCTCGACGAACATGTCCTGCTGCAGCTCGGCGAGCCAGGGGTTCGAGCGGGTCTCCTCGCCGCCGCCCTCGTACTCGACGAGACGGCCCGAGGACAGGATGATCGGGAACTGCTTGGCGATCCCGCGATCGACCGCCGCCTTCTGCACCGAGAAGCCGACGTTGGGCATCCGGAACTGACGCTCGTCGGGCCGCGTCGGGTACTTGGCGACGAGGTCGGGCCGGGGCGAGTAGACCGGCTCGCGGTGGACCGGCACCGGGTCGGGCAGGTTCCAGGCATTCGCCCTCGCCTTGCCGTTGCCGAACGGGATCACGCCGTGATCGAGGCAGACCCGCTGGATGCCGCCCGACAGGTCAGTGGCCCAGCTGACCGCGTCCGGGTTGTTGCCGCCGATCCGCTGGATGGTGGCGAGTTCGTCCGCCGTCAGGTCCTTGTCCCAGCCGAGCTTGCGGAACACCCCGAAGGTGAATTCCGGGTAGCCATCGGTGAGGTCGGAGCCCTTGGAGAAGGAATCCTCGGCGAGCAGCGTCTGCCCGTTGCGCTCGGTGCCGAACCGGGCCCGGAAGGTACCGCCGCCCTCCTTCACGTGGAGCGCGGTGTTGTAGAGGATGTGGGTGCCGGGATGCCTGATCTCCGGCTTGCCCCAGCACGGCCACGGCAGGCCGTAATAGTCGCCGCCGACCTCGGGATCGTCCTTCGGGGCGCGCAACGTGACGAGGTCGAACTTGTGCTGGTTCTTCATGTGCGCCTTCAGGCGCTCGGGGCTCTGGCCGCAATAGCCCGTCGACCAGCCGCCGCGGTTGATCTCCCGCAGCAGGTCCTCGGCCGAGGGGACGCCGTCCACCACCTTGACGTTCTTGAACAGGCTGTCGGCGAAGCCGAGCTTGACCGCCATCCGGTAGATCACCTCGTAGTCGTTCTTCGACTCGAAGGCCGGCTTCACGATCTGCTCGCCCCATTGCAGCGAGCGGTTCGAGGCGGTGCGCGACCCGTCCATCTCGAGCGAGGTGCAGATCGGCAGCAGGTAGGTGTTGTCGCGCCTGGCGTCCATCGCCGCGAAGGTGGTCGGGTGCGGGTCGGCGACGACGAGCAGCTCCAGCTCCGCCATGCCCTTCACCGCCTCGGGCATCCGGGTCACGGTGTTGCCGCCGTGGCCGAACACCATCATGGCCTTCAGCGGCGTACGCTGGTCGACCTGGTCTGCCGGCAGGCTCACCGCATCGAACCACCGGGTCGAGGTGAGACCGGGGGTCTCCATGTTCTCCTTGCGCGAGCGGGCCTTGCGGCCGGCGCTGGCGGGGACCTCGTCGAAGCGCGTCTGCAGCCAGTCGTACTCGACCTCCCAGACCCGGGCCCAGTGCTTCCAGCCGCCCTCGACGAGGCCGTAATAGAGCGGCAGCGTCGTGACATCGAGACCGAGATCGGTCGCGCCCTGGACGTTGGTGTGGCCGCGGAAGATGTTGGCGCCGGTGCCCGGCTTGCCGACATTGCCGGTGGCGAGGCACAGGATGCAGAGCGCCCGCACGTTGGCGGTGCCGACCGTGTGCTGGGTCGCGCCCATGCACCAGATCAGGGTCGCGGGCTTCTCCTTGGCGAAGAGCTCGGCGACGCGCTTCAGCTGCTCGCCCGGCACGCCGGAGACCCGCTCGACCTCGTCGGGCGTCCACTTGGCGACTTCCTTGCGGACGTCGTCCATCGCGTAGACGCGGCTCTCGATGAAGGCCTTGTCCTCCCAGCCGTTCTGGAAGATGTGCCAGAGGATGCCCCAGATCACCGGGATGTCGGTGCCCGAGCGGATCCGCACGTACTCGGTCGCGTGGGCGGCTGTCCGGGTGAAGCGCGGATCGATGACGATCATGTTGGCGCGGTTGATCTCCTTGCCCGACAGCACGTGCTGCATGGAGATCGGGTGCGCCTCGGCGGGGTTGCCGCCGAGGATGATCATCGTCTTGGCGTTGCGGATATCGTTGTAGGAATTGGTCTGGGCGCCGTAGCCCCAGGTGTTGGCGACGCCGGCCACCGTGGTCGAGTGGCAGATGCGGGCCTGGTGGTCGACGTTGTTGGTGCCCCAATAGGCCGCGAACTTGCGGAACAGGTACGAGGCCTCGTTGGTGAACTTGGCCGAGCCGAGCCAGTAGACCGAATCCGCGCCGTTCTTGTTGCGGATCGCCTGGAGCTTGTCGGTGATCTCGGTGATCGCCTGGTCCCAGGAGACCCGCTGCCACTCGCCGTTCACGATCTTCATCGGGTAGCGCAGGCGGCGGTCGCTGTGGACCAGCTCGCGGATCGCCGCGCCCTTGGCGCAATGCGCCCCCCGGTTGATCGGGCTCGCCCAGGACGGCTCCTGGCCGACCCAGACGCCGTTGACGACCTCGGCCGTGACGGTGCAGCCGACCGAGCAGTGGGTGCAGACGTTCTTGCGGATCACGGCCTGCGCCGGATCGGCGGACGAGCCGGCGGCCTGGGCCGGGCGCACCGCGCCGAGCCGCAACGAGCCGAGGGCCGCGAGACCGCCGGCGGCGAGCCCCGATTTCCGCAGGAAGCCGCGGCGGTCGAGGGTGTGGGCGGTCAGGCCCGCGGCGAGGGCCTGGTGGCTGCCGCGGCCCGCAATGCCGCTCCTGCGCTTGGTCAGCATCGCCGGTCTCACTTCTTCAGCGTCTCGTAGCCGTTGGTGCGGTAGAAGGCCTTGACGTGGTCGGTCTCGCGGTAGCGCGACCGGGTCTCGGCAGTGCCGGGATCGTAGGCCTTCGCCTCGGTGGGCGTCAGCGGCACGGACGCGACCGCGGCCGCCGCCGCGGCGGTGCCGCCGCCGAGCGCGCGGAAGAACTGCCGCCGTCCAAGGCCGGGCTCGCGATCCTTGCGGGTCTCGTCGGTCGTCCGGGTCTCGTTCTCTTGCCGCTTGTCTTGCCGCATCGCGGCTCTCCTCTTCGTGTCCGCGTCCCGGCTCAGGTCTTCGTGGTTCACGTCAAGCCTCCATCGCGAAGGCCTCAGCCTCGATCGTGGTGAACACCTCGCCGAGCTCGCCGACCGCACGGTAGAACGGCGTCGCCGCCTGCGCCGCAACGTCGGTGAAGAAACGCCCGATCCACGGCTTCAGGTGCCGCTCGAAGAAGCGGTGGTCGGTCCCCGCCTCGGCCGGCAGGCGGCCCGAGGACAGGTTCGCCATCACCTCGAGCAGGGTAGCGGCATGGTCCTCGGGCTCGCTCGACGAGGGATCGCGCTCGATCCCGAGCTCGGCGAAATCCTGGCGCACCCGGGCGAGCGGCCGCTCGTTGAGGAAGCCGGTGAGGTAGTACGAGGCGTAGGGCATGATCAGCCCGCGCCCGACGCCGACGAACAGGGCGAAGTAGTCGCGGCCGATCTCGCGCGCCTGCGCCGCGCGAGCGGCGCGGCCGAGGGCGGCATGGGCCTGTCCGAGAGGGGAGCCGTCGCCGTCGAGCGCCTGCAAGGCCGCGAGCAGGTCCGGCCCCGGCGCACGACCGAGCAGGGCCGCCAGGAGGTCGTATTCCTGCGCGCGCAGAGCGTCGATCTCGTCGACCGCACCGGGCCCCTGATTCACCGTCACCTCGCGCAACGCGGTCTTCGCCCCTCGGGTCGCACCCGGCACTCGTGCCTCTCCATCATTTGGATGAGGCGACCCCGGAGGCCGGCACCATAGCGGGGAATCCGTGGCGCACAATTCTACTTTCTAACGCTTCAAATCGGTAACGCCCCGCCATGGCGTCGCAGGCGGGGCGGGGAGGGGGGCTCGGGGGATGTTTCCGGGCGGTCCGAGGGGTGGCGCGGAATCCCCTCTCCCGTGTGGGAGAGGGGTAG
>NZ_LWHQ01000010.1:260460-296910 GCF_001653715.1 Methylobacterium platani
CAGCACGACGGTCTGAGCTTCGATCAGAACCGTAGCACCCTCACCCCCATCCCCTCTCCCACTCGGGAGAGGGGGGCTGCCGGCGCTCGCTCCGTCATTTTTGGGATTATCGGAAGCATTTTTCTCCTCCACACCCCCGAACACCTTCTCGACCATCGCCCGCACGTCCTCGGCCGAGATCGCGCCGCCGGTGCCGGGGACGCCGCCGGGGGTGTTCCAGTCGTAGGCGTATTCCCGCGCCTCGCTGACGAAGTCGCGGATCGCCGGATCGATCGACCACATCCGGCGCAGGGCCGCGTTGCGCAGGACCCGCGGCACGCCGGCGCGCAGGAACGGGGCGAGATCGGTCGCGGCGGTGAGGGCGTCGAGGGAGGGGAGCTGCGCCAGTTCCTCGGGGCTCAAGGAGGCCTCGTCCTCCGTCGGCGCGGCGGCCGGCGCGACCGGTGTCGCGGCCTCCGGCGCGGGATCCGGGGGCCGGCGCGCCTCGTCGCGCTTGCGGCGCGACCAGCGGGCGAGGAAGCCGTCGCTCACGGCTCCTCCGGCCGGCGCCGGGCGCCGCCCCCCTGGCGGGCCAGCGCCTCGGGGTCGGCCCGGTCGCGCTTGCGCTTGTGGAACACCCGCTCGACGTGGAACGCCCGGTAGAAAGCGCCGACCTCGGCCTGGATCTCCGGTGGCATCGGCACCGCCTCGACGATCTCGCCGATGCCCTCGGCGAGCGATTCGCCCTCGTAGGGATCGGCCGTCACGGTGGCGACCGCGTAGGTGTCGGGGCCGGTCTCGCGCAGGGCGACCCAGAGCGAGGGCCGGGCCGCCGCGAGGTTGTCGCCGTAATGCGCCGTCTCGGCCGGGTGCAGCTCGACCTCGTAGGCGCCGGCATAGAAGGTCTCCTCGTCCTCCGAGGCCGAGAGGCGGGTCCAGGGCGCGGTGCCGGGCATCCCGGGCAGCACCGCCACGGGCAGCCAGGCATGGCTCGCCCACGGGCCCTTCAGCTTGCGCCGGGCGACGACGACCCCGACGGAGATCAGCTGCGTGCTCATCAGGCCTCTCCCGTCGCGACAACCGGCAGGCCGGCGATCAGGTTCTGCGGCTTCATCGTCACCAGCCGGTCCGGGGACATGGCGAGCAGCAGGTAGACCGGCCGGCCGCCGAGGCGCGGATCGGCCCTCGCGGGATCGTCGATCGTGAGCCGGAACAGGGCCAGCACCCGCTCGCGGGTCGCGGCATCGACCGCCTCGCCGCGCCACAGACCGTTGCCGATCCGCGTGCCCTCCGCGTCGAGCCCGACGAACCAGCGCCAGTCCTGATCCTCGATCGCGGAAATCGGCGCGACCGTCACGGCGACCGAGAGCAGGTGGCGCAGGAAGGCCTCGATCGCCCGGGCGAGTCCCTCGCGGCTCCTCGGGTCGGAGCCGAGGTTGAGCGCCATGCTGAACGCATCCGACCGGCTCCAGTAGGTCCAGGCGGTGTCGGCGGTCAGCACGTCGAGCTCGGAGACCGGCTCGCGGCCGAGCATCGCGACGAGCGGCGACGGCCGGCCGGCCCCCTCGACCTCGTCGATCAGCTCGGCATCGGCGAGCAGCAGCGTCCCGTCGCCGAGCGAGGCGCGCTGCGGGCGGAAGAACAGCTCGGCGGCGCGCAGGGTGTAGGGGTCGTCGCAGCCGTCGAGCGCGTTGCGTAAGGTGAGGTGCACGAGCTGGTTGAGGAAGAGCGGCGGCGTGCCGGCGGCCCCCCGGCGGACGAGGTCGAGATAGGCCGCCTCGACCGAGCGGGCGGCGAGCAGCCGGTCGCGGAAGGCGAGGATCAGCTCCCAGTTCTCGCGGGCATCCGCATCGGCCAGGGCCGCGATCTCCGCGGGCGCGACCGGGCGCCGCGGATCGGCGAGGAGCGCGGCGTGAAGCGCCCGCTCGGCGTCGCAGGCCTCCTCCGGCGGCATCAGCTCGGGGCGGGCGAGATAGGCCAGCAGCAGCTCGTCGGTGACGACGAGCCCGCCGCCCGCGTCGCGCCGCGTGAGGTGGTGGCCGCTCGAGACCCAGAATTCAGGCATGACGGGCTCTCAGGACGGGTTCCGGTTGAGCAGGCCGGCGAGGTCGACCCGCTCCTCGGGCTCCTCGTCGGTCTCGTAGAAGTCGAAGGCGCGGGCATAGGCGTGGCGCCGGTCGGTGCCGGGAACGGTGCCCTCCCGCGGGCGCAGCGCCCGGAAGCGCTCGCGGATCTCGCCGTCCTCGATCGTGCGGTGGAGCGCCAGCACGGTGCCGACCGGCGGGCCGCACAGGGACTCGGCGACCGCGATCTCCTCCCGGGCGGCCGCCTCGGCGCTCTCGCGATCCGGCGCGCCGAGGCGATCCCGGACTTGGGCGGCGAGGGCATCGATCACGGCGTCGCGCTCGGCCTCGCTCGCCTCGCTCACCACCACCAGGGTCGAGAAGCCGAACGACGCGATGCCGACGAAGCCGGCCCGGAACGCCGCCCGCTCCTTGCCGGCGAGGGAGGCGGGATCGGCGTCGAGGAACAGGAAGCTGCCGGTCACCGCCCATTCGCCGGGCGGGGCGGCCCGGGGGAAGACCAGGGTGTCGGAGGGGTCGAGCCGCAGGGTGCGCGGCAGCTTGAGGCTCACAGGCGCGGGCCTCCCCGGGCCGGGTCGAACCAGCCGGTCCCGTCGAGGGCGAGCGGCCCGTCGGCGGCGTCGAGATGATCCCTTGCGCGATCGACCGCCGCCGCCGGCCCGTCCTCGGCCCAGAGCGACAGGCCGCGCAGGAGGTGACGGGCGAAGCTCTCGACCAGCGCGTCGCCGCCGGCCTCGAAACCCTCCTCCTCCAGCGAGGTCGAATCGGGGGTGTGGCCGGGATCGCCGGCCTCGCGCTTCGACGCGATCAGCATGAAGGAGAACACCAGCCAGTCCGGCACCGCCTCCTCGGGGCAAGCGGCCGGCCAGGCGAGGCGCCCGCCGCCGAGGCGGGCGCGGTCGAAGACCAGCGTGCCGCGCGCATCGAGGATCACCGGCTTGTCGGGCGGCGCGTGGCTGCCGACCGCCTCGGCGAGGGCGGTGAGGCCGACGAGCCCGACGCGGCGGGCGAGAGCCAGCGGCTCCTCGGGCGCCAGCACCACGGCGACGTCGACGAGACCCGGCCGCGCCCCGACCACCAGGGTGCCGGCGGCCTCGCCGTCCGCCCCGGCGAGCGCGCAGGCCCGGTCATGCGCCGTCCCGGCCGCGGCGGCCAGGCGCAGCGGGTGGAAGGCCGGGGGCAGCATCAGGCTCTGCGGGTCGGGCACGGTCATGAGGGATGTCGGGGAGCGCCTGCGCGCACGTGTCGGGTCGTTCTTTTTAACGGCTCGTATATAGCGCTTCACCGGTGAACAAGGGGCATGACGCCCCAGGGGCGGCCCGCGGACGTCGCAAGGGCGTCCGGAGCGGGCACGAGGCCCTGTCGGAGAGTGACGTGGTGTCGGATCGGATCGTGATCGCCTGCTCCTGCGAGGGCAGCATGCCCCTCGACGCGGCGGCGATCGGCAAGGCCTGCGGCGGACGACTGGAGACGGGCGACCAGCTCTGCGGCCGCGAGCTCGAGCGGGTGCGGGCGGCGCTGGCCTCCGGCAGCCCCGTCACCGTGTCCTGCACCCTCAAGGCGCCGCTGTTCCGCGAGGTGGCTGAGGAGCTGAGCGCCGGGGACAGCGTCGCCTTCGCCAATATCCGAGAGACCGCCGGCTGGTCGGCGCAGGGCGGCGCGGCGGGCCCGAAGATGGCGGCGCTCCTCGCCGCCGCCGCCGAGCCGGCGCCGGCCCCGGCGAGCGTCAGCTTCGAGAGCCAGGGCGTGGCGCTCGTCTACGGCCGCGACGAGGTCGCGGTCGAGGCCGGCCGGCGCCTCGCCGACCATGTCGACGTCACGGTGCTGCTCTCCCGCCCCGGCGAGGTGGCGCCGCCGCGCTCGAGCGAGGTGCCGGTGCTGAAGGGCACCGTGCGGGCGGCGACCGGGCATCTCGGCGCCTTCTCCCTGCGCGTCGACGACACCGCCCTGCCGCTGGCCTCCTCGCGCCGGACCCTGGAATTCGGGCCGTCCCGGGACGGGGCGACCTCGACCTGCGACATCGTCGTCGATCTCACCGGCGGCACGCCGCTCTTTCCCGCGCACGAGCTGCGCAGCGGGTACCTGCGCGCCGATCCCCGCGACCCGGCGGCGGTGGAGCGCGCGCTGTTCGAAGCCTCCCACCTCGTCGGCACCTTCGACAAGACCCGCTTCGTCGACTTCCACGCCGACCTCTGCGCCCATTCGCGCTCGCGCATCACCGGCTGCACCCGATGCCTCGACGTCTGCCCGACCGGCGCCATCGCGCCCGCCGGCGACCACGTCGCGATCGACCCGCATGTCTGCGCCGGCTGCGGCTCCTGCGCCTCGGTCTGCCCGACCGGCGCGGCGGCCTACGCCCTGCCGCCGGCCGACGCGCTGATGCGCCGCCTGCGCACGCTGCTTGCCGCCTACCACAAGGCCGGCGGCACCGCCCCGGTGCTGCTGATCCACGACGAGGCGCACGGCGCTCCCCTGATCGACGCGCTCGCGCGCTTCGGCAACGGCTTGCCGGCCGACGTGCTGCCGGTGCCGGTCAACGAGGTGACCCAGGTCGGTCCCGAGGCGGTCGCGGCGGCCTTCGCGTACGGCGCGGCCGGAGTGCGGTTCCTGGTCCGGGCGCGCCCCGCGCACGACATAGCGGCGCTCGCCCGCAACGCCGCGCGGCTCCAGACGGTGGCGGATGCCCTCGGCTACGGGGCCGGCGTGGTCGCGCTCATCGAGACCGACGACCCGGACGCCCTCGGCCTCGCCCTCGCCGAGGGGCCCCGCGGCACGCCGGCCCCGACCCCGTCGGGCTTCATGCCGGACGGCGACCTGCGCGGCGTGCTGCGCTTCGCGGTCTCGGAGATGCATCACGCCGCGCCGCGTCCCGTCGACCGGGTGCCGCTCGATGCCGGCGCGCCGTTCGGCGGCCTCGATTTCAAGACCGAGGCCTGCACCCTCTGCCACGCCTGCGTCGGCGCCTGCCCGACGGGGGCGCTCGCCGACGATCCCGACCGCCCGCGCCTGACCTTCGCCGAGAGCGCCTGCGTGCAATGCGGCCTGTGCGCCGCGACCTGCCCGGAGGACGTGATCGGCCTTGTGCCGCAGCTCGACTTCGCCGCCTGGGCCGCGCCGCGCCGGGTCCTGAAGGAGGAGGAGCCGTTCGACTGCATCGCGTGCGGCAAGGCCTTCGGCACCCGCAGCACGATCGAGCGGGTGATCGGCACCTTGCGCGACCGCCACTGGATGTTCGCCGGGCCGGCGGGCGAGGCGCGGATCAAGGCCCTGATGATGTGCGACGGCTGCCGGGTCTCGCACGTGCTGACCGAGGGCTTCGACCCGCACGCGGCGGAGCAGAACAAGCCCCGGACCTCGGAGGATTACATCCGGGCGCGGCAGGGGTGAGGGTCAGGCCTTGAGCTCGCCGGCGATCCGGTACAGGTCGCCGATGATGGTCGGGACGTCGATCCCGGTCGCCAGGGTCGCGCCGTGAGCGATGCCGTTGCGCAAGCCGTAGTAGCGAATCGTCCTGCGATAGGCGTCGGAGGCGACGTTGAGCCGGTCGAGCACCAGCGCAGCCCGATCCTCGAACTTCGCCCGCATGTTCTCCGGGTCGTGCGCGTCCCAGGCGCGGCGATCTTCCCAGCGGATGCTGCTGCGGCGGTTGCGGACCGCGAGCTCGGCGACCCGGTTGATCTCGGCCTCGAGCTGGCCCCAGATGAGGATGAAGTAAGCCGAGTCGTGGATGCGTTGCTTGTGCTCGACGCGACCGATGCGGGCGATGTCTGCCGCACGCTCCGCCTGGACGAGTTGCGCGTCCAGGCTTGTTGCAAACTCCGAGTAGACGGCGGTGATGGCCGCCAGGTCCTTCACGGAACGTCCCTCATTGGATGGCTCCGGCGAGCGTCGTCCGCGAGAGAGGCTCCACGGCAAGGCGGTCCAAGGCGGGGGCGATCGTCCAGCGAGGCTGCGCGAAGAGGCCGGACCGATCGATGATCAGGAACTGGCCGTTGCGCGCCGAGAGGTCGACCCGGCCGTTCACACCGATGATCCAGAGGCCTCGCGGCACGAGAATGCCAACCTCCACGTCCGCCTCGGAGAGGCGCAGGACCGGCAGCCGGATCGGCGGAACGCCGTAGGCACGCATCACCGGCTCGTCCATGACGGTCGTGTCGCCCCGGTCGGCGCCGAGATGCGGGAACCAGTCGGCGATCTCGCGATACAGGTCGTCGATCCGCATCCGCCAGTCGACGATCCGCGCGCGCAGATGTTCCGCGTCGAGCACGACCCCGTCTTCCGTCAGCTCTTCGATGACGCTCAGCATGACGATCTCCGCCGCACAATGTCCCGCCCGCCCGAGCACCTGTCAACGTCCGAGATGACGCTGAGGCAGATCCGCCTCACCGCGTCGCCGCCTCCAGGAACCGCACCAGGGCCGCCCGGTCCTCCACCGCGGGGATCGTCTGCTCCGGCATCTTGGTGCCGGGGGTGAATCGGGCGGGGCCGATCTCGAACAGCCGCGCGATGGTCTCGGCGGTCCACACGATGTCGAGTTGCCGGAAGGCGGGGGAGTAGGGGTAGTCCGGCACCGCGGCGATGCGGCGGCCGAGGACGCCGTGGAGCGTCGGGCCGGCGCGGTTGCCGCTGCCGGGCGTCAGGGTGTGGCAGGCCTCGCAGGCGCGGAAGACCTCGGCGCCGCGATCGCCGGCGTAAGCCGCCAGCGGGTCCGCCGGGCGGGCCATCGCCAGCGGGCCGA
Source organism: Methylobacterium platani (assembly GCF_001653715.1). Classification (GTDB taxonomy): domain Bacteria; phylum Pseudomonadota; class Alphaproteobacteria; order Rhizobiales; family Beijerinckiaceae; genus Methylobacterium; species Methylobacterium platani. The sequence continues at coordinate 267,262 of NZ_LWHQ01000010.1, forward strand.
TCGGCTCGCCGGTGGCGAGGTCCCAGCGCCGCACCAGCCGGTCGCCGCCGCCGGTGATCAGCTCGTCGGGGCCGCGGAAGGCGAGCGACCAGACCGGCAGGCCCGGCCCGACCAGGGTCAGCCGCACCCGCATCTCGGCCCGGTCGACGACCGCGACGGCGCCGCCCACCGTCGCGGCGGCGATCCGGCGCCCGTCGGGCGACAGCGCCAGCGCCACCACCGGCCGCGGGCCGACCTCGAGGCTCGCCCGGACGGTCCCGTCCGGGCGCAGCAGGTGCAACCGGCCGTCGGCGCCGGCCGCCGCGATCTCGCCGTCGGGGGCGGCCGCCACGGCGTTGACCGGCGCGTCGAGCGGCACCGTCAGCGGCGCGCCCGCCTCGGGCCAGATCCGCACCGTCGCGTCGTAGCCCGCCGTCACGAGGCGGCCGTCGGGCAGGAAGGCGACGCCGTTGACCGGGCCGCGATGCCCCTCCCGCACGAGGGCCGGCGACCCGTCGAGGGGGGTGATCCTGGCGGTGCCGTCCCAGGACGAGGAGGCGATGCGTCGCCCGTCCGGCGCCACCGCGAGACCGGAGACCGGGCCGGCATGGCTGAGGAGGATCCGCTCCGGCTCGGGGCCCGCGCGCCAGAGCGCGATGCGTCCGTCCTCGGCCCCGGTGAGGATCCCGCCGTCGGGCAGGAGCGCCACCGCGTTCACCGCCCCGTCGTGGAAACGCAGGATCCGCAGCGCCGCTCCGTCCTCGACCGACCACAGGATCGCCGAGGCGTCGAAGCTGCCCGAGAGCGCCCGGCTCCCGTCCGCCGTCACCGCGAGGGCCCGCACCGGGCCGCCATGGCCGCGCATCGGCGCCTCGGCGCGGGCGGCGAGGGGCAGCACGGCCGGAAGGAGCCCCGTGAGGGCGAGGAGAACGAGACGGGAGCAGGCGGGCATGCGGGAGGTCCGGACCGGGCGGTCCGGGTCTACGCGCCCGGGCCGCCGGGCGGGAAGGGGCCGGAGTGCCACGGGTCCGCGGCGCCTTGACAGGGAAAGCAATGTTATATTGTTACAGATCTGGAGGTACCCATGCCTGAGATCCGCCCGTCCGACGCCCGCCCCCGCGATTCCCGCCTGCCCGTCACCGTCCTGTCCGGCTTCCTCGGGGCGGGCAAGACGACGCTGCTCAACCACGTTCTCGCCAACCGCGACCGCCGCCGCGTCGCCGTGATCGTCAACGACATGAGCGAGGTGAACATCGACGCCGACCTCGTGCGGGCCGGCGGCGCCGACCTGTCGCGGACCGACGAGCGCCTGGTCGAGCTGACCAACGGCTGCATCTGCTGCACCCTGCGCGACGACCTGATGCAGGAGGTGCGCCGGCTGGCCGGGGAGGGGCGGTTCGACGCGCTCCTGATCGAGGGCACCGGCATCGCCGAGCCGCTCCCCGTCGCCTCCACCTTCTCGTTCCGGGCCGAGGACGGCCGCTCGCTGTCCGACGTCGCCCGCCTCGACACGATGGTGACGGTGGTCGACGCCGTGAACCTGCTGCGCGATTACGGCTCGCACGATTTCCTGCGCGACCGCGGCGAGACGGCGGGCGAGGAGGATACCCGCACCCTGGTCGATCTCCTGGTCGAGCAGATCGAGTTCGCCGACGTGGTGGTGATCAACAAGGCCGGCGACGTCTCGCCCGAGCAGCGCGACCGCGTGCGCGCGGTGGTGCGCGGCCTCAACGGCGATGCGCGGATCGTCGAGGCCGAGTTCGGCCGGGTGCCGCTCGGCACCGTCCTGGAGACCGGGCTGTTCAGCGAGGAGCGGGCCCAGACCCACCCGCTCTGGTACCGGGAATTGTACGGCGCCGCCGAGCACGTGCCGGAGACCGAGGAATACGGCGTCGCCTCCTTCGTCTACCGGGCCCGCCGGCCGTTCGACCCGGGCCGCTTCGACGCCTTCACCCGGGAGACCTGGCCGGGGCTGATCCGCGCCAAGGGCCATTTCTGGCTCGCGACCCGGCCGGACTGGGTCGGCGAGTTCTCGCTCGCCGGGGCGACCGCCCGGGTGACGCCGCTCGGCCGCTGGTGGGCGGCGGTGCCGCGGGCGCGCTGGCCCGAGCATCCGGAGTGGCGCGAGGTGCTGGCGCGGCACTGGAGCGAGACCTGGGGCGACCGGCGCCAGGAACTGGTCTTCATCGGCACCGGATTCGACGAGGCGGCGATCCGGCGCGCCCTCGATGCCTGCCTCGTCGGCGGCGAGGACGGGCCCGTGACGGCGGACCGGACCCTGCCGGACCCGTTCCCGGCCTGGGGGGCGGCCTGAGCCGTGTTCCCGAGCCTCGGGACCCTGCGCGCCCGGGCCCCGGAGCAGGCTTCGGCGCGCCGGGACCTCGCCGCCCGGGTCCGCCGGGTCCTGGCACTCGCCGAGGAGGACGCGCTGTCGGTCAACGAGATCGCCTGCACGGATCGGGGCTGCCCGGGCATCGAGACGGTGATCCTGGTGATGCGCGTGCGACAGCCGACCCGGGCGCTCAAGATCGCCAAGCCGATCGAGGCGGTGACCGATGCCGATGTCGGCGCCGCAATGTCGGCCGTGGCGGAGCAGGGTTAGGGACGGGCAACCGTGACCGGCTCCCTTGCCCGGGGCCGGACGGGAGAGGCTTCGGGACGGCGGAGCGGACGCCGCCGGGCCTTCGCGGAGGCACGATGCCGCCGCCCCTTCGAACGGATGCGTTCGAAGGGGCCGGGCAAGCCTGCAAGGCGACCCTGTCCTCGCGTCGGCGCCGATGCGCCGGACGCTTCGGCATCGACGTGTCGATGCCGAAGCGCGAGGGGACGCGACGATCGCGGAGAACCGGGCCGCGCCGGAGGGATGGAGCCGGGCCGTCCGGTCCTGCCGGCGTAACGCGCTCCGCCGGCGCCGCACTTCCGCGACATTTTCTCCGCCGGCTCCTCCGCCCGCCGCCGAAACCTTGATCCCGTCAGGCGCTTGGCCCATCGCCTCGATGCCCGCCCCGGGACCAGGGAAAGCCGCATGGCCTCGCCACTCCTCACGGGCGCCCGCCGGTGATCCCGCGAGCGCCCACCACCGCGCTGATGCCCGTCGCCGAGGCGGTGACGGCGCTCGTCGCCCTGGCGCGCCCGGTCGCGGTCGCGGCGATGCCTCCGGCCGAGGCCGTCGGCGCCGTGGCGGCGCGGGATGTCGCCGTCGAGACCGGCCTGCCGGGGGCGCGCACCGCCCTGCGGGACGGCTGGGCGGTGGAGGCGGCCGCCGTCGTCGGCGCCTCGCCCTACGTGCCGGTGCGGCTGGCGCGGGCGCCGGCCTGGGTCGAGGCCGGCGATCCGCTTCCCCCCGGCACCGACGCGCTGCTGCCACCCGAGGCGATCGGGGCCGACCCGCGCGAGATCGAGGCCGAGACCGCGCCCGGGGAGGGCACCCGCGCCCCCGGCACCGAGCTGCCGGCAGGCGCGCGCCTCGTTGCGGCGGGGGAGCGGGTGACGCCGCTCCACGCCCTCGCCCTAGCGGCGGCCGGTCTCGACCGCGTGACCGTGCGCCGCCCGCACCTGCGCCTGCTCGCGGCCGCGCCCGACACCCTGTCGCCGCTGCTCGGCGCCTGGATCGCCGCCCGAGGCGGCACCGCCGAGGTGGTCCCGCGGCCGGCGGAGGCCGACGCCCTCGCCGCGGTCCTGGCGCGGCCGGGCGCCGACGCCGTTCTGGTGATCGGCGGCACCGGGCCCGGGCGGCGCGACGCCGGGGCGGATGCCCTGGCCCGGGCCGGGCGCCTGCACGCCCACGGCCTCGCCCTGCGCCCCGGCGAGAGCGCCGGCTTCGGCACGGCGGGGGACAGGCTGGTGCTGCTGCTGCCGGGCCGGCCCGATGCCTGCCTCGTCGCCTGGCTCGCCCTCGGCCGGCCGCTGCTGGCGGCGCTCTCCGGCGCCGCGGCCGACCCGCCGGTCATCCTCCCGCTCACCCGCAAGGTCGCCTCGGTCATCGGGCTCACCGAGGTGGTGTTCCTTCGCCGCGTCGCGGCCGGGGCCGAGCCCCTCGGCGGGGCCGAGATCCCGCTCCACCGGCTGGCCTTGGCCGATGCCGCCCTGCTGGTGCCGCCGGCCCATGAGGGCTATCCCGCCGGCACCCCCGTCGAGGTGCTGCCGCTGTGACCGCTTCCCCCACCGACTCCTTCCTCGCCCGCCTCGCCGCGGCCTCGCGCCAGGAGCAGTTCCTGGCGGTGGTGAGCCGGGACGAGGCGATGGCGCGCTGGCGCGAGGCCGTGCCGCACGCGCCCCTGCCGCCCGAGACCGTGCCGCTCGACGAGGCGCTCGGCCGGGTGCTCGCCGTCGACATCGCCTCGCCGATCGACGTGCCGCCCTTCGACCGCGCCCTCGTCGACGGCTTCGCGGTCCGCAGCGCCGATACCGAGGGGGCGAGCGAGGCCGGCCCGCGCCGCCTCGTCCTCAACCGCGAGATCCTGGCCTGCGGCGTCGCGCCCGCGCTCACGGTCGGCCCCGGCACCGCCACCCCGATCGCCACCGGCGGGGTGCTGCCCCGCGGCGCCGACGCGGTGGTGATGGTCGAGGCGACGGAGTTCGAGGACGGGCCGGAGCCGGCGATCGCGCTCGCGCAGGCGGCCGGTCCGGGCCGGTTCGTCGGCTATGCCGGCGCCGACATGGCGCGGGGCGAGACGGTCCTGCGCCGCGCCACCCTGGTCACCGCCCGCGAGATCGGCATGCTGGCGGCCTGCGGCCTCGCCGACGTCGCGGTGGTGCGCCGGCCGCGCGTCGCGGTGCTCTCGACCGGCGACGAGCTGGTGGCGCCGGGCCGGCCCCTGGCCGCGGGCCGGCTCTACGATTCGAACGGCGCCATCGTGGCGGCGAGCGTGGCCGAGAACGGCGGGATCGCCGTGCCGGGCGGCATCGTGCCGGACGACGAGGCGGCGCTGCAGGCCGCGCTCGCGACGGCCCTGGCCTCGGCGGATCTCGTCGTCCTGTCGGGCGGCACCTCGAAGGGGGCGGGCGACGTCTCGCACCGCATCCTGGCGCGCCTGGGCGAGCCCGGCATCCTGGTCCACGGCGTGGCCCTGAAGCCCGGCAAGCCGCTCTGCCTGGCAAAGGCCGGCGACGTGCCGGTGGTGGTGCTGCCGGGCTTTCCCACCTCGGCGATGTTCACCTTCCACGAATTCGTGGTGCCGCTGATCCGGGCGCTCGCCGGCTTAGCCCCCCGCGAGGAGGAGACCGTCGCGGCGCGCCTGCCGCAGCGCCTGCCCTCCGAGCTCGGCCGCACCGAATACGTGATGGCGGCGCTCTCCCGGGGGAGCGACGGCCCGGGACGGGACGGCTTCGTGGTCCTGCCCCTCGCCAAGGGCTCCGGCGCCGTCACGGCCTTCTCGCAGGCCGACGGGTTCTTCGCCGTGCCGGCGAACCGGCCCGGGATCGAGGCCGGCGAGACCGTGCTGGTGTCGCGCATCGGCCGGGCGGCGCGGCCGCCGGACCTGATGATCGTCGGCAGCCACTGCCTCGGCCTCGACCGGGTGGTCTCGCACCTCGCCGGCCGCGGCGTCTCGGCGCGCACCCTCTGGGTCGGCTCCGCCGGGGGGCTCGCCGCCCTGCGCCGGGGCGAGTGCGATCTCGCCGCCATGCACCTGCTCGATCCCGAGACCGGGCGCTACAACGCACCCTACCTCACCCCCGGCCTCGCCCTGGCGCCGGGCTGGCGACGGCTGCAGGGCGTGGTGTTCCGGAAAGGGGATACCCGCTTCGAGGGCGGCTCGGCGGAGGGTGCGGTGGCGGAGATCCTCGCCGAGGGGGACGCCGTGATGGTCAACCGCAATACCGGCGCCGGCACGCGGGCCCTGGTCGAGGGGCTCCTGAACGGCGCCCGGCCGGCCGGCTACTGGAACCAGCCGCGCTCGCACAACGCCGTGGCGGCGGCGGTGGCGCAGGGGCGGGCCGATTGGGGCGTGGCGATCGCCACGGTGGCGCAGGCCTACGGCCTCGGCTTCCTGCCGCTGACCGAGGAGCATTACGACTTCGCCTACCGGGAGAGCCGCCGCGACGAGCCGGCGCTCGCCGCGTTCCTGGCCCTCCTCGACGATGCCGCGCTGGCGCCCGACCTCGCCGCCCTCGGCTTCACCCGGGGGGGGTGAGAGAGGATGGAGGAGTGGGGATGGAGGGCTGGGGATGGGGCCGGCGGGGGCGGGAGGCGCGGGGATGCGGGTGATCGGCCTTGCCGGCTGGTCGGGAGCCGGCAAGACGACCCTGCTCGTGCGGCTGATCCCGGCCCTGCGCGCCCGGGGCCTGCGGGTGGCGACGCTCAAGCACGCCCACCACGCCTTCGACGTCGACCGGCCGGGCAAGGATTCCTTCCGCCACCGCGAGGCCGGGGCGTGCGAGGTGATCGTCTCGTCGAGCCGCCGGGTCGTCCAGATCCGCGAGGTCGAGGAGGAGGCGCGCCTGCCCGCGCTGCTGCGCCGGCTCGGCCCCTGCGACCTCGCGGTGATCGAGGGCTTCAAGCGCGAGGCGCATCCGAAGCTCGAGGTCTACCGCCACGCCAACGGCCGCACGGCCCTCCACCCCGACGATCCCCGCATCGTCGCGGTGGCGAGCGACCATCCCTTCCCGGGGGCCGGCCGGCCGGTCGTCCCCCTCGACGCGGTGGAGGCGATCGCCGATATCGTGCTGGCGCGGTCGGAGCCCCTCGCCGCGGTTCTGGAACGGCTGGACTCCCGGGACGCCGGATCCCAGGAGGCAGGGTCGCAGGAGGCCGGATCCCATGGCGCAGCTGACTGACGACTGCTTCGCCTTCGGCGGTCCCCTGCTCTCCGTCGAGGAGGCGACCGCCCTGATCGCCGAGCGCCTGCCGGTCGTCGCCGGGGCCGAGACGCTGCCCCTCGTCGAGGCCGACGGGCGGATCGCCGCCGCGGACGTGGCTGCCGGCCTCGACCTGCCGCCCTTCGACAATTCCGCCGTCGACGGCTACGCCGTGCGCTTCGCCGACCTCGCGCCCGGCGCGGAGACCCGCCTGCCGGTGCGCGGGCGCCTGCCCGCCGGCGCCGCGCCGGACGCCGCCGCGGTCGCAGGGTTCGCGACGCGGATCTTCACCGGCGCCGCCATGCCGCCGGGGGCCGACACGGTGTTCATGCAGGAGGACGTGCGGCGCGAGGGCGACGCGGTCGTGCTGCCCGCAGGCCTCCGGTGCGGGGCCAATCGCCGGCTCGCCGGCGAGGACGTCGGCCGCGCCAGCCTCGTGATCCCGGCCGGCCGCCGGCTCGCCCCGCCGGACCTCGCGCTCGCCGCCGCCACCGGCCACGCGACGATCGCGGTGCGCCGCCGCCTGCGGGTCGCGGTGTTCTCGACCGGCGACGAGCTGACCGAGCCGGGCGCGCCGTTGCGGCCGGGCGCGATCCACGATTCGAACCGGGTGCTCCTCGTCGCGCTGCTGCGCCGCCTCGGCGCCGAGGTGAGCGACCTCGGCATCCTGCGCGACGACCCCGGCGCCCTGCCGGGGCGGCTGCGGGCGGCCGCCGCCGGCCACGACCTGATCGTCACCTCGGGCGGCGTCTCGACCGGGGAGGAGGACCACGTCAAGGCGGCGGTGGAGGCGGTGGGCCGGCTGGTGTTCTGGCGCCTCGCGATCAAGCCCGGCCGGCCGGTCGCGATGGGCCTCATCGGCGACACCGCCTTCGTCGGCCTGCCGGGCAACCCGGTCGCGGTCTACGTCACGCTGCTGTTCGTGGTCCGCCCGCTCATCGCCCGTCTCGGCGGCGCCCTGCTCGATCCGCCCCCGAGCGAGCCCGCCCGCGCCGCTTTCGCCTACGCCAAGAAGGCCGGCCGGCGGGAATACGTCCGGGTCTCGCTGCGGCGGGGCGCCGACGGGGCGGTGGAGGCGGTGAAGTTCCCCCGCGACGGTGCCGGCGTGCTGTCCTCGCTCACCGGCAGCGACGGGCTCGCCGAGCTGCCGGAGGCGGTGACCCGGGTGGAGGCGGGCGACCGGATCGCGGTGTTCCGCCACCCGCTGCTGTGGTGAGGCGAAAGTCTCACACGCGACCTGTGCCAAGCTCGTCCGAAAGCCTGGACGCCCTCTTCGCGCCTGCCTAGGCTGCCGGCGTGTCGCAGGGGGAGTCGAGGTTCATGGCCGTGTGTTCGTTGATGTCGCGCGTGGTGACGGGCGCGATGCTGGTGCTCGCGGCGACGCAGGCCCGGGCGGCGGAGGAGCCCTCCCGCCTCGACCAGGTCCTCGAGCGCAAGGTCCTGACCGTCTGCACGACCGGCGACTACCGGCCGTTCTCGTACCGCCCCGACGGCGCCAACGACTTCGTCGGCATCGACATCGATCTCGCCCGCTCGCTCGCCAAGTCGCTCGATGCGGAGGCCGTCTTCGTCCAGACCAAGTGGTCGAACCTGCTCGCCGACTTCAAGGCGAAGTGCGACGTCGCGATGAGCGGCATCTCGGTGACGCTGCCGCGGCAGCGCGAGGCCTACTTCAGCGACATGTACCTGGTGAACGGCAAGGCGCCGATCGTCCGCTGCGACGACGTCGCCAAGTACCAGACGACGGACGCCATCAACCAGCCCTCGACCCGCGTCGTCGTCAATCCCGGCGGCACCAACGAGAAGTTCGCCCGCGCCAACCTCGCCAGGGCGCAGATCCAGCTCTTTCCCGACAACCGCGTCATCTGGCAGGAGATCGCCCAGGGCCGCGCCGACGTCATGGTCGCCGAGTCCGTCGAGGTGAAGCTCCAGGAGAAGCTGCATCCGGGCCTCTGCGCGGTGAATCCCGACCGGCCGCTGCAATACGGCGAGATGGGCATCCTGCTCCCGCGCGGCGACGGGGTGTTCAAGGCCTATGTCGACCAGTGGCTGCACCTGGCGAAGGCCTCGGGCGAGTTCGAGCGGGTCGTCGACGCCAACATGAAGTGAGCCGCGATCGGCCGGCGCGTCGGGGCGGAGCAGGAGGCCCGGCCCGCCGCAAGGAAAGGGCAGGTCGGGCCCGCCGCTCGACTGCCGTGAACCTTGGCCATTCTCGCGCGTTGATGCCCGCCGCCCGTGTGCGTGGGCGGTCAACCTGCGACGTGACGGATGACCCTCGATACGATTCTCTCGACCCTCGCCGCCGACATCGCCGCTGCCGAGCGCCGCACCGAGGAATACGGCCTGACCGTGCGGATGGCGCTGATGACGGGCCGGACCGACGAGACCGCCGAACACGCCCTCTACCTGGAGCTGGACCGCCTGGCGCTCCTGCGCGACCGGCAATACGCCCTCCGGGACATGCAGCGCCTCCCGCTCGCCGCCTGACCGCGCCCGCGGCGCCGAGGCGTCCCGGGACCGTCCTCGGCAGTACGGATCATACGGCTTCCGGACGATCCGTTCGGACGCCGCATGACCGGCCCGCGCGGCGAAGCCGCAGGCTTCACACGCCCGAGCGAAGCCGGCCTCCCATCCCGAAGCGATCGACCGGACAGCGGGTCAGTTCATCCGGCTGCGGCGCTCCTTGCGGGCAAGGACGGCGAGACAGCGGCCGAGCTCCAGCAGCAGCATGTCGGTCAGCTTCAGCAGGAAGGGCTGACCGGCCTCGGCGATCGCCTCGCGCACCGACAGGCACTGGTCGGCGGCCCGCTCGAGCGGGTGACAGGCCTGCGGCGCCTCGATCCGCTGATCGTAGGAAACCTCGCTGAGATGCGCGCCCGTGATGTCGAGGAGGATGCCGCGTCCGCGCAGCGGCCGGCCGGTCTCGTCCAGCTCGTAGCGCCCGCGGGCGAGGACCCAGCGCACGTCGCCCTTGGCCGAGCGGACGCGGAACTCGGCGATGAAGGCGGCCCCCTGGGAGGCATTGGCCGTCATGCGCGCGATGACGGCGTCCCGGTCGTCGGGATGGATGCAGGCGGCGAAGTCGGCCAGCGTGCCGCCGCGGGCGCGCTGCTCGGCGCTGGCCCACAGCGTCCCATGGACGTAATCGTCCGACCACAACCGGTCGCTCACGATGTCCCACTCCCACACACCGGTGTCACCGCCCAGATGCACGGGCTCTAGGAGATTTTTCTCTTGATGTTGAAAGGTTGCTGTACGACCCACGAGACCCTCCAAGCCGCCATTTTATCTTATTATATAATCCTATAACGATCGCATGCGGGATTTCAACCACCTCAGATCGTAGCGACGTCTTGTCCATTGCGGATCATCGACTTGATCGACGGAAATCAAGCGAAGGACTAACACCGTCCGGCAATTAACAAATGATAGCACAAACCGGGCGCCGGGGCGTCACAACCTGTAGGGTTGCAATTACGAGAAAGACAACCCAACGGGCATCGGCGCCGGTGTCGTCACCGTCGCCGCAGCACATGTTCCGGAGGGCGCGGCGCCGGGTCGGCCAGCCGCGTCGATGCGAGCGAAAATCGCCGGGACGCTAGGTCTGCCTCCTACGGCCCCGTCCGGCAGGACGCCGGGCAGGGCGGCTCGCACGACGGCCGATCGTCGCCGCCCTCACGCCGGTTTCGCGAATCACCGCGTGATCGCCCGGCCCGCATTCACCCGCGCCGCCCAGTCCCTGGCCCGTGCCTCGCCCTTCAGGTCGACGAGCCGCGCCCCCGCCACGTCGGCGTTCCGGAAATCCGCTCCCGCGACGTCGGCCCCGGTCAGGTTGGCCCCGGACAGGTCGGCGCCCATCAGCACCGCGTCGGTGAGGTCGGCGCCGCGCAGGTCGGCATAGTCGAGCCGGGCACGGCCGAGATCGGCGCCGTGCAGGTTCGCCCCCGTGAGGTTCACCGAGACGAACACCGTCCGCATCAGGCCCATCGACTGGTTCCTGATGTCGGCGCCGCCCTTCAGGCCGGCGAGGGTCGCACCGCTCAGGTTGGCGCCGCGGAAGTCGCCGATCGGGATCGCGCGGGTGAGGTCGGCGCCGCTGAAATTGGCATCGCGGGCGGTGATGCCGAACATCCGTGCCGCCACGAGCCGGGCGCCGGCGAGATCCGCCTTGATGAACCAGGCTTGCTCGAGGTTGGCGCCGCTGAGGTCGGTGCCGCTCAGGCGCGTGCGGTTGAGGCGCGCGGTGCGCAGGTTGGCGCCCCGCAGGTCGAGCCCGGAGAGGTCGAGCCCGGACAGGGCCTTGCCCGACAGGTCGACCGGCCCGCCCCTGGCGATCAGGGCCTCGACGTCGGCGCGGGTCATCTCGGCCTGCGTCATCGCCGGCGAGGTCATGTCGGCGCCCAGCAGCATGTCCTGCTCGGCGGCGGCCGGGCCCGCCGCCAGAATCGCGAGCGCGGCGCAGAGGGTGAGGGCGCGCATCGTGTCACTCCCGTCGGGATGCGGCGCCGATCGGTCGGGCGCCTGACTGTTGCCCGCAATAGAGCACCGCGCGGGCCCGGGAGCGAGGGGCACCAACGGCCAAGGGCACGGGCCGGCTCGTCGCGCCGGCCCGTGCGAAGCCGGTCAGTGGCTATGCGCGTGGTCCCGCGCCGGTTCCGGTGCGTGCACCGCCCCCGGCGCCCCGTCGAGGTTCTCCTCCCGCACGCGCTTCCTCTGGAAGAACCGCATCGCGACGACGAAGAAGACCGGGACCAGGATCACCGCGAGCACGGTCGCCGAGATCATCCCGCCCATCACGCCGGTGCCGATCGCCTGCTGGCTCTTCGAGGCCGCGCCGGTCGCGATGGCGAGCGGCACGACGCCGAAGATGAAGGCGAGCGAGGTCATGACGATCGGCCGGAAGCGCAGGCGCGAGGCCTCGACCGTGGCCGGCACCAGCCTGGTGCCGGGTTTCCAGAGCTCCCGCGCGAACTCGATGATCAGGATCGCGTTCTTGGCCGACAGGCCGATGATCGTGATGAGCCCGATCTTGAAGTACACGTCGTTGGGCATGTCCCGGATGAGCACGCCGGCGACCGAGCCGATCACGCCGAGCGGGATGACCAGCATCACCGCGAGCGGGATCGACCAGCTCTCGTAGAGCGCGGCGAGGCACAGGAACACGATCAGCACCGACAAGGCCAGCAGCAGGGTCGCCTGCGAGCCGGCCTGCTTCTCCTGCAGCGACTGGCCGGTCCAGGCATAGCCGAAGCCCTTCGGCAGCTCCTTCATCAGCCGCTCCATCTCGGCGATCGCCTCGCCCGAGGTGAAGCCGGCCGCCGGCTCGCCGGTGAAGCGGACCGACTGGTAGCCGTTGAAGCCGATGATCTGGGCCGGGCCGACGCTCCACTTCAGGTGCGCGAAGGACGACATCGGCACCATCGTGCCCTGCTGGTTCTTGACGCCGTAATTGAGCAGGTCGGTGGCGTTGAGGCGCTGGTTGTCATCGGCCTGGACGATCACCCGCTGCATCTTGCCCCGGTTGGGGAAGTCGTTGGTGTAGACCGAGCCGAGATTGACCTGGATCGTGTCGTTGATGTCGGAGAAGTTGACGCCCAGCGCCGCCGCCTTCTCGCGGTCGATCACCAGCTCCGCCTGCGGCGCGGGCGGCAGGCCCTCGACGTAGACGTTCTTGAGGATCGGGCTCTTGCGGGCGAGCGCCAGCAGCTGCTCCTGCGCCGCCATCAGGGCCGCATAGCCCTTCTGGGCCCGGTCCTGGAGGCGGAAGCTGAAGCCCGAGGCGTTGCCGAGGTTGTCGATCGGCGGCGGCTCGAGGGCCTGGATCACCGCGTCGCGATAGCTTCCCATCGCCTTGTTGGTGCCGGCGACGAGCGCTGCCGCCGACTGGTCCTTGCCGCGCTCCGACCAGGGCTTCAACGTCACGAAGGCCTGCGAGGTCATCTGGCCTTGCCCCGAGAACGAGAAGCCGTTGACGATCGTCACGGTCGCCACGCCCGGCTGGGCCAGCAGGTGCTCCTCGGTTTTCTTCACCGCCGCCAGCGTGCGGTTGAACGAGGAGCCCGGCGGGGTCTGGATGTCGACGGTGAAGAAGCCCTGGTCCTCGACCGGCAGGAAGCCCTCGGGCAGACGCACGAAGGCGTAGGCCACGCCCGCGACCAGGATCAGGTAGACCACCATCATCCGGCCGGATTTCTTCACCGCCCAGGCGACGCCGCGGCCGTAGCGCGCGGTCTCGCGGTCGACGATGCGGTTGAACCAGCCGAAGAAGCCGCGCTTGGCGTGGTGATGGCCGGGCTCGACGGGTTTGAGCAGCGTGGCGCAGAGCGCCGGGGTGAGCGAGAGCGCCAGGAAGGCCGAGAAGGCGATCGAGGTCACCATCGCGATCGAGAACTGGCGGTAGATGATGCCGACGGAGCCGGGGAAGAACGCCATCGGGATGAACACCGCGACGAGCACCAGCGTGATGCCGATGATCGCGCCGGTGATCTGGCCCATCGCCTTGCGGGTCGCCTCCTTGGGCGACAGGCCCTCCTCGGACATGATCCGCTCGACGTTCTCGACCACCACGATCGCGTCGTCGACCAGGATGCCGATCGCCAGCACCATGCCGAACATGGTGAGCACGTTGATCGAGAACCCGGCGAGCAGCATGATCGTGCAGGTGCCGAGCAGCGCGATCGGCACCACGATCGTCGGGATCAGGGTGTAGCGGATGTTCTGCAGGAACAGGAACATCACGATGAACACCAGCACCACCGCCTCGACGAGGGTGTGAAGCACCTTCTCGATCGAGGCCTCGACGGCCGGGGTGATGTCGTAGGGGATGTCCCACTTCACCGTGTCGGGGAAGAACTGCGACAATTCCACCATCTTGGCACGGATCGCCTTGGCGGTGTCGAGCGCGTTGCCGTCCGGCGCCAGCGTCACCGAGATGCCGGCGGCCGGCCCGCCGTTGAGGCGGGTGGTGAACTTGTAGTCCTCGCCGCCGAGCTCGATCCGGGCGACGTCGCGCAGGCGCACGGTCGAGCCGTCGGGATTGGCCCGCAGGACCACCGCGCCGAACTCCTCGGGCGCCCGCATCTGGCCCTTGACGGTGATCGGATAGTTGACCGCGTTGGTCTCCGGGCTCGGCTGGGCGCCGACGGCGCCCGACGCGATCTGGACGTTCTGGCGGGTGATCGCCTGGGTCACGTCGGCGGCGTTGAGCGACAGGCCGCGCAGCTTGTCGGGGTCGATCCAGACCCGCAGCGACCGCTCGGTCGAGTACAGGGTGGCGCGCCCGACGCCCGGGATGCGACGGATCTCGTTGATGACGTTGCGGATGAGGAAGTCGCCGAGCGCGACCTCGTCCATCGACCCGTCCTTGGAGACGAGGGTGATGATGTTGAGGGTCGCGGCGGACGCCTCCTCGACCAGGATGCCCTGCTGGCGCACCTCGGCCGGCAGACGCGCCTCGACGCGCTTCAGGCGGTTCTGCACCTCGACGCCGGCATAGCCCGGATCGGTGCCCGGCTCGAAATTCGCCGTGATCTCGATCACGCCGAACGAGTCGCTCGCCGATTCGAAGCTCTGGATGTTGGCGGCACCGTTCAGCTCATCCTCGATGAGGCGGGTCGTGCCGGTATAGAGGTCCTCCACCGAGGCGCCCGGGAAGGCGGTGGAGAGGGCGATCGAGGGCGGCGCGATGATCGGGTACTGCGCCACCGGCAGCATCGGGATCGTCAGCACGCCCCCTAAGCAGATGAACAGCGCGACGACCCAGGCGAAGATCGGCCGGTCGATGAAGAAGCTCGCCAAGGCTCGGTCCTCCTCAGCGCTGCTCGGTGGAGGCGGGGGCGGGATGGGATCCCGTCGTGGCCGCCGCCATCGTGGTGGTCTCGAACGGCACCGCCGCGACCTTGGTGCCGGCGACGATCTTCTGGAAGCCCTCGGCGACGACCCGGTCGCCCTCCTTGAGCCCGTCGCGGATCACCCACTGGCCCTCGACCACCGGGCCGACCTCGACCGGCTGCAGCACCACCTTGTCGCCCTCCCCGACGAGCCAGACCTGGGCACGGCCGTCGTTGGAGCGGTGCACCGCCTGCTGCGGCACCGCGATGGCGTCGGAATCGATGCCCTGCTTGATCCGGGCGCGGACATACATGCCGGGGAAGAGCTCGCCGTGCGGGTTCGGTACCACGGCGCGAAGCGTCACCTGGCCGGTGCTCGGATCGGCGGTCACGTCGGAGAACAGCAGCCGGCCCGGCTCGGGATAGAGCGAGCCGTCGTCCATGATGACGCGCACGCTCGCCACGTCGGGGGCGAGGCGGTCGAGCTCGCCGCTGGCGAGATCCCGGCGCAGCTTGTTCAGCTCGCCGACCGACTGGGTGATGTCGACGTAGATCGGATCGAGCTGCTGGACCGTCGCCAGGTTGCTGGCGCCTCCCTGCTCGACGAGGGCGCCTTCGGTCACCAGCGCCCGGCCGATGCGGCCCGAGATCGGCGCCCGCACGTCGGTGTAGCCGAGGTTGAGCTGGGCCCGGTCGCGGGCGGCCTTGGCGCCGGCGACCTCGGCCTCGGCCTGCTTCTGGGCCGCGAAGGCGGCGTCGTACTGCGCCTGGCTGGCGGTCTGGCGCGAGAGCAGGGTCTCCAGGCGCTCGGCCTGCTGGCGGGTCAGCACCAGGGCGGCCTCGGCCTTGGCGAGCGTCGCCTCGGCGCTGGCGAGGTCGGCGCGGAACGGCATCGGGTCGATCTTGTAGAGGACGTCGCCCTCCTTGACCTGGCTGCCCTGCTCGAAGGTGCGCTTGATCACGAGGCCGGCGACGCGCGCCCGCACCTCGGCGATGCGGGTCGGCGCGGCGCGTCCGGGCAGGTCGCGCTCGTAGGGGATCGGCTGGTGCTTCACCGTCACGATCGAGACCTCCGGCGGGGCGGCCGGAGCCGCGGGCGCGGCGGCCTGCTCGGCCGGCTTGCAGGCGGCGAGCCCGAGGAAGAGGGCGGTCGCTCCGAGGAGGAGGCGGCGGCGTTGGGTCACGGGTCGGTCTTTCCTGCGCGGGGAGGGGACGCCGCCGCGGCGCGTCGCGCCGCCGGGCATCCGGCAATGGGTCCGGTGAGACGTCGGTCCGAAGAGGACCGGCCGTCGAGCCTCGACGGTTCACGGGCGGGGCGCGCCGCGAACCGGGCCGTCCTGCGGGATCACGCATCGGTTCCGCTGCCGGCGCGCGCCGTGTCGGCACGGCTCACCGGTCGGCCGGGAGGCTCGCAGGGTTCCGAGGCGGAGATGTGACGGCAGGTCCGCGTCCGGCGGCGGGCCG
The DNA here is from genome assembly GCF_001653715.1 of Methylobacterium platani. GTDB lineage: Bacteria > Pseudomonadota > Alphaproteobacteria > Rhizobiales > Beijerinckiaceae > Methylobacterium > Methylobacterium platani. The sequence goes on from NZ_LWHQ01000010.1 coordinate 283,332, forward strand.
TCAGGCGCCGCGCTTCGGCGGGCGCTCGGGCAAGGCGGCGCCCTCGCGTGCCAGGGCGCCGAGGCGGCGGGGCGGCAGCAGCGTCGCGGCGCTCGCGGCCGGGCCGTCGCCGGCGCAGGCCTGGGCCAGGCTGGCGGCCCCGCCGTCGTCGGGCCGCGGGTTGTCGACGCCGCCGGCGGTGAGGGTGCAGGTCGGGGCCTTGACCCAGTGGGCGTGCAGGCTCGCCATCGGCGAGGCGCCGTGCGCGGCGCGCAGCACGGGCTCGGTGCGGCCGACCGCGGCATCCGCCGCCGACACCGCCAGGAAGGCGAGGCCGAGGCCGAGAAGGGCGGTCGCGCAGAAACGCGCGAGAGATGTCCAGAGACGACCGGTCACGGAGCGGGACAGTGGGGGTTCCGACCGCACCGCACAAGGAGCCGCGACATTCTGTCAGCCCGGCCGAGGGGCCGTCGCGGCGGCCTCCGGGGGCTTGATCGGAGCCCCGCTCCGCCGTACCGATTTTTCGAAACGAAGCACGGGAGGAGCCCATGAGCGCGGCGCGGGACGTCTACATCTGCGATTACGTGCGCACGCCGATCGGCCGCTACGGCGGTGCGCTGGCCCGTGTGCGGGCGGACGACCTCGCGGCCGTGCCGCTGGCGGAACTGGCCCGGCGCAACCCGGCCCTGAAGGAGGCGGTCGAGGAGGTGTTTCTCGGCTGCGCCAACCAGGCCGGCGAGGACAACCGCAACGTCGCCCGCATGGCGCTCCTGCTCGCCGACTACCCCGAGCGGGTGCCGGGCCTGACCCTGAACCGGCTCTGCGCCTCCGGCCTCGACGCGGTCGGGGCGGCGGCGCGGGCGATCCGGGCCGGCGACATCGACCTCGCGGTGGCCGGCGGCGTCGAGTCGATGACCCGGGCGCCGTTCGTGATGGGCAAGAGCGAGGGCGCGTTCCAGCGCCAGGCCGAGATCCACGACACCACGATCGGCTGGCGCTTCATCAATCCGGTGCTCAAAGCTCAGTACGGCGTCGATTCGATGCCGGAGACCGCCGAGAACGTCGCCGAGGACTACCAGGTCGGCCGCGCCGACCAGGACGCCTTCGCGCTGCGCTCGCAGCAGCGCGCGACCCGGGCGCAAGGAGACGGCACCTTCGCCCGCGAGATCGTCGCGGTCGAGATCCCCGACCGCAAGGGCGGCCACGTCAAGGTCGAGCGCGACGAGCATCCCCGGGCCGACACGACCGCCGAGGGGCTCGCCAAGCTCAAGCCGTTCGTGAAGAAGGACGGCACGGTGACCGCCGGCAATGCGTCGGGCGTCAACGACGGCGCCGCCGCCCTGGTGCTGGCGACCCGGGAGGCGGCCGAGCGCCACGGCCTCACTCCCATCGCCCGGGTGCTCGGCCTCGCTTCGGCGGGCGTCCCTGCCCGCGTCATGGGCATCGGACCGGTTCCCGCCGTGGAGAAGCTGTGCGCCCGGCTCGGCCTCAAGCCGTCCGACTTCGACGCGGTCGAGCTCAACGAGGCCTTCGCCTCGCAGGCGCTCGCCTGCCTGCGCGGCCTCGGCCTGGCCGACGATGCCGACCACGTGAACCCGAACGGCGGCGCCATCGCGCTCGGTCACCCGCTCGGCATGTCGGGCGCGCGCATCGCCGGCAGCGTCGCGCTCCAGCTCGCCCGGACCGGCGGTCGCTTGGGTCTCGCGACGATGTGCGTCGGCGTCGGCCAGGGCGTCGCGCTCGCGGTCGAGCGCGTCGGCTGACCGGACGTCCACGGCGGAGCGCGGCGGCTCGCCCGCCTTCCGCCGCGGGCGCGGCCGGGGCGGATGCGGTCTTCCGGCGCCCCGCCCCGCCGTCCCGCACTGCACCATGGCGGGGCGGGGCGGCATGGGCTAAGTATGACACGGTCTCGCCCTTCCCCGGAACCGCCCGGACGACGCTCCCGCCCCGCGGGATCCGAGCCCGCGGCGCAAGCGATCCCATGAACCGTCACAGCCCTTCCCCCGTCCTCCCGCGGCGCAAGCGACGCCGCTCCGCCCGTCCGTCGCGGTGAGGCCCGCCATGCCCAGCAGAACCGGATCGCGCCCCGGCGCGGACGAGCCCGCGAGCGCCGCCGAGGCCGAGGACAACGCCGCCGGCGACGCGGAATCGGAGTTCCTGACCGTGCTCGGCCAGCGCGTCCGCACCATGCGGGCGGTGCGGGCGATGTCGCGCAAGATGCTGTCGCAGACCTCCGGCCTGTCGGAGCGCTACATCGCCCAGCTCGAGGGCGGGCAGGGCAACGTCTCGATCATCCTGCTGCGCCGGGTGGCGCTGGCCATGGGGGTGCGGCTCGAGGACCTGATCGCCGCGGTCGAGAGCCCGCCGGACTGGCCGGTGGTGCGCGACCTGCTGCAGAAGGCGGGCGCCGACCAGATCGCCGAGGCCAAGCGCGTCCTCTCGGGCTCGGCCGCGCCCGGCGACGCGCCGATGCAGCGCGTGGCGCTGATCGGCCTGCGCGGCGCCGGCAAGTCGACCCTCGGGCGGATCCTCGCCGAGCGGATGGGCTGGACCTTCGTCGAGCTCAACCGCGAGATCGAGCGCGAGAACGGCCTGTCGGTGGCGGAGATCTTCGCGATCTACGGCCAGGAGACCTATCGCCGCCTGGAGCAGGGGGCGTTGCGCCGCCTCGCCGAGCGGCCGGGCCCGATGGTGCTGGCGACCGGCGGCGGCATCGTCGCCGAGCCGGTCACCTTCGACCTGCTGCTCTCGGCCTTCTTCACCGTCTGGCTCAAGGCGCGGCCGGAGGAGCACATCCACCGCGTCCGCGAGCAGGCGGCGAAGGGCATCGCCCCGACGCGGATCCCCGACAGCGACAACGCCCTGCGGGAGATCCGCGGCATCCTGGTCAGCCGCGAGCCTCTCTACGCCCGCGCCCGCGCGGTGATCGACACCGCCGACCACACCGTCGCCGAGACCGCCGCCGAGCTGACCGGCCTCGTCGAGGGCTATCTCGGGGGCGGGGCGCGGCGCGGGGCCTGAGGCTCCCGCGCCACGGCCGGGCCTCCGGCGACGAAAATCGCCCGCGGCCGGAACGCCGCACGTATTCTGGCCGCAAATGAGTCGGCAGGCTCCGGCAACGGATGATGGCGGCGTCGAGGAGCACGATGGAGAGTTCGAACCGGGCCGGGAGCTACGCGGCGGAGGCCGAGGCGGGCGGGCAGGTGGTCGAGGCGGCGCATTTCTCCGCCATCCGCAGCGTCCGCACCGAGGCCGAGGCGCTCATGACCCTCGCCCGCGCCCTCGACCACGAGCTGAAGGCCGGGTTCGGCGCCGCCGTCGCGGCGATCCACGAGATCCCCGGCCGGGTGATCGTGTCGGGCATCGGCAAGAGCGGCCATATCGGCCGCAAGATCGCCTCGACGCTGGCCTCCACCGGCACGCCGGCCTCGTTCATCCACCCGAGCGAGGCCAGCCACGGCGACCTCGGGATGATCACCCAGCAGGACATCGTCATCGCCTTGTCCTGGTCGGGCGAGACGACCGAGCTCGGCGACCTGATCAGCTTCGCGAAGCGCTTCGCCGTGCGGCTGATCGGCATGACCTCGAACCCGGCCAGCACGCTCGGCCAGGCCGCCGACATCCTGCTGCCGCTGCCGCTGGTGAAGGAGGCCTGCCCGCACAACCTCGCGCCGACCTCGTCGAGCGTGATCCAGCTCGCGCTCGGCGACGCGCTGGCGGTGGCGCTCCTGGAGCGCCGCGGCTTCTCGGCCAGCGACTTCAAGGTCTTCCATCCCGGCGGCAAGCTCGCGGCGCGGCTCAAGACCGTGGCGCAGCTGATGCACGCCGGCGAGGAGATGCCGCTGGTGCCCCGGGGCCTGCGGGTCTCGGAGGCGCTGATCGCCGTGATGGGCAAGCGCTTCGGCTGCGCCGGCATCGTCGACGATCACGGCCAGCTCGTCGGCATGATCACCGACGGCGACGTGCGCCGCCACATGAGCGCGGGCGCCGGCCACAGCGACCTCCTCGCCCGCCGGGTCGAGGAGGTGATGACGCCGACCCCGATCACCACCACCCCCGGCACCTTCGCCAGCGCCGCCCTGGAGCTGATGAACCGCAGCCGGATCACCGCCCTGTTCGCGGTGGAGCGCGGGCGCCCGGTCGGCATCCTGCACATCCACGACATTCTTCGGGCGGGGGTGGTCTGACGGCGGGGTTAAACAGCGTCCGATGGCGACGCGGCACAGCACACGACACTGGCATGCAGCGAAAGTTCGGCGCAGCCAAGATTCCTCGCTCGGCCCAACCCGCTTCCGCTTCTCCCCCCTTTCCCGGACGACTGGAACGAAGTGGAAGGAGATCCGGGATCCAGCGCAAAAAGTCGCGAAGCGTCTGTTTGTTTGCAACGGTACAACATTCAGAGCCGCTTCGCGGCGCTTCTTGTGCTGGATCCCGGATCTCCTTCCGCTGACGCTGCAGTCGTCCGGGAAAGGAGGAGAGGCGGAGACGCGACTGTCGTAGACTGTATCGTGTCGCGATCGGATACTGTTTTCGATCTTTGGCTTTGCCGCCATCCTCTCGACGAACCGGCATCCGCTTCGTCGAGGGGACGCTCCAGTTATCACGGCGGCAACCGCGACAGCGTCCTGATTCCCACCCAGCCCCAATAGACCCGGTGATGGGCGATGAGCCCATCGGACACGTCGATCATCTCCATGAGGTCGATCTGGTCGCCCTCGGGCGTCTGGCGCGGGTATTCCCACGCCAGTTGCTGCCCGTTGGAGAAGAAGACGCTCGTGCGGTACCAGCGGCCCAGGCCGTTCTGCGGCGAGCGGAATCCGGTCTCGAAGAAATCCCTGATCGCGGGCTTGCCCATCAGCACCCCGGTACCGCCCTCGGGCAGGGCCGCCCAGACCAGCGGGCTCTCGAAAACGGCATCGTCGGCGTAGAGCGTCATCAATCCTTCGATGTCGCGACGCACGACGGTGTCGTGCCACTGCGCGTGGATGTGGCGGATGGCAGCGTCCAGGCTCATGGTCGATCCTCGCCGGCGCGATCGGTGGCCGGTGCCGGACGTTAGCTCCGCGCCCCCCGCGCATGCTTCGGTGCCGGCCGAACCGTTCAGTACGGCACCCCACCCCGCCGCTTCTCCCGCAGCGCCTCGGCGTACCACGTCATTTCGTCGAGGAACCGCCCCGTCGGGCGCTCCAGCCACGGCTGGAGCGGACGCCCGTCCTCGTCGAGCGCCTTGTGCACCTCGGGAATCGGCAGCAGGGAGGGGATGCTCGGGGTGCCGAGTTCGCCCAGCATCGCGCGCAGCTGCATCGCCGCCCGCACGCCGCCGTAGCGGCCGGCCGAGTAGCAGACGATCGCCGAGGGCCGCCAGAAATACTCCTCCAGGAAGTGGTCGAGGGTGTTCGACAGGGCCGGCGGGATGCTGTGATTGTACTCCGCCGAGACCACCACGAAGCCGTCCGCCCGGCGGTAGAGGGCGGCGAGCCGCTCCAGCGGCTCGGGCGCCTCGCCCTTCGGGTATTCCTTGTACATCCGCTCCAGCAGCGGCAGGGCGAGTTCGGCCGGATCGACCAGCGGCGCCTCGTGGCCGCGGGATTCGAGGGCCTGGACCAGGTAGCGGGCGGCGCGGAGCCCGTTGCGCCCCTGGCGCACCGAACCGAGGATGACCGGGAACACGAGCGACATGGCGGGACTCCGGGAAGCGAAGATTCTTCCCGGAGTCTAACATCACCTCACATCATCCCGAGCATCCGCGGCAGCCACAACGAGATCGCCGGGACGTAGGTCACGATCACCAGGAAGATCAGCATGGTGAGCAGCCACGGCCAGACCGCGATGGTCAGTTCCGTGATGCCCATCCGGGTGATGCCCGACGCGACGTAGAGGTTGAGGCCGACCGGCGGGTGGCACATCCCCACCTCCATGTTGACCACGATCAGGATGCCGAAATGCACCGGGTCGATGCCGAGCTTGGCGGCGATCGGGAACAGGATCGGCGCCATGATCAGTACGATGGAGGAGGGCTCCATCACGTTGCCGGCCAAGAGCAGCAGCAGGTTGACGATCAGCAGGAACACCACCCAGTTGAGGCCGGCCCCGGTGATCCAGCTCGCCATCGCCTGCGGGATCTGCTCGCTCGTCATCAGGAACGAGAACAGCACCGCGTTGGTGATGATGTAGAGCAGCATCGCGCTCATGTTGGCGGAATCGAGCAGCACCCGCGGCACGTCTTTCCAGGTGAGGTCCCGGTAGACGAACAGCGCGATCACGAAGGCGTAGACGGCGCTGACCGCCGCCGCCTCGGTCGGGGTGAAGGCGCCGGTATAGATGCCGCCCAGCACCAGCACGATCAGCGACAGGCCCCAGACCGACTTGCGGAACGCGACCCAGCGCTCGCGCCAGCTGGCCTTCGGCATCCGCGGATAGCCGAACTTGCGCGCCCGGTACCAGGTGGTGAGGCCGAGCAAAGCCGCCAGCATCAGGCCCGGGATCACGCCGGCGACGAACAGCGTCGAGATCGAGGCCGAGGAGACGCGCTGGCCGTCGGGCCCGGTCACCACCGCGCCACTCGTCGCCACCGAGTACATCACCATGACGATCGAGGGCGGGATCAGGATGCCGAGCGCCCCCGAGGTGGTGATGACGCCGGCGCCGAAGCGCTTCGGGAACCCCTGGGCCACCATGGCCGGCAGGATGATCGAGCCGATCGCCACCACGGTGGCCGGGCTCGAGCCCGAGATCGCGGCGAACAGCGCGCAGGCCATCACGCCGGCGAGCCCGAGGCCCCCGTGCCAGTGGCCGATCATCGAGGTGGCGAAGTTGATCATCCGGCGGGCGACGCCGCCATGGGTCAGGAAGTTGCCCGACAGGATGAAGAACGGGATCGCCATGATCTCGAAGTTCTCGATTCCCGTGAACAGCTTGAGCGCCACCGCCTCGATCGGCACGGTGGTCATGGTGAACAGGAAGGTGAGGACCGACAGGCCGAGCGCGATCGAGATCGGCATGCCGGTGAGCATCAGGGCGATGAGCAGCCCGAAGATGATGGCGGCGTTCATCGGGCGGTGCCTCCGGTGCGGGCTTCCTCGGCGGCGAGGTCCTGTGCGGCGTGCGGGCTCTCGACCACGCCCTCGACGTGGCCCGGATCGTGGTGGGGCAGCTCCCCGGTGCGCCAGAAGCTCCAGGCGACCTGGAGGAAGCGGAAGCACATCAGGTAGGAGCCGAGCGGGATCGCCAGGTAGACGACCCAGCTCGGGATCTCGAGGTCGGGCGTGGTCTGGTCGGTGTCGACGAGGCCGTAGACGAAGCGCGCGCCCATCGTGCCGACGATGGCGGTGAACAGGGCGCCGCAGAGGAGCCCGAACAGCACGACCCGGTTGCGCCAGGCCGGCGGCAGCTGGTTCACCGCCACATCGACGCCGACATGGATGCCGGTGCGCACGCCATAAGCCGCGCCGAACTTCGCCATCCAGACGAACATGTAGATGCACAGCTCCTGGGCCCAGGAGAGGTGGATGGCAGCGGTGATCGGGTAGAGCGCGTCGATGCCCGACGCATAGCGGTGGACCACGGCGACGAAGATCAGCAGCGTCGCGCCGGCCATCAGGCTCGCGATCAGGATCTCCTCGAGGCGGTCGAGGATGCGCAGGGGGTGCATGGGGTCTCCCGGAAAGGGCGGGGGTGTCTCGGGCGGGCGTCAGTCGGCAGGGGCCTCGGGCCGACGAGCGCCGTCGGGCCAGGGAAAGCGGATGGTGCGGTCGCGCAGGCCCGCCAGCACCACCTCGACGCCGCCCGACTTCACCATCCATTCGAGGCGATGGTCGCGGTATTCGCGCCGGCGCCCGCCGGTGGTGTAGAGGTCGGCGGCCTCCGCCATCCGGGCCGCCGCGGCGTCGAATTCCCGGAAGGTCTGCGCCACCGAGGGGCGCTCGCGCAGCCGCGCGTGCCAGCGGGCGAGGGGGCTGCCCTCCGCGGGCCCCAGCCCGTAATGGACCGAGCGGTTGACCATCGGGGCCGCCGCGGCGTCGGCCCAGCCGAAGCGCTCGCCGCCGAACCACTCGGCCGCGCCGAGGCGGCCGGCGAGCCAGTCCTGCAGGATGCGCGTCTGCGCCGCGGCCTCCTCGCGCAGGTGGTCGGCCAGCGCCCCCGTGGCGCGGCGAAACCACAGGATCTCGCCGAAGCCCCAGTTCACCGCCTCGTACTGGGTGTCGCAGACGTCCTCGGTCATGCGGGCGAAGGCCCGGGCGGCGGGATCGCGCGGCAGCAGCGGCGGCGCGGGCCAGCGTTCCTCGACGTATTCGAGGATGATGGTCGAATCGAAGATGCGGGCGTCGCCGTCGATCAGCACCGGCACCTCGGTGCGGGGATTGGCCTGCGCGAACGCGCCGTCGCTCCGGCCGGTGCCGAAGGTCTCGGGCAGCTCGGTCGTGAACGCCACGCCCTTCTCGCGCAGGGCGATCTTGACCTTCTGGGCATAGGACGAGAGCGGATGCTCGTAGAGCAGCATGGCGATGGTTCCCCCCGGACGCCGCCTTGTTCGTTTGGGGGGAGTGTTGCACGCGGCGGCGCGTCGCGTGAACCCGACGATGGTTGGTGACGGGGGATCGGGGCTGGCCGGCGCTATGATCCGCCGCATATAACGCGACGGTCGATCTCTCCGGTCGCCACCGGCCGGTCGCCACGAGCGCAAGGACGAAACCTCATGCGACCCACTCGCGCCCTCCGGGCCGCCTGCCTCCTCCTCGCGGGCGCCCTGCTCGCCGCCGGGCACACCGCGACGGACGCCGCCGCGGCGGAGCCGACCACGGTCTTCGCGGCGGCGAGCCTGAAGAACGCCCTCGACGAGGCCGGCAAGGCCTTCACGGCCGAGGGCGGCCTCCCGGTGCGGGCGAGCTACGCCGCCTCCTCGGCCCTCGCGCGCCAGATCGAGCAGGGCGCGCCCGCCGACCTGTTCGCCTCGGCCGACCTCGAATGGATGGACTACCTCGCCGCCCGCCAGCTGATCCGGCCCGGGACCCGGGTGAACCTGCTCGCCAACCGCCTCGTCGTGGTGGCGCCGAAGGACGCCGCGGTGACAGAGGCGGCATTCACGCCGGAGTGGTTCGCCCGGGCGCTCGGCCCCGACGGGCGGCTCGCCACCGGCGAGGTCAGCTCGGTGCCGATCGGCAAGTACGCCAAGGCGGCGTTCGAGACGCTGGGTCTGTGGGCGCAGGTGCAGCCGCGGCTGGCCCAGGCCGACAACGTGCGGGCGGCCCTGGCGCTGGTCTCGCGCGGCGAGGCGCCGCTCGGCGTCGTCTACGAGAGCGACGCGAAGTCGGATCCGGGCGTGAAGGTGGTCGGGGTGTTCCCGGACGGCAGCCACCCGCCGGTGGTCTATCCCTTCGCGGTCACCGCGGAGGCGAAGGGCGAGGGCGGCCAGCGCTTCCTCGCCTACCTCAGGAGCCGGGCCGCCCGCCGCTTCTTCGAGGCGCAAGGGTTCACGGTGCTCGGGCAGGAGGCGTCGCAGTAGCGGGAACGCACGAGCGGGGCGTCGCGGCGGGACGCCCCGCCGGCCCTCACGCCAGCTGGAAGCCGAAGGCGAGGGGATCGCGCTCGTCGACCAGGATGGTGTTGTGCCCGATCACCCGGGCCCAGCCGCCGATGCTCGGGCGGATGGCGGCGCGCCCGCCCACCTCGGCGGCGCTCTCGACCCGGCCGTGGAACAGCGTGCCGATGATGCTCTCGTGCACGAAGTCGTCGCCGACCTCGAGCAGGCCCTTCGCGACCCGCTGCGCCATCCGGGCCGAGGTGCCGGTGCCGCAGGGCGAGCGGTCGATGCCCTTAGCGCCGTAGAACACCGCGTTGCGGGCGTGCGCCTGCGGGTGCTTCGCCCGGTCGGCCCACATCACGTGGCTCAGGCCCTGGATGCGCGGATCCTCCGGGTGGACCGGGGCCACCGCCCGCTGCACCGCCTCGCGCACCCGGGGGCTCAGGGTCAGGATGTCGGCGGAGGTCATGCCGTCGAGGCCGGCCCAGCCTGCCTGCGGCTCGACGATGGCGTAGAAGTTGCCCCCGTAGGAGACGTCGACCGTCAGCGGCCCGAGGCCCGGAACCTCGACCCGGACGTCGGCGGCGTGCAGGTAGCTCGGGATGTTGTAGAGCCGGACCTCGTCGACGAAGCGGCCGTTGCGGCGATACTCGACCTCGACCTTGCCGGCCGGCACCTCGAGGGACAGGCGCCCCTCGACCCGCGGCACCACGAAGCCCTGCTCCAGCGCCACCGTGACGGTGCCGATCGTGCCGTGGCCGCACATCGGCAGGCAACCCGAGACCTCGATGAACAGCACCCCGAGCTCGCAATCCTCCCGCGACGGGGGGTAGAGGATCGAGCCCGACATCGCGTCGTGGCCGCGCGGCTCGAACATCAGGGCCCGGCGCACCCAGTCGTGCTCGGCGACGAAGATCTGCCGCTTCTCGCCCATGCTGACGTTCGGCAGGAGCGGACCGCCGCCGGCGACCACCCGCACCGGGTTGCCGCAGGTATGGGCGTCGACGCAGAGGAAGGTGTGCGGCTGCATGGGCGGTCTCCGGCGGGCTTCGGGCGGGGGAATCGCAAGGAGGATTCGCCCCGTCGTCGCAGAATTCGCCGCCGCGTCATAGCGCGCACGAGGCTCTCCGGCACGGTCACGGTCGAGGCCGGGCTCCTCATCCCCGGCGGCCGCCGGGCCAGATGACGCACAGGCAGAGCCGCGACCCGGGGCAACCGGCCGGCGCCTGCCACGTTCTCCGGATCATGGCGCGGCCCCTCGTTGCGGGCCCGCACGGTTGCGGCCAGCGAAAGGAGGTTGCCGATGATGGACAATATCGTTCAGGGGTTCACCCAGTTCCGCGAGCAGGTGTTCCCGAGCCAGCGCTCGGTCTATCAGCGCCTCGTCCACGACGGCCAGAAGCCGAAGGCGCTGGTGATCTCCTGCGCCGATTCCCGGGTCGTGCCGGAGCTGATCACCCAGGCGGGGCCCGGCGAGCTGTTCGTCACCCGCAACGTCGGCAACATCGTGCCGCCCTTCGCCACCATGATGGGCGGCGTGACCGCGGCGGTCGAGTACGCCGTGATGGCGCTCGGCGTGCGCGACATCGTGGTCTGCGGCCACTCGGATTGCGGCGCGATGAAGGGCCTGCTGACCCCGGGCCTCGCCGAGACGATGCCGAGCGTCGCGGCGTGGCTGCGCCACGGCGAGGCGGCCCGCAAGATCGTCTGCGACGCCTACCCGGACGACATCGACGACAAGCGCCGCCTGCACGCCCTGGCGATGGAGAACGTGCTGGCCCAGCTCAACCACCTGCGCACCCATCCGGCGGTGGCGAGCGCGCTCGCGTCGGGCCAGCTGACCCTGCACGGGTGGCTGTTCGAGATCGAGACCGGCCACCTGCTGGTCTATGACGGCGAGGCCGGCCGCTTCGTGGTCCTGGCCGAGGAGGACGCGCTGCCGGTCGCCGAGGCCTCGGCGGCGCCGCGCCTCGCCGCGGCCGGCCTGGCCGGTCCCGAGGTCCGGGCGGCCGAGTAGGCGGCGTGCAGGCGACGGATTGACAGGCGGGGAGCGGCGGGTGACGACCGCCGGCATGGCCGACTTCCGACCCGACCGCTCCCGCGACGCCGCCTTCGCGTGGATCGCCGCCGCCGCCACCCTGGCGACCATCCTCGTCGCCAATTTCGCACCGGCCCGCGGGCCGGTGCCCCACGCGGTTCCCCCGGCGGCGATCGTGTCGCCCGCCGACGATCCGGGCTGCCGCGAATGGACCGATGCCTGCCGCGTCTGCACCCGCGGCGGCGACGGGGTCCATTGCTCGACCCCGGGCTTCGCCTGCCAGCGCGAGGCGCTGCGCTGCACCGGGCGCTGACCGGCCCGACGGATACGGGGCGACGCGGCCCCTCGCTTGGCCTCAGAGCCTGCTCGGTCTCAGAGCCTGCCTGGTCTCAGAGACTGCCTGGGCGATTTCTTCGTCGATGAAATCTGGATGACCAGGGATATCCTATCCTTCCGCCTCATCCTGAGGGTGAAGGTCGGATATGCCCTGACGTTTTCGGCTTCATGAAAGAAGCTACGGCTCAAACAGGCTCCCAGGCGGATCGCGCGACGACCGAAACCGACGGGATCGCCGCGACGACGCCGTCGCCCTCCGCCAGGACGTAGCCGTTCCGCCCCCGGCGCTTGGCCTGGTAGAGGGCCCGGTCGGCCTGCGCGAACAGCGCCTCCCGGGTGCCGACGGTCCCCGCCTCCTTCAGCGCGATGCCGATGCTGACGGTGACGACGCCGAGCCCGTCCGGGCGGCCCGGATGGGCGATGCCGAGCGCCGCGACCGCCCGCACCAGGGCGGCGGCGAACCGGACCGCCTCCGGCGCCCCTGCATCGCGCAGGACGAATGCGAATTCCTCACCGCCGAAGCGGGCCGCCTGGATGGCGGGCATGGTCCCGGGCTCCGGCACGAAGGTGGTGAACAGCGCCGCCACCCGGCGCAGGCAGGCATCGCCCTCGGGATGCCCGAGCGTGTCGTTGAACGCCTTGAAGTGATCGACGTCGATCATCAGCAGGGCGGCGGGGCGGGCCTCGGCGAACCAGGCCCTGGCGGTCTCGTCGAGGACACGGCGGTTCGGCAGGCCGGTGAGGGCATCGGTGTCCGACAGGTCCTGATAGCGCCGGCGCGCCGCCTCGGCCGCCTCGGAAGCGGAGCGCGCGGCCGACACCCGCAGGTACTCGCGGCAGCGCTGCCGCTCCATCCGGTAGTTGGCGTAGAGGCTGAAGGCGCACCCCGTGCCGTACTGGACGATCAAGGCGGAGCACAGCTGCGGGTCGAGGCCCGGCTTGGTGGCGACGGCCAGGCCGGCACCGAGGAAGACGACGGCGGTGAAGACGAGGGCGTGCCGGAAGCGCAGGGCCAGCAGCAGGTTGCCGTAGACGACGATGAGGATCGATTCGCCGAAGGTGTAGACGCCGAGCGGCGCCGTGGTCAGCCAGAACAGCAGCATCGGCATCGCCACGGCACCGGTGAGGCCGTTCAGGGCGAGCAGCTCGCGGGTCGCCGGCCGAACATGGGTGAACAGCCAGGCCAGCATCACCGAGACCGGGGTGACGACCAGCAGCCGCGCCGCGGCGCTCAACTCGAAGATGTCCGGCATCAGCACAATGCTGGTGAAGTTGTAGATGTTGTAGAACACCATGCCCAGCAGGGTGAGCCGGCGGAGCGTGACGATGCGCTCCGGGCCGGTCTCCGCCTCGTACTGCGCCTCGGTGCGGGCATCGAAGCGCAGCAACCAGTCCAGGCGGCCGGTCGCATCGGGCATTGCGGAACAGCCGGCCGTCAAGGTCGTCCCCTTCTTCGCTTCGTCCAGAGCAAGGTCAGCTATCCCTACGTCATACCCCCTACCCGTTCCTTAAAGGCGACACGGATGATTTTTCCAGACGCGGGCCATTGTCGAACCGGCATCCACTTCGTCGGAACATGGCTTGAAGCATCCTCCGACGAAGCGGATGCCGGCTCGACGAAATAAATTGCAGAATAATCAGAGACCTGGAGCAGCTTCCGGCGGCAGATCCACGGTACACGACAGCGCGACCTTGGCCCGACCATA
>NZ_LWHQ01000010.1:297096-300382 GCF_001653715.1 Methylobacterium platani
TCGTGTCGTGGACCGTGCGGCAGAGCGATCGGGCGCGGCTCTAGCCGGCCGCCGCGAAGGTCTCGGCGCCGTCCGTCAGGGCGTAGCGGTTCCGCCCCCGGCGCTTGGACTGGTACAGGGCCCGGTCCGCCTGCTCGAACAGGTCGTCCCGGGTGACCCGAGCGCCCGCGGCCCGCAGCGCGATGCCGACGCTGACGGTGACGACGCCGGTGCCGTCCCGCCGTCCCGGATGAGGGAGGCCGAGCTCCTCGACGGCGCGGACCAGGGCGGCGGCGAACCGGGTCGGCTCCAGGGATCCGGCGTCGCGCAGCACGACGGTGAACTCCTCGCCGCCGAACCGGGCGGCCAGGATGCCCGGATCGCTCGCGAAGCCCGAGAGCACGGCGGCGACCCGGCGCAGGCAGGCATCGCCCTCGGGATGCCCGAGCGTGTCGTTGAACAGCTTGAAGTGATCGACGTCGATCATCAGCAGCGCGAGGGGACGCTCCTCGGCGAGCCAGTCCTGGATCCGCTCGTCGAGGAGGCGGCGGTTCGGCAGGCCGGTGAGGGCATCGGTGCCCGACAGGTCCTGATAGCGCCGGCGCGCCGCCTCGGCCGCCTCGGAGGCGGAGCGCGCGGCCGACACCCGCAGATACTCGCGGCAGCGCTGCCGCTCCATCCGGTAGTTGGCGTAGAGGCTGAAGGCGCAGCCGGTGACGAACTGGACCGGCAGGGCGATGCGCAGGTCCGGGTCGAGGTCGGGCTTCGTCGCGACCGCCAGCCCGGCGATCAGGACCAGCAGGCCCGTGAAGGCGAGGGCGTCCCGGAAGCGCAGGGCGAGCAGCATGTTGCCGAAGACGATCGACAGGATCGCCCCATGGAGCATGTAGTCCCCGTACGGCGCCCTCGTCAGCCAGAACAGCAGGACGGGCAACGCGGCGGCACCGACCATCCCGAGGAGGGCAAGCCGCTCGCGGCCGGTCGGCCCGACCCGCGCGACCAGCCAGGCCAGGATCAGGGAGACCGGGCTGACGACGAGGAGGTGGCCGACCAGGCTGAGTCCGACGAGGTCCGGCGTCAGCCACAGGCTGGTGAAGTTGTCGGCGTTGTAGATGACCGTGCCGAAAACGACGACTTGGCGCAAAGCGGCGACGCGCTCCCGGCCGTGCTCCGCCTCGTAGCGCGCCTCGGTCCGCGGGTCGAAGCGCAGCAGCCGGTCCAGGCGGCCGGCCTCGTCGAACTCTGCGGTAGGGCCGGCAGTCACGGTCACCCTGCTTCAAGCCTCGTCCGCGACGGTGTCCGGGTTGTCTAAGCCATAACATATAATCTTCTATTAAACTAACAAATGCGATGCCTTTGACTAATTTCCTAACCTGGCTAGTCTTCGCCCCGGCGATCGGCGTCGCGGTCCCGCGGCGAAGACGGGGCACCCGCATCGCAGCCATGCCGCTGCACGCCTTGCGGGCATCGCCGGGCTCCGGCAGTGCTTTCGGTCCGCGCCGGCATTTTTTCGAACGGCCGGCCTCCCGGGAGCATCATGGCGAGCAGCGCGAGCGGCGGGACGGCACCGATCCCCGCAGACCGGTCCGAGACGAGCGAGGGCCCCGAGACGGGCGCCCGGAAGAAGGACGCCCGGGAGAAGGACGCCTGGACGGGCCCGCGCTTCGCCGAGTTCGTGGGCCTGATGGCCCTGATGATGGGCCTGACCGCCGTCACGATCGACAGCTTCCTGCCGGCCTTCCCGGCGATCCAGCACGACTTCGCGGTCCAGGACCCGAACCGGCTGCAGCTCCTGGTCTACGTCTACATGCTGGGCTTCGGCACCGCCCAGCTCCTCTACGGGCCGGTCTCGGACGGCACCGGGCGGCGGCCGGCGCTGATCGCCGGCATCGCGATCTACCTCGCCGGCAGCGTGCTCGCCATGCTGGCGCCGAGCTTCGAGGTGCTGCTCGTCGCCCGGGCGATCCAGGGCATCGGCGGGGCGGCCGGCCGGGTGCTGGCGGTGGCGATCGTGCGCGACCGCTACGAAGGGCGCGACATGGCCCGGGTGATGTCGTTCTGCATGATGGTCTTCCTCATCGTGCCGATCCTGGCGCCCTCGCTCGGCAGCGCGGTGCTGTTCGCCGGCAGCTGGCGCTTGATCTTCGGCCTGATGCTGGCGCTCGCCCTCGTCACCCTGGCCTGGTTCGGCTGGCGCCTGCCCGAGACTCTGCATCCGGCCTTCCGCCGGCCGGTCTCGGCCCGGGCGATCGGGTCGGGCATCGGCATCACCGTGCGGACCCGGACGGCGCTCGGCTACGCCACCGCGCTGGGGCTCACCACCGGCTGCATCATGGGCTATGTCGGCTCGGCCCAGGCGATCTTCGACACCGGCCTCTATCATCTCGGCGCCCTGTTCCCGGTCGCCTTCGCGCTGATCGCCGGGGCGATGGGCGTGGCGACGCTCATCAACGCGCGGCTCGTGCGGCGCCTGGGCATGCGGCGCCTCGCCCATGCCGGCCTGGTCGGGCTGTTCGTCGTCGCCTGCCTCCAGCTCGCGCTGATGCTGGCCTTCGCCGGGCACCCGCCGCTCTGGCTCTTCATCGCCACCCTGGCGGGGTGCCAGTTCCTGATGAGCTTCGCGATGCCGAACTTCAACGCCCTGGCGATGGAGCCGCTGGCGGCGATCGCCGGCACCGCCTCGTCGTTCATCGGCTTCTACACCACCCTGCTCGCGGCCTTCTGCGGCCTCCTGGTCGGCCAGTCCTTCGACGGCACCGTGCTGCCGCTGGCGATCGGCTATGCCGGCCTGAGCGGCCTCGCCCTCGCGACGGTGCTGTGGACGGAACGCGGCCGCCTGTTCGGGAGCGGGGCTGGCGCGCCCGCGGCTTAACCGGCCCTTCAAGGCTCCCGGGCCACCGTCGCGGCCTCACGACGGGGATGTCTCGGGATGGCTGCGCGCAACGACGGAATCCTGCTCGCCGGGCGGCTGCTCCTGGCCGCCGCCCTGCTGCCGGCGGCGATCGGGCGGGCGCTCAACCCCTCGGGCTTCGCCCTGACGCTCGCGGCGACCGGCATGCCCGCCCCGAACGCCGTGGCGACCGTCTCGGTGGTGATCGGGCTGTTCGGGCCGCTGCTCCTCGCGCTCGGCGTGCTGCCGCGCCTCGTCGGGCTGGGCCTGAGCCTCCACGCGGTCGTGGCCGGGCTCCTGCTGCACCGGTTCTGGGAATTCTCCGGCGCCGTCGCGCGGGTCGAGCAGGAGCTGTTCCTGGCCCAGCTCGGCCTCGCCGCCGGCTTCGTGCTCTACGCCGTCACCGGCCCGGGCGGC
>NZ_LWHQ01000011.1 GCF_001653715.1 Methylobacterium platani
CGGCCGGCCGATCATGTTGTCGATCCCCTCGAGGATGATCGAATGGATGCTCCGGCCGTGGTCGGCAGAGATCGCCAGCAGGGCGTCGTACCGGGCTTGGTCGAGGTAGACGGTCTGCTTGTTCGCGACCTCGCGCTGACTGCGCGGCCGGCCGGGCTTGCGCTTCACGGGCTCGGCTGCAGCTTCCGGCTCGGCGGGCTCCGGCGCGGCGGCGGCCTGGGCGACGTCCTCGGCGACCTGCTGGGCGAGCAGGTGGGCGACGTTGGGGCGCTTGCTCATGCCGTCACCTCGACGCCGAGGCGCGTCAGGACCGCGTCGAGGAGCGCGGCGTATTCGGCGGCCGACGGCGATCCTGCCGCGACGGTCTCGCCGGCGGCGATGCTGTCCGCGACCGGCTGGCGACTGCTGATGGGGGGAGAGACCGGCTCGGTCAGCGAGGCGAGGGTGGCGACGGCTTCGCGTCCAGCCACGGTGCGCCGGTCGACCCTCGAGGGCACGACCAAGATCTCGGGAGCGGCGCCGCCACGCGAGCGGCGGAAGTCCCGGACGAATTTCACGGTGTTGGCCGCGCCCCGCAGCTCAAGCGCCGTGGCGCCGGCCGGGACGAGCACGATGTCGGAGACCGCGACGGTGGCGCCGTAGGCTGCGCCCATGGCGCCGGGGGCGTCGACCACGGTGTAATCGGCCGAGCCGTCCTTGACGACCTTCGCCCAGGCGCCGGCGTCAGAACGCCCTTCGATCAGGTGGGCGGCGACCGCGAACGGCAGCCGTCCGAGTTTCGCTGTTGCGGCGGCATTGGCCTCCGGATCCGCGTCGAGGACCCGCACGCTATGCCCGCGGCGGGCGAGCTCCGCCGCGAGGTTCAAGGCGGTGGTGGTCTTGCCCACCCCGCCCTTGCTCTGCACCAACCCGATGATCCGGCTCATGACCCTCTCCGTATAATTCCGGGAGGATCCTGGGATAAAACCCTTTCCAAGTCGTGGCTATGGCGGGACAGTCATTCTGCAGTCGGATCCGATCACCTCGGATCGTCGTACTCGTAGCCGTGATCGGTGATCGGCCGGACGAGGTCTGCGAGGCTGGAAAGGTCGGGCCGGACCAGTGTCAGGTAGACCACCAGGATGAACATGGCCGACCAGACGGCCCCGAGCTGGATCTTGTCGCGCGGCGGCACGTCCTTCCCGAACAGGTCCGGCACGGTGACCGCGATGGCAAGCGCGATGATCCCGAGCACAACCCAGAAGTCGAAGAACGGGTTGTTGACCAGGTGCGCCGGCTGCCCGGCGAGGCGCCAGAACAGGCCGAACGCGATATTGAGGTTGAGCGCGCTGCAGAACAGGAAGATCATCGTCGCGTAGAGGTATGGCCCGCTCGGCCAGCCCTCGGTGGTCATCGCCGTCCGGAACGGGCGCCAGTAGGCGAAGATCCCCCACCCGGACAGGATGAGGAAGATCGCCCTCAGCCCGTCGCCCCGCGGCCGGATCGGGATCGCCGGCACCAACAACGAATACACGAGCACCACGGCCACCAGGGCCATCAGCGCCCGATACCGGAACACCCTCATCACTGGCGGCCCTTCCTGCTCCTGCCGGCGATCGCCAGCGTCTGCTCGAGGTGCTTCATCATCAGCGCGTCAGACCCGGACAGCCGCGCCGCCTGCACCTCGATGTCGTGAATTTGCGCCACGGTCTTGGCCCGCTCGGCGCGAAGCGCGGCGCTCACCGCAGCTTGTTCAGCAGCGCGGTCCTGCGACCGGCGCGAGATCAGGTTCCACATGGCCCGGAGCACTCCCACGGTTAGCGCCCCCGGGCTTCCAGCGCAGAGAGGGCACGCTCCAACAACCCCCTGTTGGTCGCGGCTGCTCCTTCGATCTCACGGATCGTTTCGCTGGCGTTCTCGATCATGCGCTCGACGCGCATGTCCCTCTCGGTCTGGCTGGCGAGCGCGCTCCTCGCGTTCGCATCGATCGCCTGCACCGTCGCGGTCAGGAACGTCTGGCTCTGGGCGACGCCCGCGAGCGTGTCCTTGATGCTGGACAGGATGCGGTTGGTCTCGGCCGCGGTGAGCAGGGTCTCCCTGCTCTCCTTTAGTCGAGCCTCCGCATCGCTGTCGCGCCGCTTCTGCAGGTAGATGATTGCGATCAGGAACAGGACGAGCATCACGCCCACCAGTCCCTGATCCAGCAACTTGCCCATGGCGCTATCGAGCATCGACCTGCCCTCGCCCGAGCTCGAAGCGGCGCATGTCAGCGTCTCCCCGGCTTACCGGTTCGCCGCCGGCAGCCGCGCCACGACAGGCGCCAGGGTGTTGCCCTCGTTGGCGCCGTCCTCGAGACTGAGCTTCCGGAACACGATCTCGGCGAGACCGGCCTGCCCGCCGGCCGCCTCGAGCGCCTTTGCCGGCGCGGCGTCGACCGCTCGCTGCACCGCCTTGGCGATCACCGCCGAGCCCACGTTGATGGACAGCTTGCCCTCCTTCACGGCGCCCGGCACCGCGTTGATGGCGTACTCGGTGACGGCGTTCGCCATCTGCTCGACCCGGGCCTGGGTGAGGAACAGCGCGGCCCAGGGGTAGACCTTGCGGATGGCCTGGATCGCGTAGGCGGCGACCGCCGGGATCACCGCGGTGATGACGATCTCCTGCAGCAGCGAGATCCAGGGCGCGGCGGAGAGCGTCACGCTGGTGGTGTCGGCGGCGAACTCAGCGGCGAACGCCGGCCCGGCGACGATGCTGATCATGGCCGCGATGAGGGTGCTCAGAACCAGCACCCGAACCAAGACGGGGATGTAGACGGCGACGGCCAGCGCCAGGGCGCCGAGCAGCAGGAGCCCGAAGGCGAGGCCGTGGGCGAAACCACCGGCGGCGGGCATGCCTTCGATCCGGCCGCCGCCGGCCATGGCGGGGGAGTAGACGCAGGCGAGCGCCAGCGCCGCGAGGAAGATGCGGTGCATGATGGTGTCCTGTCATGGATGGTGCGGCCGCTATCGTGGATGGGCGCGCCGCTATCATGGATGCTCGGCTGGCCCGGCCGGCGCGGGTCTTCGCCCCGTCGAGGTCCGGGGTGTCAGGCTTCGCTGACGCCCGACTTGGCGCCGGCGATGGTGGTGGGCAGCTTGGTCGCCGCCGGCAGCGGCACGTCGGCCGGCCAGCGGAAGGCGGTGAACTCGCCCCGCTTGAACCCGGCGATGCTGACCGCGTCGCCCTGGTTTCCGCCGAGCAGGTAGATGGTCGAGGCGTTGGCGCCGACGACGATCCCGACGTGACCCTGCCATGCCGATCCGGCGCGCTTCTTGGTGGCGATGCAGCCCAGGGCCGGCTCCTTGAGCCCTACGCCCCAGCCCTCGTAGGACCGGGCCGCGAGGCTGCCGGAGGGCGCCCGGCCGGCGCGCTTCAGCATGGCGCCGACGAACGCCGCGCACCAGGCGGTGGCGTCGTCCTTCACCCCGCCGAAGCCTGCGTCGGCGAAGTAGCGGATCACCACCGGGTTGTTCGCCTTGCCGACGCCCTCGTGGGTGCCGACCTCGTGCGCCGCCAGGACGAGCCACGCCGGCTGTTCGGGCTCGGCGCGGCGCTCGGTCAGGTCGACCGAGGCGAGTGCTTTCTGCGTCAGCGGCCCGGCGATGCCGTCCGGCACGAGGCCGGCCGACCGCTGGAACGCGGTCACCGCGGCGATGGTGCGGGCGCCGGCATCGCCGTCGGCGCCAGCCGGCCCGAGGTCATAGCCGCGCGCCAGGAGAGCGCGCTGGATCTCAGCGACGGTCATCAGGATCTCCGGATTGTCAGGGGTGGTGCGTTGGCCCGGCGCGCCGGGCGTCAGGTCCGCAGCCAGCGCGTGCCGGCGGCGTCGTAGCGGAACCGGAGCGGGGTGGACGCCGTCAGGGTGACCGGGTCGCCCTGCTTCGTGGGGTTGGCCGGATCGGACGAGGTGCCGATGACCGTCGCGCCCCCCTGGGCCGCCACGTAGAGGCTCGTGATCGTGCCGATCGTGCCGATCTCGATGAGGTGCCCGTCGCCGGCGGCCACCGGCAGGATGCAACCCTGGTTCGCGATGGCGCTGGTCTGGGTGAACATCACCCATCCCGAACCCTCGGGAACGAAGTAGTTACCGCCGGAAGCGGCGACTTTCACCCCACCCGCATTGAGAAACGGCCCGGCAATCTTCGTCGGACCATCCACCGTCATGCCGGCGTGAGCGTAAGCCGGCTGATTGTAGACGTTCAATCCCTCGGTCGCGTTGAGCGGGTTATTGATATTGTGCAGCGTCGGCGCGGCGAGTACGGAGCATCTAACGAGATCAACGCCAGGGAAAAGTCCACCAATAACGTAGTTGCCGCGCTCGCAGTTGATGCTGTCCTTGAGGTTGGCTGTCTTTGCGGTTCCCGTGGCGCAGTTCACGATCATATAGTTGCCGCCCTCTATGAGGACGTCGTGGCGGGTCGCGTCGGGTGTCGAGAAGAATTTGCTGTGCTCGATCGCGTTGAGCCCGCTCTGCAACCGGACGTCCGCCTTGCCCTTGTTCGCCTCGAACCAGCAGTTACGAGCGGTCACACCGGGATAGTTGCGGATACGAGAGATGTCACCGCCCATGTTGGGTCCGACGAGGAGGCCACCACTATCCGCATCGAATGTCCTGCCATTGCCTTCGACGTCGCAGCCGTCGAGCATGAAGTTGACGCCGCCGTCAATGTCGAGGCCGTACTTCAGGTTGCCGCCGAACGCACCGATGATGTGGATGTGGTTCGGCATACCGCCGCCGGCCTTCGAAGCGAAGCCCCGTGCCATCAGGCCGGTACCGTTGTTGTCGCAGTTGAAGTCGAACAGCATGTTGGTGATGCCACCATACATCTGATAACCAACGCTGCCGCCAATGCAGTTAATCTGGCGGAGCACCGACTTGACAAGATCGTAGGTCACCAACACCGGCAAGTTCGGGTCCATGCCGTTGAGCGTCAGGCCCGAGATATTGATGTTCGCAGTGAAATTCGTGGCATTGGGGTCGCCGATGGTGAGCAATCCCAAGGACTGGTTGTCGCCGATGCGCCGGATCTGCGTCAGGTTCTTATCGTACCCGAAGATGGAGCCCATCTGCGAGTACGCCGCCGACACGGGGTAACGGAGCTGCCCGGAACGGTAGCGGCCGGGCGGGATGAAGATCGGCCGACCGGTCGTGACCATGTCGCTGAGCGCGCGCTGCAGCCCATCCGTATCCGGGTCGATGTCGTTCCCCTTGCAGTTGTAGGGGAAGTTCTTGATGTTGATCATATCGCCGAAGTGGTCGACGAGCGGCCGACCAAGTGCAGGCAGGGAGTTAGCCTGCCCGTTGTCATCGAGCCCGGCGAGGATGATCCCGCCCGGCTTGTCGCCGGTCATCATCCGCGGGCGCCGGCTATCGGTGGCATAGCCCGGCTCGCCGGACAGGCCGACGTAGCTGGCGAACTGCGCCTCGTTGCCGCGCAGGACGCGCAGGGGCTGGCGGGGATCGGCCATCAGAGGCTCCCGAAATCGAAATTCGTGGACCCATCGGGGGGCTGGCCCAGGGTGCCCATGTCGTAGGAGAGCGCGCCGACGAGGCGCGCGAGGCTCTCGGCCTGGGCCGCGGCAGAGGCGGCGGCGGCAGCCTGCTGCGCGGCGAGGATCGCTTGCGTGGAGGCCGTCGAGGCGCCGGAGAGGGCCGTCCCCGCGTGACCGGCCGCTTGGCTGGCCGCGGTCTGGGCTGTGCCGGCCGATCCGCCTGCGGCCCCGGCGGCGAGGCGCGCATCATCACGCGCGGCCTGCGCCTCGACGGTGCTCTCCGCGGGCGAGCCGCGGATGGCCTGGCCCGGAGACCAGTCGCTCTCAGCCCCGGTATTCGCGACCTTGGTGTAGAGCGTCCAGGGGTCGCCGAGGCTCAGAAAGATGAACCCGACGCCCTGGTCATTGTATTTCGCCCGGTCGCCCGGCGGCCCGGCCATGTCCCACTTGATCGGGCCGGCCTCGAACTGCGCCAGAAACTGGCTGAGCCGCAGGTTGGTGGTGGTCGACTGGTTCCAGTACGGGCCGGTCAGGGAGATGTCCCAGTCCGACGCTCCGGTGATGTCCGGGCCCGGCCAGGGCTGCTTGAGCTGCAGCTGGCTGGGCGAGATCGCCCGGGAGATCAGCGCGGTGATGCCGCGCAGGACGAGCTGGTCGCCCTCGGCCGCCACGAACGACGTCAGCGTCCCGGACACGACGAGAGACCCCGTCGTCACGGAGACGAGGCCGGCGGAGGTAGCCATGTGGTGGATGCTCCCGGAGCGTCAGGCTCGACGGTGGTGGCGGGCGGGCGTCGAGCCCGCCGCGCGGCTCAGGCCGGCTGCTTCTCGTAGCCGACGGTGACGTTGGCGATGGTGAGGGCGAGGTTGGTGCAGCCGGCGCCGGGGATCATGCCGGCGGTGAGGACCGGGATGGCGGTCTCGCTGACCTTGATGGCGACGACCTGGTTCTGGGCGTTCTGCACCAGGGTGACGGCGGTGGGTTGGGCGGTATCGGCGGCCATGGATGGCTCCTGGGTGATGGGGCTCACGGCCCCGGGGGGAGGACGAATTCGAGGCCGGCCGCCTGCAGCGCGGCGACGACCTCGCTCTCGGTGGTGGCGCGGGCGACAGCCTGGGTGACGCGGACCCGCTCCCGCTCGCGATCGACCGTCTTGGTGCTCTCGGCGACGATCGCCGCGGCCAGCACGGCGGGATCCTGACCGCGCTCGGCGGCCTCCTCGGCGATCCACTCGCTCTCGCCGCCGGCGAGTACCTTCTCGGCCTCGGCCGCCTTGAGCAGGTCCGCCGCCTGCAGCCCGGCGGGCCGGGAGATCAGAGCCAGGGCGGCATAGTGGAAGGTGGCGATTTCCTTCGCCCGCGCCCGCACCGTCTCGAGGTCGGGCCCGATCACCACCGCACCGGCCGGCGCCTCCGGGGCGGGCCCCTCCGTGACCGGCACCGTCAGCGTCTCGGTGACCGGGCGCCGCGGCCATGCCTCCATAGTCACCCGGTACGTGCCCGGCACCCGGAGCACGAGGTCGACCGCGCCGCCGGCTCGCGCCGTCCCGGTGACCGGGCCCGCCACGGTGATGAGGGTGTCAGGCGGCAGGACCACACGCGCCGGGGCGCCGGGGACGGGCTCGCGGGTGTCGAACGCCACGACGAGGGCGCGCCGCAGCCGCAGACGCCGGGCCGGTCCGGTCGGATCCTCGACGTGGTGCGTATCCTCGGCGGCCTCGCCCGCCAGGATGCCGCCGTGCTCGGCATCCTCGGCCACGATGTACCGCATCTCCATCCGGCCTCGCTCGGTGATCCGGCCGGCTTCGTCGTGCCGCACGAAGGGCACGGGCTCCGAGATATACGGCCCCATGCTCACTTGCTCTCCTGAACGCTGATGTATACGCCGCCGATATTGACGTTGTTATCGTCAACTACCTGATAGGTGTGAGACCCGACGCCAGGATAATCTAGGATTGGGTATGTGGTGGGGCCGAGACGTAGATATGATCTGTTTACGTTCGGGCTTGGATCGAAGTCCATCATGAAATCCGCGGGAATTGCCCCGATCAGGTTGCCGTCACGATAGATCCGAATTGCCCCTGTGCTGGTTCCGATTTGGGAGAAACGTGAGCTGAGATCGCCAATACGGCTGGCTAGTACCGCCACGGCTCGCGCCGTGCGAACGTTGATGGTCACGCTCGTCTGCTGGCCGTTCGATTGCGCCGACACGAGGCCCGAGATCGCGCCGTCCTTCACGTTGATGTTGTCGACGGTCAGGTTGCCGATCTGGGCCGAGGTCGTAATCAGCGACGTCGTCGAGAGCATCCGCGACGTGATCAAGCCGTCCACGAACAGGTCGGCCGAGACCAGCAACTTGAACGTGGCGCTGCCATCCAGGCTCTTGGCGCCGGTGAGCACGAACCCGCCGGCCTGCCCGTCCACGTAGCCCGTGACACCGTACTGGACCCGCACGCCGTCGTAGGACGCGGCCAGCGTCGTGATCTGCGCGGTGTGCCCGTCCTGGGTGGTGCTCAGCGACGTGATTGACTTCGCCTGAGACGAGACCCGCCCGTCGATGTTCTGGACCTGCGTCGTAAGCGACTGCGCAGCTTCGGCTTGTCCGGCCACCCTCTGGTCGACGCCGGCCAGATAGCTGTTCAGGTACGTGATCGAGCTCGCGTTGGCGGTCGTCCGGCCGTCGAGGTCATCGACGCGCCCGGATAGCTGCTGGGTCGCCGTCGCCTGCCCGGCGATCTGCCCGCCCTGCGTCGTGACGGTCGCCTCGAGCGCGGTGGCGCGGTTCGCGACGCTGGTGACGCCGGCCTCGGTGGCGGTCGTCCGGGCGCCCAGATCGTCGATCGCGCGAGCCTGCCCGCCGATCTGCCCGCCCTGCGTCGAGACCTCGGCCGCCAGCGCGTCGGTCCGGCGCGCCTCGCTCTCGATGCGGCCCTCGGCGGCGGAGGTCCGCGTGGTGAGCTGCGACACCGCGTCGGCCGTGCCGGCGATCTGGCCGCCCTGGGCCGAGACGGTCGAGGACAGCGCGTCGAGGCGCGAGGCCTCGCTGTCGATCCGCCCCTCCGTGGTGCTGGTACGCACCGTCAGCGCCGACAGGGCGGTGGACGTGCCGCTGATCTGCCGGCCCTGGTCGGCGACGGTCGCCTCAAGCGCGGTGGTGCGGGCCGCCTCAGACGTCACCCGGCCGTCGGTGCTCTCCGCCAGCGTGCGGACGCTGTCGATCGCCGTGGCGTTGGCCGAGATCTGGCCGCCCTGCGTCGTCACCGTGGAGCGCAACGCCGTCAGGCTCTCGGAGAGCGACGAGATGTTGCCCTCGGTGAGCGTGACCCGGGTGGTGAGCGACTGCACCGCGGTCGCTTGGCCGGACAGCGCGAGGTCGTTGGCGTCGATCCGGGATGAGAGCTGCGTGATCGACTGCGACTGCGCGGTGATCGTCCCCTCGGCATTCGTGACCCGGGTCGACAGACCCTGGATCGCCGTCGCGTTGCCGACTATGCCGCCCTCGGCGACGTCGAGGCGCACCGCGAGGGTGGTGGTGATCGACGCCAGCACCTCGTCACCGGAGACCCGCAGGCGCGTCTCGCGCTCGATCGCCGCGAAAGACCTGCCGTCGGCGATCTTGAGCAACTGGCTCTGCTCGTAGCTGCGCGTGGTCTCCGTCGCGGCCTCGGCCGCGAGGCGGTCCACCGCCGCCGCCAGCTGCCGGATAGAACCGAGGAACGTGTCGTCGCCGGTGGTGAGGGCGAGCCGCGTAGCCTCGCGGGCGCTGTCGATCAGGCCCCGCGCCTCGGCCAACTTGTCGACGGTCAGCTGCTGCCCGAGCGCCAGCGTGCCGCGGCCCAGATCGTAGATCGCGCCGAGTTCCTTCTGAAGCTGCGCCGACAGCTTGCCGATGTTGATGCTGAGATCGTCGAACAGGTCTCCGTTGATCAGCAGGGGCGGAGCGATCACCGGGGTGATCGTCCAGCCGCCCGGCTGCAGGCCCGGCGTCACGCCGCGCACCCGGAAGAGCATGTCGTCGGAGGCGCCGACGATGACCTCGATCGTGGTCCGGTCAGTCGCCGGGCCGGCCGCCCAGGTCACCCCGCCATCGTAGCTGAGGGCCCACTCGTAGGTCGCCGCGTTCCGCGCTGGCAGCCAGCCGGCGGAGAGGACCAGTGTCGCCTGCCGCTGGCTGATGCTGGCGGTGAGCCCCAGGATGACCGGCAGGGCGCTCGAGAACAGGTCCGGGACCTGGGGGAGCGGCGTGACGCCTGTCTCGGTGGTGTCGTAGACCTCCGGGGCGTCGAGGGTGCCCTTGAGGTGGATGTGTTCGCCGTCCTCGTCCGGGTCACCCTCGGTGATCAGGACCGGGTAGGCGCGGGGCTGGCCCGGGGAGAATGCCGCCCAGGGCGCCTCCTCGCTATCGTCGCGCGCCACCGCGTCGGCGAGGGAGACCTGGAAGCCGTACTGCCCAGCGGCCGCGGAGGCGGCGTTCGACGCATCGCCGGCGTTCACGACCAGGTCGGCGTCGCTCGCCCCGCGCGTTACTCTGACCGGGCCGAAAGGCCGGCCGTCGCGCTGGCGGATCTCGAGCCAGTGCGAGGCAGCCTCGGTCCAGATCGGCGGCGGGTCGAGGCGGAGGTTCGCCCCCCCATTCGCGCTGCCCACGATCTCGTGGCTTGAGCCCCAGGTCTCGGGCTCCGAGGTGGAGATCCGGACGAGGTCACCCCGCTTGAGGAGGCGTCCCTCCATCCGGGCCGTCCACGACACCGTCGTCCTGCGGTACTGGCTCTCGGCCGCCATGTAGCGCACCGCGCCGGTGGCCTGGACGCGCTGAACGAAGCCCTGCAGCTGCACCCGGGCCGGGTTGGTGAGCACCACGCCGTCGGGCGCGGACGACACCTCGGCGACGCGCCAGGACGTCTCGTCGAGGTACTCGCCGATGATCCCGTCCGCCCAGGCCTGATCGGCCAGCGCATAGTCGATCTCGAGTGAGCCGGCGACGATGTCGTTGTCGGTGAAGAGCATGCGCGCGAGGCCGCGCGGCTCTTCCCGGGTCAGGGTCAGCTTGTCGCCGATCGGCGCCGGGAAGGCGCGTCCCGCCTTGAGAACGGTCTCGAGCACCTCGTCGAGGGTCTGCACCTCGGTGAAGCGGAAATCGAAGGTGTGACCCAGCTGCGCCCAGAGGCGGTCGTAGGCCAGGAACGCCGCGAAATCGACGTTCGCGAGGTCGAGGCCGGCGCTATAGTCCGAGTTGCGCCACCAATCGAGGGCCGCCCAGGCGATCGACCGGGTGGGCTTGACGACCCACTGCCCATCCTCCCAGACCGGCAGCTTGCGCGTACCGGTGACCCGCAGCTGGCCGCCCGACACGCCGCTGTTCTGTTTGTTGCCCACGCCCTTGACCGCGATCGTGTAGACGCGCGGGAAGCTCTGCGGCCCATTGATCTTGGCCCTGAGAGCCGTCCACGTCACCGCGTCGGTGCCCCCCAGTTTCGCGTTCTGCGTCTCGGCAATCGGCGGGTTCTGACGGCGGGCCCGAACCTCGTAGCGCCCCCCGGGGACCGGGATCCGCTCGGTGACCCGGATCTGGCTCTGCTTGTTCTGGCTGTAGATGTTGCGGAAGACCTGCACCCAGGCGCCCGTCGCCGCGCCGGCGGCGTTGACGGTCCGCGCCTGCACCTCAATGTCCGTCGGGACCGGCAGCTGGCGGTCCTTGTAGGTGACGTAAGCGCCCCCACCCCAGATGAAATCGACCATCAGCTCGGTGGCGACGGTCCCCGCGGCGTTGACGATGACCCCCGGGGTGTACTCGGTGGTCAGCTCGGCACCCTGCAGCTCGTCCGCGGTCTGCACGTTGACCGGGTAGAGGGTGACTTGCTCGCCCGGGGGGACGAACTGGATCTCGATGCCCGGGTACGACGGGTTGTAGCCCTCGGCCTTGGTCCAGATCGGCGTGTCGCCCAGCTCGACCTGCTCGACGTCCATGTCCCCGCAGGTGCAGGCATAGAGGCCGTAATCGACCATCTGATCGCCGGCATACTCGCTGTAGACCGGCGCGGCGAAGTCGGGGGCGAAGCGGACCCGGCCGTTGAGCACGGGGATCGGCTGCATCGGCCGGGCGGCGTTGCCCTGCAGGCCGAACGAGTAGAGCGCATCCGTGCTACCGGTCTTGCCGCCCGCCTTGGGCTGCAGGAAGTGCGAGAGCAGGAGCGAGCCTGCGCCGACAACGAGCGCGCCGACCAGCGACGAGGTGATGGCGAACGCCGCCGTACCGGCGGTGAGGCCGACCGCGCCGGCGACGAACCCGCCCACCGGGCCGGCCACCGCCGTGAGCGCGATCATGGCGACGATCGCCAGGATGCTCTTGCCGGTGGTGCTGCCGCTCGAGCCGCCACCCATGGGCCGGCTGATGAACTCGACGTTGTCGTTCAGCCCGATGTGGCGGGCCGCCCACTCGGCTCGGCCGTAATACTCGCCGTTGATCCGGCAGACCGTCGGCAGGTCGAGACGCCACGCTACGCGCGCGAGGTAGGCCTCGACCGTCTCTCCCATGACGGCGCTCGCCTCCGCCATCGGCAGGATCGTGGCGCCCTCGTCGTCCTCCGCCGTTGCGTCGACCAGCTGCAGGACGCGCGTCACCCTGATGGCGCACGGCGGCCGGCCGGCGCCCAGGCGCGCGTCATCCTCCGCGGCGGCGCGGCGAGCGAGGTTGTCGGTGAGCATGGTGATCAGGCCCGGCGGAACAGACGTGTGTAGGTGAAGCCGATGGAGCGGAGCCCCGGCAGGTCATCGGCGACGACGCCGCGACCCTGGTCGACGTGGATCACCACGCCGGCGGTCGTCGGGACCACGAAGGTCCCGAGGTGGAAGTCTCGTCGGAGCACGTTGCCCATCAGGACGATGTCGCCGTCCCGGACCTCGTGATCCGGGATCTCGCACCAGTTGCCCCGCTCAGGATGCGCCAGCATGGCCTCGGCCTGCGCGCGGGTCGTGGCAGCAACGGACGTCAGGTCCGGCATCCCGTACCCGTAGAGCTCGCGCTGCAGGTGCTGGGTGAGGTGGTAGCAGTCCCAGGCGTCGGGCCCGGCTGCGCCGAGCCGGTAGGGCTGGCCGATCAGCTCGTTCAGGAGGTCGAGGCGGCTGGTCATGTGGGATCAGGCGGGGATGGTGACGGGGCCGGCGTGGGTGTGAGACATCAGCGGCGGGCCTGAACACAGACGGTCGACATGCCGCTGCGCACCAGCGCCTCACCTTCGCGGCAGACGGGCGCGGTCAGGACGCCGAGCGCCATGAATGCGAGCAGGGCCCAGAGGATCAGGGCGCCGATGGCGTTTTCGGACATCACGCCACCGTCGCGATAAGGCTCACCTCGCCCCCGGTGTCGCATTCGAGGGTGTAGGCGTGCTCGCCTTGACCCGGTGCGTCGAAGAAGGCGGTCGAGGTCGGGCGGCCGACGTAGTCCCCCGGGTAGGCCAGCGACCAGTTTCCGGGCAGCGTGAAGATGGGGAGGCCGTTCCGCCGCACACGAAGCGCGCCCCGCCCGATCGGCGCGGCCTCGATGGCGAGCGTCACGCGATCATCTGCACCGACCCGGACACGCATCGGGGGCGTCACCACCGGTCCATCGCTGCGGGTCGCGTGCGCCCGGTAGGATCCGACCCCGCTCACCAAGCCGACGGTGTGGTGCACGATCTGGCCGTGCGGCGTGACGACATTCTCGCGCATGGGGATGCCCGGGGAGGGCTTGATCGCGGCCACGGCGGGAGCGGCCACCGGGGCGAGCCCCAGCAGCTTCAGGATGGAACGGCGGTTCATGGGGCCTCCTCAGGCGCCGCTTGCTGCCAGCAGGGCGGGGAACCGCACCTGGTCGTAGATCTCCCGCATGACGCGGAGCTTGGTCGGGTCGGCGATCACCAGCGCGCCCTCGAGGCGCGAGCTCTTCCGCTTCACATTCCGGAGCTGCAGGCGGAACGGGCCGAAGCCGACCGTGTCGGGATCCGAGAGCAGGTAGCCTCGGAAGATGACGATGACCGGCTCGTTGAGCTTCGTCGCCGCCTCGAGGTACCGCGCGACCTCCCGGTTCACGTTGTCGAGCCACACCGGCGCCTCGATGCCCAGCTTGTCGATGCGCGGATAGTCGATGCCGAAGGGGATCGCCTTGAACAGCACCTGCTCGTTGGGGTTGAGCGGTGCCGCGCCATCGAGCCGGAACGTCATGTCCTCGGTGTTGCGCACCGTCCGGATCGGCGATGGCGAGCCGTCTTCGACGAAGACGCTGTGCAGGAACTCGAGGGTCGGAAGCATCCGCTCCTTGGTGTCGATCGTGGCCGCGGCCTCCTCCCAGGCGCGCGTTGCGGCAATCGGCATCAGAGGTTCCTGACGTCGAGATTGCAGGTCACGAGGGTGCGGTCGAAGCCGGCGGATTTCTCCGCCACCGCGTCCGACCCGCCAACGATGCTCACCGTCCGGGTCTGATAGGCGCGGGCCGACTGGATCCAGACCATCATCGTGAACTCGCCGGTGCCATCGCCCAACGTGTCCCGCAGGAAGGCGCGCCAGACCGCCAGCTGAGCGTCCGTCCACTCCCAGCCGTAGGACAGCCGCGAGATGCGGAGCGTGAACTGCGGGCGCATCCGGATCTTGCCGGACTGGGCCTGCGACGCGACCGGCGCCGGGCCGGAGTTGGTCACGCCGTAGGCCTGCGCGCTGACGGCATAAGGGAGGCCTGCCGGCCAGGAGGCGGGCATCAGCCGGTCGCCCTCATGCCGTACCGCTTGCGCATCACGGTATCCAGGCGCCCATCAGCCACCATGCCCCCCACCATCTTCTCGAGCTGGATGTCCACCCGCGGCCCCTTCGGGGTCTGGGTCACGGTCGCGCTGGCGCTGTGATCGGCCGGGACGTTGCTCACATTCACCGCGACCGCCACCGGGCCGCCGCCCTGGTTCTGGTTCGCCGCCGGCGGCTGCCGGCTGTAGCCATCGCCCACCGGGCCGCCGACGGCATACCCGCGCATGCCAAGGCGCATCGCCTCCACCGCCGCCACGCCGCCGGCGCGCGCCACGTCGCGCTGGCTCCACACCACCTCGCCGCGGTGGACCACGCCAGCCGGCTGGTGGACCCCGCCGGCGCCGGTGTAGCCGCCGGTCGCGAACTTCGGCATCCACGAGGAGGCGCCGACGTCGACCCCGCCGCCGCCCGCGCCGGAGAACCAGCTCGACGGGTTGAAGAGGCTGAAACCGCCTCCGCCGCCCGCCTTTCCGATCCCGTCGAAGAGGCCCGAGAACAGCTTGTCGGTGGTCGAGGACAGCAGCTTGTCGAGGACACGCATCAGGCTGTTTTTCAGGGCGTCGAGGGCGTTGGTGCCGCGCATGATGTCCGAGACCCAACCGCCGAAGGCGTCCTTGCCGATGTCCTTGGTCTGGGACAGGGTCTGGTTCAGCCGCAGGGCGCTCGCCTCCGCGCTGTCCATCCCTAGCCCGGTGCCGCGCAGCCGGGATGCGACCGCCGCCTCGTCGGTGCTCCGGCCGATCTGGCTGCGCTCGAACAGCAGGTCCCGCATCAGCGCGCTGTTCTGCACCGCCGCGGCCTGCTTGGCGTAGGCGTCCGCCACCTCGAGGATGGCGGCCCGCTCGTTGCGCGCGGTGTCGGTGAGATTGTCCGCCTTGGCGCCGAGCAGCTCCTGCGCGGTCGAGAACTGGCGGCCGACCTCGGTGCCGCGGCTGATCGCGTCGTTGAGGAGCTCCTGCACCTTGGCCCGGCGGCTCTCCGCCTCGGTCGTCTGCTCGGTCAGCGTGACCTGCGAGCGCAGGATGCCGGCCTCGCGCTCCGTGCTGCGCACGCCCGCCTGGTTCTTGTTGATCGTGCGGTCGGCCCAGTTGATCACATCCCCGGCGCTCTTCCCCGGGATGATCGTCGGGTTGGCCTTGGCAGCCTGCTGCCCGAGGAGCGAGGTGGCGTCGGTGCCTGGGTCGGCCCGCAGGAGTTTGATCGCCCCCTGGGCGCCGGCGAACCACGCGAGGTACTGGTTCCGGTTCGAGGTATCGAGGCCGGCCTTCTCGAGGGCGCGCTGGTTCTCCTCGGCGTAGACCTTGATCAGCGCGATGCTGTCGTCGCGGTTGGTGCGTCGAGCGGCGATCTCAGGATCCGACATGCCCGAGGCCCGCTCGGGGAACGTCTTCTTGAAGAGGCGATCCCAGGTCTCGGTGATAAACTGCCCGAGGCCGGTGGCCGAGGAGCGGCTGTTGCGTGCCGATGCGTCGCCGCGGCTCTCCACGTTGATCATCGCGGAGACGAAGTCGCCCGACACGGCGGTCCGCTTGGCCGCCTCCTCGGCGGTCTTCCGGATCGTGGAGATCTCGGTCTGGGCGACCGTGATGTAGGCGTCCCGCTCTGCGATGACCCGGAGCCGGGCCTCGCGCTCGGCCTGCAGCGAGGAGAGATCGCGAGCGTCGAGGTTCGGCGCGCTCGCCTTGTCCATGTACTGCCGGTTGACCTCGTCCCTGCTCGTGAGGGCGTCCCAGCCCTTGGCGCGCAGATCCGCGTCGAGCTTCTGCTGCCGCTCCGCGATGGCCTTGTCGACGCTGTTCAGCCCGACGTTGGCGTTGGCGTTCTGAGCCCCGCGCACCGCATCGCCCGCGGCGACCGAGCCGAACCGCTCCATATCCTCGCGCATGGAGCGCGTGACGTTCTGCAGGCGCTCGAACTGAGCCTGGATCATCGCCAGCTGCGCGCCGTCCAGGCCGAAGCGGATCGGGTCCGAGATGGCGCGCCGGAGCTTGTCGGCCGCGTTGGTGGTGTCCTGCAGCTCCTTCTGCGCCGGGTCGAGGCTCCGGGCGAGGTCCATCACGTCGCGGTTCCGGCCGGCCGCCGCGACGCTCTCACCCTGCTGCCGGCGGCGGGCCTGCTCGGAACGGAGCGCCCCCAGCTGCTGCTGCACCTCCGCCGTCTCGGCGTTGTTCCGATAGTCGAACAGACCGCCCAGGCCGCCGCGCATCCGGTCGAGCTGGGCGAGCCGCGCCTCGAGGGTGGAGATCTGGTTCTCGATCGTGCCGCCGGTGATGGCCTTGTCGATGCTCTCGCCGACCTTGTCCCAGATGCCGGAGATTTTGTTGCCGACCGTCTCCATGATGCGGCCCCACCCCGTCATCAGGTCGGAGGAGCGCGTCACGTTCTGGCTGAGCGCCTCGAAAAGCGCGCGCTGCGCCCCGAGCCGGTCGCCCTGGGCCTGCAGGTTGCGGATGCTCTGCACCGTGCGGTCGTTGAGCCCGCCGAGCCGCTCGTTGAGGAGGTCGGCCCCCTTGGTCGGATCCGCGAACGCGCCACCGAGCTCCTTGGCGGCGTCGGCCAGCTCCTGGCCCGTCGACAGGGCATAATCCTTGGTCTTGCTGATCAGCTCACCGTACATCGTCGAGCCGATCTGCCCGGTCGCCGCGAAGGCGGCCGCCATGCTGCGCGCCTCGCGCGTCGACACGCCTCCCGCCTCCGCCGAGGCCGCGGCGATCGCGTTGATCTGGTCGACGGTGGTGCCAGACCCGCGCCCCACCCCGGTGAGCGCGTCGCGGACCTCCTTCTGGGTGTTCGCGTAGGAGCGCCACGCGACCGCGCCGGCGATGGCCACCGCCGCCACGGCACTGAAGGCGCCACCCAGGAGCCCGAGCCCTCGAACAGCGCCGAGCGCCATCTCGCCGATGCCCACCAGGGCGCCCTTCACGCCGCCCTTCGAGCCGGCCATGACCTGATAGATCTGCCCGCCCTGCTGGGCGGCGGTCTGCATCAGCGGGATGCCGCTCGCCAGCGAGGTGGCTACGTCGTTGAACTGGAAGCTGAGGTTCTGGATCTCGTAGGCCGAGAGCTTCGCGCCCTTGGCCGCCTGCTCCGTGTTCCGGATGAAGGTGCCGATCGCGCGCTCCTGCGCCATGAACACCGCGGTGGTCTGCGCGACGGAGCGCCGGTAGCCTTCCTCGTTGACAGCCCCGGTCTTGAGCGCCCTGTCCGCCAGGGCCAGCTGCCGATCGCGCTTCTGCGCGGCGTCCGCCAGAGGATCGACGGCGGCAGCGAGGGCATCCCGCTCGGCGGCCGACATGGGCGCCGGGCCGCTGAGGGACGACAGGCGCGCATTCGCCCGCGCGTTCGGGTCGGTCGCCTCGCGGTAGGCCTTGGCGCCCACCATGCTGAGGGCGTTCCACTTCGCGGCAGCGGCGGCCCGAGCCTCCTCGGCGGCGGCGGCTTCCTTCGCCGCGGCGGCGGCGGCGCGCGTCGCAACCGAGGACCGGCCCTGGGCCTCCATCTGGGCGACGAACGCCGTCTTCACGCGGTCGACCGCCGCGGCGTACTGGTCCTGGGTGATCGCACCGGTGGAGAGGAGGCTGCGAACCTCCGCCAGCGAGGCGCGGTAGGTCATCTGAGCGGCGAAGAGCGGATCGTACTTCCCCCGCAGCCGCTCAGCCGCCTGGATTGCGGCTTCCATGTCGGCGCCGCCATCCCGGCCCGACGGCGCGGCGACGCCCAGCTGCTTGTTCACGACCGCCTGATTGGCAGCCTGCACGGCAACCCTGGTGCGCTCGATGACCTCGAGGTTCCGCTGGTAGGAGGCGGTCTCCCGGGCGCGGGCCTCGATCCCCTGGTCCACGGTGATGATGCCGGCGCGCTGAGCGCCGCCGATCTCCGTCAGGGCGGCGAGGTACCGCTGCTGCACCCCGATCAGCGGGACCAGCTTGCCCTGCAGCGCATCGGCCGCGGCGGCGGCGGCGCGGAAGTCGGCCTCGTAATCCCGGGCCGGCGCCGTACGCACCCCCAGGCGGGAATTCAGGCTGTCCTGGCTGAGGCGAGCCGCGGCGCGGGCGGAGGCCTCGCGTGCTTCCCGGGCGCGGATCTCGGCCGTGGTGGCCTGCTGCACGATCCGGCTGTAGCCGGTCAGCTTGTCGACCGCCTGGTCATAGAGCTGGTTCGACCGCTCCTGGGTGATGTTGCCGGCGGCGACCGCGAGGGTGAGGGTGCGCGAGACCGCGGTCAGCTTGTCGGTCGCGGTGCGGAGCGGCTCATAGGCGCGCTCGACCCTGGCGAGAGCACCCTCCATCGTCCCGAGGGACCGGCTGGTGTTCTCGAGCTTCTGCCGAGCCTCGTCCACGCCGACGGTGCGGGCCTGGATCGTCAGCTGGCGGATGGTCTCGACGGTGGACGCCATCAGGGGTTCCAGGCTAAGCGCCGCCGGCAGGCAGGGGGGTCGACATGCCGTGGGTGCTGTTGTGGGTGACGATCGCCGGCGCCGGCTCGATCACGAGGCACGGAGGCAACTCGACGGAGACGGTGTGCGTGAACACCGCCACCGGCGAGAGGAAGAGCGTCATCAGCCCCCGGTAGGCGGCTGCTTGTCGGCCGGCTTGTTCATGTGCTCGAGCCATGCCGCGTCGAGGGCCTGGACGATGCGCTTCAGCCGGGTGAATTGCTCCCCAGCGATGGCGTAGCGCGCGCCCCAGCGGTCGACCGCGGACCAGGGGATGCGACCCTGGGCTCCGAAACCGAGGGGGCGCTCGCCGGTGAGGTCCCAGAAGGCGTCCCAGGCGAGGCTGGCCAGCTCCGGGAGCTCGGGGCGCTGCAGGAGCGCCGGCGGCGGGGGCTTCCCCTCGAGCCGGCGCTCCTCGTCGATCTGCAGCAGGTCAGCGAGCTTGTCGCCCCACTGAAAGTGCCACCGGAGGGCGCTTAGGGCTTTCCCACCGCGTCCGTGGTGTCAGCCTCGCTCTCGATCGACACCACGTTGGCCGCCCACTGGACGGCGCGGTTGAACCGCTGGAAGTCCGGGTCGAGGAGCATCTTGCCGGCCAGCTCCTTGTCGAAGGGCAGCGGGCTGCCGTCCTCGTTCTGGAAGCCGTCCCAGCCCTCAAGCACGGTGTCGCGCAGGCAGGTAGCGACGAACTCGTCCTGCTTCTCCGGCGAGAGACCGCGGATCCGCTCCTCACGCGGCACGCTGTCGATCAGCCGATCCATCAGGGCCCGGTAATCGCTGTTGCCGAGACCGCGCACCTTGAGGCGGATGCTGCCCATCTCGGGGATGTTGCCGACCCACCGGCCCTGCTCGAGGACCGCCGAGTTGATCTTGAGGCTGGACAGCTTCACGCGCTCTGCTCCTTCGTCGAGGTCGCCTTCGCCGGCGCCTCCGTGGTCTCGGCCGCCGCGGCCGCCGCCTTCGCGGCGACCTCGCGGGCATGGCCCTTGCCGATGATGAGGTCGCCGAACTCGTCGGAGACCTCGAGCTCGTCACCCTTCGCGTAGGTCTTCAGCGCCCGCCCGGTCGGGTAAGCGTCGAATGTCTCGATGATCTTGACCGTCTTCACGGGTGCCTCCGTCAGGCCTGGGCGCGCTGGACGACGATCGACCCCTTGGCGGTGTCGTCATACTTCGCCCGGAACGGCTGGGTGATCATGGCGTCGTCGGTGTTGCCGCCCGGCGCGGCCTCACCGTCGAGGAGGCGGGACGACGGCAGGGTGATCGCGTAGCGGCTGCCCGCGACCGACCCCAGGGTGGCGACGATGCTGCCGGCCGCATGGTTGAGCATGGCCTGATACAGGTCGATGCTCTCGAAGTAGGCCATGAAGCTGCCGGTGACGTCGGCCCGGCCGTAGCCGAAGCTGTCCGTGTAGGGCGTGCCGACCAGCGGGCGGGTCCGCATGTTGTTGGCGATGGTCAGCTCGATGCTGCGGACCTTCACCGGGTCGGTCACCCCCGGGATCTGCAACTGCAGCCCGACGCCCAGGGACGAGGTCTCGATCGGGTTGGTGTTGGCCGCCGTGTAGGTGACGCCGGCCATCGGGGTCTTGGACACCACCTCCTTCTGGCCCATCACGGTGAAGGAGCCCGTGATCAGCCCGCGCGTCGGGACCGTCAGGGTCAGCGAGTTGATCTGGCACCCCAGGAACCGGCGGAAGCTGTAGGCGCCGCCGCCGTGGTCGAGGCGCTCCTCGAACGCCAGCGAGCGCGCCAGGGTGCCGTTCACGAGCTTGTCGGCCGTCCAGGCGCCGCACATCACCGCCTCGAGGACGTCGTCGAGGGTGCCGGCCGAGAACTCGAAATTCAGCGTGCCGGTCACGTCCATGCCGACCAGCAGCTCGTCGGAGACGTTCCGGTCCGAGCGGATCTCATCGCTGGTGACCGTGCTCTTGTTGCTGCGCAGGGCGCCGCCGGTGATCCGCAGCACCTTCATGGTCGGTGTGGCCGGCATCACGCCGAACGCCGTCTCCGAGATGTAGGCGAGCTGCCGCCCACTGCCCGATGCAATGCCCATGTCCATTCTCCGTGTAGCGGGGGCAACGATCAGCCGAAATAATCGGCCTGATACTCGACCGAGGACGACATGCCGTAGTAATTGGCGAGATCGTTGCGGTCATCAAAGACCGGGGATGACGGCTCGAACGTCGTCACACCGTCGAATTTCTTGTTGAGGAACAGGGCGGCCAGCTCCTCGAGCCAGATCTCGCCCTCGGCGGTGCCGGCGCCGCGCGCCACGTAGAGAACCAGACGCATCGTGCCGCTCTCGCGGATCAGGTTGTTGCCCGGGGCGCCTACGGAGATCGTCCGGGCCCGCGAGATCGGATAGGAGATCTCGAGGTAGGGGCTGCCGTCCTTGGGCGTCTTGCCTTTCGTGTTCGGGGTCACCAGGGGGCAGCGCGTCCAGCCCTCGAGGATGCGGCTCTCGCACGCCGCCTTGACCTTCCTGCCGGCCATGTCAGTTCCGCCCCGGGTCGATGATGATGGCAGGCTGGCGGGTGAGCCACTCCTCGTGCAGGCTCGGCCGGCCGCCGCGGACCTCGCGCGCCATCTTCGCGGCCGAGGCCGAGCCCGCCCAGGCGCCGATCGCGCCGAAGGGGACGGACCTGTAGCCGTAGCCGACATAGGCGACGTTGCCGTAGCGCCGCTTCGCCAAGACCGAGACGCCCTCATAGACGCCGTCCGGCGCCTGCTTCGACAGCCCGCGCTCGATCTTGCGGGCATAGGGTTGCAAGTTGATCACAGCGTACTGCTCGGCCGGCGGCACGTTGTTGATGTCGAATTCCTTGTCGTCGGCGAACCAGACGTGGCTGGCCTGATACTCACCCGACAGGACCGGCGAGTGCATCTGCAGCAAGCCGTCCACGAATTCGATCACGTCGACCAGCAGGTGGTACTCGAAAACGATGCGGCTGCTCACGGTGAGCCGCTCGAGGCTCTCGCGCTTCGTCCCGTCCACGAAGAGGTCGTGCTCCGGCCGATAGCCGAGCGAGGCCTCGTTCTGGTCGAGGGCGCGCCGGTGCTCCTGCTCGGCGTGCTCGCGCAGGTACTGGGCCTGCGCCTCCGGTCCCATCGTGTCCTGTATCAGGAGCTCGATGTCCCGCTGCAGCGGGTTGATGCGCCCGGACATCAGCCGCGGATCGTCACGTCGTAGCGGACGACGACGTCCGCCATGGAGACCGGGACCACGGCATCGACGCCACGGATCCGGCCGTCCACCGTCACTGCGTCGATCTCCTCCGTATCGGCGCCGGCCGGCCACCCGGCAGCCCGGAGCCCGGTGGGCGACAGGACGACCAGGCGCTCGTTCTGGGTGATCCCGCCGCCGATGTCGGTGGGGTCCTGGGCGACCCCGCGCACGAAGGCGCGCAGCTCGTAGGCCTGCCCGGCATGCCGCACCTTCACGGTCTGGCCGTGGGCCTGCAGCTGGCGGTCGAGCGCCGCGATGGCCTGATCAGGGCTCATGCGACCACCGGCATCTCGAAGCGCGCGAGGAGCGCCTCCGCCTCGCCGTGCCCGAGCCCGCCGGTGGAGGTCGACCCTGGGGCGGCGTAGCTGAAGGAGCCGACGCCCTGGACGTTCTCGCTCTTCAGGAGCGGATCGCGACCGGTGCTTGAGACCGCGGCGGCGACCAGCAGCATGGCGGCGCGCTCGACGGAGGCGGGCAGCGTCCACGCCGCGCCTTGCTCGTCCGACGGCAGCGTGTACCCCCCGACATAGTCGACCACGAGCGCCCTGCCCTGCCACAGGGCCCGCACGCCGCGGCGCATCCGATAGAGGGCGTCGCCCTCGAGGCTGTAATCGTCCTGGCCGAGCGGCTGGCCGTCGAGCGTCACCGCGGTGATCGTGGTGACGGGTGCCTGGGAGAGGATCGCCCTGGCGCCGCTGCCGCACATGGTCTGGCGCACCGTCTGCTGGGCGAAGACCCTGTTGCAGAACCCCTCGATGCTGCTGGTGGCGGTATCGATCAGGAACGCGAGCCGCGCGTCCGACGCATCGACGCCCAGGATGGCCTTCACCCGGTCAGGCGTGGTGAGCTGGCGGTTCGTGGCCGCGGTGATGACGGTCAGCATCGTGTCCTCGGATGCGAGGGCCCCAGGAGGGCCGGATCGGTTGGCTGGGGCCCTCGCGGGGCTTACTCGGCGGGCTTCTCGGCCTTCTCCTCGGCGGCCGGCTTCTGGGCCTCGAGGTTGCGCTTCACCGCCTCGGCCCCCGAGAGGGTCGGGTCGTTGAGGTCGATGCGGTTCTGGTCGGCCGTGGTGCCAGCGCGCGGGTTGGCGTCGAGCGCCGGATGGCCGACATCGACCCCGGGGACGTCCTGCTCCGGGGCGCCGGAGGGGGCGAAGCTCGTCGCCGGCTTCACGTCGGCCGGATCGCCCTTCGGCTTCTCGGCCGGATCGGTGTTGCTCTTGGTGGAGGCCATGGGCGCTCCTCCTCTGCTCGTTGCGGGGAAGGTGACGGGCTGCCGGCCGCCGACGGGGTCGAGGCGCCGGAGCGCCCCGACCAGCCTCGAGCCGCTTACGCGGCGACGCCGACCTGCAGGGCGCGCATCGGCTCCGGGTTCACCACGCCGCCGCCGACCCGCTTCACGGTGTAGAAGTGGACGTAGGGCTTGTTGGTGAAGGGGTCCCGGAGGACCGAGATGCCGATCCGGTCGATGACCAGGTAGGTCGCGGCCATGTCGCCGTAGAGCGCGGCGATGTTGCCGGCGGCCACCGTCGGCATGTCCGGCAGCTCCACGATCGGCGCGCCGTTCAGGGTCTGGGGCTGGCCCTGCTGGTAGGACGGCTGCCAGAGGTAGTTCCCCTGGCCGTCCTTCAGCTTGCGGGTCGCCCCGACCGACATGCGGTTGATGTAGAGCTTCGCGTTGCCCGCGAACTCGCCCGGGAGCGAGTACATCAGGTCGATGAAGCCGTCGCCGGTGAGGGCGGCGGCCGCGCCGGTCTTCGTGACCTGAATGGCGCCCCAGGGGTGCCGGGCGGCGTTCGCCGCGCCGTCGACATAGGTCAGGATGCCGAACGGCTTGTTGGTGCCGTTGCCGGACAGGAAGGCGATGCCCTCCTGGCGGGCGAACTCGTACTCCACCTCGCCGGCGAGCCACGCCTGCAGGTCGATGGCGCTGTCGTCGAGCAGCTGCTGGCTGATCGCCGGGTTCGCGTAGAGCTCGCCCGTCACGAAGTCGAGCGCGCCGACCTGCGGGGTGGAGGTGGCCGGCCGCGGCGCGGTCTCACCCACCCAGCCCGAGCCGACGGCACGGTCCGTGAACAGCTTCTTGAAGCCGGCGCCGGTGATGGAGATCACCCGGGCGTTCTCGCGGATGGGCGAGATCTGCTTCAGGCGGCCGATGATGGTGCGGTCCCACTCGATCGGGGCGAGGAAGCCGCCGTTCGCGTCGCTGCCCTTGTCCATCGCGGCCTTCACCGCGGCCGCGCGCACCGCATCCTCGTCACCGCGGCGCATGAACGCCTTGAAGGCGGCCACGTACTCGGGCGGCGTGGCCGGCAGATCGCCGGTGCTCTCGCCGGGGCGCATCTGGCCGGCGGCGAGCTTCGCGTTCAGCTCGTCGAGGGCCTTTTGGGCGGCATCGGCCACCTTCGACTGCTCGTCGACCGCGGCCTGCAGCTTGGTGATGTCGGCGTTGATGCGCTCCACCTTCTCGGAGTGGACCACGTCGGACAGCTTCTTGTCGTTCTCCGCCTTGAAGGCCTCGAACGACTTCGCGAGGGTGCCGATCAGCTCCTTCACGTCGCCGGTGGCATCGGCGCGCACCGTCGCGCCGACCAGGGCGCGCGGAGCCGGCCGGGGCGGCATGGCGAGCGCATAGGCACCGGCCACGACCGCGGCGGTCTTGGGCATGAACATCAGGGTTTTCTCCTGGGATTACGACTGGATCGACGCGATCAGGCCGCGCAGGCCTGCCAGCACGTCGGGATCGTCGGCTTTTGGCGCGACGTGGCCCGGTTCCCCGGGATCGGAGGCAGCGCCCGGCGTACCTCCTTCGAGGGCAGCGCCCGGCGTGCCCTTGATCTTCTCGAGCCGGGCGCGCGCGGAAGCGCGCGTCATGCCCGACCGGACGAGCGCCAGCTCGGCGGCGCGGAGGTCGTTGACTTCCCGGTCCGCGGCCTGGGTCTTCTCGTCCGTTTTGAGCTTGTCGGCGGGCAGCAGGCTGTCCGCGAAGCCGCGGTCGATGGCCGTCTGACCCGACATGTAGGTCTCGGCGTCCATCCACTTGGCGATCTGCTTGACGTCCTGGCCCGTGCGGGCGGCGTAGACCGCCGCCATCGCCTCGTCGAAGGG
Organism: Methylobacterium platani; assembly: GCF_001653715.1. Taxonomy (GTDB): domain Bacteria; phylum Pseudomonadota; class Alphaproteobacteria; order Rhizobiales; family Beijerinckiaceae; genus Methylobacterium; species Methylobacterium platani. The sequence continues at coordinate 25,053 of NZ_LWHQ01000011.1, forward strand.
CGACAGGAAGTCGGAGACCTCGGCGAAGTCGTGCCGGTTGCCCATCGCGACGACCCAGCAGTTGTGGATCATCAGGAAGGACGCCGTGCCGATCTCCACGGTGTCGCCGGCCATCGCGATGATGCTCGCGGCCGACGCCGCCATGCCCATGACCTTGATGGTGACCGGCTGCGGGTGCTCGCGGAGCACATTGTAGATCGCGATGCCCTCGAACATGTCGCCGCCGGGCGAATTGATCTGCACCTCGACCGGGCGCGGGCCGATCGCGCGGAGCTGCGCGGTGATGCGCTTCGCCGTGATGCCGCCGGTCCAGAAATCCTCGCCGATCACGTCGAACATCGTGATGACGTGGTCGTCGGCCTCGACGGCGCGCACGCCGGCGGCGTCGGCGGACCACTTGTCGAAGACCTTGGGGTCGGTGAACGCCGAGACGTTGCGCTGGGCCGGCATCGGCAGGGCGCCGGGGCGCGCCTTCGACATGATGCGCGGCACCCGCGAGCCGGGCCGGCGCATGATCGCGCGCGGCGCCTGGTGCTCGGCACGCTCCTGCGCGACCTCCATCTGGCGGCGCGCCTCCGCCGCCTGGGCGGCCTTCTTGGCGTCCTGGGTCTCGGTCTCACGCGACATTTTCGTTGGCCCCCTTGAGTGCCGTCCCCTCTCCTCCCGCCGCATCTGTCTGGGCGGGCTGCGTCATGGGGTTGGTCAGGTCGTTCGCGCCCGGGTCGGCCGAGCGCGGCATGTCCATGACGTCGCGGACCTCGTTCTGGCTCATGAACGGCCGCTGGCCGCCGGCCCCGAGCGCCTTGGAGAAGAATTCCGCCTGATCCTTCAGGCTGCCGCGCAGCAGGGCGCCGGCGTTGAACTTGGCCTCGTACCGATCCGCATCCGCTTCATCGATCAGATCGCGGACGATGGCTTGCTCCCAGGCCTCGAACCACGGGTTCAGCCCGTACTGGACGAAGAGCTGGCCGAGCGCCTCGATGCCCGAGCCCCAGGACGTGTCGTCGACCATCATCAGCGGCCGCGGCACGCCGAAGATCCGAGCGATCTCCTCGATCTGCCGGGCGCGGGTCTCGTTCGACTGCGCGTCCCGGGCGTTCGGGCCGATGCCCTTGTACTTCACACCCTCCTCGAGCACCGGCGTGCCGCCGGCGTTCGCGGCGCCCTCGTAGAGGCTCGACCACTGCGCCTTGAGGCTCTCCATCGCCGGGCGCGACATGCGCTTGTCGGTCTCGAGCACGCCGTTCACGAACGAGCCGCGCTTGTAGAGCCTGGACAGCGCCAGCTCGGCGGCGATGGCCAGACCGATGGCGTCGGCCGCCTGCCGAACCATCGACATGCCGCGGATGCCGTCGGTCGTCAGTCCGCGGACGTGGTGGACGTCGCGGCCGGCGATCCGTTCCTCCGGCCCGCCCGTCGGCGGCTGGTAGCGATAGGACAGCGTCCAGTCCGGGTTCTGCCCCACCACGGTCTGGCGCGGATCCATCGGGATCAGCGCGACCACCTTGTCCTTCCGGGTCCGCAGGTCGACCGAGCGGATAATCCGGGCGTAGGCGTTGCCCTCGGTGAGGAGCCGCAGCTGCTGCAGCTGGCGGTACTCATAGGCGGTCTGCCAGGGGTTCGGCTTGCGGTGCAGGACCCGGAACAGCGGGACCGTGTCAGCTTTCTCCTTGGTCGCCTTCTCGATCAGGTGCAGCGGCAGCATTCCGATGCCGGACGAGATCAGGGATACGGCCCGGAGCACCGCCGGGTTACGGAGCGCCTTCTCGGTCGAAATGTAGATCCCGCTGTCCGACGGCTGGTCCGCCAGCATGTAGGTCAGCAGCGCCGGGTCGAGGAGGTCGAGGTAGACCGCCTCCGCCCGGGGCGCCGACACGGCGGCGCTCTCCGCCGTCGGTGCAGACGAGCGGAACCAGTCAATCAAGCCCATTCGCTCGCCTCAGACGATAAGGAGGGGACGATCCTCGTAGACACTGCGGGGCTGCAGTGGCTCCGGGTTGCGGCTCAGTAGAAAGACCGCGTTGAATTGCGCCATGGCGACGTCGATCTTGGCGTCGCCGGCGTTCTGCTTGGTAGCCCTCACTGCCGTGGCGGTGGGCTCGATCTTCAAATTTGCGACGCACCACGCCGCCAGCGAAGAGCCGCTGTGGACGAAGGTGCCGTTGGCCAGCTTGCGCTCGGCGGTCTTGATCGCCGCCATCAGGCCGAAGCCCTGGGGCACGCCGACGAGGCCGCCGTCCTCCTGGGTGATCTCCTCGGCCGCGAGGCCCTCGACCAGCTCGCCCAGGCCCGCCGGGTCGACCCCGACGCCGCCCAGCAGGCCGCGGTCGCGGATCCCGGCGATCAGGTCGACGATCTCGGACACGTCCTCGAGCTTGTCATCGACGATGGTCAGCTCGCCCGCCTTCTCGAAGTCGCGGAGCTGGGCGACGATGCCCGGCCGGCGCTCGAGAACGCTGGTGTGCGCCCAGGCGCGCGACCAGCAGAGCCAGTGCCTGGTCTCGCGGTCCCGGCCGAGCACCGCGAGCCCGAAGAGGTCGTCCAGACCGCCGCCGTCGACCCCGACCACCACCACCTCGCACCGGAGCAGCAGCTCCTCGAGGGTGAGGTCCGGATCCGCACGCTTCTCCCAGAACTCGGCGCCGGGCCAGCGGTCCGTCCGGAGGGCGGAGCCGACCTGCACGTTGAAGTGCTGGCTGGCGATCAGCCGGATCTTCTCCGGCCCCTCGCGCTTGGCCTTGAGCACCTCGCGCCGCAGGAACGCGACGTTGACCGAGCGCCCCAGGTTCGGGTTCACGAGGGACCAGTAATTCTCGTTCTCCCAGCCGCCGTCCTTGGAGTAGGCCTCCGGCAGCTCGTACAGGATCGGCAGCAGCGGCAGGTCGAGCTTGCCGTCGCGCACGTCCCGGGCGTTCGCCAGCTCAACCTTGAACACGCCCGCCGGCGGGTCCTTGCTCTGGGTGGTGATCTGGATCAGGAACCCGTCCGGCCGGGCCGTGAGGGCGCCCCGGATCTCGACGAAAATGTCCGAGGCCTTGCTCTTGGCCGCGAAGACGTGGGTCTCGTCGATCAGGATGTAGGTGGCCTTCGCACCCGTGATCACGTCGGTGTCGCTGGCCTTGACCTCGATCGTCGCGCCCGTCCGGATGTGGGTGATTTTCCGGATGTGCTGCTGGATGTGGAAGACCTTGATTAGCTCTGGGTCGGCCCGGATCGTGCCGGCAATCTGCTTGAACGATCGATCCGCCACGTCCTTCGTGGGGGCGATCAGCAGGCCCTCCGCCTCCGGCCGGCGATTGAGGATGATCGCGGTCAGCATGATGGATGCCGCGCCGGAGGTCTTGCTGTTCTTCTTCGGGACGAGGACGAACGCTTCCTGCAGCATCCGCTCGTTGGTGGCCGGATCGTAGGCGCCGAACACCGCCCGGACGATGTCGCGCAGCCACTCGCCGGCGGCCTCGGCCATGGTCGGCTTGCCGATCACATCCGGGATCCGCAAGCGGTTGAAGACGCGGACCGCCCGGTCCGCCTCCGCCTTGAACAGAGGCAGGTCTGGGACGAGGGACGCCCCATCCATGATGCGCCTCTCCCAGTCCGGGACGGCGGTCGACCAGGTCGTCACTGGCGCGGGCTGCCGTTCAGCGAGGGCCACACGTCTTCAGCGCACCACATCGCGCCAACGACCATGCCGCAAATAGCGGCGAGCGCAACGAACCCGCTGAGTGGCACGCCATGCCACCACGCCGTGGCGACGCAGAGGGCGTTGAACAGCCATGCTGTCATCGCGACGAAATTGAAGAGCCTCCAAACGCTCACGGGTCAGATCAGCCCCTTGGCCATGTCGCCGGGCGCGTAGCGGCGCGGATCGGCGTCGTCGACCATGCGGGGCGAGACCTCGCCATAGGGGAACACGCCGGCGAAGCCGAACCACGAGACGACCCAGGCGCGGCACTCGAAGTGGCAGCCCGCCACCTCCTCGTCGTCCATGCCCGGGATGCCGTCGGCATCGCAGGGCGTGATCACGCGCCCGATGTAGGGGATCAGGTAGCCGGTCAGCATGTGGCCTCGCTTAGATCCGGAAGGTCTTGCCGCAGTGGCGACACGTCAGGTCGACGAGGTGCCAGGGCGAGCCGTGCTCCGTGTCCGGATAGTCGTGGAAGTCGTCGTACAGGCCGCGGCCCGCGCTCTCCTCGCAGACAGCGCGCTGGGACAGACGGAAGCGAGCGAGCAGGTGGCGGACGTGGCGCATGGCTCTCTCCCGGCCGGACTGAAGGGCGCCCCTCTTCCCGAACCCGGTCGGCCGGCGGCTTCATCGTGTTGCCGTCGGCACGCCGAGATCAGGGCCCTGGGGCCACGGGCTGCAGTAAGGGTTCCGACACGAACTCGACCGCTCGCTACCCATCCCGGCTTGCGTTCGGTTGCAGTGGTTGAGCGCCCTACTCCTGGCAGCTGCTCGTTCGGGCTCCCACCGCGGGCATTCGGCGCGGCGTGCTAATCCGCGCGTACTGACCACCTACTGGCTCACGGGCCAAAGCCTCGTCCGTCGGTCGTGTCGGACGGCCCGGTGCCCGCCCGCTTCGCGCCCCAGCCTTGCGGCGGTGGGACGTGAGCGCCTCGGATACCGAGCCGAACTCATCAGCGGGCGGTGTCCGCCCAGCGTGTTGATCCCGTGTCCCCTGTCCGCTTCGACAGGCGCTGACCGCGCATCCCGCGCTTCCGGCACGCCCGCACCCATCCGCAACCGGCTGGTGCGCCGCCACGCCCCGCGAAGGGCGCGCCCGCTGAACTGGATCGATGCGACCGGCGAGTGCAGGCCCCCGGTTATTGGACGGGAAGTCAAACGCCTGTCGCATCGAACTGTGGCTGTGACGCCAGGCCTCGAACCTGGGACCGACCCGTTAACAGCGGGACGCTCTACCGACTGAGCTACGTCACAACATCCATGGAGCCGAGGGCCGGGATCGAACCGGCGACCATCCGCTTACAAGGCGGCCGCTCTCCGATCTGAGCTACCTCGGCAAACTCGTACCGCTGTTGACCCGACCATCCTCCCCCGCAGAGGGGGGAGGGTCTTCAACGGATCGGGTGGGGCTTCGGCCCTGCAGCCCGCCGAGGCAGGCATCAGGCGCTCGCGGCGCTCCCCGCTGGTATTCTCCCGGGATGGCCCTGGGGTGAACCCGGGCTCACACCCCTACGCGCGGCGTGCCCCGCGGGCCCGGATCGGGCGCCACCTGGGCGAGCGCCTCGATCGTCCCGAGCTGCAGGACGCGGGCCGCCGCCAGCAGGTCCATGATCTGGACGTTGTGGCGCGCCACGATCTCGGCCACCGGGCTGGCATCGCCGCGCACGTTGGCGGTCTTCGCCCTCAGCTCGTCGATCAGCTGAGCGAGGTGGTCCTCGAGCTTCGCCCCATCCGGGTTCGCTCGCGACATCAGGATCGGGCCCGGCCGCCGCGCCAGCTCCGACGCTGCGACTGGCGGTGTGCCCTTCCGGAGGTACTGGTCGAAGTGCTCCTCCGTCGTCGCCTGACGGGCATCGTGCTGGGTCTGGCTCACTGCAGCGTCTCCTTCGGGGGCGCGAGGTCGTCGCCCCATTCCGTCCCCGATCCGGCGCCCTCGGCGTCGACCAGGGCCTGCTCCTTCTTCCCGAGGCGGCGCCGGCGGGCCGCGGGCTGCGCCGAGGGCTCGTCGTCCTCGTCGGTCGCATCGGCGCCGTCGAGGAAGGACCGCTCCGCCACCGCGGCGCCCGTCATCTCGACCAGCTCCTTGATGGAGCCAGGATGCCCCTCACGCGCCTTCCGCCACATGATGTCGATGATCTCGGCGCGGCGCCGAGCCGCTCCGTGCTCGAGCTCGTCCGCGAACCGGACCTCGAGCTCGGCGACCGTGCAGCCGACCGCGCGTGCGATCGTCTCCCTTCGCTCGCCCGCCGCCACCATCTGCTCGACCTGCAGCGGGAGCCCATGCTCCGCCCCGATCGGCTGGGTGAACGCCTTGCCAGCGAGCCGCTCCTTCCGGATCAGCCGGCCCGCCGCGTCGCGCGGACCATCCTTCCGCGGACGGCCGCCCTTCGATCCGGATTTCGCTGCTGTCACAGGCATGTGCGGGTACGCTACCAGTTTCCTGCCGAGGCCATCCCGGTTTCATGACGGTTTTGGCCCGGGGCAAAATTAATTCTGCGAATGGGTCCCCGTGCGGTCATCCCCCCTCCCTCCGCCGGACTTTCGACCCCCCCTCCCCTCTGTAGGGGTGAGCGGGCTCCCGGGCTGAGGATCCACGAGGCTGGTCCAGGACGGGCGAACGGGGGAGGTGCCGCTACCTTGGGGGGAGAGCGGCTTCCGGTCTGTACGGGGCTGCTGTGGGGTGGGTCTCTACCGCCTCAGGAGGGCGGGTCGACCTGGTGCTGTGGGAAGCACCACGGGCGGGCCGTTCCTGGGGTTCTCGACCAGGTCACCGAGGGGGCAGCCTGCGAGGGCGAGGCCCACCCACAGAGCAAGGACGTAGGCGAGCCCCTCGATGATCCGGGCGACGACCCTCATGGGGTCCGCTCCCGCGGCGAGCCGCTCCTCACGGTTCGCCGTCCTCATCGGGGTAGGACACCACAACGATGATGTCGGCATGCGTGCCGTCGCTCACGCTGATCTGGACGTGGGCACCTGCTGCGATGCGGGCCCGCTCGTCGTCCGTCAGCATCCAGCGCGAAACGGTCTGGGGGATCGGCGCCACGTCTGGGCGGCTCGAGACGATCGGCTCATCGGTGACGGGGATGACGCGGCCCGTTGGCTGGGCCGCCATGCGGGTCCGGCCTGGAATATCGAAGGGACGCATCAGGTGAGCCCATGGCGGGCGGCTCGAGCGGCCGTGGTCTTCCGAGTGTGGCAGCCGGTGCAGAGCGCCTGCCCGTTGCGTGGGTCGAGAAGGGCGCCGCCGTCCTGCCGTTCGACGATGTGGTCGGCGTGGAGGCGCACGCCTGTGGCGCCGCATTCCTCGCACTTCCATCCGGCGCGGCGCCGTACCTCAAGGCTCCACGCCCGGTGGGCCGCGGTCCCCAACTCCGCATCCCGCTCCTTGGGCGGCGGCGGGACGGTGCGGCTGTCCGCGGTCGCGACCAGGGGCGCCAACGTCCGAAGACGGGGCTTGCGGGGTGGCACGGGGCGCGGCTCCTATAGGGCCAGTCCCGCCGCACCATGCGTTTCCCAGACGCATGCGGCCCGCGGCCCGTGAGGGCGGCAGGCTTGAGGGGCGGGACTGTGAGGGAGCGCCGTCGGCGGGGCCTCGAGTGTGGGCCGCACCGCGTCAGGCGCAATTCAAGCTGTAGGAAAGGGGATAGCTGCGACTGCGCACACTCGCAACCTGAAAAACACTTGCTTTCTCAATGTGTTACTTGAGAAAACTCCCGCATGCCCTTGAGGGGGTCGGGTTTTGCGGGTTTCGGCGCGGCGTCACGTCACAAAACCGGGATGAAACCGGGGCGCTAATGGGAACGCCCCGTGAACCTGTAGGGACCGGCCTCAGGCGAGTTCGACCTCGTACCGGGGGCGGGCCGCTAGAGCGTTCCAGGCGCGGACCGTGTCCCGGGCTTCGTCGACACAGCCCACGAAGGCGATGACGCAACGGGTGAGGGTGCAGCGGATCCGGTAGGTGCGGGGGCGGGTGGGAGTGGTGCCGGCGAGGAGAGCAGCGAAGGCTTCCTCGAGGGTGGGCTCCGGAGCGGCCGGAGCAGCCTGGGCGATGATCTCGTTGAGGGCGGCGGCGAGGTCGTTGAGCACTTGGTCTCTCCTTTGGCTGTATTGATGTTGTATTTGGAGAGACTTCGGGCGTCAACTGCAAATCTGCAGAAATCGACAGATCAGCTGATTTTTCTACTCTCACCCTGAGGGTCGAGCGGAGATAACCGCGCGAGATGGGGACCGGACGACCCACCATCCGGCCTCGACTGCGTAGCGGTGTGCGCGCACCGGACCTCCGAGCCGTGACGTGGAGGGGCCTACGGGGCGCCTGAGCGGCGAGCACGGGCCGCGGGGCGGGGACAGGGGCGGGCGGGGGCGCGACAGCCTCCACGGGCGCCGGAGCCGGCTCGATGACGGCTCTGGGCTTCCTGGGCATCCCGACGAGGCGCACCCCCGTGATCTCGGCGCACCGCTCTGCATCGGCCATGGTGAGGCGGAAGGCGCCACCCTTGCTCGAGCCGGCCGGGGCATAGGCGGTGCCGTCGCGGGAGGCGCGGAGCAGGCGCTCCCGGGCACGGTGCGAGCTGCAGTGGGCGACGACCGGGCGGGCGGTATCGTCCCGGGGCGAAACCGGGATTGCGACGGGATCCGGCTGGGACTGCACCGGGGCGGCGGCGGGAGCCTCAGGGGCCGGCACGGGGACGACCACGTGCGCCGGGGCGGGGGCCTCAGCCTCACGGGCGAGGCGAGCACGCTTCTCCGCCATGGCAGCCTCGTACTGCTCGAGCAGCTGCGCATCCGTGCGGGCGGCGCGGTCTGCCTTCACGGATGCTTCGATCCGAGCGGCGTTCTGGGCGCGGATGGCCGCGAGGATCCGCTTGCCGTCCGTGTGGGTGGTGCCGCTGGCGCACGGGTGCCGGTGGGTGGGAAGTTCCCGCTGCAGCGCGGCCCGCTGCTGGACGCGGATCCCCTCAAGTACCGCGGCGCCGTAGGCGCGCCCCTCGTCCTCTGACAGGTCGCGCTTCGCCGCGAGCTTGCGCCACTTCGCGGCGGCCGGAGGCGGGCTGTAGGTGGGGCCGAAGGGGGCCGGGGCGGGGCAGGGGGCCGCGTTGGCGTCGATCATGGCTGGTATCCCTTGGATGGCCCACAATCGGGCGGTGGTCCACATGGCGCGGCTGAGAGGCCCGCGCGGGGCCCCTGAGGCGCGCCACCCCTCCGGGGTGGGAGGGGCTTAGTTCAGCCCCACCGCCTCCCATCCGGCGGGGGCCACCACGATGACCCCGGCGCCCATGATGCTGTTCAGCTGGTCCGCCATGGTCTGGGCGATGCGGCGGGGGAGGGGCTTGCTCTGGGTCTGGCGGGTGAGGGTGTTGATCAGGATGAAGGTCTTGGGGGCGGTCATCTGGGCTGCTCCGTTGTTGTGATTTAAGTTGTACAGCAAAATACGAGAGCCGCAAGCACAAAATCGCGCATGCTTGCGTTTTTCTTCAGTCTAGTCCGAGAAAACGGTAAAGCTGGTCTGTCCGGTGTACTTGGCGCATCCCTGGTCGTCGACGTGGTACGCGAAGCACATCAGGGACCGTTTGCGCCCTTCGGTCTCGCCGGTGTCGCAGTACCAGGGGGCAGGCTCCCCAGCCTCCCAGATCACCAGCCGGCGGCCGAGGCTGTGGTGGCGGTGATAGACGCGGTCTCCGGGCTTGAGCGCCTCGAGATCGGCGCGAGAGAGAGCGCCAGCACTGACGTTGGTCGGGTAGGTCATGGGTCCGGCTCCCTCAGCCGTTGCAGAGGATGTCGAAGACGGCGGCGGCGAAGGTGCCATCGTGGGCCTGATCCTCGACCGCGCGGGACACCGCGCCGCCCAGAGCGCCCAGGGCGACGATGTAGCCGGCCACGTCCGCCGGGGTGGCGTTGCCGTGGATCATCTCGACGATGGCGTAGAGGGCGGAGACGTAACCGGCGCGAAAGGCGGGATGTGTCATCTGTATTCCCCTTGGGGCCCACAATCGGGCGGGGCGGAGCGTTGCGCTCCGGTGCTTTTTGTTGTACAGATTTTTTCGGCTTACGCAACAGGGAATTTCGACATGGCGGACGAAAACAGCACCAAGCCTCGCAGAGGGCGCCCGCGGCTCGCAGAGGGCGAAGGGTACACTAGCATCCACCTGTCACTCGCCGCGCCCCTCACGCGCGCGGTCGACGCTGCAGCTGCAGGGGAGGAGGATCTCCCGTCCCGCCCGGAGATGATCCGGCGCCTGGTCGTCGCGGGCCTCGCCTCGCAGGGACGCAAGATTGAATGATTTTTCCTGTACAGCCCTATTGACGGGTTTGCCGTCTACAGCTAGATGATCTTCACGCTCAATCGTGAGCACCAAGGGACAAAGTCGATGACCACCGAAATCCTCAGCAACGGCTCCGGCTCGGTTCAGCCCCTCGAGGCGCTTTTCGCCCGCCTCGAGAGTGACACGCTGGACCGCTCTTTCGAGGCTTACGGCAATTTCGTCGAGGAATGCTCCAACGGCATGACCTCGTTTTTCGGCAACTTCCTGACATACAGCCACGTCTTCAACGTGATGACGGATGACGCTGATCTGATCGAACGTCTCACGGCCGCGATCCGGCGGAACCAGCAGTCCGCAGACTACCTCGACCAGACCCTCCCCTTCGACTGCAACCTGCTGACCATCGAGCGCAAACGGTTCAGCGTCACGCAAGGCGAAGTGCTCCTGACCTATGCCGGCCGCTCGTTGGGCCAGTTCGGCGACAAGATCGAATTGACCGGCGGCGGGGTGTGGCGCGGCCACGGGGATCGGGAATGGGAGGATACCGCCCGGAAGATCCTGGCACGTGAGCACGCCGCGGCGCGGGAGGTATTCAAGGCGGCTCAAGCCGTGTTGCCGTCAACCCGCGTGGCGGAGATTTTCGCGGCTCAGAAGGCTGCGCCGTTCGGGGCTGATCTCGACGCGACCATGTCGGCGGAGGAGGCGCGCGCGGTGCGGGCTGTCCAGATGCACCCCTCGTCGGCCGGCTCCGCCACCTTCCGGAGCGTGCTCACTGCTCTGGGGGCTGCCCGTGGCTGATCTCGCCCCCATGTCTCCGACCCTGCAGCAGTGGGGCCCGGAACTCGCCGCGCTGGCAGGATGGATCCCGGTCGAAGATCTCGACGACGCCATGCGGGAGCATCTGGACAAACTCACCCGCCGCGGTCTCCTCTCAGAGGCCGAGGCCCGCGCGATCGCCGATGCGTTCGACCTGCCGTTGTGATGCGACCCGAGGGGCGTGCTTCAGCCCGCCCTTCCAGCCGCACCATGCGAGGAGGCACCACCATGCTGACGTTCACGTTCGCGACCACCTACCGCCGCAATAGCTCCGTCGAGGCGAAGCGTTTCCCGGATCATCTGCTCTACGCAACGCCCGTCAGCCTCGACCCGGACCGTCTCACGGAGAAGGCGCGCCGTCTGATCACCGTCTGCGACACGTCAATCACTAACCCCACCGACGACCTAGCACCGGAATTCGGTATCGCCCGGCGGTATCCGTCTATCGACGAGGCCGTGACGCTATTCGGCGGTGGTGTCTATGCGGAGGCGGCGGAACGCCTGCGCCAAATCTACAGCGACGAAGTCTCATTATCTAAGTGCGAGACCGAAGCAACCTACGGCCCCAGACTGTATGAGGGCGATGATCCGCACGAAGTACTTAATCAATTTGCTGAGATGCCAGGTCTATGCGCGAGATCTCGCAAGGTTTCAGCATGGACTGAGTTTGGTAATGGCACGGTGGAGCCGACCGACGATCAGGCGCGCCGCGTCTGGGGGTACATGCTCCACGCCGCGATGCCACGCCGGAGAGCCTGACGCTACCGTGAGACGACAGCCGGGGCCCGTGGCGGGGCTCCGTAGCCGTTTCAGGCGCCGCGGGAGGGCGGGACGTGCCTCACATCATCCGCAGGGCGACGGCGCTACCCACGCGCGCCGTAGGGCCTCCGGGCGTGCCTCGAGCACCCCGGGGGCCGTCGGCTGTCGTGCGCCCATCCCGGGAGGGCGGGCCCGATCCCGGGCGTGCTCCCCCGGGGGCGGTCGTGCGCGCCTACCTCTGCAGGCTCAATCCCAGGACTGTCCCGGGGCCGTCCCCCTATGGACCTTGGGGGATAATAGGCCTGTACAGGAAAAATCCCATTAGCGGGCCCGTGGCGCCCGTTCCGGCCCGTTTTGGTCCGGATGTAGGTCGCGACCCGCCGACGGGCGCCACGGCTCAAATCTGGGGATCCAGGGCCCTATCCGCCCCCTCGAGGCCCTCACGCGGGCGTCGCGGGCGTCGCGCGGGGGTGCGGGCGCCTGGGCGCCTGGGCGCGGGCGGGCGGGCGGGCGCCGGCGGGCGCATGACTGGGCGGGCGGGCGCAGGCGCATCCGGGCAGGCGCTGGCGCCCGGCCGGGAGCGCGCCCCGTCACCCCCTCTCGAGGCGATCAACACCCCTCTCGAGGGCATCGACACCCACCCCCTCCCGAGGGGATTAACCCCCAAACCGGACACCCCCTCTCGAGGGCATTAGGCCCAAAATTCAGGAGCTCCTCATGTCGAACATGACCCCGCAGAAGTTCCAGCAGCTGCGCCAGAAGGCGGGAGATCGGCGCCGGCTGTCGGCGACCCAGCTGCAGGAGGCCCTTCGCGTTGGGGGGCTGGATCTTGAGATGCTCGCCACCCTGCTGTCGACCCGGGTGGAGCGGGTGCGGTCCTGGCTGTCAGGGCAGGAGGATATTCCGGTCTACCTCGACGTCCTGCTGGCGACGCTGAGAGTGCCGGGAGGCGCGCGCGAAGCCTGGACCTTGCTGCATGAGGCGGAGGCGATCCCGACGGATCAGCAGGACCGCTTCAAGGCGTGGGCGCGCCGCGACGTCTGACCCCTACCCGAGGGCATCGACCCCCCCCTCCCAAGGACATCGAAATGACGCAGGACGAGGGGCCGCCCCCGGAACAGCAGTCCGACCTTCCGACACCCAAGGACCGGGTCCAGCGCGCCGTCCAGGCGATCAAGCTGCATCTGGCGATCATGAACGTGGGGGATGTGGACGGCACGCTCGGTCAACTCGGAGAGCATCAGGTGTTCTTCACCGGGATGATCGACTTGCAGGAGCTGGCGCTCGAGGCGCTCCGAGCCGCGGAGTGGAAGCTCCCTCGTGAGCCGGAGGTCGACGTCTGGAACTACCCGTCGGAGCGCACCGTCTGAGCCTCCCCCTCTCGAGGGCATCAAGCCCCTGCGCAGGGGGCGATCTCCTTCCAGGCGTCCTCGCCTTGGCTGTCGGGGCCCAGCAGTGAGCCCTTCGACCTGATCACCACGTCGGCGCCCTTGCCGGCCTTCCGGATCTCCATGGAGAAGGCGCTGACGTCGACCGTGAACAGCCAGCCGGCCGATTGGCCGCCGTGGGTGATCTGGATGGTGTCGGCGCCGCGGAGATCGGCGTAGCGGATGTAGCCGGGATAGGCCCGATCGAGGGCCTGATAGGCGCAGGCGCCGAACCGGGCGTAGTCGACGGCGACCCGGCGGTGGATCTCGGCGGCGGCCGGGGCGGCAGCGGCGATCAGGGCAAGCGCGAGGAGAACGGGAGCAGCTTTCATCCCGTAGAGGTGGCACGCCGCCGGCTCGGCGATCAAGCACCCCCTCTCGAGGGCATCAGATCCCCTCTCCGGATCGGGAGAGGGGGTACTCGAGGCGATCAGGATCCATCGTCGCTGGCGGGGCGGGCACGCGCAACCTCGGCTTCGAGCATGAGAAGCAGGTCCGTGATCGGTGGCTTGGCGTCATCGCCGTCATAGGAGACGATCGCTGCGGCGGCATCGCAGAGCGCGTTGACGCTGGCACGGAGTTGGGCGTTCTCTGCCTCGAGCTCCACAAGCCGGTCGTGACGAGAGCTATCCAGGCTCATCAACTGCCCTCCGTGCAGCCGCGACCGCCGGCGGCCGGGTCGCCCTGGTCCTCGACCAACGGGATCAACTCGGTTGTGGTATGAGCTCGCTTCGTCATGGTCGGCCTCACTGGGATGAGGGTGGCCGTGGCGGACCTGCCACTGGGAATTTGGTGGGTCAGGCGGCGGGACCGTGCCCTGGGAAGCTGCGTTCCGCCGCCAACCCGGATCAGGCGCCCTCGAAGGCGCGGACCGCGTCGCGCAGGCGCTTGAGCGGCTTGAACCGGAGGCTCTTGCGGGCGTGCGAGGGGATGAGCTCGCCCGTGCCGCGGTGGCGGGTGGTCGGCTCGAAGCGGTCGCGGACCTGCATCTTGCCGACCTCGGGCAGATACACCTCGTCGCCCTGGCGGACGGCGCTCTCGATGATGTCGCCCTGGGCCTGCAGCACAGCCTCGACGTCGCCGATCGCGACGCCGGACAGCTCCGACAGCCGCCTCGTGAACTCAGGTCCCTTCACGGTTCTCTCCTGGGATTGTCACGGTGAAAAACCCGGGTTCCGCTGGGTCGGTCCCGGGGAAACGCCCCCTCTGGGGCGAATGGGTCAGGGCAACGCCAGCACCTCGTTGAGGCGCTCGATCTCCGGCGCCGGCCGGGCGTAGCCGAAGAACGCTGCCGCGCTGTCGACCGCGGACAGGACCAGGGCGGAGACGTCCCGCTTGTCGCGGCCGATGAGCCGGGCGATGGCGGTGAACTCCATCCGCTCGACGATCCGGAGGTAGAGCATGGCCTGGGCCTGCCGGCCGACGTAGGCGACGAGGCGCTGCATCTCCGCCAGCCCATCCACGCGGTCCGCGGTGACGCCCGACGGCCCGGCGGTAGTGTCGACCGGCGGCTCGAACCGCGGCTCCGGATAGAGGCCCTTCTCGGCCCTGTGCCACAGGTCGTCGAACGCCGCCATGGCGCGGAGCCGGGCCTCGGTGCGCTCCGCCTGGTCCTTGATGAGGGCGGAATAGCTGGCGAGGGTCACGCGCTGGTCGGCCCGGCCACGGGCGTTGCCGATCCGGATCTCGCGGCTGCCGCCGGCGGTGCGGCGATCGAACTCGAGGCCGGCGTCCAGCTCCTTGAAGCTGCGCGCCTGGGCGGCATCGGCCTGGGCGAGGGCGAGCTCCCGCTTGAGGGCGGAGCGCAGGCGCCGGGCGAGGTTCTGGCCGGAGCTGGCCGACAGGTGCTCGGCGTGCTCGTCCGCCTTGTCCGCCTCCTCCTCGAGCGGGCCGATGCGGCCACGCACGAGATCCGCCTGGGCGACGGCGCCCGCCTCCTCGAGGCGCTGGGCGCTTTCCCGCAGGTTGCCGGCTTCCTTGCGCAGCAGGTCGCGACGGTCAATGGTCGCGCGGTAGGTCTCGAAGACCTTGTCGTCGAACGGCATGGGATACGCACTCACGCTGTGGATCACTCGGCAGAACGGGCGGGCAACCAGCAATAATATTGGTCGCCCGTCTTGGCGTAGGCCGCCCACCCTCCGTCCCTCAGATTGTTCATGCCCTCCGAGAACTTGGTCTTGAGGGCGTTATCCGAGAGCATCGGGTAGCAATTGTCTTTGAAAGCCTCGACGCAGACCTCGAGGGGGATCACCTTGGCGCCAGCGGAGAGCCGCGGGTTCGCCTTCCGGACCTCCTCGCTGGGGTCCTGGCCCTTGCTGATCAGCAGGGCCTGCAGCACGTCGAGCACCTGCTGTCCGAGCTTGGACGGCTTGAAGTTGCGGACGCGCTCCTGGGCCTCCTCCGGCATGATCGGCTTGGGCGGCGGGGTGTTCGTGAAGCGGGTGTAATCGGCGATGAACCCGACCTCGACCCAGCCCGAGCCGCCGTGCCGGTTCTTCCCGATGATCAGCTCGGCGACGCCGGCGGCCAGCGCCATGGCGCGTTCCCACTTCGCATAGGCCTCCGGGTTGTTCTTCGGTGCCCGGTCCTTGAGGTAATACTCCTCCCGGTACACAAAGATCACGCTGTCGGCGTCCTGCTCGATGCTGCCGCTCTCGCGCAGATCGGACAGCATCGGGCGCTTGTCGTCGCGCTCCTCGACTTTGCGCGAGAGCTGGGACAGCGCAATGATCGGGACCCCCAGCTCCTTCGCCAGCGCCTTGAGCCCGGTCGTGATCTCGGTCACCTCCTGCACGCGGTTGTCGCCGCGGCTCTTGGTGCCCTGCATCAGCTGCAGGTAATCGACCACGAGGAGGCGCAGGCCCTTGCGGCGCTTGAGGTGCCGAGCCCGCATGGCGACCTGGGCGATCGACAGCGCGCCGGTCTCGTCGATGTCCAGGGGGAGCTTCCGCAGCGCGCGCTCCGCCTCGAAGTACCGCTCCATCTCGTCGCGGCTGGCCTTGCCCTGCCGGAGCTTCCAATACTCGATGTCGGCGAGGCTCGAGATAATGCGGTTCTTGAGCTGCCGCTTGCCCATCTCGAGGGAGAAGAACCCGACCACCCCCGGGTCCTCGCCGCGATCCATCCGCAGCTTCGCGTCGACCGCGGCGTGGTAGGCGATGTGGGTTGCGAGGGCGGTCTTGCCGCTCCCCGGCCGGCCCGCCAGGATGATCAGGTCGGACGACTGCAGGCCTCCGAGCTTGTCGTCCAGGCCCTCGAGCGCCGTCGACACCCCGGTCATGGCGCCGCCGTTCTGGTAGGCCTCGTAGACGTCCCGGCTGTCGATGGAGCCGAAGTCGACGAAGCCCTCGTCGTCCGGCGAGATCGTCGGGCGGACCTGCTCGATCCGCTTCTCGAGCTTCGCGAACAGCGCCTCGACGGTCTCCTCCACCGGCATGTCGTAGGCGAGGCCCGAGATGTCGCCGGTGAGGCTGATGATCATCCGCCGGGCCGCGAGCGCCCGCACCGTGCGAGCGTAGCTCGGTGCGTTCACGATGGTGGTTGCCTCCGCCACGAGCCGGGCGAGGTACTGGCTGACGGTGAGCCCGCCGAGATCGGCGTCGCCCAGGTAGGTCTTGAGCGTGATCGGGGTGGCGGCCTCCCCTTTCTCGATGATCGCCGACATCACTGTCCAGATCTGGCGGTGGATCTCCTCGGCGAAGTGGTCGGCCGACACGATGTTGGCGACCTTCGGATAGATGTTGTTGTGCAGCAGGACGGCCCCGAGGAGGGCCTGCTCGCTCTCGAGGTTGATCGGGAGGGCGCGGACGTGTTCGGTCATGGTCCTCAGGGCCTCACGTCGAGGAACGCTTCAATGAAGAGGGCCGCGACTTCCGGATTGATCGCGTTCCCGTAGGCGCGCAGGCGTCCCACGCGGCCGGCAAGCCCATGAGCCAGCGGGAATGTGCCGGGTTCAACTGGCCGGGCTTTGCCGTCCCGGCAGAGGATCCAGTCGGCGTCGGCCCAGAAGCCGGAGACGGGATCTCCGGGACCAGCATCGCCACCTGCTCGTTCAGCGGCCGAGCGTTGTGCTTGTAGAGCGCGTCCCCAGTCCTCGAGCCCTTGCAGTCCCGGCTCTGCGGCGTGGCCCAGGAGGCGAGTTGCGCCTGCGCTCCCAGATCCGTGATTGCTCCGTCGCTCCCCCTCCCTTTGCGCGCCAGAAATGCCTCTGGCGACGAGTTGGTCGGACTGGCAGCCGGCGTCGCCCACGCCGCCAGTTGCGCCGCATCCCGCAGGTTCGCGAACCCCGGCGGCCCGCCGCCCTCCCGCTTCGGGGCCTCGAGCCGCCGGCGCTCCTGCCGCTCCGGCGAGTTGGCACCCGTCCCATCGTTCGCCTGGGTGGTCGGCCAGTGCGCCAGCACCACCGTCTCGCACAGACCCATCGCGCCCGGCCGCGGAGAGACCTCCCCCCGCTTGGCCGCGTCGGTGGCCACGGGCGTCGGCCACGAACCACAGCCTCTGCCGGATGTGCGGGGCGCCGACGCCCGCAACGCACAGATCGGCAGCCCCGACGGCGTAAGCCTGACCTTCCAAGTCAGAGTGAACAGCGTCGAGCCACGCGAGGCCGTCCTTGCTCGCAACCTGCTCTCCAAAGACGACTTCAGGACGGCACTGGCGGATGAGGTCGAACCACACAGGCCAGAGGTGGCGCTCGTCGGCGAACCCCCCTCGTTTGCCGGCGAGGCTGAAGGGCTGGCAGGGGCAGCTGCCGGTCCAGACCTGCCGGTGGGACCAGCCGGCGAGGTCGAGGGCGTAGTCCCAGGCGCCGATGCCAGCGAAGAAGTGGCAGCGGTGGAAGCCTCTGAGATCAGCAGGTCGAACATCGACAATTGATCGGGTGTCGACTTCACCGTCCGTGATGAGCCGCGCCGAGATGAGGTTGCGTAGCCACTGCGCGGCATAGGGATCGATCTCGTTGTAATAGGCCCTGATCTTGGTGGAGGAGGGGAGCGCCATCATTTGAGCAGCTCCTCGCCGAACCGCTTGTGCTTCCCGCAGAACCAGGCGCGCGGCTTACGCAGGCCGTGCCAGCCGCCGGGGCCGAAGCCGAAGCTGGCAGGGCGGTCGCAGACCTCGCAGGGGTGATCCTCGTGGACGCGGACGGCGGCGGCCTTCTCAGCCTCCGCCTCCTCCTGCTTGCGAGCCCAGTCGCCCAATGCCTCGAATTCAATGCCCGCCATCAGGCTCGAGCCTCCACGACCTCGAGGCCTGCGGCGCGGGCGCGCTTCAGCATGTCGGTCGTGCCCGGCCCGCCGGTCTGGAAGCCGATCACCTTCTCCGGCTGGAAGTCGACGTTCAGCGCCGAGATCATCAGCCCGTTGCGGTGCGGGCCGCCACCCTTGCCGCGGAGGACCCAGTTCGGCGGGAACAGGATACGATCAATCCCGCGCTCCTCCGCCCAGCGGTCGGCCATGTCGTCGGCGCCGAACTGCCGGCGCGGGTCGAGGCCGATCAGCACGAGGCTGAAGGGCGTGCGCTGGTGGTGCGCGTCGAGGAATGCCCGGCCGCGGGCGTAAAGCACGAAGTCGCGGCCACCGCAGATGAGAACGCGGGTCATGACCGCGCCTCCGGCTTCTCGCCGCCGGCGCCGGGCCACAGCGTCTTCACCGCCCAGACCTGGTCCTGCAGGTAGGCGAGACGCTCCTCCCAGTTGGTGCGCTGGACGATGTGGTTTTCGATCTGCTGGCGTGCCTGCCGGATCTGGGCCTCGAGGGCCCGCAGGACGTCGGTCGCGTCCTTCTCGCTGCGCGGGATCATGCGGCGGCTCCGATGCTGAGGAGGGGGATCTGCCAGGGCTCGAAGGCGCGGCCGGCGGCGGCCATGACGCGCTCGACGAACCGCTTGGCCTCGAGCGGGTCGTTGCCGTTCCGACCCTGCTTCCGGGCGGAGTAGCTCCACGCCATGCTGTCGGCGCTGTGGAGCATCTCCCGGACGCCCGGGTGCATCAGGGAGGTGAGCTTCACGCCGAAGCCATGGAGCCGGAGGTCGGGCCGCCGGCGCTTGATGGCCGAGAGGACCGCGACCACCTGCTCGGGTCGCCCGTTGCGCTTGCAGACCGAGCCGACGCCGACCCAGTGGCCGGGCTCGAGCCGGTCGCCGTAGGCCTCGAGGTGGGCGACGTAGTCCTGGGGGGCGAACCCCTGCAGCACGGGCAGGATCGGGAACGGCAGCCGCTCCACCATCAGGGCATCGTACCGCTCGATGGTGAGGCTCTGATGCTCGGCGACCGTCAGGCCCGTGCGCGCGAGCATGAAGCTCTCGCACATGAAGTCCTGGGCGACAGCAGCCGTGATCCTGACGACGCCGGCGGCGTGGAGGCGCCGCAGCTCGCGAGCGTATTCCTCGACCCCGTGCCTATAGCGGCCGAACCGTTCCAGCTCGGTGAAAGCGCCGCTGTCGATGACGACGTCCGGGCAGGTAATGGGCTTCAGCCGGCCGCGCAGCCGGTTGATGCTGATGAACGCCCGCTGGAAGGTGCAGGCGTTCCCAGGCTGGTGGATCCCCGGGTAGAAGGCGAGGTCGGCGCTCATGCGGCCTCCCTCTTGGCGTCGGGGAGGAGGCCCTCGGACCGGAGCTTCGACATCACCACCGTGACGATCTTCGGCTCCATCTCGAGGAGCTCGGCGATCTGGCGGCGCGACATCTCCGGGTTGGCGAGGGCCGCCTGCAGGATCGCGTCGCGCTTCGACCGGGGCCTGGACAGCAGCGCCAGAGCGCCCTTCCGGACCAGCAGGTCGATGAACCACTCCTTCGAGGGCTCGAGCTTCGGGAGGTTGATCGCCGCCGGGTTGGTGACGATGAACCGCGCCAGCTCGAGGTCGGAGATCAGGACCCGGGCCTCGCCGGCGCCGGTGCCGGGCTCCGGGATCAGGAGGCCGCGCTTGACCCAGCCGCACGGTGTCGCCGGGCAGACGCCGAGCAGGCGCGCCACGTCGCCCGTGGTGTGGAGCTCGCTCTCGGTTCGGTCGATCTCGCCCGAGGACCGGGCCGTCTTGACCGCCGACGGTGTGCGCCGGTAGCCGCGCTCTGCCATGAGCCGGGAGATGTGCTTGTTCGAGGCCTGCGCGTTCTGGCGCAGGATCTCGATCTCCTCCTCCGACCAGGGGGTGATGTTGAGCAGGGTCCGGGCGCCGATCTTGAGCGCGCGGCGGCTCACGTAGGTGCGCGAGACGCCGTACTGCCGGACGAGCTTGTCGATGGCGCCGCTGCCCTTCGGCTGCTGGTAGGCGGCGCGGATCGCGTCGTCGATCAGCCCCGAGGATACCCGGAGGGTCTTGCCGCCACGCGGGATAGCCGAGCGGAGACCGAGCAGCTGCGCCTTGTCTTGGATCGCAACGAGGGGGCGCGCCAATCGCTCGGCGCACCAGGGCCCGCCCTTCTGCGGGTAGTTCTTCCGGAGGAACGCGACCTCCGGATCGGTCCAGATCCGGCGCGGCGTACCCATCACGCCGGCTCCTGCCGCTGCAGGCGGATACCGTAGCCCTTGCCGTCGTAGACCTCGACGCCGATGGCTTTCAGCTCGCTCTTCCAGCGGGCGAGCATCAGGCCGAAGGTCTCCTCGCGCGCGACCTTGGCGATCCCCTGGATCAGGGGGTGGCCGTAGAGCCGGCCATCGGCAAGCCGCTCGCACACGTCGAGGACGATGGACGAGCAGCCGCCCCAGACCCCGGTAGGGCCGGTAACGGTCTTGGCCTTCCGGTCGACAAGGAGGATCGGCAGGCCGACCTCGCTCTCGGTCGGCACGACCGCCCGGGTGACCGGCGCCGGCGGCGCGGCCGGCTCCGGGGTCTTCTCGAGCTTCGGGGCGACGCGCCGGGCGAGCCCCGCCGGCGTGGTCTTGGGCTTCGGCTGCGCCTTGGCGGCGACGCGCTTCGCGGCCTCAGCGATACGCTCGATCTGCCTCTCGCTGCTGCGGGTGGAGACGGGGGCCGGCTCGTCCGTCAGCTCGTCGGCCAGCTCCATCTGGGTCGGGGCCTGGACCTCGAGGACGTCACCGGCGGGGGTGTGGACGAACACGCCCGTCCGGTCCGGGGTCGACCCGAGGTCCACCCCAACGATCAACTCCGGCGCCGGGGCGGGATCATCGGAAGTCGTTAACTCCTCCCCCGCCCTCGACGTCGGCACGACTTCCTCACCTTGAGCCGGTTCTTGCGTCGCCCCATCCTCCACCGGCTGATCAGGTGAGGCTTTCCCGGCACTCTCGGGCAGCCCGTCGTGTGGGGCGCTGGCTGAGTAGCGGAGGGGGGCAGCTTGGTCCGCCGCGGGCTGGCGGCAGAGATCTCCTTGAGCGGCTCGGCGGTCGCCCTCGGCGCGCGCCTTGCGCAGGATCTTCTTCGGGGTGCCGATGTCGACGCCGGCCCGCCGGGCGATAGCAACGAGCGGCAGGTCCGTCGTCGCGTAGAGGTCAAGCACCATGCCGCGGCGCTCCTCGCGGGAGCCGGGCGCCGCGGCGGCGGGGACGATCTCCGCACCGGCCGTGGCGATGCTGTCGGCCAGATCCGCGATCCGCTGGCGCAGCTGCACGTCGCCGGTCTGCAGGGCGGTACTCTCGACCAGGTCGCGGGAGATCTGGGTTAGCCGGGTGGTGACGTGGAGCAGCTCGCCTACGGTGGCGAGGAGCGCGCTGGCGAGCGCGGACGGGGAAGCGTTCGGGTGCTGGGACACCGCGGCCTCATATGGTTCAGGGGGAAGGGGAGGTTGCCCGGCGATCCCGGCCGGGCTCGGGTAGTGCCGCCTGCTGGGACAGGCGGGTCGAATGTCAGGCGACCGGATCGTAGGTCGCAGCGAAGATGTCCGGCTTGCAGGGGTAAAGCTCGCCCTTCACGCCGCGGATGATCCAATCCCCGGGCTGGGCGATCATCCTGCCTTCGAGTGTGAAGACGTGGACCGTGTCATCAATCCGGATGATGCCGCCGGGGACCAGCGGGTCCAACTCGTTCGCTGCCTTGATCCAGTCAGGCGCCCCGCCTTCGATCTCGCGACCTGTCCACCGGACGGCATCGATCTCGACGGGCTTCTTGCGGAACCTTGCCATCACGCGACCCGCTTCTGCCCGAGACCGCTGCTCTTGGCGAGCTGCGACCGCTGCTCGCTGTAGGCGGAGCACGTCATCGGATAGTCGGCGGGGAGGCCGAACTTCTGCCGGTAGGTGTCGGGGGTCAGACCGTGCTTCGTGAGGTGCCGGGTCAAGGTCTTGTAGGGCTTGCCGTCCACGAAGCTGGTGAGCGCCTCCGGCTTGATTGACTTGCGGATCGCCGCCGGCGTCTGCTTCTCGACCGCCTCCTCCGCCGGCTCCGCCGCAGACGCAGCGGCAGTCGGGGTGAACCCCCAGAGCGCCTCGATCTCGGTCTTGAAGGTAGCGAAGACGGTCGGGATCTGCTCGACGGTCAGCGGCTGGTTCTTGACGTACTCGGTGACGAGCGCGGCCACCATGGCGGCGACGGCGGTCTGCTTCTCGATGTCGTTGAGGGCGGTATCGGACATGGTGCTCTCCTGGGATAGAGCGGGGGAGGATGCGGCGATCAGGCCGCGCGGTTCGGGGTGGGAGCCCCGAAGAGGGTCAGCTCGGTTTCGCGGTGGCCGTACCACTTGACCGATGCGTAGTAGTGGACTGCACAGGCGTCGGCCCGGTTGTCGTCGTTGCAGTCGGACGGAATGTGACCGAGCTGTTTCGCCCGCTCGATGACTTTCAGCTTGCCGTATTTACGGTTCGAATCCTTGGCGGTTGAGAAGCCTGGGGGTGCCACCCAACGCGCGCGGCCCGTGTAAAACTTGCGGACCTGCCCGGCGTCGACATGCCGGACAGGGATCTCGAACAGGGCGCCCATGAACTCGATGACGAACAGGCATCCCCACGCGAGGATCGCCGACATCGCGCCGCGCTCGGCGCCCGGGGGGAGCGGAGCCTCGACCACGATCACGTCGGGCCGCTCGCTCCGGATGGTGAAGATGTCCCGCAGGAAGAACCCGATGTTGCGACCCGCCACGTAGAGCGGTTCATCGGGGCGCTTGAGCCGGACAGAGGCGGACCTCTCGATCTTCCCGGGCCGGCCTATGGCAAAGCCGGTCCGGGTCGCGACGTCCAGGGCGAGGATCCGCATCGCGCGGATCAGTTGATGGTGTAGGTGCCCTGGCCGGTGGCGCCGGCCAGCGGGCCCCGCCCCGGGATCTCGTCGTCGATGTCCTCGTCTTCGTCACCGCGGTGGGCGGTGTCCGGGACCGGGGAGCCGCCGCTCTCCGCGACCTGCTTGCGGATGTGAGCGTCGCCTTCGGCGTTGGCTTCCCGCATCTGCTCGTGGGTCGGCTTTTCGGCAGCCCGCTTCGCCTCCTCGAGATCCTTCTCGGCGTCGACCAACGCCTTCGGCCGGCGGCCGCGCCCACCCTTCGCCTTCCAGGCGTCGTGCGCCTCTTGGAACCGCCGGGTGTACTCCTCGACCGAGAGGCCCGGCGTCGGGCCGGGTTCGGGGGGGGTCGACCCGGGCTCGACAGGGGTGGGCTCGCCGCCCATCCGCGCGCCGGCGGTGGTCTTGTCGAACATGCTGCCCTGATCGTCCTGACCCTGGCCGGCGACCGCCTCGGCCTCCTCGGCCATCATGACCAGGTCCTTGTCGCACCAGCCCATGTCCTGCGACAGGAGCCCGGTCTGGGTCAGGACCGCGGCCCGGTCGCCGGGCTTGAGCGGGCCCAGCACCTTGAGGATCCGCTGGGTCGCCCTGGCGACGCCGAAGACGTTCTGCAGCCGGTTCTCGTGGCTCTGCAGCCCGGCCTCCGACTTCGCGTTGGCGATGTCGTTCTTCTGCCGGTCCGCCTTGTCGAAAAGAGCCTGTACGAGCTCCCGGCGCTCGGTGGCGTCCTTGGGCAGCTTCAGGCAGCTGTTCGCCACGCCGAGCCGGATCTCCTCGGCTGCCGTGGGGTTCGTGTCCGCGCCCATACGCAACTCCTGGGTTTGATGGTGGTGACGTGGGTCCGGCCTACTGCCGGGCGCTCCACGCTTTGATGCGCCGGGCCGCGCCCTGGGCGGCTTCGGCGCAGTTGATCGCCGCATCCGCGACCGATCCGAGGATCAATAGCGGAAGCGCGACGATGTAGGGTTTGAAGCTGAGGCAGTTGTGCATCATGGGGATTACCCCTCTTCGTAGTTAGATCAGCAGCTCGTGGCGGTACGACGCGCCTTGATCTGAGCGAGCTTCTGATCACGAGACGAAATTGCTTCCTCCTGTCCAGATGACGTGAGCCATGCCGGCGTTTCGCCACCCGCCATGACGTAGGCGAGGAAGTCGAGGCCATAGGCCCTGATCAGCGCAAGCATGCCCTCACCGTTGAGCAGGCTACCGCGAGCCAGCGCCTTCTTGACGGCATCTGCCTTCAAGCCGGTATCGGCAGCCACGTTATCTGCAGTCTTGTTCGGGTATTTACTACGGAGGTAATCCCCGACGCGACCTGCAACCGCAGACTGTGCAGTTGAGGCCTGGGACATCTGTCCCCCGATCGCGCTGGACATGAGCATCACAAAGTCCTTTTATAGCTAGGCCAACGCGACGAGGTGCTGGGAACACCAAAGTCTGAAATCCTCGGGTCGTAAGTCGCTGGGAACGTCGAGCGACCCGAGGAGGAAGGCAAAACAGGCAAGGAATACAAAGATCAGCTACCCAAAATGACCATGTCGTACTGCGGAACGACAGGTCGCGATGGCTCCTGATCGAGATCCGGGCGGAGCAAGTAACGGGGAACCCCAGTCACTTGCTCCACCTCGAGCGCCCGAGACTTCGGGCACCTCCCTACCTTGACCCACTGGTCAACAGCCGGCGAGCTGATGCCGAGGCGCTTGGCGAGCGCAACTCGGCTGCCGGCACACCTGATGGCGAGGTTGAGAGCTTCGTCAGGGGTCATCCCTCATTCAAAGCACGGCTTCAAAGCCTTTGCAAGGGGTTTCCAACTTGATCAAGCTTGGTGGACAACTCGAGCACATGGCGTTCAGTGCCTCCATGGCAAACGCACTGGCTCGCCTCCTCGCCAAGGCTCGGACAGACGCCGGCCTGACGCTTCAGCAGGCCGCGGACAAATTGCGCGTTACGAACCAGGCGATAAACCAATGGGAGCGGGGAAGAACTATCCCATCACCTACCCGTAAGCGTCAGATATGTGAGTTGTACGGGATTAGCGAAGATGATTACCGCCGTGCAGTCGAAGAGGTATTGGCGCACGAGCAGCCGGATGCCTCAGCGCCGCCGGCCCCTGCAACGATTGCAGCAGCCCCTCCCAATGCGCGCATAGCTGGCCCTGATCCTGTTGATCTCGCCAGTCGTGTTGCGTTGCTACCTCTGGACGTCCCCGTGATGGGGGTTACAGTCGGAGGTGAGGATGCAGATTTCGAGTTCAACGGGGCAACAGTGGATCACGTCAGAAGGCCTCCGGGCCTAGCAAATGCCAGACGTGCCTACGCAGCTTATGTCGTTGGTCAGTCCATGTACCCGGCGCATAGGGAGGGCTCTGTTCTCTATGTTAATCCGGACCGGCCGGCATCCATCGGAGACGATGTAGTTATCGAGCTATATTCCGACAGTGAGAGCGACGATCTTCAGCACAAGTCAGGCAAGGGCTACATCAAGCGCCTCGTGAGGCGCACGCCAACCAAAATCGTCGTCGAGCAGTTCAACCCGCCCGCTGAGATCGAGTTTGAGCGCGAACGGGTCAAGTCTTTGCATCGAGTTGTACCCTGGGACGAGCTGTTGAGCATCTAGGGTCGCGCCATACGAGTATAGAGACCATCCCTCGGAATGCTGCATCTCCCATAGGTATTTTCTTCTTGGTTCGGACCCAGAACCGACAAGCGACGAGCATGTCAGAACGGTTCATGGTGAACCCTCCGGATCCCGCCGCCTGTCGGCCCTGTAGTTATAAGTTAGGTTCTAATCCCCGCGAGCGCGCGTAGTTATACACCGCGCGCACAGGGGACGACCCGGCGCAAGGCGCGCGAACGGCAGTCGAAGCCGCTAAGGCCCTGAAACCTTTCGCATTCGGTCGCATTATCAGCTTACCAACCGAAGAGTAACGCCGTGTTGCGCCCATGCGGTTGAGGCCCCCAGCTCGGGATCCCCGGTCTGGGGGCTTTCGCGTTGCGTTGGGCGACGAGAAACCTGTGCGTGACCAGGCTGCCACCCGCGCCCAACAAGGCGCCGCTTTGCTCGGCTTCGCGATCTCACTTTGAACCGCTTGACGTCGCTTTGAGACCATGCTTTGATGATTGGACCGACGCTTTCCCAGGGCACGGTCCACCATGCACATGCAGTTCTCGACGGCTGGCTGCGCGCCGCCGTTCACCCCCTCTTTGCTCGCCTTCAGAGGGGTCATCGAGCTCCTCAGCCTGCTGCCGCAGACCTATGGGTCGCAGCAGGTTGCGCGCCTCCACCGTGAGGCCGCCCTCTCCCTGATCCACCAGTACGAGGCCGCGGTCTCGGCCGACGCCGACGCCCTCGACTTCCTCGCCGACCGCGGGCTGATCCCGGAGGATCTGCTCGCCGTGGCCGAGTACCTGCTCGACCGCGCCGACGGTATGGACGTCGGAGCTCGGCACTGATGCGAGCCCGCGATCTCCTCGAGGCCGCTAGCCTCACCCAGGATCTGCGCGACGTCCTGATGGTCGTCGGCCTCCTGCTCCTCGTCTGGGGCGCCGCCGGGGCATCCCTGGCCTACGCCTTGTGGGCGGAGCGCTGGGCCTGCGAGCGGTACATCGCCAACGTCGAGGCGCGCCGCGCCAGCTGGCAGATCGCGGCCCGGCCGGGGGGGGAACCCGTGAACCGGCCGACCCCGCCCACCGGCGGCTCGTCCGTTGTCGTCCCGAACGTCATCTCCGAGGCCGTGGCGAGGCAGAAGTGGTGCCCTTGGGCCCGCGTGTCGTCCCCGGCTGACGAGCCCGCGTTCAACCGGCTTGGCGTCGGGATCTCGCAGGGGTGCGAGGTTCCAGCCTCCCACGTCCCGGACATGGCCCGCTGCATCGGCTCCCGGTGCATGGCGTGGCGCCAGCGGTCCCGGGCCGGCTACGGCTACTGCGGCGCTGCGGGGCCGCTGTGATGAAGGTCCCCGGATACGATTGGTGGGTCGAGTGCCTTGAGGCACTCGCCGACGGGGGCGCCCCCCCAACATGCCCGGAACGTGACGTGATTTTCCCGGGACGATACTGGATCCGGTGGAAGAAGACCGGCGAGGTCGTGGGCCTCGCGGTCGATCCTGTCCCGGACCGGCCGGGCTTCCGGATCCTGATCAACAAGGGGATCCGGTTCGATCTCACCACGCAAGAGCAGGTCGAGGACTGGTGCGAGAAGACGTTCGCCTGGGCCTGCGAGAACCCCGTCTCTCAGGAGGAATACCTCGCTTGGTGGAGAACGGGGACGTGGCCCCCTGAGGTGTCAGAGCGTGAGGCGGACAAGAACCGCCGCAAGCGCGAGCGCATCGCGGCCCAGCGCCGACCCCGCAAGTAGTAGCGTAGAGGCCCCCATGACAGCTTCCATGTCCACCGCGGTGGCGACGACGAGCGGCGCGCACCCCGCGGTCGCAGCTCTCGGCACCGGCGCGGTGATGGCCATCGTCCCGCAGACCTTCGACGAGGTCTTCCGGTTCTCCCAGGTGCTGTCCCGGTCCGGGCTCTGCCCCCACGGGATGGACACCGCCGACAAGGTCACGGTCGCGATCCTGACCGGGCTCGAGATCGGCGTGAAGCCGATGCAGGCCGTCCAGGGCATCGCCGTCATCGGCGGCCGCCCCTGCATCTGGGGCGATCTGGCGCTCGGCATCGTCCGCGGCTCCGGCGCCCTCGAGTACATCCGCGAGAGCTTCGAGGGCGACGAGGGCGCCTGCGACTGGACCTCCGCCAAGCCCGACGGCGCGATGCTCGCCTTCAAGGCAGTCTGCCGCGTGAAGCGGGTCGGCCAGCCGGAGATCGTGACCGAGTTCTCGGTGGGCGACGCCGTGGTGGCGAAGCTCTGGGGGAAGCGCGGCTACAACGGCAAGGACACCCCCTGGATCACGAACCCGAAGCGCATGCTCAAGATGCGCGCCCGCGGGTTCGGCCTGCGCGACGGCTTCGCCGACGTGCTGAAGGGCCTCTACATCGCCGAGGAGCTGGTCGGCACCGAGGTCGACACGCCGATGGATCCGGCGCCGGCGCTCCCGCCGGATGTCCAGCCCCCCGATATGCGCCGCGCCGCTGCGCCGGCGCTCGAGCACAAGCCGGCCAAGACGCCCGCCGCGTCCCCGGCTCCCGAACAGCCTGCGTCTCCTGTCTCGCGTGCGCAGGCCGTGGACGCTGAGGTCCCAGCCTCAGCGTCCGACAACACCGCCCCCGGCGCGCCGGCGGGCAACGAACCGGTCGACGCTGAGGTCTACGACGGCGAGCGGCAGCTGGCCGAGATCGGCAATCAACTGGCCAGCGTCCGCGCTCTCGCGGAGGTCGACGAGGTCGAGCAGGGGTATGCCGACGCCCTCGAGGAGATGACCCGGAGCGACCGGGAGAAGGCCTCCTACCTGTTCGAGCAGGCCCGGGAGCGCCTCACCCCCGCCGAGCCGAAGGCCGAGCCCGTGAAGGCGGAGGAGGCTTCTGCCGGTGGCGCGGACGAGGAGTGGCCGGCCTACGAGAGCCGTCTGCGCCGCCTCGCCGACGGCACCACATCCCCCGCCCAGGCCGAGGGTCTGCGGAAGGTGTGGAACGCCGGCAAGAAGTACCGGACCCTGATGTTCCAGCAGGAGAAGGTCACCCGGGAGGCGCGCCTCGCCCTCGGCAAGTACGTCGAAGCGGCTATCCACCGCGGTGAGGACGTCGCCGGCGGCGAGGAGATCGCCAAGGGGCCGGCCCAGGCGCCCGCCAAGCCGGCCGACCCCAAGCCGGAGGAGCCCGCGACCGCGCCGGTCGAGGCACCGGGCGTCGCCGGGGAGCCGGAGGCGGTCCGCTCGACTGGCGCCAAGATCTTCGAGGCGCTCTCGAAGGTGAAGTTCAGCGAGCAGGCCTACCTCGTCTGGGCGCGCAGCTCCGACGACCGCATGAAGTGCGGCGCTAGTCAGGCCGTGCTCGACGCCTGGGCAAAGGAATACCGCGAGATCCGCAAGCGGTTGCCGTCCGAGGAGGACTGATCTTGACCACTCTCACCCCCACCCGGGAGGCCGTCGAGAAGGCCATCACCGCCATGATGGCGCGCTTCGATCAGGAGCTCGCCGCCAACACCGACCTGCAGACGGCTGGCCTGCAGATGGATCTGAACAAGGCCTTCCTGTTCGGCTCCATGCGTTTCATCGCGGACTGCCAGGATCTCGGCCTCAAGTCCGAGGAGGTGAGCCGCCTGCTGGCCGTCGGCATCTCCAACGCCCTCACCAGCGTGATGATGACGGTCACCAGGGGCGATCGCGAGCCGGCGGCGGACTTGCTGCTCACGCTGCTTGATCAGGTCGCTGACGCCGCTTTCACCCGGCTGTCCGAAGGTCCGGAGGGAAAGCCGTTCGCCGCGATCGTGGTCCCCGACATCACACCCACGGGGAGAGCCTGATGGGCGAGGCCTCCCTCAAGGCACAGTGGATGCGGGCACAGGTCGCCCTCGTCCGAGCCGGGGGCCTCGCCCCGATCTTTGAGGACATCTCAGACCATGCGCTTGGCATCCTGCTCCTGACCATGCGCGAGTTCGCCGAGATCCTCCCGTCGGAGGTGACCCTGCAGGAGCGCTACGAGCTCGTCCTCTGGCTCTACGGCTGGGGATACCTCCGGATCCTCGCCCGCCCCGACGGCTCGTTCCAGCTGATCAAGGCGCTCCCCCAGGACGTCGGCCAGCAACGTCCGATCATGACATCCGAAGGCATCCAGCGCCCGTCCCAGCAGGCGCTCGAGGCTGATCCCGAGACCATCTAACCCGCGGCGCACCCCGCGCCGCGCGGCCCCTTCGTCCCAGCGAAAGGCACCGCCCATGACGTCCCTGACCCCCACCCGCGACGCCGTCCTGGCTCACCGAGAGAAGATGCGGGAAGCCCTCGTCGAGGAGATCGCCGCCGGCGGCTCCCGTGCGATGCACGCGGAGCTGACCCTCGGCTTCAACGACCTGATCGGCCTGCACTTCGCCGACTGCCGCGACCAGGATGTGGACGCGCGGGAGTGCTTCACCATCCTCGAGAACGCCATGGCCAACGCGATCGGCACGGTCGTGATGAGCGGCGCCGAGACCCCAGAAGACCGGATCGCGGTCTGGGGCGGCTTCATGATGATGATCACCCAGAAGAGCAAGCACGCGCTCTCGCTGGCCCAGGCTGGGGTGCCCGGTACGTCGATCATGACGAGGATCGACGAGCCGACGGTCGGCCACAGCTGACCTCATGGTCCGGCGGAAGGACGATCCTGCGATCGTCCTCACCGTCACCCGGAGGGGGCTGGTGCCGGCCCACCCGATCGACCTTGAGGCGCTCGCCCAGCTGCCCTTCGGTACCCAGCTCGAGGTCACCAAGCTCACCAAGCCCCGCAGCCCGGCCCTGATCGGGTGGTGGGAGCTGATGAACATCGTGGGCAAGGCGCTTGAGCTGCCGCCCCGGGCCCTCTCGAACCGCATGCTCCTCGAGATGGGCATGGTCGAGAGACACGTCCGGATCGGGGGCTACTCCGACGACCCGATGTCGCTTCGCGACTTCGACGAGACCCAGCTCCGCCGCCTGACCGAGGCCGCGAAGCTCCTCCTGGCCGACGAGATCCGCGGCGATCCCGACGAGCTGATCCGCAATCACCGCAAGTTGAGGGGAGCGGTATGAACTTCTGGGATCACCACGGAGCCTTGTTCCTGATCTGCGCGGCCTGCTTCCCGCGCCTGACCATCCTGTTCGGCACGGCCCTGACGCCGCTCTTCGGCATCCTCGGCTGGATCGGCTGGCTGATCGCACCGCGGTTCGTGATCGCCTTCTATGCGACCGTCACCTACGGCGACCAGAACCCGTTCCTTGTGGCGGTGTCGTGGGTGGTGGCCTTCACGACGATCACGGTCTCTGCCCGTGAAGGCGTGCGGAGGGTCTCGTGATGACCGAGCGCACCTTCACCTCAGCCGAGAAGCTCGCGTGCGTCCAGCGCGAGATCGGCCAGCGTATGCGCGTCTACCCGCGCCTCGTGGAGAACCGCCGGCTCACCCAGGAGAAGGCTGACCGGGAGATCGCCTGCATGCGGGCGATCGAGGCCGACCTGCAGAAGCTGGCGCTGGCGGGCGACGAGGATCTCTTCAGCCGGGGCGGGCCATGACTGACGAAAACGTCACCCGTCTGCCTGTCCGGTTCAAGGCACCGATCGCCGAGGAAGGGCGGTCTATCCAGTGCGTAGATGCGCATTTCGGCGAGGAGTGCAATCACTCGTATTTCTGGCGCGACGGAAAGATGGTCAATGTGACCTTCCTCATCCGCCCCGGCGAAACCGAAGTCGAATGCAGCAACTGCCGCACACGGCTTGAGCCTATGTGGGTTCTACGCCAACTCGCCAACACAGAGAGCCAGCACTTCCGGGCGCAGCAGCGATACGTGGAGGAGATGAAAAGGCTCGGCGAGCGCAGCCGCACCAAGTGCGAGCGCTGCGGGCACATGACGAGGATCAGCCGCACGAAGCCGAGGGGGGGCGCATCATGACCGACCGCCCCAAGCGCAAGGGCATCTCCGTCGGCTTGAAGCTCGAGGTGGTGCTCGCCCAGGACGGGCTCTGCACCCACTGCGGCAAGGCGCTGGGCAAGCTGCCCGGCGTCAGGTTCGACCACCGGCCACCAATCGCGCTCCGGCGCGTGAACGAGGCCGGTGACGACTACGACCCGCCGCAGCTGGATCCGGCGCACATCGAGGCGCTGCACGAGCCCTGCCACGACGAGCGCACCACCGGCCGGCGCGGCGAGAGCAAGCTCTCCGCCCGCGATGGCGACCAGACCCGCATCGCGAAAGTGAAGCGCCTAGTCGAGCGCCACCAGCCCGCGGCGCCCGTCGAGGAGGAGCGCCGCCTCCCTCCCATCGACGAGTTCGAGCGCCGCCGCTCCGAGCTCCTCCGCCCCGAACCCCGGCCCGAGCGCGAGAAGCGCAGCAAGTGGCCGTCCCGACCCTTCAGGAGGTCACCATGAGCCGGCGCGTATTCGCCAAGGTCTCCCGGCCCGAGCACGGCCGGATGATCGATCGCTTCGTCATGCGGTGCTCCGAATGCCCCGCGGAGGAGACCCTGGGCCGCCAGAACTACGGCCCCGGCGAAGCGGTCAAGCAGGTGCCCAAGAAGTTCAGCGCCAAAGGCTGGACGGTCGGCGGCGCCAACGACGGGTCCGCGGATCTGTGCCCGGCCTGCAGCGGCCGGCACCGCGAGCGGCCGCACCTCAAGCTTGTCTCACCTACCACGGAGGAACCCATCATGAAGCACACCAAGCCGGCCGATCCCATCGCCGCGGTCGCCGGCATCACGAAGCCGTCCGCCGAGCCGCTGCGGGAGATGAGCCGGGACGACCGCCGGGTGATCTTCGCGAAGCTCGACGATGTCTATGTGGACGAGAAGACCGGATACTCGGCAGGCTGGACCGACGACAAGGTGGCGACCGACCTCGGCGTGCCGCGCGCCTGGGTGGCTACCATCCGCGACGAGAACTTCGGGCCCGGCGTCAACGAGGAGCTGACGAAGATCCTGGGCGAGGTCGGCGAGCTGACCCGCCAGCACGAGGGCGTGAAAAGCCGCCTCAGCGAGCTGCAGCGCCTCGAGACCGCCCTCGCCGCTGACATCGCGCGGATCACCGGGACGGCGAAGCGCCTGCAGGGCCTCACGGGCGCGCGATGACCCAGGTCTCCGAATGGGCCGCGAAGGCCGAGGAGAAGAGGCTCCTCGGCTGCCACAAGGCAGGCGACACCATCCGAGCCTCCGACGTCACCATCACGCTGCCGGCGGTCGGCGGCGTGACCTACGCCTTCCAAGGCGGCCAGCTGTTCAAAGACGGCAAGCCGCAACCCGTGCGGGAGCGTTGAGTATGTCCGCCAAAGAGAAGCTGTTCTCCCAGGACCGCGGCAAGGTCTCCGAAGGCCTGCAAGCCCTGGCTCGCATGCTCGACAACACGCTGAACGTCGACACCGTCAACCCGGAGACCGGGTTCGGCCTCTTCATCTTCGAGATCGGCAAGAAGCCGACCCTGATGCGCTACGTCGGCAACACCCCGCGGCCCGATCTCCTCGCCGTCGTCGGCGCGTGGGTCGACCGAGAGCGTGCGCGCGACACGGCCGAGGACGTCACGCCCTCGACCCCCAAGAGCTGATCCCAGTCGGCTCCGATACCCCCGACTATCCCAGGCCAATCCCATTGCTTTCCCAGGAGCAAACCATGACCTCGATCACTGTCACCTGCGACGGGTGCGCCGGAACCGGCGATGCCACGCACGAGGACCGTCACACCGGCACGAACATGGACCGCTGCCGGAAGTGCGGCGGCGAGGGCAAGATCCCCGCGCGCACCGGCGAGACGCCGGAAGCCTCGTTCCAGCCGCTTCCGGAGGCGGCGGCGCCCGTGGACCTCGGGCAGGTCGCCTATGAGGAGCGGTGGGAGGGGTTCACCGTCGTTCCGGCCTGGGCGAACCTCCCCGAAGAAGGGAAGCAGGTATGGCGGCGGGTCGCCCTCGCGGCGCGGAACGCTCCGTGGCCGCCGGCGACGCCCGGCCGGATCATGCTGCAGGTCGACCAGGGCGTGGAGGGGCTCTGGTACGTGACCTCGCCGGCGCCGGCCGGCCTGCTGGTCGCCGGGGAGACGATGCGCGGTGCGCTCGACCAGGTCGAGAAGGCGCTCGAGGACATGAAGCGGGCGACCGCGGAGGTGGGCGGCGACGCCATCCTCGTGGATGAGGCGGTCGCGAAGGAGGCCCTCGGGGTGGCCAAGACCATCGAGGCGGCCCGGCCGTTGGTGGTTACGACGGACACGGTCGCGCTCCACGACCTCGCCCACGTCCTCGCAGCGCACATGGAGGAAGGCCAGATCACGCTGGCCGGCATCGATCTGGTCTCGGTCGCGCTCGACCGGGTCTTCCCGAAGCTGCTCCACACCCGCGAGCGGTGCGAGGTGGCGGAATGCCTCGTGCACGGCGGCTGCGAGGAATGCCCGACCGAGGCGCAAGTGGACGCGGCCGACGCCAAGCTGACCGCGTGGCTGCGCGATAACCCGCCCTCGGACGCTGTGCCGGTCGAGGCCCGGAGCCTCAAGGCTGCCTGCGAACCCTGGCACTTCGGCCTGGGCGGACCACCAGACAAGGGCAGCCCGCTCTACGCCGTGTTCTCAGCCGGAGCCATCTACGCGATCCGAGACCTGGGCATGCTGACGAACTCGACTGGCTGGTGGCTGCAGCATGGGCACGGCGACTTCGAGAGCGTTACCCGCGCCTCGCTCATCGACGTGCTGAAGCACGCGGGGCTCTACGACCCGGACACCGGCCGTCTCGCCACGCTCACCAGCGTGAACGACCAGGGGCGGACCCAGGTGGAGGAGGGGCTCACCGCCCAGATCCGCGCCCTCGAGGCGAGCCAGCGCATGGATGGGCTGACGGCGGCCGAGTGGCAGGAGCGGTGGACCGAGCAGGGCAACACCCTGGCGGCGCGGATCAGGGAGCTGGCCGTCCACATCGGCTCACTCGAGGAGCAGATCCGGAAATCGGCCTTGGCTGCCTTCAACGAGAAGGTGGGGCTCGAGGGTGAGGTCGAGGCCCTGCGGCTCCTGCTCCGCCGCAACGAGGTCCGCGTCGGCCGGCAGCGCGAGCTCCTGCAGGAGAACAACAAGCTCCTCGACCGCGCCCGCGCCGCAGAGGCCTCGAGCGCGAAGCTCCGCGCCGCGCTGCGCCACCTGTTCCCGTTCGTCGACCGGGCCGTGGGTGAGGGGATCGTCTTCGGCCCAGACGGCAAGGCGCCGGCGATGGATGCGCTCGAGGTCTACGCGGCGGCCGGCTGCGCCCTCGGGTTCGAGGCGGTCGACGACCCGACCCTGATGGCGCTGTCCGCCCCGGGTGATACGCCGCCGGCCGCCGCGACCGTCCCAGCGCTCTACCTGAACTACAGGGGGGACCTAGCGGTCCGGCACATCGTCCCGATCCGGTTCTGGGAGGGCGAGAGCGAGTGGCACCCGGGCGAGCGGCACTTCCTCCGCGTGGTCGAGCCCGAGACCAAGAAGGTCCGCGATTTCGCCCTCTCCGGCATCATCGCCTGGGGGCAGGCCGCCATCGACCGGGCGGAAAGCCTCGACCGCAGCTTCCAGTACGTCCGCCAAGATCTCGCCGCCGAGCGCGACGCGAAGGCATGCGGGGAGATCGAGGTGACCCGCCGCGGCCTCGACTTGGCTTCACCAGACATGCTGGGGGTGCGGGTGTGTGTCAGCCGGCAGGAGGTCATCAGCGGCGGCCCAGAGATCCTCGATCGGATCCTCGAGCGGGCGAAAGCGGATCTGACAGTGCTGGCGCAGCAGGTGACCGTGCACTCCGAGAGCCGAGCTGACGCCAACGAGCACGCGACCCAAGTGCCGGACGGGTCTTGGGCCCTCACGCTGGCGGCCAAGTGACCGACTTCACCGAGGCAGATTTCCGCAAGGCTTGGCGTCTCTGGCGGCTGCGCTCCGGCGTGGTCGCCACCACCGGCGCCCGGGACGACCTCCTCGAGGGCATCCGCGCCCAGGCGCAGGCCCGCCAGGAGGGCCGGACGATCCCCCGCCCACCATGCCCGGCTCGCGACGCCGTCCTGCGGCGAGCCGGGCTCGAGCCCTGAACGATCAGCCCCCCCCATTCACGACGGACATCAACATGACCAAATCGTTCTCAAATTTTGCAGGTGCCTCTGACATCGACGATGCGTGCGCCGCTGAACTCGAAGCCGCGGGCATCAACGTCGAGCGGTACGAATTCCTGCGCGGCAAGGGCGAAGTGAGCACAGCCGTTGTGGGGTCGCTGCACGGATGGAGCTTCAAGAGGGCATGGCGCTACTGGGTCGCCGAAGGGCCCGGGATCGAGATGGCCGTTGCTGAGGCGCTCCACGCACGTCACGGGCGGGCCGTCCGCGTCGAGGGCCATTGCGGCTGCCCATCACCGCGAGAGTGGGGGAAAGGCTTCGCGATCAGCTCCTACCACGTCGACACGCCGGAGGGGCTCCGCGCGCTCGCGGAAACGATCAAGGGAGTGGTCGAGCGTGCGTCAGCTGTGGTCGACGAGAAGCCGCGCACGCCCGATGCTACCGCCCTCACCGAGGACCAGACCAACCGCGCCTATCGCCTCTTCTACGGCGAGGGCATGAACCTGGGGCAGGTGGCCGAGACCCTCGGCTGCGGCCTCTACGCGCTGACCCCGTGGCTGACGGCGCCGTCGCTCCGGATCGCCGAGCAGGCCATCACGGACAGCAAGACCGAGAAGGCGGACGCCTACGCGAATCTCGACGACGACAGCCTCGACGCGATCATGGAGGTGATCGGTTCGCCGAAGCTCTACAACTCCGGCAAAAGCGTGATGCGCGAGTGGTTCCTGCGGCGGCTGCGCGTGCTCTGGCAGCTGCCGGAGCCGCCCGCCGAGGAGGCGCCCACCTCGATCTCGACCTGACCTCCGCCGGAGGGAGGCGCTTGTTCTCCCTCCGTTCGGCCGGCTATGCCAAGGGATGGCCCGCCCCCCGCTTCCACCCATCCTGCTCGGCGAGGCTCGACGCGCCCGGATCAGCCTGCTGATCTGCTGCCCGATCTGCAAGCACAGGGTCGAGATCCCGGCCATGGAGATGCCGCTCCCGCACGACCTCGACATGGACCAAGTCGGGCACCGGATGCGCTGCACCAGTTGCGGCCGCCGCGGCGGGATCGACGTCATCCCCGACGGCGCCGGCTGGGTCCGCTACCTGCGGAAGACCGGGCAGCGCGACCGCTGGCCCTGGTATGCCGGCATGGTCCGCGACGAGCCGGACGAGCCTGCAGAATGAGGCCTCTACCGTTCGTTCTACCGGAAATTTACGGGCCTCAGATGGCAGTCGCAGTCGAGAATCCAGCTGCGCGCTCCGGCAACAGCTTGCCTCTCAAGCCGAATGCAGTCGTTGCCGCACCACGGGCGGTGGTTCCATAATTTAACTTATGCGTCTCAGCCCTGGCTTGACTTTCGCTAGGAGGAAACCGTGACGGATCCAGCCACCGCATCGGCCCTGGCGCAGCTTTCAGCCCTCGCTCGCAACATGGGGCTCACCCACGACGAGCTGATCCAGATCCTGACGGAGGTGGACGAGGCGGCAGCGACCGAGGACCGCGACGTCCCGATGGCGGAGCGTCTGATCGCGGCACGAGCCAGAGTGATGAGCGCAGGTCTCCGCTAGGCTTCTCCTGGGACACGAGGGCCTCTGGCCAAGACGGCACCTGCGAGACGCGCCAGCGCCGCCTCGAGGCCTGACACCTCACCCCCCATAGGGACGGCTATCGCCTGGGGTGTCTTTGGGGGGACTGGATTCTCACGGGGCCGGCGCTTCTGCGCGGTGATGTGGATCAGCCGGAACAGAGCCTGGAACGCGGCGCCGATCTTCCGGAGCACCGGCTTGCGGCGAACCCCGGCGGCGGTGGCGCGGTATGGCGAGCCGACGGTCTCCACGCGAGCGAGGAATCCCACGCGCTCGAGGGCCGCGGTGGCGGAGCGGACCTGCTCCTCGGTGAGGTCGAGATCGGGATGGGCAGCGAGCGCGCGCCGGTCGACCGGGAAGGCCCGGCCGAGGGTCGAGGGGGCGGCTTGGACACGCGCGAGGAAGCGCGCCAGGACCATGCAGGCCCCGGCGTTGCGCAGGCCCGTCAGGAGCGGCTCGAGCAGGTCGAGCACCCTCCGGGGCAGGATGTAGGCACAGGTCATCGGTCGGTCCCTGGTGGGACCGCTGCAGGGGCTTACGCACAGGGGCGCCCGTTGCCGGAATTGGCGTTCCGGCTTGACACCCAAGGGGTCGGTGGGCATTCTCAGGGGCGTTCGAGACCCCATGAGTTTGCCCTTACGGGCTCAAAGGCCTTCCCGGTTGGCGCCGGGGGGGCCTTTCTGCATTTGGGCTACTGCGGCGGCGGTGGTCTCCTTTCCCGGGCGAGATTCCCGGACGTGACAGCAGAGCATTAACTGCCATGTGCCGTCAAACTACGGCCGAGGTCGTCAACGGCTTACGATTGATCTCGCGGGCGGCTGTCGATCCCGGCATGGGCCTGGGACAATCCGGGGACAAAACCCGGCCCCTCCCCCTTGAGTGCAGGGGCGTCCGCGGTATCTTCCCGCCTGCAGACGGTGTCCCCTCGTCCGGAGCGGTAACGCGCAGGGGACCCTTGATCGAGGCCAGGACCCGTCGGGGCGACCGCTCCAAGCCGGCGGAGGATCTGGCAAGAGGCCCCGGCGAGGGGCTGCACCGGGCGAGAACCCCGCAACGCTGGTGAGATCCGCCGCCCCGTCAGGTCATCCTGGCGGGGCGGCTCTCGTTCCGGATCAGGACGCCGGGCCCTCCACTCGCCTCCGCCGCCGGCC
>NZ_LWHQ01000012.1:0-42596 GCF_001653715.1 Methylobacterium platani
GGGGTAGGGGTGAGGGTGGCGCGCTTCCGTGTAAAGCTCGGACCGTCGTGCTGGCAGCGGAACGGTCGGAGCTAGACTCAGAACCGTAGCACCCTCACCCCCGGCCCCTCTCCCACTCGGGAGAGGGGAGACGCGCTCAATCTTCCTTCGGTTCGATCAACTCGAACCTGTTTCACGCCGCCGGGATGTACTGGTAGGTCCAGGTCTCGCTCAGCGTCTCCTGCCCGCGGCGCAGGAACAGCCGCAGCTCGACCGGATCCGCCCCGCTTACCGCGAGGTCGAACTCGGCCCGCCAGTGGCCCGGCACGTCGTCCGGCACCGCCTCGGTGCGGGCGAGCGGGAAGGTGCCGCGGGAGGCGGTGAGAACGGGTTCCGGCTTCACCCCGGCCGGCAGCCTGCCCAAGGGCTCGCCCAGGAACTCGACCACGAACTTGCGCACGCCCTTCGGCCGGTCGGTACCGGCCTGGCCGCCATTGCCCTCGCGGGTCGCGACGACGCGGGCGAGGTTGCTCGGATAGGGCTCGCCCGCGACCCAGTGCAGGCGGTAGGCGAGGTCGTGCGAGGAACCGGCGCTGGCCGGCTCGGCGGGCACCCACATCGCCACCACGTTGTCGTGGATCTCGTCGTCGGTCGCGTTCTCGACCAGCTGGACGCTGCCCTTGCCCCAGTCGCCGAGGGGCTCGACCCAGAGCGAGGGCCGGCGGTCGTAGTAGACGCCGTCCTGGTAGTGGTCGAACAGGCGGTCGCGCTGCATCAGGCCGAAGCCGCGCGGGCGCTCGTCGGAGAAGGCCGAGACCATGGTGCGGGGCGGGTTGCGCAGGGGCCGCCAGATCCGCTCGCCGGTGCCGGTCCAGAGCGCCAGCCCGTCCGAATCGTGCACCTCGGGCCGCCAGTCGACCGCGGTGGGCTTGGCGGTCTCGGAGAACCAGTACATCGAGGTGAGCGGCGCCAGACCGAAGCGACCGACATCCTTGCGCAGGTGCAGGCTCGCCTCGATGTCCATCACCACAGTCTTGGTGCGGCGCATCCTGAAGCGGTAGGCGCCGGCGGCCGAGGGGCCGTCGAGCAGTGTGAGCACCGTGACGGTGTCCGAATCGGCGGCCGGGGTCTCGAACCAGACATGGGTGAAGTCCGGGAATTCCTCCGGCCGATCCGCCATCACGGTGTCGAGGGCCAGCCCCCGGGCCGAGAGGCCGTACTGGTAGAGCTCGCCGATCGCCCGGAAATACGAAGCGCCGAGGAACGCCACCCAGTCGTTGCGGCGCCAGTCGAGGGGGCCGTCGCGGCGCTCCTGGAAGCGGAAGCCCGCGAAACCCGGATTCGGCGGCAGCCGACGGGCCGGCGAATCCGCCGGCATCTCGAAGGCGGCCGGATCGTAGATGATCTCGCGCGCCTGGCCGCCCTCGACCACGTGCATCCGCACCGGCTTCTGGAAGTAGCGGCCGAGATGGAAGAACGTGACCGGGAAGGTGCTCGGGCCGTCGGCCCACAGGGCGTGGTCCGGCTTGTACTTCAGCTTGCCGTGGGCGTCGTAGTCGATCGCCTGCAGGACGTCGCGGTCGGGCACGGCCGGGGCGGCGTAGGGCCGGGCGGCCATCTCCCGCGCCCGCGCCTTCAGGGCCTCGAAGCTGAAGGCCTCGGGCTTGCCGAGGGGCAGCTCGGCGCTCAACGCTTGGCTCGCCCCTTGCGGGCCGGAGCCGAGCAGGAGCGCGGCGCCGGCGAGCAGCGTACGACGGTCGATCATGGAGGTCGCGCCTTAGCGGATCGGCTCGATGCTGGTGGCCCGGCGCCAGAGCTGGACCATGATGTAGAGCGCGAACAGGCTGAACAGCACCATCAGCACGTGGCCGACGGTGTCGCCGAGCTCGAAGATGCCGGCGAGCGCCCAGCCCGCCGCGATCGCCACCGCGAACACCTCGACGCCGACCAGCACCATGATGCTGAGGATGGTGACGAGGCTGCGGGGCTTGAGGGAACCTGATGCGGGCACGCGGCCTGACCCTTGTCCGTAAGTGGCGGGGCGACGGACGCGCGGGCGCGCCTATCGTTTCATGGCTCCGGGGACTAGCCTGAAGAGCGGGGCCGGCGCAACCGCGCGGGCCCCCGCATGACCGTATCGTCATGGCGCGTTAAGCGCCGAGTCACGACAAAGGCGAGATGCCCGAAACCCCCGTCTTCTCCCGCGCGGCCTGCGCGGCCCCCCACCACCTGGCGGCCGAGGCCGGCCGGGCGATCCTCGAGGAGGGCGGCAACGCCGTCGAGGCGATGCTCGCCATGGCGGCAACCATCGCGGTGGTCTATCCCCACATGAACGGCCTCGGCGGCGACGGCTTCTGGCTGATCCGCGGGCCGACCGGCGTGGTACGGGCGATCGAGGCCTGCGGGCCGGCCGGCAGCCAGGCCACCATCCGGCGCTACCGCGACAAGGGCTACGACGCGATCCCCGAGCGCGGGCCCGACGCCGCCCTGACCGTGGCCGGCGCCGTCGGCGGCTGGGCGCTCGCCCACGGGATCGCCCGCGACCTCGGCGGACGCCTGCCCCTCGACCTCCTCCTCTCCGACGCGGTCCGGCACGCCC
Source organism: Methylobacterium platani (assembly GCF_001653715.1). Lineage (GTDB taxonomy): Bacteria > Pseudomonadota > Alphaproteobacteria > Rhizobiales > Beijerinckiaceae > Methylobacterium > Methylobacterium platani. The sequence goes on from NZ_LWHQ01000012.1 coordinate 2,579, forward strand.
GCGAGGGCGTCGCGGTCTCGGCCTCCGAGGCGCGCTACGTGCCGAAGGAGCTCGACACCCTCCACGACCAGCCGGGCTTTCGCGACACCTTCCTCGTCGACGGCCGGATCCCGAAGGCCGGAGCGATGCGCAAGCTGCCGGCCCTCGCCGCCACCCTGGAGCAGCTCGGCCATGCCGGGCTGGAGGATTTCTACCGCGGCGATGTCGGCCGCGAGATCGCCGCCGACCTGGAGCGGGCCGGCAGCCCGGTCACCCGCGGCGACATCGAGCGCTACCGGGCGGTGTCGCGGGCGCCGCTGTCGCTGAAGCTGGCGGGCGCGACGGTCTACAATTGCCCGCCGCCGAGCCAGGGCCTCGCGGCGCTGATCATCCTCGGCCTCTACGAGCGTCTGGGCAGCATCCGGCCCGAGACGGCGGCGCATTACCACGGCCTGATCGAGGCGACGAAGCGGGCCTTCGCGATCCGCGACGCGGTGGTGACCGACTTCGACCGCCTGCGCCACGACCCCGCGAGCGTCCTGACGCCGAAGCGCCTGGAGGCGGAAGCCGCGGCGATCCGGATGGACCGGGCCGCGCCGACCCCGGTGCGCCCGGTCGGCGACGGCGACACGGTGTGGATGGGGGCGATCGACGGCAACGGCGTCGCGGTCTCGTACATCCAGTCGGTCTACTGGGAGTTCGGGTCGGGGGTCGTCCTGCCGCGCACCGGCCTCACCTGGCAGAATCGCGGCGTGGCCTTCTCGCTGGATCCGAACGCGGTCAACCCGCTGGAGCCGGGGCGCCGTCCGTTCCACACCCTCAACCCGGCGCTCGCCGTGCTGGCCGACGGGCGGGTGATGTCCTACGGCAGCATGGGCGGCGACGGGCAGCCGCAATTCCAGGCCCAGCTCTTCACCCGCTACGCCACCTACGGCATGGGCGTCGCCGAGGCGGTCGATGCCCCGCGCTTCCTGTTCGGCCGCACCTGGGGCGCCGAGTCGATGACCGTGAAGGTCGAGGACCGGTTCGAGTCCTCCTGCATCGCGGCGCTGTCGCGGATGGGCCACGAGGTCGAGGAACTGGGCGGCTCGTACATCGACTCGCTCGGCCATGCCGGTCTGCTCGTGCGCCATCCGGGCAACGGGCGGGTCGAGGCGACGCACGATCCGCGCTCGGATGGCGGGGCGGCGGGGGTGTGAGGCTCCAGATCCGCTCATCATGACCTTGCGACAGCCGCATCGTCGGTCTGCAACGCGGACTGCACGAAGCGGCGCCGCGCATTGCGGCGTCGACCTTTCGGCGCAAGGGCTCTTCCCGATGAAGCTCGCTGTCGCAACGCTGATCACGATGGTCGCGGCCTCGGCCCAGGCCGACACGCCGGAGCGATGCAGCCCGCTCGGCATGCTAGCCCCCGTGACGGTCGCCGATCTGCCGGTGGCGGAGCGGGACGCGGCCCGATCGACCCTCGATCGCGTCCGGTCGATCGCCCGTCATCGGGGAAGCACTGCGCCGCCGGTCCTGATGCGGCTCCCCGCGAGCCGTCCCGGCTCGGCGCATCTCGTCGCGACCGTGCCTGGAGAGGACGGACATCTCGTCGCCCTGGTCTATCATTCGACCGCCCTGCGGCAGTCGCATTCGTTGGTGGATGCGCGGCCGGTCCTCGTCGAGGGCGTTCAGGAGCCGAGACTCCAGGGAATCCGGGAGACCGATGGCATCTCCTTCCGACTGTACGACTTCGGCGATCATGAGATCAGCGTGAGCGAGTCCGCGACTCACCCGGCGGTGGACGGCAAGTTTTTCGGGCGGATCAGACGATCGGTCGTGATCGAGACCGGCTACAGCTTCGACGGGCCATCGTCCTGCCGGTTGGTACGGGGTCAGAACGGGTAGGCGGTGATGAGCCGTCCGACGAGATCCGACCCCAGGACTTGCCACACGGATCTCACGCGCCCCGTGAGACCTGTCGGTGACGCGATCGGCCCTTCGAACATGAAGCGCACATCGTAGGGTGTGACCTTCGGTGGCTGCGAGACGCTGCTCGGACACGCGGGGTGCGCCAGAAGTGCTGCCGCCAACATGCCGGGCTCGGAGGGATCGAAGCCGTAGCTGATGAAATATCGTGCTTTCGGCCCACCACTCGGATGGGCGGGATTCAGAAGGTAACCGGAGATCTTGAGAGCGTCGATCGCGAAGCTAGTGGGAGAAGCTGGATGCGAGATCTGCACGCGCCGCCCCCGGTATCGGCTTCAGCTTCGCCAATTCGATCGTCGCGAAGACCGGAATCGGGTGGCCCGCGTCTGACACTCTCTGACTCCCGAACTCGACCAGATATGCGGCACCATCGCCGAGAACGGACAGGACCGTCCCGCGCGAGCCTTCGCGAATGGTCTCTCCCTCGTCGCCTTCCACGTCGGTGCGAACCACGACCTGATCGAGTTCGTGGATGCAGGTGGATGTAACGGGAAGCGAGGTGTAGGCGAGGTGCGCGGCCACGGCGACACTCCCGGGGTTCGAGGAGATGCGGGTGCGAGGGTAGTCCGCACGTCGCATCACGGACAAGAGGCATGCGCGTCGATCGCATTCCCGCTTCGATCGGAGCCGTCGGACCCGGTCGCACCCGCGAACTCTTCGCGGACTTCTGCGACATCCCCGACATGCGAAGGGCCCGACGCTTCCCGGCGCCGGGCCCTTCGCGATTCGGACATCACGGCTTCAGCGCGGCGCGCGCTTGGCGAGGATCCGCTGCAGCGTGCGCCGGTGCATGTTGAGCCGGCGCGCCGTCTCCGAGACGTTGCGGCCGCAGAGTTCGTAGACGCGCTGGATGTGCTCCCAGCGCACCCGGTCGGCCGACATCGGGTTCTCGGGCGGGTCGGCCCGCTCGCCGGGCTCGGCCATCAGGGTACCGTGGATCTCGTCGGCGTCGGCGGGCTTGGCGAGGTAGTCGAAGGCGCCGAGCTTCACCGCGGTGACGGCGGTGGCGATGTTGCCGTAGCCGGTCAGGATCACGCCGCGGGCCTCGGGCCGGCGCTCCTTCAGGCGGGCGATCACGTCGAGGCCGTTGCCGTCGGCCAGGCGCATATCGATGACCGCGAAGGCCGGCGGCTGCGCGTCGACCGCCGAGACGCCCTCGGCCACGCTTTCCGCCACGTGCACCCGGTAGCCGCGCGCCTCCATGGCCCGGGCCAGCCGGGTCGAGAACGGCTTGTCGTCGTCCACGATCAGCAGGCTGCGGTCGGCGTGGTTGAGGAGGGCGTCGCCCTCCGGGATGGTGCCGGCCGAGGCCTCCGGGCTGAGTGTTCCGTACTGCGTCATCAAACGACGCTCCTCCAGCTTTCAATCAGCAAGTTCAGAGCGTTATATAGGAGCGTCGCGGCCCTGCGTCAGGGGTGCGGCACCCCCCGTGCCCGGGTTTCGCCGGCCTTTCGCCTCCCTCTCGAAAACGTGACGCGGCCAGACGATCCGCACCACCGCGCCGGTCGAGGGATCGACCGCGTTGGCGAGGTTGAGCTGCGCGCCCGAGCGCTCGATCAGCGTCTTGGCGATGAACAGCCCGAGGCCGAGGCCCGTGCCGCCGTCCGAGCCCGCCCTGGCGGCGCTGCGGGTGCTGACATAGGGCTCGCCGACCCGCAGCAGCACCTCCGTCGCGAAGCCCGGCCCGTCGTCGCGGATCTCGAGCGCGACCCGGTCGGCGCTCCAGCGCGCCTCGATCGACACGCAGCTCTCGGCGAAGTCGACCGCGTTGTCGACGATGTTGCCCAGGCCGAACATCACCCCGGGATTGCGCCGGCAGGCCGGCTCCGGCCCGTCGCCCTTCGTCGTCACGTCGAGCACGATGCCGAGCGCGCGCTGGGGCGCCACCAGTTCCTCGACGAGGTGGCTGAGCGAGATCGTCTCGATGAAGCCGCCCTGGTCGGCGTCGAGCGAGGTGAGCTTGGCGAGGATGCCGCGGCAGCGCTCGACCTGGTCGCGCAGGAGCGCCAGGTCCTCGGCGACGCTCGGGCTCGCGGCGGGGCCGAGCTGGCGGTCGAGCTCCTTGGCCACCACCGTGATGGTGGCGAGCGGCGTGCCGAGCTCGTGGGCGGCGGCCGCCGCCAGCCCGTCGAGCTGCGACAGGTGCTGCTCGCGGGCGAGCACCAGCTCGGTCGCGGCGAGCGCCTGGGCGAGCTGGCGCGCCTCCTCGGCGACGCGCCAGGCGTAGACGCCCGTGAAGGCGGTCCCGAGCAGGATCGCGGTCCAGACGCCCGAGACGTACAGGAACGGCAGTTCGAGCGTCTCGCCGGCGAACCACGGCAGCGGCCGGTAGACCAGGGCGAGCAGCGTCGCGAGGCCGACGGCGAGCAGGCCGAGCGCCAGGGTCCGGGCCGGGGGGAGGGCGGTGGCGGAGATCAGCACGGGGGCGAGGAACAGGAGCGCGAACGGGTTCTGCAGGCCCCCGGTGAGGAAGAGCAGGGCGGCGAGCTGGATGATGTCGAAGGCCAGCAGCAGCACCGCGGCGTCGTCGCTGAGCCGGTGGCTCGCCGGGTAGCGGATGCGCAGCGTGAGGTTGAGCCAGGACGAGGCCGCGATGACGAGGAAGCACCAGCCGAAGGGCAGCGGCAGGCCGAGCCCGAGATGGGCGCCGGCGACGGCAGCGCCCTGGCCGGCGACGGCGAGCCATCGCAGCCGCACCAGGGTCTCGAGGCGCAGGTGGCGGGCGTCGCGCACCAGGTCGGTCGGCGAGGTCTCGAACATCGCCGAGACGATAGTGCGGCGGCGCCCGCCGCCCAGGGCGCAGGGCGCGGAAACCCTCCGCGGTCCGGCGCGTTCTCTCCATCCGTGCAAGGGCCGGCCCCGGGTGGCTCCCCGCCTCCCGGCCCGGTTTTCCGAAATCTCGGAATGCTCGCGGGGGTTGAGGTAAAAAGGGCACAGTTCCACTTTTTGACAGCTTGGTTTTCCCTAGATGTTGCCCTTGAATACCGATACTCTATTGTCCGACCTTCTGTCGGGTCGGGCGTCTCTCGGCGACGGGTGCGCGCGTCGCCGGGTCAAGCGTGGACGGTGGCGTCATGGATCTCTCGTATTTCTGGTATGAAGCGGCGCACTGGATGCTGACGCCCGCCCGGGTGGCCGCCGACGCCACGCAGCTCGCGTTCAAGAACCCCGCCAACCCGATGACCTACACGCCCTACGGCCGGACCGTGACGGCGGCGTGCGAGATGTTCGAGCGCACCACGCGGCGCTACGGCAAGCCGGCCTTCAACCTGCCCCGCACCACCGTGGAGGGCGTGCCCGCCGAGGTGAGCGAGCGGATCGTGTGGTCGAAGCCGTTCTGCCAGGTGATCAAGTTCGACCGCGCCTTCAAGCGCCCGCCGGCCGAGGCCCAGCCGAAGGTGCTGGTGGTGGCGCCGATGTCGGGCCACTACGCCACGCTCCTGCGCGGCACCGTCGAGGCGCTGCTGCCGGCCCACGAGGTGATGATCACCGACTGGATCGACGCCCGCATGGTGCCGCTCGAGGCCGGCCGCTTCGACCTCGACACCTACATCGACTACCTGATCGACATGTTCCAGGCCTTCGGGCCGGACCTGCACGTGATCGCGGTCTGCCAGCCCTCGGTGCCGGTCTTCGCGGCCGTCGCCCGGATGGAGGCCGACGGCCTGCCCGGCGTGCCGACCTCCATGACCCTGATGGGCGGCCCGATCGACACCCGCCGCTCGCCGACCGCGGTGAACTGCCTCGCCGCCGAACGCGGCTCGGAGTGGTTCAAGCGCAACTGCATCACCGTGGTGCCGCCGGGCTATCCCGGCACCTGGCGCGAGGTCTATCCAGGCTTCTTCCAGCTCTCCGGCTTCATGGGCATGAACCTCGACCGTCACCTGACGGCGCACTGGGACATGTTCAAGCACCTCGTGCGCCACGACGGCGACTCGGCCGAGAAGCACCGCGAGTTCTACGACGAGTACCTGTCGGTGATGGACCTGACGGCGGAATTCTACCTCCAGACCGTCAACACCGTCTTCGTCGAGCACGCCCTGCCGAAGGGCGAGATGCGCCACCACGGCGTGCTCGTCGATCCCAAGGCGATCCGCCACTGCGCCATCATGGCGGTGGAGGGCGAGAACGACGACATCTCGGGCGTCGGCCAGACCCTGGCAGCCCTCGACCTGACGCCGAACCTGGACGCCGGGCGCAAGCTCTATCACCTGCAGAAGGGCGTCGGCCATTACGGCGTCTTCAACGGCTCGCGCTTCCGCGCCCACATCGCGCCGCGCATCTCCGCCTTCATGCACGCGATGCAGGGCACGCAGGCCGCTGCCGACCTGCGCGAGGCCTCCTGATCCTCGAGCCCCGGCGCCGCCGTCGCGGCGCCGGACCGGCCTGACCGGCGATGTCGCCGGTCAGCCGCCTGCGCGCCTGGTTCCTGAACCTCGTCGCCGCCGCGCGACCAACCGGGCCGCTGACACGCGCGGGGTCTCCCGGGTACAAAGGTGGCATGCGAGTCGCGCTCCTGCGCCGTTCGGCGCCCGAACCCACCCACGTCACCGTCATCCACGCCGGCACCTGCTACCCGGTCGCCGTGCGCCGTCGTTCCGCGGCCCGGCGCATCACCCTGCGGGTGTCGAGCGCCACCGGCGAGATCGTCCTGACCCTGCCGGAGCGCATCGACCTCGCGGCGGCGCAGCGCTTCGCCGATTCGCACGGCGCCTGGATCGCCGCCCGGGTCGCGAAGCTGCCCGAGCGCGTCGCCTTCGTGCCGGGCGCGGTCGTGCCGCTGCGCGGCGTGCCGCACCGGATCCTGCACTGGTCGACGGTGTCGGGCGCGACGGTCGCCACGACGGCGCCGGACGGCACGCCGGTGATCGCGGTCTCCTGCGGCCTGCCCCATGTCGGCCGGCGCGTGCGCGATTTCCTCGAGGCCGAGGCCCGCCGCGACCTGACGGCGGCGGTCGCCCGCCATGCCGGCGCGCTCGGCCGGACCCCGAAGCGCCTGACCGTGCGCGACACCCGCAGCCGCTGGGGCTCGTGCTCGGCCGCGGGCCAACTCAACTTCTCCTGGCGCCTCGTCATGGCGCCGCCCGCGGTGCTCGACTACCTCGCGGCGCACGAGGTCGCGCACCTCGCCGAGATGAACCACTCGGACCGGTTCTGGCGCGTCGTCGCCGGCCTCTACCCGGATTACGACGAACCCGAGGCCTGGCTGAAGCGGCACGGCACCGAGCTGCACCGCTACGGTTGAGCGAGGCTCAGCCCCGGGTGCGCACCACCACGATGCGCTCCGCCGGCCAGGCCGGGCGCGGGTCGACGTGGCCCGGATAGAGGGTGCGCGGCGCGATGCTGTCGCAGTTCTCGCGCTGGCGCAGGATGATCTCGCCGTTCTCGCCCCGGCGCCGGATCACGCCGCCGTCGCGGCAGAAGCCGGCGATCTCGGCCGAGCGCGCGGCGCGGCGCCCGCGCGGGTTGCGCGGCACCGGCGGGTGCTCGATCGTCAGCGTCGCGTCCCGGTTGAGCGAGCGCTCGATATAGGTCGTCTCGTCGACCGGCAGCGGCTCGGCCGCGGCCGCACCGGCGGCGAGGACCAGGAAGGCGAGGGAGGTGGCGGCGCGTCTCATCGGGGCGGCTCTCGCGAGAGGGGGAGGGGCGGTGGCGACCGGTCCGTCCGGCGGGGATCGGCGCAGGGGATCGTTATGAACCGGAAACCATGTGAAACCACTAACGATAGCCGGCGGCGAGGGCCGGCCCGACCTCTACGGTTAAGCCTGCGCGCCCGCACGGGTTCCCTGTCGCGACGGTGCCGGATCGGCGCCTCGGCTTGACAGCATCCCGGCCCCGTGGTCGGAACGCCCCTGACCGGCGGATGGCCGGGGCAGCGGAGCGGTGAGCGGCGTGGGAGAGAGCTTGCAACGGATCGGACGCCGGCTGCGGGCCGCCAGCCTCGGACTCGTCGTCGGTGCCGGCCTGGCCTTGGGCCTTCCTGTCACCGGCGCCCTGGCGCAGGGCGCGGTCAAGCAGACCTTCGACGACTGGCAGCTGCGCTGCGAGACGCCGGCCGGCGCCAAGGCCGAGCAATGCGCCCTGGTGCAGTACGTCGCCGCCGAGGACCGGCCGAACCTGTCGCTGGTCGTCATCGTGCTCAAGACCGCCGACAACCGCGGCACGCTGCTGCGGGTGGTGGCGCCCCTCGGCGTCCTGCTGCCCTCGGGGCTCGGCCTCAAGGTCGACCAGGCCGAGATCGGCCGCACCCAGTTCGTCCGCTGCCTCTCGACCGGCTGCGTCGCCGAGGTCGTGATGGACGACAAGCTCATCAACCAGCTCAAGACCGGCCAGCAGGCCACCTTCATCGTCTTCCAGACGCCGGAGGAAGGGGTCGGGATTCCGCTCTCCCTCAAGGGGTTCAAGGAAGGCTTCGACAGCCTGAAGTGATCGACGACCGGGAGAGGACCGTGACGGCTCGTAGTCTGCGCACCCTCGGATTCGCCCTGACGCTGGCGGCGCTCGCCGGCCCCGCACGGGCCCAGACCGCCGCCGCGCCGCAGGACGAGGGCAACGCCTTCACCAACATCTTCAAGTACGGCGGCACCACCAAGCCGCCGGAGGCGCCGCCCAGCCTCGACGACGTCTACTGCCCGATCATCGACGTCACCGAGGGCGGCTCCGCGCTGCAGACCATGGCCGGCGGCAGCGTGCGCACGCAGATCCGCCTCGGCCAGCTCAGCCGCTCGTGCCGGCCCGCGCCGGACGGCAGCACGGTCGTGACCGTCGGCGTGCAGGGCATGGTCCTGCTCGGGCCCGGCGGCGCCCCCGGCCGCTTCACCGCACCGGTCACCGTCACGCTGAAGCGCGGCACCACGATCATCGGCCGGCGCACCCAGCAGGGCGTCGCGACGATCCCGGCGGGCCAGGCCAGCGGCAGCTTCACGGTGGTCGACGAGGGCTTCGTCGTCCCCGCCGCCCAGGCCAGGGAGTTCGAGATCGAGGTCGGACTCGGCGGCGTCGCGAAGCCCGGGCGGGCGCCGCGGCGCAAGCCGGCCGCCGCCGCACCGGCCGACGGGTGACGGTGGCGGCCCGCGCCTGCCGCATCGCACCCCGCACGGACGATCCGGACTTCACCCGCGCGCTGGTTCCGGACGCACCGGCCGCCGGGCGCTGGCTCGCCCTCGATTACGCCCTCGACCGGTTCGCCGAGCCGGTGCGGCCGCTGCTGCGGTTCGTGCGGGCCGACGGCACCCACGAGGACGCCTTGCTGCCCGGCCCGGTGCTCGGGCGCGCCGTCTGGCTCGGCCCGGTGCCGCCGGGCACGACGGACATCCTGCTCGCCGCGCCGGCCGAGGGCTTCCGGATCGAGGCGGCGCGGCTTCTCTCCCGCTTCTCCATGCTCGCCCTGTGCGCCCGCCGCCGGCCGGGCAAGCTGCCGGTCGCACTCTACCAGTGGCTGCGCCGCGACGCGCGCCGCCTGCGCAACACCCTGCGCATCGCCGCCGGCGTCAGGCCCCTGGCGCAGTACCCGGTCTGGAAGGCCGAGCGCGCCCGCGCCTTCGAGCCCGCCCTCGACCGGGCGCCGCCCGGCCAGCCGCGCCTCGGCCTGATCCTGGAGGCCGCGCCGGCGGAGGCCGAGGCGGTGCGGCGCACCCTGGCCGCCCTCCTGGCGCAGAGCCATCGCGACTGGCGCCTCGCCTTGCTCTGGCGCGGCCCGGCCCCCGCCGGCCTGCCCGCCGATCCGCGGATTGCCGGCGACGACCGGCCGGACGGTGTCGCGATCGGCCACCTGCGGCCCGGCGACGTATTGGCGCCCGACGCGCTCGCCCACCTCGCCGCCGCCTTCGCGGGGTCCGAGCCCGCCGACCTCGCCTATGCCGACAGCGAGGAGGAGACGCCCGAGGGCCTGCGCCCGCGTCTCAAGCCGGGCTGGAGCCCGGACCTCGCCTTGACGACGCTCTATCCCGGGCGGCCGCTCCTCGTCGGGGCGGCGCTGGCGGCCCGGTGCGGCTGGGAGCCGGGCACGGGCGCCCGCGCGCTCCTCCTCGCCGCGACCCTGGCGGGGCCCGCGCGCGCGCGCCGCATTCCCCGCATCCTCTGCCGCACGGCGCCTGAGGCGCCCGATCCCGACGGCCACGCGGTCGACCTCGCCGCAGCCTTGTCCTCAGCCGGGCATCCCGCCGCGCCGGCGCGGAACGGCGCCGTCCTCGACCTCGACTGGCCGCTGCCCGACCCGCCGCCGCTCGTCTCGGTCGTCGTCCCGACCCGGGACCGGCCGGAACTGCTGCAGGTGGCGGTCCGGGGCGTCCTGCACGACACCGCCTATCCGGCCCTCGAACTCGTCGTCGTCGACAACGGCTCGACCGATCCGGCGGTCGCGGCGCTCTACGCCCAGTGGCGGTCCGATCCGCGGGTGCGGATCCTCGACCGGCCCGGCCCGTTCAACTTCTCGCGCCTCGTCAACGACGGCGTCGCGGCGAGCCGCGGCGCGGTGCTGGTGCTCCTCAACAACGACGTCGAGGTGCTGCATCCCGACTGGCTGTCGGCGATGGTGCGCCAGGCCCTGCGGCCGGGGGTCGGCGCCGTCGGGGCCAAGCTCCTGTTCGGCAACGGCCGGATCCAGCATGCCGGCGTCGTGGTCGGGCTCGGCGGCCGGGCCGGGCACATCCTGCGCAACCGCCCGGCCGACACGCCGGGCCATCTCGGCCGTCTCACCGTGGCGCACGAGGTCGCCGGCGTCACCGCCGCCTGCCTGGCGGTGGCGCGGGAGAAGTTCGCGGCGGTCGGCGGGCTCGATGCCGAGGCCTTCCCGGTCGATTTCAACGACATCGACCTCTGCCTGCGCCTCGGCGCCCGGGGCTGGACCTCGGTCTGGACCCCGAGGGCGGTGCTCGCCCACCACGAATCGGTCAGCCGCGGCCCGAGCGTCGGCCCGGCCCGGGCCCGGTTCGACGCGGAGGGCGACCGCTTCGCCACCCGCTGGCGGGCGGTGATCCGCGACGATCCGTATTACCACCCCGCCTTCTCGGTCACGACCTTCGGGGAGGAGCTGGAATGAGGCTGCCGCCTCACCCGGCCTTCGATACGCTCCGCTTCGCCGAAGGCGAGCCCGGCCCGGTCCTGCGCTGGCTCGTCCGCCTGCTGCGCGCGGCCCAGCGCCCGGGCGAGGCCCGGGGCGTCCTCGCCGCGGCACTCGCGGGCAAGCGGGTGCGGGCCCGCGACCGGGCTGCGATCCTCTGGGGCGCCCGCCACGCCCTGCATCCGCCCCCGATCCCGCCCGGCGAGGCCGAGGCCGTGCCGGGCCTGCGCGTCGCGACCCCGGACGCGATCCGCCGCGACGGCGCCGGGCCGGCCGGGATCGTCGTGCTGACGGCGCCCGGCCACCGCCTCCTGCCGGGAGCGCCGACCGCCATCGCCGACGCCTTCGCGGCGGATGCGGAACTCGGCGCCCTCTACGGCGACGCGGTGGTGCTCGGGCCGGAGGGGCGGCCGCTTCTGCCGGTCCTGCGGCCGGCCTTCGATCCCGACTACCTGCTCGCCGCCGACTATCTCGGCCCGGTGGTGGCGGTCCGGCGGGCGCTGCTCGACCGGCTCGGGCTCGACCCGGCGCTCCCCGGCGCGGAGACCGCCGACCTGCTGCTGCGGCTCGCCGCCGAGGGGGGAGGCGTGCGCCACCTGCCGCGGCCGCTCTCGACCTGGGCGCCGGTCGAGGCCGCGCCGCCGGACGCCTGGGTCCGGTCGCGTCGGGCCCTCGCCGAGCGCCGTCTCGCCGGGGCGGGCCGCGTCGAGGCGCAGGGCGGGATCGTCTCGCTGCGCCGCGACCTGCCGGCGCCGCCCCTCGCCACCGTGATCGTCCCGACCCGCGACCGGGTCGAGCTGCTGCGCGCCTGCATCGAGAGCATCCGGGCCCATACCGACTGGCCGGAGCTCGAGCTCATCGTCTGCGACAACGACAGCCGCCACCCGCGCACCCTCGCCTATCTCCGGCGCCTGGAGGACGAGGGGGTGCGGGTGATGCCCTGTCCCGGGCCGTTCAACTTCGCGGCGATGAACAACCGGGCCGCGGCGCAGGCGCGCGGCGCGCTCCTGGTCTTCGTCAACAACGACGTGGCGGCGTTCCGCGACGACTGGCTGCGCCGGATGGCCGAGGAGGCGCTGCGGCCGGAGGTCGGCGCCGTCGGCGCCAAGCTCCTCGATGCGCGCGGGCGGATCCAGCACGGCGGCATCGTGCTCGGCACCGGCGGCCTCGTCACCCACGCGCATCGCCATTTCCCCGGCGCGGCGCCGGGCTATCTCGCCTCCCTGCAGGCGACGCACAGGGTCTCGGCCGTGACGGCGGCCTGCCTCGCCGTGGAATCCGAAAAATTCCGGGCGGTCGGCGGCTTCGACGAGGCGGCCTTCGCGGTCGATTTCAACGACGTCGACCTCTGCCTGCGGCTCGAGGCGGGGGGCTGGCGGACCCTGATGGTGCCGGGCGCCGTGCTCCACCACCACGAGGCGGCGAGCCGGCGCTGGAACCCGGAGGCGCGCGAGCGCCACGAGGCCGAGGTGGCGCGCCTGCGGGCGCGCTGGGGCGCGCGGCTCGACGCCGATCCCTGGTATCATCCGGGCTTCGACCCGCGAGCGGGGACGCATGTACGGTTGCGGCGGTGGGATGGGGCGGGGCCGCGGTGAGACGCGTCGCCGGCCGGGACCCCTGACGATGGCACCCCGTCGTCCCGGGGTCGGGCAACGGGACCCGCGATCCATCGCCGCCGATGCGGGATGACGCGGGACGGACACCGCCCGGCCATCGACCTTCAAGCGGGTATTGACCCCGGATTCTCGGCTGCGCCGAGCCCCGGGACGGCACGGAGGAGGTCGGGGCCGGGGTATCCGCCGCGACGGGCTCCGTGCCGAACGACGACGGGGCCGCCCCCTTCCGGAAGCGGCCCCGTCGTCATCTCGTGCCGGCGGTCGTGCCGGCGGCCTTACTGCACCAGGCGCGGTCCGCCGGTCTGCACCTTCTCGTTCTCGCCCAGGATGCCGAGGCGGCGGGCCACCTCGGAATAGGCCTCGATCAGGCCGCCGAGATCCTTGCGGAAGCGGTCCTTGTCGAGCTTGTCCTGGCTCTTGATGTCCCACAGGCGGCAGGAATCCGGGGAGATCTCGTCGGCGACGACGATGCGCATCATGTCGCCCTCCCAGAGCCGGCCGGTCTCCATCTTGAAGTCGACGAGGCGGATGCCGACGCCGAGGAAGAGACCCGACATGAAGTCGTTGACCCGGATGGCCAGGGCCATGATGTCGTCGATCTCCTGCGGCGTCGCCCAGCCGAAGGCGGTGATGTGCTCCTCCGACACCATCGGGTCGTTGAGCTGGTCGTTCTTGTAGTAGAACTCGATGATCGAGCGCGGGAGCTGGGTGCCCTCCTCGAGGCCGAGCCGCGTCGCCAGCGAGCCCGCCGCCACGTTGCGCACCACCACTTCGAGCGGGATGATCTCGACCTCGCGGATCAGCTGCTCGCGCATGTTGAGCCGGCGGATGAAGTGCGTCGGCACGCCGATGTCGTTGAGGTGCTGGAACACGAACTCGGAGATCCGGTTGTTCAGCACGCCCTTGCCGTCGATCACCTCGTGCTTCTTGGCGTTGAAGGCGGTCGCGTCGTCCTTGAAATGCTGGATGAGCGTGCCGGGCTCGGGACCCTCGTAGAGGACCTTCGCCTTGCCCTCGTAGATGCGACGGCGGCGATTCATAGGCGTGTACCGTGGTTTGAGGAAGTCCATGGGGCCGAGGCTCCTGACGACGTGTGGGACCCGCGGCGCGGCGACCTCCGAGACGAGGAGGTCGGGCCGGGGGACGCGTCGATCCGGGGCGTCCCGGCGGCCGGGGGCAAATTACCCGAACCGCGAAGGCAGCACAACGCGATAGCCGGAACGCCCGGGGTTGGGCCCGGCCGCCGCTGCGATGGATTGCGGTCGTTGGTCGCGTCGATATGCGCATGGGGCGACCGTGATGCAAGCGTGGCGGGAGGGGGCGGCATGTCGCGGATGCGGGCTCCGCGCCTCGACGGCGCTCCCCCGCCTGCCCTAAGCTTCCGCCGGTGCGAAGCCGCGGCCGAACGCGCGGCCGATCCGGGAGGAACGACGATGGCGGAACGGGCGATGGCCGAACGAGGGGGGGCGGTGGCCGCGCTGGCGGCGCGATTCCGCGAGGGCAAGCCGCTGATCACGGCCTGGTGCGGCATTCCCGAGCCGTCGGTCGCGGGGCTCATGGCGGCGGAGGCCTTCGACGCCGTCACCCTCGACATGCAGCACGGCGCGCACGACTTCGACAGCATCAGCCGCACCGTCGCCCTGGTGGCGGCCCGCGGCAAGCCGACCCTGGCGCGGGTGCCGGTCGGCGGCTTCGCGACCGTCTCGCGCCTGCTCGATGCCGGCGTGTCCGGCGTGATCGCCCCGATGGTCAACACGGTCGAGGATGCCCGGCGCTTCGCCGCCCTCGCCAAGTACCCGCCGCTCGGCGAGCGCAGCTGGGGCCCGGCCCCGGCGCTCGCGCTGTCGGGCCTCGCCCCCGAGACCTACCTGCGGGAGGCCAACGGCTTCTGCCAGACGCTGGCGATGATCGAGACCCGCGAGGCGCTCGCCGCCCTCGACGACATCCTGGCGGTGGACGGGATCGACGGCATCTTCATCGGCCCCTCCGACCTCTCGATCGCGCTGTCGAACGGCGCCGGCCTCGATCCCGACGGTGCGGCGGTGCGCGATGCGCTCAAGCACGCCATGGCGCGCACCCGCGCCGCGGGCAAGCGCATCGGCATCTATTCCCTGTCCGGCCCACGCACCCGCGAGCTGATCGCCGAAGGCTTCGACCTGATCGCGCTCTCGGGAGACTCGGCCCTGCTGCGGGCCGGCGCCGCCGCCGCGCTGAAGGAAGCGCGGGGCTAGGGAGCGTCACGATCGCGTTGCGATCGCGACGCTCCCCGAGCCTTTGTTGTGCCGCAGTGTCTGCGGCGAACCGGTTTCCACGTCGTCGGACAGGTCTCTAGCCGCGCCGCGCCGCCCGCGCGAAGCCGGCGGCGAGGAACTGTCCGGCATGGTGGAGGGCACCGTCGTCGATGCCGTGGCCGATCCCGGCGGAGAGGTGCCACTCCGCCGGCACGTTCGCCGCGGCGAGCGCCTCGGCCGACAGGAACAGCGCGTCGACCGGGATCACCTCGTCCTGGTCGCCGTGGGCCAGCAGGACCGGCGGCACCGCGGAGGGTGACAGGCTCTCCGGTCCCGTCCCCTCCTCCATGACCAGCATGCCGGACAGCCCGACCACCGCCGCCACCGGGGCCGGGCGGCGCAAGGCGACGTGCAGGGCCATCATGCAGCCCTGGCTGAATCCCACCAGGGCGAGCTGGTGCGGGCCGAGGCCCAGGGCTTCGAGCTCCGCGTCGAGGAAGGCGTCGAGCGTCGGCCCGGCCCGGCTCACCCCGCGCCAGCGCTCGTGCGGATCGCGGAAGGTGAGGGCGAACCATTGCCGGCCGAAGCCCTGGATGCAGGGCTCGGGGGCGTGCGGCGCCACGAAGGCCGCGTCGGGCAGGAGCGGCTGCCATTCCTGGGCGAGGTCGATCAGGTCGTTGCCGTCGGCGCCGAAGCCGTGCAGCAGCACGACGAGCTGGCGCGGCGGCGTCCCGGAGCGGGGCATCAGGCGCGGGCCGGTGAGGATCGGCATCGGGGCGGGCTCCGTGGGCGGTCGGGCAGGGACGGGCGCGCCGTCGCGCGGCCTCAGGGAAGGGGCGCGCCGTCGCGCGCTCTGGCCACCCGGTAATAGGCCCACAGCATCGTGGCGGCGACCCCGCGCCACGGGCGCCAGGCCTCGGCCCGCCGGGTGAGGGCGGCGGCGCTCGGCCGCGCCTCCAGGCCGTCCGCGAGGCGCGCCGCCTCCTGGAGGGCGAGGTCGCCGGCCGGGAAGGCGTCCGGATGGCCGAGGCAGAACAGCAGGTAGACGTCCGCCGTCCAGGGGCCGATGCCGTGCACCGCGACCAACAGCCGGTGGGCCTCGTCGGCCGGCAGCGCGTGCAGGGAATCGAGCGGCAGGGTGCCGCCGAGGACGGCCTGCGCCGCCGCCCGCAAGGCGCGGATCTTCGGCGCCGACAGGCCGGCCTCGCGCAGGATCGCGTCCGGGGCCGCGTCCAGGGACGCGGCGGTGAGGTCCGGCAGGCGGGCGACGAGCCGGCCCCGGATCGCCGCGGCGCTGGCGGTCGAGATCTGCTGTCCCACCACGATGCCGGCCAGCCCCTCGAAGCCGGGCGCGCGCTTGCGCAGGGTGGGCGTCGCGCCCTCGGCCAGGATGCGGGCCATGACCGGATCGAGGTCCGCCAGCGCCGCAATGCCCGCGCGCAGGACGGCCTCGGAATCGAGCGGCGGCCCGGTGACGCCGGCGGCCGGCGGGCTTATGGCGTGGGGTGTCCTCGTCGTCCGCATCCCGCCGTGCCGTCTCCCCGCCTGCGCTTCGCCCCGAGCCCGAACGGGCGCCTGCATCTCGGCCACGCCTACTCGGCCCTCCTCAACGCTCGTGTCGCCCGGGCGCTGCAGGGCGAGATGCTGCTGCGCATCGAGGACATCGATCCGGTCCGCTGCCGGCCGGAGCTGACCGAGGCGCTGATCGACGACCTCGCCTGGCTCGGCCTGACCTTTCCGGAGCCGGTCTGGCGCCAGTCGGCCCGGATGTCCACCTACGCCGCCGCCCTCGACGGCCTTCGCGGGCGGGGCCTGATCTATCCCTGCACCTGCACCCGGCGGGAGATCCAGGACGCCGCCGGCGCGGCCCGCGATCCGGACGGGGGCCCGCTCTATCCCGGCACCTGCCGCGGCAGGCCCGCCCCGGAGGCGCCGCATGCCTGGCGCCTCGACATGGCCCGCGCGCTCGCGGCCTGCCCCGGGCCGCACGCCTACACGTCGTTCGCGCCGGGCGAGCCCGACGTGGTGCGCGCGGCCGACCCGGCCCGCTGGGGCGACGCGGTGCTCGGCCGCAAGGACGTGCCGACGAGCTACCACCTCGCCGTGGTCCTCGACGACGCCGCGCAGGGCATCACCCACGTGGTCCGCGGCCGCGACCTCGAAGCCGCCACCGACCTCCACGTCCTGCTCCAGCGCCTGCTCGGCCTGCCCACCCCGCGCTACCACCACCACGACCTGATCCGGGACGCCGGTGGGGAGAAGCTGTCGAAGAGCCTGCGCTCGGAGGCGCTGGCGGCGTTGCGGGAGCGGGGGGCGAGCGCCGCGCAGCTGCGGGCGCGGCTGGGCTTCGGCGAGGATACGGGAACCGCCTGACGGCCCTTGCACCCCACCCCGCCCCATACGATCCTGCCGCGCGAACGGGAGGAACATTCGTGTCGCTCAGCTTCGGAATCCTCATCTTTCCGCAGGTCCAGCAGCTCGACCTGACCGGTCCCTACGAGGTCTTCGCCTCGGTGCCGGACAGTGCCGTGCATCTGGTCTGGAAGGACGGCGAGCCGGTGCGCTCGGCGACCGGGATCCCCTTCGTGCCGACCGCGACCTTCGCGACCTGCCCGCCGCTCGACGTGCTGTGCATCCCCGGCGGCGCCGGGGTGAACGCCTTGATGGAGGACGCCGAGACCCTGGACTTCGTGCGGGCGCGGGCCGGTCAGGTCCGCTACCTCACCTCGGTCTGCACCGGGGCGCTGGTCCTCGGCGCGGCCGGGCTGCTGGAGGGCCGGCGGGCGACGACGCACTGGTACGCGCACGATTTCCTCGCCCGCTTCGGCGCCGTGCCGGTGCAGGACCGCGTGGTGCGCGACGGCAACCTCATCACCGCTGGCGGCGTGACCTCCGGCATCGATTTCGGGCTCACCGTGGTGGAGGAGCTTCTGGGCCGCGAGGAGGCCGAGACGGTTCAGCTGGCGCTCGAATACGCCCCGGCCCCGCCCTTCGCCGCCGGCACCCCGGCCGAGGCGCCGGCCGCGGTGGTGGAGCGGGCGAAGAAGCGGCTCGGCGGCTCCCGGGCGGCGCGGGAGGCGATCATCGGCCGGATCACCTGAGGCCGGCTCAGCGCATCGCCTCGCGCTGCGCCAGCGTGGTCGACGCGCCGGATTTCTGGATCAGGCCGTCGATCTGGTCGCGCTGGCGGCGGAACTCGGCGAGCAGCCGGCCGTCGAGCTCGCGGCCGCGGGGCACGCGGATCTTCATCGGGTCGACGAAGTGGCCGTTGATGATCACCTCGTAGTGCAGGTGCGCGCCGGTCGAGAGACCGGTGGACCCGACATAGCCGATGATCTGGCCCTGGCGCGCCTTGGCGCCGGCGCTGACGCCGCGGCCGAACCGCGACATGTGGTTGTAGGTGGTGACGTAGCCGTTGGCATGCTGGATCTCGACCCGGCGGCCGTAGCCCGAATCCCACTCCGCCTTGATGACCGTGCCGTTGCCGGCCGCGAAGATCGGGGTGCCGATCCGGATCGACCAGTCGACGCCGGTATGGAGCTTGGCGTAGCCGAGCACCGGATGGCGGCGATAGCCGAAGCCGGAGCTCATGTTGCCGTCGGCCACCGGCTTGCGGATCAGGAACTTCTTCAGCGAGCGGCCGGCCTCGTCGAGATAGTCGACGCTGCCGTCGTCGGGCGACTGGAAGCGGTAGATCCGTCGCGCCTCGCCGCCGAGGTTGAGCGCCGCGAACAGGATGTCGGGCCGCTCGGACGAGCCGCCGGATTCCTCGTCGTAGGTGTAGAACAGCTCGATGCCGTCGCCGGGCGCGACGCGGCGCTGGAAATCGACGTCGTAGCCGAAGATCCGCACCAGGTCCTCGACGGTCGAGCGCGGCAGGTCGTGGCGCGCCGCGGTCTCGTACAGGCTGGCATAGAGGCGTGCGCCGGTGCCGTCCTCGTCCTCGTCGGCTTCCGGCTTCGCGACGGGCTTCTGGCCCGCGCCTTCCGGCACCGGCGGGGCCACCGACACGAAGGCGCCGCGGTCGTTCATCGCGGCGATCGCCTCGACGCCGGACTCGCCGTAGAGGATGACGCGGGTGAGCTGGCGCGGGTCGCCGGCCCGGGGCCCGGGGCCGATCTGCAGGCGCATCTGCTGGCCCTCGCCGACCCCGCCGGCCCGGACCCGGGTGCCGAGGGCGGCGAGGATCGGGCGGACCTGCTCGTCGAGGCCGCCATTGGCCTTGAGCACGCCCTCCAGGGTCTCGCCGCGCTTGATCGCGACGTCGCGCTCCTCGACCAGCGGCGCGTCCCGCTCGCGCTCGATCTTGGCGAGATCGGTGACGTTCTCGCGCATCACCCGGACCTCGATCGACTTGAACGGGCCGGAGGCACCGCCGAAATCGCCGCCGCCGTCGAGGCCTGGCAGCGTCGCCATGCTGCGCAGGGTGCGCGAGAGCATGAGCTGGGGGGCGATCGGCAGGGCCGCGCGCCGGCCGGCCTCGGCGGCGAGCCGCCGCTCCTCCTCGATCTGCGCCGCCACGTCGTCGTCCGAGAGGGCCGGGGAGCCGGCCTGCACGGCGACGTCCCCGAGGTCGCGCTTGACCACGGAGACCTCGGCATCCGGCGCGTCGGTCGTCGTCGCGGCCTGCGCCTCCGGGGCGCGGTCGGTGCCCGGGTCGGCGAAGAAGCGCATCGGGTCGAAGGGCGGGATGTCGGTCGCCGCCATCCCGGCGGTGGCCGAGAGCGCGGTGGCGATCCGCACGAAGGGCCGGACCTTGATGATCTCGCGCTCGCCCGCCCGCAGGGTCACGGGCGCCTTGAAGCTCTGCTTGGCGAGCGCCACCATCGGGTTGCGCACCAGCCGGTCGCCCTTGCGGGAGAGGTTGGTGCCGCCCTCGCTGGCGACCGGGCGCGGCGCCACCGTCACGGCCTGCGGCAGCTCCGCGAAGGTGATCTCGCCTTGCAGCGAGACCCAGATCGCCGAGCCGATCAGCGCGGCGCCGGTCATGCCGGTGAGCACGCAGGCGGAGAGCCAGCGCAGGTTGACCTCGCGGCGGTCGGCCCGCGGCGAGGCGGCGCCCGAGAGGTCGAGCGGCGGTTCGTGGCCCGGATCGGCGGAACGGCCGCGGGGCGCCTGCTGGGATCCGACCGGGTCGAGCCGCGCGCGCTTCACCGTGTCTCCTTGGCCTTGTGCTGGCGCCGTCGGCGAAGCCGCGGCGGGGCAGGGAGCGCTCCGCGCCGTCCGCGACCATGCGTGGCTCACGCAGGGAAATCAACGGCGGCCGGGATCCGCATCCCCAGGGGTGGAACCGGGATGTCCTCCGTCTCTCCGGCGTCAGCATGTCAGGATTGAGGCGTGGGCGGCCCGGCTCGCGGCGGCGCGCCGGACGCGGCCTCAGCCCGGATTGACCGCCGTCGCGAGCCAGCAGGCGGTCCCGAGGCGCACCGGTCCCGCCGGCGGCATCGCGTCCCGCACGGCGGCCACGGCGCGCTCGCGCAGGGCCGGATCGTCGAGGTCGCGCAGCAGACCGGCGATCGGCCCGACGGTGACGG
The DNA here is from genome assembly GCF_001653715.1 of Methylobacterium platani. Classification (GTDB taxonomy): domain Bacteria; phylum Pseudomonadota; class Alphaproteobacteria; order Rhizobiales; family Beijerinckiaceae; genus Methylobacterium; species Methylobacterium platani. Next base: position 22,971 of record NZ_LWHQ01000012.1, read on the forward strand.
CAAACCGCGTCGCCGCCTCGGCATCGGCGCCGATCTCCACCGGACGATCGACCGGAACGACCGCGGCCTGCGCGAAGCCGGCCTGCGTCAGGAGTTCGACCAGCGCGTCGCCGTCCGCGAACCGGAACGGCCCGGGGCCGCCCGGCGGCGGCGGCGCGGGCGCCGGCACCACCCCGAGCACCGCGTCGCGCGGCCGGTTCACCCACTCGTTCTCCGGCAGCGCGCGCCAGCACAGGAGGACGAGGCGGCCCCCCGGTCGCAGGGCCCGCCGGATATTGGCGAAGGCCGCGCGCGACTCCTCGAAGAACATCACCCCGAACCGCGACAGGGCGAGGTCGTGCTCCGGCGCGAAGGCCCGGGTCTGGGCGTCGGCCTCGATCCAGCGGATCGGCGCACCGGCGGCCGGACGGGCGCGGGCCCGGGCCAGCATCGGCCGCGACACGTCGACCGCGGTGACGGCGCCGTCCGGGCCGAGGCGCTCGGCGGCCAGCAGGGCGGTCTCGCCGCAGCCGCAACCGATATCGAGCATCCGCTCGCCGGGGCGCAGGCCCGCGCCGTCGAGGAGGGCGGCGGTGAGCGGCGCGAAGACCCGGTCGAGCTCCGCCTGCATGCCGGCCCAGCGCTCGCCGACGTCGCCGTTCCAGTACTCCGTCTGGGAGATCGGGTCGGGCATCGGCCTGTCCTTCGTCGCGTCCGCGTCGTCCCGACCGTACAACCGGCGCGAAACCGGAGACAAGGCGCGGCTCGTCGCCTCCCGATCGCGCCCGTCAGGCCGTGCCGCGTCAGGTCGTGCGGCTGCCCCGCGGGCGGCCGCGCCGGCCCGTGCCGCCGCCGTTGTTCTCCGGCGCGCCGTCGCCGCCCTCCGCCCCCCGCAGCCGGCGCCGGCCGAGCCCGCTGTTCTTGGCGAGCTCGGAGCGCTGCGAGGCGTAGGTCGCCGCGACCATCGGGTAGTCGCGCGGCAGGCCCCATTTCTCGCGGTACTGCTCGGGCGTGAGGCCGCGGCCGGCGAGGTGGCGCTTGAGCGTCTTGTAGGGCTTGCCGTCCTCGAGGCTGATGATGTGGTCCGCCGTGACCGTCCGGCGGATCGGGATCGGCGGCTCGGGCTTCGGCGGCTCGGGCGCCGGCGGCGCCATCAGCTGGGTCAAGGTCGAGTGGACGGCGCCGATCATCGGCGGCAATTCGTTCGGAGGTACTGCGTTGTTGGACACGTAGGCCGTGATGATGGCGGCGCAAAGATCGACGACGCGGTCACCAGAGCCGTTCTCCTCGACATTCATCATCCCACCCCGTCTGCATTCCTCTTGAATGAATGCATGACAAAGACCGAACGTCAAACAGACGGAGGTTCAGGGAGGTTAGTCCTGTGGACGTAGCGCCCGTTCGTCAGTCAAGGCTGACGCCAGGATACCAGCTTATGTTTATGACAGGGGCTACGCTCTTGGATGTAGGGAGCCGTGCGGCCTATGCCGGCGCGATCGCGACGAGGCCGGCCGCGACCACGAGGCACGCGCATCGGCTGCGCGCACGCGGCGAGCGTGGATGGCGCGACGGTGCTTGATCTCTGAGGAGGTCCGCCCGGATGGCGGATGAATGGTCGGAGTGGCAGGATTTGAACCTGCGACCCCCACGTCCCGAACGTGGTGCGCTACCAGACTGCGCTACACTCCGACGCGCCCGAAGGCGTTGCTTGCAGCGTCACACCATCCTGTGAAGATGTGTGCGCTCTCGGGAAGACTCAGGCTCGTGAGAGCGCTGGTCGGAGTGGCAGGATTTGAACCTGCGACCCCCACGTCCCGAACGTGGTGCGCTACCAGACTGCGCTACACTCCGAAGCCGGCCGCCGGCCGACGAGGGGGCTTATAGCGAGGCCTCCCGGGAGCCGCAAGGCCGTTCGTGCCGGCAAGGCCGAGTTTCTTGGAGCCGGGTTCCGGTCGCGGGCGGTCCTTCGGTCCGGCGTTGCGGCCGCGGGCGCCGCCAAGGCGCCGCAAGGGGAGGAAGACCTTGCGCGATCCCGTCCCGCCCCCCATTCTCGCGCCCTGGACAAGGTCGGCCCCGGCGGGGTTGCGGATGGTGAGCCGGGGGGCGGTGTGAGCGAGGACGATCAGGCCGGGATGGCGGAGCCGGGAGCGTCCCACTCCGCGGACGCTCCCTCGTTGGCGCATCTGAAGTCGGCGGTGATCCGCAAGCCCGGTCTCGACGACCGCGGCAGCGTGTTCTTCGCCGCCATCGAGATGACCCGGATGCCGATGATCCTGACCGATCCCCGGCAGCCCGACAATCCGATCGCGTTCGCCAACCGGGCGTTCCAGGACCTCACCGGCTACACGGAGGCTGAGCTCGTCGGCCGCAACTGCCGCTTCCTGCAGGGGCCCGAGACCAGCCGCGAGACGGTGGCCGAGCTGCGGCAGGCGGTCCAGGAGCGGCGGGCGATCGCGACCGAGATCCTCAACTACAAGCGCGACGGCTCGCCGTTCTGGAACGGCATCTTCATCGGCCCGGTCTTCGACGAGGCCGGGGAGATCGTCTACTTCTTCGCCTCGCAGCTCGACGTGACCCGGCGGCGGGTATCCGAGCAGGCCTTCCGCCAGGCCCAGAAGATGGAGGCGATCGGCCAGCTCACCGCCGGCCTCGCGCACGACTTCAACAACCTGCTGCAGGTCGTCACGGGCAACCTCGAGATGGCGCAGGGCGCCGTCACCGGCGAGCGGGCGCAGCGCCAGCTCGCCAACGCGGCCGGCGCCGCGGAGCGCGGGGCGAAGCTGACGAAGCAGCTCCTGTCCTTCGCCCGCAAGGCGCGGCTCGAGCCGCGCTCGCTCAACCTCAACGCCCTGGTGCTCAACCTCGCCGAGGTGGCGGAGAGCACGCTCGGCAGCACCGTCTCGGTGCGCCTCGACCTGACCCCGCGGCTGCCGGCGGTCACCCTCGACCGCACCAACCTCGAGATGGCGCTGCTCAACGTGCTCATCAACGCCCGCGACGCGATGCCGGCGGGCGGCACGGTGACGATCGCGACCGCCTCGGTCCACGTCAACGGCAACGGCCGGGCCCGCAACCTGCCGCCCGGCGACTACGTCGCCCTGCGGGTGCGCGACGAGGGGGAGGGGATGCCGCCCCACGTCGCCGAACGGGCGACCGAGCCGTTCTTCTCGACCAAGGGCCCCGGCAAGGGCACCGGCCTCGGGCTGGCCATGGCGCACGGCTTCGTGCAGCAATCCCGCGGCCGGCTCGAGATCGAGAGCCGGCCCAGGACCGACGGCGGCGACGGCGGCACCACCATCACGATGCTGTTTCCGGCCGGCCATGGCACGGCCGCCGAGGAGGAGCCCGCCGAGCAGAAGGCGATCCTGCGGCGCGGCGACGAGACCGTGCTGGTGGTCGAGGACAGCGACGACGTGCGGGCGCTCGCCCGCGAGTATCTCGAGAGCCTGGGCTACCGGGTGCTGGCCGCCCGCAACGGCGAGGAGGCCCTGGGTGTCCTGGGGTGCGAGGAGCGGATCGACCTCCTGTTCTCCGACATCGTGATGCCGGGCAGCGTCAACGGCCTGGTCCTGGCCGAGCGGGCCCGGACGCTGCGGCCGACCCTGCCGGTGCTGCTGACCACCGGCTACAACGAGGACCTGGTGGCCGAGGGCCCCGCGACCCCGACCATGGACGTCCTCGGCAAGCCCTACCGCAAGGCCGAGCTCGCCGACCGGATCCGCTCCGCCCTCGATCGCGGCGCCCGGGCGATGCCGGCCCCCGGCGAACCGCATCACGGCTGAGGATCTCGCCCGGGGGATCGCCGCACGGCGGATCCTGTCGTCACCTCGCTGACATGGGTGATGCGCCAGAACGGCCGCGCCCGTTCTCCGCGAGGATCTCCATGCCGCGCCGTTCGCTTCTCGTCCTCACGCTCCTGATGTCCGGCGCTTCCGCCGCCGTGGCGCAAGCCCCTCAGGCCCCGCAAGCCCCGCAGGCCTCGCCCCGATCCTTCCCCGCGACCCTCGCCGGCCACGCCGTGCTGCCGGCCGACAGCGTCGCGCCGCTGCCGGCGGATGCGCCCGGGGACCTCGCCACCCCGGGCAAGTTCACCACCGGCCGCCGGGTCGATGCGGTGGGCACGGTCGAGGCGCAGTCGATGGGCCGCGCCACCAGCATGAAGCTGCCGCTCAAGGGGCAGCCGCTCCAGGGCCATTCCGGCATCAAGCACATGGCGGACGGCACCTACTGGGTGCTCACCGACAACGGCTTCGGCACCAAGGCGAATTCGCCCGACGCGATGCTGTACCTCAACCATTACCGGATCGACTTCGGGACCGGCGGCGTCGAGCGCCTGGAGACGATCTACCTGCGCGATCCGGACAGGAAGGTGCCGTTCCGCATCGCCAACGAGGCGACGGAGAGCCGCTATCTCACCGGCAGCGACTTCGACCCCGAGAGCTTCCAGTTCGTCGGCGACGAGATCTGGATCGGCGACGAGTTCGGCCCGTTCCTCATCAAGGCCGACCGCAAGGGCCGGGTCCAGGCGGTGTTCGACACCCTGGCTTCGGCCAAGCCGGTCCGCTCTCCCGACAACCCGGCAGTGACGACTCCGGCCGCGCCCGGCGGCGCGGTGGTCTTCAACGCTCGCCGCTCGAAGGGCTTCGAGGGCATGGCGGCGTCGCCCGACGGCAGCCGGCTCTACGCGCTCCTCGAAGGCCCGCTCTGGGACGCCGACGCGAAGGCCTTCGAGACGCATGACGGCCGCACGGTGCTGCGCATCCTCGAGTTCGACACCAAGGCCGAGGCCTGGACCGGCCGCTCGTGGCTCTACCCGCTGGAGCAGGCCGGCAACGCCATCGGCGACTTCAACCTGGTCGACGGGACGACCGGCCTGATCATCGAGCGCGACGACGGCGAGGGCACCGCCGACCGCGCCTGCCCGGAGGGCCAGAAGGGGCCGGACTGTTTCTCGGTGCCGGCCAAGTTCAAGCGGATCTACAAGGTCGAGATGACCGACGCCAACCAGGGCGGTCCGGTGCGCAAGATCGGCTTCATCGACCTGATGCGCATCGCCGACCCGGACAAGAAGGCCCGCAAGCCGCTCACCGACGGCGCGCTCGCGATGCCGTTCTTGACGATCGAGAACGTCGACAAGGTCGACGACACCCACATCGTCGTCGGCAACGACAACAACCTGCCGTTCTCCGCCAGCCGCGACCCGCATGCGGTCGACGACAACGAGTTCGTGCTGCTGGAGGTGGGGGAGTTCCTGAAGGCGAAGTAAGGGGGACGGCGCCCCGTATCCCGGATGAGATGCGGGGCGCTCGACGTGAGCGCGCGATCGTCAGCGCACCATCTGACGGCTGCTGCGAAAGAGCTGCCACTCCTCGACGACGCGGCCATCGGGCAGGTGGCAGAAGGCAGGCTGACCCGGGATGTCCTGGCGCAGCTCGAGACGCCCGCCGGCGGAGGCGCAGTAGGCCGAGGCCGGGTTGCCGCCGCCGCCGACAGGCGCCGCGCGGTTCGCGCCGCGGAACAGCTGCCACTCCTCGACGACGCGCCCGTCGGGCAGGTGGCAGAAGCCGGCCTGGCCCCCGGGACCCTGGCGCATCTCGAGGCGCCCGCCGACGGACGTGCAATAGGCCGAGGCGGGGTTGCCCATGGCCCAGGCCTGGGGCGCACCGGCGGCGACGGTGAGCAGAATGGCGGCAAACAACGACTTCACGGCTCTCTCCTGATCCCGTGTCCGGCACGGGATAGCGCGAGCCCGATGAACCGGCGGTGACGCAAGGTCGTCCCGCCGGCCCTCCTCGTCAGTGCCCGCCGCCGAGATACGCCGCCTGCACCTGCGGATCGGTGCGCAATTGCGCCGCCGGGCCCTGGAAGCGGATGCGGCCGTTCTCGAGCACGTAGGCGTGGTCGGCGACGCCGAGCGCCGCCATGGCGAACTGCTCGACGAGGAGCATCGTCACCTGCTCCTCCTTCAGCCGGCGGATGATGCGGAACACCTCCTCGACCAGCTTCGGGGCGAGGCCCATCGAGGGCTCGTCGAGGAGCAGGATCTCGGGCCGCAGCATCAGGGCGCGGCCCATGGCGAGCATCTGCTGCTCGCCGCCGGACAGGGTGCCGGCGAGCTGGGTGCGGCGCTCGCGCAGCCGCGGGAACAGCGTGTAGGCCCGCTCCCGGTCGGCGTTGACGTCGCCCTTCGGCCGCGAGCCGGTGAGGCGCGGGAAGGCGCCGAGCGTCAGGTTGTCCTCGACCGAGAGGGTCGGGAAGACGCGCCGCCCCTCGGGCGAGTGGGCGAGCCCGGTGCGGGCGACGTCGTGGCTCTCGAGGCCGCCGATCTCGCGGCCGTTGAGCTTGATCGAGCCGGCGCGCGGCTTGATCATGCCCGACAAGGCCCGCATCGTGGTGGTCTTGCCGGCCCCGTTCGAGCCGATCAGGGTGACGACCTGGCCCTTCGGCACCGTGAAGGTGAGGCCGTGCAGGACCTCGATCTGGCCGTAGCCGGCCGACAGGCCGCTGACATCGAGCATCTCGTTACTCCGCGGCGTCGGCAACCGGGCTGCCGAGATAGGCTTCGATGACCTTGGGGTCGGACTGGACCTCGCGGGCGCCGCCTTCCGCGATCTTGTGGCCGAAATCGAGTACGCTGACGCGGTCGCACAGCCCCATCACCACGTCCATGTGGTGCTCTATCAGGATCACCGTGATGCCGGCGTCGCGGATCTTGCGGATGATCAGCGTCAGCTCGGCGATGTCCGGGGCGGTCAGGCCGGCGGCCGGCTCGTCGAGGAGGAGGAGGACCGGATCGAGCGCCAGCGCCCGGCCGATCTCGAGGAGGCGCTGCTTGCCGTAGGGCAGGTTGCGCGCCTCGATCTGGGCCAGAGGCCCGAGGCCGACGAAGTCGAGGATCGCCATGGCGCGGGCCCGGGCCTCGCGCTCCTCGCGCCTCCGCCGGGGCGTGCCGAGGATGGCGTCGAACAGCGTGCCCTGGAAGCTGTGGTGCAGGCCGACCAGCACGTTCTCCAGCGCGGTCATCTCGCGGAAGAGCTGGACGTTCTGGAAGGTGCGGGCGACGCCCGAGAGCGCGATCTCGGACGGCGTGCGGCCGTCGAGGCGCTTGGCGGCATCCGTGCCGGTCGCGAGCGAGACGCCGCCCGCGGTCGGCCGGTAGATGCCGGTGAGCACGTTCATCATCGTGCTCTTGCCCGAGCCGTTCGGGCCGATCAGCCCGTGGATCGTGCCCGGCCGCACCGCGAGGTCGACCTCGTTGAGGGCCTTGAGGCCGCCGAACTGCATCACCGCGCGCTCGACCTTGAGCAGCGGGTCGGCGCCGGAGCGGCCGCCCTGGCGGATCAGCGCCTCGCCGGAGGCCGCGAGCGCCTGGGTCGCCCCGGTATGGGCCGGGCGCAGGAAGGGCAGCTTCTCGCGCAGGAAACCGACGATGCCGTCCGGCAGGTAGTAGACCACGAACAGGATCATCAGGCCGAAGACGGTGAGGCGGAAATCCGTCACCGAGTCCATCGCCAGCGTCGCCGGGAAGAAGGCGAGGCAGAGCGCGCCCGGGATGAGGAGCGTCATCCGGTCGTCGCGGCGGCGCAGGAAGGCGAGGCCGACCACGACGACGGCCAGGGCCGCGATGATGCCCGCCATGATCCGCACGAGGCCGATATCGGCCAGGATGTTCGGCATCATCACGATGATCGCGGCGCCGATCAGCGGCCCGGAGCGGGACTTGCGCCCGCCCATGGTGACGGCGAGCAGGAACAGCACCGTCAGCTCGAAGCCGTAGGAGTTCGGCGCGACGTAGCGCTCCGACCAGGCGAACAGCGCGCCGGCCAGGCCCGCGAGCGCCGCCGAGATCACGAAGGCGTAGACCTTGTAGCGGTAGACGCTGACGCCCATGCAGTCGCAGGCGATCGGCGAGTCGCGCAGGGCCTCGAAGGCGCGGCCGAAGGGCGAGCGCACCACCCGGTTGACCACCAGGATGGTGGCCAGCAGGCAGGCGCAGACGAGGTAGTAGAATTCGAGCTTGCGGCCGGCCGCCCCCCAGGGCGCCTGCATGCCGATCAGCGAGAAGTCGAGGACGCGGGCCGGCGGCAGGGTGATGCCGAGGGGGCCGTTGGTCAGATCGGTCATCTCGTTGATGAAGATCTGGATGATGGTGCCGAAGGCGAGCGTCACCATCGCGAGGTAGGGCCCGCTGACCCGCAGCGCCGGAATCGCCAGCAGCAGGCCGAACCCCGCCGTGACGCCGATGCCGGCGAGCAGCCCGAACCAGAGCCCGAGCTTGAACTTGAGGAACAGCACCGCCGCCGCGTAGGCGCCGATGCCGAACAGGCCGGCATGTCCCAGCGAGACCTGGCCGGTATAGCCGACCACGATGTCGAGGCCGAGGATCAGGATCGCGTAGATCGCGATCACCACCAGCAGGTGGATGTAGTACTGGCTGGTGACGACGTGCGGGAAGGCCGCCAGGAAGACGACCAGACAGACGGCGCCGAGGAGGCCGACGAAGCGGCCGAGCCCGGCTTGGGGGACCGGCGGGGCGGTTTGCCGGGCCAGCGCCGGCGCGGAGGCGGACTGCGCCATGATCGTGAGGAACCCTGGACGAGACGGGGGCGACGAGGCCGCTCCCGCGATCCGGGGAGCGGCGCCAGGCGGAAACGGAGTCAGACCTTCTTGATCACGGCCTTGCCGAACAGGCCGACCGGGCGCACCGCCAGCACGGCGAGCAGCAGGATCAGGCCGGGCACGTCCTTGTAGCCGGTCGAGATGTAGAAGCCGGTCATGGTCTCGGCGACGCCGAGGATCAGCCCGCCGACGATCACGCCGAGGCCGGATTCGAGGCCGCCGATGATGGCGACCGCGAAGGCCTTGAGCGCCAGCACCGAGCCCATCGTGGCGCCGGTCAGCGTCACGGGGGCGACGAGCACGCCCGCAAAGGCCGCGGTCATGGCGCTGATCGAGTAGGACAGGGTGATGACCTTCTGGGTGTTGATGCCCATCAGCCCGGCGGCGTCGATGTCGTTCGAGGTCGCCACCACCGCCTTGCCCCAGATCGAGCGGCGGTTGAACACCTCGACCGCGAGCATCATCAGCAGCGCGCCGCCGACGATCATCAGCTCCATCGGCAGCACCCGGACCCCGCCGAGGGTGATCGCGGTCTCCGGCAGCGGCGAGGGGAACTTGAGGTCGTCGCGGCCCCAGATGTTCTCGGCGACGTTCTTGAAGATGATGCCGAGCGCGATGGTGGCCATGATCCACCCGTACTCGGACTTGATCTTCACCGCCGGGCGCACGCCGAGCCGCTCGACCACCGCGCCGAGCGCGAAGCCGAAGACGAGCACGAGCGGCAGCATCAGCCAGTAGCCGGTGAACGGCACCAGCGTCAGGCCGAACAGGGCGCCGAGCATCAGCGCCTCGCCCTGGCCGAAATTCAGGGTCTTCGAGGTCGCGAAGGTGAGCTGGTAGCCGAACGCGATCGCGGCGTAGATCATGCCGACGGCGACGCCGCTCGCCATGAGCTGAAGGAAGATGTGCATGGGGAGGCGGCTCGTCTCGACGGGCGGTCCCCGCGCCTCATGCGCGGGGACCGGTTGCGACCTCAGTTCGAGGCCTTCTCCTTGACGCGGACGACGCCGGCATTCTTGGCGTCCTCGTCCTTGGCGTAGACGATCTTGCCGTCCTGGACACGCCCGAACACCACCATGTTGCGGCTGATGGCGTTGTGGTCCTTAGGGGTGAACGGCTTGTCGTAGGTGGTGACCACGCCCTCGACCTTGCTGTTCAGGTCCTCGAGCGCGGCGCGCACCTTCGGGCCGTCGGTGGTGCCGGCCTGCTTGATCGCGGCGGCCAGCAGGTAGACCGAGTCGTACCCTTGAGCGCCCGCCACCGGGGTCGGGATCTTGTTCACCTTGAAGCTCGCATAGTAGCCGTCGAGGAAGGACTTGCGCTTCGGCAGCGTCTTATCCTCGATGAAGGTCTGGGGCATGATCACGCCGTTGCCGTTCGCCCCGGCGATGTCGATGAAGCTCTGCATCGAGGCCGGCCACGAGGCGATCATCGGCACCTTCCAGCCGAGCTTGGACATGCCGTTGGCGATCTGGGCCAGCTCCGGGCCGATGCCGTAGGCGAGGATCACGTCCGCGCCCGCCGCCTGCGACTTCAGCAACTGGGGCGTCATGTCGACGTCCTTGATGTTGAACTTCTCCACCGCGACCGGCTTCACGCCCTTGGCCTTGAGGTACTTCTCGAGGTCCTCGCGGCCGAGCTGGCCGTAATTGGTCGAGTCGGCTAGGATCGCGATCTTCTTGAAGCCCTGCGCGATCGCCTCGTCGGCCATCATGCCGGCCTGCAGCACGTCGTAGGCCGAGGTGCGGAAGACGTAGTTGTTGTCGTAGTCCGGCGGGTTGAACTGGTTGGTGATCACGGTGCCGGTGGCGACGTTGTTGATCACCGGGATCTCGGCCTCCTGGTAGAAGCGCTGGGCGGCGAGCGCCACGCCGGTGTTGATGAAGCCCAGCGTCGCGACGACCTTCTCCTTGTTGATCAGCTCCTGGGCGACCTGCGACCCGACCTCGTTCTTGGCCTCGTCGTCGCGCTCCACGAGCTGGATCTGGCGCCCGAGCACGCCGCCGTTCTTGTTGATCTCCTCGGCGGCGAGCCGCACGCCGTCGCGCATCGAGACGCCCATCGAGGAGGAGCCGCCGGTATAGGGGCCGGTCACGCCGATCTTGATCGGGTCGGCCGCCAGGGCCGGGACCGCGAAGGCGGTCGCGCAGGCGAGCGCCGCCGCGAGAGCGGTCAGGGATGAGCGCATCTGGATTCCTCCGGGGACCGTTTCTTGCCGTCCCGCCCTAGGCGGCCGGGGATCGGGGTGCCGGATAGAACCGAAAGTGGCAGCGCTTGTCGAGCGCGTCTTTCGATCTAGAAAGCGCGGTCGGAGCGGGCGGGACTGCTGGGCGCGTGCTTGGGCCGGACGGCGGATGCTGTCCCGCCCGCGCCTTCATCCTGAAGGCGAGGCGGGCGCGCGTCCCGCCCGGCCTGCCGCAGATCGTCAGTCCTTCGCCGGCTCGTCCTTGCCGGGCACCTGCGTGATGCCGCCGATCACCCGGACCGGGCGGTTGCCGTCCGGCGGGGTCTTCCAGCCGCCGTCCTTCGTCTCCGGCGCCTTCGCGGGGGCGGCCTCGGCGGCTGTCGCCGGGGTCTCCCTGGCGGCCGGCGCGGGCTTCGGCGCCAGGGGCGGGACGAAGGCCTGCGGCGATTCGATCTTCTCGGGCGGCTTCGTCCGGGCCGCGGTCCGGCGCGGAGCCTCGTGCTTCACGCCCTCGGGCCGGGCGGCATCGGCCGGGGTCTCGCGGCGCGACGCGGCACCGGTGCGGGCGGCCGGGCTGTCGGGATTGAGCCCGAGCGGGTTCGGCCCGGCGGCGCCCGGCGCGCGCGGAGTCGGCGCGGCGCGGACGGCCGGGGAGGGGGTCTCGATTCCGGGAGCCTGGCCGGGCGCCGTCGGCGGCAGCGGGCGAGCGGCGACGCGGCGCTCCTCCGGGCGCTCGCCGGCCGGCGGCAGCGGCTCGGCCCGGGAGAGCGGCACCGGGGCGTAGACGCCGCCGTCGCGCGGGGCGGTCTCGCGAAAATCGCCGCGGGGGCCGCGCTCGCGAAAGATCTCGTCGCGGGGTGCCGGCGGGCGCATATCGGCCTCGGTCCAGCCGTAGCCGGCGCGCCGGCCGCCGGGCACCGTGCCGGGGGGGATCAGCGGCGCCTCCAGGCGCTCGCGGTCGAGGATGCGGCCGGTGCGGGCGTCGACCACCAGCTGCACCCGGTTGCCCCACGGGCTGTCGGCCTCGACCCGGTAGGTCTCGCCGTCGAAGCGCGGATGGGTCATGCCGGTGAAGCCGGCCCGGCCGAGGCGGAAGATCACCGCCCGCGGCGGCAGGATCGCGTCGTCCTCGTCCTCGATGACGACGCGGTAGCCTTGCGCCAGCGCGGGCGCGGCCGCCCCCGCCAGCAGCGTGGCGGCGAGCGCGGCCAGCAGTGCCGCGCCCGTCACGGACCGCGGTCCCGTCTTCGACGGCTTTGCAGTCATCGTCCCGCATTCCCTTGTTTCCGGGGTCGGGCCGGGCTTGTGCAGCCCCGCATTCCCCTCGTGCTTGGACAACGGTCTGTTAACCGCGCGATTGAGGCGGGATTGCGGGAGCGCGGCCATCGCGGGCATCGCCTTTCGGGTAAGGACGGACGATCGAGCGGTCGCTCGTCCCGGAGGAACCCCATGTCGCGTCTTCTGCCCGCCCTTCTCGTCGCGCTCATGCCCTGCGCCGCCCTCGCCCGGGACCGGCTGCCGACGATCCCGCCCGCCCAGTACGGCCCGGAGCAGAAGCAGGCCGCGGAGGCGTTCGAGGCCGCCCGCAAGACCCCGGTCTTCGGGCCGTTCGAGCCGCTGATGTACTCGCCCGACGTGATGACCCTGGCGCGCGCGATGGGCGATTACCTGCGCTACAAGCCGAAGATCGGCACCACGCTCTCCGAGCTCGTCATCCTGGTCAACGCCCGCCACTGGACGCAGGATTACGAGTGGTACGTCCACGCCCCGATCGCCGCCAAGGTCGGCATCGCGCCGGAGGTCATCGCGGCGATCCGCGACGGCCGCCGCCCGACCGGCCTGCCGGAGGACCAGGAGACCGCCTACGACTTCACGGCCGAGCTGCTCCAGAACAAGCGCGTCTCGGACGCGACCTTCGCGCGGGCCGAGAAGCTGTTCGGCAAGCCGGGCGTCGTCGATCTCACGGCGGTGAGCGGGTACTACACCTTCCTGGCGATGGAGCTGAACGTCGCCCGCTATCCGCTGCCGAAGGACGGCACGCCGCTGCCGCGGCTGCCGGAATAGATTTTCCAGGCACAGACCCGGCGGCTTCACGGTCTCCCCGTCGTCCCGGGGCTCGCCGCGGGCGAGAACCCGGGATCCATGCCCTCTCATGGTCCCGGATGGGGTGGCGCGCTCCTCGCCTCATCGTGGTGCGTCGGCGGTGGTCGCTCCCGGGTTCCGCTGCGCGGATCCGGGAGGACGCCGAGGGTTGTCGCCCTCGTCGTGGCAAGGTGTCACGAGCCGGCAGCTCTCAGGAGGCCCGCCGGGCCAACCCCAGGAACGCCTCAACCTCAGCCTCGGTGGTCGAGAAGGCGGTGATGAGGCGGATCATCCGCTCGTCCTCCCACACGCTCTCCCCCGCGGGCAGGCTGCGGCTCGTCCAGTCGTAATAGGCCGCGCCGCCCCGGCGCAGGGCCTCGTCGAGGCCGGCGGGCAGGATCGGGAACAGCTCGTTGCCCGGGACCGGCCAGGCCAGGCGCACGCCGGCGATCTCCGACAGGCCCGCGGCGAGGCGCGCCGCCATGCGGTTGGCATGCGCCGCGTTCGCCAGCCAATGGTCGTCGGCGAGGTAGGCCTCGAGCTGCGCGGCGAGGAAGCGGCCCTTCGACAGGATGTGGCCGGCGCGCTTGCGGCGGAAGTCCAGCGTCTCGGCGAGGTCGGGGCGGAAGACCAGGATCGCCTCCGCCGCGAGCGCGCCGTTCTTGCTCGCTCCGAAGGACAGGACGTCGATGCCGGCCCGCCAGGTCATCTCGGCCGGCGCGCAACCGAGCGCCTGGAGCGCGTTGGCGAAGCGCGCCCCGTCCATGTGGACGGCGAGGCCGTGGGCATGGGCGATCCGGCTCAGGGTCGCGATCTCGTCGACCGTGTAGACCTGCCCGCTCTCGGTGAGCTGCGACAGGGTCAGCGCGCGGGGCGGCATCTGCTTCACGTGCCGGGTCAGGCCGCCGAGGAAGCCGTCGAGGGTGTCCGGCGCGATCTTGCCGCCGGGGCCGGGCAGGCCGTGCAGCTTGGCGCCGTGGGTGTAGAATTCCGGCGCGCCGCACTCGTCCTCCATCACGTGCGCCTCCTCGTGGCAGAGGCACAGGCCGAAGGGCGGCACCATCACGGAGAGGGCGAGCGCGTTGGCCGCGGTGCCGGTCGCGACCGGGAAGACCGCGAGGTCGGAATGCTCGAACAGCGTCCGGAAGCGCGGGGTCAGCCCGAGCGTCAGAGGGTCGGCGCCGTAGGCCGGCATCGCGCCGCCGTTGTGGCGCACGATCGCCTCCAGGACCGGAGCGCTCGCCCCCACCACGTTGTCGCTCGCGAAGTTCATCGTGCCCTCGGCTTCCTCGATCCGGCGTGCGGCCATAGTGCCGGGCCGGAGCCGTCGGCACGAGGCGTCGCCGCTCATGGCCGTCATGTCCTGCCCGTCATGTCTTGCCCGTCATATCCCGCCGGCCCTGTCCGTGCGGCCGCGCCTCACGATCATGCGGCAGGCGAAGCGGGGGAATGATGCGCGCTCCCACCCGGATTCGGCATTTCGTTGCGGCCGGCTGCGGCGAAACGCAAGAAAAGCACAAGGGTGGACGGAATGGCCTCTTGCTGGACCGATTGAAATCTGGCAGGTTCCCCGAGTTAGGACAGTACCGCTGTCCCATTTTCCCGGCCGGGCTCCGCGCCCCCGGGTCGCAAGGGCGCTGGCTTGTGGCTTGCACGACGGCCAAACGAGATACCAAACGCGCCGCCATTCGGGCGGTGCGGGCGCACGCGGCCTGAAACCAGGCCTGCCGGGCGCTCGCGAGGTGCGGGCGCTCCCTTCGCGAGACGCGACCGACCCTCCCGCGGCTGAAGAACGATAAGGCGGCGGCCGTGCCCTCGGCTCGGCCCGCCCGCGGCGCCGCTCGCGGCGATCCGCGCCACTTCGCCCGCCCGTGACGGTGGGATAGCCTGCCGCCGAGGCAGGTTCGCCTGTCCTTGCGGCAGGCTGCCCTTTCGCGGCCGGTTCGCCCGGCCCCTTATCGACCATCACCGAGCGCGCCCGCGCGCCTCGAGACGAAGACCGGACCTTGGGAGACCAGACCATGAGCGGCACGGACCAGTCCCAGCACCCCACCCGCGGGCAGGCGGTCCCCGCCCTCGTCGTGCGCGACCCGGCCCTGCCGGCGCGCCAGGGCCTCTACAACCCGGGCAACGAGAAGGATGCCTGCGGCGTCGGCTTCATCGCCGACATGCACAACCGCCAGACCCACGCCATCGTCCAGCAGGGCCTGCAGATCCTCGAGAACCTCGACCATCGCGGCGCCGTCGGCGCCGACCCGAAGATGGGCGACGGCTGCGGCATCCTGGTGCAGGTCCCGCACGGCTTTTTCGCGGCGGAGGCCGAGCGCCTCGGCATCAAGCTGCCGGAGGCCGGCCATTACGGCGTCGGCCAGCTCTACATGCCGCGCGACGAGGAAGGCTTCAAGCTCGTCGAGGGGATCGTCGAGAAGGCGATCGCCGACGAGGGGTTGGGCCTGCTCGGCTGGCGCGACGTGCCGGTCGACCCGAGCGACCTCGGCGAGAGCGTCAAGGCGAGCGAGCCGCGCCACCGCCAGGTGTTCATCGGCCGCCCGGCCTCCAGCGCCGACCAGGACGCCTTCGAGCGCCGGCTGTTCCTCGTCCGCAAGGTGATCTCGAACGCCGTCTACACGCTCAAGGACGAGCGGCTGAAGGAGTTCTACCCGGTCTCCCTGTCCTCGCGCACCATCGTCTACAAGGGCATGGTGCTGGTGAACCAGCTCGGCCACTACTACCTCGACCTGAAGGACGAGCGCTTCGTCTCGGCGCTCGCGCTGGTGCACCAGCGCTTCGCCACCAACACGTTCCCGACCTGGCGCCTGTCGCACCCCTACCGGATGGTCGCCCATAACGGCGAGATCAACACGCTGCGCGGCAACGTGAACTGGATGGCGGCGCGCCAGGCCAGCGTCGATTCGGAGCTGTTCGGCAACGACATCTCGAAGCTCTGGCCGATCTCCTACGAGGGCCAGTCCGACACCGCCTGCTTCGACAACGCGCTCGAGTTCCTGGTCCAGGGCGGCTACCCGCTCGCCCACGCGATGATGATGCTGGTGCCCGAGGCCTGGGCCGGCAACCCGCTGATGAGCGACGAGCAGCGCGCCTTCTACGAGTACCACGCCGCCCTGATGGAGCCGTGGGACGGCCCGGCCGCGCTCTGCTTCACCGACGGCCGCCAGATCGGCGCCACCCTCGACCGCAACGGCCTGCGCCCCGCCCGCTACCTTGTCACCGACGACGGGCTCGTCGTGCTCGCCTCCGAGATGGGCGTGCTGCCGATCCCCGACGAGAAGATCGTCGAGTCCTGGCGCCTGCAGCCGGGCCGGATGCTGCTCATCGACCTCGAGAAGGGCCGCATCGTCTCCAACGAGGAGATCAAGAACGAGCTCGCCGCCGCCCACCCCTACAAGGAGTGGTTGAAGCGCACCCAGATCGTGCTCGAGGACCTGCGCCCGGTGCAGCCGCGCGAGTCGCGCACCGACGTGTCGCTGCTCGATCGCCAGCAGGCCTTCGGCTACACCCAGGAAGACCTCAAGCTCCTGATGCAGCCGATGGCCGTGACCGGCCAGGAGGCGGTCGGCTCGATGGGCACGGACACGCCGCTCTCGGCGCTCTCCGACAAGCCGAAGCTCCTCTACACCTACTTCAAGCAGAACTTCGCGCAGGTGACGAACCCGCCGATCGACCCGATCCGCGAGGAGGCCGTGATGAGCCTCGTCTCGTTCATCGGGCCGCGGCCGAACATCCTCGACCTCGAGGGCACCTCGCGCAAGAAGCGCCTCGAGGTGCGCCAGCCGATCCTGACCAACGCGGACCTGGAGAAGATCCGCTGCATCGGGCATTTCGAGGACCGCTTCGACACCAAGACCCTCGACATCACCTACGCGGCCGAGACCGGCGCCCAGGCGATGGACGGGGCGCTCGACCGGCTCTGCGACCGGGCCGAGGCGGCGGTGCGCGGCGGCTACAACATCATCGTGCTCTCGGACAGGGCGGTCGGCCCGGACCGGATCCCGATCCCGGCCCTGCTGGCCACCGCGTCGGTGCACAACTACCTGATCCGCAAGGGGCTTCGCACCTCGGTCGGCCTCGTGCTCGAATCGGGTGAGCCGCGCGAGGTGCACCACTTCGCGTGCCTCGCCGGCTACGGCGCCGAGGCGATCAACCCCTACCTCGCCTTCGAGACGCTGATCGCGATGAAGGACGAGCTCCCGCCCGAGCTCACCGACGAGGAGATCGTCTACCGCTACATCAAGTCGATCGACAAGGGTCTGCTCAAGGTGATGTCCAAGATGGGCATCTCCACCTACCAGTCCTATTGCGGCGCGCAGATCTTCGACGCGATCGGCCTCAACTCGACCTTCGTCGAGCGCGACTTCTTCGGCACGGCGACGACCATCGAAGGCATCGGCATGGCCGAGATCGCCGAGGAGACGGGCCGGCGCCACCGGGACGCCTTCGGCGATTCCCCGGTCTACCGCACCGCCCTCGACGTCGGCGGCGAGTACGCCTACCGCCTGCGCGGCGAGGCCCATACCTGGACGCCCGACACCGTCGCGACGCTCCAGCACGCGGTGCGGCTCAACCTGCCCGACCGCTACCGCGCCTACGCCAAGATGGTGAACGAGCAGGAGAACCACCTCAAGACCATCCGCGGCCTGTTCCGGATCAAGAGCGCGGCGGAGATCGGCCGGGCCCCGGTCGAGATCGACGCGGTCGAGCCGGCGGTCGAGATCGTCAAGCGCTTCGCGACGGGTGCGATGTCCTACGGCTCGATCTCCAAGGAGGCGCACGAGACCCTGGCGATCGCCGTCAACTCCTTCGGCGGCCGATCGAACTCGGGCGAGGGCGGCGAGGAGCGCGAGCGCTACCGGCTGCTGCCGGACGGCCGCTCGCGGCGCTCGGCGATCAAGCAGGTGGCGTCGGGCCGCTTCGGCGTCACGGCGGAGTACCTCGTCAACGCCGACATGATGCAGATCAAGGTGGCGCAGGGAGCGAAGCCCGGCGAGGGCGGCCAGCTGCCCGGCCACAAGGTCGACGCCAAGATCGCCAAGGTCCGCCACTCGACCCCGGGCGTCGGCCTGATCTCGCCGCCGCCGCACCACGACATCTACTCGATCGAGGACCTGGCCCAGCTGATCTTCGACCTCAAGAACGTCAACCCGGCGGCCGACGTCTCGGTCAAGCTGGTGGCGGAGGTCGGCGTCGGCACGGTGGCGGCCGGCGTCGCCAAGGCGCGCGCCGACCACATCACGATCTCGGGCTTCGACGGCGGCACCGGCGCGGCGCCGCTCACCTCGATCAAGCACGCCGGCGGTCCCTGGGAGATCGGCCTCGCCGAGACCCAGCAGACCCTGGTGCTCAACCACCTGCGCGGCCGGGTCGCGCTCCAGGCCGACGGCGGCATCCGCACCGGCCGGGACGTGCTGATCGCGGCCCTGCTCGGCGCCGACCAGTTCGGCTTCTCGACCGCGCCGTTGATCGCGGCCGGCTGCATCATGATGCGCAAGTGCCACCTCAACACCTGCCCGGTCGGCGTCGCGACCCAGGACCCGGTGCTGCGCAAGCGCTTCAAGGGCACGCCCGAGCACGTCATCAACTACTTCTTCTTCGTGGCGGAAGAGGTCCGCGAGCTGATGGCGTCGCTCGGCGTCACCAAGCTCGACGACCTGATCGGGCGCTCCGAGTACCTCGACAAGCTCGCGGCGATCTCGCACTGGAAGGCCAAGGGCCTCGACTTCACCCGGCTGTTCCACAAGCCGGACGTGCCGGAAACGGTGGCGCTCCGCCACGTCGAGACCCAGAAGCACCCGATCGACCAGGTCCTCGACCGTCGCCTCATCGCAGGCATCGGCGACGCGATCGAGACCTGCACGCCGACGACCGTCGAGGACGTGATCCGCAACTCCGACCGGGCTGCGGGCGCGATGCTCTCGGGGATGGTTGCCAAGGCGCACGGCCACGAGGGGCTGCCGGACGACACCCTGACGGTGAAGCTCACCGGCACCGCCGGCCAGAGCTTCGGCGCCTGGCTCGCCGCCGGCGTGACGCTCAGCCTCACCGGCCACGCCAACGACTACGTCGGCAAGGGCCTGTCGGGCGGCAAGCTGATCATCCGTCCCTCGGACGCTCTCGGCTCGCCGTCGGACCGCACCATCATGGTCGGCAACACGGTGCTGTACGGCGCCATCGCGGGCGAGGCCTACATCCGGGGCGCGGCCGGCGAGCGGTTCGCGGTCCGCAACTCGGGCGCCATCGCGGTGGTCGAGGGCATGGGCGACCATGGCTGCGAGTACATGACCGGCGGCGTCGTCGTGTCGATCGGCGAGACCGGGCGCAACTTCGCGGCCGGCATGTCGGGCGGCATCGCCTACGTGCTCGACGAGGACGGCTCCTTCGCCAAGCGCTGCAACCTGTCGATGGTCGATCTCGAGCCGGTCGAGGAGGAGGACGAGTTCATGCGTCGCTTCCACCAGGACGGCGACCTGGAGACCAAGGGGCGCATCGACATCCTGGCCGACATGTCGGGCCACGACGAGGAGCGCCTCGTCGGGCTGATCAACAACCACCTGAAGTATACCGGCTCGGTGCGCGCCAAGGCGATCATCGACAACTGGGACACCTACCGCACCAAGTTCGTGAAGGTGATGCCGGTCGAGTACCGGCGGGCTTTGCGCGAGATGGAGCGGGCCCGGATGCCGGTGGCGGCGGAGTAAACCGGGAGGCCGAAGGGCTGAGCGCCAGACCCCTCCCCCCTCTGCGGG
>NZ_LWHQ01000012.1:42681-52880 GCF_001653715.1 Methylobacterium platani
GGGCACCCTCCCCCGCAGAGGGGGGAGGGTTGGGGTGGCGCCTTTACGAACGATTGGAGACGCACGGAGATTCCACGGTGAAGGTCTACGGCGACACGATGTCGGGCAACTGCCTGAAGGTGCGGTACGTCGCCGATCACCTCGGGCTCGCCTATGAGTGGATCCCGATCGACATCATGCGGGGTGAGAGCCGCACGCCCGAGTATCTGGCCCGCTTCCCCGCCGGCCAGGTGCCGGGGGTCGCGTTCCCGGACGGGCGGACGCTCGCCCAGTCGAACGCGATCATCCGGTATCTCGCCCGCGGCTCCGCCCTGCTCCCCGACGATGCCTGGACACAGGCGAAGATCGACGAGTGGCTGTTCTGGGAGCAGTACAGCCACGAGCCGACGATCGCGGTCTGCCGCTTCCACATGCGCTACCGGGGCGAGCCTGCCGAGACCCGCGACCCGAAGAAAGTCGCCGGGGGCGAGGCCGCCCTCGACCTCATGGAGCGACACTTGACCGCCGCCGACTGGTTCGTCGGCGACGCCGTCAGCATCGCCGACGTCGCGCTCTTCGCCTATACGCAATTCGCCGACGAGGGCGGATTCGACCTCTCGGGCCGGCCCGCCATCCGGGCCTGGCTCACCCGCTGCGGGGACGCGCTCCCCACATCCGCCACCGTCGCCGGGGTCGCTTAAGACCCGCCGCCGGCCCGACCACTTCACGAACTGAGCACTCCACCGATGGGCAAGGTCACAGGCTTCCTCGAATTCGACCGGCAGGAGCAGAAGTATCAGCTCGCGGCCGACCGCGTGCGGCACTTCCTCGAATTCACTCTGCCGCTCGACGAGCACGACCTGAAGAAGCAGGCGGCGCGCTGCATGGATTGCGGCATCCCGTTCTGCCACGGCCCGACCGGCTGCCCGGTCCACAACCAGATCCCGGACTGGAACGACCTCGTCTTCAACGCGGATTGGGAGGAGGCGGCGCGCAACCTGCACTCCACCAACAACTTCCCGGAATTTACCGGCCGCATCTGCCCCGCACCCTGCGAGGAGGCCTGCACCCTCAACCTCGAGAACCAGCCGGTCGCGATCAAGACCATCGAGCAGGCGATCGCCGACAAGGCCTGGAGCATGGGCTGGGTGGTCCCTGAGCCCGCCGCGGTGAAGACCGGCAAGCGCGTCGCGGTGATCGGCTCGGGTCCGGCCGGCCTCGCGGCGGCCCAGCAGCTCGCCCGCGTCGGCCACGACGTCCACGTCTTCGAGCGCGAGCCGAAGGCCGGCGGCCTGCTCCGCTACGGCATCCCCGACTTCAAGATGGAGAAGCGCCACATCGACCGCCGGGTGCGGCAGATGGAGGCCGAGGGCGTGCAGTTCCATTACGGCGTCAATATCGGCGTCACCCGCTCCTTCGCCAGCCTGGACAACGAGTTCGACGCCGTGCTGTTCGCCGGCGGCGCCGAGGCCCCGCGCGATCCCGGCTTGCCGGGCCAGGAGCTCGAGGGCGTGCATTTCGCCATGCCCTACCTCGTACAGTCGAACCGCCGCGTCGGCCAGGAGGCCGCCACGGCCGAGGAATCGATCCTCGCCGCCGGCAAGAACGTCGTCGTCATCGGCGGCGGCGACACGGCGTCGGATTGCGTCGGCACGGCCTTCCGCCAGGGCGCCCTCTCGGTGACCCAGCTCGACATTCGCCCGCGCCCGCCGGAGCGCGAGGACAAGCTGACCGTGTGGCCCTACTGGGCGACCAAGATGCGGACCTCGTCGAGCCAGGCGGAGGGCGCCGAGCGCGAGTTCCAGGCCGCGACCCTGCGCATCGAGGGCAACAAGAAGGGCAAGGTGAAGGGCGTGGTCTGCGCCCGGGTCGACGAGTCCCGCAAGCCCATCGCCGGCTCCGAATTCCTGCTGCCGGCCGACCTCGTCTTCATGGCGATCGGCTTCGCCGGCCCGGTGGCCCAGGGCCTGATCGAGGAATCGGGCGTCGCCCGCGACAAGCGCGGCAACGTGCTGGCCGACGACGTCCAGTACCGCACCTCGGCCGACAAGGTCTGGGTGGCGGGCGACATGCGCCGCGGCCAGTCCCTGGTGGTCTGGGCGATCCGCGAGGGCCGGCAGGCCGCCCGCTCGATCGACGAGGCGCTGATGGGCGCGACGACCCTGCCGCTCTGACGGCCGGGCCGCGGGGCGATCGCGTCCCGCCATCACGGGTTCGACGACAGCCAGAGGGATCCGCTCCGACCGGGGCAGGTCCCTCTGCCGTTTGTGCGCCCA
This sequence comes from Methylobacterium platani, assembly GCF_001653715.1. Taxonomy (GTDB): domain Bacteria; phylum Pseudomonadota; class Alphaproteobacteria; order Rhizobiales; family Beijerinckiaceae; genus Methylobacterium; species Methylobacterium platani. Next base: position 44,937 of record NZ_LWHQ01000012.1, read on the forward strand.
GCATGGGCGCGTTCTTGAGGGTGGACGTCCCTCCGTGAGAGGCGAGAGCGCCCGCGCTTCGAGTTTCCTCGACACGGCGCTGCCACGTCGTCTGCCCGACCACGTCGTCACGGTGACGACGAACCGAGCGGCCTCAGGGTCCCGCGCCCGATCGCCCCCGACCCGATCACCCGCGGCTGGCTGCGTCTGTCTGGATCTATTCTAATTAAATCGCAGTCTGCCGAGTGATCCCGCAGTCGTCAGTGCTCGCGAACGTTGCGGCGGGTGCGCAAAAGCAACACGACAGACGATAGTGACCGAGCATGGAATCGTTCCAGAACTTGCCGGGATGAAACGATTGATTGCGGCGGACCGGGTGAGTACGCCGCGAGAGGTTCGCTTCTCCCGTCCGAGGTTCCCGTGCGCTCGATGCTTCCCCCCGCCGGCCGGCGCCGTTCGCCGCTGCTCCTTGCCCTACTCGCGGGCGCGGCGCCGGTGCTCGGGATGGGCGGCGCAGGTGCGCAGGAGGCGGGGGAGGCCATCGCCCTCGACACGATCACGGTGGCGGGCGCGCCGGCCTTCCGGGAGACCGCCATCGGCCCGGTCCAGGGCTACCGGGCGACCCGCAGCGCTACCGCGACCAAGACCGACACGGCGCTCCGCGACCTGCCCCAGACCGTCAACGTCATCCCGCGCGAGGTCCTGGTCGACCGCCAGGAGACCCGGCTGACCGACGCGCTGTTCAACGTCAGCAACGTCCAGCCCGCCGGCACGCTCCAGGGCCGCACCGAGACCTACAACATCCGCGGCTTCAACACCCAGACCTACGCCATCGACGGCGTGTTCCTGAACCAGGCGAGCAACTTCTTCGTCACCAAGCGCGACCTCGCCGACGTCGAGCGGATCGAGGTGCTGAAGGGCCCGGCCTCCGTGCTCTACGGCCGCGGCGATCCCGGCGGCGTCATCAACATCGTCACGCGCCAGCCGAGCCTGGTGCCGAGCGCCGATGCCAGCGTACAGGGCGGCAGCTTCGGCTTCCGGCGTGTGCAGGGCTCGGTGTCGGGCCCGATCCCGAGCGCCGAGGGCCTGGCCGGCCGGGTCAGCTTCGCCACCGAGGCCGATCCGACCTTCCGCAACTACGGCGGACGCGACAACAGCCGCAACTTCGTCGCCCCGGCCTTCTCCTGGAACCCGAGCCCCGACACCCGGGTCACCTTCCTCGGCGAGTTCACCAAGCAGGACGGGCAGTACGACGAAGGCCTGACCGCCTTCCGCGGCCGCGTGCCGCTCGACAACGTCGCGCGCTACTACGGCGAGCCCTGGGCGCGCTACAACGCGATGGCGAATTTCGGCACGTTGAAGATCGAGCACGACTTCAACGAGAACCTGATGATCCGTCAGGTCCTCAACGCGCAGGGCGGCGGCTTCGACCTGATCTCGCCGCGGGCGACCGGCGTCAACGCCGCCGGCACGGTGCTGAGCCGGCGGACGACCGCCACCACCTCGACCTACGCCTCGGTCGACAGCCAGACCGAGCTCGTCGCCAAGTTCGACTGGCTCGGCCTACGTCACACGGCCCTCGTCGGCATCGAGTACGTCAACGGCTACCGCCACTCCTACTCGACGCAGGGCAACCTCGCGTCGGTGAGCTTCCTCAACCCGACCTTCGGGGCGCTGCCCGGCCCGCTCTCGCTGCAGAGCGACCTGAAGCAGAAGAACGAGCTCACCGGCCTCTACGCCCAGGACCAGATCGAGCTCGGCTACGGGCTGCAGCTGCTGCTCGGCGTGCGCTACGACACCGGCGACCAGTTCTACTTCAGCCGCGTGCCGACCTCCCGCAGCATCCCGCCGACGCAGGAGCTGTCCGGCGTCTCGCCCCGCGTCGGCCTGATCTACCGGCCGGCCGAGCCGCTGGCGCTCTATGCCAGCTACTCGACCTCGTTCAAGCCGCAGACCGCCAACGTCCTCGGCGCCGTCAACCCGGCGCCCGAGACCGGCGAGCAATACGAGGTCGGCGCGCGCTACGACATCAACCCCGACCTGACCTTGAGCACCGCCGCGTTCCGGATCACCCGCAACAACGTCTCGGCGAGCGATCCGGTCAACAGCGGCTACTCGGTCATCACCGGGCAGCAGCGCTCGGAGGGCGTCGAGGCCGACCTCGCCGGCACCATCCTGCCGGGCTGGAAGGTCATCGGCGGCGTCGGCTACCTCGACGCGCGCATCACCCGCGACACCACCTTCGCGGTCGGCAATCGCCTCGTCGGCGTGCCGGCCTTCAGCGGCAGCGTCTGGACCACCTACCAGGTGCAGGAGGGACCGTGGCGCGGCCTCGGCATCGGTGCCGGCGTCACCTATGTCGGCAAGCGCTTCGGCGACCTCAACAACAGCTACACGGTCGGCGGCTACGCGCGGGTCGACGCGGCCGTCTTCTACGACCTCGACGAGCACGCCCGGTTCTCGCTCAACCTACGCAACCTGACCGATGCGCGCTACGTCGAGCAGCCCTACAACCAGTTCAACAACGTGCCGGGGGCGCCGTTCACGGTGCTGGCGACGATCACGGGGCGGTGGTAGCGGGCGGGCCGTTATCCGCGCGAGACACGTGCGCCGACGCTCGCCACCTTCCACGTCATCCCGGTGCCCGGTTGAAGCCGGGAACCCGGCGATCACCCCTCGGGCGCCGCCGGCACCTGCCCGCCTGCCACGTCCCGCCGCGGCTGCAGCAGCAGCGCCAACAGGCCCGTCCAGCCGGTCTGGTGCGCCGCGCCCAGGCCCGCGCCGGTGTCGCCGTGGAAATACTCGTGGAACGGCACGTGGTCGCGAAAATGCGGGTCGTCCTGGAACAGCGTGCTGTCGCCCAGGACCGGCCGGCGGCCGTCGGGGCCGCGCAGGACCAGGCGGGTGAGGCGGGCGGAGAGTTCGTCGGCGATCTGCGGCAGGGTGAGGTAATGTCCTGAGCCCGCCGGGCATTCGACCGTGAAGTCCGGACCGTAGAAGCGGCCGAACTCGGTCAGGGCCTCGACGAGCAGAAAATTGATCGGCAGCCAGATCGGCCCGCGCCAGTTCGAGTTGCCGCCGAACACGGCCGTCGTCGATTCCGCCGGCTCGTAATCGACCGCGAAGGTCTCTCCGTCCCAGGGGAAGCGGAACGGGGCGGCCGCGTGCGCCTTCGAGACCGAGCGGACGCCGTGGGGGGACAGGAACTCGGTCTCGTCGAGCATCCGGCGCAGGAGCGCCTTCATGCGGTGGCGGCGCAGCAGCGAGAGCAGCACCCGGTTGCCGCGCCCCGGCTCCTCCCAGCGCGAGACCTGGGCGGCGAGGTCGGGGCGGTGGGTGAGGAGCCAGCGGGCGCGGCGGGCGAAGGCCGGGAAGCGCCGGCCCAGGTTCTCGTCCAGCACCTCCACGGCGCAGAGCGGGATCAGCCCGACGAGCGAGCGCACCCTCAGCGGCACCTGGCGGCCGTCGGGCAGGCTCAGGACGTCGTAGTAGAACTCGTCGGCCTCGTCCCACAGGCCGGAACCGTCACCGCCGACATGCGTCATCGCCTCGGCGATAGTCAGGAAGTGCTCGAAGAACTTGGTGGCGATGTCCTCGTAGACCGGGTCCTCGACCGCGAGCTCCAGCGCGATGCGCATCAGGTTGAGGCTGTACATCGCCATCCAGGCGGTGCCGTCGGCCTGGTCGAGGGTGCCGCCGGTGGGGAGCCGGGCCGAGCGGTCGAAGATGCCGATGTTGTCGAGGCCGAGGAAACCGCCCTGGAAGACGTTGCGGTCGCCGGCATCCTTGCGGTTCACCCACCAGGTGAAGTTCAGCATCAGCTTGTGGAAGACCCGCTCCAGGAAGGCGCGGTCGGGCTTGCCCGTCATCGCCTGGTCCATGCGGTAGACGCGCAGAGCCGCCCAGGCGTGGACCGGCGGGTTCACGTCGCCGAAGGCCCATTCGTAGGCCGGCAGCTGCCCGTTCGGGTGCATGTACCATTCGCGGGTGAGCAGGATCAGCTGGCCCTTGGCGAAGGCCGGGTCGATCAGCGCGAAGGTCACGCAGTGGAAGGCGAGGTCCCAGGCCGCGTACCAGGGGTATTCCCACTTGTCCGGCATCGAGACGATGTCGGCGTTGTTGAGGTGCGTCCAGTCGCTGTCGCGGCCGTGGCGGCGGCCTTCCGGCGGGGCCGGCTGGGCCGGATCGCCGGCGAGCCAGCGCCGGACGTCGAAATGGTAGAACTGCTTCGACCACAGCATGCCGGCGAGCGCCTGGCGCTGGACCAGCCGGGCATCCGGGTCGGCGATGTCGCGCTGGAGCGCGGCGTAGAAGGCGTCGGCCTCGGCGAGGCGCTGCGCCATCGCGGCGTCGAAGGCCGCGACGTCGCGCGCGTCCGGGCCCGCGGCGGGGCCGAGGCGGAAGCGCAGGGAGACGGTGCTGCCGGCCGGCACGGTCACGCGCGACCACGCCGCGCATTTGGTGCCCTCGGCGAGCGGGTTCACCGCCTCGTGCCGCCCCTCGACGACGCGGTCGTTGATCGCGTCCTTCGGATGGGCGGGGCCGTTGGTGCCGAACAGCCGGCGGGCATTGGTCTCGTTCTCGCAGAACAGGAACTCGGCCGGCTGCAGGGCGGCGAAGCGCAGGGCCGGCGCGCGCCCGCGCGTCGCCTCGACGGCGCCGGCCTCGGTCAGGCGCAGGAGCGGGCGCGGCTGCTCGGGCTCCCAGGGCTCGCGCCCCCACGACCAGGTGTTGCGGGCGAGGAAGTGCGGCAGGATGTGGAGATCCGCGGCCTCCGGCCCGCGATTGGCGATGGTGACCCGCATCAGCACGTCGTCGGGCGCGGCCTTGGCGTACTCGACCGTGACGTCGTGGTAGCGCCCGTCCGCGAACACGCCGGTATCGGCGATCTCGTACTCGGGCAGGTTTTGTCCCTTGCGCCGGCCGTTCTCGGCGACGAGGTCTTCGTAAGGGTAGGCGGCGTGCGGGTACTTGTAGAGCATCCGCATGTACGAGTGGGTCGGGGTGGCGTCGAGGTACCACCACAATTCCTTGACGTCCTCGCCGTGATTGCCCTCGCTGTTGGTTAGGCCGAACATCCGCTCCTTCAGGATCGGGTCGCGGCCGTTCCACAGGGCGAGCGCGAGGCACCACAGCTGGCGGTCGTCGCTCCAGCCCGCGATGCCGTCCTCGCCCCAGCGATAGGCGCGGGAGCGGGCCTGGTCGTGGGTCAGGTAGTCCCAGGCGGTGCCGCCCTCGCTGTAATCCTCCCGCACCGTGCCCCATTGCCGCTCGCTCAGGTACGGTCCCCAGCGATGCCAGCCCTCGGCCTCGACGGCTGCGAGGCGGCGGCCTTCCTCGGTATCGGCGAGGCAGGGTGCGGGGGAGGCGGGCATGGCGGGAATCTCCCGGTGAGAGCCGTCGAAACGTCTGGAACCTGCGTGTCCGGATCGCCCGGCGCGCGGTTCCCGGACGACTGCAGTGACAGCGGAAGGGGATCCGGGAAAGGGGCCTGCCGACGATCGATCGCGGGGCCGGCCGCGCCGCGACCGGGCCCGCGCGACGGACCGGGCCGCTGCGATCGGGCGCCGCTCCGGGACGTTGCTTCTACCGAGCGTTCCCCCGACGAACCGGTATCCGCTTCGTCGGACGATGCTCTCTCGGACCTCACGCCGCCTCGGCGCCGAGCTTCTCCTTGCGCGAGGCGTTGGCCTTGTTGAGCGTGCGGACCGGATCGCCGAAATGACGCTCCAGCTCGGCGAGCGCCGGCTCGACCGCGCCGCGCTCGACGAGGTCGACGAGGAGCTGGTGCTCGTCGATGAGCGCGGCGTTCTCGCGGTAGCCGCCCATCAGCATCTGCAGGCACAGCCGGGTCTCGGCCTGAAGCGTGGCGAAGCTGCGGGTCAGGCGCTCGCTGCCGGCCTCGTCGACGATGCGGCGGTGGAACTGCATGTCGAGGTCGGCGACCTGCGGCCAGTCCTTGCGCCGCACCGCGGCCTTCATCTGGCGCACGATCGCCCCGAGGTCGCGCACCACGCCGGCGCGTTCCGGCGTCTCGACGACCCGCCGCATCGCGACGAGCTCGAGGGAGCGGCGCACGAAGTAGATGTCGATGAGGTCGCCGGGCGCCAGCTCGGGCACGAACACGCCGCGGTGGGGCTCGCTGCGCAGCAGGCCTTCCTGGATCAGGCGCTGCAGCGCCTCGCGCACCGGCCCGCGGCTGACGCCGTAGGTCGCCGCCAGCTCCATCTCGTTGAGCTGCGCGCCGAGCGGGTAGGTGCCGTCGAGGATCGCCGTGCGGATCTGCTCGGCGATCTGCCCGGACAGGGTCGTGCGGGGCAGGCGCTTGGTCGCCGGGGCGGCCTTCGCGTTCGTGTCGTTCCGGCTCGCCATCGCGCTCACGCCCCTTGCTGGACAGTAATCCTAATGCAGGACGTCCTGCAGACGATAATACGCGCCCACGAAGGGAAGGAACCAGGGCGGGCCGAAATGCCCGGGGATGGCCTTCCAGTCCCAGCCGGCGAAGGGATTGCGCTCGCTGCGCCCCTCCAGCACGTCGGCCATCACCTGTCCCATATGGGTCGCCATCTGGGTGCCGTGGCCGCTATAGCCCATCGAGTAGTACAGCCCGTCGCGCACCCCCGCCCGCGGCAGCCGGTCGGCGGTCATGTCGACGATGCCGCCCCAGCAATAGTCGATCCGGACCCGGGCGAGTTCGGGAAACACCTGGTCGAGGGCGCGGCGCAGGACGCGCCCGCTCTTCTCGTCGGAGAGCGGGTTCGAGACCGCGAACCGGGCCCGGCCGCCGAACAGCAGCCGGTCGTCGGGCGTGACCCGGAAGTAGCAGCCGACGTTCTTGGAATTGGTCGCCATGCGGCGGGTCGGCATCAGCCGGTCGAGCACGTCGCGCGGCAGCGGCTCGGTGACGATCACGAAGGAGCCGATCGGCACGATGCGGCGGCGGAACCAGCCGAGAGGCCCGACCATCGAGGCGCCGGTCGCCATCAGCACCTGTTCGGCGGTCAGCGTGCCGCGGGCCGTCACGACCTCGTGCGCGGTGCCCTGGAGCCGGCGCAAGGCCGTGACGGGGGCGTGCTCGAACACCGCGGCGCCGTGCCCCGCCGCCGCCCGGGCGAGGCCGCGGGCGAACTTGCCGACATGCATGCCGCCGCTCTTCGGATAGACGAGGCCGCCGTAGAAGGCATCCGAGCCGACCTCGCTGCGGATGTCGCCGCCCGAGACGAGGCGCGTCTCCGGGTCGGCGCGGCGCGACACCGCCTCGAAGGTGCGCTTCAGCTTGTCGACGTGCTCGGGCTTGGCCGCCAGCTTAATCTTGCCGGTGCGGCGGAAGTCGCAGTCGATCCCCTCCTCGCGGACCAGCCGCTCGACGCTGTCCACCGCCGCGTCGTAGGCGTGGTAGAGCGCCGCCGCCCGCTCCTCGCCGAAGCGGCCGGCGATGGCCCGGTAATCCGACGCGAAGCCGTTGTTGCACTGGCCGCCGTTGCGGCCCGACGCGGCGCTGCCGACGGCGTCGGCCTCCAGCACCGCCACCCTGGCGCCGCGCTTCGACAGGGCGAGGGCCGCCGAGAGGCCGGTGAAGCCGCCCCCCACCACCGCGACGTCGAACCGCCCTTCCGCCGGGCCGGGGCTGCCGGCCGTGAAGGGCGGCGCGGTCTCGAGCCAGTAGGATGCGAGCTTCATCGATGACGGTCCGTGACGGCTGGGGAAAGCCGGCGGGGCTCCCCGCGGCGTTGAGCCATCATCGTTCTTATCGTAGGATTGTCAACAATTATGCGATCGGGAGGGGTTCGGGTTCCCGTTCGACGCGGGCGCAAGGCTGTCCGGGGAAAATGGATGGCGCGCCTCCCCTCTCCCGTGTGGGAGAGGGGTCGGGGGTGAGGGTGACACGCTTCAGTGTAAGGCACTGAGCGTGGTGCTGGCAGCGGAACGGTCAGAGTTTCACCGAGGACCGTAGCACCCTCACCC
>NZ_LWHQ01000013.1:0-30475 GCF_001653715.1 Methylobacterium platani
CCCGCAGAGGGGGGAGGGTCAGGGAGCCCTACCGCTCACGCGGATGTGAACGCGCGTTGCACGTCGACGACCGTCCCCGGGATTAGACACCGCCCGGCACACGTTCACCCATTATGATGCTTCGCAAGCGCCCCGACGTCCTCGACCTCATGGTGCCGCTCCGGCGCTACGCCCGGTCCCTGACGCGCGACTCCACCCAGGCCGACGACCTCGTGCACGACACCCTCGTGCGCGCCCTCGAGCGCCAGGGCTCCTTACGTCCGGGGACCAACCTGCGCACCTGGCTGATGACGGTGCTGCACAACGCCTTCATCGACGACCAGCGCCGCCGCAAGGTCGAGGCGCGGTACGCCGACGCCCTCGGGCAGATGTCCGAGGAGGCCACGCCCCCGGCCCAGGAAGGGCATGTGCGCCTCGCCCAGGTGCGCGAGGCGTTCCAGCGCCTGCCGGCCGAGCAGCGCGAGGCCCTGCACCTCGTGACGATCGAGGGGCTGGCCTACCAGGAGGCCGCCGACGTGCTCGGGATCCCGATCGGCACGCTGATGTCGCGCCTCGGGCGCGCCCGCGCGGCGTTGCGCAACATCGAGAGCGGCGCCGCCGCCCGCCCGCCGGCCCCCGAGGAACCGGGCCGACCGCGCCTGCGCGTGGTCGAGGGCGGGAGCCCGTCCGCGAGGGCGTCGTGATGCGGCGCGAGCTTTCACCGGAGGCGACGATGGACCCGATCACCGAGGCGGACCTGAACGCCTATATCGACGGCCAGCTCGACCTCGCCCGGCGGATCGAGGTCGAGGAGCACCTGGCGGCGCGGCCGGAGGTGGCGGCCCGGGTGATGGCGGACCTGCACACCCGCGACGCGCTCTGCGCCGCCTTCGGGCCGGTGCGGGACATCGAGGGCAAGGCCGTGGCCGTGCGGCCCGGCCCGACGCCGGAGCGCCTCGCCGCGGCGGCCCGCCGGCTCGACCGGGCCCTGACCTGGCGCCGGATCGGCGCGCGGCTCCAGCGCGCCGCGGTGATCGCCATGCTGGTCGGCACCGGCTGGCTCCTGCACAACGAGACCGGCGATTTCGGCGTGCAGAACACCCTGGCGCAGACCCACTCGCCGGCCTTCGTCGAGGAGGCGCTGCAGGCCCGCCAGGCGGCGCTCGTGCGGGCCCGCGTCGCCTCGCAGCGCCCGACCCCGGCCTACGACCGCCGCGAGGTCGAGGCGGCGACCGGCATCGCCCTGCCCGACCTGCCGCCGGACTGGCGCGTCGACGACATGCAGATCTTCCCCGCCCGCAGCGGCGCCGGGGTGGAGGTCGCGATCGATGCCGGCAGCCTCGGCAAGGTCGCACTCTTCGCCACCCGCACCGCCGAGGCGGAGGCGCACGCCCCGGCGATCGTCCGCTCGCCGGAGGCCGTGACGGTCTACTGGACCGCCGGACGCGGCGCCTACGCGCTGAGCGGATCGGGCAGCGAGCCCGATCTCGGCCGGGCCGCCGCCACCCTGGCGGCCCTGCAGCACTGACGCCTTCACCCGTCCCCATCCCGGAGCGACCTCCCCCGATGAACACCCCCTTCGCCTGGCAGACCCACGCGGCCCCCGCCGGCGCGGTCTTCGACGAGGGCCTGCGGCGGCACATGCTGCGGGTCTACAACACGATGGGCCTCGGCTTGGCCCTTACCGGCCTCGTCGCGCTCGGCGTCTCCTCGACCCCGGCGCTGTACAAGCCGCTCTTCGGCACGCCGCTCAAATACGTCGTGATGCTGGCGCCGCTGGCCTTCATCATGGTGCTGTCGTTCCGCGCCGACCGGATCTCGGCCGCCACCGCCCACACCCTGTTCTGGACCTTCTGCGGGGTGATGGGGCTGTCGCTCGCCTCGATCTTCCTGGTCTTCACCGGCACCAGCATCGCCCGGACGTTCTTCATCACCGCGGCGATGTTCGGGGCGACCAGCCTCTACGGCTACACCACCAAGCGCGACCTCTCGCGGATGGGCTCGTTCCTGGTGATGGGCCTGATCGGCCTCGTCATCGCCAGCCTGGTCAACATCTTCCTGGCCTCGAGCGCGCTGCAATTCGCGATCTCGCTCATCGGCGTCGTGATCTTCACCGGCCTCACCGCCTACGACACCCAGTCGATCAAGGAGCAGTATGCCGAGAACTGGGGCGAGGAAGCCACTTCCAAGCTCGCGGTGTTCGGCGCCCTGTCGCTCTACCTGAACTTCATCAACCTGTTCCAGATGCTGCTGAGCCTGACCGGCGAGCGGGAATAGGCGACACCCTCCACCACGGACGGACCCTCGACTTCACACCCGCCTGTCCCGCGAGGGATGGGCGGGTTTTTCACGTCGCGGCGCGCCCCGCCGCCCGGCCCCCTTGACCTCCCGCCGCCCCAAGCCCCACACCGCGCCTGCGAGAGGCGCCCATGTCCGACATCCTGGTCATCGACAACTACGATTCCTTCACCTGGAACCTCGTCCACCTGATCGGGCCGCTCGCCGGATCGATCGAGGTGGTGCGCAACGACGCGATCACCGTCGAGGAGATCCGCCAGCGCGCCCCCGACGCCCTGGTGCTGTCGCCGGGGCCGTGCAGGCCGAGCGAGGCCGGGGTGTGCCTCGACGTGGTGCGGGACCTGAGCGACGAGATCCCGATGCTCGGGGTCTGCCTCGGCCTGCAGGCGATCGGCCAGGCCTTCGGCGGCGACGTCGTGCGGGCGCCGGCCCCGATGCACGGCAAGGTCTCGCAGGTGCAGCACCGGGCGACCGGGCTGTTTCGCGGCATCAACGGCCCGTTCGCGGCGACGCGCTACCACTCGCTCATCGTCGAGCGGGGAAGCTGCCCGCAGGACCTCGTCGTGACGGCGGAGGCCGACGGGCTCATCATGGCGCTCGAGCATGCCGCGCGGCCGGTGCACGGGGTGCAGTTCCACCCCGAGAGCATCCTGTCGCAGCACGGGGAGACCATGGTGCGCAATTTCCTCGAGCTTGCCGCGTCCTGGAATGCGACAGCCCGGGGTGACAAGCGCGGCCGAGATGTGCATTGACGGACCCGGCCCGACACCCGCGCTGAGATCAGGCTCGTTATCGTCATGGACTCGTTCAAGCCCTACCTGGCGAAGGTCGCCACGGGCGCCGCGCTGACGCGCGAGGAGGCGCGCCGCGCCTTCGACCACCTCCTCTCCGGCGAGGTGACGCACGCCCAGGCCGGCGCCTTCCTGATGGCCCTGCACGTCCGCGGCGAGGCTCTGGACGAGATCACCGGTGCCGCGAGCGCCTTGCGCGAGCGGATGACCCGCGTCGCGGCGCCCGAGGGCGCGATCGACATCGTCGGCACCGGCGGCGACCATTCGGGCAGCTACAACGTCTCCACGCTCGCCGCGATCGTCACCGCGGCCTGCGGCGTGCCGGTGGCCAAGCACGGCAACCGCGCCGCCTCGTCGCGCTCGGGCGCCGCCGACGTGCTCGCGGCGCTCGGCGTCGGCATCGGGCTGACGCCCGACCACCTCGCCCGCTGCCTCTCCGAGGCGGGCCTGTGCTTCATGTTCGCCCAGGCGCACCACGCCTCGATGCGCCACGTCGCGCCGGTGCGGGTCGAGATCGGCACCCGGACGCTGTTCAACGTGCTCGGCCCGCTCTGCAACCCGGCCGGGGTCTCGGGCCAGCTGCTCGGCGTCTACGCCCCCTCGCTGGCCGAGCCGATGACCCGGGTGCTGTCCGAGCTCGGCAGCCGCCGGGTCTGGACCGTGCACGGCTCCGACGGCCTCGACGAGATCACCACGACCGGTCCGACCGCCGTGGTGGCCCTGGAGGACGGCGCCATCCGCCGCTTCACCATCGACCCGCGCGAACTCGGCCTGCGCCTCGCGCAAGCCGAGGAGCTGCGCGGCGGCGATCCGGCGCACAACGCGGCGGCGCTGCGCGAGGTGCTCGACGGCGCCCGCACCCCCTACCGCGACATCGGCGTCCTCAATGCCGCAGCGGCCCTGATGGTCGCCGGGCGCGTTGACAGCCTGCAGGACGGTGTCGCGCGCGCCGTCCAGGCGATCGAGACCGGTGCGGCCAGGGCGGTCCTGGAGCGCCTGGCGGTCGTCTCGACCACGTAGAGCTCCCGGCGTTCCACCACCCCATCGACCCCCGACACGCTCCCGAGGGGAGGACACGGCCTTGTCCGACACCGATACGACGTCGCGAGAGGACGAGGCCCGGCCGCGCCCGGCCGACGTGCTCGCCCATATCGAGGCCTACAAGCGGCGCGAGATCGCCGCCGCGAAGCTGCGCGTGCCGCTGGCCGAGCTCGAGAAGCGCGCCGCCAAGGCCGACCCGCCGCGCGGCTTCGCCGACGCGATCGCTGCGCATGTGGCCCAGGATCGCTTCGCGCTGATCGCCGAGATCAAGAAGGCGTCGCCGTCCCGCGGCCTGATCCGCGAGGATTTCGACCCGCCGGCGCTCGCCCGCGCCTACGAGGCCGGCGGCGCCACCTGCCTGTCCGTGCTCACCGACGAGCCGTCCTTCAAGGGCAAGCCGGACTACCTGATCGCGGCCCGCGCCGCCTGCGGCCTGCCGGTGCTGCGCAAGGACTTCCTGTTCGAGCCCTACCAGGTGGTGGAGGCCCGGGCCTGGGGCGCCGACTGCATCCTGGTCATCATGGCGAGCCTCGACGACGAGGAGGCCTCCGCCCTCGTCGAGACCGCCCACGACCTCGGCATGGACGTGCTGATCGAGGTCCACGACGAGGCCGAGCTGGCGCGCGCGCTGCCCCTCGGCACGCGGCTCATCGGCGTCAACAACCGCGACCTGCGCACCTTCGAGGTCTCCCTCGACAACGCCGTGCGGCTGAGCCCGCTGGTGCCCAAGGACCGGATCCTGGTCGGCGAGAGCGGCATCGGCGGCCACGCCGACGCGCAGGTGCTGGGCCGGGCCGGCATCCGCACCCTCCTGGTCGGCGAGAGCCTGATGCGGCAGGACGACGTGACCGCGGCGACGCAGCGGCTGCTGTTCGGCGATCAGGCCTGAGGACCGGCCGGGGCGGCCAGGAACCCGATCAGGGCGGCGTTCACCGCCGCCGGCTCCTCGTGCTGGAGCCAGTGGGTGGCCTGCGGGAAGTACCGCAGGGCCCCTTCCCGGCAGAGCCGCAGGCTCTCGGCGGCGAGGCCGCGTTCGAGGGCGGTGTCACGCTCGCCCCACAGCACGAGGACCGGCGGCCGGATCGGCTCCGGGGCCGGGTCCCGGGGCAGGCGCAGCGCCCGGTACCAGTTCAGCATCGCGGTGATCGCCCCCGGACGGCGCCAGGCGGCGGCGTAGAGGTCGAGGTCGTGGACCGAGAAGGCGCCCGGCCGGCTCAATCCGGTCAGGGCGCGCCGCAGGGCGGCGCAGTCGCCGGCGCGCAGCATCGCCTCGGGCAGGCCCGGGATCTGGAACAGCCCGACATAGAAGCTCCTGAGCATCTGGCTCGGGTGCCGGCGGGCATAGGCGCCGAAGACGTCCGGATGCGGGGCATTGAGGATCGCCACCCGCTCGAGCCGGTCGGGATGGCGCGCGGCCGTCCACCAGGCGACGAGGCCGCCCCAATCGTGGCCGACGAGGCGGATCCGGTCGCGACCGAGCGCGTCGGCGAGGCCGATCACGTCGTCGGCGAGGCGGTCGAGGTGGTAGGCGGCGAGGCCGTCGGGCCGGCTCGACTGGCCGTAGCCGCGCTGGTCCGGCGCCACCACCCGTAGGCCGGCCGCCGCGAGCGGGCCGATCTGGTGCCGCCAACCCCACCAGGTTTCGGGAAAGCCGTGCAGCAGCACGGTGAGCGGCCCGTCCTCAGGGCCGGCCTCGGCCAGGTTGAGGGTCAGGCCGCGGACGGGAATCGGCCGCGTGGCGGGCTCGGTCGGCGTCATCGCGGCAACTCCCGGCATGGTCCCCGAAACGGGCGAGAGCGCAACGCGGCAGGCCCGGGCCGGGTCCCCTGCGCCCTGGGACCCGCGTGAGTTGCATCGGCGCATCACCTGCGTCGCGAATGCCACAAAACGCGAGTGAGCCCTTGCCAGCGAAGCGGGCAGGGCTTAGTTCTAGTCGGGCAACGCGGCGATGGCGTCGCGGCGTTGCTGCCCTCTTTGGGCGTTTCCTCCCTAGACTTGGGCCACACCTCGCGTGTGGCCTTTTTTCTTAGGTGCAGGCGCCTCTGTCAACGGCCAAGCCGGCCGGCGGCCGTGGGAATCGCGTCCTTCCCGGACGTTTCTCCGGTGCCGTCGGACGGAGTGGACGGGATCCGGCTCGCCCAACCTCGATTTTTACCGGCCGACGCAATCACCGTGCAATCGTGCGGTGGTCTTCCTGCGCCCCGCCGCCGTGCGGCGGCGCACAGCCGCGCCGCTCCCGCCGCCTTAGACACCGATCGACCACGCAACGGGGAGGCCCGGCCATGCTCAGACAGCGATTCGACGACATCCGGTTCATCCTCGTCCTGGCGGCGGTCGCCGTGGCGGGCTCCCTGCTCACCACCCTGTTCGGCTAACCGTCGCTCACGCGCCCGCCAGCATCGCCTCGACGGCGGTCCGCTCCGGCAGCGCGTCGAACACGCCCGCCCGGCGCACCACGCAGGCGCCGCAGGCCGCGGCGATCCGCAGGCATTCGGGCAGCGGGCGCCCCTCGGCGAGGCCGACCGCGAGACCGGCCGTGAAGGCGTCGCCGGCCCCCAGCGTATCGACCGCCGCGACCGGAAAGGCCGGCTGGACCTGCGCCCCGCCGCCGGCCGGAAACGCCACCGCCCCGCCCGCCCCGAGGGTGACGACGACGAGGTCCGGCCCGCGCGCGTGCAGCGCCCGGGCGAAGGCCGCGAAGGCCGTCGCCTCCGCCTCCGGGACCGGAAGGCCGAGGGCGGCCGCGAAGGCGGCGGCCTCGACCGCGTTGACGACCAGGATCCGGGTCTCCCGCAGGATCTCCGGCCCGGGCAGCCGGAACGGCGACGGGTTGAGCAGGGTGCGGGCGCCGGCGCCCCGGGCGATCCGGAAGGTCTCCGCCACCGCCTCGTCGCCGGCCTCGAACTGCGCCAGGACCAGGGCGGCGGCGGCGATCCGCCCCGCGACCTCCCGCACCGCCCCGGCCCCGAGCCGGGCATTCGCCCCGGGATGCACCGCGAGGCAGTTCTCGCCCGCCGCGTCGGTGAAGCCGATGCCGGCCCCGGTCGGCCCGGGGAAGCGGCGCAGCATGCCCGGCGGCAGGCCGGCCCGGATCAGCGCCGGCTCGGCCAGGGCCGACAGGACGTCCTCCCCGATCGCCAGCAGCCCGTCGACCGTCGCGCCGAGACGCCGGGCGCCGACCGCGAGGTTCAGGCCCTTGCCGCCGGGCTCGACCAGGAAAGCCTGTGCTTGCAGGGATTCGCCGGCTCGCGGCAGGCGTTCAACCGTGGCAGAACAGGCGACCACGAAACTGCCGAGGACGAAGAGAGCCGGATTGGCCGCCATGCTGATGCTCCCGCTGCTTCTCCGTCCCGCCGCGCCCCCGCGTGGCCGCCGCACCGGCTGATCCGCCGATGCCCGAACACCCGTCCGGGGCCGGCCCGGGCCCTCCTGCCCTCGTGAGCCTGGTGCGGCTGCGCCACGACACCGCCCGGCCGCTCTACCAGCAGCTGGAGGAGCAGCTGCGCGGCCTGATCGAGGAGGGCATCGTGGCGGGCGGCACCACGCTGCCGGCCGAGCGCCCCTTCGCCGAGGCCCTCGGCGTCAGCCGCACCACGGTGCAGCGCTGCTACGATTCCCTGCGCCGGCAGCACTACCTCACGGCGCATGGCCGGCACGGCTTCATCGTCGCCGCCGGGCGCACCCGGCTCAGCCCGGGCATGGACCGGCTCAAGGGCTTCACCGAGGAGATGCACGAGCTCGGCCGCGTGCCCTCGACGCAGGTCGTCGAGCGGCGCGTGGTCCAGGACCGCTCGATCGCCTCGCTGTTCGGCCTCCCCTCCACGGCGCCGTTCCTGAAGCTGGTGCGCATCCGCTGCGGCGACGGCATGCCGCTGTCGCGGGAGGTGGCGTGGTACGACCTCACGGCGGTGCCGGCCCTGGCCGAGGGCGATCTCGGCGGCTCGGTCTATGCGTTCCTGGGCGCTCACGGCGCCGCCCTGGTGCGCTGCCGCCAGACCATCGAGGCGGCGACCCCGGACGAGGCCGAGTGCGCGGTGTTCGGCTTCACCCAACCCCTCCCCTGCCTGCTGATCAAGCGCCGCTCCTACGCCCGCGACGACCGGATGATCGAGTACGTCGAGGGCCTGTTTCGCGGCGACGCCTACGCCTACCGGCTCGACCTCAGGGCGTGAGGTGCCGGCGCCGCGTCGGCGGCGCAGGCCACCGGCAGCTGCACCGCCGCCACCAGGGCGACGAGCTGGCTCTGCTGCCGGGTGCCGGTCTTCAGGAAGATGCGGGCGACGTGGGTGCGCGCCGTGGTGACGCTGATGCCGAGCTCGGCCGCGAGGTCGGCGAGGCAGCTGCCGCGGGCGAGCGCCGCCCCGACCTGCGACTCGGCGCGGGTGAGGCCGAACAGCGTCCGCAGCTGCACCTCGATCCGCCCCTGCACCCGCAGCAGGCGGGCCACCACCAGGGCCCGGCCCGGCGCCTCGGCCTCGACCAGCGGCGAGACGCAGACCGAGACGCCCGGCTCGTCGGCACCGCCCTCGAGCTGCAGGAAGCCGCCGGCCTCGCCGGGGCGGCCGTCGCAGGCCGCCTGGATCAGGGCGTGGAGCCGCGACCGGCCCTCCGCTCGCCGCGCGCACAGGATCCGCGCCCCCGGACGCCTGACGTCGAGACCGTCGGCGTCGAGGGCTCTGGCCTCGGAGCCTCCGGCCGCCTGGTTGCCCGTCAGGGCCCCGGCGGGCCGGTCGAGGAGATCCGCCGCCTCCCGGTTGGCATGGAGGATGTGTCCCTGCCGGTCGACCACCAGCACCGCGAGGGCGAGCGCGTCGAGGGCGGCCGCCGCCGCCGGCTGCCAGGCGGTCACGGGGCGGTGGTCCCGGTGACGCGGCTGCGCCGCCGCCCGTCATCGCTCCGCCCGAACCCTCTCAGGTCGAGTTCACGGCGAGTGAACCCATCGCTTCCACGCGCGTGCATCTTCGCCCCCTCCGGCAAATCCCCGCGGTCTGGCGGTCCGAAACCCGCCTTGATCCATATAGGTACCAAAAACTCGATCGCACAAGACTGTTTCTCGCGGCTCAAACGCGCAAGTTAGAGCCGACATGATTGATACTGCCGGTATGGATGCTTGATCTCGGTGCGTTTTGGCACAGCCCGGTCGGGATTGGCCTCACCCGTTCGGAGAGGGGCGGAGCCGGGCGGAACGGCAAGGCCGAGCAACGCCGCGCGCCGAAAGGTCGATATCGATACAGGCGGGTGCCGCTGCGTCGTCGTGCGGGACGTCGATCGGTCATCCGCCGGTCGAGATCCGGGATCGACGCGATCCATCCACCGTGAACGCAGGGGAAGGCGGTCCCCGTCATCGCGCGGGCCGGCGGCCGGATCTGCCGGCTCCGGCGCATGGCCGCGAGACGTCGACGCGATGCGGTCAGGCGGCGGCGGGGGCCGGCCGCGGGGCCGCTGCGCGGGCACGGCGCGGGCGGCGCCAGATCAGGCGGCCGAGGGCGGTGCCGGCCCGGCGGCAGAACAGGGCGGCGGCCAGGAACCAGGCGAGGCCGAGCCAGATCCCCTGGAGAATCGCCAGCAGCCCCGATCCGAGCACCAGGGCGCCTCGGCCGAGCAGCGCCAGCACCGCCCGGGTACGCCCGCCCATCCCCTCGGACAGGCGCGCGACCCGGCGCAGGTCGTCGGCGTTCTCCGCCACCGACAGGGCCTGCAGGGCGCCGCGCGTGCCGAGCCGGGCCTGGATCCGGGCCGATTGCTCGCCCACGGCCCCGATCTCCCGGAAAGCGGCGGGCCGCAGCACGCCCTTCGCCCCCTGGCGCAGGGCCGCGAGGTCGAGACGGCCGGCCGCCGCGGCGGCGACGCCCAAGGCCTCGCGGTCGATCGCCGCGCCGGCACTGCGGGTGAGCCGCGCGGCGAGCGGCCGGGACAGCCGGCCGGTGCGGGCGGCGAGCTTCAGGGTCGTGGTGCCGGCATGAACCGGGACGCTGGTGCCGAGCGACACGATGGTGGCGCCGGTGAGCGCCAGCCCGGCGGCGGCGAGCCCGAGGAGCAGCGGGTCGTAGGCTTCGCCGCGCGACAGCCGCCCGCCCTCGCGCCACAGGTCGCGCAGGTCGCCGTAGCCGACGAGGTCGCCCGCCATCGCCCCGGCGAGGCCGGGCAGTCCCGCCCCCTCCCCGCTGACGAAGCCGGCGGCGGCCTCCCCGAGCGCCCGGCGCGGCGCGCTCGCCGCCAGCGCCTCCACGCGGGCCCGCCGCTCGGGCGCGACCGGGACGCCCTGCGCGTCGGCGAGGGCGAGGAAGCTGCGGCCCAGCTCGTCGTCGCCGGCTTCCACGGCCGCGTCGATGCCGGCGTCGATCCGCGCCGCGTCGGCGGCCCCCTTCAGGCGCAGGGAGGCGATGGCGGCCGGGTCGTCGGCGGCCGCGCGCAGGCGCCAGGCCTGGTCCGCCGCCGGCAAGAGCACCGGGGCCGACGCGGCGATGCCGGCGGCGGCGAGCAGCAGGAGCGCGCCGGCGACGCGCCGGTGCCGGCGGGACACGGGCGCGTCCACGGCCCTAGCCGGGCTCGACCTGGGGGGCGCGGCCGCCGAGTTCCTCGACCAGCACCCGGGTGTTCTCGGAATAGTCGACCGGCACCGCGACGAGGTGCACCCCGCCCGCCGCGAAGGCGGCCTCCAGGGTCGGCGCCAGCGCCTCGGCCGAGGTCACGCGGTGCCCCCGGGCGCCGTAGGACTCGGCGTAGGCGACGAAATCCGGGTTGCCGAAGGTCATGCCGTAATCGGGGAAGCGGTCGACCGCCTGCTTCCAGCGGATCATGCCGTAGGCCCGGTCGTCGAGCACCAGCACCACGAGGTCGAGGCCGAGGCGCACCGCCGTCTCGAGCTCCTGGCTGTTCATCATGAAGCCGCCGTCGCCGCAGACCGCCAGCACCCGGCGTCCCGGATGGACGAGCTTGGCCATCATCGCCGAGGGCAGCCCGGCGCCCATCGTGGCGAGCGCGTTGTCGAGGAGCAGCGTGTTGGCGACGTGGGTGCGGTAGTTGCGGGCGAACCAGATCTTGTACATGCCGTTGTCGAGGCAGACGATCCCGTCCTCCGGCATCACCGCCCGGACGTCGTGGACGAGGCGCTGCGGCGTCACCGGGAAGCGGTCCTCCTCGGCCCGGTCGTTGATCCGCGCGAGGATGCTCTGGCGCATCGCGAGCAGGCCGGGCTCCGGATCGAGCCGCCCTCCGAGGCGGTCGGCGAGCGCCGTGACGGTCGCGCCGATGTCGCCCACCACCTCGGCGTCGGGGTGGAAGACCTGCTCGACGCTGGCCGAGACGTAGCCGACATGGATCACCCGCGGGCCACCCGCGACCCGGCCCATCAGGAAGGGCGGCTTCTCGACGGTGTCGTGGCCGATCGACACGATCAGGTCGGCGCTGTCGATCGCCTCGTGGACGTAGTCGCGCTCGGAGAGCGCCGCGGTACCGACGTAGAGGTTCGAGCCGCCGGTGACCGCGCCCTTGCCCATCTGGGTGTTGAAGAACGGGATCCGGGTGCGGCGCACGAAGTCGGAGAGCGGCTCGACGAGGCGCGGCCGGTTGCCGGCCGCCCCGATCATGATCAACGGGCGCTGCGCCTGCAGGATCATCGCGGCGGCGCGCTCGATCGCGGCGGGGTTCGCCACCGGCCGGTCGATCGGGTGCGGCGGCACCAGGGCGACGTCGGCCTCCTCGGCGGCGATGTCCTCGGGCAGCTCGAGATGGACCGGCCCGGGCCGCTCCTCGGTGGCAACCCGGAAGGCGTCGCGCACGATGGTGGGGATCGAGGCGGCCGACACGATCTGGCGCGTCATCTTGGTGAGCGGGCGCATCGCCGCGATCACGTCGACGATCTGGAACCGGGCCTGGCGGGCGCTCATGATCGGCTTCTGGCCGGTGATCATCAGCATCGGCATCGCGCCGAGATGGGCGTAGGCGGCCCCCGTCGTGAAGTTGAGCGCGCCGGGCCCGAGCGTCGAGATGCAGACGCCCGGCCGCCCGGTGAGCCGTCCGTGCGTCGCCGCCATGAAGGCCGCCGCCTGCTCGTGGCGGGTCAGCACCAGCTCGATCCCGGAGGTGCGCAGGGATTCGACGACGTCGAGGTTCTCCTCGCCCGGGATGCCGAAGATCCGGTCCACGCCCTCGTTCTCGAGGGCGGCCACGAGCAGATCGGAACCTTTGGCCATCGGGCGCTCCTCCGGGATCGTTCGTTTCGTCAGCTAAGAACGCGGATGACCCCGCACAACGGATCGGTCATCCAGGCCGGATCACGTCGATCCAATGAAGCGCGGGGAATCTCCTCTCCCCGCGGGCGGGGAGAGGAGGGAAACCGCGCCCTCCCTTCGTTCGGGCGGGCCGAGATTCGGACGGACCGAGCAGAAATCGTGTCATTCCTGCTGGCGCGGCCGCCGGGGCGGGCGCGCCGTCATGGCGGCGGAGGCCAGGGCGTCGGTGGGGCCCGTCTGGCCACCGGCGGGAGGGCGCGCCTTCGCGGGTGCCGCGCGGGCGGGCGGTGCCGGCTCCGGCGCGGCGGCGACGGGCGGCGCCTCGGGGGCCGGCGCCGGGGTCGGCCTCGCAGCGGCCTTGCCTCTCGCCGGCGCCTTGGCGGGCTTCGCTTTCGCCGCCGGGGCCGCCACCGGGTCGCGGTCGGCGGCGAGCGCCAGCAGGTGGCGGCGATGCGTGACGGCCGGCCCGTCCTTGAGCTCCGGGTGGTGCTTGTCGAGGCGGGTGGCGAGCGCCTTGACCTCGGCGTCCTTGAGGCCGTCGACGATCAGCGCCAGGGGCTGCGGCCCGAGCGCCTCGCGCACCGCGCGCAGGCCCGGAAGGTCGAGGGTCTTCGCCTTCAGCTGCTTCGTCACCAGCGCGTGGGCGGCCTTGGTGACGTCGCTGCGGATCGCCGGGAAGGCCTCCGGCGCCTCCGCGATCGCGCACAGGACCGCGAGGCCGTCGATCTCAAGCGCCATCCAGGGCCTCCTTCAGTTCGGCCACCACCGGCGTGATCACCTCGCCGATCAGGTCGCGGGTGGCGTCGCGATACTTGTTGGCGAAGGTTTGATACTCGAGGGTGAGCGCGTTCGCCAGCGCCGCCGATTGCGGCACCCGGGTCCTGAACAATCGGAACCGCGCCCCTTCCGCAGCGGCGCTCTCGCGCAAGGTGGCGTAGGTGGTCGCCTGCTGCTTGGTGTTCTGCCAGCGGGTGATCAGCACGTGCGGGGGCTTCTTCGGCGCCAGCATGCTCTCGGAGGCGCTGCCGACGCCCCAGATCGTCTCGTAGAACGCCTTGAGGCCGTAGGTGGAGAGGAAGTCCGAGATGCAGGCCACCACCACGAGGTCGCTCGCGCGGATCGCCACCTCGGTCATCGGCGAGATGCCGGGCGCGCAGTCGAACAGCACGTAGTCGTAAAGCTCGCGCAGGGGCGCGAAATCCTCCTGGAACAGCTTCCACAGGTGGCCCTCGATGGCGTGCATCGAGAACTGGCGCTTGGTGAGCGCGTAGATGATCTCGCGCTCGACGACCCGCAGCGACGGGCCGGAGGCGAGGAGCGAGATCGGCAGCGGCTCGCCGAGATGGGTGGTGCTGGAGACGTAGTCGCGGATGAAGTCCGGCAGGGCGGCCTTGTCGCGGTCGACGATGCGCAGGCCGAGGTAATAGTCGAGCGTGCGCCCGCCGGTGATCATCTCGGCCAGGATGCCGTCGCCGGCGAAGCACACCGACGCGCTGGCCTGCGGATCGAGGTCGATCACCAGCACCGAGGCACCCCCGGCCGCGAGCGCGTCGGCCAGCATCACCACGCTGGTGGTCTTGCCGACGCCGCCCTTCATGTTGGCGACCGCCACGAGCTTGCCGGCAGCAGGCTTGCCGCTGGAGGACTTGCCACCGGAGGACTTGCCGGTCATGCGGGCGACCCCGGTCGCGGGGCGGTCGCGGCGGGCGGGCGGGGCGGGGCCATCGGGGCACTCTTCAGGGCGGGCCCTCTTTCCACCACCGCTGTTTGCGGCGAGTCAAGCTCGGTTGCAGGCCGTCCGCCCCCCGGGCTCAGTCGCCCGAGCAGCGGGTATAGGTCACCGAGCCGCGCCCGCTCGCCCAGGTCAGCCGCTGTCCGGCCACGGTCAGGCGCACCCGCGAGGTCCAGTGCCGGCCCGCGCTGCGGCACGAGGCGGTCGTGGTCCAGGAGCGGCCCTCGCGCCGCGTGTCGCGGAACTGGCACAGGGTCTTGCCGGCCCGGGCGCTCCCCGGCCGGATCACCGCCGGCAGGAAGCCGCGGCGGGCGGACCGGCTGCCGGCGCAGGCCGCGCGGCTCGGTCCCCACACGCCGGCATAGGCCGGCGCCTCGGCCTCGTCCTCGGCCGCCTCGCCGGGGCGCGGCGTCTCCCGCGCGGGCGGCTCGCGCTCGGCCTCCCGCGCGGTCTGCCGGCGGGCCGGCTCGCGGGCCTCCTGACGGTCCTCCTCGCGGGTCTCGGGCTTGGCCGGCGATGCGTTGCGCACGGGGCGGGGCGGGACCGGCCGCTCCTCCGGCTCCTCGTCGGGGGCGAGGTCGTGGGCGGGGGCGGCCTTCACCGGGCCGAAGCCGGATCCCGGCGGCGCGTCCCGGAACGCCGCCGCCCCGTCCGGGGCCGTGCCGTCGCGGGCGCCGATCCGGTCGGGCGGCTCGCGCCAGCCGCCCGCCGGGCGTCCGGCCTCCGGCGGCACCGCGTCGGGCGGCGGGCGGCGGCGGAAGATCGGGACCGTGGAGCGGTAGGGCTTCGACAGGACCGGCGGGTCGGCGGGCATCTCGAGGTCGGATTGCGCGACGGCGCGGCCGGTCCCGAGCAGGCAGGCCGCGCCGGTCAGCACGACCAGGCCGGCCATCCACAGGCCCGCGCGGTGAAACGCCCTCATGATGCCCCCAGCGTCCCCCGGCCGGCGCCGGTGGTCAAGTCTTAGAGCGCCCTCGTCCTGTTGTGGACCTGGGTTCCGGCCCCGGGCGCGCATCGTCCCGAGGTGTCACCCGGCGAGCACTGTCCCGGCGTCGCCCGCTCCGGGCCGCGCCGGCCCGGATCCGGTCAGCGGCCGAAGATGCCCTTGAGGAACTGGGCCGTGCGGTTGCGCTTGCGCTTGCGCTCGAGCTCGGCCGCGTCCTTGACCCAGGCGACCTGCACCACCCGGCGCTCGCCCTCGAACGGCCGGTGGCCGTGCCAGGAATTGTCGGCGCGCAGGAAGGCGAACATCGTCCCCATGGTCGGCGGCACCTCGACCGCGTAGGGCTCGAACCGCTCGCCGTCGTAGAGCACCCGCAGGCGGCCGGCCTCCGGCGCGTCCCACTCGTCGTTCATGTAGACGAGGAGCGTCATCACCTTCGAGGGGCCGTCGGTGTGGATCGCGCCGTATTTCGGCTGCGAGCGGCGCATGATCGTGGTCAGCCGCGGGCAGGAGACGAGGTCGATCCCGAACTTCTCGCTCAGCACCTGCGAGAAGGTGTCGCTCTCGAGCTCCTCGATCAGGTCCTTGAAGCGGCCGGTGAGCTGGACCTCGTCGACCGTGAGGTAGCCCGGCTTGCCGATGGCCGGGAAGTCGCGCTTGAGCTCGGGCACCGCCTCGGGCCGCAGAACCTGCCGGCCCAGGAAGTAGTGGTAGGGGTCGTGCGCGAGGGGTGCTGCGCGCACGGCATCGACGTCGAGGATCGAGAGGGCCGCCATGGGTAGTTCGCACTCGTCTGGTCTTGGAGCGGGTGGTCTTGGAGCGGGTCCCGCGGCCGTCGTGCCGATGCGAGCTTGCCGGGTCGAGCGTGCCGGGTCGCGGGAAACCGGCGGACCATCGGGGCGGATTGCGGCGGCGGCGGGGCATCGCGGCGATCGTTTCACCCCGTCCCGATGCCGGACGGAGGTCGCGACGCGGCAACGACCGCTCACGTCTGCGAGAGCGGACCCGGCGGCGCAGGGCGCCCGGCCGCATGAACGTGGTTTAACTTGCAACGGCAACGGCGCCATGGTCCTGCCAAGGGGCCGCTCCATAACGGAAGCGACCCGAGACCCGACCGGCCCGTGACCGGATCACGGTGACGGGTCGACCCATGGCGAGGCGGAAGGGCGGGCGACGGCTCGCGCGCCCGGACCGCCCCCGAATCACCGGCCCGCCCCCGCGGGCCCGCTTGAGGCCGGCCCCCTGGGTCGGCCCGGAGACCGCGATGCACGGCTTGAAGCAGGCCCTCCTGCAGATCTGGCGCCTGGCCTATCCCTACTACACCACCCGCGAGGTCACGACGGTGCGGCTGTGGCCGCTGCCGGCGGTCAAGATGCAGGAGCGCTGGGTCGCGCTCACCATGGCGGCCCTGGTGATCGGCATCGAGTTCGCCCAGGTCGCCATCAACGTGCGCCTGTCCTACTTCAACCGCGACTGGTTCAACGCGATCCAGAGCAAGGACGCGGCAGCGTTCTGGTCGCTGCTGTTCTCGGTGTTCTGCCTCTGGGCCGCGGTCTACGTCGCGAGCGCGATCATCCAGTACGTGATCCAGTCGTTCCTGCGGATCCGCTGGCGGGCCTGGATGACCCGGCACTACGTCGACCGCTGGCTCGGCAACGACACCCATTACCGCATGGGCTTCTCGGGCGCGCAGGCCGACAACCCCGACCAGCGCATCGCCGACGACATCGACCAGTTCACCCAGACCACCCAGTCGCTGACCATCAGCTTCCTGTCGGCGGTGTCGAACCTGATCTCGTTCTCGGTGATCCTGTGGAACATCTCGGCCGCCTTCACGGTGCCGGGGACCGACTGGCATGTGCCGGGCTTCCTGGTCTGGGGCGCGCTGATCTACTCGGGCCTCGTCACCTGGATCACCCACCGCATCGGCCGCGCGCTGGTCGGGCTCAACTTCGAGCAGCAGCGCCGCGAGGCCGATTTCCGCTTCTCGCTCGCCCGCCTGCGCGAGTACGGCGAGCAGGTGGCCCTGCTCGGCGGCGCCCGGGCCGAGCGGGCCTCGCTGCGCGACCGCTTCGGCGCGCTGATCGCCAACTTCTACGCCATCGTCGACCGCCGCAAGAAGCTCGCCGCCTTCACGGTCAGCTACCAGCAGGTCAACGTGGTGATCCCCTACATCCTGGTCGCGCCCTACTACTTCGCCGGCCAGATCCCGCTCGGGGTGATGACGCAGACCGCCGGCGCGTTCTCGCGGGTCGAGAGCACGATGTCGTTCTTCATCACCTTCTACGTCACGCTGGCCGACTACAAGGCGCAGGTCGACCGGCTCACCACCTTCGACGCCGCCATGGGCCGGGCCGACGCGATGGCGGCGGGAAGCCCGCTCGCGGTGCTGCCGGCGGGCGGCCCGGGCCTTCACCTCAAGGGCCTCGCCCTCGACCTGCCGGACGGCCGGCGCATCGCCGAGGCCCCCGCGCTCTCCTTCCGCCCCGGCGAGACGACGCTGCTCACCGGCCCCTCGGGCTCGGGCAAGTCGACGCTGTTCCGCGCCATCGCGGGCATCTGGCCGTTCGGCGAGGGCTCGGTCGCGACGCCGGAGGGCGCCCGCCTGCTGCTGCTGCCGCAGCGGCCCTACCTGCCGATCGGGACGCTGCGCGCCGCCGTCACCTATCCGGAGCCGGCGGGGCACTACGACGACGCGGCGATCCGGAACGCCCTCGCGGCGGCGCGGCTGCCGCATCTGGCCGACCGCCTCGACGAGGAGTCGCCGTGGGCGCAGGCCCTGTCGCTCGGCGAGCAGCAGCGCCTCGCCATCGCCCGGGCGCTGCTGGCGCGTCCCGACTGGCTGTTCCTCGACGAGGCCACCGCCGCCCTCGACGAGCCGACCGAGGCCGCGCTCTACCGCATGCTGCGCCAGGAACTGCCCGACACCACCGTGGTCTCGATCGGCCACCGCTCGACGCTGACCGCCTTCCACGACCGGCGGATCGACATGACCCGCCGCGAGGACGGCCGCTTCGTGCCGACCGAGCTCGTGGCCGCGGTGCCGGCCGAGTAGCCGGCCCGTCCTACGGGGCGACGAAGCGCCTTGACGCGCCGCGTCGCCCCGCCTAGAAGCCGGCTCACAGGGCGCGTAGCTCAGCGGGAGAGCATTCGCTTCACACGCGAAGGGTCACAGGTTCAATCCCTGTCGCGCCCACCACCTTGTGCAGATCGATGGTTCGACCCCGCGACGTCCCGTCGTCGCCCGGTCCGGCCGTCATACCGGTTCGGCCTGCGATGCGGCTTCCATGGAAGCCCTGCATCACCCCGCATGGGGCCGATCCTCGGGCGCGTAGCTCAGCGGGAGAGCATTCGCTTCACACGCGAAGGGTCACAGGTTCAATCCCTGTCGCGCCCACCATTCTTTCTTATCATCCCATCGCAAGTCGATCAGCCGGACCGTCTGGCTTTCCTCGACGTGTCTGAAGTCCTCCTGTCGGCATAGCCATGCGGACGGAAGCGGCCACGCATGACGTGCGCGGTGCGGGTCTCGTCGACCGGGACGCCGGCGGGGTCGCTGGTCGTCCGCCTCACCCACGACACGTGGGCCCGTCGCGATATCGAGGCCGGTTTGTGAAAATCGCATTGTTGCGCGATATTATAGCAATGAAGCCGATCACCTATCGCGCCGCAGCTCTGCGCAGCCTGACCGGCCTTCCGAAGCGGGACCGGGTCGCCCTCATCGCCAAACTCGGCCGCTACGCCGAGACCGGTGCCGGCGATGTCCGCCCCCTTACCGGCCGGCCGGGCAAGCGGTTGCGAGCCGGCGATGACCGCGCCGTCTTCCTGGAGGATGACGGGGCCATCGACGTGCTGGCGATCGGCCATCGCCGCGACATCTACGAATGAGAAAGAAGGCCCATGACCGTCCAGTACATCACCACACCGGCGGGCGAGGAACTGGCTATCCTGCCCCGCCGCGACTACGACGCGCTCCTCGCCCGTCTCGGCGACGAAGCGGCCGAGGACCGCGCCACCGCCCGCATCATCGACGAGCACCTGAGAGCGGTCGAAACCGGCACGGCCGGCCCGTCGGTCCCGCACTGGTTCGTCATGCTCCTGGCCGAGCACGGCTCGCCGGTGACGGCGGCACGCAAGCACAGGAGCCCGCCCTGCACGCAGGCCCAGCTCGCCGAGGCGATCGGGATTTCGCAGGGGCATCTCTCGGATATCGAGCGGGGGCGGCGCGCGCTCACTCGGGAACAGGCGCATCAGGTCGCCGGCCATACCGGCGTCGAGGCCGATTGGCTGCTCTCGTGAGCTCCGACACATCCCGGGTTCCCGGCTGCGGCGGGTTTCCGGGATGGCCGGGAGGGTGTATCAGGCCGCCCCGCGATCGAGCCGCCGCACCGCCTCGTACAGCTCGTCGAAGTGCTGGATCACTACGTCCGGCTCCAGCTCTTCCACCGGCACGTCGGTGTAGCCGAACGGCACCGCCACCACCGGGATGCCGGCGGCCTTGGCGGTGGCGACGTCGGTGCGGGAATCGCCCACCATCACCGCCCGGGCCGGGTCGCCGCCCGCGCGCGCGATCGTCTCGGTGAAGTGGCGCGGATCGGGCTTGAAGTACGGGAAGGTATCGCGGCCGCAGATCGCCGCGAACCGCCCCGCGACCCCGAGCAGCTCCAGCAGGCGGACCGAGTGGTCCTCCGGCTTGTTGGTGCAGACCGCGAGCCGGTAGCCCGCCGCCTCCAGCCGATCGAGGGAGGCCACGACGCCGGGAAACAGGTGCGAGACGTTGCACAGGTTCCGGCCGTAATGGGCCAGGAACACCAGGAACAGCTCGTCGAGCCGGTCCGGCGTCAGCTCGCGCCCGCCGGCCGCGAAGCCGCGCTGGATCAGCGCCCGGGCGCCGGCCCCGATCAGCTCCCGCGCCTGCGACAGGGCCACCGGGGGCAGGCCCTCCCGCTCCAGGATGACGTTGAGGGTGCCGATGAGGTCGCCCGCGGTCTCCGCGAGGGTGCCGTCGAGGTCGAACACGACGATCGGCGGCAGGGAATCCGGGACGGGCATGGCGGCGTTCGGCATGGGGGCTCGCTGCGGGCGGGGAGATGGGCCTCCCCCATACAGGCGAGGGCCGCCGCGGACCAAGTCCGCAGCCGCACCCCGAGCCAAGCCCGGGACAAGCCGGGCCGAGCTATAACAGGTGCAAGGCGGACGATTCGGCCGCCGCGCCCCGCGAGCGCGGCCGGCACGTCGCCGCGATCGAGTCGAGGAGCGGCGCGCCATGCGCGGGAGAGCGGGTAATCGAAGCAGGGCCGCGGCGGCGGCCGGGCTGGCGGCGGGTCTGCTGATGGCGGGCGCGGCGCAGGCGGCGTCCTACGAGTTCGTGCCGGCGCCCCAGGCCGACCTCAACCGGGTCTACCGGGTCGACAAGGCGACCGGCGAGGTCATCTCCTGCCAGTACGGCCTGCAGGACAACACCATCGGCACGACCCTGTGCTTCGGCCCCGGCGAGGGCGCCGGGCCGCAGGCCCCGTCCGAGTACAGCCTCGTGGCCTCGCGCCACCTGCGCGAGGCCGGGGTGTTCCGGGTCAACCAGCGCACCGGCGCGATGAGCATCTGCTACGTGCTCGACGACGCCGTGGTCTGCACGCCCCAGGGCAATGCCGGCAGCACGGCACCCGCGGCGGCCAAGCCCTGAGCCGGCGGCGACGTTGAGCGACGGTGCCTCGGACAAGGCCGGATCGCCGCTTCCGCCGCCCCTATTCCCCATGCTAGGGGCCTCTCGATCAGCGGGGACGGCCGTCAGGGCGCCCCGCCTGCCCGGGGCCGTCGGCCCTGCGGCGGACGAGAGACGACGAGCCGCGCCGGGACCGCCATGCTGATTTCCCTCATCCTCTCCTGCCGCGAGGGCCGACGGTGAGCCCCGCCGAGCTCAAGCGCGCCGCCGCCGCCCGGGCGGTCGGGCTGGTCGAGGACGGCATGCGCCTCGGCCTCGGCACCGGCTCGACCGCGACCGTGTTCGTCGAACTCCTCGGCGAGAAGGTGCGGGCCGGGCTCAAGGTCGTCGGCGTGCCGACCTCCGAGGCGACGCGCCGGGCCGCCGAGGCCGCCGGCATCCCGCTCACCACCCTCGACGACACGCCCGACCTCGACCTCACGATCGACGGCGCCGACGAGATCGACCCGCAGCTCCGCCTGATCAAGGGCGGCGGCGGCGCGCTGCTGCGCGAGAAGATCGTGGCGGCGGCGAGCCGGCGCATGGTGGTGATCGTCGACGGCGCCAAGCGCGTCGAGACCCTGGGGCGCTTCCCCCTGCCGATCGAGGCGGTGCCCTTCGGCCTCGTCGCCACCACCCTGGCGGTCGCGGCGGCGATCCGGTCCGCCGGCTGCGCCGGGCCGCTCACCATCCGCAAGGACGCCGACGGGACCCCGTTCCACACCGATGGCGGCCACCTGATCCTCGATGCCGGCCTCGGCGCCATCCCCGATCCGGAAGCGCTGGCCCGCGCCCTGGTGGCGGTGCCGGGCGTGGTCGAGCACGGCCTGTTCCTCGGCCTTGCCACCGGCGCAATCGTGGCGGAAGCCGCGGACGGCCAACCCCGCATCGTCACCCTCGGGGCGGCCTGACGCGCCCTCGTCCCCGTCACGGCCGCCCCGCGCGGGCGCCGCTATCCTGGAGCAACACGATGTCCCCGCGCCGTTCGCGTGCCCTGCTGGCGGGCCTTCTCGCCGCGACCCTGTCGAGCCCCGTCCTCTGCACCCCGGCCTCGGCCCAGCCGAAGCCCGCCGCCCCGGCCGCCTCGAAGGACCCGATCACCCCGACGCACCTGGCGCTGGCCAAGGAGGTGATGCTCTCCTCCGGCATCGCCCGCTCGTTCGATTCGATCCTCCCGGCCTTCGGCGAGCAGATCAAGCAGGCGGCGGTGACCCGGCCCGAGCTGACCAAGGACCTCGCCGACGTCATCGAGAAGCTGCAGCCCGAGCTCGAGCTGCAGAAGCAGCGCATCATCGACACCGCCTCGCGTATCTACGCCAACAAGCTCACCGAGGCGGAGCTGCGCGACATCGCCACCTTCTTCCGCTCGCCCGCGGGCAAGCGCTACGTCGAGACCCAGCCCCAGGTGCTCGACGACATGGTGCAGGCGATGCAGACCTGGACCCAGGAGGTCTCCGAATACATGATGGTCCGGGTCCGGGCCGAGATGGGCAAGCGCGGCCACCAGCTTCAGTGACGGCCCGCGCGCCGGAGCACGGCCCGGCCGCGACGCTCGACCGTCTCGGCGCCGTCGTGATCGCCGCCCTGCCGGCCTGCATGGCGGCGGCGAACCGCTCGAGCCCGGTCGTGGTCGGCCTCGCCGGGCTCCTGCTGCTCGCCGGCGCGGTCGCCGCCGGGCGCCCGCTGCGGGCACTCCTCGTCGCGCCGCTGGCGACGCCGCCCGGTCTCGCGGCGCTGGCCTTCCTGGCCTGGTGCGGCATCAGCCTCGCCTGGAGCCCGCTGCCGGGCCTGTCGCTGCGCACCCTGTCGGAATTCCTGCCGGCGCTCGCCGGCGCCTACCTGGTGGCGCGCCTCGCGCCGCCGCACCTCGCCGCCGTCGCCGGGCCCGCCGCCTGGATCCTGATCGCGACCTGCGCCTACGTCGTGGCGGACCTCGCCTCGGGCCTCGCGATCCGCGAGGCGCTCGGCCAGCGCGTCGCCGCCTTCGCGTTCAACCGTCCGCTCCTGACCATGATGCTGCTGGTCCTGCCCCTGGCGGCGCTCCTCGCCGCACGCGGGCGGCGCGGCCTGGCGGCGCTCGCCCTCGCGGTCTTCGCGGTCGCGGCGTGGCGGTCGGTCAGCGGCGCGACGGTGCTGGGGCTCGCCACCGGCGCCCTCACCTTCTGCGCCGTGCGCGGGCTGCCGGCCCGGGCGGGACTCGGCCTCGCCGGCGCGGCCCTGCTCGGCGCCCTCGTCCTCGCGCCGGTCGAGGGCGATCTCCTCGCCCGGACGATGCCGGAGGCCCTGCACCAGCGGCTCGCCGCCAGCAGCACCCGCGCCCGGGTCGCCATCGCCCGCAGCTTCGGCGCGGCGGTGGCGCAGGATCCCTGGCACGGCGCCGGCTACGGCACCAGCGGGCGGTTCCAGGACGTGCCGGCGGCCGAGCGGATCGAGCCCGACCTGCGCTTCATGCTGGCGGTCGGGCACCCGCACAACACCTTCCTGCAGGTCTGGGCCGAGCTCGGCATCGTCGGGGCGGTGCTGGCCGCGCTCGTCCTGGTCCTGACGTTGCGGGGCCTGGGGAGATGGCCGGCGCTCGCCCGGAGCACCGCCCTGGCGCTGCTGGCGACGGCGGGCGTCGTCGCCTTCGTCGAGCACGGGGCGTGGCAGGCCTGGTGGACCGCCGGCGTCGGCGCGGCCGTCGCCTGGCTGCGCACCCTTCGCCCGGCGGCGCACCCTTGCGCTCTCGACCCGGCCCGGCACAGAGAAGACCTGACAACACAACGGTGAGCGCCATGACCGAGACGCAGCACGAGCCTTTCGACGTCGATCTGTTCGTGATCGGCGGCGGCTCCGGCGGGGTGCGGGCGGCCCGTATCGCCGCCGGCTACGGCGCGAGGGTGCAGCTCGCCGAGGAGTACCGGGTCGGCGGCACCTGCGTGATCCGCGGCTGCGTGCCCAAGAAGCTGATGGTCTATGCCGGCCGCTTCGCCGACGAGTTCGAGGACGCCGCCGGCTTCGGCTGGGAGGTCGGCACCCCGCGCTTCGACTGGGCGGCGCTCAAGGCCCGCCGCGACGCCGAGGTGACCCGGCTCGAGGGCATCTACGCCACCAACCTGATGCGGGCCGGCGTCGAGGTGGTGGCCGACCGGGCGGTGATCGAGGATCCGCACACGGTGCGCCTCGTGCGCTCGGGCACCCGGGTGCGGGCCCGCCACATCCTGGTCGCGGTCGGCGCCCATCCGGTCAAGGAGCCGCTGATCCCCGGCGCCGAGCTCGCCATCACGTCGAACGAGGTGTTCGAGCTGGAGACGCAGCCGGAGCGGATCCTGGTCGTCGGCGGCGGCTACATCGCGGTCGAGTTCGCCGGGGTGTTCGCGGCCCTGGGCACCCGCACCACCCTGCTCCATCGCGGCGATCGGCTGCTGCGCGGCTTCGACGGCGAGATCCGCCAGGCCCTCGGCGAGGCCTATGCCAAGCGCATGGACCTGCGCCTGAACGCCACCGTCCACCGCCTCGACCGGCGCGACGGCGGGATCGGCGCCACGCTGAACGACGGCAGCGAGATCCTGGTCGACCAGGTGCTGGTGGCGACCGGCCGGCGCCCCAACGTCGCCGGGCTCGGGCTGGAGAAGGCCGGCATCACTCTCGATCCCGCCGGGGCGATTCCCGTCGACCGCTTCTCGCAGACCGCCGCGCCCTCGATCTACGCCGTCGGCGACGTCACCAACCGCGCGGCGCTGACCCCGATCGCGATCCGCGAGGGCCACGCCTTCGCCGACACGGTGTTCGGGGGCAAGCCCTGGGCGGTCGACCACGACCTGATCCCGACCGCGGTGTTCTCGACCCCCGAGATCGGCGTCGTCGGCCACGGCGAGGAGGTGGCGCGGCGCCTGTGCGGCGAGATCGACGTCTACGAGGCCCGCTTCCGGCCGATGAAGGCGACCCTGTCGGGCCGCGACGAGCGGATCCTGATGAAGGTGATCGTCGAGCGGGCGAGCGACCGGGTGGTCGGCGTCCACGTGCTCGGCCACGATGCCGGCGAGATCATCCAGGCCGTCGGCATCGCGGTGACGATGGGGGCGACGAAGGCCGATTTCGACCGCACGATCGCGGTCCATCCGACCGCCGGCGAGGAGCTGGTGACGATGCGCACCCCGGCGGTGGTCAAGCAGCCGGTGGCGGTCGGCTGAGGGCGAACCGCTACCGGCAGGCATCCGCGTAACGCCGCGGCGTGGTCCCGAAGGCCCGCCGGAAATGGCCCGTGACATGGCTCTGGTCGTCGAAGCCGAAGCGCGCCTCCGTCTTTCGCCGCCGCGACCGCATTCGCGATCGGAGCGTTCAGCCGGAGCCTGTTCTTCACGGTGCTGTCGGGCGTGTGCGCCTTTGCGCTGTTCAAGGCGGTCCTATCCTAGCTCTGACGGAACGAGCCGTGCGGCATGACCCGAAATCACGGGGAGCGACCCCCTCGCGCGATCGCCCAAACCCCCCTATAAGCCCGGCTTCCGCAACCGACCTGACCGGTTATCGAAGAGGTGCGGTAGGAGAGGACGATGAGCGAGCGTTGGACCCCCACGAGCTGGCGGCGGCTGCCGATTCAGCAGGTTCCGGACTATCCGGATTCCGCGTCCCTCGAGGCGGTGGAGCGGCAGCTCGCGAGCTTTCCCCCGCTGGTGTTTGCCGGTGAGGCGCGCAAGCTGAAGCAGAACCTCGCCAAGGTCGCGGCCGGCGAGGCGTTCCTGCTCCAGGGCGGCGATTGCGCCGAGAGCTTCGACGAGCATTCCGCCGACAACATCCGCGACTTCTTCCGCGTCTTCCTGCAGATGGCGCTGGTGCTGACCTTCGCGGGCGGCTCGCCGGTGGTGAAGGTCGGGCGCATCGCCGGGCAGTTCGCCAAGCCGCGCTCCTCGCCGGTCGAGACCGTCGACGGCGTCGCGCTGCCGAGCTACCGCGGCGACATCGTCAACGGCATCGGCTTCACGGAGGCCGAGCGGGTGCCGAACCCGAACCGCCAGACCGAGGCCTACCGCCAGTCGGCGGCGACGCTGAACCTCCTGCGCGCCTTCGCGACCGGCGGCTACGCCAACCTCGAGAACGCGCATCGCTGGATGCTCGGCTTCGTCAAGGACTCGCCCCAGTCCTCGGCCTATGCCGACCTGGCGCAGCGCATGACCGAGACCCTCGACTTCATGCGGGCGATCGGCATCAACCCGGAGACGCACCAGGAGGTGCGCCAGACCGATTTCTTCACCAGCCACGAGGCCCTGTTGCTCGGCTACGAGGAGGCCCTGACCCGGGTCGATTCGACCAGCGGCGACTGGTACGCCACGTCGGGCCACATGCTGTGGATCGGCGACCGCACCCGCCAGGCCGACCACGCCCACATCGAGTTCGCCCGGGGCATCAAGAACCCGATCGGCCTCAAATGCGGCCCGTCGCTCAAGGCCGACGACCTGATCCGGCTCGTCGACCTGCTGAACCCGGCCAACGAAGCCGGCCGCCTGACCCTGATCTGCCGCTTCGGCGCCGACAAGGTCGGCGACCACCTTCCCGCCCTGGTCCGGGCGGTGGAGCGCGAGGGCCGCAAGGTCGTGTGGTCCTGCGATCCGATGCACGGCAACACCGTGACGGCCAGCGGCTACAAGACCCGGCCGTTCGAGCGGGTGATGAAGGAGATCCAGGGCTTCTTCGACATCCACCAGTCGGAAGGCACGCATGCCGGCGGCATCCACCTCGAGATGACGGGCAAGAACGTCACCGAGTGCACCGGTGGCGCCCGGGCGCTGACGGCCGAGGACCTGCGCGACCGCTACCACACCTATTGCGACCCGCGTCTCAACGCCGAGCAGGCGCTGGAGGTGGCCTTCCTGACCGCCGACCTCGTCAAGCGCGAGCGCAAGCAGCACGAGCATCCGCGGATCGAGGCGGCGGAGTAGGATCTTCCGTCGACGGGACCCCGGGCCGGCTCGGCGCGGGGTCGGATCCGGCGAGGCCCGGGAGGGGCGCCGCGCTCGCGCGGCACTCCTCCCGGGCCTCGCCGCGTCAGGGGTGGCCGTTCCGGCCTCTGGAGGGCGGGGGGCCGGGGCGCCCGGGCCGCCGGCACGCGCCGGGGCGCTCGCTCGGCGAGCCGTTCCGAGATCGCCTCGATCGGCCGGTCCTTCGCCCGCGCGCCCCTATATCCCGCGCACTTGATCCCGCGCACTTGCACGCCACGAGGTGTCATGCGACCATCATGCCGGTTCCATTCGGTCGATTGACCAAGATGGAGACGGCGATGGACGTCGTGGTCGTCATTCCCGGCATCATGGGATCTGCGCTGGCGACCCCGGACGGCGTCGAAATCTGGCCGCCTACACCCGCCGAGGCGACGCTCGGCTACCGCCGGATCGATCAGCTCATCCGCCGCGACCTCAAGCCGACGAAGATCATCGATCGCGTCTGCGTCGACATCTACGGATCGCTGCTCGAGGCTCTCGATAAGTTCGGCTACAAGAGCGACGTCGGCGAGCGACGGGTGGTTCACTTCGCGTATGACTGGCGCAAGAACCTGCTCGACCTCGGCAGGGAGCTCGATGCCACCTTGGCGCAGATCCTGGCTGAGCACGGCCCGGCCGTGAAGATCAGGCTGCTCTGCCATTCCATGGGCGGCCTTCTCGCGCGCGTCAGCCTCGAACGGCCGCGCGCGACCGTGCCCGGTTGGGCCGCCGCCATCGATCTCTGCGCCTTCATGGCGACCCCGCACGAGGGCGCGCCCCTCGCCGTCGCGCGGGCCGCCGGCGTCGGCGAGGGCACGTCGGGCCTGTCTCCGGCGCAACTGCGACAGCTGGCCGGACAGCCGGGCTATCCGGCCGGCTACCAGCTGTTCCCGCTCTCGACCCTGCTCCCGATCTGGCGCCTCGACTCCCAGGTCGCCTTCGAGGGCATCAGCGTCTTCGACCCGGCGCTGGACCAGCTCTACGGCTTCAACAAGGTGAGCCTCCAGGCCGCCAAGGACCTGCAGGCAACCCTGGATCACGAACGCCGGCCCGGCGGATGCCGGTATTTCTCGATCGTGAGCGCGTTCCACGAGACCGTCACGCGGTTCGATCTCGATGCCGGCGGACTCGTCGGCGTGTCCGTCGCGGCCTCCGGCGACGGGACGGTGCCGATCCGCAGCGCCTCCGCGCTGCCGGTGCAGACCGCCTTCGTCAGCGCGAACCACCTCGGCGTCGCCCAGGACGGCACCACGCACGAGCTGCTGGCCATGCTGCTCGGCGTCAAGCTGCCGGAAGCCGTCGCGGCGGGGGCCGCGCGCCTCGCGGGGCGGCCGCGCCTCTCCGTCAGCCTGCCCGCCGTCAACCGGGGCGATCCGTTCGAGGTCGTCCTGGCCTTCGGCGCGGCGCCGCGCCAGGGGCGGATCGTGTTCCTGCGACGGACCGATGCCGGCCCCGTCGAGGCCCACGCGATCCCGCTCGCCGTCGGCAGCGCGGAGGTCAGGCAGGTCGTCGTCGCCGGGCCGACCCTCGCGCCCGGCGTCTACAGCGTCGAGTACGTCGCGGACGGGATTTCCCCGCCGCAGGCGGAGCTCGTGGTCATGACGCCGGGCAGCTGAAACGGCCCGGCCTCATCCGGCGGTGCGCACCCGCTTGTTCTCCTCCGCCGACCATCCTTCGAGGCCGAGGGTGAGCTTCTTGATCGCCTGGGCGCCCCCCTGGACGAGCAGGCCGGTATCCCCTTGCCGGATGAGCGTGACCTCGGCCATCGCGCGGACCTGCTCGGCCACGTCCGACAGGTCGGGGCCACGACTGTCGGAGCGGTACAGGACGTAGTCGCGCGTCCTGGGATCAGGCCTCGTCTGCGACATGGAGGATCCCGCTTCCCTGGGTTTCGAAGGCGAATCCTAAATCCCGGCATCGTTCCGTCAAGACCTGCGCGATGGCGGTCGCCCGCTTCATGTCCGGCGGCATCGCCAGGATGTCGGGATGGTCCTCGGCGAGGATCGCGGCCGCGAGGCCGACGATCACCGGGGCCGCGAACGAGGTGCCGCTGTCGATCGCGTACCCTGCCGCCCCGGCGCAGGAGATTAGGCCGACGCCCGGTCCGATGAAGTCCGTGTCGGCACCCCAGTTCGAGAACCGGGCACGGCTCATGGCCGCGTTCACCGAGGACGTCACGTCGGACAGGTCTTCGAGTTCCCGGACGCCGTCCGTCAGGACCGACCGGTCGCCGTACGCCGTCACGGCGTAGTAGCGCTTGGCGGCGGCCGGGAAGGAGATGGAATCGCGACCGTCGTTCCCGGCCGCCGCGATGCAGATCGCACCCCGCTGGAAGGCCGCGACCGCGGCCTTGCCGAGGAACTGCGACGGAGAGCGGCTCGCCATGCTGATGTTGATCAGGTGGACGTCGTCGTCGCCGGTCCTCCTGATGGCCTCTCCGAGGTCGAACAATGCGCCGTCCTTCAGGCCGAGCGGGGTGAAGCGGTAGCTGAACAGGGTCGCTCCGGGTGCCATCCCCCTGAAGTCCCGGCCCCGGGCGCCGATCAGGCCGGCGACGTGGTTCGCGTGCGGATGGGGCGCGACGGCGGGATCCGCGTCGAACTGGTAGACGTTGCGTGTCGCGACGTGGGCGAGATCGGGATGCCTGGGATCGACGCCGGTATCCACGACCGCGATCCGGACGCCGCGCCCGACATCGAGCCCCGTCAGCGTGCCCGCCTCGCCGCGCAGCGCGCTGGTCCCGTCCCGTCCCCTCGGGTCGACCGGTGCCAGCGTCAGGGCGATGTCGCCCTCCGCCGACGCCGCCACGGCCCCCGCGTCGAGGCTGCGGTAGCCGGCGGGCGGCTCGACGACGATGCGGGGAAAGCTGCCGGTCCGCGCCGGAACGACCAGGGACGCGACGCCCGACGGGCGGGTCCGTCGGGCCACGCCTTCGCGCTGCGCGACATCGGCGAAGACGAGGATCCGGGCGCCGGGGACCGGGCGCCCGTCGGGATCCGTCACCTTGACCCGGACCCGCTTGCCGTCCGACGCGCCGACGGTCCAGTCCCGGTGCATCCGCAGGCGGGTCGCGGTCCGGACGGCGGCGGAGATGCGCCGGTCCTTCTCCACCAGCACCGACGGGACGCTCTCGCGCAGGCGCCGCGCCGCCTGCGGCGACATCTCCAGCAATGTCGGGCCGTCGTCCCGGGAGGCGGCGACGACGGTGTAGGGAGCCTCCGGCGCCGCCAGGGCGGTCATCGCGATCATCGGCCGGATCGCGCTCGCCGAAACCTCACCCCGGACGGCCCGATCCGGCGCCTCTCTCCGGGAGAAGGCCGCGTTCCGTGACGTGTGCCGGATCGCGTCTGCGTCCTCTGCCTGTCCGATCTGGTCCGCTCGGGCGAAGTGCCAGCCGTCGCGTGGCATGACGATGTATCGCACGGATGCTCCTCGCATGGGCGCGTCGGTCAGATCAGATTGCCGTGATGCGGTGCCAAGCAGCGAGGACAGCAATTTATTCTGGCGTATTCATGGGATCAAGCCGCCTTCACCAGTCCAGGGGCGGAGTCTGCAAGAAAAGAGCACGCCGATTTGGCCCTTCCCGTTCTTGCCGCACCACCGCCGGGCTGCGCGCAGCCGGCGGCGTTCGACTGCGCCCAGGATGCTCTCGGAGGCGCTCCGGCGCAGGGCGGGATCGGCGGCCGAGATCGCCGGCCGGAGCACTATTCCGGCGAGGCGGATGCCGGTTCGTCGAGGAGAAGTCGGAAAAATCAAGCACCTTGAGCACGGCCCGGTTGCCGCGCCACGGTCCACGACACGA
>NZ_LWHQ01000013.1:30639-55530 GCF_001653715.1 Methylobacterium platani
TGGTCGGGCCGAGGTCGCGCTGTCGTGTACCGTGTTGCCGTACGACCGGACGGTGCTCGAAAGAGGCTTGCGCCGCGGGCCGAGCGTCGCTATACAGCCGCCATCCCGCCGGGCCAGCTCCCATCGTCTAGCGGTCTAGGACGTCGCCCTCTCACGGCGAAAACAGGGGTTCGAGTCCCCTTGGGAGCGCCACCGGCCGGATCACCCCGACATCGCTGATCTCGAGATCATCCGGTTTTTGGCTGGGTCCCGCGATGCTGCGCCCGCCGCCTCGGGTGCCCTCCACCGAAAGCGGTAGGCCCCGACCGCGTCCCTCCACCAAGGGATGCGCTGGTCGGCGCCGTCGATCCTGTCCCCGGCTACATCCTGCTGTTAAGCATCGGTCATAACAGGACAGATGTGAGTCGAGATACGTCATGCAGCGGACCGTCCTTCGCCTGCTGGTGTCGGTGGGTGTGTGCTTGGTGGTTGCTGTCTCAGCCCGCTTCATGCTTGATCAGTTATTGCCGCGCGTCGTGGCGTCGATGCCGATCGACGGCGCGACCGAAGTCTATCCCGGCCTGCCGATCGCGATCGAATTCTCGCGCGCGATGGACCCCGACACGGTCTCGCCGGCCTCGCTGTCCCTGCGCGAGGAGGGCGGCGGTGCCGTGCCGGCAGCGGTCGCGTACGATGCGGGGGCGCGCCGGGCGCGGCTGACGCCGCTCGCGCCGCTGCGGCCCGGCGCGAGCTACCGGGTCGCGGTCGGAACCGGGACCCGGCCGGCGAGCCTCCTCGGGCTTCGGCTCGCGGAGCCGGCGGAGCCGCGCTTCACCGTGGCGGCGACGCCGGTGCCGGCGGACGTGCCGGCGGACATGCTTGGGGCGCCGATCCTGGTCGCGGTCGGGCCGGGCAACCCGTTCGGGCCCTACTACGCCGAGATCCTGGGGGCGGAGGGGCTGAACCTGTTCGCGACGGTGGCCCCCGAGGCGCTCACGCCGGAGCGCCTCGCCGGGGCGGCCCTCGTCCTGATGACCGAGACGCCGGACGAGGCGCTGGCCGGGCGGCTCGCCGCCTGGGTGGGGTCCGGCGGCAACCTGATCGCGATCCGGCCGCAGGGCGGCTGGCTGCCGCTGTTCGGGCTGGCCCCGGCCGGCGGGCCGGTGGACGGCCGCTACCTGCAGACGGAGGCCGCGGCGCCGGCCGCCCGCGGCATCGTCCGCGAGGCGATGCAGATCCACGGGCCGGCGAGCCTCTACGCCCTGGAGGACGCGACCGCCGTCGCGCGCCTCTCGACCGGTGCCGAGGCCCTGCCCTTTCCGGCCGTGTCGCTGCGCCGGGCCGGCCAGGGCCAGGCGGCGGCCTTCGCCTTCGACCTCGCCACCTCGGTCGTGCGCCTGCGCCAGGGCAACCCGGCCTTCGCCGGGCAGGAGCGGGACGGCCGGCCGCCCCGGCGAGCCAACGACCTGTTCTTCCCCGACTTCCTCGACCTGTCGCGGGTGGCGATCCCGCAGGCCGACGAGCAGCAGCGGCTGCTCGCCAACCTGATCGTCACGATGGCGGCCGGGCGCCTGCCGCTGCCGCGGATCTGGTACCTGCCGGACGAGCGCCGCGCCGCGCTCGTCATGGCGGGCGACGACCACGCCACCCGCGACGGGACGCTGAGCGCCTACAGGCGCCTCGTCGCCGAGAGCCCGCTCGAGTGCCGGCCCGGGACCTGGGACTGCGCGCGGGCGACCTCCTACGTCACCCCGGAGACCCGCCTGGCGCCGGAGCAGGCGCAGGCCTACGCGGCGCTGGGCTTCGAGACGGCGATCCACGTCGATACCGGCTGCCGCGACGTCGACGCGGCGGCGCTCGGGCTGGCGCTCGGCCGGCAGGCCGGCGGCATCGGGCGCAAGCTCGGCCTGCCGATGCAGACGACGCACCGCCTGCACTGCGTCACCTGGAACGGCTGGGCCGACACCGCCAAGATCGAGCGCTCGGCCGGGATCCGGCTCGATCTCGGCTATTATTACTGGCCCGGGTCCTGGATCCGGCGGCGGCCGGGCTTCATGACCGGATCGGGCTTCCCCCAGCGCTTCGCCGACCTCGACGGCCGCGTCCTCGACATCTACCAGGCCGCCAGCCACCTGGTGAACGAGAACGGCATCGACCAGCGGCGCGGCATCGAGGTCATGCTCGACCGGGCACTCGGCCCCGAGCAGTTCTTCGGCGCCTTCGGCACCCATTACGACTACAGCGACCGCTACTTCGACCACCTGGTGAGCGCGGCGCGCGAGCGCGGCGTCGCCCTGATCTCGGCGGCGCAGCTGCTGCGGTGGATCGATCGGCGCGAGGCGACCCGGTTCGAGGCCCTGGCCTGGAGCGGGTACGACCTGACCTTCCGCGTCCGTCTCCCCGACGGGCCGGAGCAGGCGACCGGGATGCTGCCGGTCTCGGCCCTGTCCCACCGCCTCGCCGCCATCACCCGCGGCGGCCACCGGGTGCCGTTCCGGGTCGAGACGATCAAGGGGCTCGACTACGCGATGTTCGAGCTCGAGGCCGGAACCTACACCGTGCTCTACGACGAGAAGACCTCGGCGATGCCGGCTCCGGCCCGGCTGCGGTGAGGGGGCCTGCGTCACCGGGGACGCGGGGCTTTCGACGATCCCGGGCGTTGGGCGGGACACGGGCCCGTCACCCCGCGGGTCCTTCCCCTCCCCGTTCCACGAGGCCCGACCCGATGCCCGCCGAGACCCGCGACCTCTCCGACCGCGCCCTGTCGATTTTCGCCTTCGCGGCCTATCACCACCTGATCAGCGGCCAGCCGATCAGCTCGGTGGTGCGCCGGGACGGCAGCGGCCACCAGGCCGACCCGCAGGGTGCGGCCGAGGTCGAGGAACGCGGCCTCGCGACCCTGAGCGACGACGAGATCACCTTCACCGAGCCGGGCGTCGCCTTCGTCGAGAAGACCGTGGCGGCGATCCGCGGCGCCGGCGGGCGCTGACCGCGCGACGCGCTTGACGATCCGGCCGCCGGGGGCCAGTCCCGTCCGGCGGCGGGTCTCCCCGGCGCCGCGCAGGAGACCCGCCTTTGGATGCGTCCGCCCCCGCCGGCCTCGCCGGCCTGATCGACCACACGCTCCTGCGGGCCGACGCGACCGGCGCCGAGGTGCGGCGCCTGTGCGAGGAGGCGCTGGCGCACCGCCTCAAGGCGGTCTGCGTCAATCCGGTCCATGTCGGCCCGGTGGCGGAGATCCTGGCGGGCAGCGGCGTCGCCCCGTGCTCCGTCGTCGGCTTCCCCCTCGGGGCGTCGATGCCGGCCGACAAGGCCGCCGAGGCTGCGGGCGCGGTGGCCCGCGGCGCGGCCGAGATCGACATGGTGATCGCGCTCGGTGCCCTGAAGGACGGGCGTCACGATGCCGTGCGGGCCGACATCGCGGCGGTGCGGGCGGCCTGCCGGGGCCGCGTGCTGAAGGTCATCGTCGAGACCTGCCTGCTCGACGAGGCGCAGAAGCGCCTCGCCTGCCTCCTGGCCGCAGAGGCCGGGGCCGATTTCGTCAAGACCTCGACCGGCTTCTCGACCGGCGGCGCCACCGTGGCGGACGTCGCCCTGATGCGCGCGACCGTGGGCGACGCCCTCGGGGTCAAGGCGTCGGGCGGCGTGCGCAGCCTGGAGGTCGCTCGCGCCCTGGTCGAGGCCGGGGCGACGCGGCTCGGCACCAGCTCGGGCGTGGCCCTGGTGACGGCCGGGGTGGCGGGTGGGTCGTACTAAATTTTCCGACCAAGTGGCGGCCGTTTGGGCGAAGAAAATGCGGCAGCAGCAAAGACCTCGCGCAGCGCCCAATTGCAACGTGATCGGGCGCTACTCTAGCCTGCTCCCTCGACCGGGCGCGACACGGGACGGATGGTCACGAACTTTGCCGATCTGTCATCCCGGTCGTAATCGACCTGCCAGACGCTCCGGATGTACGGATCGCGGCCGTCCGGGCTACGGAGAGGCCCTTCGAAATAGTGCTTGATCCCGTGTGGTGCCGCGAAGGCCGCGGCCCATGATGCCGGCGAGGGATGTCGGCCGAGGGCGTCCATCAGTTCGAGAGGCCGATCGGGCGAGAAGCCGAACCGCATGAGAAGGGCGGCCTTCGCTGCCCCGTCGTCGCTCTCGGCATTCAGAAGGTAGCCCGCGACCTTCGCTTCCGAGATCGTGAAGGCGGACGGGTAGGGGTGGGTGGCGGTCAAGCCGTTGCCTGTCCGACGACCCTCAGAAGGGCAGCGTTCACGGTCGCGAGCGCGTCCACCGGCCCGGTGAACTCGACCTCGAAGGCGGCCCCCCCGGCCCAGATCGCGACCACGGTCCCGACGGAACCCGCCGGTACCGTCACCTGATCGTCTCCGACGACGTCCGACAGCAGCGCGACACGGTCGAGCTCCTCGATGCGAGACGCCTCGTCTCGGTCTCGGTCCCGGACGGCGGGACGGGGGGGCGTGTCCGTGACGAACGTGAGGAGACGGCTGGCCATACCGGAAGGGTACGTCGCGCAATCCATTCCGCAAGCCCCTCCATCGTTCGAGGACAGGTCCGGAGGGCGCTGCTCCAACCGCCTTCCGCGAGGCCGAGCCGGGCGGATCCCCATCCTAGACGCTCCCAGTCCGGTAGCGCTCCGGCCGCGTCCCGTCCTCGTCGGTGAAGCCGTAGGCGCGTGCGAGATCGGCGGCGTGCAGCACCTGCCCCGACCGCGTGCCGACCTCCGGGTCGCCCGCGAGCGCCGCCAGCGCCCGTCCCGCGTAGAGCGGGCTCTCGCCCGCCTCCCCGGCCATCCCGGCCTCGATCACCCGCTCGGTCCGCACCGGGCCCGGCGCCAGCGCGAGCGCCGTGACGCCGTAGGGGCCGAGCTCCGCCGCCATGCCGAGGGCGAGGCGGTTGGTGGCGGCCTTGGCGAGATCGTAGAACAGGTCGCCGAGATAGTCGTCGGTCCCGAACGAGACCAGCGCCATGAGGCCGCCCTTGGCCGAGACCATCGCGGGCGCGACCGCCCGGGCGAGGAGAAGGCCGGCGAGCGGCCCGGTCTCGAGGTTCTGCCGCAACGGCGCGAGGCCGCGGCGCCAGAAGGCGGTGCCCCAGGCGGCGCCGTCGGGGTAGCGCACCCCGTCATAGCCCTCGTT
This sequence comes from Methylobacterium platani, assembly GCF_001653715.1. Classification (GTDB taxonomy): domain Bacteria; phylum Pseudomonadota; class Alphaproteobacteria; order Rhizobiales; family Beijerinckiaceae; genus Methylobacterium; species Methylobacterium platani. The sequence continues at coordinate 35,763 of NZ_LWHQ01000013.1, forward strand.
GCCGCCCCAGACGCTCGACACCGCGACGTCGATGCGGCCGAAGCGGCGCAGTACCCAGCGCACCATTCCGTCGACCTCGACCTCGCGGGCGTGATCGCAGAGGTAGTGGTGGCCGCGCCCGCCGGCGAGGTCGACCTCCCGGGCGGTGTCCTCCAGGGCTTCCGGGCGCTGGTCGGTGCGCGCCCCGGTCTCGCTGGAGCGGGCGGTGACCACCACGGTGGCGCCGGCCTCGCCCAGCGCCCGGGCGATGCCGCGGCCGACCCCCCGCGAGGCGCCGGCGACGAGGCACACCTTCCCCGAGAGATCGGGGATGCCGGCCGGCCTCACCGGGTGCCGCGGGACAGGAAGCGCTGGAACGCGGCTTGCGCTTCGGGCGAGCGGAGCGCCGCGTCGAAGGCCTCGGCCTCCGCATCCATGGCGGCCTGCACGGCGGCGTGGTCGCCGCGGATCAGCCGGCGGGCGGCGGCGAGCGCCTGGCGGGGCTTGGCGGCGAGCTTGGCGCCCTGCGCCAGCGCGTGCTCGAGGAGGCCGTCGGCCGGCACGACCGCGTTGGCGAGGCCGAGCCGCACCGCCTCGTCGGCGCCGAAGGCCTCGCCGAGCAGCAGCAGCTCCGTCGCCTTGGGCAGCCCGACCCGGCGCGGCAGCAGGTAGCTCGACGCCGCCTCCGGCACGAGGCCGAGATCGACGAAGGGCATCCGGAAGGTCGCGGCGGGTGCGACGTAGACGAGGTCGCAATGGAGCGTCAGCGTGGTGCCGACGCCGACCGCCAGGCCGTCCACCGCCGCCACCATCGGGGTGCAGGTCGCGGCGAGCCGGCGGATGAAGCGCAAGGACGGCGCCTCGCCGAAGGAGGCGTCCGCCCGGGCGACGAAGTCGGCGATGTCGTTGCCGGCGGTGAACACGCCGTCAGCGCCGGCGAAGACCACGGCGCCGACGCCCGAGCCCTCCCGGTCGGCGCCCTCCAGCGCCTCCCGCATGGCGTCGTACATCGCCCCCGTGAGGGCGTTCTTCTTCTCGGGCCGGACGAGCTGGACGAGGCGGACGCCGCCGGGTTCGTCGGTGATGCGGACGTGGTCGGTCATGGGAAGATCCGGGAATGGGCTTGAACGGCTGGGAGAAAGTCCCGGCTCCGGCCGGGAAGGCTCCGCTCACCCATCCTGCGACCTCGTCCTGAGGTGCCGGAGTGAAGCGGAGGCCTCGAAGGAGGGCTTCCGGAAGGCGCTGCGATCTCCTGAGCCCTCCCTCGAGGTCGGTCCCTCCCCGATGGACCGACACCTCAGGATGGGGGCGTGGGCGGGATGGGGCGGGTTGCCCGTGGCGCGTCCATCACCCCGCCAGCGCCAGCGCCCCGTCCTGCAGGAAGCCGCCGCCGCCGGTCACCGTCTCCTCCAGCCCGCGGGACGCGGTGGCGAGGTTCTCGGCGAAGAACCGGGCCAGCGCGATGCGGGCCGGGTGCGCCGGGTCGGTCGCGCCGTCCTTCATCGCGGCGTTGGCGGCGAGCGCGCTCTGCGCCAGGCAGGTGCCGCCCTGGGCGAGGCCGAACAGGCGCAAGTACGGGGTCGCGCCCGCCAGGGCCTCCTCGGGACGGTTCGAGCCGAGCGCCTTGAGAAGGTAGCCGGTCGCCCGGTCGAGCGCCTCGATCGTCTCGCGCAGGCGCGGGGCGGTGTGGCCGAAGGCGGGACCGCCCTCCTTCAGCACCCGCTCGGCGGCAAGGCGCATCGCGCCGATCTGCCCGCGCACCACCGCGCCGTCCGCCAAGGGCAGCTTGCGGGTGACGAGGTCGATCGCCTGGATGCCGTTGGTGCCCTCGTAGATCGCCGCGATGCGGGCGTCGCGCAGGTGCTGGGCGGCGCCGGTCTCCTCGACGAAGCCCATGCCGCCATGGACCTGGATGCCGAGCGAGGCGACCTCGATGCCGATATCGGTCGAGAAGGCCTTGGCCACCGGGGTCAGCAGCGAGGCCCGGGCCTGCGCCGCCTTACGGGCCGCCTCGTCCGGCGCCCGGTGAGCGCGGTCGATCGCCTCGGCCGTCAGGTAGCAGATGCCGCGCGAGGCGCCGGTCAGCGCCTTCATGGTGAGGAGCATGCGCTGGACGTCGGGATGCTCGATGATCGCGCTTGCGCCCTCGGCGGCCGCGGTGGCGCGGCCCTGGCGGCGGTCGCGGGCGTAGGACAGGGCCTGCTGATAGGCCCGCTCGGCGATCGCCACGCCCTGGAGGCCGACGCCGAGGCGGGCGTTGTTCATCATCGTGAACATGCAGGCGAGGCCCCGGTTGGCCTCGCCGACGAGCCAGCCCGTCGCGCCGTCATACACCATGGTGCAGGTCGGCGAGCCGTGGATGCCGAGCTTGTGCTCGATGCCGGCGCAGACGAGCGCGTTGCGCGCGCCGTCCGGCAGCACCTTCGGTACCAGGAACAGCGAGATGCCGCGGGTGCCGGCCGGCGCGTCGGGGAGCCGCGCGAGGACCAGGTGCACGATGTTGTCGGTGAGGTCGTGCTCGCCCCAGGTGATGTAGATCTTCTCGCCCGAGATCCGGTAGGAGCCGTCGCCGGCCGGCTCGGCCCGGGTGCGCATCACCGAGAGGTCCGAGCCGGCCTGCGGCTCGGTGAGGTTCATGGTGGCGGTCCACTCGCCCGAGACCAGCTTCTCGAGGTAGCGGGTGCGCAGCGCCTCGCTGCCGTGGCGGCTCAGCGCCTCGACGCCGCCGGCGGTGAGCAGCGGCCCGAGGCCGAAGGCCATCGCGGCGGAGTTCCACATCTCGATGCAGGCGGCGTTGAGCAGGATCGGCAGGCCCTGGCCGCCATACTCGACCGGGCCCGGGAGCGCGTTCCAGCCGCCCTCGGTCCAGGCGCGGTAGGCCTCGCGGTAGCCCGGCGGCATCGTCACCACCCCGTCCTTGAGCGGGGTGCCGTGGCGGTCTCCGATCGTGTTGAGCGGCGCCACCACGTCGTTGGCGAAGCGGCCGGCCTCGTCCAGGATGGTGTCGACGAGGTCGTCCGAGAGGTCGCCGTGCAGCCCCTCCGCGATGGCGCGGTCGAGCCCGGCGACGTGCCGGAGGGTGAAGGCCATCTCGGCCACGGGCGCGCGATAGGTCGTCATCGAGGGCTCCTCCCGGGAGAGCGGGGCGGCTTCACGGGAGAGCCCGCTATGCGGGCTCGCCTGCGAGCCACCCTTTGGATTTGACGTGCGGCCGCTGCCGACGCTACGGCCGGCGGCATGGTGACGGATAGTTTAGACGTGAACGATGATCGCGGGTCAATGCCGACCCGGCAGCTCGCCGCCGATGCCGCGGGCGTCGCGGAGGCCGGCGCGCTGCTGCGGGCGGGCGGGCTCGTCGCGATCCCGACCGAGACCGTCTACGGCCTCGGCGCCGATGCCGGGAACCCGGCGGCGGTGGCGGGCATCTACGCCGCCAAGGAGCGGCCGCGCTTCAACCCGCTGATCGCCCACCTGCCCGATCTCGACGCGGCGCGGCGGGAAGGCGTGTTCGGTCCCGACGCCCTGCGCCTCGCGCAGACCTTCTGGCCCGGCCCCCTCACCCTGGTGGTGCCGGCGGCGGCGGGAGGCCGGGTCTGCGACCTCGCCCGGGCCGGGCTGCCGAGCGTCGCGCTGCGGGTGCCGGGGAGCGCGCTCGCCCGCGCGGTGCTGGCGGCGGCGGGGTGCCCGGTGGCGGCGCCCTCGGCCAACCGCTCGGGCCGGGTCAGCCCGACGCAAGCCGACCACGTGCTCGGCGATCTCGCCGGGCGGATCGCGGCCGTGCTCGACGGCGGGCCCTGCCCGGTCGGCGTCGAATCGACCATCGTCGCCTGCCTCGACGGCCCGCCGGTGTTGCTGCGGCCGGGCGGCGTCGCGCGCGAGGCCGTCGAGGCGGTGCTGGGACGGGCGCTGGCGCTGCCGGCGGCACCGGCCGGGGCGGCGCCGGTCTCGCCCGGGCTCCTCGCCTCGCACTACGCGCCCCGCGCCGCGGTGCGGCTCGATGCCGCCGCGATCCGGCCCGGCGAGGCGGTGCTGCTGTTCGGCCCGACCGTGCCGGAGGGGCTCGGCGGGGCGGCCGCCTCCCTCAATCTCAGCCCGGCCGGCGACCTCGCCGAGGCGGCGGCCCACCTCTTCGCCGGGCTGCGCCGGCTCGATGCCAGCGGCGCCGCGACGATCGCGGTGGTGCCGATCCCGGATCACGGCCTCGGCGAGGCGATCCGCGACCGTCTCGCGCGGGCGGCGGCGCCGAGATGATCCAGCCGCGACGACCCATAGGGCCTCGTGCGCGCCGCCTCGGGCGGGAACGGCCGGCCCGTCGCAGCCGTGGCGAAACTTTTTCGCGAAACCCGCGGAACCGATCCCGCGGGAGCGCGTTTGTGAGATCTAGAAGGTCACCTAAGCCCCCATCGACCTTCCGCCTCAGAAGCCCGGATCACCGTCCGGGCTTTTTCTTTGGGCGGCCTCAGCCGGCCAGCTTCGCCGCGATGCCGGCGACATGGCGGCCCTGGAAGCGGGCGCCCTCGAGCTCGACCGCGCTCGGCTGGCGGCTGCCGTCGCCGCCCGCGATGGTCGAGGCGCCGTAGGGCGAGTTGCCCATCACCTCGGTCGTGCCGAGCTGGCCCTGGAAGCTGTAGGGCAGGCCCACCACCACCATGCCCTGATGCAGCAGCACGGTGTGGAAGCTCAGGATCGTCGATTCCTGGCCGCCATGCTGCGAGGCGGTCGAGGTGAAGACCGAGCCGACCTTGCCGACGAGCGCGCCCTTCGCCCACAGACCGCCGGTCTGGTCGATGAAGTTCTTCATCTGCGAGGCCATGTTGCCGTAGCGGGTCGGCGTGCCGAAGATGATCGCATCGTAGGTCGGCAGCTCGTCGACCGTCGCCACCGGCGCCGCCTGGTCGAGCTTGTAATGCGCGTTGCGCGCGACCTCCTCCGGCACCAGCTCGGGCACCCGCTTGACCACCGCCTCGGCGCCCGCCGCGCGCACGCCTTCGGCGACCGCGTAGGCCATCGTCTCGATGTGGCCGTAGGTGGAGTAGTAGAGGACCAGAACCTTCGCCATCGCGTGATCTCCGTCGGTGTTCGGGGCGGACCATCGTCGATCGCGGACCTGCGGGAAATGGCCTATGCTGCAAGCCCGCGCTTGCACGCCCGCAAGGTCAGGAGTTCGACGCCATGACCGCCGCCCTCGCCTGGGACGATTTCCGGCTGGTGAAGGCCATCTCCGACCAGCGCGGCCTGACGCTCGCCGCCGAGCGGCTCGGCATCAATCATTCCACCGCCTTCCGGCGCCTCGGCCAGATCGAGGCGGCGCTGCGCACCCCGCTCTTCGAGCGCCACCGCACCGGCTACGTGCCGACGCCGGCGGCCGAGGAGATGGCGCGGATCGCCGCCCGGATGGAGGAGGACGTGCTCGCCTTCACCCGCCGGATCGAGAGCCAGGGCCTGAGCCCGGCCGGCGAGCTGCGCGTGACCACCGCGGCCTCGCTGCTCACCGGACTGCTGACGCCGATCCTCGCCGAGTTCTGCGCCCGCTGCCCGGAGGTGCGCCTCGACGTCGTAGTGTCGGAACAGGCGCTCAACCTCGCCAAGGGCGACGCCGACGTGGCGTTGCGCGCGACCAACGACCCGCCCGACACCCTGGTCGGGCGGCGCCTCGCCACCATCGCCTGGGCGCTCTACGGCCGGGCCGACCGCGACGACGATGCGCGGCAGCGCTGGGTCTCGCCGGCCCCGCGGCTCGGGGCGGCCGCGGCGGCGCGCTACGTGCAGGAACGGACCGAGCCGGAGCGCGTGGTCCTGCGCCTCGACACGGTGCAGGGCCTGGCCGACGCGGTCGAGGCGGGAATCGGCATCGGCCCCCTGCCCTGCGTCATCGGCGACCGGAGGCCGGGCCTGATGCGGCTCTCCGGTTCGGAGCCCGAGCTCGATGCGGGACTGTGGCTCCTCACCCATCCCGACCTGCGCCGGGCCGCCCGGGTGCGGGCCTTCCTCGACTTCGTCGGTGCGGCCATCGCCCGCGAGCGCGACCTGATCGAGGGGCGGGCCCCGTCGCGGCGACGAGACTCCCCGCCTCACCCTCCGCCTCAGCGGACGGAGACGATCTCGACCTCGTGATCCGCCACCGTCACGGCATCGCCGGCCTGCTTGCCGGTGAGGGCGCGGGCAAGGGGTGCGACGTACGCGATGGTGCCCTTGGCCGGATCGGCCTCGTCCTCGCCGACGATGCGGAAGGTCTGCTCGGCGCCGTCCTCGCGCGCGATGGTGACGGTCGAGCCGAAATGCACCGTGTCGCCGGGGGGCTGCTCGACGACCTGCGCCGAGTTGCGCCGGGCGGTCCAGTAGCGCAGGTCGCGGTTCACCCGCGCCATGTTCGCCTTGTCGTCGTGCGACAGGCCGGCATGCTCGGTGTGCAGCCGGTCGAGCTCCGCGTCGATCAGGGCGAGGCCCTCCGGCGTGACGAAGTTCGGGTGCGGGGAGACGGGACGGTCGGGGAGATCCTCGAAGGCTTCCCCGCCCTCCTTCTCGCGAACGAAAGCGATGCTCATGAAACGGGCAATGCGCGGGACGCCGTCATGGTTCCGCTTGCCGCGGTCCGTTCGTCGCTGTTTCCCGCGGCGCCCTCGCGCCGGTGATCGATCAGGCGATCGTCACGACGGTCCGCCCGCGGGTGCGCCCGGCCAGGATCTCCGGGCCGCGCTCGATCACCTCGGCGAGGGGCACGGTGGTGGTCATCGCCGAGAGCGCGGCGGGATCGAGGTCGCGGGCGAGCCGGGCCCAGGCCTCGCGCCGCAAGGGGAGCGGCGCCATCACGCTCTCGATGCCGTAGAGCGCGACCCCGCGCAGGATGAACGGTGCCACCGAGGTCGGCAGGTCCATGCCGCCGGCCAGCCCGCACGCCGCGACGGCGCCGCCGTAGCGGGTCATCGCCAGCGCGTTGGCGAGCGTCGTCGAGCCGACCGCGTCGATCGCGGCGGCCCAGCGCTCCTTCGCCAGGGGCTTGCCGGGCGCGCTCAGCTCCGCCCGGTCGATGATCTCGGCGGCGCCGAGGCCGCGCAGGTACTCCGCTTCCTCCCCGGCCCGCCCGGTCGAGGCGACGACGTGCCAGCCGGCCTTCGCCAGCAGCGAGACCGCCACCGAGCCGACGCCGCCGGCGGCGCCCGTCACCAGGGCCGGGCCCGATTCGGGGGTGAGGCCGTGGCGCTCCAGCGCCAGCAGGGCCAGCATCGCGGTGTAGCCGGCGGTGCCGATCGCCATCGCCTGCTCGGGGGTGAGGGCGGCCGGCAGCGCGACCAGCCAGTCGCCCTTCACCCGGGACTTCTCCGCGTAGGCGCCGAGATGGGTCTCGCCGGTGCCCCAGCCGTTCAGCACCACGGCGTCGCCGGGCTTCCAGTCCGGGTGGGAGGAGGTCTCGACCACGCCGGCGAAATCGATGCCGGGGATCATCGGCCAGCGCCGCACCACCGGGGCCTTGCCGGTCAGCGCCAGACCGTCCTTGTAGTTGAGGGTCGAGTGGGTGACCCGGACGGTGACGTCGCCGTCCATCAGCTCGGACTCGTCGACATCCCGCAGCGCGACGCGCTGGCCGCCCTCCGCCTTCTCGATCACGACCGCCTTGAAGGTGCCCACGCATCCGACTCCCTGCTTGCGCGCGGATCGAGCCGCCCGCCTCGCGCAGGGTTGTGGGGCGGTGCCGCCGCCTCGGCAAGGTGGGACGGGCGGAGCGGCCCGGGCCGGACCCGGGCCGCGCGTCGGCTCAGTAGCCGTCGTAGACGCTGCCGCCGCCGAAGACGAGGCCGGTCCCGGCGCCGACCGCCGCACCGGCGAGCCCGATGCCGGCCCCCGCGAGGCCGAGGCCCGCCCCGACGATGCCGCCCGGGGCCGGGCCGGCGCCGTAGCCGCCGCCGTACCCGCCATTGGCCGGCACCCAGCCCGAGCGGCCGGGCTCCACCAGGACGCGGCGCTGGTAGGAGGCGTAGGCCGGCGGGATCACCTGCGGCACCACCTGGGCCGGGCGCACCAGCACCCGGCGGGTCTGGGTGGCGTAGCGGGCCGGAATCGTGACCCAGCAGCCGACGGTCTGGCCGTAGGCGTCGACCGAGGTCTGCCACACCCGGCGGGGCGGCGAGACCAGCACCTGCTCGGAGACGGTGTCGTAGACCGGCGGCACGACGTGGGTGACCGTGCGCGGCGGGCGCACCATCACCTGCTCTGACACCGTGCCGTAGACCGGCGGGGTCGAGACCTGGCGGTAGCAGTCGGTGGTGCAGCCGTAGCCGCCGGCGAGGGCCGGCGCGGCGGAGAGCAGGCCCGCCGCGAGGGCGGTCGCGGCGATGAGACGGGTGACCGGGGCGGTCATGATCTGGCTTCCTCGGGGGTAGCGGGAATGGCTCCGCGCGACGCTCGCCAGCGCCACGCTTGCCCGAGAGAGAAGCCGCTGCGGCCCCCGGCAGGCAAGCCGAAAGCCCGAAGAGGGTAAAATTGCCCTCGGGATTTACTACGTATTTCGGTGAATTGCGGAGGGAATCGCGCAAGCCTGCGAGTCGAACGGGACGCGGGACTCGGGAACCTGCGAATTGTCGCGAGGCGATCAACTCGGCATCAACCGTGCGGGACGAGCGTCGCCGGGGAGGACTTCCGGGTTCCCGCCCAGGCGAGACCGGGACCGACGGGACGAGGCGTCGATGGCGCTGCCGGTTCGCCCGGCCCGACCGGACAGCCCGTCGCGTCGCGCCGCCGCCGGACATCGCCCGCTCAGGTCTGCCCCGGCCGCAGCTGGTAGAAGATGTGGCGGCCGATCACGTCCATCTTGCGCAGGCGGCGCGACCAGCGCGGCTTGACGTAGTCGGCGTGGTAGTGGGTCGCCCCGCCGACATCGGCGAGGTAGGTGCGGCCCTCGACCACCGCGTGGGCGACGCGGGTCGCGGTCTGCCACGAGGCGTCGTCGGTGATGCGCAGCGACTTGCCCTCGCAGGCGAAGGAGAACTGGCAGCCCATGTAGCGGTGGCGGTTCTGGTAGACGACGCCGCAGATGTTCGACGGATAGAGGCCGCTCTTGGCGCGGTTGAGCACCACCTGGGCGACCGCGGCCTGGCCCTGCTCGGGCTCGCCGCGGGCCTCGAAGTAGACCGCTTCCGCGAGGCAGCGCTGCTCCTTCTCGGCATTCTCCGGGGTGATGAGGTCGGCGTAGCGGCGCCGGGCATCCTCGCTCGGCAGCGCCTCCGGGGCGATCCGGGCCGCGGTGGTGATCGCGGCGCGGACGTCGCGGTCGAGGCGCGGCGAGATCTGGCCGCCGGCGGCGATCTCGACCGGCGTCGCATCGGCCGGGGCCGGGGTCGTCGAGGACAGGGCGACGGCGCGCGGCACCGCCGGGGTGCTGCCGCCGCGGCCGGCGACGGTCTCGCGGTCCTTGGCGGCGGTCTGCCCGCCGGCGCTCGCGCCGCGGGTCGGCGCGGTGGCGCCGGCCGCCGGCGAGCTCGCGCCCGCCTCGCCCTCGGCCTCGGCGAAGGGCACGAAGCCCTCCTGCGGCTCGAGGTCCGGGTTCCAGGTCGCGGTGCCGGGGGTGAAGGTCGAAGCGACGCTCGGGCCGCTGCTGCCGAGCCAGCCGGCGGTCGCGGAGACCGGGCGGGCGGCGCCCGCGACCCGGGCCGGCACCAGGGCGTCGCCCTTGTGGGTGCGCTGGGCCAGCGGCCGGGTGCGGGCATCGGTCTTCAGGTCCGGGCGCAGCGGCTCGGCATCGAGGGACAGGCGCAGGGGGCCGCCGAGGCCGACCTGCACCAGGTTAACCTGGGTGATGAGGCCCCGCTCCGGCAGCGGCGGCATCCCGCGGGGAACGAGGCGCGCGACGGCGTTCGAGCCCAGCGAGGTCTCGTAGCCGGCCGAGGCCGTGAACGAGACCAGGACGCCGAGACCCACGGCCCAGGGCGCGACGGCGGCGGCGAGCCAGCGCATCCCCTTCGTCCGCCGTGCCTGCCGTCTGCGCAGGTCCCGCCTGCGCAAATACCGCCTGCCCACTGTCCCGACCCCACTCCGCCCTGGCCCGCGCGGCGCGCGGGACGAGAAACACCGTGGCGGCGAGTGTCGCGGGGTATGGTTGATCGTTGGTTAAGCCGAGGCCGGACGGTGCAGCCGACCGGCGAGGTCGCCGGCCCGCGGGGCGTAGATCACCGGCAGCGCGGCGGCGACGCCCCGCACCGCGACGGTCTCGATCCGCAGGCCCGGAATCTCCTGCAGACCATCGACGGCGATTCCCGCCCGCAGCGCCGCCTCCTCGGAGGCGACGAGCTGGACGTCGGCGGCCTTGGCGAGGGATTCGAGGCGGCTTGCCAGGTTCACCGCCGGGCCGATCACCGACATGCCGCGGCTCGCGCCGTAGCCGAGGCGGCCGAGGACCAGGGGGCCGGCATGCAGGCCCATCGCCATCCGGAGCGCCGCCGGCAGCTCGGCGGCGAGCTGGCGGTTGAGCTCGCCCACCGCCGCGTCGACGCGGCCCGCCGCCGCGAAGGAGGCCCGGCAGGCCGGGCCGATCCCGTCCGGATGGGTGAACAGGGCGAGGAGCCCGTCGCCGGCATAGCCGCCGATCCAGCCCCCCGCCGCCTCGATCTCGCGCCCCGCCGCCTCGAAGAAGCGGTTGAGGATGAACACCACGTCGAAGGGCAGCTTGCGCTCGGAGAGCGGCGTGAAGCCGCGGATGTCGATGAACAGGATCGCCACCTCGCGCTCGATGCCGGCGACATCCGTGTTCGCGAGGTGCTTGTCCGCCGATTCGGAGCGGCGCGGATCGAGGATGCGGATCACCGCCACGTCGCCGGAGGGCTTCGCCTGGCAGGCGAGGCGTACGTTGGCGGGCGCCCCGATCGCCCGCAACGCCGCCGCCTCCTGGGCGTCGGGCACCGACAGGCTCTCCTCCCCGCTCACCACCAGCACCCTGCAGGTCGAGCAGCGTCCGCGCCCGCCGCAGACCGAGACGTGCGGCACCCGGTTCGCCCGGCTGATCTCGAGGAGGGTCGGTCCCTCCTGGCTGCGCACCGTCGGACCGCCGACATAGGTCACGCCGAAGCGCCGGGCCCGCAGGGTCGCGGCCGCCCGGATCAGCACGAGGCCGAACGCGAGCGCGACCGCCGCGTAGATCGCACCCGTCACGGTGTCGCCCCAGGCCGCGACCGCCGAATCGAGCGGCGGCACCTGCCAGCGGGCGCCGAGATCCGGCGCGTCGAAGCGGCGCGCCAGCACCAGGTCGCGCTCCATCAGCCGCCCCTGGGTGACGATGCCGGCGATCGCCGCCGCCGGCAGGCCGAAGGCCGGCACCGCGAGCAGCGGCGCGATCCGCCGGTAGAGCGGCGACAGGCGCAGCCAGGCATGCAGGCCGAGGCAGCCATGGAGCCAGACGACCAGCAGCAGCGCGGTCTGGAAGCCCATGCCGTCGGGCCAGATGCGGACGATCACGTAGGCGTAATTGGTCCGCGTGCCGTCGACGAGGCTGGTGATCCGGGTGCCGAGGATGTGCGGCACCAGCAGGAACGGGATCGCGAAGCCGAGCAGCGTCTGCGCCGCCTCCCAGGGCGGCATCCTGAGCGTCCGCCGCTCGGCGAGCCACACGAGCGAGAAGGCGACGTGGGCCAGGAGCGCGAGGCCGAGGACCAGGCTGCCGGGAATCGAGCGCGTGACGGCGGTGCGCCAGCGTGCCACGTCCATCATCGTGTCGAGCCCGACGAGGCCGAGCGCGTGATTGGCGAAGTGGGTCGCCGCGAAGGCGAACAGAACGAGGCCGGAGACCAGCCGCAAGCGCTGCGCGAGCGAGCCGCGCCACAGGCGGGCGCCGGCTTCCGCATCGGGCCGGCCGGCGGGAGGCGGCTCGCGCATGGGGTCCTCTCTCGGGGCGGTCGGCGTCTGTAACGTCGTCCGCTTGTGCCTGCGCGAAATGGTCAGGCGCCTCCCCCTCCCCACAAGGGGGAGGGGAAAGTGCTCCTATAACAGAGCGATGTGTTGGCTCACGCCTCGCCGCGGCCCTTGACCTTCAGCGCCGCCTGCGCCGCCGCGAGCCGGGCGATCGGCACGCGGAAGGGCGAGCACGAGACGTAGTCGAGGCCGGTCTCCTGGCAGAAGGCGATCGAGGCCGGATCGCCGCCGTGCTCGCCGCAGATGCCGAGCTTGAGCTTGTCCCGCACCGCCCGGCCGCGCTCGGCGGCGAGCCGCACGAGTTCGCCCACGCCTTCCTGGTCGATCGACACGAACGGGTCGGAGGCGAGAATCCCGCGCTGCGTGTACGGGCCGAGGAACCGGCCGGCATCGTCTCGGCTGATGCCCAGAGTGGTCTGGGTCAGGTCGTTGGTGCCGAAGGAGAAGAACTCCGCCGTCTGGGCGATGTCGCCGGCGCGCAGCGCCGCGCGCGGCAGCTCGATCATCGTGCCGACCTGGTACTCGACCTTGGTGCCGGTCTCCGAGGCCACGGCCTGCGCCATGGCGTCGATGCGGGCCTTCACCAGGTCGAACTCGGTGCGGGTGAAGACCAGCGGCACCATCACCTCGGCGATGATCGGCGTGCCGGTCTGCTTGGCGGCCTCGACGGCCGCTTCGAAGATCGCCCGGGCCTGCATCTCGGCGATCTCCGGATAGAGGATCGCGAGCCGGCAGCCGCGGAAGCCGAGCATCGGGTTGAACTCGTGCAGCTCGTTCATCCGGCGCCGCACCTTGTCCTCCTGGACGCCGGTGGCGGCGGCGACCTCGCCGATCTCCTTGTCGGAATGCGGCAGGAATTCGTGCAGCGGCGGATCGAGGAGCCGGATCGTCACCGGCAGGCCCGACATGATGGTGAACAACTCGACGAAGTCCTGGCGCTGGTACGGCAGGAGCTTGGCGAGCGCGGCGCGCCGCCCTTCCGCGTCGTCCGCCAGGATCATCTCGCGCATCGCGACGATGCGCTCCTCCTGGAAGAACATGTGCTCGGTGCGGCACAAGCCGATGCCTTCGGCGCCGTACTTGCGGGCGGTGCGGGCGTCGAGCGGGGTCTCGGCGTTGGTGCGGACCTTCATGGTGCGGACCTCATCGGCCCATTCCATCAGCGCCGCGAAGTCGCCCGACAGCTCGGGCTCGACCATCTCGACCGACCCCTGCATGACCTGGCCGTTCGAGCCGTCGATGGTGATGCGGTCGCCGGCCTTCAGCGTCACGCCGCCGACCGACAGGGTGCGGGCGGCGTAATCGACCCGGATCTGGCCGGCGCCCGACACGCACGGCTTGCCCATGCCACGGGCGACCACCGCCGCGTGCGAGGTCATGCCGCCGCGGGTGGTCAGGATGCCTTCCGCGGCATGCATGCCGTGGATGTCCTCCGGCGAGGTCTCGATGCGGACCAGGATGACCTTGCGCTCGGCTTTCTTCGCCGCCTCGGCCTCCTCGGAGTTGAACACGATCTCGCCGGACGCCGCGCCCGGCGAGGCCGGCAGGCCGGTAGCGATGACCTTGCGCTCGGCCTTCGGGTCGATGGTCGGGTGCAGCAGCTGGTCGAGGGAGGCCGGCTCGACGCGGCCGACCGCCTCCTGGTGGGTGATCAGGCCTTCCGCCGCGAGCTCGACCGCGATGCGGAGCGCGGCCTTCGCCGTCCGCTTGCCGTTGCGGGTCTGCAGCATCCAGAGCTTCCCGGTCTCGACCGTGAATTCCAGGTCCTGCATGTCGCGGTAATGGTGCTCGAGCATCCCGTAGATCCGGACCAGCTCGGCATAGGCCTCCGGCATCGCCCGCTCCATCGACGGCTTGTCGGAGCCGGATTCGATGCGGGCGACCTCGGTGATGTCCTGCGGCGTGCGGATGCCCGCCACCACGTCCTCGCCTTGTGCGTTGATCAGGAACTCGCCGTAGAGCGCCTTCTCGCCGGTGGAGGGGTTGCGGGTGAAGGCGACGCCGGTGGCCGAGGTCTCGCCCATGTTGCCGAAGACCATGGCCTGGACGTTGACCGCGGTGCCCCAGCTCGCCGGAATGCTGTGCAGCTCGCGGTACTTGTTGGCGCGCGGGTTCATCCACGAGCCGAACACCGCGCCGATCGCGCCCCAGAGCTGGGCCTGCGGATCCTGCGGGAACTCCTGGCCGAGCTCGCGCTTCACCAGCGCCTTGTACTCGCCGATCAGGTGCTTCCAGTCGGCCGCGCCCAGCTCGGTGTCGAGGGTGAGGCCCTTCTCGTCCTTGTAGCGCTCCAGCACCTCCTCGAAGGAGTGGTGCTCCACGCCGAGCACCACGTTCGAGTACATGGTGATGAAGCGGCGGTAGCTGTCATAGGCGAAGCGCGCGTCGCCGGCGCCGCGGGCGAGCGCCTCGACGGTGGTGTCGTTGAGGCCGAGATTGAGCACCGTGTCCATCATGCCGGGCATCGAGGCCCGGGCGCCGGAGCGCACCGACACGAGGAGCGGCGACTCGGCGTCGCCGAAGCGACGGCCGGTCAAGGACCCGACCGCCTCGAGCGCCGCGGCGACCTGGCCTTCCAGCTCGGGGGGGTATTGCCGGCCGTGGTCGTAGTAATAGGTGCAGACCTCGGTGGTGATGGTGAAGCCCGGCGGCACCGGGAGGCCGAGATTCGACATCTCGGCGAGGTTCGCGCCCTTGCCGCCGAGCAGGTCGCGCATCGCCGACTTGCCCTCGGCCTTGCCGTCGCCGAAGGTGTAGACCCACTTCGCCATGTCACTTCCGGCCATGTCACTCGTCCGTTCGTAGCGGCTGCCGCCTGACGTTCCCGCCGGGTTGGACCATTCCCCGGCCCAACGCAAGCTGAACGGTGGGGCCGTCCAAAAGTCTTAGGTGCGGGGTATCCTGGGGGGTGAAAGCGCCTCCGGACCCGGCCTTGCGGACCATATGTAGCGTCCGGCGGGCCGGCGGCGACGGGGTCAGGCGAGCTGGACGATGAGCCCGTCCTGGATCGTGACCCGCCGGTCCATCCGGGCGGCCAGCTCGAGGTTGTGGGTGGCGATCAGGGCTGCCACCCCCGACGCCCGCACCAGCGAGACCAGGATCGCGAAGACGTGGCCGGCGGTCTGCGGGTCGAGGTTGCCGGTCGGCTCGTCGGCGAGCAGCAGCCGCGGGCCGTTGGCGAGCGCCCGGGCGATCGCGACGCGCTGCTGCTCGCCGCCCGACAGCTCCGCCGGGCGGTGGCTCAGGCGCTCCTTGAGGCCGAGGAAGGTCAGGAGCTCGCCGGCGCGCGAGCGCGCCTCCTTCGCAGAGAGGCCGCGGATGAGCTGGGGCAGCACCACGTTCTCCAGCGCCGAGAACTCGGGCAGCAGGTGGTGCGACTGGTAGACGAAGCCCATCTCCTCGCGCCGCATCCGGGTGCGGGCGGCGTCGTCCATCCGGGCGCTCGGCTGGCCGCCGATATAGACCTCGCCGCCGTCGGGCCGCTCGAGCAGCCCGGCGACATGGAGCAGGGTCGACTTGCCGGTGCCGGACGGCGCGACGAGCGCGACGATCTCGCCGGGCCAGATCGCCAGATCGGCGCCGCGCAGGATCTCGAGATGGCCGGCGCCTTGGGCGTAGCGGCGCTCGACCCGGGCGAGGAAGAGCGCCGGCACCGGCTGCTGCGGGGAGGCGTCCATCGGGGTCAGGCGCCCCTCGCGAGGCGGCGCGGGGCGGGGCGTGAGGGAGAGGCGGGCAGCGTCATCCGGAGGGTACTCGGGTACGGGATCGGGCGGAACGCGCCCGAAGGGTCAGCCGTAGCGCAGGGCCTGCACCGGGTCGAGCCGGGCGGCGCGCCAGGACGGGTACAGCGTGGCGAGGAGCGACAGCACCATCGACATCGCCACGACGGCGACGACCTCGCTCGCATTGGTCTCGGACGGGATCTCCGACAGGAACCGCACCGTCGGGTCCCAGGCGCCGGGAAACAGCGTGCGCTGGATCACCGTGAGGTTGGCCGAGAACACCAGCCCGAGGACGAAGCCGGCGAGCGTGCCGAGGATACCGATCGAGGCGCCGGTGATGAGGAACACCCGCATGATCGCGCCCCGCGTCGCCCCCATGGTGCGCAGGATCGCGATGTCGCTCGACTTGTCCTTCACCAGCATGATCAGGCCGGACACGATGTTGAGCGCCGCCACCAGCACGATCAGCGTCAGGATGATGAACATCACGTTGCGCTCCACCTCGAGGGCGGAGAAGAAGGTGCGGTTGCGCTGGCGCCAGTCGGTGATCAGCACCGGGCGCTCCGCCGCCAGCTCGAGCTCTCCCCGCGCCTCCCCGACCGAATCGGCGTTGTCGAGGAAGATCTCGATCACCGAGACGTCGTTGTCGCGGTTGAAGAAGGCCTGCGCTTCCGTCAGCGGCATGTACACGAAGGTGCCGTCGAACTCGGACATGCCGACCTCGAACACCGCCGCCACGTTGTAGCTCTTGATCCGCGGCGCGGTGCCGAACGGGGTCGTGGCGCCCTTCGGGGTCGCGAGCGTGATGGTGTCGCCGGCCTGCAGGCCGAGGGATTCGGCGAGCCGCTTGCCGATGGCGACGCCGCCGCCGGTGTCGAAGTTCTCCAGCGTGCCGCCCCGGATGGTCTTGGCGACCGAGGGGATCTTCTGGAGGTCGTCGGCCCGCACGCCGCGCACCAGCACGCCCGAGCCGCCGAACTGCGACGAGGCGAAGGCCTGTCCCTCGACCATCGGCAGGGCGAGGCGGACACCCGCGACCTTGCCGAGCCGCTCCGACAGGTCGGCGAAGTCGGTGAGCGGCCGGTCGATCGGCGCCACGAAGATGTGGCCGTTGATGCCGACGATCTTGCTCAGGAGCTCCTTGCGGAAGCCGTTCATCACCGAGAGCACGATGATGAGGGTGGCCACTCCCAGCATGATCCCGAGGAACGAGAACAGGGCGATGACCGAGACGAAGCCTTCCTTGCGCCGGGTGCGCAGGTAGCGCCCGGCGATCGTCCATTCGAACGGCGCGAACGGCAGGGTGGCGCCCGCGCCGCGCGCCTTCAGGAGAGCGCCGAGATTCGGCAGGCGCTCGCGGATCGCGGCGAGGGCCATCGGGTCAGGCGGTCCGGTTCTGGCGCAGATACGCCGCCACGGCGTCCGGCGCCACGGTCTCGCGGGCGCCGGTGGCGCGGCGCTTCACCTCGACCTTGCCCTCGGCCAGCCCCTTCGGCCCGACGATGACCTGCCAGGGCAGGCCGATCAGGTCGGCGGTGGCGAACTTCCCGCCCGGGCGCTCGTCGCGGTCGTCGTAGAGGACGGTGAGGCCGGCGGCCTCGAGCTCGCCCTGGAGCTTGGCGCAGGCCGCATCGGTCGCCGCATCGCCGACCTTGAGGTTGAGGAGCGCGACGTCGAACGGCGCCACCGCGTCCGGCCACACGATGCCGGATTCGTCGTGGCCGGCCTCGACGATCGCCGCCACCAGCCGGCTCGGGCCGATGCCGTAGGAGCCCATGTGGACCGGGCGCTCCTGCCCGTCGGGACCGGTCACCTTGGCGCCCATCGGCTCCGAGTACTTGGTACCGAAGTAGAAGATGTGGCCGACCTCGATGCCGCGGGCGGCCATCTGCTCGGGCTCCGGCACCTGCGCGAAGGAAGCGGCGTCGTGCATGTCGGAGGTCGCGGCATAGCGCGAGGTCCAGTGATCGACGGTCGCCTGGAGCCCGGCGACGTCGTCGAAGTCGATCGTCGCCTCGGGGGTCGGGAAGTCGAGATAGGCGCGGTCGCAGAAGACCTCGCTCTCGCCGGTCTGGGCCAGGATGATGAATTCGTGGCTGAGGTCGCCGCCGATCGGACCGGTCTCGGCCCGCATCGGGATCGCCTTGAGGCCCAGGCGCGCGAAGGTGCGCAGGTAGGCGACGAACATCTTGTTGTAGGAGTGCCGCGCGCCCGCCTGGTCGAGGTCGAACGAGTAGGCGTCCTTCATCAGGAACTCGCGCGAGCGCATCGTGCCGAAGCGCGGCCGCACCTCGTCGCGGAACTTCCACTGGATGTGGTAGAGGTTCTTCGGCAGGTCCTTGTAGGAGCGCACCGCCGAGCGGAAGATCGCGGTGATCATCTCCTCGTTGGTCGGCCCGAACAGCATGTCGCGCTCGTGCCGGTCCTTGATGCGCAGCATCTCCTTGCCGTACGCATCGTAGCGGCCGGATTCGCGCCACAGGTCCGCGGACTGGATCGTCGGCATCAGCAGCTCGACGGCGCCCGAGCGGTCCTGCTCGGCCCGGATGATGTCGGCGACCCGGTTGAGCACCCTCAAGCCCAGCGGCAGCCAGGCGTAGATGCCGGCCGCCTCCTGGCGGATCATGCCGGCGCGCAGCATCAGCCGGTGCGAGACGATCTCGGCTTCCTTGGGCGTCTCGCGCAGGATGGGCAGGAAATAGCGGCTGAGACGCATGTCGGACCTTGGCGTGGCAGGCGGTGGCTTCGTCGGGGGCTCGCGCCCCGCCGGGAAACGGGGGATCCCCGGGATCGCCCTTTTGCACGCTTCCGGCCCCGTTCGCAAAACATGAAACGCCGGCAGTACGCGGGCCGGCCCCCCGCCCGCGCCCGACGCGGGGCCGGAGAGAAAAATGCGGCGGCCATGCAAAAAAACGCATCAATCTGCTCGAAGCCAGGTGACAATGCGAATTCTTATTCCTATAAGCGGCATCGCGATGATGCGCAGGCAGGCCGAACGGCGCCGCGCAAGGTCCGAGTCTCGGGAGGAAAAGCCAGCCTCAACGCCCCAACGGGTGAACAACATAGCAACGGCTGGTCAAAACATTCAGAAAGCTATCAAGCAAGGCTTCCGAGCCTTGCTTTTTTATTTTGGACTTCCGGTTCTTCGTCCTGCTCTGCATTGGGGCAGGTCGCGACCGCTCAGGGTCGCGTCCTGTTACAACCCGGCGAGCGGAAAAGCCGCGACGGCGATGATGAACACCACGTCGGAGACGAGCGTGGTCCACACGGCCTTGCGGCGCATCTGCGGCTTGTGCGGCGCGCCGAGGTCCTGGCCCGGCACCACCACCTCGCTCCCGTCCGGGGCGGCCCGGAACGGCAGCACCGCGAACAGCACCGTCCACCACACGACGAAGTACAGCGCCCCGGCCCCGAACCCGCTGAGGCGGAAGCCCCAGACGGCGAGCAGCATCACCGGCAGCATCAGCAGGATGCACAGGCCGAGGGTACGGGGGATCGAGGCGGTGCCGCGCTCGAGGAGGGCGTCCACGCTCACGCCTGCTCCAGCTCGACCAGGGTGCCGAGGAAGTCCTTCGGGTGCATGAACAGCACCGGCTTGCCGTGGGCGCCGGTCTTCGGCTCGCCCGAGCCGAGAATGCGCGCGCCCTGCGCCTTCATCCTGTCCCGCGCCGCCAGGATGTCGTCGACCTCGTAGCAGACGTGGTGGATGCCGCCGCCCGGGTTGCGCTCCAGGAAGGCGTTGATCGGCGAATCGGCGCCCAGCGGCTCGAGCAGCTCGATCTTGCTGTTGGGGAGCTCCACGAAGATCACCGTCACGCCGTGCTCCGGCTGCGGCAGCGGCGCCGACAGCGTCGCCCCGAGGGTGTCGCGATACACCTTGGCTGCGGCCTCGAGATCCTTCACCGCGATGGCGACGTGGTTGAGCCTGCCGATCATGGGGGTGTTCCTCCGGTGGTCCGTGGGGTGATTGTTGATTTTAGGGTGCAGCGCGGGGTGGCGCTACCGCATCGCCCTGTCCTCGCGCTCCAACGCAGACCGTGTGACGCGCGGATAACCCTCCCCTCTCTGCGGGGGAGGGTGGCCTGCGGAGCAGGCCGGGAGAGGGGACGCCGTTTCCGGATAAAACTGAACCGCTCTGACGGGCGCCACCTGGATCAGCGTCGCGCTGCCCC
>NZ_LWHQ01000013.1:55547-166779 GCF_001653715.1 Methylobacterium platani
CCCGCAGAGGGGGGAGGGTTTGGCGCCTCGCTAGGGGACGTCAATGAACGACGCCCCTGCCCTCAGACCTCCACCACCATCACGTGGCAGGCCGGCTTCTTGCCCCACACCTCGTTGACGGCGGAGCGGATCGACCGGTCGACGGCGTTCTCCACCGCCTCGGAATCCCGCCGCTTGACCCGCGACAGGCCGTTGATCGTCCGCTCGACCGCGTCGCCGATCACGTCGATGATGACCTCGCCCTTGCGGCCGTAGCTCGGCAGGCCCATCAGGTCGATCGAGGGCTCGCCCTTGACCTCGCCGTTCTTGTCGAGCGCGATCGCCACCGAGACGATGCCCGTGAAGGCGAGCTTGCGCCGCTCGGGGATGGCGCGGTCGTTCGAATCGACCAGGACGTTGCCGTCCTTGTAGATCCGGCCGCTCTTGACGTGGGTGACGATCTCCGGCTCGCCGGGAGCCAGGCGGATCAGGGTGCCGTTGCGGGCCTTGACCACCTGCTCGACGCCCTGCTTGCGGGCGAAGGTGGCGTGCTCGGCGAGGTGCAGCGCCTCGCCGTGGACCGGCACCGCGATCCTGGGCTTGGTCCAGCGGTACATCGCCGCCATCTCGTCCCGGCGCGGGTGGCCGGAGACGTGGACGAGCTCGGTCCGGTCGGTGATGACCTGGATGCCGGCCTCGATCAGGTCGTTGATGATCGCGCCGACCGCCCGCTCGTTGCCGGGGATCGCCCGCGAGGAGAAGATCACCCGGTCGCCGGGCGTCAGCGAGATCTCGGGATGCTCCTCGCGCGAGACCCGGGCCAAAGCCGCGCGCGCCTCGCCCTGCGAGCCGGTGAGGAGCGCCACCACCTTCTCGCGCGGCAGGTAGCCGTAGGCCTCCGCGCCGCGGATCTCCGGCAGCCCGTCGAGGTAGCCGCATTCGCGGGCGACGTCGATCACCCGGTCCATGGCGCGGCCGACCGCGACGACGTCGCGGCCGCAGGCCTGGGCGGCGAGGCAGACGGCGCGCATGCGCGCGACGTTCGACGCGAAGGTCGTCACCGCCACGCGGTGCGGGGAGTTGCGGATCAGCTCGGCGAGGTGGGCGGCAACCTCCGACTCGCTCGGCGAGCGGCCCTCGCGGGTGACGTTGGTCGAATCGCAGACGAGCGCGAGCACGCCTTCCTCGCCCAGCCGCGTGAAGGTCTCCTCGGAGGTCGAGTTGCCGGCCACCGGCGTGTCGTCGAGCTTCCAGTCGCCGGTATGCAGCACCATGCCCAGCGGGGTGCGGATGGCGAGCGCGTTGGCCTCGGGGATCGAGTGGGCGACAGGCACGTACTCGATCGAGAACGGCCCGAGCTCGAGGCGGCCGTCGGCCGGCACCTCGCGCATGTCGACCTTCGGTGCGCCCGGCTCGCCGAGGCGGCGCGCCTCGATCAGGTTCTTGGTGAAGCGCGTGGCGTAGATCGGCACCTTGAGCTTCGGCCACATCTCGCCGATCGCCCCGATATGGTCCTCGTGGCCGTGGGTGATCAGGATGCCGAGCAGGTTCTCGCGCTGCTCCTCGGCGAAGGTCAGGTCCGGGTACATCAGGTCGACGCCCGGCATGTGCTCCTCGCTGGCGAAGCCCATGCCGAGATCGACCATGATCCACTTGCGAGCTTTCGGCGGCCCGAAGCCGTAGAGACCCGCATTCATGCCGATCTCGCCGACGCCGCCGAGCGGCACGAAGATCAGCTCATCTCCCTTGTTCGACATCATGTCCATCGCTTCACGGACCGCCGTCGCGGTCCCACTCAAGGAACGGCCTCGTCTGCCGTCACGGTCACGGCGCCGTCATGTTCCGTCCGCGGCCCCGAACGACCGCGCGGCGGCGGCGCCTGAGGGCGCCCCGCCGGAAGACTTCGAACGTCTCGGGGAGAGCGTCGTCGCCGCGCGGGCGCCGGACCGCCTTCCCCTCAGGCCGCGCTCGCGGCCGCTCCGAAATGCACCTCGCCGGCGGAGACCGCGACCCGGCCCCCATCCGCCAGCCGGACGACCAGGCGGCCGCCCTCGTCGATCGTCTCGAACGTTCCGGACAGGTCGCGCGCCCCGGTGCGGGCGCGCACCGGCCCGTCCAGGCCCGCCGCCGCGGCGAGCCAGGCGTCGCGGATGCGCGCGAAGCCGCGGCCCTCGTCCCATTGGCGCTCGGCCTCGACCCAGGCCGCGCTGAGAAGGCGAAACAGCCCCGGCGCATCGACGGCGAAACCGGCCTCGGCGAGCGAGGTCGTCGCGTAGGGCAGTCCCTGGGGGGCGCCGGAAACGTTGATGCCGATGCCGACCGCCACGACCGGGCCGCGGCCCGGCAGGGTCTCCAGCTCGAGCAGGATGCCGCAGAGCTTGGCGCCGCCGAGCAGCACGTCGTTCGGCCATTTCAGCCGGAAATCGGGGATCGTCCCGTCGGCGCCCGGACCGCAGGCCCGGCGCAACGCCCGCTCGACCGCGAGGCCGGCGACGAAGCCGAGGGTCGCGACCCGGTCCGGCGCGAGGCCGGCCGGGACCGGCCAGAGCAGGCTCGCGGCGTGATTGCCCGGGATCCAGCTCCAGCCCTTGCCGCGGCGGCCGCGGCCGCCGGTCTGTTCGCGGGCGACGACCCAGAGCGGCCCGGGCTCGCCGGCCCGCGCGCGCTCGAGGGCCTGCGTGCTCGTCGAGCCGAGGCTGTCATGGACCTCGAGACGGTATCCCGCGGCCGTGGCCGCGGGGTCGAGCACGAACGTCATGCGGCTAGAACAGCGACTTGGCGGCGGTTCCGGCGAGGCCGACCAGCGGCGC
Organism: Methylobacterium platani; assembly: GCF_001653715.1. Taxonomy (GTDB): domain Bacteria; phylum Pseudomonadota; class Alphaproteobacteria; order Rhizobiales; family Beijerinckiaceae; genus Methylobacterium; species Methylobacterium platani. Next base: position 58,337 of record NZ_LWHQ01000013.1, read on the forward strand.
GGGAACGAGCCAGAACAGCAGCACCACCACGCTCGACAGGCCGAGCACGATGCGAAGCCCGGGGCCCATCGGCTCGTAGGCCTCCGCCGGCTCGTCGAAGTACATCACCTTGACGAGGCGCAGGTAGTAGTAGGCGCCGACCACGCTGGTCACCACGCCGATGACCGCCAGGGTCACGAGGTTCGCCTTGATGGCCGCGGCGAAGACGTAGAACTTGGCGAAGAACCCGGCGAGCGGCGGGATGCCGGCGAGCGAGAACATCATCATGGCGAGCAGGAACGCGACCAGCGGGTGGGTGCGCGACAGGCCCGACAGGTCGTCGATGGTCTCGTACATCTTCCGGCCGCGGCGCAGCGACAGGATCACCGCGAAGGCGCCGAGCGTCATGGCGAGGTAGATCGCCATGTAGATCACCACGCCGCGCACCCCCTCCTGCGTGCCGGCGGCGAGCCCGATGAGCGCGTAGCCGACATTGGCGATCGAGGAATACGCCATCAGGCGCTTGAGGCTGCGCTGGCCGATCGCCGCGAAGGAGCCGAGCGCCATCGAGGCGATCGACACGAACACGATGATCTGCTGCCACTCGGGCGTGATGACCGGGAAGGCGCCGATGAAGACGCGCACGGCCATCGCCATCGCGGCCATCTTGGGAGCGGAGGCGAAGAAGGCGGTGACCGGGGTCGGCGCGCCCTCGTAGACGTCCGGCGTCCACATGTGGAACGGCACGGCGGCGAGCTTGAACGACACGCCGGCGGCGACGAACACCACGCCCAGCACCACGCCGAGGCCCGAGCCCTCGCGGAGCGCGGTGACGATGTGCGGGAACGACACCGTGCCGGTGAAGCCGTAGACCAGCGAGGCGCCGTAGAGCAGCATGCCGGAGGACAGCGCGCCGAGCACGAAGTACTTCAGGCCGGCCTCGGTCGAGCGCAGGTTGTCGCGGTGGAACGACGCGATGACGTAGGCCGCCAGGCTCTGCAGCTCGAGGCCCATGTAGAGCGCGATCAGATCGTTGGCCGAGGCCATGATCATCATGCCGATCGTCGAGAGGACGATCAGGATCGGGTACTCGAACCGGGCGATGCGCTCGCGCTCGAAATGCTCCTTGGCGAGGAGGATCGCGGCGGCCGAGCCGATGAGGGTCAGCGCCTTCATGATCCGGGCGAACCCGTCGACGATGAAGGAGCCGTTGAAGGTGGTGATCTTGGCGCCGAAGGGCTGGCTGACCACCGCGAACAGGGCGAGGATCAGGAGGATCAGGGCCCCGACGCTGACGCCCTCGGTGGAGCGCTCGCCCTTGAAGGCCCCGTAGAGGATCAGCACCAGGACGCCGACCGACAGGATCAGCTCCGGCAGGGCGGGCCCGATGGCGGGCATGACGATCTGAGCGGCGTTCATCGCGAAAAACTCAGTGCGGGACCGGCAGGGCCGCGGCAGCGGTCTGGGTCGTGGAAAGGGCGGCGCGCATGCCTTGCATCAGCGCGTCGGTCGAGGGCGCGAAGACGTCGAGGATCGGGCCGGGATGGACGCCGTAGTAGATCGTCAGCGCCACGAGCGGGGCGAGGATCAGCATCTCCCGGCGGTCGAGGTCGGTGATCGCCTGCAGGCTCGGCTTCTCGAGCTTGCCGTAGACCACGCGGGCGAACAGCCACAGGGCGTAGGCCGCCGACAGGATGATGCCGAAGACCGAGAAGAACGACACCATCGGGTTGGCCCGGAAGGCGCCCAGCATCGCCAGGAACTCGCCGACGAAGCCCGAGGTGCCCGGGAGACCGACATTGGCCATGGTGAACACCATCATGGCCACGGCGTAGAGCGGCATCCGCTTCACCAGGCCGCCATAGGCCGCGATCTCGCGGGTGTGCATCCGGTCGTAGATCACGCCGACGCAGAGGAACAGCGCGCCGGACACGATGCCGTGCGAGATCATCAGGAACAGCGCGCCCTGGATGCCCTGCTCGTTCATCGTGAACAGGCCGAGCGTGACGAAGCCCATATGCGCCACGGAGGAGTAGGCGATCAGCTTCTTGATGTCGGTCTGCACCAGCGCGACCAGCGAGGTGTAGATGATCGCTACCACCGACAGCGTGTAGACCATCGGCGCGAAGTAGTGGGAGGCGTCCGGGAACATCGGCAGCGAGACCCGGATGAAGCCGTAGCCGCCCATCTTCAGCAGGATGCCCGCCAGGATGACCGAGCCGGCGGTCGGCGCTTCGACGTGGGCGTCGGGGAGCCAGGTATGGACCGGCCACATCGGCATCTTCACCGCGAAGGAGGCGAAGAAGGCGAGCCAGAGCCAGATCTGCATGTTCGCCGGGAAGCGCGTCTGCAGCAGGGTCGGGATGTCGGTCGTGCCGGCCTGCCAGTACATCGCCATGATGGCGAGCAGCATCAGCACCGAGCCGAGCAGGGTGTAGAGGAAGAACTTGAACGACGCATAGATCCGGCGCTTGCCGCCCCAGATGCCGATGATCAGGAACATCGGGATCAGGCCGGCTTCGAAGAACAGGTAGAACAGCACCAGGTCGAGGGCGCAGAACACGCCGATCATCGTCGCCTCGAGGACCAGGAACGCGACGAAGTACTCCTTCGCCCGGTGCTCGATCGAGAGCCAGGAGGCGCCGATGCAGAACGGCATCAGGAAGGTGGTGAGCAGCACCAGCGGCATCGAGAAGCCGTCGACGCCGAGCTTGAACCGGATCGTCTCGGTCAGCCAGGCATGGGTCTCGACGAGCTGGAACTGGGCGGTGGTGGTGTCGTAGCGGCCCCAGGCGACCAGGGACAGCAGGAAGGTGGCGAGCGTGGCGATGAGCGCCGCCCAGCGGGCGTTGCGCCGGACCGACTCGTCGTCGCCGCGAAGCGTGAGGATGAACGCGGCGCCGACGAGCGGCAGGATGATGAGGCCGGAGAGGATCCCGAGGCCGAGCATGATTCTCTGTTCTCCGGTCAGATCAGTGGGTGGCCGCGGAGACGCCGGTAATCAGGTACCAGCTCACCAGGGCGGCGACGCCGACCAGCATCACGAAGGCGTAGTGGTAGACGTAGCCGGTCTGGAGACGGACCACGCCGCGGGTGACGTCGACGACCCGGGCGGCGATGCCGTTCGGGCCCATCCCGTCGATGATGCGGCCGTCGCCGACCTTCCACAGGAACTCGCCGAAGCCCTTGGCCGGGCGGACGAACAGCCGGTCGTAGATCTCGTCGAAGTACCACTTGTTGAGCAGGAAGCGGTACAGCAGCGGCTGGTTCTGGGCGAGCTGGTGCGGCAGCCCCGGGCGACGGATGTACATCCAGTAGGCGAGCACGAAGCCGAGCACGAGCATCACGAAGGGCGAGTGCTGCACCCAGGCCGGCGCGTTGTGGATGTCGTGCATGATGTGGTTGTCGGGGCCGTGCGCGAGCGCGCCCTTCCAGAACTCGTCCATGCCCTCGCCGATGAAGCGGTTCTTGAACACCATGCCGGCGAAGATCGCCCCGAGGGCGAGGATCGCCAGCGGGATCGTCATCACCTTCGGGCTCTCGTGCGGGGTGTGGGCGTGGTGATCGTGGTGCTCGATCGCCGAGTGCGAGGCCGGCTCGACGTCGTGGCCCTTGTCGTCGTGGGCGACGCCCTCGTGGTGGCCCGGCGCACCGTCGGCCTCGGCCGAGGCGTGCGCGACCGCGTGGTGGGCGTGCGCGTCGGCGTGATGGTCGTCATGCCCGTGCGCGTCATGGCCGTGCGCGTGGGCGTTCTGCCAGCGGGCCGGCCCCTCGAAGGTCATGAAGAACAGGCGCCAGGAATAGAACGAGGTGAAGAAGGCCGCGATGACGGTCGCCAGGAAGGCCAGCACGTGGCCCGGCCGGGTCGACATGTAGGCCGCCTCGATGATCGCATCCTTCGAGTAGAAGCCCGCGGTGAACGGGAACCCGATCAGCGCGAGGCTGCCGATCGCCATCATGGCGGTGGTGAAGGGGATGTAGCGGCGCAGGCCGCCCATGTTCCGCATGTCCTGCTCGTGGTGCATCGCGTGGATGACCGAGCCGGCACCGAGGAACAGCAGCGCCTTGAAGAAGGCGTGGGTGAAGAGGTGGAACACGCCCGCCGCGTAGGCGCCGACGCCGAGGGCGACGAACATGTAGCCGAGCTGCGAGCAGGTCGAGTAGGCGATGACGCGCTTGATGTCGTTCTGGACGAGGCCGATCGTGGCGGCGAAGAAGGCCGTGATGCCGCCGATCACCGTGACGACGATCAGCGCGTTGGGCGCCGCGTCGAACAGCGGCGACAGCCGGGCGACCATGAACACGCCGGCGGTGACCATCGTGGCGGCGTGGATCAGCGCCGAGACCGGGGTCGGGCCCTCCATCGCGTCCGGCAGCCAGGTGTGCAGCAGGAACTGCGCCGACTTGCCCATCGCGCCCATGAACAGCAGCAGGCAGCAGATGGTCAGCGCGTTCCAGTCGTAGCCGAGCAGGTGGAACGTCGCGTCCTTGAGCTCCGGCACCTTCGGGAAGATGGCGTCGAACGAGACCGCGCCGAACAGCACGAAGCAGAGGAAGATGCCGAGCGAGAAGCCGAAATCGCCGACGCGGTTGACGATGAAGGCCTTCATCGCCGCGGCGTTGGCCGAGGGCTTCTCGTACCAGAAGCCGATCAGCAGGTACGAGGCGAGGCCGACGCCCTCCCAGCCGAAGAACATCTGGACGAGGTTGTCCGACGTCACCAGCATCAGCATCGCGAAGGTGAACAGCGACAGGTAGGCGAAGAACCGCGGCCGGTGCGGGTCCTCGTGCATGTAGCCCATCGAGTAGAGGTGGACGAGCGCCGAGACGCTGTTGACCACGACCAGCATCACCGCGGTGAGCGTGTCGGCCCGGAACGCCCAGTCGACGGTGAGGCCGCCGGCGGTGAACCAGGTCGCGACATGGACCGTGGTGGCGCCGTGGCCGTGGCCGCCGGTCACCTCGAAGAAGGCGACCCAGGACAGCAGCGCCACGAAGACGAGGATGCCGGTGGTCACCGCCTCGCTGGCCCGCGGGCCGATGCGGCGCCCGAACAGGCCGGCGATGAGGAAGCCGATCAGGGGCAGGAAGACGATCGCGTGGTACATGCTCGGGGTCCGGCCTCGCGTGGCTCTTGCCGCTGCGGCACTGGGGTCAGGGAAAGGGCGTGAGGGCTCGTTCGGGAGCCGCCTCAGCCCTTCATCATGTTGACGTCCTCGACGGCGATCGACCCGCGGTTGCGGAAGAACACCACCAGGATGGCGAGGCCGATCGCGGCCTCCGCGGCGGCGACCGTCAGGACGAACAGGGCGAAGACCTGGCCGACGATGTCGCCGAGATGGGTCGAGAACGCCACCAGGTTGATGTTCACCGCGAGCAGGATCAGCTCGACCGACATCAGGATGACGATGATGTTCTTGCGGTTGATGAAGATGCCGAGCACCCCGAGGGTGAACAGGATCGCGGCGACCGTCAGGTAATGGCTCAAACCGATCATCGTGCCTCTCGGCCGCGGGCGGCCGCCTTCGTGTCGCGGGGCGCGGAGGGACCCCGCCGCTCATGTCATCAGCCTCGCGAGGCCTGGGGCCTCGCACGAACTCGTTTCAGGATCGAGGCCGATCGGGCCCCGACGCCGATCAGACCTCGACGCCCTGGCCCGTGGGCACCTGCCGGACCTCGACGGCGCTCGCCTGGGTGCGGGCGTTCTGGATCGCGATGTCCTGGCGCTTGACGCCGGGCCGGTCGCGCAGGGTGAGCACGATCGCGCCGATCATCGCGACGAGCAGGATCAGCCCGGCGACCTGGAAGAAGAAAAAGTAGTTGGTGTAGAGAACGAGACCGAGGGCCTGCGTGTTGGTGATCGTCTCGGTGCCCGGCGAGACCGCGAGCGGCCCGTGCACCAGCCCCGGATCGATCGCCCAGGAGCCGACGACGAGGAGCAGCTCGACCAGGAACACCGCTCCGATCAGGCCGCCGACCGGCAGGTAGTCCTGGAAGCCCTGGCGCAGCTCGGCGAAATCGACGTCGAGCATCATCACGACGAACAGGAACAGCACCGCGACGGCGCCGACATAGACCACGACCAGGAGCATGGCCAGGAACTCCGCCCCCATCAGCACGAACAGCCCGGCGGCGTTCACGAAGGCGAGGATGAGGAAGAGCACCGAGGTGACGGGGTTGCGCGAGGCGATCACCATGAAGCCGGAGGCGACGGTGATCGCGGCGAACAGATAGAAGAAGGCGGCGGCTGCGGTCATGCGCTGAATTCATGCCGCCTGGCGGCGGCCTCCTGCCCGACCCCCGGAGCGTGCCGGCGGCTCGTCTATAGAACCCGCTCCCGCGGCGCACAACCGGGGAGCGGCGAATGTCTCGGTGGTTTTGCACGGGAGGGCACGGGCGCCCTCCCCTCGCATGCAGCCTAGCGGTAGGGGGCGTCGGCCGCGATGTTGCGGGCGATCTCGCGTTCCCAGCGGTCGCCGTTCTCGAGCAGCTTGGCCTTGTCGTAGAGGAGCTCCTCGCGGGTCTCCACCGAGAACTCGAAGTTCGGTCCCTCGACGATGGCGTCCACCGGGCAGGCCTCCTGGCACATGCCGCAATAGATGCACTTCACCATGTCGATGTCGTAGCGCGTCGTACGGCGGGTGCCGTCGTTGCGGCGCGGACCGGCCTCGATGGTGATGGCCTGGGCCGGGCAAACTGCCTCGCACAGCTTGCAGGCGATGCAGCGCTCTTCCCCGTTGGGGTAGCGCCGCAGGGCGTGCTCGCCGCGGAAACGCGGGCCGCGATGGCCCATCTCGAAGGGGTAGTTGATCGTCGCCTTGGGCTTGAAGAAGTAGCGCATCGCCAGGGCGAACCCGGTGACGAACTCCTTCAACAGCAGGCCGCGGGCGACCTGGTCGAGCTTCATGGCTCGTTCTCCGACGGTTGGGTCTCAGGAGACCGGCGCGAGGCCGGTCAGCTTCAGGACGAAGGCAACGACGAAGACCATCACCAGCGAGAGCGGAAGGAACACCTTCCAGCCCAGCCGCATGAGCTGGTCGTAGCGGTAGCGCGGCACCATGGCCTTCACCATGGCGATCATGAAGAACAGGAAGCTGGCCTTCAGCGCGAACCAGATCAGGCCCGGCACCCAGGTGAAGGGTGCGAACGGAATCGGCGAGAGCCAGCCGCCGAGGAACAGGATCGTGCCGAGCGCGCACATCGTGACGATGGCGACGTACTCGCCGAGCATGAACAGCAGGTACGGGGTGGAGGAGTATTCCACCATGTAGCCGGCGACGAGCTCGGATTCGGCCTCCGGCAGGTCGAAGGGCGGGCGGTTCGTCTCGGCGAGCGCCGAGATGAAGAACACCACGAACATCGGGAACAGCCACAGCCAGTACCAGCCGAGGATGCCGAGCGAGGTGTCCTGCGCGCGCACGATCTGCGACAGGTTGAGCGAGCCGGCGCACATCAGCACCGTGACGATCACGAAGCCCAGCGAGACCTCGTAGGACACCATCTGAGCGGCCGAACGGAGCGCACCCAGGAAGGCGTATTTCGAGTTCGAGGCCCAACCGCCCATGATGACGCCGTAGACGCCGAGCGACGAGATCGCGAAGATGTAGATGATGCCGACGTTGATGTCGGCGATCGGCCAGCCTTCGGCGAGCGGGATCACCGCCCAGGCGGCGAGCGCCAGGGTGGCGAAGATCAGCGGCGCCAAGAGGAACAGGCTCTTGTTGGCGCCCGCCGGGATCACCGGCTCCTTCAGCACGAACTTCAGGAGATCGGCGAAGGATTGGAACAGGCCCCAGGGCCCGACCACGTTCGGGCCGCGGCGCAGCTGCACCGCCGCCCAGATCTTGCGGTCGGCGAGCAGCGCGTAGGCGATGAAGACGAGCAGCGCTACCAGCAGCGCCACGCTCTTCAGGGCCACGAGGAGGACGGTGCCCAGCACCTCCCAGACGGTCATCGGTCGGTGCTCCTCATTCCGCCGCTTCGAGGGCCCGCCCGCGGGCGAGACCCGAGCACTCGGCGAGCACCCGCGAGGCGCGGGCGATCGGGTTGGTGAGATAGAAATCGGCCACCGCCGGGCGGAACGGCTCGCGGCCGGGCTCGCCCGGGAGGCCGGCAAGCGTCGTCAGCACGGCCACGCCATCGCCCGGCGCGACCTGGTCGATGCCGGCGAAGTGCGGATGCGCGGTGTAGAGCGCCTTGCGGAGCGCGGTGAGCGAGTCGAACGGCAGGCGCTGACCGAGCACGTCCGAGAGCGCGCGCAGGATCGCCCAGTCCTCGCGGGCGTCGCCCGGCGGGAAGGCAGCGCGGTTGGCGAGCTGAACCCGGCCCTCGAGGTTGACGTAGGTCGCCGACTTCTCGGTATAGGCCGCGCCCGGCAGGATCACGTCGGCGCGGTGGGCGCCCTTGTCGCCGTGGGTGCCCTGGTAAACCACGAAGGCACCCGGGCCGACCTCGACCTCGTCGGCGCCGAGGTTGAACAGCACGTCGAGCGCGCCGGTCTGCACCATCCCGGCGAAGGTGAGACCGCCCTCCCCCGGCACGAAGCCGAGATCGAGAGCGCCGACGCGGGCGGCCGCGTTGTGCAGGATGCCCAGCCCGTTCCAGCCCTCGGCCTTTGCGCCGAGGCCCTGGACGAGCTTGGCGACCGCCGCGAGGAGCGCGGCCCCGTCCGGACGGGCGAGCGCCGCCTGGCCGACGATGACGAGCGGCCGCTCGGCGCCTTTCAGCGCCTCGGCGAAGCTGTGACGGCCGGAGGCCACCTCGGCCAGGGTCTCGGGACCGGCGCCGAGATAGGTGTGGGGATAGGTAAGGTCGGCGTCCTCGCCGATCACCCCGATCTGGATCGGGCTCATCCGCCAGCGCTTGCGGATGCGGGCGTTCAGCAGCGAGGCCTCGGTGCGCGGGTTCGCACCGACGATCAGGATCGCGTCCGCCTGCTCGATGCCGGCGATGCCCGGACCGAAGGTGTAGGCGGCCCGGCCCCAGGCCGGATCGATCGCCGCGCCGTCCTGGCGGCAATCGAGGTTCTGGACCTTCAGCGACGCCATCAGGGTCTTGAGAGCGAAGATCTCCTCGACGCCCGCGAGGTCACCGACGATCGCGCCGACGCGCTTCGGGTCGGCGCCCTTGAGCTTGGCGGCGACAGCCGCGAACGCCTCGGCCCAGGAGGCAGGCCGCAGGCGGCCGTTCTCGCGCAGGTACGGCCGGTCGAGGCGCTGCAGGCGCAGGCCGTCGACGACGTGGCGGGTCTTGTCGGAGATCCACTCCTCGTTGATCGCCTCGTTGACCCGAGGCTCGATCTGCATCACCTCGCGGCCGCGGGTGTCGACGCGGATCGCCGAGCCGACGGCATCCATCACGTCGACGGACTCGGTCTTGTTCAGCTCCCAGGGGCGGACGTTGTAGGATTGCGGCTTGTGGACCAGCGCCCCGACCGGGCACAGGTCTGCGACGTTGCCCTGCAGCTCCGATTCCATCGCCCGCTCGAGGTAGGAGGTGATCTCCATGTCCTCGCCGCGGCCGATGGCGCCGAGATCCGGCACGCCGGCCACTTCCGCCAGGAAGCGGACGCAGCGGGTGCAGTGGATGCAGCGGTTCATCGCGGTCCGCACCAGCGGGCCGATATACTTCTCCTCGACGGCGCGCTTGTTCTCGCCGTAGCGGGTCGAGTCGACGCCGTAGGCCATGGCCTGGTCTTGCAGGTCGCAATGGCCGCCCTGGTCGCAGATCGGGCAATCGAGCGGGTGGTTGATGAGGAGGAACTCCATCACCCCCTCGCGGGCCTTCTTGGTCAGGGCCGACTTGGTCGAGACCGCCGGCGGCTCGCCGTTCGGGCCGGGACGGCAATCGCGCACGGCCCAGGCGCAGGAGGCGACGGGCTTCGGCGCGCCCTTCAGCTCGACCAGGCACATCCGGCAATTGCCGGCGATCGACAGCCGCTCGTGGAAGCAGAAGCGCGGGATCTCGGCGCCCGCGACCTCGCAGGCCTGGAGCAGGGTGTAGTCGGGCGGGACATCGACCTCGATGCCGTCGACGAGGATCTTGGTCATGCGGTCAACTCTCGGGCGAGGTCCGCGGGGCGCGCGTCTCCGCGCGCAGGGCCGGCGAACCGGGAAGGCAGGTCATGACGGGCGAGACGCGGCACTTTCTCACTCCGCCGCCATCGGCACCGGGGTCGGGTGCGGGTTGGCGGTGTAGCGGTCGATGCGCTTCTCGATCTCGGGACGGAAGTGCCGGATCAGGCCCTGGATCGGCCAGGCAGCGGCGTCGCCGAGCGCGCAGATGGTGTGGCCCTCGATCTGCTTCGTCACGTCGAGCAGCATGTCGATCTCGCGCTTCTGCGCCCGGCCCTCGGCCATGCGCAGCATCACGCGCCACATCCAGCCGGTGCCTTCGCGGCACGGGGTGCACTGGCCGCAGGACTCGTGCTTGTAGAAGTACGCGATGCGGGCGATCGTCGCGACCATGTCGGTCGACTTGTCGAACACCATCACGGCGGCGGTGCCGAGGCCCGACTTCAGGTTCTTCAGCGTGTCGAAATCCATCGGCGCGTCGATGATCTCGGCCGCCGGCACCAACGGCACCGAGGAGCCGCCGGGGATTGAGCACAGGAGGTTGTCCCAGCCGCCGCGCATGCCGCCGCAATGCCGGTCGATCAGCTCGCGGAAGGTGATGCCGAGCTCTTCCTCGACGTTGCACGGCTTGTTGACGTGGCCGGAGATGCAGAACAGCTTCGTGCCGGTATTGCCCGGACGGCCGAGGCCCGCGAACCAGGCGCCGCCGCGGCGCAGGATGGTGCCGGCCACCGCGATCGACTCGACGTTGTTCACCGTCGTCGGGCAGCCGTAGAGGCCCATATTGGCCGGGAACGGCGGCTTCAACCGCGGCATCCCCTTCTTGCCTTCCAGGCTCTCGATCAGCGCCGTCTCCTCGCCGCAGATGTAGGCACCGGCGCCGTGATGGACGTAGATGTCGAAGGGGTAGTCGTGGACGTTGCTCTCGCCGACGAGGCGGGCGGCGTAGGCCTCGTCCACCGCGCGCTGGAGCGCGTGCTTCTCGGCGACGTACTCGCCGCGGATGTAGATGTAGCAGGCATGCGCGCCCATGGCGAAGCAGGCCAGCATGCAGCCTTCGATCAGGAGATGCGGATCGTGCCGCATGATCTCCCGGTCCTTGCAGGTGCCCGGCTCGGACTCGTCGGCGTTGACCACCAGGTAGTGCGGCCGGCCGTCCGACTTCTTGGGCATGAAGGACCACTTCAGGCCGGTGGGGAAGCCGGCGCCGCCGCGGCCGCGCAGGCCCGATTTCTTCATCTCCTCGATGATCCAGTCCCGGCCCTGCTGGAGCAGGAATTGGGTGCCGTCCCACGCGCCGCGTTTCTTCGCGGCCTCGAGACCGGGGGAGTGGAGACCATAGAGGTTGGTGAAGATCCGATCCTGATCGGCGAGCATGGCGATCGTCCTACAGGCCTGCTGTGACGGGGAGCATCATGATGACGGCTTACTTCGCCTTCGGGCCGGGCGGGCCCTTGTCGGCCGCCTTGTCCGCCGGGGTGATGCCGACGGGCTTGGCCTGCGATCCGTCAGTCTTTCCCGCGGCGTTCGCCGGCTCGGCGCCGGCCTCCGGCGTGGTGCCCTTGGAACCGGCCACCGGCCGGCCGTCTTCGGGCTTCGAAGGGGTCTCGGTGTAGGAGCGGCCGCTCTGCGGCGTGCCGACGGTCTCAGGCCCGGTCCGGGTCTCGGCGACGGTGGTGCGCTCGGGCGCCGCCTGGCCCTTCTCGGCCGCCGTGTCGACGGCCGGCTTTCCGTCCGCCGCCCGCTGGACCGGGGTGTCGGCGGCCTTGCTCTCGCTCGGCCGGCCGGCATCGGGACGCGCAGCCTTCGGGCTCTCGGCGGCCGAGGCCTCGGTGCGGGCCTTCTCGCCGGTCGTGTCGGCGCCCTGCTCCTTCAGGCCCTCCTCCTCGAAGCGCTTGCGCCAGGCGCCGACGCGGGAGCCGTCGAACAGCGTCTCGTCCTGGAGGGTCGTGACGGCGTCCTTGGGCTCGGAAGAGACGCGGCCGATCTGCGAGCCGGTCTTCACCGGCCGGCCGGCCGCGAGGTCGTCCATCAGCTTGCCGAGGGATTCGGGCGTCAGGTCCTCGAAATAGTCGTGGTTGATCTGCGCCATCGGGGCGTTGCAGCACGCGCCCAGGCACTCGACCTCGAGCCAGGAGAAGTTGCCGTCCGGGCTGACATGGCCCGAGGGCCCGAGCCGCTCGTGCAGGTACTGCTTCAGCTCGCGGGCGCCGCAGACGTCGCAGGGCGCCGTGCCGCAGACCTGGATCCAGTAGCGTCCGACCGGCTCTAGGGCGAACATCGTGTAGAAGGTCGCGACCTCCAGCACCCGGATATGCGGCATGCCGAGCTGGTCGGCCACCGCCTCGATGGCCTTCTGCGGCAGCCAGCCGCCGTTCTGCTCCTGCGCCTTCCACAGCAGCGGGATCACCGCCGAGGCCTGGCGCCCCTCCGGGTACTTGGCGATCTGCCCCTTGGCCCATTCGGCGTTCTCAGGCGTGAACGCGAAGCTCTCGGGCTGCTCGGATACCGGGGCGAGTCTGCGGTTGGCCATATCTCAAACGTCCATGTCTCAAACGTGTCCGACGGGCGCGGGCGCGGGCGTCAGCCCGCTCACCGGTCCACCTCACCGAACACAATGTCGAGCGTGCCGAGGATGCACGACACGTCCGCCAGCATGTGGCCGCGGCACATCCAGTCCATCGCCTGGAGGTGGGCGAAGCCCGGAGCGCGGATCTTGCAGCGATACGGCTTGTTGGTGCCGTCGGCGACGAGGTAGACGCCGAACTCGCCCTTGGGCGCCTCGACCGCGGCGTAGACCTCGCCGGCCGGGACGTGGAAGCCCTCGGTGTAAAGCTTGAAGTGGTGTATGAGCGCCTCCATCGAGCGCTTCATCTCGCGCCGCGGCGGCGGCGCGACCTTGCCGTCCTGCGTCGCGATCGGCCCCTGGCCGGCCGGCTCGCGCAGCTTGGCGATGCACTGCTTCATGATGCGCACCGACTGGCGCATCTCCTCCATGCGGATGACCTGGCGATCGTAGGTGTCGCCGTTCTTCCCCACGGGGATGTCGAACTCCATCTCGGCATAGGCCTCGTAGGGCTGCGACTTGCGCAGGTCCCACGGGATGCCGGAGCCGCGCACCATCACACCCGAGAAGCCCCAGGCCAGGGCCTCTTCGACGGTGACGATGCCGATGTCGACGTTGCGCTGCTTGAAGATGCGGTTGGCCATCACGAGATCGTCGAGATCGTCGACGATCTGCGGGAAGGTCTCGCAGAACGCCTCGATGTCGTCGATCAGGCTCGGCGGCAGGTCCTGGTGGACGCCGCCCGGCCGGAAGTAGTTGGCGTGGAGACGCGCGCCGGACGCGCGCTCGTAGAAGATCATCAGCTTCTCGCGCTCCTCGAAGCCCCAGAGCGGGGGCGTGAGGGCGCCGACATCCATCGCCTGCGTGGTGACGTTGAGGAGGTGCGACAAGAGCCGGCCGATCTCGCAGTAGAGGGTGCGGATCAGCTGGGCGCGGCGCGGCACCGCGATGCCGAGCAGGCGCTCGATGCCGAGGCAGAAGGCGTGCTCCTGGTTCATCGGCGCGACGTAGTCGAGCCGGTCGAAATAGGGCGTCGCCTGGAGGTAGGTCTTGACCTCTATCAGCTTCTCGGTGCCGCGGTGGAGCAGGCCGATATGCGGGTCGACGCGCTCGACCACCTCGCCGTCGAGCTCCAGCACGAGGCGCAGCACGCCGTGCGCCGCCGGGTGCTGCGGGCCGAAATTGATCGAGAAGTTGCGGATGCTGTGCTCGCCCATGTCGGCTCAGCCTTTCGCCGGTGCCTTGTCGGCCTTCTCGTCGCCCGGAAGCACGTAGTCGGTGCCCTCCCAGGGGGACAGGAAGTCGAAGTTGCGGAATTCCTGCGTCAGTCGCACGGGCTCGTAGACCACCCGGGCCTCGTCCTGGTCGTAGCGGACCTCGACGAAGCCGGTGAGCGGGAAGTCCTTGCGGAGGGGATGGCCCTCGAAGCCGTAATCGGTCAGCAGCCGGCGCAGGTCCGGATGGCCCGAGAACAGGATGCCGTAGAGGTCGTAGGTCTCGCGCTCGAACCAGTTCGCCGCCGGGAAGACCGGGATCGCGGTCGGGACGGACGTGCGCTCGTCGGTCTGGACCTTCACGCGGATGCGCCGGTTATGGCGCATCGACAGCAGGTGGTAGACGACGTCGAAGCGCTTCGCCCGCGCCGGATAGTCGGCGCCGCAGATGTCGATGAAGGTCGAGAAAGCGCAGGCCGGATCGTCGCGCAGGTGGGTGAGCACCCGCACGATCTCGGAGCCCTCGACGATCAGGGTCAGCTCGCCGAAGGCGATCGCCCGGTCGGTGATGGCGCTGCCCAGCGTCCCGGCGAGGGCGTCGGAGAGCGCCTGCAGGGCAGCCTCGCCCTGCTCGCTCTGGGTGTGGGCCCGGATGGTGATGCCGTTGCTCATCGTCCCGCCTCAGCGCTCGATCGTGCCGGTGCGGCGGATCTTCTTCTGCAGCAGCAGAACGCCGTAGAGCAGCGCCTCGGCGGTCGGCGGGCAGCCCGGGACGTAGATGTCGACCGGGACCACCCGGTCGCAACCGCGCACCACCGAGTAGGAATAATGGTAGTAGCCGCCGCCGTTGGCGCAGGAGCCCATCGAGATGACGTAGCGCGGCTCCGGCATCTGGTCGTAGACCTTGCGGAGCGCGGGCGCCATCTTGTTGGTGAGGGTGCCGGCGACGATCATCACGTCGGACTGGCGCGGCGAGCCGCGCGGGGCGAAGCCGAACCGCTCGCAATCGTAGCGCGGCATCGACATCTGCATCATCTCGACGGCGCAGCAAGCGAGGCCGAAGGTCATCCACATCAGCGAGCCGGTGCGGGCCCAGGTGATGAGGTCGTCGGCCGTCGTCAACAGGAAGCCGCGATCGGCGAGCTCGTCGCTGATCGTCAGGAAGGTCGGGTCGTTGGCGCCGATCGGCTTGCCGGTCGAGGGATCGAGGATGCCCTTGGGCTGCGGCGCGATCGTCGGGGCGCGGACGGTGGTGAGGGACATGGCGGGGTCCGGTGCTTCTCGTCTCGGGGGCGGCTGCGAGGCGTCTTACGCTTCTAGTCCCATTCGAGGGCGCCCTTGCGCCACTCGTAGACGAAGCCGACGGTCAGCACGCCGAGGAAGACCATCATCGACCAGAAGCCGAACCAGCCGAGGTCCCCGAACGTGATCGCCCACGGGAACAGGAAGGCCACTTCGAGGTCGAAGATGATGAACAGGATGGCGACGAGGTAGAAGCGCACGTCGAACTTCATGCGCGCGTCGTCGAAGGCGTTGAAGCCGCACTCGTAGGCCGAGAGCTTCTCCGGGTCCGGGCTGTTGTAGGCGACCAGGAACGGAGCCACGAGGAGCGCAGCGGCGATGAAGAGGGAGACGCCGATGAAGATCACCAGCGGCAGGTAATCCGACAGGAGGCCGTTCATCGAGCATCCTCAAGGGTTGGCGCGAGGCCTTGGATGAGCGCGGGCCTCGGCACGGACCCGCATCGCGGGCCGCCGGGGCCGTTCTCGGAACGGTTCCAAAGCCCGGAAGGTGCCGCGAGGCTTAAACGAGCGGGTATGACGAAACAAGGGGCGTTCGCACCGCACAAACCGCGAACGTCTGCACGCAAGATAGGGAGTCATGCCCGACGCACAACGCCCCGAAGAGCCCGACGGGCGGGGAGGATCGTCGCAGGCCCCTGCCCTTCCGGGCCGTTTTCGGTGCGCCGGCCGGGTGCCGGCGGCGATGCTGCACCGCAACGAAGACGTCAACCGTCGGAGAGGATCAGGGCCCAGAACCGCTTGTAGCGGCTGCCGGGCGCATCGACCCGGGCGATGCCGACACGCCTGACCTGCGGCATCAGCATGTTGCGGTTGTGCTCGGGCGAGACCTGCCAGCGCTTCAGCACCTCGTCGAAGGTCGTCGAGCCGGCGCTGAGGTTCTCGGCGGCGTAGCGGCCGCCGAAGCCGGCCCGCTTGAGCCGGGCGTCGAAGGTGCCGCCGACCTCGTGCGAGAGCTGGCCGGCCCGGGCATTGGCCCCGGCCTGGTACGAGGCGGCGCGCACCAGCGAGGAATCGATCACCACCGGCCCGAGGCCGTGGCTCGCCCGGTAGCGCGAGATCGCCGCCGCCGCGGCGGCCTCGTCGAGGATGACCGGCGTGGTCGGCAGGTCGGGGGCGGGCAGGATCGCCGAGCCGCTGCAGCCGGCGAGCGCCAGCGCCCCGGCGGAGAGCGCGCCGGTCAGGACGGTCCGCACGAAGCCGCGCCGCGGGACCTCCGCCATGCCGGGGGCGGGAACCGTCGAACGGAACGGATGCGACATCGTCTTCAAGTCCTGGATCGGCGCCGCCGCATGCGGCGCCCTTCGCGCAGGGGGCACCTGTCGGGCGATTGTGGAAATTTTCGGGGCGCGATCCGCAGGGTGTCGCGAAACGGCGCGGCTCGGCGCCGGGCGGTCCGCGACGGGGTCGCGGAGCGGACCCGTCCGACGCGGACATGGTCGGGTCCCGATGCGTCGTCCGGCCGGGCCTGACCGCCGCACGGCACGCTGTCGGCCCTGCGTCAGGGCGGTCGACCAACGATCCTGCGCAGCGTTGCGCGAGAGAAGGACGGTGAGGATGTTGCGGGGCGAGTGGCGCGGGCGACGGGGCTCGAACCCGCGACCTCCGGCGTGACAGGCCGGCACTCTAACCAACTGAGCTACGCCCGCGCGGCGCGCTCGCTTCACCATGCAGCTTCGGCTGCCAATTCCCCGAAGGAGAAGTGGCGCGGACGACGGGGCTCGAACCCGCGACCTCCGGCGTGACAGGCCGGCACTCTAACCGACTGAGCTACGTCCGCACATGGCACGTTGCACTACAGAAACGCCTTTTCCGATGAAGGAAGTGGCGCGGACGACGGGGCTCGAACCCGCGACCTCCGGCGTGACAGGCCGGCACTCTAACCGACTGAGCTACGTCCGCCCGGCGTCTCGCAGTGCTGCGATGGCTGCGGTGTATGGGGCGCCCCCTACCCTGTCAAGCCGCCGGCTCAAGAAAGCCGGGGTGGGGTCGGCGGGGATTCCGGGCGGGGCACCAGCCTCCTCCCCCGGGCCCTCGTCGCGCGTGAGACGCCCTGCCTGCGAAGCCTCGCTGCGCCGTCTTGCACTCGCAGCCGAGGCGCCTTAACGATGCCGACACCCGGGCGGTTAGCTCAGTCGGTAGAGCATCTCGTTTACACCGAGAGGGTCGGCGGTTCGAGCCCGTCACCGCCCACCAAGGATTCGACACCCATCTGCCTGGGCCAACGCTAGATTCCGGCAATCCTGACAGCGCTCAGCGTCGACTGACCACAACACGGTCCTTTCTCCAGTTTTCATTTTAAAACATACTGCTCCCCCACGAGCCGACACATCACTTGCTCGTGGTGTCCGATGGGGGCATGAAAGTGGCGCGGCTCATTTCGCACTTTTTCCGTCGATGCACCTCAAAACTGTAACGATCTCAGTTGTCAGCTAGCTTGAGCTCTCCCTGGGGACGTTCTTCGGCCTCGATGGCCGCCGACGAGACAAGGTATTTTGCGTGCTCTTGTCGACGATCTTGTTGCGCATCGGCAACCGCCTGTGGCACGACTCACCACGATATCGATTCCTGTCGAACATTCGGGAATACCATGATCAAGAATTGTCAAAGCATTCATGGATATACCACATCAGTCGATTATGAACCGAAATTTGAAAATTGCATTGACGTATTGCTGGTGCCGTTGGGTATTGACGGTATATCTTCTGGATTATATTCGCGCGGCAGACATCTTATTACGGCTGCGGGGACATTTCATGGAGTTCCTGCTCTCCATCTTGGCGGCGGTGCAAATTTCTTCAGCAGCATCAATCCTGACGAAATTTCCGATCTTATCGAAGAGCCAATGATTTTTGGAGGTTTTATAGATTCGCACTACGGACATTTTCTCACTTCTTGCCTTAGTAGATATTGGTGGCTATCAAAATTTAGTAAAAATGATAAGAAAATTGCTATTCTCAATCGAGAGGGCGCTCTTCCTCATTTCAACAAAGAGTACGTTCGAGAGTGCTTCGCATCCTTTGGGGTTGGCCCGGAAAGATTTGCCTATTTCGATAAGCCAGTAATTTTCTCGTCTTTAGACGTTCCTGCCGCAAGTTTCGAAGAAAATAATATTTCTTACAGGGCTTTTTCTATTTTTTGCAATGAAATAGGCGATCGCTTGACCAATAATCTTTTTCACACCACATTATCCCCGATATATATGTCGAAATCAAGACTTTTGAAAGGAATAAGTCATATTGTTAATGAAGCCGAATTCGAAAATCGACTTGCGGATCGCGGGATCGAAATATGGCATCCGCAAGATATGCCGTTCAGAGAACAAATTTTGGCGTTTAAGGGCGGCAGGACTGTATGTGGGACAATAAGCTCGGCCATTCATACCGGGATATTTTCACCGATGAATAAGCTAGTAGTTCTAAATGACAGCGATCTCGTCTGGTCGAATCAGATTCTTTTCGACAAGGCTAATAGAAACCATACAAATTATGTGTATTCTGACACAATGAGAAATTTAGGACAAACAGAATTTTTCCATAATAATTTTATCCTTGAAAATCCCAGACAAGAAGCTGATGCATTCGCAGATATCGTGCTGGCTGCGTAGAGTTTCAGCTAGCGATAAACGTAATCACCCAGGGGGTATTTTCGGCGTGCGCGTTTTCCGCCCCCCTCTTTAACTTGGAGGCGGGGTTTTGATCGGGCGGTGATGGTCGCGAGCAGGCTGGAGAAGGGTGTGACCTTGGTCCGGAGGGCGGCGGTGGCAACGATGGCGCGCACGTCCGCCTCGCCCTTGGCCGCCCACATCGCCCGATAGCCGTTGGTCACCTTGCGCTGGACCACGGCCGGTCGCAGGTCGCGCTCGCAGGCGTTGTTGGTGACGTCCGCCCATGAAGGTCAAGAGTTGGTCCCCTGCCCGGCGCATCCGGGCCTGGAGCACCTGGGCCTGGAGCACCTGGGCCTGGAGCACCTGGGCCTGGAGCACCTGGGCCAAATCGCACGGCGCTGGGGCCTTCAGGATGGCGTCGAGGTCCTGCTCCAAGTCGCGCCGCTTGCGCGCCAGGGTCGAGGCCGCCAACCTGGGCGTAAGGGGACGGTCACGCTGGAGACTGAGCCTGCGCCGGAACGAAGAACGCTTGAGTTCTGGGCCGCATCGACGGAGCCGCAGGTGGAGCATGCCGTCGCTGCATGGAGGCATTCCGGAGTCGGAGAGATGCCGCGAGCTGAGGCGCGGTAGCGGGCAGCGAAGGAGCCATGCGATCGGCGTCGCGACGCCGATCGCATGGCTCTCCGGATTTTTCCGCCCGGTGCGTCCGGCCCCCGGCTCCGACATACGGTCCCGGGGACGAACGGGTTGAGGCGGCGATGCCTCAGCGATACGCCGCCGCGATTCCCAAGAAGTCCTCGGCCTTCAGGCTCGCCCCACCGACGAGCGCGCCGTCGACGTTGGCGACGCCCATCAGCTCGGCGGCGTTCGAGGGCTTCACCGAGCCGCCGTAGAGGATGCGCACCTTGCCGCCGTCGGCGCCGAGCCGGCCCTCGAGCTCCTGCCGGATCAGGGCATGGACCTGCGCCACGTCGTCCACCGTCGGGGTCAGCCCGGTACCGATCGCCCAGACCGGCTCGTAGGCGATCACCGTGTCGGCGGACGTGGCGCCGTCGGGCAGCGAGCCGGCGAGCTGGCCGCGCACGACGTCCAGGGTCCGGCCGGCCTCGCGCTCCTCGCGGGTCTCGCCGACGCAGATGATCGCCACGAGACCGGCGCGGCGGGCGGCGAGCGCCTTGGCGCGGATGTCGGCGTCGCTCTCGCGGTGATAGGCCCGGCGCTCGGAATGGCCGACGATGGTGTAGGTCGCGCCCGCATCGGCCAGCATCTCGGCCGAGACGTTGCCGGTATAGGCGCCGCTCGCTTCCGGATGGACGTCCTGGCCGCCGACCTTCACGGCGGAGCCGTTCAGCGCCGCGGCCGTCGCCCCCACCAGGGTCGCGGGCGGGCAGACCAGCACGTCGATGCGCTGCGCCAGCGCCGCGTCGAGGCCGTCGCGCACCGCCTCGGCCACCTTCAGCGAGGCCTGGAGGCCGTTCATCTTCCAGTTTCCCGCCACCAGCGGGCGTGGCCGTTCGGTCGTCATGGTTCTCCCCCGATCTTTCGACAGGCAGTGTCGGACAAGCGTCGCCGGGTAACAGGTCCGCCGCCGGGCGGCAAACCGCCGGGGAGCGCCGCCCTTTGCCTTGCGGCGCTTATGCGGTATCGCGGCCGGAACCGGGCGCCCCCTCGTGGCAGGCGCCCTCACGGGTATGTCTGAGGATCGCGATGCTCCAGGGGTTCCGCGCCGCCAGCCAGAGCTGGCTCGGCAAGATCGTGGTGACGGTGGTGTTCGGCCTCCTGATCGCGGGCCTCGCCATCTTCGGCATCGGCGACATCTTCCGCGGCGGCGGCAGCAACGCGGTCGCGACCGTCGGCAGCACGCAGATCCCGGCCGAGGCCCTGCGCACCGCCTACCAGAACCAGCTGCAGCGCCTGTCGCGCCAGAGCCGCCGGCCGATCACGCCGGACCAGGCCCGGGCGCTGGGCCTCGACCGCCAGGTGCTGGCCCAGCTGATCACCGAGGCCTCCCTCGACCAGAAGACGAAGGACCTCGGCCTGCGCATCCCCGATTCCGCGGTGGTGCGGCTGATCCAGGAGGAGCCGGCCTTCAAGGGCCCGAACGGCGCCTTCGACGTCAACACCTTCCGCGACACGCTGCGCCAGGCCGGCCTGACCGAGCAGGGCTTCGTGCAGGAGCAGCGCGCCGTCGCCGCCCGGCTCCAGCTCGCCGACGCGATCACTGCCGATCTGCCGGTGTCGCTGGCCGCCCGCGAGGCGATCCACCGCTACACCGCCGAGCGCCGCGCGGCCTCGACCATCACCCTGCCGGAGGCGGCGGCTGGCGAGATCCCGGCGCCGACCGACGAGGAGGTCACCACCTTCTACAACGACCGCAAGAGCGCGTTCCGGGCGCCCGAGTCTCGCAGCGTGAACCTGCTCGTCCTCGATCCGGCGACCCTGGCCAAGCCCGACGCCGTGACCGACGCCGAGGCGCGGGCCCGCTACGAATCCGAGAAGACCCGCTTCGGCACGCCGGAGAAGCGCGCGATCCAGCAGATCGTGTTCCCGAACGACGCCGACGCGCAAGCGGCGCTGGCCAGGATCCGCAGCGGCGCCGCCACTTTCGACCAGATCGCGACCGAGCGCGGCCTCGACGCCAAGGCCCTCGACCTCGGCACCTTCACCAAGTCCGAGCTGTTCGACCCGGCGGTCGCCGACGCCGCCTTCGCGGCCGCGCCCGACACCGTGACCGAGCCGGTCAAGGGCCGCTTCGGCACGGTGCTGCTGCGGGTGACCGCGGTGCAGCCGGCGGCGCGCAAGCCGTTCGAGGAGGTGGCCGGCGAGGTCCGCCGCGAGGTCGCCCTCGACAAGGCCCGGGACGGGCTGGAGAAGGTCCACGACGCGATCGAGGACCAGCGCGCCGGCGCCAAGCCGCTGGCCGACATCGCCCGCGACCAGGGCCTGAGCCTCGTCGCCGTGCCGGCGGTGGACGCGCAGGGCCGCGACCCGCAAGGCAAGGCGGTGGACGCGATCCCCGACAAGGACGCGACCCTCGCGGCGATCTTCCGCAGCGACATGGGCGCCGACAACGAGGCGCTGCGCACCCGCTCGGGCGGCTACGTCTGGTACGACGTGACCAAGGTCGACCCGGCCCACGACAAGCCGCTGGCGGAGGTCCGCGACGCGGTGGTGGCGCAGTGGAAGGCCGACGAGGTCTCCCGCCGGCTCGCCGCCAAGGCCCGCGAGGCGGCCGAGCGGCTCGACAAGGGCGAGGCGATCGAGGAGGTCGCGAAGTCCCTCGGCCAGGAGGTCAAGACCGTCTCCGACCTCGCCCGCGGCCGCGGTCGCGACGGTCTCTCCGCCGAGAGCGTCGCCCGCGTCTTCGCCACCCCGGTGAACAAGGCCGGCTTCGCCTCCGGCGAGGGCGTCGCCCGGGTGGTGTTCCGGGTCACCTCCGCGACGGTGCCGGCCTTCGTGCCGTCCGCTCCGGCCGCGGTCGCGGTCGAGGGGCAGTACCGGACGGCGCTCGCCGACGACATCCTGGCCGAGTACATCGCCGACGTGCAGAAGCAGGCCGGCATCTCGGTCAACGAGACGGCGTTCCGCCGGGCGATCGGCGGCGAGTACTGATGCACGTCGCCCCCTCCCCCGAGGCCGCCGCCGCGGCCTATGCCGCGGGCCGGCCGGTCCTCCTGCGCGCCACCCTGGTGGCCGACCTCGAGACGCCGGTCGCCGCCTTCCTCAAGCTGAAGGCCGGCCGCGACGGCGCCGCCTTCCTGCTCGAATCGGTCGAGGGCGGCGCGGTGCGCGGCCGCTACTCGATGATCGGCCTCGATCCCGACCTGATCTGGCGCTGCGCCGCCGGGCGGGCCGAGCGCGCCGCGGCGCCCGACCTCGCCGCCTTCGCGCCCGAGGCGGCCCCGCCCCTCGACAGCCTCCGGGCCTTGATCGCCGAGAGCGCGATCCCCGACGAGCCCGGCCTGCCCCCGATGGCGGCGGGCCTGTTCGGCTATCTCGGCTACGACATGGTCCGCGAGATGGAGCGCCTCGACGCGCCCCATCCCGACCCGATCGGGGTGCCCGACGCGATCCTGGTCCGCCCGACCGTGATGGTGGTGTTCGACGCGGTGCGCGACGAGATCGCGCTCGTGGCGCCGATCCGCCCCGTCGCCGGCTTGTCCGCGCGGGCCGCCTACGAGGCGGCTTTGGCGCGGCTGGAGCGCGCCGCCGACGCGCTGGAAGGCTCGCTGCCGGTCGAGGCGCGGCAGAACCCGGCCGAGATCCGGGCGCCGGCCCAGGTCTCGAACGTCGCCCCCGACGACTTCCTCGGCATGGTCGCCCGGGCCAAGGAGTACATCGCCGCCGGCGACATCTTCCAGGTGGTGCTGTCGCAGCGCTTCGCCGCGCCGTTCACCCTGCCGGCCTTCGCCCTCTACCGCTCGCTGCGCCGGGTCAATCCGGCGCCGTTCCTGTGCTACCTCGATTTCGGGGCGTTCCAGATCGTCTGCTCGTCGCCCGAGATCCTGGTGCGGGTGCGCGACGGCGCGGTGACGATCCGGCCGATCGCCGGCACCCGTCGCCGCGGCGCGACGCCGGAGGAGGACCGGGCGCTCGCCGACGAGCTCCTCGCCGACCCCAAGGAGCGCTCCGAGCACCTGATGCTGCTCGATCTCGGCCGCAACGACGTCGGCCGCGTCGCCGAGATCGGCAGCGTGCGGGTGACGGATTCGTTCTTCCTCGAATTCTACAGCCAGGTCATGCACATCGTGTCGAACGTCGAGGGCCGCCTCGATTCCCGGCACGACGCCCTCTCGGCGCTCGCCGCGGGATTCCCCGCCGGCACGGTCTCGGGCGCCCCGAAGGTGCGGGCGATGCAGATCATCGACGAGCTGGAGCGCGAGAAGCGCGGGCCCTATGGCGGCTGCATCGGCTATTTCGGCGCCGACGGCCAGATGGACACCTGCATCGTGCTGCGCACCGCGATCGTCAAGGACGGGCGCATGCACGTCCAGGCGGGCGCGGGCATCGTGCACGATTCCGATCCGGCCTCCGAGCAGCAGGAATGCGTCAACAAGGCCAAGGCCCTGTTCCGCGCCGCCGAGGAGGCGGTGCGGTTCGCCGCGCAGGCGCGGCGGGGGCAGTAGCCTTCGCCGACGGCGAGCAGGGCGCTACGCGCACGGTCACGCCCATCCTCCCCCTCGTCCCGGGACTCGCGAAGCGAGGACCCGGGACGACGTCGGAGAGGAGCAGGCTTCCTCGGCAAACTACGTGGGCAAACTGCCTGGGCAGGTTCCCTGGAGAGGGCGAACGTCGCCGCCCTACTTCCGGTTGGTGATCAGGCTGTCGACGTTGCGATTGGCCTCGCGGTTCTCTTTCTGCTGCTGCTTGATCTGGTGTTCGGTGTATTTCTGCGACATCTCATCCCGCTTGCCCTGCGGGATGGTGTTCTCGGCGGCAAAGACCGGGGTCATGGACATCAGGCAGGCGGCGCACACGGCGGCGGAGATCAGCGGCTTGATCATGGCGTCTTCCTCTTGGTCAGATGCCTGTCAACCCGTGTGTATTCGGCGCGGTTCCGTTACAATTCGTTCATCATGAGTGCGGGTTGACCGACCCTTTGCTTGCAGGCTGCGGCGCTGCGCGGAAGGGTTGCACGGACCTCGGCCACCGGGCTCACGCAGTGGCATGGCCGGCTTTGCTGCCATCGTCCGTGGGCGGGCGAGTCTTCCGCGGAGGTATCCGCGATCAGCCACACATTTATCACTCTTGATACTAGTCAGATATTATTTTTTAAAAAATTACTATAAATTCTGAAAATAAGATTGATTTCTAATGCTCTTGCCTCATCATGAGAGCTTGTTTGAGCGACTTTCCATCGAAAAATCCACATAAACAGGGATATCGCACACTCGCACCTCATCCTGAAATGCCGACCGGTCGAAGGTCGGCTGACCTCGAAAGAGGCCTCCAGCGGTCGCAGGACTTCTGGAGCGCTTCCCCGAGATCAGTCCATCTCCGTTGAACGGACATCTCCGGAGGAGGTTCTGGGTAGGAGATGTCCGGCTGTTTTCCCGGCCTTGTGGACGACGATCCCGCTCGAACGAGCTCCCGGAATCGCTTGCCCGTCTCGCCTACTCCGCTGCCGCCGGCCGGTGACCGGGATGCGTCTCCGGTTCGTCCACAGCGCCGACGAACCGCCCGAACAGCCGGCCCATCAAACGCGAGAGATCGTCCATCAGCAGGAAGATCGCCGGCACGAAGATCAGCGACAGCAGCGTCGAGACGATCAGGCCCGAGATCACCGCGATCGCCATCGGCGAGCGGAACTCGCCGCCGATGCCGAAGGCCATCGCGCTCGGCACCATGCCGGCGGCCATGGCGATGGTCGTCATCACGATCGGGCGGGCGCGCTTGGCGCCGGCCTGGGTGATGGCGGTGACCCGGTCGACGCCGCGGGCCATCTCCTCGACGGCGAAATCGACCAGCATGATGGCGTTCTTGGTCACCACGCCCATCAGCATCAGGATGCCGATCACCACCGGCATCGAGATCGGCCGGTTGAAGATCAGGAGCCCGAGGATCGCCCCGCCGATCGAGAGCGGCAGCGAGAACAGGATGGTGAGCGGCTGGAAGAACGAGGCGAAGAGCAGGATCAGGACGCCGAGCACCATCATCAGGCCGGCGCCCATCGCCAGGGCGAAGCCCTCGAACACCTCGCCCATCACCTCGGCGTCGCCGGTCTGGCGCAAGCTGATGCCGGGCGGCAGGTTGCGGGCGGTCGGCGTGTTCATCGCGAGCTTGATCTGCTCGCCGAGCGCGTCCGAGCCCTGCATGTTGGCCTCGAGCGCCACGCGCACGGCGCGGTCGTAGCGGTCGATGGCGGTGGGCCCGCGGCCGAGGCTGATATCGGCCACCGCCGAGAGCGGCACCGAGGCGCCGTTCTTCGCCGGCACCTTCAGGCTCTCGAGCGCCGAGAGATCGCCGCGCAAGCTCATCGGCAGCTGCACCCGGATCGGGATCTGCCGGTCGGTGGCGTTGAACTTCGCGAGGTTCTGGCCGATGTCGCCGATCGTGCCGACGCGCACCGTCTCGGCGATGGTGTCGGTCGAGACGCCGAGATCGGCGGCGACGCCGGCCTTCGGGCGGATGCGGACCTCGGTCCGGTCGAGGGGCGCGGTCGACATCACGTTGACGAGGTTCGGCAGGGCCGCGACCTCGCGCTGCATCCGCTCCGCCACGTCGGTGACCTGGGCGGTGTCGCCGCCCGCGACGATGAGGGTGAAGTCGCGCTGGCCGCCCTCGCGCAGGGACCAGTAGCGCACGTCGGCCTCGTCGCGCATCAGGTCCATGATCGCCGCCTCGACGTCGGCCTGCTTGCGGGCGCGGGCGTTCTTCGGCGTCAGGTTGATGGTGAAGGTGGCGAGCCGCACCTCCTTCTTGCCCGGCAGCTGGCGGCCGCCGTCGACAAAGACGGAGCGGACCTCAGGCAGGGTGCGGATGCGCTGGGCGATCCGGTCGGTGACGGCGATCGTGTCGTCGAGCCGCGCGCCCGGGGGCAGCTCCACCACCATCAGGGTGCGGGCGGCGTCCTCCTTGGGCAGGAAGCCCGCCGGCAGCAGGCTCGTCGACAGGATCGACGCGGCGAACAGCGCCAGCCCGACCACCAGCGTCACGTATTTGTGCCGCACCGACCACAGCACGACGCGGTTGTAGACCCGCATCACCGGGCCCTCGTGCTCCTCGTGGTGGCCGTGGTCGCGCAGGAAGTAGGCCGCCATCATCGGGGTGATGAGACGCGCCACCAGCAGCGACATGAAGACGGCGGCCGCGATGGTGAGGCCGAACTGCTTGAAGTACTGCCCGGCGATGCCGCCCATGAACGAGACCGGCGCGAAGATCGCGATCAGGGTCGCGGTGATGGCGATGACCGCGAGCCCGATCTCGTCGGCGCCCTCGATCGCCGCGCGGTAGGGCGATTTCCCCAGCCGCATGTGCCGGACGATGTTCTCGATCTCGACGATCGCGTCGTCGACCAGGATGCCGGTGACGAGGGTGATGGCCAGCAGGCTCACCGCGTTGAGCGAGAAGCCCATCGCGCTCATCGCCCAGAAGGTCGGGAAGACCGAGAGCGGCAGGGCCACCGCGGCGATCAGCGTCGCGCGCCAGTCGCGCAGGAACAGGAACACCACCAGCACGGCGAGCGCGGCGCCCTCGACCAGGCTGTGCATGGCGGATTCGTAGTTGCCTATGGTGTTGGTGACCGAGGAATCGATCCGGTCGAAATGCACGCCCGGATAGGTCTTCCCCAGCTCCTCGATCTTCTTGACCACCACCTCGCTCACCGAGGCGTCGCTGGCGCCGTTCGCCCGCGAGATCGCGAAGGCGACGACCGGCTGGCCGTTGAGGCGGGCGAAGGTGCGCGGCTCCTCGGCGCCGTCGGTCAGGGTCGCGAGGTCGTCGAGCCGCACCTTGCGGCCGCCGGGCAGCACGATCGTGGTCGCCGCCAGCGTGTCGAGGGAGGAGGAGGCGGCGAGGGTCCGGATCGACTGCTCCTGACCGCCGACCTCGGCCCGGCCGCCGGCCATGTCGGCGGAGGTCAGGCGCAATTGCCGGTTCACGTCGGCTGCGGTGATGCCGAGCGCCAGCAGCCGGTCCGGCTTCAGGGTCACCCTGACCTCGCGGGCGACGCCGCCGAGGCGCTCGACGCCGCCGACGCCGCGCAGGCCCTGGATCTGGCGCGCCACCACGTCGTCGACGAACCACGACAGGTCCTCGGGCGTCATCGCGGGGGCGGACGCGCCGTAGACCATGATCGGCAGGCCGGCGATCTCGACCCGGGCGATGATCGGCTCGTCGATCGTCCGCGGCAGGTTCATCCGGACCTTGGCGATCGCGTCCTTGACGTCGTTGACGGCCCGGTCGGTGTTGACCTCCAGGCGGAACTCGATCGTCGTGGCCGAGGTGCCCTCGGTGATCGCCGAGGTGATGTGCTTGACGCCCTTCACCCCCGCCACCGCGTCCTCGACCCACTTCGTCACCTGGGTCTGCAGCTCGCTCGGCGCGGCGCCGGCCTGGGTCACCGTCACCGAGACGATCGGCACGTCGATGTTGGGAAAGCGGGTGATCGGCAGGCTGCGGAAGCTCACGAGGCCGAGCAGCCCGAGCACCAGGAAGAGCACGATCGAGGGGATCGGCTTGCGGATCGCCCAGGCGGAGACGTTCAGGCGCATCGAGGGGACCCGGTCACGAGGGAATCAGAGAAGGCGGGCATCCGGTCAGGGACGCCCGGCCTCGGCGGTCGCGGGCATCGCGGGATAGATCGGCCGGACCCGGTCGCCGTCGCGCAGGAAGCTGCCGGCGCGCGCCACCACCGCCTCGCCGGCCCTGGCCCCGTCGCGGACCTCGATGAAGCCCCCCGCCGACAGGCCGGTGCGGAGGGCGCGAGCCTCGACCCGCTCGCCCGTCACCACCAGCACGGTCGGGCCCGAGGGCCCGTAGACCACCGCGGCCAGCGGCACAGCCACGCCGGTGCGGCGCGCCGCCTCGACGGCGCCGCGGGCGAAGGCGCCGATGCGCAGGCGCGGATCGGCCTCGAGCTTGATCCGGACCTTGCCGAGCCGCGTCGCCCGGTCGACCTCCGGATAGACCACGCGAACGCGGCCGGACACGGAGACCGGCCCGTCGGTGGTGTCGAGGTCGAGGCTCGCCGGGGCGCCGGCGCGCAGGCGCGCGAGGCCAGTCTCCGGCACCTCGCCCTCGAGCTCGATCTCGCCGCGGGCGATCAGCCGGAACAGCGGCTCGGCGGAGGCGCTCGCCGTGGCGCCGACCCGTGCGGTGCGGCGGCTGACGATGCCGCCCTCCGGCGCCCGGATCTCGGTGCGGGCGAGCTTCAGGTCGAGCTCGCTGCGCTGCGCCCGCGCCTGGGCGAGGTCGGCCTGGGCGATGGCGAGCCCGTTGCGGGCGGCCGACAGCCGCCCCTCGGCGCCCTTGGCCGCCGCTTCGCGCTGCTCCAGCACCGCCGCGGTGGCGTTGCCGGTCTTCGCCAGGGATTGCGCGCGCTCCAGCGACAGGCTCGCCTCGACCTGGGCGGCCTCGGCCTGCACGATCGAACTGCGCGCCTGCGCCACCGCGCCGTCCGCGCGGGCGATGGCGGCGGCGTTCTGGGCGAGCTGCGTGTCGATCATCTCGCGCGAGAGCCGCGCCAGCACAGCGCCCTTGGCGACCCGGTCGCCCTCCTCCGCCAGCAGCTCGGTGATGCGGCTCCCCTCGATCTCCGGCGAGACCAGGATCTCGTCGCGCGGCACCAGGGTGCCGGTGACGACGGCGCGCTCGACGATCTCACGCTCGGCCGCCACCGCGACGGTGACGGCGGGCGCCGGGGCGGTGGTGGCCACGGAGCCGTCCGGGGCCGCGGCGTCGGCGGCGCGGGCCGGGGCGGCCGCGAGGGGAGCCAGGGAACCGGTCAGCAGCAGGGACCCGGTCAGGAATCCGGCGAGGCGACGGGGGCGGGTCATCGGGCGGATTCCGGATTGGCGGGTGAGGGTTCGGCCGGAGCCCGGCCCGTCGGGTCGAAGCGGCCGTCGAGGGCCGCGCCGATCAGGGTCAGCATGGCGTCGATCACGGGGCCGGGGGCGAAGTCGGGCGAGAGGGCGCGGCGGATCATGATGCCGTCCGCCATCACCATCGCGAGGCGGGCCAGCGCCTCCGGGTCGGCACCGGGCGCGGGCTGCGATGTGCGCCCCTGAGCCCGGCGATAGAGGCCGGACAGCCGCGCCGCGATCTCGCGCTCGAAGTCCCGGCAGATCGCCGCCATGGCGGGGTTGCGCGTCGCCTCGGCCCACATCTCGAGGCACAGGACCGCCTTCTCGGCCGGCGCCTCGGCGAGGTGGCGGCGGGCGAGGCCCGCGAAGGCCTGCATCAGGTCGGGATGCGCCTCGATGCCGGAGAAATCCTCCGCCACCGCGGCGCGGTCGCGCTCGGCGAGGCCGGCCACGATCGCGTCCTTCGACGGGAAATAGCGGTAGAGGTTGCCCGGGCTCATGCCGGCCTCCGCCGCCACGTCGTGCATCGTGGCGCGGTGGAAGCCGTGGCGGACGAAGCAGGCCTCCGCCGCGTCGAGGATGCGGGTGCGGCGCTCCTCGGCCGAATCGAGGCGGGCGGGGTTCGGGCTGGACGGCACGCGGGACTCGCCTTGAGAATGAACGTTCATTCTCTACACCCAAAGAGCGACTTCCCGCAACGTTCGATCTGCTGCAACCTCAACCGACGGGCGCGCGTTAGATGTCCGGATTAAGGCTTCAGTGGGAGGACGTGTTTCATGGCCATCTTCCAGGTCAGGCAGGCTGCGACGGGCGCCATCCTCTGGACCGGCGGTGCCGAGAACGAACAGCAGGCCCTCGACGCGATGGCACGCGAGGCGGGGTACACCGACTTCTCGGCGCTCCCGGAAGCGGTGCGCGGCTCCGGCACCAAGGTCGACCGGCTCAATCTCGGCTGAGCGGGTACGCTCGCCCGATCGATATCGACGGAAAGCCGGGGCTCGCCCCGGCTTTCTCGCGTCCGGGCCATCGTGGCGGCGGTTGGTTAAGGATCGGTGAACGGGCGCCGCGACGGCCGTCACGCCCCGACCAGCAGGCCCTGCCCCAGGAACCCGCCCGGCGCCGAGACGCCCGGCAGGGCGTAGAAGTACCCGCCGCCGACCGGCTTGATGTATTCCTCGAGCGGCTCGCCGTTGAGGCGGTTCTGCACCGCGACGAACCCGGCATCGAGATCGGCCTGGAAGCAGCAGAACAGCAGGCCCATGTCGAGCTGGCCCGACGGGGTGATCCCGGCCGAGTAGTTGTAGCCGCGCCGCAGGATCAGGCTGGCGGCGCTCTCCGGCGTGCGCGGGTTGGCGAGCCGGATATGGGCGTCCATCGGCGTGCGCGCCCCGGCCGGATCGGAGGCGTAGTCCGGCAGGGCGTGCTCGTCGGTCTGCCCGAGCGGCGCGCCGCTGTCCTTGTGACGCCCGAAGATCCGCTCCTGCTCGCGCAAGGGGGTGCGGTCCCAGCGCTCGACGAAGTTCCGGATGACCCGCACCACCTGGTAGGAGCCGCCCGCCGCCCAAGCCGGCTCCCCGCTGCCCGGCTCCCCGCCGCCCGGCTGCACCCAGACCTGCCGGCGCATCAGCGCCTCGTCGCCGGCATCGAGGTTGGCGGTGCCGTCCTTGAAGCCGAGGAAGTTGCGCACCGTGTCCTGCCCCGGGCGGTTGACCACGTGGGGCGGCAGCATGCCGTCGAGCTTCCAGCGCAGGGAGACGAGCCCCGGGGTGTGGCGGATCACGTCGCGCAGGGCGTGCAGGTTGGTCTCGGCGGTGTTGGCGCAGAATTGCAGCAGCAGGTCGCCGTGGCACAGCTTGGCGTCGAGGGAATCGTTGGGAAAGCGGTCCATCGGCCGCAGGTGCCGGGGCTTTGCGCCCTCGAGGCCGTAGCGGTCGTCGAACAGGCTCGCGCCGACGGCGAGCGTGGCGGTGAGGTTGTCGGGCAGCACCTGCGGCCCGAGGATGCCGGAATCGGCCGGCGGCAGGCGCGGGTCGAGGGGCGGCACCGGGCCGCCGGCGGTCAGGAAGGCGAAGCGGTCGGTCAGGATCCGGAACAGCTTGGCGAGCTCGCCGCGATCCTCGGCCAGGACGTCGAGGGCGACGAACAGGGCGGCGGCGGGCTGGGCCGTGACGATGCCGGCCTGGTGCGGGCCGTGGAATGGCTGCCGGTCGAGGGTGCCGTCGCTGGCGGCCGACGGCGTCGCGTCGGCCGCGCGGGCCGGGTCGACGCCGAGGGCGGCCGCGCCGGTACCGGCGGCGAGCCCACGCAGCAGGCCGCGCCGGGAGGTCGAGAACGGGCAGGAGGTCATGGCCGGCGCCTCAATCCAGGCCGAGCTTGCCGCGCAGGGTCGAGAGGTCCTCGGCCAGCACGGTGATCGGGCCCTTGAGGGCGTTGCGGTCGCGGTCGCTCAGGGCGTCGTAATGGGCAAAGCCCCCGTCCTCGGTCCGGTACTTCGCCAGCAGGGTCTCGACCCGCGAGAAATTCTTCTCGGTGCGAGCGACGAAGTCGGGATCGCGGGCGGCCACCAGGGGGCGCAGCAGGTCGAAGATCTTGCGCGCGCCCTCGACGTTGGCGTGGAAGTCCCACAGGTCGGTGCGGCTGTAGCGGTCCTCCTCGCCGGAGATCTTGGTCGCCGCGACCTCCTCGATCAGGCCGGCCGCGCCCCCGACCATCCGGGCCGGCGGGATGGTGAGGTCGGCGACGCGCCGCTTCAGCTCGGCGGCGTCGGCGACGAGCCGGTCGGCATGGGGGCCGAGCCCCTCGGTGCTGGCGTCGGCCCACAGCCCCTTCTCGAGGCGGTGGAAGCCGATGAAGCCCGGATCGGCCTCCTTCTTCTCGAAGTCGTCGGCGCGGACGTCCATGCTCTTGTCGAGGTCGTTGAACAGCGACGCCACCGGCTCGATGCGCTCGTAGTGGCGGCGCGCCTGCGGGTAGAGGGCCTTGGCCTCGGCGATCCGGCCAGCCTTGACCGCCTCCGCGAAGGCCGTCGTCTGCCTCTGGAACGCCTCGACCTCGGTCATCACGTAGAGCTTGTAGGCGGCGAGCGGGCCGACGAGCGCCATCGGGTCGGGCGCGCCGGCCGCGGCGGTCGTGGCGGCCGTCACCGTCAGCGTGCCCTTCGGGTTGCTGAGCAGCCCGCAGGTCATCGCGTAGGTCCCGGGCTGCAGGGTCGCCGAGAGCGACTGCACGAAGCCCGGGATGATGTTCTCCCGCTCCTCGACGATCATCGTGCCCTGGAGGATCTCCCACTCCAGCACGCGGCGGCTCTTGTTGCTGATCTTGAACACCGACTTGCCGGCCGGGACGGTGAGGGCGGCGGGCTCGCAGCCCTTGTCGGTCACCGTGACGGCGACGGGCTCGGGCGCCTGCGCCAGGGCGGGCGCGGCGGAGGCGAGGAGGACGGCGAGGGCGGCCGGCCGGCAGGCTTTCATCGAGGTCGGGTCCTTGGGCAATATCGGGTCCTTGGAACGGTCAGGCGTGACGCGGCTGCGCGGCGGGGGTCGGCCGGGCGCCGGCCAGGAAGGCCCACAGGGCCGGGACCAGGAAGCCGAGATAGACCAGCACCTCGCCCCAGGCCGGCGCCTCCTGGTACCCGAAGATGCCGGTCAGCAGCGTGCCGAGCACCGTGTCGGCGGGCAGGACGTGGCCGAGGTCGAAGGCGGTGGCCTGGAGGTGGTTCCACAGGCCCGCCTCGTGGAAAGCCTTCAGCGCGCTGGCGAGCAGGCCCGCGGTGACGAACAGGATGAACACGCCGGTCCAGCGGAAGAAGCGGCGCAGGTCGATGCGGACCGCGCCCTTGGCGAGCGCGACGCCGATGACGACGGAGAGCGCGATGCCGAGCACCGCGCCCGCCGGCACGCCCCAGCCTACATCCTGCTGCACCGTGGCGAGGAGGAAGAACACCGATTCGAGCCCCTCGCGGCCGACCGCCAGGAAGGCCATCACGGCGAGCGCGAACCCGCCCTGCGCTCTTCCGGCGCGACCGAGCGCGTGGTCGACGGCGCCGTGCAGCTCGGCGCGGACCGAGCGGGCCGCCCTGCGCATCCAGAACACCATCGTGCACAGCATCCCGGCGGCGAGGAGCGCGATCACGCCCTCGGCCAGCTCCTGCTGCTTCTGCGGGAACTCGGCGCCGACCGCCTGCAGCCCGAGGCCGAGCGCGAGGCATAGCACGGCCGCCAGGACGACGCCGCCCCAGACCGCCGGCATCCAGGCGCGCCGCCCGGTCTGGGCGAGGTAGCCGGCGATGATGCCGACGATCAGCGCCGCCTCGATCCCCTCGCGCAGCATGATCAGGAACGCAATCAGCACGGCCGTCTTTCCGGTAACGATACGGGATGCGCCGGGGTTTAATCGAAACCCGGGCGAAATCAAAGACGACGCGGCGCCGCGTTTCTTCTTTATAATAAGTTGAAACTGATGCCTCATCTTGACGGCGGCCCGGGTACGGGAGGGCCGACGCAGGGAGGCCGGCCGGGGCGAGAGGGGTGGCCCCGGGGGCCCGGCTTCTCAGATTCGCCGCTTTTCCGGCCTAGGCGGAAGGCTGACGGCCGTTGCGGCCGGCCTCGTTAACCGTGCGGATTGCCGGCTCGGCGCATGATCGGACAGGCCTTCCGGGCCCGCCCGTCGCCGCCCGGATGGCGGCCGCACCCCCTTCGAGCGTGCTGTCCCGCCGATGATCCGCCTCGACAACGTCACCAAGATCTACAAGACGGACGGATACCGCCGCACCATCCTCGACCAGGCGTCGCTGACCCTGAAGCCCGGGGTGAGCTACGGCATCCTCGGCATCAACGGTGCCGGCAAGTCGACGACCCTGCGGCTGCTCGCCGGCTGCGAGCTGCCGACCAAGGGCCGGGTGATCCGCACCACCCGGATCTCCTGGCCGCTCGGCTTCGCGGGCGGCTTCCACCCGCTGATGACCGGGCGCGAGAACGTGATCTTCGTCGCCCGCATCCACGGCGAGGATCCGCGCCGGGTCCTGGCCTTCGTGGAGGATTTTGCCGAGCTCGGCGACTACATCAACGTGCCGATCCGCAACTACTCCTCGGGCATGGGCGCGCGGCTCGCCTTCGGCATGAGCATGGCGATCCCCTTCGACTGCTACATCGTCGACGAGATCACCGGCGTCGGCGACGCGCGCTTCGCCAAGCGCTGCGAGGAGGTGTGGAGCAAGCGGCGGGCGAATGCCGACATCATCATGTGCTCGCACTCGATGGACACGATCCGCGACTACGCCCAGCAGGGGATCGTGCTGGCGAACGGGCGCGCGGTGATCTATCCGGACATCAACGACGCGATCGAGGTCTACCAGCGGCTCAACCAGTGAGCGCAGCACCGATCCGCCTCGCCCCCCTCCTCCTGCCTCCCGCCTCCCTGGCCGGCCGGCGCGCCCCGCGCCCCGGTCCCGCCCGCAGCCGGAACCCCCTGTCATGACGATCGACGCCCGCAATCCGGAAGGCAAGGCGCTCAGCCCCGCCGACCGCTCCCGGATGATCGGCGAGGCCCTGCGGCAGGCGGCGCGGGTGTCGCGCTTCTCGAACCCGAACAAGACCACGATCCGGACGATCCGCGCGCAGCGGCGCCGGGACATCGTCACCCCGCTCCTGTGCCTGTTCCTGTTCGTGCTTCCATCCCTGGGGAGCGCCGTGTTCTTCGGCCTCTACCTCTCGGACCGCTACGTGACCGAGGCCCGCTTCGCCCTGCGGCCGGCGATCGGCGGCGCCGAGAAGGCGACGCCGGACTCGCTCGGCACCACGTCGAGCATCCCGGCGCAGATGATCGCCCAGGACTCGATGATCATCGGCGAGTACATCAAGAGCCGCACGATGATCGAGACGCTGGAGCGCAGCCTGCCGCTCCGGCAGATGTTCTCCCGCGACGACATCGACCGCTATTCCCGCTTCAATCCGGAAAAGCCGATCGAGAAGCTCGTGCGCTACTGGGGCGAGCGGGTCCACGTCAGCGTCGAGACGTCGGGCCTGATCGAGGTGGCGGTCAACGCCTTCGACCCCGACGACTCGCTCAAGCTGAACCGGGCGATTCTCGCCGAGAGCGAGCGGCTGGTGAACCAGCTCACCGAGCGGGCCCGCAGCGACGCCCTGGCGGAGAGCGAGCGCGAGATGAAGCGCGCCGAGGCGCGCCTGTCGAAGGTGCAGGTCGCGGTGCGCGACCTGCGCAATCGCGACGGCGTGCTCGACGCCCAGAAGTCCAACGACGCCAACCTGAAGGTGATCGCCGAGATCCGCACCC
The DNA here is from genome assembly GCF_001653715.1 of Methylobacterium platani. Lineage (GTDB taxonomy): Bacteria > Pseudomonadota > Alphaproteobacteria > Rhizobiales > Beijerinckiaceae > Methylobacterium > Methylobacterium platani. Next base: position 93,891 of record NZ_LWHQ01000013.1, read on the forward strand.
AGCGGATCGGCCTCGCCGTCAAGCTCAGCCTGCTCCAGCGCGACCTGCGCGACGACAGCCGCAGCATCCAGGACCTGAAGGCGCAGATCGCCCAGCTCGACGAGACCATCGCCCGCATCGAGCGCGAATCCGCCAACCAGGATCCGGAGCAGCGCCGGGTGCTCTCGGCCACGCTCACCAAGTTCGAGGAGCTCGACGCCGAGCGCAAGACCGCCGAGAAGTACTACGCCGCGACGATCGCCGCGCGGGAGCGCTCGCGGATGATCGCCGACCGGCAGATCGAGTTCTTCAGCATGATCGTCGAGCCGGTGCGGGCTGAATCGGCCCAGCAGCCGCGGCGCTTGCTCTACATCGCGATCTCGATCGCCGTCTCGGCCCTGGCCTTCGGCCTCGCGGTGCTCACGCGCAAGCTTCTGACCTGATTCCGGCCCGCCCGGGCACGCTCCCCTCCAGCACCCCGCCGCCAGGGCGGGGCACGGACCGACCATGCTCTCCCCCGCCCCGTCCGGCTGGACGCTCTTCCGCAACCGCGACTTCCGGCTCTTCGGCGGCGCCCGCTTCCTCACCGGCCTCGCCTACCAGATGCAGGCGGTGGCGGTGGGCTGGTTCGTCTACGACCTCACCCGCAGCGCGCTGGCGCTCGGCTTCGTCGGGCTCGCGAGCTTCGCGCCGGCGATGCTCGGGGCGCTGGTCACCGGCCACGTCGCCGACACCTACGACCGGCGCCGGGTCGCCGCCCTCGCCTACGGGCTCCTGGCGCTGGCCGGCTTGGGCCTGATGGGGCTCGCGGCCTCGCATGCCGCGCCGGTCTGGCCGATCTACGCCCTGATGGTGCTGGTCGGCACCGCCCGCGCCTTCGCCAACCCGGCGAGCCAGGCGCTGCTGCCGACCCTGGTGCCGCGCGAGCTCTTCGGCAGCGCGATCGCGCTGAACTCCTCGCTCTGGCAGAGCGCCTCGGTGACCGGCCCGGCCTTCGGCGGCCTGCTCTACGCGCTCGGTCCGGCGGTGGTCTTCGGCCTCGCCGCCGCCTGCTTCGCGCTCGCGGCGCTCAGCATCATCCGCATCCGGCCGCGGCCCGCCGCCGTCACCACCCGTCCGGCGGTCACCTGGTCGACGCTGCTCGCCGGCCTGACCTACATCCGCTCGCAGCCGGTGGTGCTCGGCGCCATCACCCTCGACCTCGTGGCGGTGCTGCTCGGCGGCGCCACCGCGCTCCTGCCGATCTTCGCCCAGGAGGTGCTGTTCGTCGGCCCCCTCGGCCTCGGGCTCCTGCGCAGCATGCCGGCCCTCGGCTCGGTCGCGACCGCGATCCTTCTCGCCCAGCGCCCGCTGACCCGCGGGGTCGGCCCACGGCTCCTGATCGCCGTCGGGGTGTTCGGCCTCGCGACGATCGGATTCGGCCTCTCGACCTCGCTGCCCCTGTCGATGGCCTGCCTGTTCGTCACGGGGGCCGCCGACATGGTGAGCGTCTACGTCCGCCAGAGCCTCGTCCAGGGCGAGACCCCGGACGCGATGCGCGGCCGGGTCGCGGCGGTCAACACCGTGTTCATCGGCGCCTCGAACGAGCTCGGCGAGTTCGAATCCGGCACGCTCGCCGCCTTCATCGGGGCGGTGCCGGCGGTGGTGGTGGGCGGCGTCGCCACGCTCGCCGTGGCGGCCCTGTGGGGCCGGCTGTTCCCGGCCCTCCGGCGGCGGGACCACCTCGTCACCTGAGGCCCGCCGGCGCCCGGACGGCGATTCACGCTCCGCCCGCCGGGTGCAGCGACAGCACCCGCCCGGCCCGCTCCCGCACAGGCGCCCCGTCGCGCCGGCACTCGGCCACCGCCGCCCGGGCGGCGTCCACCGCGAGGATCAGCGCGCTCATCGTGCGGACGTCGGTGTCGTGGGCGCGGGCGTGGCGCACCACGTCGATGACGAGGCCGTCGATCTCGACCGCCAGGGCCTCGAGCGCGGCCGGGTCCTGCGTGCCCCGCGCCTCGATCAGGATCGCCAGCAGCCGGTCGAGGACCGCGTCGATGCGGGCGCGCTGCTCGCGGGCGAATCGCTGGCCGAGCCAGGCCACCGCCGAGCCGAGGCCGCCGCCGAAGAACGCTACCAGGTAGACCCAGTCCTCGTAGCGCTGCAGGAAGGTCTGCTGCTCGCGCTCGTAATAGTCGACCGCGCCGGGATGGATCGGCAGGCGGGCGCTCGTCGCCTCGGCGGCGCTGTCGAAGTCGGGCGCCTTCATCAGGTTGGCGCTCGGCACCATCGCGGCGAGGCGCGAGCGCAGCTCGAACAGGTGCTGCGTCACGCTCGCGGCGGTGTCGCGGCTCAGCGAGGCGCGGGCCATCAGCCGGTAGGAGGCGCCGACGGTCTTCACCTCCTCGTCCGGCCGTTTCGGGCGGCCCCCGAAGGTGCCGGCCGCGATCGTGACGGCCTGCAGCTCGGGCAGGCGCTGCACGATCGCCTCGCCGTCGGGGATGGAGACGATCGTCGCGCCCCGGCCCGGCGAGGCGGCCTCGACCGCCTGCACTACCCGGGCGGCGGACTTGTCGGAGGGGGCGGCGATGACGGCGGCGGCGTCGATCCGGTGCTCGGCGAGCGCCGCCGCGACCTCGGAGGCCTTGAGCGGGATCAGCGCGACGCTGCCGGCGGCCGCCGGCAGCGCGCCGCCCGGATCGGCCGGGGCCGGCGCGGCCCCGGTGGGGGCCGGCGTCAGGGCGTAGTAGGCGAGCAGGCTCGCGACCAGCGGCTGGTCGGCGCCGTGATGGGCGACGAGGCCGAGGCGCTTGCCGGCGAGATCGGAGAAGGCCTGGATGCCCGAATCCGGCGGGGCCGCGACCACCAGGGCCTCGTCGTGCAGGATCGCCAGGGTCAGCCCGTTCTCGGGCAGGCGCACGTCGGGCCGCACCACCGCGAGGTCGACCTTCCCGCTCTGGAGCGCCGCGGCGCTGTCGCGCACGTCGTCGTAAGGAACGACCACGAGGCGTATATCCTCGCGGGCGCGGGCGAGCGCGTCGGCATAGGCCTGGATCAGGTGCGATTCGACGCGGTCCCGCGGGCCGACCGCGACCCGCAGGGTGGTCGGCCGCGACAGGTAGAGCACCGCCCCGGCCAAAGCCGCCAGGGCGAGGGCGGCCAGGAGGAAGAAGGATTCACGCTTGTGCAGAAACGCCGGCATCACCCCTCGCGCGCGCCCGGGACCGACGCCTCCGCCGGGACGGAGGCGATCCGGGACGGCGCCGATGAAGCCGGCCGCGATGGCGGTTTGAGGGCGGCGCGGCCGATCACCCCGGCCTACCTGGAGCGGGCGGCGCTGTACTACCTCGAGCGCTACGGCGCCTCGGCCGAGATGCTGCGCCGGGTGCTCCGGCGCCGGGTCGAGACCCGCTGCCGCCTGCGCGGCGAGACCCCGGAGGACTTCTCCGAGATGGTCGAGGCGGTGATCGCCCGGGCCCTCGGCGCCGGCCTCGTCGACGACGCCGCCTTCGCGGCCGCCAAGGTGCGGTCCTTGCGCCGCCGCGGCGGCTCGGCGCGGGCGATCGGCGCCAAGCTCGCCGCCAAGGGGGTCGACCGCGACACCGTCGGGGCGGCCCTGGCCGGGGAGGAGGAGGGCGGCGAGGACGAGGCCGCCCTCGCCTACGCGAAGCGCCGCCGCCTCGGACCGTTCCGCCAGCCCGCCGCCCGGGCGGCGTCGCGCGAGCGCGACCTCGCCGCGATGGCGCGGGCCGGATTCGCGCTCGCCCTCGCCCGCCGGGTGATCGACGCGGAGACGGAGGACGATCCTTCAGGAGGGTGACCTCGCGACGCCGTGACCTACCTGTGGGCGGGGCGGGCGCCGGCACGGCCCTGCCGCATCCGGAAGGCCGAGCGGGCCTCCGATTCACGGGAGACGAGCATGAACCGCAAGGCGAACGCCGTGTGGCAGGGCACCGGCAAGGACGGCAAGGGGCAGCTGACCACCCAGTCGGGCGTGCTGTCGAGCAATCCCTACGGCTTCAACACCCGGTTCGAGAACGAGCCGGGCACCAACCCGGAGGAGCTGATCGCGGCGGCGCATGCCGGCTGCTTCACCATGGCGCTGGCCTTCCAGCTCCAGGGCGCCGGCTTCACCGCCGACGAGCTGCGCACGGAAGCCGTGGTGAGCCTGGAGAAGGACGGCGACGGCTTCACCATCACCGCCTCGGCCCTCACGCTGACGGCCAGGATCCCGGGCATCGACCAGGCGAAGTTCGACGAGCTCGCCGGCATCGCCGAGAAGAACTGCCCGGTCTCGAAGGTGCTCAACGCCAAGATCAGCCTGAAGGCGACGCTGCAGGGCTGAGAGCCGGCTGCGCCCGGCTTCGGCCGGGCGCAGCCTCCGCCTCACAGCATGCTGGGCAGGATCCGGTCCGGCGGCCGGTGGCCGTCGAGGAAGGTCTTGATGTTGATGATGACCTTCTCGCCCATGTCGACCCGGCTCTCGTGGGTGGCCGAGCCCATGTGGGGCAGCAGCACGACCTTGCCGGCACGCGCGAGCTTGACGAGGCGCGGGCTCACCGCCGGCTCCTGCTCGAACACGTCGAGGCCGGCACCCGCGATGTCGCCGACCTCGATCAGGCGGGCGAGCGCGGTCTCGTCGATCACCTCGCCGCGGGCGGTGTTGACCACCACCGCCTCGGGCTTGAGCAGCTTCAGGCGCCGGGCCGAGAGCAGGTGGTAGGTGGCGGGCGTGTGCGGGCAATTGACCGACACGATGTCGACCCGCGCCAGCATCTGGTCGAGGGATTCCCAGTAGGTCGCCTCGAGGTCGCTCTCGATCCGGGCGCCGACCCGCCGGCGGTTGTGGTAGTGGATCGACAGGCCGAACGCCTTGGCGCGCCGCGCCAGCGCCTGGCCGATGCGGCCCATGCCGACGATGCCGAGGCGCTTGCCGGTGATGCGGCGGCCGAGCATCCAGGTCGGCGACCAGCCGCCCGACCAGGCATCGTCCGGGATGATCCGGGCGCCCTCGGTGACCCGGCGCGCCACCGACAGGATCAGCGCCATCGTCATGTCGGCGGTGTCCTCGGTCAGCACGCCCGGCGTGTTGGTGACCGTGATGCCGCGCTGGAGCGCCACGCCGACGTCGATATGGTCGACGCCGTTGCCGAAATTGGCGATCAGGCGCAGGTTCGGGCCGGCCTGGGCGAGGAGCGAGGCGTCGATCTCGTCCGTCACCGTCGGGACCAGCACGTCGGCTTCCTGCAGGGCCTGCGCCAGGGCGGGCCCGGTGAGCGGCGTGTCCTCGTGGTTGAGGCGCGCGTCGAACAACTCGCGCATCCGCGTCTCCACGACGTCCGGCAGGCGCCGGGTGACCACCACGAGCGGCTTGCGCTTCAACGACATGATCCCTCCCTCGCCCGCGGGCGGCTCGGCTCCTGGCCTGCCCACGCGACACGCGACACGACGCCCACGTCACACGATAGGCGACGCGGCGGCCCGGCGAAAAGCCCCGCCTTGGTGCGGGCCACAGGTGTCGTTACGCCCCGTTAACCATACTCCGGCGATAGGGGCCGGTACGGGACGATCCTGTGGGCCCGCCCTTGCTGCGCGGGGCTCGCCCTCGGGGCCTCTCACCTCGGGGCCTCTCTAGCAGAGGCCGACCGGAAGACAATCCGCACCGCGGTCCCCGGGCCGCCGGATGGGAGACCGACGATGCTGCACCCGCGCCTCCTCGCGACCCTGGCGCTCGCCGCCCTGGCGACGCCGGCGGCCGCCGCCCCGCCGGCCCCCGCCGATCCCGCGGCCGGCGAGATCGGCGTCACCATCGGCCCGGCGACGAAGCTGCCGATCCCGCGCTACGTCAGCCTGAAGACCGACCGGGTGAACCTGCGCGAGGGGCCGTCGAAGGACCACCGCACCCTGTGGGTGTTCCAGCGCGCCGGCCTGCCGGTCGAGATCGTCGCCGAGTACGAGACTTGGCGCCGCATCCGCGATTCGGAGGGTACCGAGGGCTGGGTGCTGCACTCGCTGCTGTCGGGCCGGCGCACCGCCGTGGTGCTCAACCGGGGGGCCGACAAGGGCGCGCCGGTGCCGCTCTACGACCGGGCCGATACGGGCAGCGGCGTGGTGGCCCAGCTCCAGGCCGGCGTCATCGGCAGCGTCAAGGCCTGCGACGGGAGCTGGTGCCGCCTCGTCGTGGCGCTGCCGCAGAAGCGCGGCGACGTCGACGGCTACATGCGCCAGGACCGGCTCTGGGGCGTCTACCCGAACGAGAAGGTGGATTGAAACGACGAGGGCCGCGCCCCCGGTGGGAACGCGGCCCTGTCGAAGCCTCGGGATCCGGACGCGGTCAGGCCCGGCCGGTGCGGCGGCGCAGGCGCACGATCACCTCGACGCCGGCGATCTCCATGCCCTCGGGCGCCTGGGGCAGCGAATCGACGGTGATGCCGCAATCCGGCATGTCGAGCACCTGGCCCTCCTCCTCCAGGAAGAAGTGGTGGTGCTCGCTCGGGTTGGTGTCGAAATAGGCCTTGGAGCCGTCCAGGGCGAGCTGGCGCAGCAGGCCGGCCTCGGTGAACTGGTGCAGGGTGTTGTAGACCGTGGCCAGCGATACCGGGACCTTGGCCCGCATCGCCTCGTCGTACAGCATCTCGGCGGTGAGGTGGCGGTCGCCCTTGCCGAACAGCAGCCAGCCGAGGGAGAGGCGCTGGCGGGTCGGGCGCAGGCCGGCGCGGCGCAGCCGGTCCCGCAGCTCCGAGAGCGGGCAGCCGCGCCGCTGACCGGCGGCGCCGGTCTCGAGGGCCGGGACGCGGGCGCCGAGGACGGCGCGCAGGGGCGACAGATCGTTCATCAGCGGGACTATCGACTCGTTAGACGGCGACAATGTTACCCGTCTTTATAGGCGCCCCACCCCCGCCCCGCAACCCGAACGGGGCCGTTCGGGCGCAGATCAGAAGCGTTACAGACTAGGGCCCACGGCCGGCTTTGAACAGTCCCGGGCCCTGTGTTAACGAGGCGCCACCCCGCCGCATCCCGGCGCCCCGCCGGCTCCTCGCCGGCACGCCGGCGGCACCCCGCACGAGGAATTCGCCCCCGACATGTCCGCCGACCAGACCTCCGCCCCCGACGCCCCGAGCCGGCCCTCGCACTTCTCCTACGAGGACCTGCTGGCCTGCGGCCGCGGCGAGATGTTCGGCGCCGGCAACGCCCAGCTGCCGCTGCCGCCGATGCTGATGTTCGACCGCATCACCTCGATCGGCCGGGACGGCGGCGCCTTCGGCAAGGGCCACGTCGTGGCCGAGCTCGACGTGCGGCCCGACCTCTGGTTCTTCCCCTGCCACTTCCACGGCGATCCCGTGATGCCGGGCTGCCTCGGCCTCGACGCCCTGTGGCAGATGGTCGGCTTCCACCTCGGCTGGCTCGGCTCGCCGGGCCGCGGCCGGGCGCTCGGCGTCGGCGAGGTGAAGTTCAGCGACCAGGTGCTGCCGAGCGTCAAGAAGGTCGTCTACGGCGTCGACCTCAAGCGCGTGCGCCAGGGCCGCCTGGTGCTGGGCATCGCCGACGGCTGGCTCGAGGCCGACGGGCGGCGCATCTACGAGGCGCAGGACCTGCGCGTCGGCCTGTTCCAGGCCGCGACCGCGGCCGCCGGCGGCTGACGCCCGCCGCGAGCCCGGTACGAGCCCGCCGACGCGGGCTCTTGAGGCCCGCCGGGACCCTTTCCCCCGATGGGCGGTTGAGATTACGGCATCGGGCGCCTAGGTGACACCCGCGTGGCGAAGGCGCCCGCGGGCGCCCCTTCCCCTGGCGCCGCTCCGGAGGGTTCCGACGATCATGAGGCGTGTGGCAATCACCGGGATGGGCATCGTCTCGTCCATCGGCAATTCCACCCAGGAGGTGCTGGCGTCCTTGCGCGAGGCGCGCTCGGGCATCTCCCGCGCTGAGGACTTCGCCGCCCACGGCTTCCGCAGCCAGGTCCAGGGCGCCCCGACCCTCGACCCGGAGGAGGTGGTGGACCGGCGCGCGATGCGCTTCCACGGCGGCGGCACCGCCTGGAACCACGTCGCGATGGAGCAGGCGATCCGCGATGCCGGCCTGGAGCAGGCCGAGATCTCGCACGAGCGCACCGGCATCATCATGGGGTCCGGCGGTCCCTCGACCCGTGCCCTCGTCGAGGCCGCCGACATCGCCCGCGCCAAGGGGCCGAAGCGCGTCGGCCCGTTCGCGGTGCCCAAGGCGATGTCCTCGACGGCGTCGGCGACGCTCGCCACCTGGTTCAAGATCCGGGGCGTGAACTACTCGATCTCGTCGGCCTGCGCGACCTCGAACCACTGCATCGGCAACGCCGCCGAGATCATTCAGGGCGGGCGCCAGGACATCATCTTCGCCGGCGGCTGCGAGGAGCTGGACTGGACCCTGTCGGTCCTGTTCGACGCGATGGGGGCGATGTCCTCGAAGTACAACGAGACTCCGTCGCGGGCCTCGCGCGCCTACGATCGGGCCCGCGACGGCTTCGTCATCGCGGGCGGGGCCGGCGTGCTGGTGCTCGAGGAACTGGAGCATGCCCGCGCCCGCGGCGCGCGCATCTACGGCGAGGTCGCGGGCTACGGCGCCACCTCCGACGGCCACGACATGGTGGCTCCCTCCGGCGAGGGCGCGGTGCGCTGCATGCGCCAGGCGATCGCGGGCCTGAAGGGCGCGACGATCGACTACATCAACCCGCACGCCACCTCGACCCCCGTCGGCGACGACAAGGAGATCGAGGCGATCCGCGAGGTGTTCGGCGCCGGCGATTCCTGCCCGCCGATCGCCGCCACCAAGTCGCTGACCGGCCACTCGCTGGGTGCCACCGGCGTGCAGGAGGCGATCTACTCGCTCCTGATGATGAACAACGGCTTCATCTGCGAGAGCGCCCATATCGACGAGCTCGACCCGGCCTTCGCCGACATGCCGATCCTGCGCGCCCGCAAGGACGATGCGAAGCTCGGCCACGTGCTCAGCAACTCCTTCGGCTTCGGCGGCACCAACGCCACCCTGGTGCTCAAGCACGTCGACGCCTGACCCTCCCCTCGCGGCGTGGACAGGAGCCCGCCCGCCGCGTAAAGGCCCGATCCACCGACACGAGAGCATCGCCCGATCACGTCGCGATCGGGCGATGCTCTCGTTTTTGAGGTTGCCGCATTTTCCCTCGACGAACCGGTTTCCACGTCGTCGGGAAATGCCTGAGTGGAGGATCGGGCGTGACGGGTTTGATGGCAGGCAGGCGCGGCCTCGTGATGGGCGTCGCGAACGACCACTCCATCGCCTGGGGCATCGCCCGGGCCCTGGCGGCCCAGGGAGCCGAACTGGCCTTCACCTACCAGGGCGAGGCGCTGGGGCGCCGGGTCGGGCCGCTGGCCAAGACCCTCGGCTCCTCCCTGGTGGTCCCCTGCGACGTCGAGGACCTCGCCTCCGTCGACGCGACCTTCGCGGCCCTCGACGAGGCCTGGCCCGAGGGCTTCGACTTCGTCGTCCACGCCATCGGCTTCTCCGACAAGGCGCAGCTCAAGGGCCGCTACGTCGACGCCACCACCCGGGAGAACTTCTCCCGCACGATGGTGATCTCGTGCTTCTCCTTCACGGAGATCGCCCAGCGGGCGGCCAAGCGCCTGCGCCCCGGGGCTGCGCTGCTGACGCTGACCTATGGCGGCGCGACCCGCGTCATGCCGAACTACAACGTCATGGGCCTCGCCAAGGCGGCGCTCGAGGCCTCGGTGCGCTACCTCGCGGCCGATCTCGGGCCGCAGGGGATCCGGGTCAACGCGCTCTCGGCCGGCCCGGTCCGGACGCTCGCCGGCGCCGGCATCGCCGATGCGCGGCTGATGTACAACCACCAGGCCGCCCACGCCCCCCTGCGCCGCACCGCGACCCTCGACGACATCGGCGGCTCGGCCCTCTACCTGCTCTCGCCGCTCTCGGGCAGCGTCACCGGCGAGGTCCACTTCGTCGATTCGGGCTACAACATCATCTCGATGCCGCGGCCGGACGTGCTGAAGGCGCAGGACGCCGCGGGCGTGACCGACGCCTGAGGCGGCGAACGGGGACCGCAGGCTCCCCGCGACGGGATCGACCGCGCCGGAGCACTCCTCCCGGCGCGGTATCCGACCCGATCAGAGTTCCATCAGGTCGCGGCCGACGACGATCTCGCCCTTGAAGTGCGGCCGCACCGCGTCGAGCCAGACCTCGTCCTTGATGAACGGATAGCCGCCTGGCACGAAATGCGACAGGACCAGCGTCTTGACGCCGGCCTCGGTCGCGACGCGCCCGACCTCCTCGGTGGTGGTGTGGCTGGCGATCAGGTGCTCGCGCAGGGTCTTGGCGTTGGGCTCGGTGGCGATCAGCTTCTCGAGCTCGGGCAGGTACATGACCTCGTGGACGAGGACGTCGGCGCCCTTGGCGAGCGCGATCAGGTTCGGCGAGTAGCGGGTGTCGCCCGAGATCACGATCGAGCGGTCGGGGCAGTCGAAGCGGTACGCGAAGGCCGGCTCGACCGGCGGATGCTGGACCAGGGCCGCCGTCACGGTGACGCGCGCGTCGCGCATCACCGGGCCGGGCCCTGTGATCTCGTGCGGCACGATCAGGTCGGCGAGCGGCGGGCGCCCCTCGTCGGCCATCCGGGTCCTGATGTCGTAGTCGTTGAGGTCGAGGAACTGGCGCGTCATCCGGGCGAGCGGCGGCGGCCCGTAGGTGTCGACCCGGTGGGCGAGGTCGGTCGCCCAGGCGAGCAGGAGCACGTTGCCGTAATCGGCGTTGTGGTCCGAATGCTGGTGGGTGAGGAACACCGAGTCGAGCGAGCCGAGCTTCAGCTTGGCCAGCACCATCTGCCGCCCTGTCCCGTTCCCGGCATCGACCAGGTAGGTGTGCCCGTCGACGACGATCGCCTGGGCCGGCGCCGCCCGGTTCGGCTTCGGCGTCGGGCCGCCGGCCGTCCCGAGCAGGATCAGCCGCGAGCGGCGCGGGGCGGGCGCGGGCGTCTGCGAGGCCGCTCCCGTGACGGCGAGCGCGCCCATCGCCGCGCTGCCGCCGAGGAGCGTCCTGCGGGTCGGAGAAAGCGTGTGGTCGGGCATGGAATCGTCCGCGAATGACCCAACGTCGGGCAAGCCCCCGCTCGTTCAGGAACCGGCGCGTCCCGTCAAGGTGGCGGGACGGTCCTGGCGCGACGATGCCGGGCGTCCTCTCCGGGGAGCGGTCCCCGGATCACGCCGTCGCGCGCGCGGTACGGCCGAACATCCGTGACCACAGCCCGCTCGCGATCGCGGACTTGTCGAGATCGTGGATGTCCTGCGAGTAGGCCCCGGTATAGAGCTTGACGATCATGCGGTCGCGGCACTCGCCGTCGAGGGCGTAGCTGAACCTCATCGCGTAGCGGCGCGAGGCGAGGCGGGAGACCTTCTCGATCGTGCAGCGCAGGTGGGGGAAGCGCTCCATCTCGAGGATGACCGCGTCGCCGGCCTGCGCGGTCGGCGCGGTGTCGAACTCGACGATGCCGCCTTCGAGCGAGAGGCTGGTGACCCGGCCGGCGAGGGCCCCGTCCTCGGACTCGATCCGGGCCGCCTCGTCGGTCGCGAAGCTGTCGAGGAGCGGGCGCGGCTTCTCGAAGCAGATCAGGGCCGCCACCATCAGGACCGCGATGTTGACGACCGCCCAGTAGGCCGAGACGACCGAGAACTCGCCCTCGCCGATCCGCGACCATTCCGGGACGATGTTGACGACGAGGCCGAGGGCGGTGACGGCGATCCAGAACGCGATCGAGAAGAAGGTGTAGGCGTCGAACTCCGATTCCTCGTTGCCGGACCCCTTGGGCGTCACCCGGAACGGCGTGCCGAACGGCTTGACCAGGCTGGAGAGCACGACCGGCAACATGCGGAAGGTGGCGAAGGCGCCGACCGCCGAGGAGACCAGCGGCAGGTAGCGCGTCGGGGTGAGCCAGCCCATCAGGAGGAAGTAGGCGGCCAGCACCGGCAGCTGGTACCAGACGATGTCCTGCGTCCCGGTGAAGTAGAGCGGCGCCGCACCGGTCCAGAGATAGACTGCGGGCACCACCAGGATGACGAAGCGCACCGTGTACTGGACGAGCCAGGACAGCGGCAGGAACATGAACCGCTGGAACAGGGTCAGGCCCGGCCCGCGCAGCGGCCCGTTATGCAGGTAGATCGTCTGGATGCCGCCCCGGCACCAGCGGCCGCGCTGGATGAAGTAGCCCTTCAGGTTCTCGGCCGCGAGGCCCATCGACAGGCGCTCGTTGAGGTAGCGCGTCTTGTAGCCCCGGTTGAGCAGCGCCAGGGTGGTGAGCAGGTCCTCGGTGATCGAATCGTGCGGGAAGCCGCCGATCTCCTCGACCGCCGACCGCCGCGCGATCGAGCACGAGCCGCAGCAGAAGCTGACGTCCCAGGCGTCTCGGCTCGCCGCCATCTCGTCGAAGAACAGGCGCTGCTCGTCCGGCCACACCGTCTCGAGGCTGAGGTTGGACTGGACCGGATCCTTGTTGAAGAAGTGCTGCGGCGTCTGGACGATGCCGATCGTCGGGTCCTCGAAGAACGGCACCGTGCGGCGCAGGAAGCTGCGATAGGGCACGAAGTCGGCGTCGAAGATCGCGATGAACTCTCCCGACGAGACGGTCAGGCCGTTGTTCATGTTGCCGGCCTTGGCGTGCGAATTGTCCGGCCGTGTGACGTGGACGACGCCCTTCGACTCGCAATACTCCTTCAGCCAGGAGCGCCGCTTGTCGTCCAGCACGTAGACCGTGAGCTTGTCGCGCGGGTAGTCGAGGGCCAGCGCACCGACGATGGTGCGCTCGAGGACGTCGATCGGCTCGTTGTAGGTCGGGATGAACACGTCGACCGTCGGCAGATCGGCGGCGCTCCGGGTGAAGAACGTCGCCTCGCGCCGGTCCGCTTCGGCGCTGCGGTCGACGTAGCGGCTCATCGCGACGAGGAACAGCAGGATGTCGGCGAAGGCGCCGAGTTCGACGAGGAAGACGAACCACGTCCAGACGAAGCCGAAGCTCCAGTCGACCGGATGGGCCAGCACCGTCGCGAAGAACCGCCACGTCGTGTAGCGCAGGGCGACCGCGAGCACGAACAGGCAGGTGATCGCCCGCGACCACGTCCTGTCCCTCGGCCAGTTGAGGCTGAAGATGAAGAAGAACGCGACGACGACCAGGGTCGGGGCGAGGCTTACGAGATGCTGAACCATAGGCTCTTCACCCAGTTCAGGAGCTGATGCCGCCGGGTGGCGCGGGCGATCCGGACCTGCACCGAGCGGCCGACCTGGCAGAAATTCGCGAAGTCGCGCTGCATGGCGTTCGGTTCGAGGGCGACGCGGATGCGGGCGCTCTTGCCGCGGCTCTCCGGCAGGACCGCCGCGAGCACCAGCTCCTCCACCGCCGCGCTCGACCCGCGCACCGACAGCACGGTGCCGAGGATGATCTGGCTGCTGCCGAGACGGCGCACCTCGGCCGTCGCGCCGGGCCGGATGTCGTCGTAATCGACCTCGTTGACCAGGATGTCGACGAAGAGGTCGCGGCAATCGAGCAGGCGCGTCAGCTCGTTGCCGACGACGACGTTCGACCCGGCCACCACGTTGTTGCGCCAGATCACGCCGTCGAAGGGAACGCGGACGATCGCCGTCGAGAGCCGGTCGTTGCGCTCGCGCTCGAGGTCCATCTGGTGCTCGAGCTGCTGGATGCGGGCGCGCTCGGCCCGGGCCTGCATCTGCACGTTGGCGAGCTGGATCGCGACCTCGTCCTGGCGTTGCTGCGAGTACGGCACGTCGTTGCGGCCCTCGCCGACGAAGGTGCCCTTGCGCAACGCCTCCAGCTGCCGGGTCAGGCGCTCGAGGTCGGCCTTGGCGATCGCCTGCTCGCTCGCGGCCGCCACCGAGGCGGCCCGGGCCTGCTCGACGGAGCTGCCGGCGACGACGCCGGTCGCACCGAGCGTCGTCTTGCGGACGAGGTCGGCCTGCGCCGAGACCTGCTGGGCCTGCGCCGCCGTGATCCGCTGCTGGCGGATGACGATCTCCTGCTGGATGCCGGTGATGCTGGCCTGCTGATACTCCTTCAGCCGTCCCGCGAGATCGCCCTTGATGGCGGTGAGCGAGGCGATCTGGCCTTCGAGTGCGCGCAACCGCTCGCGGGTCGCGCCGAGATCCGCTTCCAGCTGCGCCTCGGCCGTCCGGGCGATGCGCTCGTTCCTGATCCGGAAGAGCTGCTCGCCCTCGGGGACGGCGGTGCCGACCTTCGGCGGCGTCGCCGAGACGACGCCCTCGATCGGCGCGGCGATCACGGTGAAGCGGGCATTCACCGTCCCGTCGAGGCTGGTATAGCCGGTGACGGCCGGCAAGATCGCCAGGATGGCCGCCCCAAGCAGCAGCACACCGATGAGGATGCGCATCACCCGGCTGTTCCACAGCATTCCTGAAACCCCGATCGTCTCCTTTTGTCGAAAATAACGGGTACGGTGAGGATTGGTTTCAGCCTTCGATACTTAAGAATTTAATTTAATATCATCGTATATTGTAGAAATACGACGAAAATTTCATTTTGACAATGGTCCGTGCTTCACGCAACGTGCGCCTTGCATCGATCAGCAGGATGTTCGTAAAAACTAAGCTGAGAAATCAAGAGCCGATGGCTTCAGTTGCGATATCGAAAAACAATCAGTGATTGCATTTCAAGGCGGGTGACAACGCCGATCCACGCGACCATGCGCCAAGATCGACCCGAACGGCGTGCGGTATCGCCGGGCGCGACGATCTTCGGCCGGGGATGGCGGATGGCGTCCCGCTCCGCGGCGATCTTTGCGACATCTGTGCCGCGTCGCTGCTGATCGGACGGACCGCCGGTCGTCGGCGCGCCTCGCATCGCCGAACCTTGCGGTCGCACCCGCGCCGGTCGTCGGCGCGCCGGCGGGGGCCGGGCCCCTCCCCTCACGCCGCCCGGTCGGCGGGCCTCTCCTCCACCAGGGCGACCACGTCCTCCCAGCGCGACAGGAAGGCGGCGACGCAGTCCGGGTCGAAATGCGAGCCCGACTGCTCCTCGAGGAAGCGGCGCGCCCGCTCCAGCGGCCAGCCGGGCTTGTAGACCCGGGCCGAGATCAGGGCGTCGAACACGTCGGCGACGGCGGTGATGCGGCCGGGCAGCGGGATCTCGGTGCCCTTGAGGCCCTGCGGGTAGCCGGCGCCGTCCCAGCGCTCGTGATGGGTCAGCGCGATCTCGGCGGCGAGCCGCAGCAGGCGCGACGGGCTGTCGTGCAGCATGCGGTAGCCGCGCAGGGCGTGCTGCATCATCTCGCAGCGCTCCGGCTCGGTCAGCGGCCCGGGCTTGCGCAGGATGCTGTCGGCGACGCCGATCTTGCCGATGTCGTGCATGGTGGAGGCGAGCGCGATGTCGTTGCCCTCCTCCTCCGACAGGCCGAGCCCGTCGGCGATGGCGAGCACGCAGCCGGCCACCCGGGTCAGGTGGTCGCCGGCCTGGTCGTCGCGGAACTCGGCCGCCAGCATCAGCCGGCGGATGATCTCGCGCTCGCGCTCCTGGCTCTCGGCGGCCGCGCGCTCGACCTCGCGGGCGAGCGTCCGGGCCTGGCTCTCCACCGCGCCCTGCGCGCGGGCGAGCGCGATCAGGTTGCGGCCGCGCAGGGCGAGGTCCGATTCGTCGAACGGCGCCGCCACCACGTCGGTGGCGCCGGCCTCCAGGGCGCGGCGGCGCATCTCGGCCGGGTCGCCGTCGGCGAGGAGCAGGATCGAGGACCGGGCGAGGTGGGGCCGCAGGCGCAGGGAGCGGATCAGCGCCGTCGCGTCGAGGCCCGGCCCGGATTCGATCAGGACGAGATCCGCCGCGTGCCGCGCGAGGACATCCAGCGCCGCGCCGGCCGTCGGCACGACGAGGACCGGCAGGCCCGCCGCGAACAGCCGCGTCAGCCCGCCGGGATCGGGCCGGGCCGTGACGACCACGACGGCGGGATCGGCTGCATGGGTCATGGTCCCCGGATGTCCTTTCCGAACCGGATGATGGCTCAAACTGCCGCAATTTGATAAAGCATTCTTTAAGCTTCGACACCACCAGGGCACCCTGCCGGTTGTGCTGTGCCCTTGCGTAAATCCTTGGTGCCGAACCGCTTTCCTTGCCCGGACCGACGAATGGCGGAGGAGTGCTTAGAGCGTTGCCCGACGAGGCGGATACCGCTTCGTCGAGAAGAAAACGCGGCAAGATCAAAGACCTGGAGCGCTGCCGGATCGCCGCGCGATCGGGCGGCGCCCTAGATGGTGAAATCGGGGCCGGCCCGGGGGCCGGCGACCGCGGCGGCCTCGGCCCGGCCGCAGAGATCCTCCACCGTGACCGAATCGAGCGCTGCAAGGTAGGCGCCGGCCGCCTCCGCCACCAGGGGCGCGACGACGAGGTCGGCGAGAGTCCCGGAGCCGCCCCCGGACTCACCGCCCCCGGACTCGCCGCCCTCCTCCCGCGCGCCCATCGCCAGCACCGCCCGGGCGATGTCCCCGGCGCTGATGCGGCGGCGCTCGCGGGCGAGCTCGTAGCCGCCATGCGGCCCGCGCAGGCCCTTGAGCAGGCCGTGATGCACCAGCGCCTGCAGCACCGCCTCGAGGTGGCGCGGCGGCAGGGCGTGGCGGACGGCCAGCGCCTTGGCGCTCACCGGCTGGGGCCGCGCGTGGAGCGCGATGTCGACCATCGCGGCGAGCGCCAGCGCGAGGCGCGGCGGCGCCAGCGGCGAGCCCGCGGCCGGCCGGTGCGGGCCGGCGGGATGAGGCGCCGTCGCGTCCAAGCGCGCCCTCAGCCGTGCCCGGTGGAGCCGAAGCCGCCGGCGCCGCGCGCCTCGGCCGCGCCGTCCATCGCGGGAAACGCCTCGACCACCCGCAGCGACGGTCGCACCACCCGGGTGAAGACGAGCTGCGCGATGCGCTCGCCCGGCCGGACCGTGAGGGGGGCGGTGCCCGGCGGGTTGCGGTTCCAGGCCGAGATCATCAGCGGGCCCTCGTAATCGGCGTCGATCACCCCGACGGTGTTGCCGAGCACCAGCCCGTCG
The DNA here is from genome assembly GCF_001653715.1 of Methylobacterium platani. Lineage (GTDB taxonomy): Bacteria > Pseudomonadota > Alphaproteobacteria > Rhizobiales > Beijerinckiaceae > Methylobacterium > Methylobacterium platani. Next base: position 110,906 of record NZ_LWHQ01000013.1, read on the forward strand.
CGATGGCCGAGCCCGGAGCGCGGCGCCACCAGGGCGCACCAACCGGGGTCGCGGATCGCCAGGGCGAAGCCGGCCGGGATCAGCACCGCTGGCGCCTGCGGTTCGAGGGTCGCGGGCGCGTCGAGGCAGGCATGGAGGTCGAGCCCTGCTGCCAGCGCCGAGCCCCAGCGCGGAAAGCCCCACCCGGGCAGGCGTGGATCGAGGATCCGCACCGCCACGTCGAGACCGCTCTCGGCGTGGGCTGTCATGGCGGGACTGTTCATACCTTGCCGCCCGGGCGAACGCCCACCGCCTCGGCGAGCGCCACGAGCCGGCGCGCCTCGTCGGCCTCGCGCCGCAGGACCGTGCGGCCGAGATGGGCGAGACCCGCCTGGCCCCGGTTCTCCGGCGCGTCGAAGGCCGCGACCAGGGCGCGGGCCGCGGCCAGCGCGTCCGGATCGGGCGAGAAGGCCGCCTCCGCCCGGCGCGCGCCGGCGGCCGCGGTCACCACCGCCCCGTCGAAGCCGAGGCCGCGGGCGCGGCCGATATCGAGGCGATCGGCGGGATCGAGCAGCACGTCGAGGTCGTGGGCACGGGCGGCGGCGAGCGACGTGGCGAGCCAGGCGAGCAGCGGCCCGGCCTCCGGCGCGCCCGGCGGCAGCCGGCCCTCGCGGGCGAGCGCGCCGGCATCGACGACGAGGCAGGCGAGCCGCGCGTCGACGTCGCGCACCGCGCTCGCCACCGCCTCGGCCGACAGGATGCCGAGCGGCGTGTCGAGGCAGGCCCAGAGCCGCAGGCGCTCGGGGGCATGGAGCCGGCGCAGGCGGCTGCCGATGCCGGCGAGATCCTCCGGCTCCTCGATGCGCGGCACCAGTACCGCGTCGGGCCCGGCCTCCGCCACCGCCGCGAGGTCGGCCTCGCCCCAGGGGGTGTCGAGGCCGTTGACCCGCACCACCAGCTCGGCGGCGGAGAAGCCGCCCGCGCGCAGGGCGGCGGCGAGCAGCGCCCGCCCGCCCTCCTTGTCGGCGGGGGGAAGCGAATCGGCGAGGTCGAGGATCAGGGCGTCGGCGGGCTCGGACCGGGCCGCCGCGAGGGCGGTCGCGGTGGCCGGCACCAGGAGGGCGCTGCGGCGGGGGCGGATGTCGGTCATCGGTCGCGTGACTCCCCGGATGGCGGCGCATCTATGCCCCGGGACAAGCCCGGCGTCACCCCAGCCGCGCGACGAGCGTGCGGGCGAAGGAGTCGATATGGGCGGTCATCGCCGCCGCGGCCGCCGGCGCGTCGTGCCGGCGCAGGGCGTCGAGGATCGCGGCGTGCTCGTCGGCGACCTCGGCGAGATGGTGGCCGGTGGCGAGCGACAGAGCCCAGAACCGCACCGAGCGTCCGTGCAGCCCGGCCAGCACCTCGGCGAGCACCCGGTTGCCGGCGGCCTCGGCGATCAGGGCATGGAAGCGCCGGTCCGAATCGAGGATCGCGTCGAGGTCGTCGGGCTTGGCGGCCAGCACGGCCTCGATCTCCGCCAGCCCCTCCGGCCCGATCCGCGCGGCGGCCAGCGCCGCGCAGGGAGGCTCGGTCAGGCGGCGCACCTCGATCAGGTGGGCGAACTCGTCCATCGAGAGCGGCTGCACCAGCACGCCCTTGCGGGGCAGGATCCGCACCAATCCCTCGTGCATCAGCCGGTGCAGGGCCTGGTTCACCGGCGTGCGGCCCAGTCCCAGCTCGGCGCACAGGCCCGCCTCGTTCAGCGCGTCGCCGGGCTTCAGCCGCAGGGCGACGATGTCGCCCTTGAGGCGCCGGTAGGCGCGCTCGTTCTGCGACACTGTTGGGCACGAACCTGCACGCGCTTTGGCCACCGACACCGCTCCGCTCCACTGCGGCCCCCTTACCACGGGGCACGCTCCGCTTGGAACGGCTTGTGAAATATCACAGGCATGGTACTTGCAGAACCACACGCCGGGCGGCCGGTTCGCGGACCGCAGGAGAAGAGCGATGACGAGGGTGGACGAGTTGAGCGCGCACGCATTGGGCCAGGGCGAACTGGACGAGGGCTACCGCCGGGCGACGCTCCGGCTGATCCCGTTCCTGGTCTTCCTGTTCATCCTGGCGTGGATCGACCGGGTGAACGTCGGGTTCGCCAAGCTGCAGATGCTGTCGGACCTGAAATTCAGCGAGGCGGTCTACGGCTTCGGCGCCGGCATCTTCTTCATCGGCTACTTCCTGTTCGAGGTGCCGAGCAACCTGCTGCTCGAGCGCATCGGCGCCCGCAAGACCCTGGCGCGGATCACCATCCTGTGGGGCCTCGCCTCGATGAGCCTCGCCTTCGTACAGTCGGAATGGGCGTTCTACGCCATCCGCTTCCTGCTCGGGGTGTTCGAGGCCGGGTTCTTCCCGGGCGTCGTGCTGTACCTCACCTACTGGTTCCCGAGCGCGAAGCGCTCGCGCATCAACGGGCTGTTCATGACCTCGTTCGCGATCGCGGGCGTGGTCGGCGGGCCGCTCGCCGGGCTGATCATGGGCACGATGGGCGGCGTCTCGGGGCTGGCCAACTGGCAGTGGCTGTTCATCCTCGAGGGCATCCCGTCGCTGGTCGCGGGCGCCGCGGTCCTGGCCTTCCTGCCCGACCGGCCGAAGGACGCAGGCTGGCTCTCGCCGAAGGTCGCCGCCGCGATGAGCGCGATCGTCGAGGCCGAGGGCCGGGCGGCGGGCAAGGAGGCGAGCTTCAAGGCGGCGCTCCGCGACGGCCGGGTCTGGCTCTGCGCGCTGATCTACTTCTGCATCGTCAGCGGCAACGCCACGATCGCGTTCTGGACGCCCTCGATCATCAAGGAGATCGGCGTGCAGGGGGCGATCGCCATCGGCTTCCTCGCCGCGGTGCCGTTCATCGCCGGCACGATCGCGATGGTGTGGACCGGCGCGCATTCCGACCGCACCGGCGAGCGCCGGCTGCATTGCGCGGTCGCCAGCCTGATCGCGGCGGCGGGTCTCGCCGCTACCGGCGCACTCATCGGCCACGCGGTGCTCGCCTTCCTGGCGCTCACGGTCGCGGCGGTCGGCATCCTGGCGGCGTTCCCGGTCTTCTGGTCGCTGCCGCAGACCTTCCTCGCCGGCACCGCGGCGGCCGGCGCCATCGCGGCGATCAACTCGATCGGCAACCTCGCGGGCTTCGTCGCGCCCTACGTGGTCGGGCTGTCGAACACGCTCACCGGCACGTCGAGCAACGGGCTCTACGTCGTCGCCGGGTTCGAGCTGCTGGCGGGTCTGCTGGTGCTGGGCTTCGCCCGCTGGCGCGAGGGGACCTCGGCCGATCTGGCGCCGGCGGAGTGACGTGGTTTCGGCTCGATCTGGTCGAAGGAAAGTAAAGCGCTTCTCCCCTCTCCCGTGTGGGAGAGGGGCCGGGGGTGAGGGTGCTACGGTTCCGAAGAAGACACGGGCCGTCCCGCTGCCAGCACGACGCTTCGAGCTTGACGCAGAAGCGTGCCACCCTCACCCCTACCCCTCTCCCACACGGGAGAGGGGATCCCGCGCTCTACTGATTTCGGAACAGATAAAACACAAAGATTACATAATAGGATTTCACCATGCTGACCTTCCATCGCGAGGCCGCCGGCCGCCGGGACGTGATCGCGCTCACCCCCGAATCCTTGGTCATCGCCGGCTGGGCCGGGCGGGACGAGGCGGCGATCCGTCACCACATCGACGAACTGGCGGCGATCGGCGTGCCGCCGCCCTCCTCGGTCCCGGTCTATTACCGCGCCGCCGCCGCCACGCTGACGCAAGCGCCCCGCCTCGAGGTGCTCGGGCCGGATTCCTCGGGCGAGGCCGAGCCGGTGATCGTGTCGCTCGCCGACGGGCTGTGGCTCGGGCTCGGCTCCGACCATACCGACCGCAAGGCCGAGACGGTCGGCATCGCGCTCTCCAAGCAGCTCTGCGGCAAGCCGGTCGGCACCGGCCTGTGGCGCCTCGACGAGGTCGCGCCGCACTGGGACGACCTGGTGCTGCGGGCCTACGCCACCATCGCGGGCGAGCGGGTCCTGTACCAGGAGGGGCGCTTGACGGCGCTCCGTACCCCGGGCGATCTCATGGCGCGCCGTCCCGGCGGGCCGGACCTTCCCCCCGGCACGGTGATGTTCGGCGGGACCCTCGGGGCGATCGGCGGCATCCGCCCGGCCGAGCGGTTCGAGATGGAGCTGGAGGACCCGGTGCTGAAGCGCACCCTCACCCACGCCTACGACATCGCCGTGCTGCCCGTGGTCGCCTGAGCCCGCGATGGCAGCCGTGACCGCGCTCGCGGGGATCGGGGACGCCGCCTTCTGGGCGGCGCTCCTCGCCAAGATGCTGGCGAGCGCCGGGATCGTCGTCCTCGCCTCGCTCGCGGTCGAGCGGGTCGGCCCCCTCGTCGGCGCGATGATCGCGACCCTGCCGATCTCGGCGGGGCCGGCCTACACCTTCCTCGCCCTCGACCACGAGGCGGATTTCCTGCGCGAGAGCGCGGTGGCGAGCCTGCCGGCCGTCGCCGCCACCGCCCTGTTCATCGCGGCCTACGCCGCCCTCGCCCGCCGCCGCGGCGTCGCGCTCTCGCTCGGGGGCGCCCTCGGCGTCTGGATCGCCGCGGTCCTCGGCCTGGCCCGGATCGGCGGCGGCCTCGTCGGCGCCGGCCTCCTGGCGGTCGGGGTGATCGTCGGCTGCATCATGGCCTGCCGCCGCTGGCGCACGGGAGGCCACGTGCCCGCACGGCGCAAGCGCGCGAGCGACATCCTGGTCCGGGCCGGCATCGTCATGGCCCTCGTCGTCGCGGTGGTGCTGGCCGGGCGGCTCGCCGGTCCGGGCGCGACCGGGATCCTGGCCCTGGCGCCCGTCGTGATGGTGAGCCTGGCGGTGATCCTGCATCCGCGCATCGGCGGGGCGGCGACCGCCACGGTGCTGACCTTGAGCCTGCCGGGGCTCCTCGGCTTCGTGGCGGCCCTGTCCGCCCTCGCCCTCACGGTCGAACGGTTCGGGCCCGCCCTCGCCCTGCCGCTCGCCCTCCTGATCACCCTCGCGTGGAATGGCGGGATCCTGCTGGCGAACCGCCTCCGTCCCGCACCCATTCCGGAGACCGCCCGATGAGCACCGTCCGCGACGACCTGGAACGCCGCCTCGCCCTGATCGAGGAGCCGGCGAGCCGCCACGTCTTCACCAAGCTCTACCCCGACGCCGCCCGCGCCGCCGCCGACGCGGCCGACGCGCGGCGCAAGGCCGGCCTGTCGCTCGGGGCCCTCGACGGCACCATCGTGTCGATCAAGGACCTGTTCGACGTCCAGGGCGAGGCGACCACCGCCGGCTCGTCGATCCGGCGCCGGGCCGAGGCGGCGCTTCAGGACGCGCCGGTCGTCGCCCGCCTGCGCCGGGCCGGCGCGGTGATCGTGGGCAAGACCAACATGTCCGAGTTCGCCTTCTCGGGCCTCGGCCTCAACCCGCATTGGGGCACGCCCGGCAACGCCGCCGATCCGAGCCGGGTGCCGGGCGGCTCCTCCTCGGGGGCCGGCGTCTCGGCGGCGCTCGGGACCTCCGACATCGCCATCGGCACCGATACCGGCGGCTCGGTCCGCATCCCGGCGGCGCTCAACGGCATCGTCGGCTTCAAGCCGACGGCCCGCCGGGTGCCGCTTGCCGGCGCCTTCCCGCTCTCGCCCTCGCTCGATTCGATCGGCCCGCTCGCCCGCTCGGTCGAGGCCTGCGCGGCCGCCGACGCCGTGATGGCCGGCGAGGAATACCGCCCGCTCGCCGCCGCCCCCTTGCGCGACCTGCGGATCGGCGTGCCCCGCGGCCTGCTGTTCACCGAAACCGATCCGCTGGTGGCCCAGGCCTTCGAGGCCGCGCTCTCGACCCTGAGCGGCGCCGGCGCCCGGATCCACGATGCGTCCTTCGACGACCTCCTCGCCCGCATGGCCGAGGCGACGGCGGCCGGCCCGATCGCCGCGGTCGAGGCCTCGGAGATCCACGCCGACTGGCTCGATGCCGAGGCCGCCGCCTTCGATCCCCGGGTCCATGCCCGGATCACCCGCGGCCGCACCGTGACCGCCGCCGCCTACATCCGGATGATGCGCGAGCGCGCCGTGCTGATCGAGGCGGGCGACGCCCGCCTCACGCCCCTCGACGTGCTGGCGCTCCCGGCGACCGCGGTCCCGGCCCCGAGCATCGCCGCGGTGGCCGAGGACGACGCGGCGTTCGGCCGGCTGAACCTCCTGATGTTGCGCAACACGATGGTGGGGAACCTGTTCGACCTCACCGGCATCTCGCTGCCGATCCCCGGCCAGCCGCAGCCCGTCGGCCTGATGCTGCTCGCCCGCCACGGCCAGGACCGCCGGCTCCTGGAGATCGCCGCGGGGGTCGAGGCGGCGTTGCGGGCGTGACGGTCGATCGGGTCGCCTGCCGGCCCGATCGATCCCGTCTCGACAACGAGAAGCGCCGCGGACCGTTTCCGGCCCGCGGCGTTCGTCACTCACGGTGTGCGTGTCACGCTGCCTGGCGGCCGAGATGCGCCGCCACCGTCGTGACGCGCGAGCCGACCATCTTCACGGCATCCTTCAGCTCGTCGCCGCTGACGCCGAACTGCCCGGCCCAGTAGGCGCGGTCGTCGGGACAATGGATATCGATGTGCTGCGCGAAGCGCGGCTTGAGAATGTCCTGAGGCTCGGACATGATGATTTCCTGAGAACGGGGCTGACCAGTATCCGCTGGCGCGGGACGCTCTGCGTCGCGTGATCAGACAACGCTCGATTCCGCGGAAAGTTGCCGGTCCCGCATCCGGGCCGCTGCGGCATCCGGTGCCCGTCTGGCGGGACACGGCCGGGGCTGGTACCCGGTCGAACCGTCCGATTCCCTCCCTCGAGGACCCGACCATGCGCCGTACCCGCCCCGCCCTCGCGGCCCTGCTGCTCGCGAGCCTGCCGCTCGCCGGCCCGGCCCTCGCCCGCGAGATGCCGACGACCGCGACGACCGCGCCGGCCGCTCCCGCCAAGGCCAACGTGGTGATCCTCGCCACCGGCGGCACCATCGCGGGGGCGGGCGCCGATGCCAGCAACAGCGCCACCTACCAGGCCGCCAAGGTGCCGGTGGACAAGCTGATCGCCGCGGTGCTGTCCCTCGCGGGGCTCGCCAACGTGCGCGGCGAGCAGGTGTTCCAGATCGCCTCGGAGAGCTTCACCAACGCGCAGCTGGTGCAGCTTGCCAAGCGCGTCTCGGCGCTCCTGAAGCAGGACGACGTCGACGGCGTGGTCGTCACCCACGGCACCGACACCCTGGAGGAGACCTCGCTGTTCCTCGACCTCGTGGTGAGGAGCGACAAACCGATCGTGGTCGTCGGCTCGATGCGGCCCTCGACGGCGATCTCGGCCGACGGCGCCCTCAACCTCGCCGACGCGGTCGCCACCGCGGCGAGCCCGGCCTCCCGGGGCAAGGGCGTGCTGGTGACGATGAACGACGAGATCCAGTCCGGCCGCGACGTGACGAAGCGCGTCAACATCAAGCCGAGCGCCTTCACCAGCCAGTGGGGGCCGCTCGGCATGGTGGTCGAGGGCAGGACCTACTGGTTCCGCGCGCCGGTCAAGCGCCACGGCACCTCGTCCGAGTTCGACATCGACGCGATCGACACCCTGCCGGAGGTCGCGATCGTCTACGGCTCGGGCACCATGAACCCGGCCGCCTACACGGCCGCCGTGCAAGGCGGCGCCAAGGCGATCGTGCATGCCGGCACCGGCAACGGCTCGGTGGCGGGCTACGCCGTCGACACCCTCAAGGACCTGCGCGCCAAGGGCACGATCGTCATCCGCTCGTCGCGCGTCGGCGACGGCTTCGTGCTGCGCAACGCCGAGCAGCCCGACGACCAGTACGACTGGGTCGTGGCCCACGACCTCAACCCGCAGAAGGCCAAGATCCTCGCCGCGGTCGCCCTGACCAAGACCAGCGACACCAAGGAGCTGCAGCGGATCTTCTGGGAATACTGAGACGGCCGGCCCCGCCCGCGGGCGGGGCTCCGCCGGACCGGCGATCATCGCATGCCGGGCAGCATCGTCGAGACGCACGGCCGCGCCCCACCGATGCGCACGCCAAGCTGGACAAGCCGGTTCGACCCCGCCACTCTCCCGCGAAACAACATTTCGCAGGGTGGAAACGTCGATGATCAAAGCGGATCTGCATGGGCGCCGGGTGCTCGTCACCGGCGGCGCCTCGGGAATCGGGCTCGCTGCCGTCACGCTGTTCGCCCGGTGCGGCGCCGAGGTGATGCTCAACCACCTCGCCGAGGATGCCCGCGGGCCCGAGGCCGTCGCGCGGCTCGAATCCGAGGGGCTGAAGGTCCGGGCGCTCGCCGGCACGGTCTCGGTGCCCGGCGAGGCGGAGGCCATGGTGGCGCGCGGGATCGACGCGCTCGGCGGCCTCGACATCCTCATCAACAACGCCGGTACCCCGGCCTCGACGGTGCCGATCGCGTTCACCGACCTCGACGCGATGACCGAGGAGTTCTGGCAGACGATCCTGGCGACGAACCTGATCGGCCCCTATCGCTGCGCGCATGCGGCGGCCCCCGCCCTGCGCCATGCGCGGGGCGCCATCGTCAACACCGCCTCGGTCGCCGGGCTCGGGCGGCGCGGCTCCAGCATCGCCTATTCGGCGAGCAAGGCCGGGCTCGTGAACCTCACCCGCAGCCTCGCCCGGGCGCTCGCCCCGGAGGTGCGGGTCAACGCGGTGGCGCCGGGCCTCGTCGAGACGCCCTGGACCCAGACCTGGCCGGCGGAGCGCAAGGCCGAATCGGTGGCGCGCACCCTGCTCGCCCGCATGGCGAAGCCCGAGGACATCGCCGAGGCGATGCTGTTCCTGGCCGCCGGCGCGGCCTACGTCACCGGCGAGACCCTGGTGGTCGACGGCGGCATGCTCTGAAGCGAGGTTCCCATGTCGCGCAAGACCGTCATCACCTGCGCCCTCACCGGCTCGTTCGACACGCCCTCGAAGAACCCGGCGGTGCCGGTGAGCCCGCAGGCCATCGCCCAGTCGGCGCTCGAGGCCGCCGCGGCCGGGGCCGCCGTGGTCCACATCCACGTCCGCGATCCGCGGACGGCCAAGCCCAGCATGGAGCTCGCCCTCTACCGCGAGGTGGTGGAGCGGATCCGCGAGAGGAACGCCGACGTCGTCCTCAACCTCACCACCGGCGCGGGCGGTCGCTACGTCGCCGGCGATCCCGACCCGGCCGTGGCGGGCCCCGGCACCACGCTGGCCTCGCCGGAGGCGCGCACCCGGCACGTGACGGCCCTGAGGCCGGAGATCTGCACCCTCGACGTGGCGACGATGAATTTCGGCGAGCACGCCTTCATGAACACGCCCGCCCATCTGCGGGCGATGGGGGCGATGATCCGCGAGGCCGGGGCGAAGCCCGAGATCGAGGTGTTCGATCTCGGCCAGATCGAGCTCGCCCGCCACCTCCTGGCGGAGGGCCACCTCGACTCGCCGCCTTTGTTCCAGATCTGCCTCGGCATTCCCTGGGGGGCGCCGGCGACGCCCGAGACCCTGCTGCAGATGCGCGACCGCCTGCCCAAGGACGCGGTGTGGTCGGCCTTCGGCATCTCCCGGGCCGAGTTCCCGATGGTGGCGCTCGCCGCCACCGCGGGCGGGAACGTCCGGGTCGGGCTCGAGGACAACCTCTACCTGTCGCGCGGCGAGCTCGCGCCGAGCAACGCCGCCCTGGTCGAGAAGGCCGTGAGCCTGCTCGCCCATCTCGACTGCGCCCCGGCGAGTCCGGCCGAGGCGCGGGCGATCTTCGGGCTCGCGGCCTGACCGATCGGGCTTGAGGGATCGGACCTGCCGGACGACGGGCGTGGCCGCGAGGCCACGCCCGCGGACTTTTCTCCTCTCGCCGGTGCCGGCACCCTACATCCCGCTCGACGATGCCGGCCACGCTCTCACAGGGCGGACCGAGATCGGGCGAGTTGCACTCCCGCCGTAAAGATTCCGCAGACGGCCGGGAGCGTAGCCTCGCCCATCGGGCAGGCATGGATGACCGGTCAACAGGGAGCCGCGGCGGCCCGACGTCTCGAGGCGTGCGGCGCGGCTCCGAGGGAGTGTGTGGGATGACCAGAAGCGGTTACGGGCGGGCCCTGATCGCCGCGGGCCTCGCGGTGGCGGCCGGCGGGGCGCAGGCCGCGCAATGCGGCAACTCGGCCGCCGGGTTCGAGGCCTGGAAGCGGGAATTCGCCGACGAGGCCCGCGGGCGCGCCAGCCCCGCCGCCCTCTCGGCCCTGATGGGGACCTCGTACTCCTCCGCCACCATCGCGGCGGACCGGGGCCAGAAGAGCTTCAGGCTCTCCCTCGATCAGTTCCTGGCCAAGCGCGGCGGGCCGGCGATCATCTCCCGCGGCCGGGCGATGAGGCGCTCGCAAGCCGCCCTGTTCGATTCGATCGAGCAGCGCTACGGCGTGCCGCCGGGGCCACTGCTGGCGATCTGGGGCATGGAGACCGGCTTCGGCGCGGTGAAGGGCAACGTCAACACCCTCTCGGCGGTGGCGACCCTGGCCTATGATTGCCGCCGCTCGGCCTTCTTCACCGACCAGCTCTACGCCGCCCTGACCCTGGTCGACCGCGGCATCCTGACCGCCGGCACCCGCGGCGCGGCGCATGGCGAGGTCGGCCACACCCAGTTCCTGCCGAAGAACGTGCTGAACTACGGCACCGGCGGCAGCCTCGACAACGCCTCGGTTGCGCTGAACTCGACCGCGAACTTCCTCAAGGCCCATGGCTGGCGCGCCGGTGCCGGCTATCAGCCCGGCGAGCCGAACTTCGCGGCGATCCAGGGCTGGAACGCCGCCCCGGTCTACCAGCGCGCGATCGCGCTGATCGGCGCCAAGATCGACGGGGAGTGAGCGACGGGCGAGTGGGCCGCGGCGCGTGATCGGATCCCCGGGAGCACGGCTCCCGGGGGACGACCCGCGGAGTCAGCCCCGCGTCGCGCGGTCGGCCGGACCGCCCCGGCCGATCCGCGGCAGGTCGCTGGCGCCGCTGCCCGGGACCACGACGAGGCGGCGGACCTCGCCGCGCAGGAAGGCCTGCAGGAAGCGGTCGTAGTTGCGGAACGAGACGCAGCCGTTCGAGGCGCCGCTCGGGCCGAGCATGTAGGTATGGGCGAGCAGCCCGACGCGATTGTGGATCGCGCCGCTGCCGCCGACCGGGTTGAGCCGGATGGCGCGCACACCGTGGAACAGCGCCTCGCGCTCGGTGAGGTCGTAGGTGCCGGGCGGGGTGGCGCCGCGCATCTTCAGGTGCACGGCGCGGGGATCGTCCATGTGCGGCCCGAGCCCCGAATGCGCCTCCAGCGTCTCGCCGCTCGGCAGCGTCACGATACGGGCGCTGATGTCGTAGACCGCGATGCCCGGGCTGGCGCTCAGGCGCGGGCGCGGGCTCGGGTCGAGGCCGCCCGGCGCGGCATAGGCCAGGGTCTGCGACGGCGCGCTCGTGCCCCCTCCCCCGAAGATCCGGTCGAACAGCGACGGCTCCTCCGGCAGCGCGGCCTTGAACACGCTCTGGGTCGAAGCCATGGCCTGGACCGGCCGCCGCGGCGCGCGGGTCGCCAGCACGGTCGGCGTCGGGCGCAGCTCCGGCGGGCGCGGCACCGGCAGGGGAATCGCGGCGAGGGGCAGGGAGGCTGCCGGAGCGGCCTCGGAGGGGGCGGGGACGGGCGGCGCCGCCGCGGCGAGGCGCAGCGTCTCGGCCGGGGCCGGGGCCGGGTCGGCGGCGGGCGGCTGGGTGGAGGCGAGGCGCTGCTCGATCTCGGCCGGAATCTCCCGGATGAAACCCGTCGTATCGCGTCCCAGGGTCGGAGCCGGCGCGAGCATCCAGGCGAGCTCCGCCTGGGAGAGGGCGGGGGCAAGCCCGGCCTTCCTGACGGCCGGGACGGACGGTGCGGGCGCCGCGGCCACGGCGACCGACGGAGGGGCGTCCTCCCGCGGCATCAGCCCGGCGGCGGCCCCGATGCCCCCGAGCATGGCGGCAATGCCGAGGAGCCGCCGGTTGCGGCGGCGACGACGGATGGCGGCCGGGGCGAGGCGACCGGACGAATACGCGACGAGGTCCATGCGGCCTGTACTCGATGGCTTGTCCCGCACGGATCCGCCGTCCGGCCGCCCGCGCCTGTGCGACGGGCCGGAGGAGACGGCCGTTTAGGAAAGGATCAACCTTAAGCCCTCGTATTGAGGGGCCTCTTGGTTAATCCCGGCTAAATGACATCGAGCGGATCGGAAGAATTCATGGCACCCTGATGGCGGCCGCCCGACGCGAGAGTGCGCCGCCCCGGACCCGGGACGGCGCACTCTCGCCCGTTGTTGCGGCCGGTGCGGCTCGCCCGTCACTCCACCGTGACGGACTTCGCGAGGTTGCGCGGCTGGTCGACGTCTTTCCCCAGCACCACGGCGGTGTGGTAGGCCAGGAGCTGGATCGGCACCGCGTAGACGATCGGCGCGACGACCGGGTCGAGGTCCGGCATCATCAGGGTGGCGAGCGTGTCGAGGCCGGCGGCGTCGGCGCCCCGCGCATCGCCGATCAGCACGATCTTGCCGCCGCGGGCCGCCACCTCCTGCATGTTCGACACCGTCTTCTCGAAGGTGGCGTCGTGGGGGGCGATCACGACCACCGGCACCGCGTCGTCGATCAGCGCGATCGGCCCGTGCTTCAGCTCGCCGGCGGCGTAGCCCTCGGCGTGGATGTACGAGATCTCCTTGAGCTTCAGCGCGCCTTCCAGCGCCATCGGGTAGGCGGTGCCGCGGCCGAGATAGAGCACGTCCCGGGCCTTGGCGATCTCGCGCGAGAGAACCTCGATCTCGTCCTCGCGCTTCAGCGCCTCGGCCATCAGGCCGGGCACCTTGATCAGCTCGTCGATCAGGCGCTTCTCCTCGGCTTCGCCGAGGGTGCCGCGTGCCCGGCCCGCCGCCAGCGCCAGGCAGAGCAGCACCGTCAGCTGGCAGGAGAACGCCTTGGTCGAGGCGACGCCGATCTCGGGGCCGGCCAGCGTCGGCACCACGGCCGAGGCCTCGCGGGCGATGGTCGAGGTCGGCACGTTGACGACCGCCAGGGTGTGCTGCCCCTGCGCCTTGGCGTAGCGGAGCGAGGCCAGGGTGTCGGCGGTCTCGCCCGATTGCGAGATGACGAGGGTCAGGCCGCCCTTCTCCAGCGGCGGCTCGCGGTAGCGGGTCTCGGAGGCGACGTCGATCTCGACGGGGAGCCGGGCCAGCGTCTCGAACCAGTACTTGGCGACGAGGCCGGCATAATAGGCGGTGCCGCAGGCGGTGATCGAGATCCGGCCGATCTTCGCGAAGTCGAACGGCAGCGCCTCCGGCAGGGCGACGCGGCCGGTGGCGAGGTCGACGTAATGCGCGAAGGTGCGGCCGACGACCTCCGGCTGCTCGTAGATCTCCTTCGCCATGAAGTGGCGGTAGTTGCCCTTGTCGACCAGGAAGGCCTGCGTGGCGATGGTCTGGCGCGGGCGGGCGACGACGTGGCCGGCCGCGTCGCGGATCTCGGCGCCGTCGCGGGTCAGGATGGTCCAGTCGCCCTCGTCGAGATAGGTGATCTGGTTGGTGAAGGGCGCGAGCGCCAGCGCATCCGAGCCGAGATAGGTCTCGCCGTCGCCGAAGCCGATCGCGAGCGGCGCGCCGTGGCGGGCGCCGATGAGGAAATCCTCGCGGCCGGCGAACAGGAAGGCGAGGGCGAAGGCGCCGCGCAGGCGCGGCAGCGCCGCCTCGACGGCCGAGACCGGGCCGAGCCCGGAGCGCATCAGGTGGCTGACGAGCTGGGCCACCACCTCGGTGTCGGTCTCGGTCTCGAAGACGCAACCCTCGGCCGCGAGCTCGGCCTTCAGCTCGCGGAAGTTCTCGATGATGCCGTTATGCACCACCGCCAGCTGCTCGGTGGCGTGCGGATGGGCGTTGGTCTCGTTCGGCCGGCCGTGGGTGGCCCAGCGGGTGTGGCCGATGCCGATGGCGCCGGACAGCGGGTTCTGCAGGAGCTTGATCTGCAGGTTCGACAGCTTGCCCTCGGCGCGCCGCCGCTCCAGCCGCCCCCCCTCCAGCGTAGCGATGCCGGCCGAATCGTAGCCGCGATACTCGAGCCGGCGCAGTGCATCCACGACCTGTCCCGCCACGGCGCTCCGGCCGACGATTCCGACAATTCCGCACATATCACAGGTTCCTCGTTTGCGGTCGCGGCCGTCGTCCGCCGGTTGCGACGTGCGATGCGGCTGCACAACAGCTCGGCACCGCCAGCCACGCTTGCGACGACTGCTCTAGCGGATCGGCGCTTCGATCGCCGAATCAACTTCCGTAACGCATTATGACAACGAGGCGCCAGACCGGTCGACCGGAACGGAGTCGTGTCATTCGCGAAATTCCAATGATTATTCAATCAGGCGAAAATGTGGGCAAACCGATACGGACCAACTTCTGCGAATTTCGCCACTTGAAGGCATAAGCATGAAAGCTTGCTGTTTCTCTCGGAACTTGTGAGTTGCATTCAATTTCTTCTCCAATAAAATTGGATATCCAATGATCTGAGATTACCATGCATCGTCCGGGTCGTCGCAGAGCGAAAAGAAAACGACGATTAGTGGCTGGCCGGCCATGGTTGTCGATGGCCGGCCATTTTTGTACGGTTACCTAGTCCCTTGATGGAAACGTGGATTCTGGTTTTTCTTATTGCATTTCGACTTTCGACTCGTAGATAACGCCGGCCGCATCGATGAATTTGACATCGTAGGTGTCAATGAACGGAACCGTGACATCGTAACCGAACATCTGTTGATCACTGCCGATATGCGCCGCCACATCGAGCCGCGGCAGCAACGTCGCGACGGACATGGCATCCGGTTGCGAGGCCGATCTGAAAATGAGGAAGGAGAGCGGAGTGTTATTGCGGCCAACCGCCCACCCGACGATTCGGGCTTCACCGTTCCGCGAGGAATTGATCGCATCGATCACTACCGTTGCGGGCACGTTTCCAGGCGGTAACTGAGCGACCAATTTGCCGATCATGGTCTCGTAGTTCTTTATACGATTATCGCTCAGTTCAACATCTGCTTGAAGCTGCTGGATCTTCGCAGCCGAATCATGGTTGACGTTGCGATCTTTCGACCATTCGTACAAGTTGCGAATGTCATCGACATTCGTCTCGATGATGAGCGACCGCTTGACGTCGTCGACGTAATTCTGTGCTTGACGCCATTTCGCACGATCGGTCGCCGTGGCGCCGTAGGCAAGAATCGTATTCCCACCATCGACATTGATATAATAGTCACACATCGGCGTTGCCGCGAAGCTGTCATCCGATGGGTACTGCGCTAATATCCTTAGCAGAAAGGCATAATCTTCGTTGCGTGACTGTCCGCTGTCGAAGTAAAAATGCTCTTTATCGATGGCGTTTCGATCGATCACATAGGAGTGTATTGGGTATTGATTTTCAACGAAGAAGGCCAATTTTGGCGCATCACCGAATAGCCGATTCTTCGTCTTCTTGTGCCGTTGCCCACCGGCGACAAAGTAATCGACCCGGTTAGTGCCCCCAAGCGCAATCGCGCATCCGGTCTTCTTGATCTGAGAAATCAAAGTAGAATAGATATTAGCATAGACAGTGTCGTCATAATCTAGGAACGCCAGATAACGACCGGTCGCTGCCGATATACCGTTGTTAATGAGCGTGCTTCTGGCATCCCCGGGCCGATCGAGCGTCACGTTGATGGCCCGGATGGCGGTCAGATAGGACGCATAGCGCTCGATCGTCTGATTGACACGGCGCGTCTCGGCCTCGCCGAAATTTTGCGTCGCGATGATGACCTCGACCTCGTCGTATTGCTGCCCCACCAGGGAAAACAGACATTGGTCGAGGTAATCGATCCTCTTGATGTCGTGGAAGCGAATGATGACCGAGACGAGCTCGTTGTCGAAATGGTTGATGCTCATGATCTTCACTTACCAACGGATGGGGGAGAAGCTGAAAAGACGGCGAAATTCAACGATCTCGTTGATACGCTCGTTCGTGTGCGGGATCTTCTTTCCACGCAGCGGCGGCAACGTGCGAATCTCATCGGCGACACCGAGCCGGACCAGTTCGTCCTCCATGATGCGCTGGAAGCCGTCGCTCTTCCACTTCCAGGCGAGATAGCGACCGGACTTCAGCATTTCGACGCGGACCGATTCCCGATCGCGCTTATCGCTGACATCGTGATAGAACAGGGCGTTGCTCAAAATGACGCAGCGCCCGCCCTCGATACGGAAGCGCCAGGATAGATCCACGTCCTCGCAGTACATTCGGATGTTGTCATCGAAGCCACCGATCTCGATGAATGAACTCGTCTCGGAGCCGAAGCAGGCTCCGGAAGCCCAGGGGGTCTCGCCCGTGAAGCAGTCGTAAACCTTCGGGTGTTCCTCAGGAAATTGATGAAACTCGAACAAGGTCCTGGACGGGTGGTACTTGACGGCGCTCAGAAAATTGTAGATTGCATCGTGATGAAAAAGCCCGTCTGGGTTGCATCCAACGTAGACAGGAATTCTTCGTTCGTTACATTCGCGGATGATTGCGTTGTGACCGGCGCCGAAACCGCAGTTCGAGTCGTCCCCGACAATTTCGATGAAGCGATGCTCAAGGTGTTCGGCCGAGTAGAACGAATCGACGATAGGGCTATAATCCTTACCATCGTTGATTTTCATAAAAAATTTAATATCTTTTAAATCGACATTTTCCTGCTTTAGTACTGAACGGAAGAGTTTATGCAAATCTCCTTCAGAATTTTTATACACAACAACGCCGATCGCGATCTTTGACATGTCTTTTTTCCCGTCCCGTCAGTAATTTGCCATCAACTTATGTTGTAAATCGATGGCTTGTCTCAATCTTTGCCACAAAGGCAAATATTCTACATGAGGTTGTATCCGAAATTTCTTACGATCGGATATCGGCCCGCCTCTAGCACTAAGCTCACGATTTGACAATGGCACTGCCCATGAGAAGTATATGCACGCCCGCTGGGTCAGCCGTCGGCGTGTCCACAATTGTCCGGAGCGGCGGGAACGTCTCACGCACCACCGTTCACCGACAGCGCTCCGCACCGGCATTGTGAAGTCACGTGCGGATCTCGAAGGCTCGAAGGGCGGTTGCTGGTTCGGACTAGCCCGGAAGGCACCGGCAGCGTTCGGGTCCAACACCTTTATCGGCTTCACCCGCTCGGTGTTGTTCATCAGCCGGCCCTCCGGTCGCGAGGCGACCGGACGACACTTCGTCGGTGATGACCGATCCCGGTCCCACGAAAGCCCCTCCCCGATCGTCGCCGGGGCGACGAGTTCGAGCCGACTAATGCGCCCGTGCCGATGACCATGCGAGACGGGTTCACGCCGTCGGGGTTGCAAATGAAGATGCGGACCCGAGATCCTTGCCCGCCCCGGCCTGGCATCACGGGCCAAGTCAACACGGGCCGATTGGTCGACCTCGGCGCCGGCCCTGATCGCCGCGTTGTCAAGCTCGACGACATTGCCGATGCGCGGGTACGGTTCCGGCGTCGTGCCGGGGCCCGTCCCAGGTCCCGAGGCAAACAGGGCTTCCGCCTCATCACCGCATCGGGTAGAATGTTTCTGTACAGGTTTGGTGGAATCTCTACGGTCGGGAATCTGCGGCAATGAAAAACGATTTTATTAATAATGCGCTCGGCCTCAGGAGTCGATATTTAAATCTTCTTGAGGCCGCCTTGACAGGAGTACTAATTCGAGATCGCAATTTTGACCCTTGGTCTGAGACGATTTATGATCGGAACAAAAGAGCGCTTGGAAAGGATTGGCCAGCCCTGGCGCAGACAATGATTGGGATGACTCGCCTGCACAGCTTACGACAAATGTGTGAGACGGTCTTGATCGACGATATACCAGGAGACATGATCGAAACGGGTGTATGGCGTGGCGGTGCCTGCATCATGATGAAAGGTGTGCTGGAAGCTTACGGCGACAAGCAGCGAAAAATCTTTGTTGCAGATAGTTTTCAGGGTTTGCCTATGCCAGATGAGGAAAATTACGAGGCCGATGCGAATGATCAGCACCACACTTTTGAGCAACTAAAGGTATCGCGCAGAGAAGTTGAGGAAAATTTTCAATCCTATCAACTTTTGGACGACAATGTAGTGTTCCTTGAAGGATGGTTCAAGGATACGTTGCCGACAGCCTCGATCGAAAAGTTGGCTATTCTTAGGTTGGATGGTGATATGTATGAAAGCACTATTCAAGCCCTTGACGCCCTATATCACAAAGTATCGCCGGGAGGATTTGTAATCGTTGATGATTATTTCCTAGAGCCATGTGCTAAAGCGATAAGTGACTTCAGAAACAATCATGATATTACGTCTCCAATCCTTCCTATCGATGGGATGGGTGTCTGGTGGCGTGTATAGAATGACTCAAAAAGCTTCGATGAGGCCTTGGCTTTCTTACGCTTCTTGATATTCACCATTGAGCCTTGCCATTGACGTGTGACTGGCAAGGCTTTTGGCGCCTAGTTGGGCTTGTCCCGCACGATTAAACGATACCGTTCGAACGCGCGGGGGTCATCCACCACAAGTCTGCCGAAAAATGGCCGAAAGATCTTGCTTGTGAAAAGTCTCACCGCTTCGTCGGCTTCGCCCATTCCGTCTTGATCACCTGTCGGCCCCGCCCGATCGCGAGGCTGCCCGGCGGCACGTCGTCGGTGACCACCGAGCCGGACCCGACGAAGGCCCCCTCTCCGATCGTCACCGGGGCGACGAGCGCCGAGTTCGAGCCGACGAAGGCGCCGGCACCGATCACCGTGCGGTGCTTGTTCACGCCGTCGTAGTTGCAGGTGATGGTGCCGGCCCCGAGATTGGCGCCCGCCCCGACCTCGGCATCGCCGACATAGGACAGGTGGTTGACCTTGGCCCCGGCCCGGATCGCCGCGTTCTTCACCTCGACGAAGTTGCCGATGCGGGCGCCGTCCTCCAGCACCGCGCCGGGCCGCAGGCGGGCATAGGGGCCGACCTGGACGCCCTCGGCGAGCCGCGCCTGCTCGAGATGCGAGAAGGCGTGGAGCGTGCACCGGTCGCCGACGACGACGCCGGGGCCGAACACCACGTGCGGCTCCACCACCACGTCGCGGCCGAGCACGGTGTCGTGGCTGAGGAACACCGTCTCGGGGGCGATCAGCGTGGCGCCGCCGAGCATCGCGCGCCGGCGCAGGGTCGCCTGCACCGCGGCCTCGGCGGTGGAGAGCTGCACCCGGTCGTTGACGCCCTGCGCCTCGGCCTCGGCCACCGGCACCACCGCGACCCGGTGCCCGTCGGCGACCGCGAGCGCCACGGCGTCTGGCAGGTAGTACTCGCCCGCCGCGTTGGCGTTGCCGATCCGCTCCAGCAGGCCGAGGGCGAGGCGCCCCGACAGCGCCATCAGGCCGGCATTGCACAGGGTGACCCGGCGCTCGGCCTCGTTCGCGTCCTTCTCCTCGCGGATCGCCGTCACGCGGCCGTCCTCGACCAGCACCCGGCCGTAGCCGGCGGGATTGCCGGCCTCGAAGGCCAGGACCGCCACCGCGGCACCCCCGGCGAGCGGCGCGCGCAGGCGCGCATAGGTCTCGGGGCTGATCAGCGGGGTGTCGCCGAACGCCACCACCACGTCGTCGGCGCCCGCCTCCAGGGCGGCGCGGGCCGCCAGCACCGCGTGGGCGGTGCCGAGGCGCTCCCCTTGCGGGAAGGTCTCGGCTCCGGGGAAGCCTGCGACCACCCGGGCGACGTCGTCGCGGCCGGGCTCGACCACCACGGCGAGGCGCTCCGCCCCGGCCTCCGCCACGGCGGCGAGCACGTGGGCGAGCATCGGCCGGCCGGCGATCGGGTGCAGAACCTTCGGCAGCTCGGAGCGCATCCGCGTGCCCTTGCCGGCGGCGAGCACGACGGCGAGGAGGGAGCGGGCTCCGGCGTGGTTCGGGGTCGGGGTCATTCGGCGGCCTTCGGGTTCGGCGGGGCTAGGGGGCGGCGGGGCGGTCCGTCTGCGACCGAGCCTCTAACCGATCTCCCGGTCAGGACAAGCGCCGTCGCTCCGGTCCACGACGTCGCGGGGCGGGCGATTCTTAACCCCCGGTTCAGACCGGATCGTGGTAAACGGCCGGCGCTCCCTCGAATCCGGACCGGTACGACCTCCCTTGATGACGCAATCCCCGACCGCCCCGCCCTCCCGCGGAGCCATCGACCGTCGCGCGGTGCTGGCCCTCGCCGGCGGCCTCGCCGCGACCGGCGCGGCGGGCGCGCAGCCGACGGAGCCGGCGCCCCTGTCGGACGGCCAGCGTTTCGATCCCGGCCAGGTGGTCGATCTCGCCCGCGCCCTGGCGAAGAAGCCCTACGCGGCCCCGGCCGCCGACCTGCCCGAGCCGTTCAACAGCCTGACCTACGAGCAGTATATCGGCGTGCGGGCGCAACCCCAGGCCCTGCTCTGGGCCGGCGAGGGCCGCGGCTTCGTGGTCGAGCCGCTGCATCGGGGCTTCGTGTTCACCACGCCGGTGGCGCTCCACGCTGTCGAGGACGGGCTGGTCCGCCGCATCGCCTACGACCGCAACCGCTTCACCTTCGGCAAGCTGAAGGCCCCGGACGAGGGGCGCGACCTCGGCTTCTCGGGCTTCCGGCTCTACGCGAGCTTCAACGGTGCCCCCCCGGCCGACTGCGCGATCTTCCAGGGCGCCTCGTTCTTCCGCGCGCTCGCCGCCGGCCAGAGCTACGGCGTCACCGCTCGCGCCCTCACGCTGAAGCCGGCGGAGGCGAAGGGCGAGGAATTCCCGCTGTTCCGCGCCTTCTGGCTCGAGCGGCCGGGGCCCGGCACCGGGCAGATCGTGATCCACGCCCTCGTCGATTCCGAATCGGCGACCGCGGCCCTGCGCATGACCCTGCGCCCGGGCGACGCCACCATCGTCGACATCGAGGCGACGCTCTGCCCGCGCACCAGCCTGGAGCATGTCGGCATCGCCGGCATGACCGGCGCCTACCTGTTCGGGCCGACCGACCACCGCAGCGTCGACGATGCCCGGCCGGCCGCCCACGAGGTCGACGGCCTCCAGATCCGCAACGGCTGGGGCGAGGCGATCTGGCGCCCGGTGCAGAATCCCGAGACGCTGCAGATCTCCGCCTTCATGGACCAGGATCCGAAGGGCTTCGGGCTGATCCAGCGCGCCCGCGCCTATGCCGACTACCAGGACGACGTGCAGCGCTGGGAGAAGCGGCCGAGCCTGTGGATCGAGCCGCTCGGCAGCTGGGGCCCGGGCGTGCCGCAGCACGGCTGGGTCGCCGGCGCGGTCCAGCTGATCGAGATCCCGAGCGAGTCCGAGGTCAACGAGAACGTCCTGACCTACTGGCGTCCCAAGGAGCCGGTCGCCAAGGAGACCGCCTTCAGCTACCGCCAGTTCTGGTGCTGGACGGTGCCGGGCGCGCCGCCGCTCGCCGCCTGCACGGGCACCCGGGTCGGCAAGGGCGCGGGTGGCAAGCGCCGGCTGTTCCTCGTCGACTTCACCGGCGAGGCGCCCTTCGCCGAGGGCATCGACCCGGGTGCGCTGCAGATCGCCCTGCACACCGCACCCGGCAGCATCACCCGCCAGCGGATCTACCCGTATCCCGAGCGCAAGACCGTGCGGGCGGTGTTCGAGCTCGACCCGGGCAACGACACCGCCTGCGAACTGCGCCTGGTCGTCAAGGCCGGCGACAAACCCGTCAGTGAGACATGGCTGTACCGGTGGACCCCGTGACCCTCGCCCAAGACCTCGAAACCCACCGGCTCGACACCGGCCGCGGCGACGCGACGCCGCTTGTCGTCGCGCCGGCGGTGCCGCCGGAATCCCGCCTCGCCATGCCGGTGCAGGACCTGCGGCGCTGGTCGGAGGAGCAGGCGCACAGGGTCACGGGCCGCCGGGCGCCGTGGGGGGCGCGCGCCTTCGTGTTCGGCGGCGGCGCCGGGCTCACCGCCTACGGTGCGGTGCAGATGTACGAGGTCGTGTCGGTCGCCGGCTCGACGACCTGGCTGCAATGGCTTCTGCTCGGGCTGTTCACCCTCAATTTCTCGTGGATCGCCCTCGCCTTCACCTCGGGGCTGCTCGGGTTCCTGGCGCTCCTGCGCCGGCGGCGGCCGGACGTCAGGCCCGGCCCGCTCGCGACCCGCACCGCCGTGGTGATGCCGGTCTACAACGAGGCCACCGCCCGCACCTTCGCGGCGGTCGAGGCGATCCGCGACTCGATCGAGGCGACCGGCGAGGGTGACGCCTTCGACTACTGGATCCTGTCGGATTCGACCCAGGCCGATGCCTGGATCGCCGAGGAGCGGGCCTACCTGGCGCTGCGGTCGCGCCTCGGCGACGGCGCCCGCCTCTATTACCGGCACCGCCAGAAGAACCATCACCGCAAGGCCGGCAACATCGCCGACTTCGTCACCCGCTGGGGCGGCCATTACGACCACATGCTGGTCCTCGACGCCGACAGCCTGATGAGCGGCGACTGCGTGGTGACGCTGGCGCGCGCCATGGAGGCGGATCCGGATTCCGGCATCATCCAGTCGCTGCCGCTGATCATCAACCGCAACACCCTGTTCGCCCGGGTGCAGCAATTCGCGGCCCGCATCTACGGACCGGTCATCGCCACCGGCCTCGCGCTGTGGTCGGGCCGCGACGGCAATTACTGGGGCCACAACGCGATCATCCGGACCAAGGCCTTCGCCGACCATTGCGGCCTGCCCGACCTCTCCGGCAAGCCGCCCTTCGGCGGCCACGTGCTCAGCCACGATTTCGTCGAGGCGGCGCTGATCCGGCGGGCCGGCTGGAGCGTGTACATGCTTCCCGAATTGCAGGGCTCCTACGAGGAGAGCCCGCCCTCGCTGATCGACGTCGCGATCCGCGACCGGCGCTGGGCGCAGGGAAACCTGCAGCACAGCCGCATCATCGGCACGGCGGGGCTGAAGCTCGCCTCGCGCCAGCACTTCGCCACCGGCATCGCCGGCTACCTCGCCTCGCCGCTCTGGGCGGCGCAACTGGTCGTCGGTATCGCGCTCGCCCTCCAGACCGCCTACATCCGGCCGGAATACTTCTCCACCGAGTTCCGCCTCTACCCGGTCTGGCCGCGCTTCGACCCCGTCCGCGCGCTCCAGCTCTTCGGGATCACCATGGCGATCCTGCTCGCGCCGAAGCTGTTCGGGCTGATCCTCGGCCTCCTCGACGGCGCGGTGCGGCGGGCGAGCGGCGGCGGCCTGCGGCTGGTGCTCTCGGCCCTGATCGAGACGCTTCTGTCCGCGCTGATCGCCCCGATCGCGATGCTGGTCCAGTCCGGCTCGGTGATCCAGATCCTGCTCCGGCGCGATGCCGGCTGGAACCCGCAGCGGCGCGACGACGGCTCGATCCCGCTGTCGGACATCGTGCGCCGGCACCGCTGGCACACGATCCTCGGCCTCGTCGCCGGCGTCTCGGCCTTCGCCATCGCCACCTCGCTGTTCCTGTGGATGTCGCCGACGATCCTCGGCCTCGTCCTGGCGATCCCGATCTCGTGGGCGAGCGGGCAGCTCTTCCTCGGCCTCGCCCTCAAGCGCGCCGGCCTGCTGATGACCCCCGAGGAACGCGAGCCCCCGGCGATCGCCACCGCCGCGAAGGCGATCGAGGCCCGCAACGCCGCGCTGGCCTACGACGACGCCGACGGCCTGCGGGCGCTCCACGCCGATCCGGATCTCCAGGCCGGCCACCTCGCCTTCCTGCCCCCGGCCGAGCGCCGGCCCCGCGGCGAGCCCCAGCCCGACCACGTCATGGCCCAGGCCAAGGTGGTCGAGGCCGAGACCATCGACGAGGCGGCGGCGTGGCTGAACGCCAAGGAGAAGATGGTGCTGCTGCACGACCGTGCGCTGCTCGACCGCTTGGCGCGGCTGGACGGATGATACGATGCCGAGGCGCGAGGGTATGAGGCCGCTCGCGGCGCTCGGCGTCAACGCCTCGGATCCATGATCTCGAAACCACGGTCCCGACGCCCTCGACGTCACCCCGGGGTTCGGCGAAGCCGGGAACCCGGGGTTCATCGCCGCTGACCCTGGAGCAGGGAGCGGCGAGCCTATCGTAGGACATCCGATCGATTGCTTCGCAACGCGGATTTCGCATCGCATCGTCCTGAACCGTCCGCGGATCTGGATCCCGGGCTCCGCTTTCGCGGCCCCGGGATGACCTTGCGGGCATCGCGCCCGTCGCGAGACCCCGCCCATCCGTCCGAGCCGCGGGGCACCACCGGCCTCACGCCGCCGGCTTCTCCCACTCCATGATGTGGAACCACGGCACCCGCCGATAGCGTGCGACCTTCGCCGGGTCGCCGCCCTGCGGCACCGGCTCGTCGAAGTGGCGCAAGGCCAGTCCCTGCCCGAGCAGCAGGCCCATGTAGAGCGAGAGCGGCCGGTGCCAGTTGTGGACGCGGATGCCGTGCCACTCGGCCCATTCCGCCCGCTCCTCCAGGTAGTCGTCGATCCGGAAGCCGCGGGTTCCGTCGCCATCCGCCGCCCAGCCGCCGGCGGTGGCGAAGCTGGTGAGGTTGGCGATCAGCAGCGTCCCGCCGGGCCTGAGCACCCGGGCCATCTCGGGGATCGCCGCGCGGATGTCGGGGATGTCGATCAGGGTGAGATAGCTGACGACGAGGTCGAAGGCGCGATCCGCGAAGGGCAGCGCCTCGGCACGGCCGGGGAGATAGGTGCCGTCCGGATCGCGGGCCCGGGCCCGGCGCAGCAGCGCATCGGTCGGATCGAGACCGGTCGTCGTGATCCCGAATTCCTGCATCCGGCGGCAGAAGCGGCCCTCGCCGCAGCCGACATCGAGTGCCTGGCGAAAGCCCCGCCCCTCCAGGCGGGCGAGCATCGGGGCGTCGAGGACGCAGGCGCGGCCGAAATCGCCCGCCTCGCCCATGTCGGCGATCCAGGCGGCGGCGGACTCGTCCCAGCCGTTGCTCATCGCGGTCACGCTGATTCCCCTCGCGGCCGGACCTTCGCATGGCGGTGCATGCTCCGCCACGCCGGCGTGACGCGGCGGCGGCGCTGGATTATCGATAATTCATGACGACAGCCAGAGACGAACCGATCGCCGTGCGGATCAGCCGGGCGCTGGCCGAGCGCATCATCGCCGGCGCCCTCGCGGCGGGGTCGCGATTGCGCCAGGACGCCGTGGCCGAGGAGTTCGGCGCCAGCCACGTCCCGGTGCGGGAGGCCTTCCGCCGCCTCGAGGCTCAGGGGCTGGTGGTGAGCGAACCGCGCCGCGGCGTGCGCGTCGCCGGATTCAGCCCCGAGGAGGTGCGCGAGGTGGCGGAGATGCGCGCCGCCCTCGAAGTGCTGGCCCTGCGCCACGCCGCCCCGCATCTCACGCCGGCCATCCTCGACCGGGCCGAGGAGGCGACTCGGGCCGGGGACCGGGCCGGCGACGTGCAGGCCTGGGAGGAGGCCAACCGGAGCTTCCACCGCCTCATCCTCGCGCCCTGCGGCATGCCCCGCCTGCTGAAGACGATCGACGACCTCCACGCCGCGAGCGCCCGGTTCCTGTTCGCCGGCTGGCGCGCCGAATGGGAGGCGCCGACCGATCGCGACCACCGGGCGATCCTCGTCGCCCTGCGGGCCGGCGACGTCGCCGCCGCGGCCGCGATCCTGGCCCGCCACGTTCAGTGGGTCGGGCACCGTCCGGGACCGGGCCCTCTGCGACGCGCGGGCTGATCGGCAAATTATCTATTATTCATGCGATCTGTTGCCATTAAGGTGTCGATGTGGATTTATCGGGGAGTTGAGTCGCCATAATTATCTATGAAATGAGAATCCGATGAACGCTCTCGTCGTCGGCGGCGCGCCCTGGCGCGCGGCCCGCCACCTCGCCGTCGTCCTGGCGGGTGTGCTGCTCGTCACGCTCGCCGCCAAGGTCAGAATCCCGTTCTGGCCGGTACCGATGACCCTGCACACGCTGGCGATCATGGCGCTCGCCCTGTCGCTCGGCCCGCGCCTCGCGGTCGCGACGGTGCTCGGCTACCTGGCGGCGGGCGCCGCGGGCCTGCCGGTCTTCTCCGGCACGCCGGAGCGCGGCATCGGTCTGGCCTACATGGCGGGGCCGACCGGCGGCTACCTCGCGGGCTACCTCGTGGCCGCAGGCCTCGTCGGGACGCTCGCCGCCGGGCGGGGATTGCTCGGCCGCGTCGCCGCGATGCTCGCCGGCCTGACGGCCGTCTACGCCCTCGGCCTTGCCTGGCTCGCCCTCTCCGTGCCGGCCGAGAACCTCGTCGCCCTCGGCCTCGCGCCCTTCCTCCTCGGCGACCTCGTCAAGGTCGGCCTCGTCGCTGCCGGCGCCGCCGCCCTGCCTCGCGCCGGACGGACCGCCGCCCGATGAGCCCGCATCACCCGGACGGGACCCTCCGGCACGACTGGACGCCGTCAGAGATCGAGGCCCTGCACGACACAGCCCTCCTCGACCTCGTCGGACGGGCCAATGCCGTCCACCGGCGCCACCACGACCCGAACCGGATCCGCAAGGCGAGCCTCCTCTCGGTCAAGACCGGCGGCTGCCCGGAGGATTGCGCCTATTGCCCGCAATCGGCGCATCATCGCGAGGTCGACCTGACGCGCGACCGGCTGATGGATCCGGCGAGCGTGCTGGCGCAGGCCGCCCGGGCCAAGGCGGCGGGGGCGGAGCGATTCTGCATGGGAGCGGCCTGGCGCCAGGTGCGGGACGGACCCGAGTTCGATGCCGTCGTGGCGATGGTCGAGGGGGTGCGGGCGCTCGGGATGGAGGCCTGCGTCACCCTCGGCATGCTGAAGGCCCACCAGGCGGCGCGCCTCGCCGAGGCGGGGCTGACGGCCTACAACCACAACCTCGATACCGGCCCCGGCTTCTACGGGCGCATCGTCACCACCCGCCGCTACGAGGACCGGCTCGACACGCTGGCGACGGTGCGGGCGGCCGGCATCGGCCTGTGCTGCGGCGGCATCGTCGGCATGGGAGAATCCGTGGCGGACCGGGCCGCGCTGCTGGCCGTGCTGGCGGGGCTGGCGCCCCACCCCGAGAGCGTGCCGATCAACGCCCTGGTGCCGGTCGAGGGAACGCCGCTCGCCGGACGTCCCCGCCTCGATCCCCTCGACATGGTGCGGATGGTGGCGACGGCGCGCCTCGTCCTGCCGGCCTCGGTGCTGCGCCTGTCGGCCGGCCGCGCGCAGCTCGGGCGGGAGGCGCAGGTCCTGTGCTTCCTCGCGGGAGCGAACTCGGTCTTCTCCGGCGACACCTTGCTGACGACGCCGAATGCCGAGCACGACGACGATGCGGCGCTCTTCGCCGCGCTGGCGCCGAGGAACGGCGCCGCAACCGCACCGGCCTGACGGGCGATCGCAAGATCCCGGCGGTCCGGCACGGTCTGGACCGCCGGATCATCCAGGCGTCGACGCGACGATAGCGGCCGTGTCCGCCTTGCCGGCCGGGCGCGGCGCATCGTAATCTTGCCCGATCATCGATTCGGGAGGCCCTGATGAGCGTCACCGCCCATTTCATCCCGCCGATCTATCCCCAGACCGTGATCGTCTCCCTCGCCGGGTATCTCGCCGCGGCCGTGACGTGCGCGGACCGGCGGGCGGCGCCGCGCTGACGCCTCAGGCGGCGAGCCGCAGCCGGTCCTGGCGATAGCTCTCCATCAGGGCGGCCGGAATCGTATCCAGCACGGCCTCGACGGCGGCCTCGCTCGCGAGCGCGCGGGCGAGCACCCGGGCCTCGTCGCGAGCCGCCTCGGCGTCGAAGCGGTTGAGCAGGGCGACGATGGCGTGGGCCTCCGCGAAGGGCAGGCGCTCGCAGGCGGTGACCGCGCGCTCGATCATCCGCCGCGACAGGCCGGCCCCGGTGCTCTCGCGCCCGCCCGCCTCCTCCTCGTGCCAGGCCGACATCGCCGCCGCGAAGGCGGGTTCGAGGGCGGGCGGCAGGCCGGCCCGGCGGTAGAGCGCCGCCAGGCCGCTGCCGCGCGGATCGTGCAGCAGGCCCGCCACGCGCCCGGCGGCCAGGCCCGTGAGGTCGGTGAGCGCCGCCTCGGTGAAGGCCATCCGGCCCGACAGCATCGCCCGCAGGATCAGCCCGGGGGTGAGCTGGCCGGCCTGCCGCAGGTAGGCGACGAGGCGGCGCAGGTCGGTGCCGTCCTGGCCCTCGGCGAGCCCGAGGGTCGTGCGCTCCCGCGCCTCCCGGGTCACCCGCTCGCTGCGCTCGGGCGAGAGCCAGCCGCAGCCGCTCACGAAGGCCGACAGGGCGCTGGCGAGCCGCGCGGTCACCGCCTGGCGCACGTCGAGCGGCAGGTCGGGCCGGGCGAGCAGCGCCTCGCGCAAGGCGGCGTCGTCGCCGTGGCGCTCGACGATCCGCATCAGGCTGCCGCGGGTGACCTCGGCGCCGGGATTGGCGGCGAGCGCCCGCAGGGCCGCGGGCCCGGCGATCTCGGCCAGCGCCCCGCACAGCATCGGCGAGAGGTGCGGCCGCCCCGCGATGGCGATCCGGCCGGCCTCGTCGCCGACCGCGGCGCAATCGACGAGGTCGGCATCCGACAGGACCGGCGAGCGCGCCAGGACGAGGCCGGCGATCTCCGCCTGGTCCTGGGCGAGCGCCACCACCAGGGTGCGGGGCGCCTCCGCGGCGTTGGCGCAGGCCTCGGCCAGCGCCCGGCGGACCAGCGGCGAGGGATCGTCGAGGAGCGCCGTGATGGCGGTCTTCGCCTCCCAGCGCGCCGCCGGATCGAGATTGGCGTAGAGGTAGGCCCGGGCGAGCGACGAGGCCGCCTCCGCCCGTCTCCCGGCGGATTCGTGCTGGGTCCAGAGCAGGAACTGGCGGATGATCATCGGCGCGGCTCCGTGGCGGGGTCGGGGAGAAGGGGCGTCAGGACTGGATCGGGGCGGGCGCGAGGGCGGCGCGACCGCCGCCGAATTCCCGCGGGCGGGCGGGCGGCAGCGGCACGCCGGCGGCGTCCGGCAAAGCGGCGGGGGCGGCCGGGGCCGGGGTCGGAGCGGGGGTGGCCGAAGCGAGGACCGGCCCCTCGTTCGAGCGCGGGAAGTAGGTCGGCGCGGCGGCGGCACCGCCGCGGCCGCCCCACAGGCGGGCGACGCTGTCGGAGACCGGGCCGCGGCGGGCGTCGTTCTGGAACAGCGAGCGCAGGCCGCCTCCGGCCTCCGGGGCGTAGGCGGTCGGCTCGGCGGCCTGGGCTGTCGCGGTCGCGGCCGGGGCGGCCGGGCTGGTGCCGAGCACGGCATAGAGCTCGGAGGCGCTGCGCGCCCGGCCGCTCCGGTCGTAGAACAGGCCGCGGTTGCCGGACGCCGCCTCGGGCAGGTCGGCGGCGGCGGAGCGCCCGGGCGCGGTCTCGGCGTTGCGGATCAGGGTCAGCGCGCCGCGCACCCCGAGGAGGTGGGCGGCGTAGAGGTCGGCCTTGTTGGGTTCGCGGCCGAGGGCGTCGGAGAGCGCCTCGGCGTTGCGGCGGGTCAGCGCGCCGGCCATCGCGGAGGCCACCTCGGGGTCGCGCCGCAGGTCGAGGATCGCCTGCCGGGCCGCCGGGTCGCTCACCGCGTAGCCGCCGGACGAGCGGGCGGTGATCGCATCGGCGTAGGAGCCGAGGCCGAGCGACGGGCCGTCCTGCTTCATCACCCCGAGCCAGGTCTGCTCGATGAACTGGAACAGGCCGGTGGCCGAGGAGGACCCCGCCTTGGCGCTCGGGTTGAGGCTCGATTCGCGCTGGGCGGTGGAGAGCAGGTAGTCGAAGGCCGCGCCGGTCTTCTCGGCCCCCTGGCGGATCGCGTCGATCACCGGGTTGCCCGAGGCGGCGCGGCCGGCGCCCGAGGCCCCTGTGCTGGCGGTTCCCTGCGAGGGCGTGCTGGTGAACAGGAACATGGCGGCCCGGTGGAGCGGCCTCGCGACGCGCGGGCCGGCTCTCTCATGGGGCCGAGGATGTCGGGTTATGGTAAAGGAAGGTTGAAGCGGGGGCGGGGGCGGTCGTCCCGCTCACCCGTCGGCATCGTCGTCCGGCGCGTGATCGCGGAACAGCGCCTCGAAGTCCTGCCCACCGTAGAAGACGTTGGTGATCAGGACTCGCTCCGGTTCGACCCGATAGGCGATCACCGCGCTGTGCTCGAACGGTACGGTGCGCAGGCCGGGCTCCAGATCGTCCCGTGGCCGCCCGCCATGCGGGGCGTCGCCGATTCGGGTGCACCGGTTCCTGATCCGCCGCACGAAGCCTTTCGCCGTCGTCAGGTTGCGGCTGACCTGCCAGACCACCTCAAAGATGTCGCTCAGATCGGCCAAGGCCTCCGGCTGAAGCTCGACCCGCAGCCTACGCACGACGGGCGCCTTTCTCGGCCTTCTCCGCTTCGGCGAACAGCTCTTCCAGATGGGCGTCGACTTGGTCGAGGGTGAGCGCGGGACGCGGATCGTCCAGCGAACGGCGGATGCGGGCGCGGATGGCGTTCAGGCGCTCGGCCTGCTCCGCGCGCTGGCGCTGCCAGAGGCGGACGGCGTCGCGCAGCACCTCGCTCGTCGAGGCGTACTCGCCCGACGCGACGCTCTCACGCACGGCGCGGAGCTGCTCGGGGGTCATCGTGATGCTGATTGTCTCGGCGCCCGGCATGGCGGACCTCTCCCGCGATCGGCCGGCACGGTAGCATGAAATCCGACCGGGTTCACGGACGAGACCGGTCTCGAGAACGGTCGCGGGCCCCCCGCACCGCTCCCGGCGGCGCGGGGGACCTCCCCTCACCGCTTCGGCACGTCGCCGCCGCCGGCCGGCCGGCGCATCTCGAAGCGGTTCTCGGACTCGACCGTGAAGTAGTCGAAGTAGCCGCCGCGCATGATCGGCCGCATCGCCCCGGTATCGACCCGGCCCTCCGGCGTGATGAAGCGGTCGTCGATGTACATCGACACGACCTGGCCGATCACCATGAAGTAGGCCGCTTCCCCACCGCCGGCCGGGACGAGCGGGATCGTCTGGAGCCACCGGCATTCGAGGGCGGCGGGCGCATCGGCGACGCGCGGCGGTCGCACCTTGCGCGACGGGGCGGTGGCGAGGTGGGCGAAGTCGAACTCGCTCTCGCCGCGCGGCAGCGGCGCCGAGGACTGGTTCATCCCCTCGCGGGTGTCGAAGGTGGCGAGGCTGCAGACGAACTCGCCGCCCTCCTCCGCGAAGGTGAGCGCGTCCTTGCGGCCGAAGGACGAGAACATCACCATCTCGGGATTGTCGCCGATGCCGTTGAAGAACGAGTACGGCGCCAGGTTGAGCGCACCGGAGGCGCTGAGCGCGCTGACCCAGCCGATCGGGCGCGGCGCCACCAGGGCCTTGAACGGGTTGTGCGGCAGGGTGCGGGTCTCGGCGTCGTAATGCATCGGCGGCCCCGGGATGCTCTGGGATCGGCGGTCCGTCGGCGCGGACCGTTCGCCGCCAGTTAGAGCATTCCCGGGGCCCGGCGCCACCCTGCTCGCGCTCAGTAGCGCGTGACGATCTCGGAGAGCGTCGGCCGCGGCCGGTCCGGGGGCGTCTCGCCGGCCCGGCCGACATGGATGAAGCCCGCCAGGCGCTCGGCCGGGTCGAGGCCGAGCGCGTCGAGCACCCGGCGGTCGTAGGCCATCCACTCGGTGAGCCAGGCGGTGCGGAAGCCGAGCGCGTTGGCGGCGACGATGAGGTTCATCGCGACGGCACCCGCCGAGAGCACCTGCTCCCAGTCCGGGATCTTCACGTGCGGGCCGGCCCGCGACACCACGGCGATCACCAGGGGCGCCTGGGCGAGGCGCCCGGCCTCGAGGGCGAGGCGCCTGTCGTCGGCCTCCGGGTGGTCGGCCCGGTAGGTCTCGGCCACCACCCGGCCGATGCGCGCCTGGCCCTCGCCCTCGATCACGACGAAGCGCCAGGGCGCGAGCTTGCCGTGGTCCGGGACCCGGGCGGCGACGGACAGGATCGCGTCCAGCTCCTCTGCGGAAGGGCCGGGGCCGGCGAGCTGGGCCGGCGGCACGGAGCGGCGGCTGCGGAGGAGGTCGAGGGTTGCGTTCATCTCGGCTTCAGTGGCTTGAGCTATCACGAGCGGGGCAGGATGACGGGCCGCCATCGCGACGGGCTGCCATCCTGGCGCCCCGTTGTCCCCTTTAAGCACCTTTCCGCCCCGGACGGCCACGGCCGGGCGCGACGACAAGCCCTGCGCCGGGAGAGCCGGTGCCGAGGACGCCGACCGCACCATGACGCGCTCCCAGAGCCCCCTCACCCATTCGTCCGTCCATCCCTGGGCGCCCCGGGACTTCTGGCTGGCGCTCGCCGCCGTGCTGCTGTTCTGGGCCGCCGCCGCGGCGGTCTGGCCGCTCACCGGCGCGGTGGTGCCGTGGGATTCCAAGAACCACTTCTACCCGATGCTGCGCTACCTCGGCGCCGCCATGGCCAACGGCGAATTGCCCCTCTGGAACCCCTACCACTTCGCCGGCCATCCCTCGGTCGCGGATCCGCAATCGCTGCTCTTCACCCCGACCATGCTGTTCTTCGCGTGGCTCGATCCGTCGCCGTCGATGGAGCTGTTCGACGCGGTGGTGTTCGCCCACCTGATCCCCGGCGCGGTCGCGACGCTGCTGCTGTTCCGCCGCCGCGGCTGGCACCCGGTCGGGGCGGTCGCGGCCGCGATGGTGTTCGTGCTCGGCGGCTCGGCCTCGGCACGGCTGCAGCATACCGGCATGATCATCTCGTACGGCTTCGTGCCGCTGGCCTGGTGGCTGCTGGAGGAGGCGCTGGCGCGCCGTTCCTACGCCTGCGGCTTCGCCTTCGCGGTGGTCGCCGCCGTGATGACGGTCGGGCGCGACCAGGTGGCGTTCCTGTGCGGGCTGAGCCTGATCGGCGTGGCCGTCCACGCGGTCCTGACCGCGCCGGCGCCCCTCGCCTACCTGCGCGCCCGGATCGGCGTGCTCGCCGTGATGGCGCTCGTCGGGGGAGCGCTGCTCGCCGTGCCCTCGCTCCTGACCATGCAGTTCCTGATGACCTCGACGCGGCCGTCCTTCGGCTACGGCGCGGCGATCATGGGCTCGCTGCCGCCCTCGAGCTTCGCCACCGCGCTCTTCGCCGACGTGTTCGGCTCGCTGCGCTGGACCTACGATTACTGGGGTCCGGACTGGCAGTCGATGGACGGCAACACCTGGACCGACCGGGCGGTGAACTACCTCTTCGCCGGGACCCTGCCGGCAATCCTGATCCTGTGGCACGGCATCGCCGGCGGGCGCCTCGGCGCCCGGGAGATCCGCTACCCGGTCGTCGTGCTCGCCGCCGCCACGCTCTACGCGCTCGGGCGCTACACCCCGCTCTTCGCGCCGGTCTTCGACCACATGCCGGGCGTCGACCTCTACCGCCGGCCGGCCGACGCGACCTTCGTCATCAATATCGGGCTCGCGCTCACCGGGGGCTACCTCGTCCACCGCTACGTCACCGAGGGCGCGCCGCGTCTCGCAGCGGCCTCCCGCCTCGTCGCGTCGGTCCTCCTGCCGGTCCTGGCGCTCGCGATCGTCGGCGGCATCCTGGTCGCGTCCTACCGCTACGCCGCCCGGGGCCACCACCTCGCCGATGCCGCGCGCGACGGCCTGATCGGCACCGGGATCGCGCTCCTCGCGGCGGTCGTGATGCTGCGCGCCGGCCCGCGCCGGCGGGCGCTCGCCGCCTCGTGCCTCGTCGCGCTGCTCGGCGCCGAGCTCGTCTGGCGCAACGCCGGATCCTCGCTCAACGCCGAGCCGGCCGGCCGCTACGCGGTGTTCCAGCAGCTGCCGCCGGAGCAGCTCCAGGGGCTGACGCTGCTCAAGGCCGAGCTCGACGCCCGCCACGCCAAGGGCGAGCACCCGCGGGTCGAGATCCTGGGCCTCGGCGGCGCCTGGCAGAACGCCTCGATGGTGCTCGGGCTCGAGGACACGATCGGCTACAACCCCCTGCGGCTCGCCGATTACGAGCGCGCCGTCGGCCCCGGCGAGAACGCCGCCGACCCGAACCTGCGCCAGTTCCCCGGGCTGTTCCGCGGCTACCGCTCGCGGCTCGCCAGCCTGCTCGGCCTCGAATACCTCGTCCTCGACCGGCCGGCCGAGCGCCTGCCGCGGCACTTCCCGCAGCTGACCGGGGCCAAGCTCCTCTACGGCTCGGGCCAGATGTGGATCTACCGGCTCGACCCGGCCAAGCCCCGGGCCTACCTGGCGACCCGCCTGGTGCCGGTCGATTCCGAGAGCGTGCTCGACCAGGACGAGCTGCCCGACTTCGAGGGCAACGACACCGCGCTCGTCGACAAGGACAGCGTGCCGAAGATCAGGGGCGAGTTCGGCCTCAAGGACCCGGCCGCGCCGGTGACCGCCGCCAAGGGCACGGCGACGATCCTCGCCTACCGCCGCAATGTCGTCACCGTGGAGGTCGAGAGCGACCGCGACAGCGTGCTGGTGCTGCACGACATCTTCTATCCGGGCTGGCAGGCCCGGGTCGACGGTGCCCGCCGCCCGATCCTGCGCACCAACCTGCTCTTCCGCGGGGTCGAGGTGCCGGCGGGCAAGCACGTGGTCGAGTTCCGGTTCCGCCCGCTCTCGGTCGGCAACCTGATGGCGGCGGCGAGCGAACTCCTGACGAGGGACGGCGATGAGGCGGGCGAGACGGCTGTTCGGTGAAGCCCTGGCGCTGGTCGCCGTGCTGGGCGGTCCCGCCCTGGCCCAGTCCCCGGGCCAGGGGCCGAGCCAAGGGCTTGGCCAAGTGCCAGCCCAACGGCCGACCCAAGTGCCGACCCAAGTGCCGGTGCTTCCCCCCGGCGTCGCCCCGCCGGGGGGCGCCGTTCCGGGCGTCGCGCCCCAGGGCGTGACCCAGGGCCCTCCCCCGGCCCCGGCCCCGGCGGATGCGAGCCTGTCCCTGCGGGCGGTGCTGACGAGCGAGGCCAAGCCCCTGCGCGGCGGCCTGACCTGGCGGATCTACGAGGACCGGCCGGAAGGCGGCAAGCCGGTGGTGCTCGCCCGCTCCGAGGAGGCGCAGCCGACCTTCCGGCTGCCGCCCGGAAGCTACCTCGCCAACGTCACCTACGGCTTCGTCAGCACGTCGAAGCGCGTGACCCTGAATTCCGGGGCGGCGAGCGACCAGCTCACCGTCAATGCCGGGGCCCTGCGCCTCGCCGGCGCGGTCGGAGAGGCGAAAATCCCGGGGGGCCAGCTCGCCTTCGCGGTCTTCGTGCCGATCGGCAACAACCCGGAGGGGCGGCTGGTGCGCGACGGCGTGAAGGCCGGCGAGGTCGTGCGCCTGCCCGAGGGCACCTACCACGTCGTCTCGACCTGGGGCGATTCGAACGCGATCCAGCGCGCCGACCTGAAGGTCGAGAACGGCCGCCTCACCGACGCGACCCTGAACCACCGGGCCGCGACCGTGACCCTGAAGCTCGTCGCCAGCCCCGGCACCGAGGCCTTCGCCGGCACCGCCTTCAGCGTGCTGACGCCGGGCGGCGACACCATCCGCGAGGCGATCGGCGCCTTCCCGCAGGTGACCCTGGCCGAGGGCGAGTACCAGCTCATCGCCCGTCACGACGGCAAGGTCTACACCCAGGACTTCAAGGTCGAGAGCGGCGTCGACCGCGACATCGAGGCGATCGCCAAGGACCCGTGACGTGCAGGATCGCGGCGCCATAGGCCTTATTGCCTAGACGTAATGTAGGTTAGCGAATGGTTATGCTGTTCTATTGAAGGCATCACTGCGGCATGACCGAGCGTGCGTGAATCGCTTACCGAGTTTTTAACCTGCCGACGCTAGGTTGGCGGCATGCGATGCGTGCCAGACCTCATTCGCGACGAGAAGGGATCGACCACCGTCGAGTTCGCCCTGGTCGGCCTGCTGTTCATCGTGGCGCTGCTGTTCACGATGATCGTCGCCCAGATTCTGTATTTCGGCCAGAAGCTGGATTTCGCCACCGAAGCCGCGTCGCGGCAGGTGATCGTCGGCACCGCCCAGAAGCAGAATCCGCCGCCGACCCTGGCGAACTTCACCCAGGTCCTGTGCGGCAACATTCCGGCGGCGATGTCGTGCAGCGACCTCGTCGTCAACCTGTACGTCGTGCCGAAGGCGGCAAGCCCGGGATACTACGCCTACGTCAAGACGGACCGGAGCGGTCTGACGGTGCCGCCGCTGACCCCGGGGAGCGGCCAATTCACCCTCGGCGGCCAAGGCGACTACCAGTACCTCCAGGTCATCTATCCGGTCACCATCCTGCCGTCGTTCATGACCGGCTGGCTCGATGCCTCGGCGACATACAAGGGCAAGGCGGCCTACCTGGTGATGTCCACCGCCGCCTTCCGGGTCGAGCAGTACTGATGGGCACCCGCCTCGGATTCCCGATCCGGCGCTTCCGGTCGTCCGAGGACGGCATCGCCGCGGTCGAGGTCGCGCTGATCCTGCCGGTGCTGATGACGATCATGCTCGGGGGCATCCAGATCGTCGCCTACATCAACGCGGTGCGCAAGGTCGAGCTGGTTGTCCAGTCGATCAGCCAGATGGTGTCGCAGACCAAGCCGCCGGACGGCTCGACCACCGCGACCGTCAACGCGACCGACCTGCATTTCAGCTTCGACGCGGCGCTGGTGCTGTTTCCCTACCTGATGGGCGAGGCCAAGCGGCAGGGCAAGGCGTGGTCGCAGGTCATCACGATCAACTACGCCAGCATCCGCTTCACCCAGACGGCGACGACCTGCACCGACACGACCGACCAGAGCGCCTGCTACCGCGCCGACGTGGTCTGGACCAGCACCGGCACCGCCCAGCCGGCGGCCGGTCCAGCCTACCGGCCGTGCGGTACGCCGCAGATCGCGGGGTCCAACACGGCGCCGCCGCTCCGGACGACACTGCCGCGCTCGCTGTTCTCGCCTGCTGCGGTGGTGGTGATCGACGTGGTGTTCACCTTCAGGCCGACTTTCGGGGCCAGCTACCTGCCCTCGCTCACGATCGCCCGCTCGGCCTACGTCCAGCCGCGCTACGCCACGCTCGTCGACTACGACACCACCAACAACGACGGAATCGCCTCGAAATGCTGACCTGCGCATCCCGCTTCGCCGCGGCCGCGGCGTCCCTGTTCCGCTCCCGCGGCGGCGGCATCAACGTGCTGTTCGGGCTCAGCCTGATCCCGATCGTCGGCATGATCGGCCTCGGGGTCGATTACGGCATGGCCGTCACCGACCGCTCGCGGCTCGACCGGGCGGCGGATGCGGCGGCGATGGCGGCCATCGTCACCGCCAAGGCCTACATCGCGGCGAACTCGTCGCAGAGCAACGTGATGACGGCGGCGGCGACGGCGGGTCGGAACCAGGCCGTCAACACCTTCAACGTCAATTCCGGCAGCGTGCCGCTCGCCACCGTGACGCTGCAGACGCCGGACGTGACGATTTCCGGTCAGACGATCAAGGCCGTCATCACCTACACGGCGACGATCCAGAACAGCTTCTCGAAGCTCTTCATGGTGCCGACTTCGACGGTCGGCAACACGGTCCAGGCCTCGGTCGACCTGCCGACCTATCTCGACTTCTACCTGATGGTCGACGTCTCCGGCTCGATGGGCCTACCGACGACCGCGAACGGCATGACGCAGCTCGCCGCCGTCAACAACGACATGTATTCCGACTACCAGCAGGGATGCCAGTTCGCCTGCCACTTCCCCGGCTACGTCGGCTGGACCAAGGCGGCGGGCAAGATCCAGCTGCGGTCGGACGCGGTGAACAACGCCGTCTGCTCGCTGCTGCAGCGGGCGAGCTTCCCGACCGTGCCGAACCAGTACCGGATCGGCCTCTACCCGTTCATCAACCAACTGGCGACGCTCGCCACCCTCACCAGCGACGTCAACGCGCTGAAGACCGCCGCCCAGTGCTCGCTGACCTGGCCGCTCGCCTTCACCAACCTCCTCGATACCGGCGCGACGCAGCTCTACAGCCCCGGGGACCCGACCACCGGCACCGGTGCCGGCGGTACCCATTTCGAAACCGCCTTCCCGCAGATGAAGGGGATCGTCGGCCAGAACGGCTTCGGCGACGGATCGACCGCCACCAGCCGCAAGCCGTTCGTGTTCCTCGTCACCGACGGGATGCAGAACGGGCAGCACTTCTTCACCTCGAGCAACGGCAAGTACGCCTATCCGGGCAACCCGTCGAAGTTTTCCGGCTATGCCGACGCATGGTGGGACGGCTCGCAGCCGTCGCAGATCGATTCCAAGAACTGCGACGCCATGAAGGCCGCCGGCGCGACGATCTCGATCCTCTACATCCCCTACAACCAGATCAGCTTCACCGATAAGGGCGGCGGCATCGCCTGGGAGAACAACCGGGTCAACGGCTTCAGCCCGACGCTGGCGACGCCGCTCCAGGCCTGCGCCTCGCCGGGCTACTTCAAGACCGCCAACTCCCCGGACGACATCACCGCCGCCCTGAAGGCGATGTTCGACCAGGCGCTCCGGGTCGCCCGCCTCACCCAGTAGGCGGGCGCACACCCGCGAGGAACAACGCCACGGCGGCCCGGCGGCGCCTTTCCTGCGCCTCCGGGTCGACCGCGATGCCGTAGAGCGCCTGGCGCGAGGCCTTGCCGAGGATCAGGTTGAGGAAGAGGTCGGCGGCGACCTCCGGATCGTCGGCCGCGATCTGCCCTTGCGCCGCCAGCACCTCCAGCAGGTGGGCGACCGCCCGCACGCCGCGCAGCCAGCCTTCCTCATAGGCGAGGCGCGCGAGCTCGGGGAAATGCAGCGCCTGGGCGACGATGCAGCGGTTGAGCGCCGCCGCCCCCGGCGCCTGCACCCGGGCGAGCAGGGTCCGGCTCAGCGCGTCGAGCACCGCGGCGGCCTCCCGGGTCGCGCCCTCCACCGCCTGGGCCTCGGCCGCGGCCGAGAGCGGCGCCAGCCAGTCCCGGATCCGCTCCTCCAGCACCGCCGCGAACAGCGCGCGCTTGTCGCGATAGCGGGCGTAGAGCGTCGGCTTGCTCACCCCCGCTCCTTGCGCGACCGCGTCGATCGAGGTCGCGTCGAAGCCGTGCGCCATGAACAGCTCGGTCGCGACCGCCACGATCCGCGCGTCGCGCTTCACCGCCTCCTCGCGGGTCGGGCGCCCGCCGCTGCGACGCCCCGCGTCCCCCGCATCGGCGGGCACCGCCTGGCTCATGGGTCGTCTCCTTGCTCGGCCGTGCCGTCCGGCATATCACAACGATACCGTATCGTTTCGTTGTCGGCCAGCCGCCATGCAGCAATCCCCCGCCTCCACCCCGGCGCCCCCCAAGCGGCGCAAGGGCCGGCTGATCCTCGGCCTCGTCCTGCTCGCGGCCCTGGGGAGCGGCGGCTCCTACGGCTGGCACTGGTGGACGACCGGGCGCTTCCTCGAGACGACCGAGGACGCCTATCTCCAGGCCGACAAGGTCACGGTCGCCCCCCGCATCGCCGGCACCATCGCCTCGGTGCTGGTCGGCGACAACCAGCCGGTCAAGGCCGGCACGGTGCTGGCCCGCCTCGACGACCGCGAGTACCGGGTGGCCCTGAAGCAGGCCGAGGCCGAGGCCGGGAAGGCCCGGGCCCAGATCCTCGGCACGGCGGCGGCGATCACCCAGGCCCAGGCACAGGTGGAATCGGCGAAGGCCGAGATCGAGAACACCGAGGCCGGGCTCGATTTCGCCACCAAGGAATACGACCGCTACAGGAACCTGCTCCAGACCGGCTCCGGCACGGTGCAGCGCCAGCAGCAGGCCGATTCGGACCTGCGCCAGAAGCGGGCGGCGCGCGACAAGGCGGTCGCCTCGCTCGAAGCCTCGAAGAAGCAGGTCGAGAGCCTGCGGGCGCTGGAGGCGAGCGCCCGCGCCACCCTGGAGGGCGCGCAGGCCAAGGTCGAGCAGGCCCGGCTCAACCTCAGCTACGCGACCGTCACCGCGCCGATCGACGGCACGGTCGGCGACCGCTCGCTGCGGGTCGGGCAGTTCGTGTCGGCCGGTACCGGGCTCCTCACGGTGGTGCCGATGGGCCGCGACATCTACCTGGTGGCGAACTTCAAGGAGACCCAGACCGGCCGCATGATCGAGGGCCAGCCGGTCACCTTCACGGTCGACGCGCTCGGCGAGCACGAGTTCGGCGGCCGGATCGAGAGCTTCTCCCCCGGCACCGGCGCGCAATTCGCCCTGCTGCCGCCGGAGAACGCCACCGGCAACTTCACCAAGGTGGTGCAGCGGGTGCCGGTGCGGATCGCGCTCGACGCCGACGATCCGCTGCTGTCCCGCCTGCGTCCCGGCCTCTCGGTCGAGGCCACCGTCCACACCCACGGCACGGTCGAGCCCGGCGCGCGCCGCCCGGCCGCAGCCCTGGTCAGCGAGGCGCTGCCGCGATGAGCGTTCCCGAGGGGAAGGCCAGCGGTCGCGACTGGCTCGCGGTGTTCGGGGCGATCCTCGGCGCCTTCACGGCGATCCTCGACATCCAGATCACCAACGCCTCGCTCGCCGACATCCAGGGCGCGCTCGGCGCCTCGACCGAGGAAGGAAGCTGGATCTCGACCGCCTACCTGATGGCCGAGATCATCGTGATCCCGCTCACCGGCTGGCTGTCCTCGGTGATCGGCCTGCGCCGCTACCTCGCGGTCAACACGATCCTGTTCACCGGCTTCTCGCTCGCCTGCGCCCTGTCGACGAACTTGAGCCAGATGATCCTGTTCCGGGCCGGCCAGGGCTTCACCGGCGGGGTATTGATCCCGACGGCCATCGTCATCGTGCGCACCCGCCTGCCGAAGAGCCAGCAACCGGTCGGCATCGCGCTGTTCGGGCTCACCGCGACCTTCGCGCCGGCGATCGGCCCGACGGTCGGCGGCTG
Source organism: Methylobacterium platani (assembly GCF_001653715.1). Taxonomy (GTDB): domain Bacteria; phylum Pseudomonadota; class Alphaproteobacteria; order Rhizobiales; family Beijerinckiaceae; genus Methylobacterium; species Methylobacterium platani. Next base: position 151,738 of record NZ_LWHQ01000013.1, read on the forward strand.
GCTCACCGACAACCTGTCCTGGCACTACATCTTCTACCTGAACCTGATCTTCGGCCCGCTCGCCGCCGCGATCCAGCTCGGCGCCTTCGAATCGGTGCCGGCGCGCTGGGGCGAGTTGCTCAAGGGCGACTGGATCGGCATCGGCCTGATGGCGACCGGCCTGCCGGCCCTGACCTTCGTGCTCGAGGAAGGCCAGCGCAAGGACTGGTTCGGCTCGCCCCTCATCGTCAAGGCGAGCCTGCTGGCGGTTCTCGGCATCTCCGGCTTCATCCTGCGCGAGCTCACCGCCGAGCGGCCCTTCATCAACCTCCGGGTTCTGGCCAACCGCTCGGTCGGCGGCGCCTGCGTGCTGATGACGGTGCTAGGCGCGGTCTCGTTCGGCTCGATCTACATCATCCCGGTCTATTGCGCCCAGATCCAGGGCTACAACGCCCAGCAGATCGGCTACGTGGTGATGTGGTCGGGCCTGCCGCAGCTGATCCTGTTCCCGATGATGCCGCTGATCATGCGGGCGGTCGACGCGCGGCTGCTGGTCATCACCGGCACGCTGTTTTTCATCGCGAGCTGCTGGATCAATGTCGGGCTGACCCACGACGTCGGCGCCGACCAGCTGATCCTGCCGCAGCTGATGCGCGCCATCGGCCAGCCGCTCTTCACCATCCCACTGTCGCAGCTCTCGACCGCCGGTCTCGCCCCGCGCGACACCGCGGATGCCTCGGCGCTCTCCAACATGATGCGCAACCTCGGCGGCTCGATCGGCATCGCCATGCTGTCGACGATGATCGAGCGGCGCGAGCACATGCATTTCTCGGTGCTGGCCGAGGCGATCACCGTCAACGCCGCCCGGACGCAGACCCGGCTCGTGACGCTGGCGGCCGGCCTGCACGGCCACATCGCCGATCCGATCGCCGCCAAGGCGGCGGCGGTCGGGATGCTGGCGAGCCAAGTCCGGCGCGAGGCCTACGTGATGGCCTATGCCGACGGATTCTGGCTCGTCGGGGTGAGCCTGGTGCTCAGCCTCGCCGTGGTGGCGGTGCTGAAGAAGCCGCCGAAGGTGTCGGGGCCGGTCGAGGCGCATTGAGGCCAGTCACTTACACGCGCCGGCCGATGCGCGGGAACCCTCCCCCCTCTGCGGCAGGGCCGTCCCGGGAAAATGTATGGCGCGCCTCCCCTCTCCCGTGTGGGAGAGGGGTCGGGGGTGAGGGTGACACGCTTCCGTGTAAAGCTGTGACCGTCGTGCTGACAGCGGGACTGTCAGCGTCTTCTGCGGAACCGCAGCACCCTCACCCCTACCCCTCTCCCACACCTTGCAGCGATACCGGGCAAGCCCGGCATCGCCTGGAGAGGGGATCCCGCGCTTGTTTCTGTAGGGGATTTTCCCCGGACAGCCCTGCGCAGAAGGGGGGAGGGTTCGGCCGGCGCGCTACGGCACCGGCGTTTCCCCGTGCTGCCCGTCGAGGGTCACGCCCTCGCTCGGCACGCTGTCGGCCACGGCCTCCGCTCGGCGCAGATCCGGGAAGGTCGCCTCGGCGACCAGCTCGGCCAGGGCCTGATCGAGCGGCAGGGTGCGGCTCTGCGGGCTGCCGAGGCGGCGGATCGAGACGGTGCGCTCCTCGCCCTCCTTGCGGCCGACGACCAGCATCACCGGCACCTTGGCGTGGGAATGCTCGCGGACCTTGTAGTTGATCTTCTCGTTGCGAAGATCGGCCTCGGCGCGCAGGCCGGCCGCGTCCGCCGCCTTCAACACCTCGCGGGCATACGGGTCGGCCTCGCCGGTGATCGTCGCCACCACGACCTGGAGCGGCGCCAGCCAGAGCGGGAAATGGCCGGCGAAATGCTCGATCAGGATGCCGGTGAAACGCTCCATCGAGCCGCAGATCGCCCGGTGGACCATCACCGGGGTCTTCTTCTGCCCGTCGGCGTCGACGAAGAACGCGCCGAACCGCTCCGGCAGGTTGAAGTCGACCTGCGTGGTGCCGCATTGCCAGTCGCGGCCGATGGCGTCGCGCAGCACGTACTCGAATTTCGGGCCGTAGAAGGCGCCCTCGCCGGGGTTGATCGCGGTCTTGATCCGGCCAGCCGATTGCTCCTCGATCTGGGCGAGCACCCGGGTCATCACCTCCTCGGCGTGGTCCCAGAGCGCATCCGACCCGACCCGCTTCTCCGGCCGCGTCGAGAGCTTCACCACGATCTCGTCGAAGCCGAAATCGGCATACGTCGAGAGGATCAGGTCGTTGATCTTCAGGCACTCGGCGGCGAGCTGGTCCTCGGTGCAGAAGACGTGAGCGTCGTCCTGCGTGAAGGCGCGCACCCGCATCAGGCCGTGCAGCGCGCCCGACGGCTCGTAGCGCGAGACCGAGCCGAACTCGGCCAGCCGCAGCGGCAGGTCGCGGTACGACTTAAGCCCGTGCTTGAAGATCTGGACGTGGCCGGGGCAGTTCATCGGCTTGATCGCGAAGACGCGGTCGTCCTCGGTCTTCGTGACGAACATGTTCTCCCGGTACCAGTCCCAGTGGCCGGAGGTCTCCCACAGCGCCTTGTCGAGGATCTGCGGCGCGTTCACCTCGGCGTAGTCGCCCTTCAGGCGCCGGCGCATGTAGGCGATGAGCGACTGGAACAGGGTCCAGCCCTTCGGGTGCCAGAACACCACGCCCGGCCCCTCCTCCTGGAAGTGGAAGAGGTCCATCTCGCGGCCGAGCTTGCGGTGGTCGCGGCGCTCGGCCTCGGCGAGGCGGTTCAGGTAGGCATCGAGATCGGCCTGATTCGCCCAGGCGGTGGCGTAGATCCGGCTCAGCATCGGCTTCGTCGAATCGCCGCGCCAATAGGCGCCCGCCACCTTCATCAGCTTGAAGGCGCTGCCGATCTTGCCCGTCGAGGTCATGTGCGGGCCGCGGCAGAGGTCGAACCACTCGCCCTGGCGGTAGATCCGCAGGTCCTCGCCCGGCGGGATCGCGTCGACCAGTTCGACCTTGAACGTCTCGCCCTTCTCCTGGAAGACCTTGCGCACGTCGTCGCGGGCCCAGACCTCCTTGGTGAAGGGGGCGTCGCGGGCGATGATCTCGCGCATCCGCGCCTCGATCGCCGGGAAGTCGTCCGGCGAAAACGGGGTCTCGCGGTGGAAGTCGTAGTAGAAGCCGTTCTCGATCACCGGGCCGATCGTGACCTGGGTCTCCGGCCACAGCGACTGCACGGCCTCGGCCAGGACGTGGGCGCAGTCGTGCCGGATCAGCTCCAGCGCCCGCGGGTCGGTGCGGTCGAGGAACTCGATGCGGGCATCCGCCGCGATCGTGTCGCCGAGGTCGCAAACGGTACCGTCGACGGCCATCGCCACGGTGCGCTTGGCCAGCGACTTGGCGATGCCCTCGACGACGGTGCGGCCGGTCACGGCGCCGTCGAAGGACCGCGTGGCGCCATCGGGAAATGTCAGGATCGGCATGGGTCTCGAAAAGCTCCTCGGGGCTCACTCCTGCGCACGGTGCAGGTAAGCCGGGTGGTGGACGTCGATCCGGCGGGCCTTCGGGCCGCGCACCGGACGGCGTCGTCATAGCAGCCGCGAGGCGAAATGACAGGGGGCCTTCAGCCCTCGACGCTCTCGCAGAGCGGCGGCGGCGCGTTGACGCCGCGCCAGCGGGCATAGGCCCAGGGCCGGTGCCAGGCGGCACCGGCGGGTGGGGCGTCGGGCACGAGGTCGATGCCGTGGGTGCCGAACGGGCCGCAGCGGCAGATGCGGGCGAACCCCATCCAGCCGCCGGCCCAGAGGCCGTGGCGCTGGATCGCCTCGTCGGTATAGGCCGAGCAGGAGGGCCAGTGCCGGCACTGGCGCCCGACGAGGCCCGACAGGGTCAGCTGGTAGCCGCGGATCGCGAGATGCGCCGCGCGGCGGGTCGGGCTCACGCCGGGACCGCCTCGGATCTCGCGGCGCCTTGCCGGGCGGAGACTTGGTCGAGGGCGTCGACCACGGCGTCGAAGGTCAGGAGGGTCGAGGCGTGGCGCGCCTTGAAGTCCCGCACCGGCTCGAGCACCGCGAAATCGGCGAACTTGCCCTCCGGCGCCGGTCCGTTCTCCTTCAGCATCCGCCGCACGGTCTCGCGCAGGGTCCGCAGCTCCTCGGCGCTGGCGCCGACCACGTGGCGGGCCATCAGCGAGGACGCGGCCTGGCCGAGCGCGCAGGCCTTCACGTCGTGGGCGAAGTCGGTGACCGTGCCGCCCGCGGTGACGAGGTCGACCGTCACGGTCGAGCCGCACAGCTTCGAGTGCTTGGACGCGCTCGCCTGCGGGCTCGGCAGCCGGCCGAGACGGGGGATGTCCGCCGCGAGAGCGAGGATGCGGGCATTGTAGATGTCGTCGAGCATGGCATTCGTACTTTGGACGAGAGGGGCCGCGGGACGGACGAATCGGGCTTGACCGGACGGGTCGGACTTCGGTTTGTCGAAGGTGGGCTTTTCGGACTTGACGTGACGTTGGGACGGGCGAGGGTGCGCGGTAACCTGCTGCGCGCCCGGCGCATTGCGTGCCCGGGCCGAATTCCCGATATAGGCAGCATTGCCCGGCAGTGCGAGGCGCGGCCGGATCGGGGCTCGTCTCCGGTCCCGGCATGGCGGACCGCGGAGAGCCCGGATCTCGGGCCCGGAGCTTGGAGGCGTGATGGACGCGGTGTTGAAGTCCTTGTCGGTGCGGGCCCCGGAGGCGGCCGACAAGCGCAGCGACGCCCCCCGGCCGGAGCGCGTCACCGAGCGGCCGACCCGCCAGGAGGCCGAAGCGGCGGTGCGCACCCTGCTGCGCTGGGCCGGCGACGATCCGGAGCGCGAGGGCCTGCTCGAGACGCCGCAGCGGGTGGTGAAGGCCTACGAGCAGATCTTCGGCGGCTACCGCCAGGACGCCGACGCCATCCTCGACCGGGTGTTCGAGGAGGTCGAGGGCTATTCCGACATCGTGCTGGTGCGCGACATCCCGTTCCACTCCCATTGCGAGCACCACATGGTGCCGTTCATGGGCCATGCCCACATCGCCTACTATCCGCGCCGCGGCGTCGTCGGCCTCTCCAAGCTCGCCCGGGTGGTCGATGCCTTCGCCCGCCGTCTCCAGACTCAGGAGACGATGACCGCCCAGATCGCCGACACGATCGATTCGGTGCTGCATCCCCGCGGCGTCGCCGTGATGGTGGAGGCCGAGCACCTGTGCATGGCGATGCGCGGGGTGCAGAAATCCGGCGTCTCGACCATCACCACCCAGTTCACCGGCGTGTTCAAGCAGGACCCGACCGAGCAGGTCCGCTTCCTCACCCTGGTGCGCGACCGGCGATGACCGCGCCCCTCCCCTTCCCGGCCCCCGGCGACAAGCGCGCGCTGGAAGAGGGCGAGACCTTCACGCCGCGCTTCGGGTCCGACGGCCTCATCACCGCGATCGCGGTCGATGCCGATACGGGCGCGGTGCTGATGCTCGCCCACATGAACGCCGAATCGCTGGCGCGCACGCTCACGACCGGCGAGGTCTGGTACTGGTCGCGCTCGCGGGCTGAACTCTGGCACAAGGGTGCGACGAGCGGGCAGATCCAGACGCTCGTCGAGATGCGGGTCGATTGCGACCAGGACGCGCTGCTGCTGCGGGTGCGCGTCGGCGGCGACGGCGGCTGCTGCCATACCGGGCGGCGGGACTGTTTCTATCGCGGGGTCGCGTACGACGCCGAGAGCGGGGCGGTGACGCTGGTTCCTCGCGCCTCGTAGAGCGCAACGGCCCAACCCTCCCCCTCTGTGCAGGGCTGTCCGGGGAAAATGGATGGCGCGCCTCCCCTCTCCCGTGTGGGAGAGGGGTCGGGGGTGAGGGTGACACGATTCCGTGTGACGCACTGAGCGTGGTGCGGGTAGCGGGACGGTCAGAACCTGACTCAGAACCGTGTCACCCTCACCCCTACCCCTCTCCCACACGGGAGAGGGGATCCCGCGCTTTGATTTCAAACGTGGATTTTCCCCGGACAGCCCTGCGCAGAGGGGGGAGGGATCGGGCGTTCAGCGCTTCAGCGCCGCCAAGCCTTTTAAGTACATCTCCGGCAACCCGTTCTCCCGCCCGGCGGCGATCACGCCTTCCAGGTAGCCTGGCCGCGGCACGCCGCCGTTGCCGCGCCCGAGATAGACCAGCGCCCGCCGCACCCCGCCCTCGGTCGAGACCGGCTGCTGCGCCTTGACGTAGAGCCCGCTCGCCACGCCCTCGTAGCGGTCCAGCGCCGGCACGTCGCTCAAGGCGAGGTCCCACAGCACGCCCCACACCGTCCCGGTGGGGACGCGCTCCACCGAGGCGTAGCCCTCGCGCATGATGACGAGGCGGTGGCGGTTGAGCCGGCCGAGGCCGATGACCCGCGAGGCGGGGCAGCGCCGGGCCATGGCGGCCCGGTCCATGTTGGAGCCGTAGGCGAAGTAGAGCGGCACGAGAGAACCCGGGAGCCTCAGGCGAATTCGAGGATCACCGCGTCGACCGCCAGGCTGTCGCCCTCCTTGGCCTGGATGGTCTGAACCGTGCCGTCGCGCTCGGCGCGCAGAACGTTCTCCATCTTCATCGCCTCGACGATCGCCAGCGGCTCGCCCGCCTTCACCTCCTGGCCGGGGGTGACCATGATGCTCTTGACGAGGCCCGGCATCGGGCAGAGCAGCTGCTTGCCCGAGCCGGCGACCTCCTTGACCGGCATCAAGGCGGCCAGCTCCGCCTCGCGCTTCGTGAACACCCGGGCCTCGGCGGCGGCACCGGCATGCTGCAGGAACACGCCGTTGAGGAGGGAGCGGACCTGGATCGCCGCCGGCTCGCCGTCGATCAGGCCGGTCCAGACCGGCTCGCCGGGCAGCCAGTCGCTGTCGACCTGCCACTCGGTTCCGTCCGCGAACGCGACCGAGACCCCGTCGTTGGTGGTCTCGACGATCGCCTCGAAGCGCTCCTCGCCGAGCATCACCACCCGCTCCTGCTCGAAGCGCAACTGGTAGGGCTCGCGCATCTGGCCCGAGATGCCGCGCTTGCGCTCGTTGAGCAGGTGGTCGATCGCCGCCGCCGCCGCCGCCATCCGGCGCGCCACCTCGCCGGCGGGCTTCGGCGCCTCGAACCCGTTCGGGAATTCCTCGGCGATGAACCCGGTCGAGAGCCGGCCCTCCTGCCAGCGCGGATGGTGCATCAGCGCCGAGAGGAACGGGATGTTGTGGCGGATGCCGTCGATCGCGAAGGCGTCGAGGGCCTGGGCCTGGGACGAGATCGCCTCGGTGCGGGTCGGCGCCCAGGTCACGAGCTTGGCGATCATCGGGTCGTAGTGGATCGCGATCTCGCTCCCCTCCTCGACGCCGGTGTCGTTGCGCACGATCGCCTCGCCGAACTCGCCCTCCTCCGGCGGCCGGTAGGTGGTGAGCCGGCCGATCGAGGGCAGGAAATTGCGGGTCGGGTCCTCGGCGTAGACGCGGCTCTCGACCGCCCAGCCGTTCAGCCTCACGTCCTCTTGCGCGATCGGCAGCGTCTCGCCGGCCGCGACCCGGATCATCAGCTCGACGAGGTCGAGGCCGGTGATCATCTCGGTCACCGGGTGCTCGACCTGGAGCCGGGTGTTCATCTCGAGGAAGTAGAACGACTTGTCCTGGCCGGCGACGAACTCGACGGTGCCGGCCGAATCGTAGTTCACGGCTTTCGCCAGCGCCACGGCCTGCTCGCCCATCTTGCGGCGCGTCGCCTCGTCGAGGAGCGGCGACGGGGCCTCCTCGATGACCTTCTGGTTGCGGCGCTGGATCGAGCACTCGCGCTCGCCGAGATAGACGACGTTGCCGTGCTTGTCGCCGATGACCTGGATCTCGATGTGGCGCGGATCGGTGATGAATTTTTCCACGAAGACCCGGTCGTCGCCGAAGGACGAGGCGGCCTCCGAGCGGGCGCGGGCGAAGCCCTCCGCGACCTCGCCGGCCGAGTGCGCGATGCGCATGCCCTTGCCGCCGCCGCCGGCCGAGGCCTTGATCATCACCGGATAGCCGATCTCGTCGGCGATGGTGACGGCGTGCTCCGGGCTCTCGATCACGCCGAGGAAGCCCGGCACGGTCGAGACCTGGGCCGCGGAGGCCGCCTTCTTCGACTCGATCTTGTCGCCCATGGCGGCGATGGCGCCCGGGTTCGGGCCGATGAACACGATGCCGGCGGCCTGGAGCGCCTTCGGGAAGGCCTCGCGCTCGGACAGGAAGCCGTAGCCGGGATGGACGGCCTGGGCGCCGGTCTGCCGGCAGGCCTCCACGATCTTGTCGATGACGAGGTAGGACTGGGCCGCGGCGGCGGGGCCGATATGCACCGCCTCGTCGGCCATGGCGACGTGGAGCGCGTCGCGGTCGGCGTCGGAATAGACCGCCACCGTCTTGATCCCCATCCGGCGCGCCGTCTTGATGATGCGGCAGGCGATCTCGCCGCGGTTGGCGATCAGGATCTTGTCGAACATCGGAGCGCGCACTCGAGCCTTGAGGGGGGAGCCGGGCCGGGGTGTGTCACACCCAAGCTCATCCCCGTTAAAGCATGGCGCGCGCGACGCAAAGCCGGCTGTTCTCAGCCAAACGGGCGAAGCCCGCCCTCACGCGGCAACCGCGTAGGCCAGGATCTCCTCGACCGCCTCCTCGGCGCCGGCCCGGGCGCGGTTGGCCCTGAGGGCGAAGCTGATCAGCACCGGGTCGTTGGTCTCGGCCGCGCGCACCACCTCGACGGCGATGCGGGCGCCGGTCGCGGTCGGGCCGCGGCCGCAGGCCAGCGAGGCGGACAGCCAGTGGGCGGTGTCGGCGTCGATATGGCCGGTCGGGCGCTCGCCCCACACGGCGAAATCGACGGTCGCGGCGACCAGCCACTCGCCGAAGGCCGGATCGGCTTCGGGAATCGCCCGGTCGAGGCCGAACAGCATGTCGGCCTCCTCGCGGTCGGTGAGCCCGTCGGGCAGCACCGCGCGGTTGAGCTCGCGCACGTCCTCCAGGCTGATGGCGCCGGCGGCGATGATACGGTTGCAGAAGTGTTGCAGCGAGGTGGTGATCATCGGTCTGTGCCTCCCCGGCTTTTGCTGTGCCGGTGCTTGTCCCTGTGTGAGGAGGACTATGCGGGAGCAGAGAGCCCTGACAGGTTAACGGCGGGATCTGAATCCTTGTTCAGGTTAAAGCCTGGCAACGGGACGGCGTTGCCAAAGGGTTGCGAGCCGCGGTCGCGATGACCGGTCCCGAGGTGCGACATCCGCCGCGGATGCGGCCTGCACCGAGCGTCGACGCGGGCGTGCTGCCGCTGCGGGACGACCTCCTGTCGGACGATCAGGTCCGAGGGGGCGAACCCGTCCTGAGATACCCGAACATGTGCGGGACGTAGTCGGCTTTGCCGAGCGGGATTCCCTGGTGACGGAGGATCGCGTAGGCGGTCACGAGGTGGAAGGAGAATTGCGGCAGCGCCCAGTCGCGGGCGTAGCTCTCTCCGGTCATGTCGAAGGTCAGGCCGGGCAGCTCGATCGTGACCGGCGCGGCCGCCCCGGCATCGAGCGCGTGCGGTTCGAGGCCGTCGAGCCGGGCCAGGGCCTCGGCGATGCAGGCTTGCGCCTCCGCGAGGGAGCCCGGTCGCCCGCCCGCCTCCCGGCCCGCGCGCGCCAGGTCGTCGAGGGCCTGCGGCAGGGGCTCGCCGCGGAGCCGGTAGGTCGCCTCCCGGGCCTGCAGGCAGGCGAAGCGGACCTGCGACGACAGCGGGAGCATGTCCGGCGCGAGCCGCCGGGACATCAGATCGTCCGCCTCCGCGCCGTGATGCGCGCGCGCCTTGTCGAGCCACCCGGAGAGGGCCCGCAGCATCTGCGCGTAAGCGGGGACGAGTTGCTGCGTCAGGGACATCGATGCTCCTCGGGACAGCTGCGGCTGTCCCGAGACTGCCCCGACGACATGACGCCCGGAATACGACCGGTGGCGCCGGCCTACCGCACGATCACCGTCGCGTCCGCCCCGACCCGGTTGTACAGGTCGACCACGTCGATGTTGCGCATCCGGATGCAGCCCGAGGACGCCGCCTGGCCGATCCGCTCCGGCTCGTTGGTGCCGTGGATGCGGTAGAGCGTGTCCTTGCCGGTGCCGTCGGCGAGGTAGAGGGCGCGGGCGCCGAGCGGGTTGGCTGGCCCGCCCTGCATCGCGTGGACGTGGGGCCAGCGCTTGATCATCTCGGCCGGCGGGTGCCAGTCGGGCCAGGCGGCCTTGCGGAAGATCCGGGCCGTGCCGTTCCAGCCATAGGCCTCGTCGCCGACGGTGACGCCGTAGCGGATCGCCTTGCGGTCGGGCAGGACGTAGTAGAGCTGGCGCTCCTTCGTCTCGACCACGATGGTGCCGGGGGCCTCGCCCGTCGGGTCCTCGATCATGTAGCGGGCGAAGCGCCGGTCGACCTCCGGCTCCGGCACCATCGCCATCCACTCCTTGTCCTTGGCCGACAATTCGGGATCGGGCGTGGCGCGGTACATGCAGCCCGGCAGCGCCAGGACGGCCCCCGTCAGGGCGAGGGCGAGGGCGAGGCGGGGGCGGCGCATCGGGGAGGAACCTTGCTCGGGCGGCGGGCGGACCCGCGAATCAGTCGTCGTCCGAGCCTAAAGCGTGGCCGTGGGGGCGCGAAGCGGCGAGCGGCGCCTCTGTGCACGATGCCCGGCCTGTGTTGCGTCCGGGCCATGGCCCTGCCACGGTGGGGGTCGGGGACGGGCCCGACGGGCCCGACGGGAACGCTTGAAGCGGGCACGATGACGACGCTGTATCTCTGCCATCCGGCCTCCCTCGACCACGACACGCCGCCGGGCCATCCCGAGCGGGCCGACCGCATCCGGGTGATCGAGCGGGCGCTGGAGGACGAGCGCTTCGCCGCCCTGGTGCGCGAGCAGGCGCCGCTGGCCGACCTCGCGGTCGCGGGCCTCGCCCATCCGGAGAACTACGTCGCGGCGATCGCCGCCGCCGCCCCGGACGAGGGGCTGGTCGGCATCGATTCCGATACGGTGATGTCGCCGGGCTCCCTCGAAGCCGCGCTCCGGGCCCTGGGCGCCGCCGTCCGGGCGGTCGACGAGGTGATGGAGGGCCGCGTCGCCAACGCCTTTGCGGCGATGCGCCCGCCCGGCCACCACGCCGAGCGCGAGCGCGCCATGGGCTTCTGCCTGTTCAACACCGCGGCGGTCGCGGCGCGACACGCGCGCAAGGCCCACGGCGCCGCCCGGGTGGCGCTCGTCGACTGGGACGTCCATCACGGCAACGGCTCGCAGGACATCTTCTGGGACGATCCGAACGTGATGTACGCCTCGACCCACCAGATGCCGCTCTTTCCCGGCACCGGGGCGGCGTCCGAGCGCGGCGAGCACGACACCATCGTCAACGTGCCGCTGCATGCCGGCGACGACGGCGACACGTTCCGCGAGGCCTTCGCGCACGGCGTGCTGCCGCGGCTCGAGGCGTTCCGGCCCGACCTGATCGTGATCTCGGCCGGGTTCGACGCGCATTGGCGCGATCCGCTGGCCAACCTGAAGCTCACCGAGGCCGATTTCGCCTGGGCGACCCGGGAGCTGATGGGCATCGCCGACCGCCGCTGCGGCGGCCGGGTGGTGTCGCTGCTCGAGGGCGGCTACGACCTGATCGGGCTGTCGAAGTCGGTCGCCGCCCATGTCGAGACGCTGATGGGACGATAGAGCGCTCTCCGACCGGGCAGAGACCGGCTCGTCGGAGACAACGGACCGGAATCAGCGACATGGAGCGGCGTCCGATCGCGCGTGATCGGGCGCCGCTCCAGCGTCCCCCTACCCCTCCAGCGGCTCGTCGCCGACCATCTCGATGCCGAAGCCCGACAGGCCGACATAGGACCGGGCCGCGCTCGAGATGTTGCGGATCGACACCACGCCGAGGTCGCGCAGGATCTGGGCGCCGAGGCCGACCTCGCGCCACTGGCGCACGCGGGCCGCCTCGGCTCCGTCCTCGCCGGCGGTGTCGGGCAGTTGCGACAGCGGCACCCCGGCGGTGCCGTCGCGCAGGTAGACCAGCACGCCGCGGCCTTCCTGGGCGAAGCGGCGCATCACCGCCTCGATGGTGCGGCCGCCCTCGATCACGTCCGCCACCACGTTCGAGCGGTGCAGCCGCACCAGCACGTCGCGACCCTCGCCGATGCGGCCGTGCACGAAGGCGAATTGCTGCATCGGCTCGAACGGCGTGGTGTAGGCGTAGCCGGTCATCTCGCCCCACTCGGTCTTGACCGGGAAGGTGCCGACCCGCTCGACCAGCTTCTCGCGCGCCTGGCGGTACGAGATCAGCTCGGCGACCGAGATCTGCTTGAGGCCATGCTTCTCGGCGAAGGCCGTGATCTGCGGCCCCTTCATCACGGTGCCGTCGTCGTTGGCGAGCTCGCAGATCACGCCGACCGGCGGGAGCTTGGCGAGCCGGCACAGGTCCACCGCCGCCTCGGTATGGCCGGAGCGCATCAGCACGCCGCCGTCCTTGGCGATCAGTGGGAAGACGTGGCCCGGGCGCACGAAGTCGGTGGCGCCCATGTTGCCGTTGGCGAGCGCCCGCACGGTGTTGCAGCGCTGCTCGGCCGAGATGCCGGTGGTCAGCCCGTGCTTGACGTCGACCGTGACCGTGAAGGCGGTGCCGAGCGGCGCGTCGTTCGAGGCCACCATCGGCTCGAGGCGCAGGCGCCTGGCCTCCGCGACGGTGATCGGCGCGCACACGATGCCGCAGGTGTTGCGGATGATGAACGCCATCTTCTCCGGCGTGCAGAGCGAGGCGGCGACGACGAGGTCGCCCTCGTTCTCGCGGTCGTCGTCGTCGGTGACGACCACGATCTCGCCGCGGGCGAAGGCGTCGAGGGCCTCGATGATCGATGCGTGGGTCACGGGCATCTCCTGTCCCGGGACCGCAAGTCCCAGAAAATCGTTGGGGGTGACGGCGCCGCCGGTCACCCGCGCCACGGCGGTCGCCGTCTCCCGCGAGAGCCAGGGCTCGGGGTTGTTGCACAACCCCGTCACCGCCGCCGGCGAGAGCCCGCAGCGCCGCGCGAAGTCGAGGCGGGTCACGCCCTGCTGTCGGAGCCAGTCGCCGAGTTTCACGCTCCCGTCATAGCCCGGCGACGAATTCAGTCAAACTGAAACGGTGCGGTCGTTCACTTCGGCTGAAAACCACCCCCCTCGCCGACCTGGGCACGGTGGCGCAGAAAGTGATCGGCAAGGACGCAGGCCATCATCGCCTCGCCCACCGGCACGGCGCGAATGCCGACGCAGGGATCGTGGCGGCCCTTGGTCATGACGTCGACCGGCCGGTTGTCGCGGCTGACGCTCGCCCGCGGGGTCAGGATCGACGAGGTCGGCTTGACGGCAAAGCGGCAGACCAGCGGCTGGCCGGTCGAGATGCCGCCGAGCACCCCGCCCGCATGGTTGGCGAGGAAGATCGGGCGGCCGTCGTTGCCGGGCCGCATCTCGTCGGCATTCTCCTCGCCGCGTAAGGAGGCGGCCGCGAAGCCGTCGCCGATCTCGACGCCCTTGACGGCGTTGATCGACATCATGGCGGCGGCGAGGTCCGCGTCGAGCTTTCCGTAGACGGGAGCGCCGAGGCCGACGGGTACGCCCTCGGCCACCACCTCGATCACCGCGCCGACCGAGGAGCCCGCCTTGCGGATGCCGTCGAGATACTCCGCCCATTGCGCGGCGGCGACCGCGTCCGGGCAGAAGAACGGGTTGGCGTTCACCGCGTCCCAGTCGAAGCGGGCGCGGTCGATCGCGTGCGGGCCGATCTGCACCAGGGCGCCGCGGATCGTCACGCCGGGCAGCACCTTGCGGGCGATCGCGCCGGCCGCCACCCGGGCGGCGGTCTCGCGGGCCGAGGAGCGGCCGCCGCCGCGATAGTCGCGGATGCCGTACTTGGCGTCGTAGGCGTAGTCGGCGTGGCCGGGCCGGTAGCTGTCGCGGATCTCCGAGTAATCCTTCGAGCGCTGATCGACGTTCTCGATCATCAGGGCGATCGGCGTGCCGGTGGTGAGCGCCCGCCCGCCGGTCCGGTCGTCGGAGAAGGTCCCCGAGAGGATGCGGACCTGGTCCGGCTCCTGGCGCTGGGTGGTGAAGCGCGACTGGCCCGGCCGGCGGCGGTCGAGCTCGGCCTGGATCTCGGCCGCGTCGAGCGGGATCAGCGGCGGGCAGCCGTCGACGACGCAGCCGAGGGCCGGGCCGTGGCTCTCGCCGAAGGTGGTGACGCGGAAGAGATGGCCGAAGCTGTTGTGGGACATGGGCGCTGGGAGGGCACGGCCGCTGAAAGAGAGAACGCCGCCGCTCTAGAGCATTTCGCGCCGGACGGGAAATGCTGTCGCAGGACCCCTCCCGCAAGCGCCTGCATCCGCGAGCCGGCCCCGCCGGTGCCGGCGCCCCGCGGCGAGATCGGGCGCCGACGGCGAAAACCCGGCATCGAGGCGTCGATGCCGGGGCGGGATCGTCCGGACGTCGTGGGCCGTCGCGCGGCCCGCCGCCTCAGCGGCGCTGGAACAGCGGCTGGGCCAGGGCCTCGGCCCGGGCCATCCACAGGTCGCGCTCGGCGCGCAGCTCCTCGGCCTTGTCGACCTCCTGCTGCACGTGGGAGCGCAGGGCCCGCAGCTCGTCGGCCAGCAGCACCTGCAGCTCGTCGTAGCGCGCGTTCTCCTGGCGCAGCCGGGCCTTCAGCATCATGTTCTCGGCCATCAGCGCGGCGAGGTCGTCGTCCTCGGCGCGGGGGGCGGGCGGCTCGGGCTCGGGCTCGGGCAGCGGCTCGCTGCGCTCGGCATGGGCGACGATGCGCGGCTCCCAGGCGGCCTGCGCGTCCGGACGGCGCGGCGCCGCGCGGGCCTGGTCGGCGGCGTCGATCCGCGACAGGGTCGCGAGCCAGTCCTGCAGCGGGCCCGAAGGCTGCCGCGCCGCGGCGGTGGTCTGCGTCTTCAAGGCGGGGTCGGACACGCCGCGTCTCCTGCGAATCTTGACCCCGAGTTAACCCGTCACGTGGTTAAGAACCGGTAAACATCGCCCCCGCCCGGCCGTGCGGGCAGGGCCATTCAAAGAAA
>NZ_LWHQ01000014.1 GCF_001653715.1 Methylobacterium platani
TCCCAGACCTTCGTCTTGCTAACTCCGAGAAGCTTCGCCGCCTCCTCAACCCGGTAGGTCAGCCGATCAGGCGCCAGCGCCGGACTCGGCTCAGGTCTTGTCTGCGGCGACGGTGGTTCAGGCGGAGCTGCCCGCTCGACCATGACCGGCGGCAAGGCCTGCACAGCGGCGCGAACCTCAAGCTCGATCAACCGGCGGATTGCGTGCTCGGGGACCATGGCCTTCAAGCTGGCCGTGATGTTCTCGACGACGCGGGCCACGGCAGCGTCAACGACCTGTTGCCGATTGTCGGGAATTGTGAGCGAGTGAATGGCCTTGGCCAATCTTGTTCCCCACTACCTGCGTGGTGTGTAGATCTTATCTTACATCTACAAGATAACTCAAAAGGCCTACGGTAAAAACTACACCAGTTATATTTATAGCTATTATTAGACATAGCAAAAACTGAGTAAATGAAGATACGGATCCGATTTTTATTTTTTCATCCAACTTATCCGTGTATCTGAATAAAAACTTTGAATAATCTTTCTGACCTGGAGTTACAGCGATGCTCAAATTCGCATCATATAAGCCCCTGTTGTCCAAATTATTGAGCAATCCCAGCTCTCGTTCGGCGATAGTTTTTATTCTATTTGCTGACCTGATGTATTTTTTTCTTACTTCGATTGTCTTTAATCCAAGGAGGGAAATCATGATAGGCAGCAAGAAATATAACAACATGAAAAAAGATATAAACAAACTATCTAATGCCAGTTTCAGCAACCCGATCCCCGCAGTTGTAGCTGCGGTTGCAGTCGTTACGTAAAATTTCGTCTGATCCCATCCAAGATTTACGTTAAATCTGTATTCATCGAGCGAAGATCCATAAACCTTGAGCAGCAACTCTCTTTGTTGCTTCTCGGCTTCTGCATTATTTGAATATGTTGATGGCATTGCAAATACTTATAAATGTTTCTGTAAAAATCTCAGGATGGTAGTTAATTCTATGATGTAGCTCATTACTAGGCATATAAACCAAGCTATCTATTTGATTTGTATCAAAGTTTGGCGCGCTTGAGAATTTACCATTGAATACAGTGATGAACTTCAGAGAATGCTCATCATGCATTGCAATTTGCCCGATTTCTGACACGGGGACTCTCAAGTGCAGCTCGTTCAGCATTTTGCGCCGGGCCGCTGCTTTATAAGTCTCTCCAGCCTTTAGGTAGCCAGCAACGGATGATCCTAGAAGACCAGGGCTCCTTGGGTGATCATTGCGAAGCTTTTGCAATAAAAAATTATCTTCTTTATCCTTTAGTATAATATGAACTGTGCGAAAATTCTTATGTGAGGCTAGAACTCGACCACGCGAAATCGTTCCAACTGGAACGTTGTTCCCGTCAACGACGTCAATCACCATTGCATTGCTGGCCGCACTCATAGCACAGCTCCTGCGCCCCACGCACGCTCACAAAAACCCAACGCTCCCGCTAAAAATGCCATCAAACAGCTAAGCTTATGTAAACCACTGCGGCCGCACATCCGGGCCGTTTTCCTATCCTCCGCGGCGACACATCGGTAGGGCAGGCAACCTCCTGCTCATGCAGTCCATCCCAGGATGGTCGACCAAGCCGCGTTGATCGCAGCGGCGTGGTCCGACGAGGCGGCGAGGGCTGCGGCTCGAGCCTCGCGCAAGGGCCTCGACACCGCCGAGAGCGGCCAGATCCTCACCGCGGCGACGCAGGGCGCTGATGTAGGCTGCGCCGGCCAAGGAGTCGGCGGGGAGGCCGTTCAGGGCCTTGAGGAGGGACAAGAGCCCCGCCTGGATGACGGCGGGGTCCTGAGGTTTGCGGGGCGCGGCGCTCATGCTGCGTCGCCGGCTTCGGCCGCGGCATCCATCACGGCCAGATCGATCGCGCGCAGGGTGGCCGGAGCCACGAAGTCGAGGATGGCGACGCCTTCCGGAGTGTCCGGGACCTCCGCGAGCACATCGGTGTCAAAGGCGGCTGAGCACATGCCGATGAGGTAGAGCCAGCCGGGGCGGCCCTCCTTGGTGCAACGAGCGACCTCGACCCCGCCCGTCTGGCCGTAGACGTGGAGCACGGTCCAACGGTCCTTCGGGGTGTCGCGCTTGGTGGTCCAAAGCTCGATGATGTCGGCCACGTTGTCGGCTCCTCAGGCTGCGGATTGATGGATGCGAGCGAACGAGCACAGCACCTGGCGGCGCTCGATCGGGGCCAAGGCGTCGAGGGCGCGCAGGGCGATGGGGAGGTGGTCGGGATCACTCTCGGCTTGGCGCAGTGCGCCAGCGAACGCCTCGCCGCGCGGGCCTAGGATCAGATGTGAGACGGTCCTCATGCACCGCAGGCGTGCCAGCCTCTCGGCGTCGCTGAGACCGTCGCGCCATGGGCCGAACCGATCGGCGGCGGGGATCATTCCGAGGCCTCCGATCGGGGCCTCGCAGGAGGGCGCAACAGCGCAACACCCCTATAGGGTGTTGTTGCGCTTGTTGCGCCCCCTCCGGAGCGGTTGGCCGGGGCGCAACAAGTGAATTTGTTGCGGCTTGTTGCGCTTGTTGCGCTTGTTGCGGGCATTCTCAGTGCGCCCCTTCGAACCACACATATTCAGCATTGAGCCCAATGGCTTTTCGTACTTTCAGGGTTTTCAAGTCGGCGCTGAATGTTGCTCGATTGGAGTTAGAAGGTTTGTCTTCGTCCCAATAACCCCTAAGCGGTAAGTATCGCTTAAGATCGTCTCGCTTGATCGCCTTAGCATCGTGGGGGATATGAACATCCCCCTTCACGGGGCTCCCCATTTCTCCGATAGCTTCGCGGATAATCGTGAGGAGAAGCTTGGGGCGGTCGCCGAGCTTGATGCGGTCGAGGCTTGTTGCGGGTCGTTGCGCCTCGCCCGGCGGGAGCACGATTTCGACCACCGCAGCCGCAACAAATTCACTTGTTGCGCCCCCCTCTCGGAGGGTCACGGGAAGGAGCCGGAATTGCCAGCTCGAACCGGCCTCCGCGTCCTTCATGTGATGGATGGTGGCGGTGCTGCCGGCCTCGTGTTTTTCGACGCTCCACATCACGTCCACGGCCCCATCCAGGGCGTTCGATCCGCGGGAGCCTTTGGCGACATCCTTGCCCGCGTGATGCACTCCGATGACGATGCAGCCGAAGGCGGCACCGATGCGCTCGCAGTTGTCCACGAACGTCGTCATGTCCTTGGCGGCGTTCTCGTCGGCCCCCTTCATCGTGCGGGCCAGCGTGTCGATTGCGATGGCGCGGAGCGGAGGATTGCCGATCGTGGCGAGGTAATCCCGCACGTCCTGAACGAGGGCGGCGTCATCGCCGCTGTTGTGCCCGAGATCAGGGGCAACCGGCACCATCAGGAAGGGGACGCGCGCACCCTCCACCTCATAGTGCCGGCGCATCGCGATCAGGCGGCGCTTGAACCCCTCGACGCCTTCGCCGGTGATATAGACCACGGCGCCCTGCATCACCTCGCGGCCAGCCCATTCCCTGCCCATCGCGACATGGAACAGCGCATCCGCCAGGAGAAAGGATTTCAGTGACTTGGGTGGCCCAAAGACCACGCCGAACCCTGACGCGGGCAGCAGGCCGTTGATGAGCCAAGTCGGATCGTCGCCGATTTCCAGATCGTCAATGTGAAGGATAGGGAACGGCTTGCGCGGCGTATCCCGTCGAGCCTGCATATCGGGCTCGAACCGCCCCGGCGGGTCGCGGCCATCTTCGTAGTAGGCTGGCGCGAACGCTGAACGCTCGAACGGCTCGCCCAGGTCGTGCTTCTCGTTCAGCGGCATCCTGATACGCACTCCAACACGACATCGTTCATGTCGCCGGCACCCCGAGGGCGCACGACATCGACAGCGCGGCCGGCTTCCGCCCACCGCGTCCCGCAGGCTTGGATTGCCGCGGCGTTTGCGCCCTTGCGGTCGCTCTCACCAAGGATCGTCAGCGCCTCGATGCCGGACAGCGTGGGGAAGACGCCGATCGCGCCGACGCTTCCGAGGGACCAGACGGGCCGAATTCCGAGTTGCCGGGCGGCCAACCCGGTTTCGATCCCCTCGCCGATCGCAAGGCCGTGGGTGATCTCCGCTTCCGGGTCGAGCTTGATGGCCGCGCCGATCGCGCCGCCGTACATCTTCCGGGCCTCGGCGCCCTGAAACCGCTTGCGGCCATCCTGGGCTAGGGCCGTCCGGTGGATGCCGGTCGGCTCGTCGGTGTGGGCGTCCCGAAATAGGGCGATCATCGCCGGCACGGTCTCGCCGGCCCAAGGGCAGATTGGGTGGAACCGCAGCACCTCGCCGGCCACGTCGTCGGGCAGCTCAAGGCCGCGTTTGCGCAAGTAGAGTTCTACGAGGGTGCCGCGCGGATCGTGAGCGGCATTCCAGATCCTCAATGCGCGCTGGCGCTTCGACAGCACCTCCGCTTCGGCGGCAGCCCTAGCTTCCTCCCGCGCGGCGCGGCGGCGCGCGATCTCGGCCGGATCGACGCTGATGCGCTCGCTGCCCTGCCAGGCGGGCAGCCCAACGGCGTCCCGCACATAGTCGCGGCACTCCTCGAACGGGTCGGACGCGAAGCTGTGAACCCGGTATCCCTCGGGGGCTGTCGGATCGATCCAGACGGACAACGATCGGTCGGTGCGCGAGTGACCAGGGCCAGGGACCAAGGCGCGATCCCGGCCAACGATCTCGCCCTGTAGCGCGTGAGCGATCGTGCGAATGTCGAGAAGGTCAGCCGGGGCGACCATCATGCGGCGCTCTCCCTTCTGGGGCGGGTCGTCGGCCGGATGCGGTCGGTCAGCTCGGCCGCGGTGAGGAGGCAGGCGCTTGCCGATCTCACTGCGAAGGCGACCGCGGCGGCGTCACCGATCTCTGCGAACCGGGCTGCCGTCTCAGCGTAGGCGCTGGCCGAAAGCATCGCGTCCGCGATGGCGGCAAAGTCAGCCGGCCGGTTGTCGGGGTGAGGTGCGGGGCGGGTCATGCCGGCCAAGCGGTCGGCGAATTCTTGGTAGGTGCGGGTATCGGCGTCGATCATGCGCGGCGCCCCTGCCAAGCATCGGCATTGGGGCGGTACGCCAGTTCGGCGATTGCCCGCGCGACGGCATCGCTCGCCTTGATCCGGGCGAGCACGCGCTTGGTGGCAAGATCGATGGGGGCGGTAGAGGGCCGTTGTACGGAGGCCCGGTCTGTTCTATGTGACATGGGTGATTTCTGAAAAACTAGGCCTTCGAACGGGACCCCTCGTTTCGGAGGCCTTTTTTCGTTCAAGGGCCGGCTGCGAAGTGCCGGCGAGACTTCCCCGCCAGCGGTGAAAGTCAGGCGGCCTCTAGAGCCGGCATGCCGAGTAGTCTGCGGGCTTCATGGTTTGGGATCACGACGATGCCGTCGATCCGGCGCGCCTCGACAACCCCTTTTGAAATCCAGCCGTAGAGCCCGCTCGGCGATGCGCCGATCTCATTGGCTAGCGGCCTTGGCCGAACGTCTCGCCCCTCCGCAACCTGATCGCGAACCCCCAAACGGGGCCGGGGCTGCTTGGGTGTCCGGGCTTTAGTCGGCTGCTTCGGCTTCTCCTGCACGGCGGCAACTCCACAGCATGTAGCCATACGCTGAGCACTTTATGCCACTTGTGTGCGCGGTACGCAACCGTTACAGCGTATCCCCATACGCGGACACATCGGGGGATGCGGACATGAGGCGCGCTGTTAGGAGTGAGGTCAGGCAGTCGGCGCTCAATATGAGAACGACAGAAAAGCTCAGGCGCCACCTTGAGACAGAGGCCGCAAAGTCCGGGCGCACTCTTTCTCATGAGGTAGAGTATAGATTAGAGAGATCGTTTGCTGAAGATACCAGCTACACAACACCAACAAACGCAGCGATGCTGAGAGATATTGCGAGTTTCTTCAAGCTAGTAGGCTTTGACAGTCGCGCTGACTGTAATGCAACGTGCAGAAAAGTTCTTATTGATTGCCTATCACGGATAGTTAGCGCACATCTGACAACGCCAAAAGTCGTGACCGGCCTAATGGATATGCTTACCGGCCCCAGAGACGCAAGCAATCCGTTCGACAACGACCCTGAGAGGGAGGAGCTGTTTGAGAAAAGATGCGTTGCGCTTGTTGAAGCAATAATCAGCAGCTCAGATATTCCCGAAATCGTCCCAACAATAAAGCCTCCTTCTACGCCTTTTGGCTTTGTAAGTAGCTTGGGTGGAATTGATAGCGGCGTGCTGAAGGAGATGGGGCTTATGCCACCGTCGCCCGCCGACCTGAGCAAGCCGCCAGAGGATAAGGCTTCTGAAAGCCCCAAGAAGGTGCGACGATCTGTCAACAAAAAAGACGAGGACAAATAACGCATTGCGTACGCCTCGTGCATATAGGCTGACCGGCCGGCCCCCCGCCGTGTATTACGCCGCGCCCATTCGCGTTACTGTCTCGACAGTCGCGGAGGACGATCATGCGCGCCGTTCAACTGCCTACCATGCTCACGGTCCGGGTTCCTGCGGACCTGATGCCTGCCATTGTGGAGGCGGCTGAGCGTCGAGGCGCGACCCGTAGCGAGTGGATCCGCGACGCCATTAAGGCCGCCGCCGATCAGGGCCGCCGAGCCTCCGCCCCATGTGATCGGGCTGCGTAGGGGCGCCCGGGATGGATCTGGCCCTTGCCCCGCCCGGCCCCCTGCTCCGCATGACGGGAGTTCCTGCCGGACAGGTGGAGGAGGCATGGCCCCGTGTCGCCGGCCTCCTCGGGCTCGTATTCTCCCGCCCCGAATGCACTGAGCGCGAAGACGATCTCCGCGACGCCTGCGTGAGTGGTGCGGCGGATCTGATCGTGGGTCACGACGAGGAGGGGCGCCCGCGGTGCGCCGCCGTCGTCCAAGTCAGAGACTACGTGGAGACCGGCCGGCGAGCGTGGGTGCTCGTGGCAGGCGGGCAGCGCTTCGCCGACTGGCGCGAAGTTCTCGGCGTCATCGAGCAACTGGCCCGGACGGCAGGCGCCAAGACAGTCGAGTTCGAGGGGCGCCCTGGCTGGCAGCGGATCGCCCGTGACTATGATGCCAAGCCTTCCGAGGGCGGCATTCACTATGTCAAGCAAATCGGGAGGCCGAATTGAACGGCGGAACCACTCAGCAGACGAAGACCGATAACACGTCCCAGGTCAAAAACCCCTGGGAACCCACCTTCCCGATGCTCGGCCAGATCCTGACCGATGCTCAGAACCTCTACTCGGGCGGGTCCGGGCGGGATGTGTATCAGGGTCCGCGCACCGCCGGCCTGGGCGACACGACGCAATCCGGTCTCGACTACCTGACGCAGAACGCGACCGCGGGCCAGGGCGGCGTGCAGGCGGCCAACGGGCTCATCGGCAACCTGATGGCGAACGGCGGCCAGACGGCCGGGACGCAGGCCGCGAGCAACGCCTACTCGGAGATCGGCGGCGTGGACACGAGCCCGACGGCGGCGCTTGCGGCGCGCACGGCCGATCCGAACAGCCTCGCCCAGCAGGTCGGCAGCCGGCTCGCTGGCGGCAACACGGTCACGACGGCGGGCGCCTATCAGGGCCTCCTCGACGGCATGGGCGGGCAGAGCCAGACCCAGCGCAGCTTGCAGGGCGTGGCCGATGGTCAGTACCTTGGCGGCGCCAACCCCTATCTCGACAGCATCCTGCAGCGCTCCGGCGATGCGGCGGCGTCCAAAGTGGCGCAGCAGATGGCTGCCTCCGGGCGCTACGGCTCAGGGTCGATGCAGAACGCCGTGGCCGACGCCGTATCGGCCAACGCGAACAGCCTGCGCTACCAGGACTACGATCAGGAGCGCGCCCGACAGGCACAGGCCGCCAGCGCGATCGACAGCGCGAACAACGCCCGCACCGGCCTTCAGCAGGGGATCATCGGCGCCATCGGCGGCGTGCAGGCACAGAACGCCGGTCTTGCCGCGCAGGGCGCCCAGCTTGGCATGGCTGGCGACGCGGCAGCGCTGTCGGCGGCGAACCAGCTTGCCAGCCAGCAGGCGCAGAATGCGTCGATCGCCTCGAACCGCGCCGCGGGCCTCGCCGGCATCGCGACGGGCGACCGTGCCGCGGCTCTGTCGGGCATCTCGGCGATCCCGACGCTACAGCAGGCGGCCCTACAGCCCGGGCAGACGCTCGCCCAGGCCGGCGCGATCCAGGATGCGGCTCGGCAGGACCAGATCAACGCCGACCGAGAGTATTTTGACGACACGAACAACGCACGCTGGAAGCAGCTCGGCCTCTATCAGTCGGTAATCCAGCCGATTGCGGGGCTCGGTGGCTTCGGTAGCGGAACGACTGTCTCCAAGACAGAAACGCCACAGCCGGGCCTTCTGCAAACCCTGCTGGGCGCCGGCCTCTCGGGTGCCAGCATCCTCGGTAAGAGCGCCTCTAATTCTGCGCTCGGCACGCTCGTGCTCTCGGACGAGCGGGCGAAGGAGGATGTGCAGCGGGTCGGTGAACTGGACGACGGGCAGCCGATCTACTCCTATCGCTACCGGGGCGAGCCGCAGACCCAGATCGGGCTCCTGGCGCAGGACGTGGTGAAGCGCGAACCGGGCGCTGTAGCGCGCCGACCGGACGGGCTCTTGGCGGTCGATTACGGCAAGGCGACCCGGCGAGCCGCCGAGGAGGAGCCCCGCCGACGCCGCGCGGGTGGCCGGCGATGATCGGGCTCGATGACCACGCCGAGCCCCACGGCGCTGTGACCGGCCCCGATCGGGACGTTCTGACTGCGGAGAGAGAGGCTCACCGGCTGGCCGCTGTCGATCTCCTGCGGGGGCTGCAGGCGGCCTGCGATCGGTTCGCCGCGGCCCTCCCGCCTCCGACCGCGGAGCGGGGCGGGCAGTCGCTAGAGGCTCAAGCGGCGATGCTGGCTGCGATGGAAGACTTCAACCGAGCCGACACTGCCGCGCGGACAGTCTTGGCGAGCTACGGCGCCCTCCTCGACGTGCAGGGGGTGGCATGACGCGCACCCCTCTCGCTCCACAATTCATTCTTGGGAGGTAACCGCATGGCCTTCGGTCTTGGCGGCCTATTCGGCGTTGATGATTATGGCAGGCCGATGCTTGGGCAGCAGCCTGCGGCGCGGCCGATGCCTGTTGCGACGCCCTATAGCTTCGCGGGCGGTGCGCCCCTCCTCGGCGACGATGCGGCAAGCCCCTTGTCTCCCGGGATGGGCGGCCTGCGGGCGTTCGGCTCCCTCCCGATGCCCCAGCCGGAGCCTCAGGCCCCTGGGGGCTCGCCCCTGAGCTTCGGGCCGGGGACTGCTGCCGGTGGGATACCGCTGCCGGCGCAGGCGGCCCCTAACCGTGACGCATCGGTGCCCCGTATCCGTCCGTTCGGCGCCCTCCCGGCCCGCCCCGTGGATGACGACGTGGCGCCCGAGGGCGGCATGACGAACCCGCCGCTTCCGCCGCCGCGGCCGACTGAGTTCGGTGGCACGGGTAGCTGGGACGTGCCCGAGACGGCGCCGCACGCCATCGCCGCGCAGGGCCAGCCGCCCGCAGGGGGCGAGGGTGCGGGCCTGTTTGACAGGTTCCGCTCCGCGGTCAGCCCCTACAGCGACCTCATGATGGGCGTCGGCATGGGCTTGATGACCAAGCGCGGGATCGGCCCCGCCATCGCAGCCGGGATGCAGTACGCCGACCAGTTTGCGAACTCCTCGGCTGCCCGGGATCTCGCCAGCGCGAAGCAGGCAACAGAGACGCTGAAGCTGCGGCAGGCCCTCGGCAATACGGAGCAGCTTGCTCGGCTGGCTGTGCAGAAGAACCCCGGGTGGACCATCGAACAGGGGCGTGCGGCTGTCGCCAATCAGTCGTATGCTAATGAACTTCTGAAGGGCTTCGTGCCTCCGACCGAGCAGTACCGGCAGGAGACGGACCCTCAGGGCAACGTTTGGAAGGTCAACACCCGCACCGGCGAGCGTACCGTTTCCCTACAAGCCAAGGACGAGAAGGCGCCACCTGTCCATAGCTTCACCCTTGCGGATGGCTCCAAGGTTGATCGCGTCTTCAACTCCCAATCGGGGCAGTGGGAAGCGCCTGGCTACGGTGCAAACCCGCCGGTGGCGCAGCAGGACGACACGACCGGCATCCCCCCGGGCGTGGATCCGGACACCTACCGGAAGGAGCTGGCGAAGAAGACCGTCGCGCAGCAGGCGTCGGCGACGGACCGGGCTGCGATGGCGAACACCTATCTGCCGATCCTGGATCGCGCGGAGCGGGCCTATTCCGCGCTCGGGCAGGCGAGTGGCATCGGCCCCATGAACGCCTCGACCCTCAACCGAACCATTGGTGGCGCGTTCGGGGCCAGCAATGAGAAGCTGCGCCAAGAGTACGAGGCTGCCGCGAAAGAGCTTGAGCTTGCGCAGGCTCAGATCAAGCTCAAGGGGCAAGGAAGCATCACGGATAGCGAGCGCCGTTTGCTCGCCCTGACGCTGCCTCGTCTTGATGCTGCGGACCCGCAGACCGGCCTTACGACCCTGCAGGCTATGCGGGGCCAGTTCGAACGCGCGCTGTCTGCCGATCGGCTGCCGAGCTACGGCCAGGGCGCCCCGCAGCCTGCCGCTCCGCCCGCCTCCGGGATGATGCAGCAGCGCCGAGCCAGCCGGTTCGAGGAACTGTTGAGCAGCGGCCTGTCCAAACAGGACGCCTTCGCCCGGATGAAGCAGGAAGGGCTCTGACTGTGGCTGGCTTCTCGAACGACGAATACGAGCAGTTCCTTCGCGGCTCGGGTGGCGCCTCTGCTGGCACTCGCCCGCGCAACGCCCCCGTGGTGGCGCCCAACCCCTTCGCGCCCCCTGGCGGTGGCTCCTCGGCCTTCGATCCGGCCGAGTACGAGGCGTTCTTGTCCGGATCGGCCCCGGCCGCGCCTGCCGCGACCTTCGCTGAGCGGTTCGCCGGCCCGACAGCCCGCACCGCGGACACCTCGTCCTCTGCCCTGGGGCGGGCGCTACAGGCGCGAGCCGACGAGGCGCTGGTAGGCCCCGCCTCGGCCGGGAATGCGGGCTCCACGGCCCTGCGCCAGTTCGCGAACACCGCGGCGCTCAACATCCCCCGCAACGTGGCGGCGGGTATCGCGACGCTGGCCGGCAATGGCGCCACCTTCGATCAGAATTACCAGCTCGCCCGGGACCAGGACGCGGCCTTGGCCCGCCAGAACCCCAAGAGTGCGCTTGCCGGCGACGTGGCCGGCATCGTAGGCGGGGCGGTCACGCTGCCAGGGCTTAGCGGAGCCTCGACGCCGCTTCGGAGGGCCGGGCAGGCTGCGGTGACGGGTTTCGGTTACGGTGCAGCCGGCGAATTGCTGGACAGCAAGGACATTGAGCGCGCAGGGGCCGCGGGTCTCGTCGGCGGGGCGGCGGGCGGCACGCTCGGGCTCGCGATCGAGAAGGCGGGTCCGCCGCTCCTGCGGCTCATCCAGGGCGGCAAGCTGGTGCGGGACGCCTCGGGAGCCTTCACGGGCGACGCGGTGAACGCGCTGCAGAGCGCCGGCCTCGACCCGGCAACGTTCACGCCTGAATTTGCAGGGCACATCGAACAAGCCTTCAGGGCTAAGGGTGTGTCCCCGGCGGCTATCAGGGAAGCCCAGGCGGCCGAGTTCGGCATTCCGCTGTCGCGCGGGCAGGCAACCCAAGACCCGGCCGCGCTGGCGCTTGAACGGCAGTCCGCGGCAGGCTCGCGTGGCGGTCGGGCTCTCGACGTGGCCGCGGACTTCGGGCAGCGGCAGGCCGGCGCCATCGACGCGGCACGCACAGGGCTGCTCGGGCGGCTCGCGGGCAACGCGCCGGCGATCGACAACCCGGCGGTGGCCGGCGAGATGGTCGCCGATCGGGCGCGCGGGATGGCTGGCGACGCCGCATTCCGAGCCGCGGCGGCGCAGAGGTCGGCCGACACGGCGCTTGAGCGGGTGCGAGGGCCGATGCCGCCCGATCCCCTCGATGCGGCGTCCTCGGTCATGCAGGGCGTGCGCGACGCTGCCGGGCAGGGCAAGGCGGCCTATCGGTCTGCCTATGACGACGTGGCCGCAATCCCGGGCGAATTCGCACCCGGTGCCCTCGACCGGATGGGTGCCCGTGTGCAGCGCGGGCTTGGGGCGGAGTATCCGGTCGATCCGGTCCTGACCCCGGCGGCGCATCGCGCGCTGCAGGACCTCGACAACCTGCCGGGCCTGTTCGGCGCCGAGCCCGGCACCGGACCGGATCTCCGGCAACTCGATCAGGTGCGCAAGCGCCTTGTCGCCCTCCGCTCCGGCACCGGTGCGAACGCCACCGATCGACGGGCGATGGGTAAGATCCTCGAGGAGTTCGACGGGCACACCCAGGCCGCCCTTGAGGCCGGTCTATTCGGGCCACGGCAGGCGGCGCGGGCTACCGATGACTTCCCGGGCCTGCCCTCCGGCGACACGACCGTGATCCCGTTCCCGGGTCCTGCGCCGCGCGAGCGCGCTCCGGAAAGCCTTGTCCAATGGCTCGGGCGACAGGGCGGGATCCGGCTCACCGGCGACACCAGGGCTGCGGACTTGCATCGGGTGATGACCGGTACCGGGCCGCTCGCCCGCATGAACGGGCGGCCCCTCGACGAGCTGCGGGTGCCGCTCATGGAAGAGGGCTTCCTGCCCCCGGATGCTGATGGCGGATACGCTCGCAACATCACGAACGAGCTGATGGACGCGATCCGGCGTGAGCGTGCGGGTGAGCCGGTCTATCGGGCCTCCGACGCGCAGCGTGCGGCGAACTTGGATCGCGGCGGGCGGGCTGCCGATGCCGATGCCGATGCGGCATACGCGGAGCGTGTCGGCGAGTACGCGCAGCGCACCCAGATGGAGCTTGAGGCGTCGGGCTTGCGGCCCCGGGACCTCGACCCGGCGGCCCTGCGCGATGCGGCCGAGAGCATGATGCTCGGCCAGGTCGACGACGCGGCCACGGCCTACGAGCGGGCCGTTATGAGCGGTCCGGCCGGTGGTCCTGCGGCTCGTCCTGCGGCCCCAGAGGCGGCGCCGTTCCCGGGTGAGGGTGCCACGGCCCCGGCTGCCAGTGCAGCCCTTCCTGGCGGCTCCTCGGCGCCGTTCGAGGCGATGCAGAAGGCGCGGGGGCTGTTCTCGGACTATCAGCGGACGTTCAAGCCCAACGGCCCCGGCGATGATGTTGGCCGAGCGGTGCAGAGGATCGTGGAGCGTGACGCGCAGCCGGGCGAGGTCGCCTCGATGCTGTTCGGCGGCTCGCGAGCGGGCAACACCGGCCTGTCCGTCCGGATGGCAGAGCGGATGCGCAACGTCCTGGGCGAGGACAGCCCGGGGTGGCAGGCTGTCCAACAGGGCTTGATCTCCAAGGCCATCGAGGGCCGCGGCGGCGATGTCGGCGCTCGCCTCGACCATCTCCTCACCGGCGAGGGGCGCACCCTGGCGTCGCGGGTCCTGACACCGGAGCAGCGGGCGGGGCTCGCTGTCTACCGGCGCGGGCTCGCCCAGGCGGAGGCGGCCCGAACCTCGCTCCCCGGGTGGGTGGGGGATCTGGCCCGCACCGGCTTCGATCCGAACCGCGTCGCCGCTGGCCTGTTCGGCTCCGGGGTCCCGGGCTCGAGGATCGGTTCTGCGGAGTACGGGAAGACCCTCAAGCAGGCGTTCGGGGCTGACAGCCCGGAATGGGCCAACCTCCGTCAGGCGGCGTGGCTGAACCTCGTCGGGCACGGCGAGGGCGGCCGGTTGCCGGCAGCGAAGGAGGCGGAGCGCATCCGGGCCTTCACCGGCGGCGAGGGCAAGGGCTTGGCCCGCGAGATGTTCAACGGCGACGAGCTCGCCTTGATGAACCGATATGCCGATGCGGTGAAGGCGACGCACGTGCCGACCGGCTCCCGGCTGCCTGACGGCGGGCGTTCGGCCGCGCTGGCGGGGCAGGTCATGAACCTGATCTCGGGTGCGATCGGCTTCAAGGTCGGCGGTCCAGCCGGCGGCGCTGCGGCCTTCGGCGCTCGCCTCGGGCAACGGATACTCGAAGGCGGCCTCAACGGCGTTCGGGCAGCGCGCTCGTTCGATGGTGGGGCGCCGCGGGTACGCCCGCCGCTGCCGGCGGTGCCGTCCGGGATTGTGCCGAAAGTTGCCGTTGGAGCGGGTATCCTGCCGTTTGGCGCCCTCCGAATGCCGTGATGGGCCGGCTGCGTCCTGCCTTAAGGCGCCTGTTCCAGGTTCGCGCTGTCATACCTGGCCCCAACCGGGCGGCAGCACGGCAACGGCACGATAGGAACCGGATCTCATGGCAGGGCTTGCAGTCCAAGCCAGCACCTCGCCAGCAGGAGGCACGCCATGTCGAGCGACACCGAGAAGCACCAGCAACTCCTCAGCGCCCTTAAAGCCGCACAAGGTAAGGGTGACGGCTCGTTCGAGGAGGCGGTCACACGCGCCTTCGAGCATGTCTTCGATCACCTCGACCGGCTTCACTCCCACGTGTCGCAAGGCGGCCCTGACGGTGAGGATCGCCACCTGAAGCCCGGGGAGTCGCCCACGCTGCGATAGGCGTTTTGATCCGAACGCGAGGGACGGGGTGCCGCGGGTATGACAGCCACCGCCGGAGGTGCCGGCCGGGTTCGTGCCACGGGCAGCCGTCGGCGCCGATGTAGGGCCGGCAGCCTGCCCTTCGAGGCACTCTGGATGCCTTGAGAAGGCAGCGACGGTTCGGCCTCGGATTGGGGGCCGTGTCGCCGAACCGCCGCCGCACTCCCGAAAACGAAAGGCCGCCCTTGCGAGCGGCCGAAGTCTTGGGAGGAAACGCCCGTGTTGGGCGCGATCCTTTTATGCCCGACCGGGTGGCAGTGATGTGCGTGACCGCACGCAGCTACGCACCGATGTGCGTCAGCCGCTTCGTGTTCGCTGCCACGTGCTCCCTGTAGCGAGACACGACCGTCTCGAACGAGCCGCCACCCATCAGCGTCCCGGCAGCCTCGATCGCGGCCGCGATCTTCTCGACAACCATAGAGGCCATTTCGTCTCGAGCTTCCTGGCCGCCCCAGGCGAGCCTGACCATCCGCAGTTCGATGACCTTCTGAGCCTCAAAGGCGAGCATCACCGTCGGGCCGAACCACCATGCCCAGCCGGTAAACTGGCGAAGCTGCGCGTCGCAGGCGCTGGGTTCAACGACCGCCGCATTTACGGCTGCGTAATCCAGCATCATGTCTTCGATGTCGGCGGGTCCAATCATGAGCGCTCCTCAGCGGCCATGTTGCACCGCACAAATCAACAATTGGGCTGAACGTCAGGTTCCATGCAGCACGTACAGCGGTGCGTGTCCCATCCCTTGCCCGAGGTGAACTGCCCGACATGCGACCCTGCCCCTCGGCAGAGCTTTGCGACGGACCCGTAGCCCTGCCGATCACAAGCCAACGCCACGTCGCAGCCTCTCTATCGCAGCCTCAAGGGGCGAGCCTCCTTGCTCCTCACCCATAATCACCCGGCTTCCGCCTGTAGGGTGCTTTTGGGCGACTTGGGATGATGGCATGCCCCTGGGGGCGGCGACGTTGGCCGCTGGCGCCCGTTGTGGCTCGGGACGCGGGATTGGGCGTCGAGCAGGCGCTGGGGCTCCACGGGCCGCCTGAGCCCGTGCATTCGCTGCCGTGAAGGCTACGGCGTACTCCTCGGCGAACCGGAACAGCAGCGGCCTCCTGTGCAGGCCCTCGGCCGTCCGCTGGTAGCGCTTGCCCGGATCGGGCTCGTACCGAGCGACGAAGCCGATCTCCTCCAGCACGGCGAGCGCCCCGCGCACCCGGGCTTCGGTAAGGCCCAGATCCTCCCGGCCGGCGATCGCCCTCCTATCGATCGGGAATGAGTACAGGAGCCGCCTGGGCGCGCTCCAGAACCGCCCGAGCCACGTCGCCAGGGCGAGGCAGGCAGCCGCGTTCTTTCGGCCGCGTAGGACCGTCTCAAGCCTGTCCGCGACGGAGCGCGGTAGGCGGTAGGCACACGTCATCGATCGGCCCTCTCGGGCCGCAGCGGATCGATCGGAGGCGCCGGCAAGCGCTCCGTTCACTAGGCAAGCCGCCACCGTTGCCTGAACCGAGGTTCAAGCTTGACTCCCGAGGGAGTGTCTGGCGATATCGGAGGTGCAAATCATTCCGATACCCGCTTCGGCGGCGCCACGGCCCCCTCCCGGCAAGGAGTGGGGCCGTTTGGCGTTCTAGGGTCTCACTGCTGCGGCGGTGTTCTCCTCAGCGACCCACAGGATGCGAGTCGCCCAAGCTGCCATTCGGCATGAACGGCAACGGTTCGTCAAACTTTGGTGGGCTGGCAGCCTCAGAGGCGGCGGGATAGATGGCCCTATGGCTGCTCACCTGACCGGTCGTGCGCTTGGCCGGGGCAGCGATCCACCTGACGACCGGTCGACGCGACGCGCGTTCCATCTGATGCGCAAAGCCGAGTGTAACTCAGCAGCGCTTCCCGCTTATGCCATGACCATCAAAACCTGCAGACTCCGGATAGCCGCAACAGCGCGTGGAGGCACCGGGGGAACCTGCCCGATCTCACAGCGATACCTCGGAGCCTTGCTGATCGGTACGCTCTGGGAGACGAGCATGACCTACCTACGCTACGCCCCCGACATCGAGCGACCCGCGCCGGACGAGCAGGAAACCATCAACAGCATCATCGAGGGCATGACTCAGCAATCGCAAACGGTGGAGAAGCGCGAGCACCACGCAGTGCGGGCGAGCCATGCCAAGAGTTCGGCCTGCGTGACGGGCGAGTTGACGGTTTCTGGCGGTCTGCCGGCTGAACTGGCTCAGGGCCTGTTCGCGACGCCCGGTACGCACAAGGTGGCCGTGCGCTTCGCGCAGGGTCCGGGCGAGACCCTCGGTGATCGTGTTTCAACCCACCGCGGCATGTCGATCAAGGTGTTCAATGTGCCAGGGGAGAAGCTGCCGGGACACGCGGTCGACACCCAGGACTTCGTACTTGCGACCGGTACAACCTTTCCGTCCGGCACAGCAGCGGGCTTCCTGCGCGACGGGACTGTCATCGGCAAGTCGACGGGGCTGCCGGAGGGGGTGAAGAGCGCTGTCTCATCAACCGCACGTACCCTCAACAAGGTGCTACACGCTTTTGGTACCGAGAGCGCCATGGCCGACTTCTTCGGCCACCCGTTCAGCCATCCGCTCGCCGATAGCTACTTCAGCCAGGCACCGATCCGCTTCGGCGACTACGTCGCCAAGCTCGGAGCCGTACCGGCGACCGACGCCCAGCGCGCGCTCTCCGAATGGCGGCTCGACCCGCATCAGGACGAGAACGGCTTCCGGCATGCCACGGTCGCCTTCCTCCGCGAAAACGACGTGGTGTTTGAGCTGAAGGCGCAGCTCTGGGTCGATGCCGAGAGGCAGCCCATCGAGGATGCCTCGGTCGATTGGCCGGTCTCGGTCAGTCCGTACCGCACGGTGGCCACGCTCCGCCTACCGCGCCAGGACGCCTATGGGCCGGACCGGGTCCGCTACTTCGATGAGGTGATGACCTTCCGTCCGGCGCACAGCCTCGCGGCGCATCGTCCTCTGGGCTCGGTGATGCGGGCACGGCTTCAGGTATACAAGGCGCTGAGCGCGTTCCGACATCGGGAAAACGGCGTAGTGGAAGAAGACACCGCTAGCATTGATCGCATTCCAGCGTGAGGGCGCACACCGGAACGCTCCCAGCGGCCGATCATAGAGCTGACAGTCACACCAGCCTGCCGCCTCTTCGGCTGCTTGGCTGGCGTCACGGGCGAGCTGGGTCTCATGATAGAGGGAACAGCCCGGCTCGCCGGTGTTTGCGGCCTCAGTAGGTCGAGCTTGATCCCCCAACTTGCTAAGCTCCCCCAGTATCAGGCCCGCCGACTCGGGGAGCAGGGATGCCGATCCGGCCGGAGCACCGCTTCTTCTACCCCATCGACTGGCCCCAGCTGTCCGACGCGATCCGCTTCCGTCGGGCGCAGGGCCGGTGCGAGGAGTGCGCCCGTCCGCACCTGCAGCGGGTCTTCCACCTCGGCGACGGTCGATGGTGGGATGCCGAGATCTCAGGCTGGCGCGACGGCCAGGGCCGACGGCTTCGGCAGCGGCTGCGCGACGAAAACCTGCTCGCCCGGATCCGGGTCACGAAGGTGGTGCTGGCCGCAGCCCACCGCGACCACGATACTGCCAACAACGATGACGCCAACCTGGCGGCGTTCTGCCAGCGCTGCCACATGCTGCACGATCGCGACGAGCATCAGCGCCGCCGCTGGCGCACCCTGTTCCGGCGCAAGGCCATAGGCGACCTATTCCAAGGGCCGTACTCGGCGACCTGAGAGCGTTCGTTCGATACGAATGCGTATGGCGTCGGCCGCCACCCGAACGGGGCCGCCTCATGCGTCGTCACGGGATGAAACGGCCCTATGTGCCGGTCTCCGAGAGGAGACACCCATGCCCGACGAGAAGCCCAAGAACGAGGATGGCCAGGAGCCGAAACCTCAGACCGGCGACCGCATTATTGATGGCCGGCTCGATCCAGACGCGCAATCGCCCGACAATGAGCGCGACAAGCCCTTCGACCCGAAAGAGAACGACCCGGCCTGATCTGCGGGCCTGTATAAGGGACAAGGCGAGCCTCGCCGGCCATAAGGCCGGGCGGGGCGTGCCGTCTTCGAAAGCTGTCGCCAATCTGGCGCAACAGAACCTATGATCGACGAGGCACCGTCGAGCAGCCGCACCTATGAACATCCGCGCCAGTTACGAGACCGCCGTGCGCAATCTGTGCGGGCGCGTGGCCGAGATGAAGCGCGACGGCGTGCCGGCCGAGACCATCGCTCGAGACGTGCATGCGGAGCGCCTTCGCCTGGCTGCCCACTTCAAAGCTTTAACGCCGGAGCCTTACCGCACTCGGATCTACGAGCGGACGGTCCGGGTGTACGGAAACGATCTCGGCCCCTCGATCGAGTTTCTGAGGGAGCAGGGGAAGTCGTGGGAGGCCATCATCGAGAGCGCGATGCGCCCAGGGCTACCCGTCGGCTCGGCACCTGAGACCGAGCGACCCGTTCGAGACGGGCCTGATCCAGAAAGCCTATGAGCGAGCGAGGGACGCTGACACAGCGAGCCCCGTCAGGCCGGGTGGCCTGACGGGGCGCGGGGCCGATACGCGACAAGGCCCATCGCAGGATGATGGGAATTGGTTACCCGGCCATCAACCTTGAGGTACCGAACTCTCGCACATCGCCGCCAGCCAACCGCGCCAGGCTGACCACCTCCGTATCCCCGCCCGCAGCACGGGATCGGCCATGCGTTCATGCCGGAAAGCTTAACTCAAACTGAACCGACCGGTTCAGGCTGCATCGGGGAGGCGATGGCATGCTCCGGCCATCGTCACTGGCGCCGATACGCCCGCAAGGAGCCCTTATATGCCCATCATGCCCTTCATCCATGATGCCCTCTACATCGGTGGCTTTGCCGGCCTTGTCCTCGTGGCGCGGCAGGCGCTTGGGCGGTACGATCTCAGGCTGTCTGGCCTTCCGGGCTTTGAACGTTTGCGCCGACCTTTTGAGCGCGGCGCTGCAATTCGCGAGCGGCCTCGGTTCACGTCGGTACGTACCAGCGGCAACACCGCCTTTGATGAATGGCGTGATATTGAGATCAGCCGTATCGAGGCGCAGCGCCAAGCTCTCGAAACCCGCCTCCAAGACTTCGGGAGCTTCGTTGATAAGCTGAAGCGCGCCGAGGATCGCGCTACCTTCGAGCGCTTCATGGCGGAACATCTCAACGAAACGAGGCCGGCAGTCGATATCGCCAGAACTGCTGATCACTCCGATCACCGACCTGGTTAGCATCCCGTCGGGCTGCGCTGGTGGGGATTATGTCTGCATCAGCAGCCCGCCAGGTACAGGACGATGAGAACGGCAGCGGTGACGACGTTGCCCTTTCCGGCCTCGTGACCAGCCCGTGCGAGCACCTGGCGCTGAATGGCACGGAGGCGCATCAGCCCGAAGGCAACGCCGTGGGGCTGGCCGAGAGCGAGGGATAGGCGGGCGGTGGTAGCGATCTTCACGCGCGGTTCTCCGGGGTGGTGGTCTCAAGGTCGAGGTCGGATCCGCGCAGCCAGATCACCTGCGAGGCGTGGTCCTCAGGGGCGCCAAGGGGGCGGCTCGTCGTCGGCGCCGTCCTCAAGGTCCGGATCGCCGTCCATCTCGTTGAGGATCGCAATCAGCTTGTCGGCGGTGTCGAGGGCGGCTTGCGCCGCCACCTCGATCTGTTCGCGGAAGGCTGCCTGTGCGTCCTGCGGGGCGATCGGGCGAGGGCGCGGCTGGAAGGTGAGGACGTTCGACACGGATCAGGCCTCCGACGCGCCGTCGGGGCCGGACTTGCCGGCGAGCGCCCATGCCGGGAGGGAGCCATGGCCCTGCCGCCTCACCATGGCCTGCCAGGCATCATCGCTGCCCGGCTCGTCTCCGAAGCCGACCCATCCCGGCAGCGGATCGATGCCCGCAACCGACATCATCGCCCGGACAGCCGCCGCAAGGCGCCGCTCCTCGGGATACCGCTCGTGATCGAGCCCGTCGTTCTCCGCCTTCCCGATCGAGCCTTCAGCCCAAACCGTCAGAGCCAAGGCCAGGGCGCCGAGGCCCGCAGGGGTGGCCGGCGACGGCATGGCTATGATGCGGCTCGACAGGCCCCAGCAGTGATGCGCTACGGCGGTGTAGGCGCGGCCCTCTGGCGAGGACGAAGGCTCATCGACGAACGGCGCCGCATCCCGTGTCCAGGCGAAGGCCTGCCGCAGGGCGGGCAGGAGGGCGATGTGCGGGTCTACCTGCTGGTTCGCGGTCGGTGAGGTCGACTGCTCCGGCCGGCGGATCGCCTTGGTGGCGGCGGTCTTGAGCGCTGCGGCGCGCTGGCGGAGGGTCGGGCGGTCAGGGTCGCGGCGGAGGACGTTGCGCAGGTTGAGAGAGGGCACGGGCGTGCTCCATGGTTGCACCGAAGAGGCCGGGGCGGATTGAAAGACGGTGACAGGGAGAGGGGTAGAGGACGCCTAGACGATCCAGGCGCGGGAGATGTCGAGCAACAGCGCGTTATCGTGAATGCGCCCGTTTGACATGAATTCCTGCTGAGTGCGGACCGTCAGGATTTCGTCGCGCTGCACGTCATCTTCCGGCTTACGGCTCACGATCTCGCGCTCAAGGCGGTCGATGATCCAAGCGGCGCGTGTTTCCTCGAACTCCGCCACCTCGGCTAATTCGGTTGCGTGGCGCTCGCCGTGCAGCCCCTCCTCATAGGCGTAGGTTCGGGCGCCAACGCCTTCCCACGTGAACTTCGCGACCTGGAACGCCTCGAACAGGGCTGAGAGCTGGAACACGTCGAGCGCGGTCAGGTCGATTTGCTCGGCCGAGAGGCGGGCGCGATCACTTGCGTTCGGGGTTAGCTGCGCCTCGGCAGCGGGCTCTTGCGCGGTCCACGCCCCCACCGGATCGGCGACCATGGCTGCGAGGGCGTCGAGGATCAGGCCGAGCAGCCAGGCGCTATCGTCCACGTCGCCGTCAGGGTGGGCACGCCGCTGAACCTGAGTGCGAGCGAACTTGACGAGGGCGCGGCGCCCGGCTGGCGTCGTCGGCACGGTCTGCCAAACGGCCTTCTGCGCCTTCGCGTCGGCATCAGAAAGATAGCCCTCGCGGGCGGCCCACCCCGAGGTTTTTCCGTAGCGCTCTAGCTCCGCCTCGAAGGCGTCGAACGCTGCGGTTGCTGCCTTGCTGGCGGCGATGGCTGCAAGGATCGGATCGGCAGCCGGTGCGGGCTCGGCCGGGCGGCCGATGTGGCGCAGCGCCTCCGGCTCCCGGGCGTGCTCGCCGAAGCGGAGACTGCGGTAGGCCACGGCCAGCGGGTGATCCCGTCCGGTCGCAACATGGTCCCCGAGAGCGCCGGACTGCCGCTCGATGACAGCGACGGCGTAGGCGGCGCGGTCGGCATCCGAGCGCAAAGGCGAGTGCAGCAGGGCGCGGAATGCCTCCTCCTCAGCCTGCCGCAGGTCTTTGAGGTCGGGCGCCCAATCCGACCGGGCGATGAGGTAGGCCGCATAGGCGAGCTGGTGCGCGTCGATCAGCGCGACGAGAGCCTTGGACGGCTCCCCGGCGCCGATCGGCTTCGGCGGGGTGAACCGGGCGGGCTTGCCGATGACCTTCGCGGCCGAGCCCTTCAGGGCGGCGTAGCGCTCGCGCAGGGACGGACGGGGAGCGTCGGGGTTGCGGCGGGGGAGCTTGAGGGCGAACGGCATAGCAAGCGTTCCTGTTAGCTTGATAGCAAGTTTACGAAATCGCTAGATTGCGAGGGAGCGGCGTCAGAGGTGCGAGGCGAGACCGATCAGGCTCATGCCGCCGCCGATCAGGACGAGGGCAGCGAGGAGGTCGCCGGCCGTGCTCACGAAGCGCAGGGCGCGGACGTGGGGCGTGTCCGGTCGAACGGCGGTGACCGCCTCCCATTCCTCGGTCTCGCCGGGTACGGGCTCGTTGGGCGGGAGCGTGGGGGCGTGGCGTCCGTAGGTAGGGGCCGGGAAGTAGCTGCGTGCCTGGGGCGCCTGCGGGGCGGTGGCGGGCAGGGTGCGGCGGGGAGCGGAGGACATCGTGTCGGCCCTCACGCCTGAGCCTTGGCGTTGGCGAGCATCACGGCGAAACGCTCGAACAGCCAAGCGCCGAAGGCCCCTTTGTCGAAGTCCTGCGCCACCTCGGCGAGGTAGGCGGCGAGGGTGCGAACCTCCTCGGCATCGGCCGGGGTGAGCGCCAGCAGGGCGTTGAGGGCGGCAACCTCCTCCTCGGCCGCGCGATCGGCGATGGCGAGCGTCATGGCCTCGTCGGGGGCGCTGTTCTCCTCGGCCTTCACGTAGTCGGCCACAGCCTGATTGACGGCGAGGTTGGCGCTGCGGTGGGTCTCGATCGCGGCCGGCAGCGGGCTCGGGCCACGCGGCGCCGGGAGGGCGATCACGGCCGGGGGCGAGGCCTCGGGGACGAACAGGACGAGTTCGGCGAGGCGGGCGTTGAGCTGCGCGCCCAGGTGACAGCCGCCGAGCCCGGCCGTTAGCAGGTTGTCGGCCTCCTCGGCGACGTACCAGCGAAGGTGAGCGATCAGGGCGTGCGCACCGGAGCAGGTGCTGCACGCAGTGCCGAGGAGGGCCTGCGCGGCCTCGTGCTCGGCTTCTTCTGCCTCGGGCGCCTCGTCGTCAGGAGCGACCTGGAAGGCGGCCCAGGCCCGGCGGTGGGCACGGATGGCCGACAGGATCGGGTCGGCGACCGCCACGGGTGCCGGCAGGGCCAGGATGGGGGCGGGCGACATGGCGGGCGGGGCTTTCGCCACCGGGGCGGCGAGGAGGGCCGCAGCGCCAGTCAGGAAGGCGCGGCGAGCGGGCAAGACGGTCAGAAGGGCGAGCGTCATCGAGACCATGAGCGGGGCTCCTGGGTGAAAGGGTTGCAAGTTGTTGGGAGATTTTCTCGGCCAGATTTAGCGATCTAAACCTAGATGCGCTGCGCACGCTGGTTGATCTGGCGCGTGCAGCGCTGAATTGATTGTTTTATACCTCCTTGCTCTGATCACCCTCTACGAGGGCCACAAGTTGGGAATAAGGGATCAGGGTGTTGCGGCCGATCCGAACGGCGCGCAGGCGGCCGGCGCGGATCATGCGCCACACGGTCGGCTCGCTCACGTCGAGCTTCTTGGCCGCGGCGGGGACCTTCAACGCTAAGGGGTCATCGGAGTGGACTGACATGGCTTCTGTTCTCCGCTCTGGCTGAGCGATCGATGTCTGAGCCACCTCAGTGCGCATTGGCGAGGCGCGATGCTTTGGCGAGCGCCCAGGTGGCCTTGAGGGTGACGGACAGGGCCTCGCCCCAGGTCGAGCCAGTGCGGCCTTGGTGGACGCGGGCGGCGGCGATGGCGGCCGACATGATCGCGGCCCTGTCGTAGGCGCCGGCAACCACGAGGGGGCGCCGCTTAGCGGAGGTGGCTCGGATGAGCCCCTGGGCGGCGAGGAGACCCGCCGGGCGCTGCGTGCGGCTGCCGCGCAGCTCGTGCATCGCGGTCGTCCAGTCGATTTTGCGGGTGGCGGACATCGGCTCGCCCTTGGCTGCGCATCTGATGTGAGATAAGATATCTGACCTTAGACGCAGGTCAAGACGAAATATCGAATGTCAGATGAAAAACCGATCTCGCCATGGCAGAGCCGCGGCGCGAGGGCCATCCTAGGGTGGACCCGCGAGCAGTTGGCGAAGGCAAGCGGAGTGTCTAACGCAACACTAGCCGACTTTGAGGCAGGTAAGCGCACGCCTTACGATCGCACGCTAGTCGATGTTCGCCGCGCCCTTGAGGCGGCTGGTCTTGAGTTCATCCCCGAGAACGGCGGCGGGGCCGGTATCCGCTTTCGCAATCGGGCGGACGGGACGCGGGATGAGCACTGAGGGGCATCCCCGCTCTTGACGACGATGTTGCAATGAGTGATACATGTTGCACTTGATGCAACACGACGGGCGTGATGATCCAGAGCTTCCACGACCGCATGACGGAAGCCGTATTCCGGGGCCGGTGCCCGAAGGGGTTCCCGGCTGACCTGTTCAAGGCGGCTCGCCGTCGCCTGATCGCCTTGGACGGTGCGACCTCGCTGGACGACCTGAAAATCCCGACCTCGAACCGGCTGCACCCGCTGACTGCCGATCGGGCCGGGCAACACGCCATCGCGGTCAACGCGCAGTTCCGGATCTGCTTCGTCTGGACCGATGCCGGACCGGAGCGTGTCGAGTTCACGGACTACCACTGAGAGGGCTACCCATGTCGGACATCATCACGCTCGACGCTCTACGGCGGTCCTTCGACGACACCGAGGGCGTCACGGTCCTGCCGCCGCTGCATCCCGGCGAGGTGCTGCGGGAAGAATTCATGGTGCCGCTCGGCCTCACCGCCGGAGCGGTCGCCAAGGCGCTCAACCTCCCACGCTCGCGCATCGAGCGGATCGTGAAGGAGGAAATCGGCATCAGCACCGACACCGCCTTGCGCCTGGGCCGGTACTTCCGCACCTCGCACCTGTTCTGGCTCAACCTCCAGACCCGGTTCGAGAGCGAGACGCTGCTGTCCGAGATCGGCGCCGAGCTTGAGGGCATCCAGCCCGTTCCCGAGGCCGCGTGAGGCTCCCCAGGGCTGCCACGCGCGTGTCCCGCACCTGTCCCGGGTTCGGGTTCGTGCCGCCCCTCCAAGGCCCTATTCCCCTTCGCGGGAGGTGTCCCGCCAGTGTCCCGCACCTGTCCCAGGTAACGTGACGGTGCGTTACGGCCACGTGACCACTTACCCGAGGTGCAGTCACGTGTGACAAG
Source organism: Methylobacterium platani (assembly GCF_001653715.1). GTDB lineage: Bacteria > Pseudomonadota > Alphaproteobacteria > Rhizobiales > Beijerinckiaceae > Methylobacterium > Methylobacterium platani. Next base: position 25,322 of record NZ_LWHQ01000014.1, read on the forward strand.
GCGTTAGGCGCGTTATCGTGCGCCTTCCTGGTGTTCCTCCTATCCAGCCGAGAGGTGAGAAGTGAGCGCCGAAGTCATCCCGTTCCCGAAGACGAAGAACAGGCCGTTCATTCGCAAACAGGCTGCACACGCTGCCGGGATGAGCGAGAAGGGCGGCAACAACTATCTGCGCATCCAACTCGACAAGCAGCGCGATACGATGGAGCGGCGTGGCATTGACCCCGCGATGATCGACCGCGAGATTGGTGCCATGGAAGTGGCGATCCGCGCCGAGCTTTCTCGATATGGCTCCCATCAACCCGGAGGTGCCGCGTGAGTGGCAGCGATCACGTGTACGGCCGGAAGGTCGATAAGACGGGCCGCTCAACGGGCAAGTTCGCCAGTAGCAAGACGAGAAAAGGGCACGGGCCGATCAGGGATCAATTCCTCTGGCTCGGACGAGGGATGCTTGACAGCCCTGCCATGAAGGTTGTTTCGGGGCCTGCCTTGAAGATCCTGATGCGGATCGGCCTTGAGCACCTGGCCCACGGCGGCGCGGATAATGGCCGCCTCCCCGTGACCTACGAGGACTTCAAAACCGCGGGCGTGGCGCGGAGCACGATTGCCCTTGCGCTGGCCGAGTTGATAGCTCTGGGCCTCATCGAGCGCACCGACGCGGGGCGCATGGGTTGGGGTGAAGACAAAGGCAGGCCGAGCACCTACCGCCTGACTTGGATTGGCACGGCCGAGAGATTGAAGCCCACCGACGAATGGCAGCGGCATAAGTCCGTCGAGGATGCCAAGAAGGCAGTCGAAGAAGCAAGGGCGGCCGTTCACGAGAGGCGCAAGGCGAAGCGCGGCACGGAGCCCCTGCCACAACCCGCCCCCAAGGCCCTCGCAGGGTAATGCGTGAAGGATTTTAGCCCGATCCACATTTTGGACCATTCCCGGTCCACATTTGTGGACTGCGATGAGGGCAACGCACTACAGCGCTCCTGTGCAGAACAAACCCGGTTTCCGGTCCACATTTTGGACTACTATCTATATCTCCGGGGGTCAGGGGGAGCGGGGAGAACGAAACGAGATAGCTGCACGCTTGCGCCGCCGCATCGCAATACGCCCCTCTCACGCCTTCGCCAGGGTGCCTGACATGCCCTCTCGCCCGCCTGAGAAGCCCTCGAACCCCGGCGGCTCCCCTCCTCGGCATCCTGAGCGCCTGGAAGGCGGGTGCCTCCTCTACAGGCTGCCATTCCGACCCCGGATCGTGCGTCCGGCAGACCCCACGGGCATCTAACCAGGCATCCTTCCTCAAGCGGGCGCTCAACGGCTGTCCAACGCCCGTTGGCCCGAACCGTTGATGCTATTGGGTTTTCGGCACCGCTCATCGGCACCGCTCACCCGTGCCGAGTTCGAAACCAGTTCGGAACTCCTTCCGAAGCAGTACCGAATAGGTTCTGAAGCGGCGCTCGCCTCGTGCTCTTGCCCGTCAATGGTTAGCCGTTGCATTCCGGTTGCGGATTGGTCCAGGAGGATTACGGTAGCGGTCGCGTGCTGGTATGGGGGCGGCATCGGACGGCAACTGTCCAATTTGGACGCTCAGTCGTCTTAAGCGTCTTGGTCGTCTGAAGCGTGAAGATCCTGCGGATTTGCCGCTGCTGTCCCACGATGTCCCCGGAGACAATCGGGACAGGACCAGGGGTGATGGTCAGGTGCCCTGCCAGTGAGATGCCAGTGACCGCCGCTAAGCCATTGATCGGCAACGATCGGGGCAAAGCAACCGGTTCGGTTTGCTTCTCGGTTGGGTTCTGTCACCACCGGAAAGGCCTGCCGGTGGCTCGGCACTACCGGAACAGGCTTCCGGTGGCAGCAGTCAGGCTGATGCTTCCTCGGCCGGCGGGATCAGTCGAAGCCCAACGAACTGAGGCCACTTCACAATGATGGTTCTGCATACCCGGCAGCGAGCATCATCGCGGCTTTCGATCGAGCCGTCGGCCGTCACCTCATACGCCGCTCTGCAACTCGGGCAGGTCACGTGGTCGCCGGGCTTGAGATCGCGGGTATCCATGTCTGCACCGCCTTCCGGTCGCGCAAGGCATTCGCCATAACACGAACGCCACGTTGGACCGTCACAGCCCGTCCGCGGTGTCACGTGATGCCTGCCGGTTGAGAGGTGGCTTATGGCGCCCCTTATCCCAGGGGTTAACCCCTCCCGTATCTGGAGGGATCTAGCCGAGACGGCCCCGGGAGACCGCTCATGAATACCGCCTTCCTCCTCATGGCGCAGTATGGCGGTGCGGCAGTGATCCCGATCGATGCCGTCTGCCGGGACTACTTCTGGCACCTGAGCCCAGACAAGCTCGTCAGGAAAATCTCAGCCGGCGAGATCGCGTTGCCGCTGGTCCGCATGGAGGCGAGCTACAAGTGCGCCAAGGGCGTACATCTGGTCGACCTGGCGCGATGGATCGACGAGCGCGCCGAGGCGGCGCGCAAGGAATGCCAGCAGCTTGCAGGCCGGAAGCCCGAGAGCGCATAGCTATCCTGCTATCAGGATCCCTAGCCTGCACGCTCGCCTGCTTGTGTGATTGCGCTTAATCGTGATCCATCGCGGTCACGCTCCCGTGATGCTGCGCGGGCTCACTCGCTGGCAATCTCGCGTTCACGATCCTGGGGCATCATTCGAGCTTGTTGACAGCCGAGCTTGTGGGCTCGATTGGCTCGCATCCTTCGATCTCGACCGCGTGGGGGCTCATGTGCATGTGATCGCGATAGCGGCCCGAAAGGGCGGCGTAGGGAAGACGACGCTGGCGATGCACCTGTCTGTCCTGGCATCGGCGCCGGGGCGGCCGGCGCTCCTCCTCGACACGGATCCGCAGCACTCGCTTGCCTGGTGGCACCGGCTTCGGAAGGAGGACGAACCGAACCTCATCGAGGCCGATGCGCGCGAGTTGCCGGACATCATCGAGGCGGCCCGCCGGGAGGGGTTCGGCCGCGTCATCATCGATACGCCTCCGCACGCCGAAGACAGCATCTTGAACGCGATGCGGGTCGCTGATCTCGTGGTGGTGCCAACCCGGCCGGGGCCGCTCGATCTCGCCGCGGTAGCGACGACCCTCGAACTCGCGCACCGGATCGGCAAGGCGCCGCTCGCCGTCCTGAACCACTGCCCGCCCCGCACGGGCGCGGCCGAACCCGCGATCGTCACGGAGGCCAGAGCGGCGCTGTCCAACATGGGCGCCGCGGTCGCGGCTACGGCGGTCGCCAACCGGGTGAGCATGTCACACGCGATCCTGACCGGCTCGACGGTCAACGAGCACGAGCCCGGCGGGAAGGCGGCCGGCGAGGTTGAGGCGCTGTGGCGCGAGATAGAGGCGGCGCTGCCGCGCGAGACGGAGACCCGGTGATGTCCAAGCGCCCGACCCTCGACAGCCTGAGCAGCCGGTTCGCTCGCAAGGATGCCCCGGCCGAGCCCGCCGCCGCGGTGCCTGCCCCTGAGCCGGCCGCTGCCGAGCCGGAGCCCGCGCCTGTCGCCCGAGCCCCGAAGCGGGAGCAGCGGGTTCAGATCCTCACCCGGATCGATGCCCCGACCCGCAAGCGGCTGAAGCTGATCGCCGTTGAACAGGACCGGACCATCCAGGAGATATGCGAGGAGGCCATTCGGGATTTCGTCACTCGGCACAGCCGGTGAGCAAGCTCCCCTGATGGGGAGAACTCGCGCCAGCTTGCTATCAAGCCCGCATGATCCCTTGCCTGCGTATATGAATGGGCGTAACTTTCGATAAGCGTCATTATCGAAAGTTTCAGGCGGGCGCGGTCGCAGGGTCGGTGATGAAACAAAGCCAAGGCTATCATTCATCCGCGGGCTCCAACGTGGTAGGCTCGCCCCGCCTTGCCGGGGAGTTGCCGGCGCGCTCCCCCGATCCGGGGACCGGGCGTGCCGGCGCTTCGGCCCCGAGCGCCGCCAGCCTGTTCCGCGAGATGTCCGAGGAGGCGTGGCAGCACGTCGAGGCGATCACCGCCAAGGCCCCGCCCAAGCCCGAGTTCGGCTCACCCTGCAACGGCTGCGGCTTCTGCTGCGCGGCCGAGCCCTGCGGCGTGGCCCGTCAGTTCGTCCCGGGCGCGATCGACGGGGAGCCGTGCCCCGCGATGGAATTCGAGCACGGGCGGTTCTGGTGCGGCATGGTTCGCCGGCCGGGGCACTACCTGAGCCTCCCTGCCTGGGGCGACGAGGAGATGGGCGCCATGATCGGGGACGCGCTCGGGACCGGGAAGGGATGCTGCGCCGATGTCGGGTAACCGGCGGCCTCACTCGCCACAGCCTGAGGCAAGTCGCCAGCTTGGCGACTTGATCCCGGCCGAGCCGGTCTCCGCGACCTTTGCGCTCGCCGAAACGGGCGAGCCCACGGGTCTGCCTGCCGAGTATGCAGACGAAAAGTTTTCGTCTGCATTGCCGGCGAGCGCCGCGGCGTCGCAAACCTCCACCCGCCTCCCCGCCGAAGCCGCCTCCATCGTCGAGGCGTACCAGCGGGCGAGCAAGGCCGATGCGACCGTGCGGGCCTACAGAGGCGACGCCGCGGCGTTCGAGGCCTGGTGCGCCCGCTACGGCTTCCGGCCGCTGCCTGCGAGCCCTGAGGCCGTAGCTGGCTTCCTGGTAGCGGAGGCAGAGGTCGGCCGGGCCGCCTCGACGATTGGCCGGCGGTGCGCTGCGATCCGGTACGCGCACAAGCTGGCGAAGATGCCGGACCCGACAGACGATGAGGCGGTGCGGGCCACGATGAAGGGCATCCGACGGAAGGTCGGCACCGCACCCGATCAGAAGGCGGCAGCAACCGCCGACGTGCTGGCCGCCATGCTCGCGCACGTTCCCCAGACCCTCGCCGGTAAGCGGGATAGAGCTCTACTCGCCCTCGGTTTCGCTGGCGCGTTCCGCCGATCGGAGCTTGTTGCCCTCGACGTGTCGGACCTGCGCGAGGATCCCGAAGGGCTCCGGGTGCTGGTGCGGCGATCGAAGGTCGACCAAGAGGGCGCTGGGTTCGAGAAGGCCATTCCGCACGGCCGCTTCATTCGGCCGGTTGCCCTGCTGCGGGACTGGCTCGATGCGGCGGGGATCACGGAAGGGCCCGTGTTCCGGCCTGTGTCGCGGTCGGGCAGGGTTCGAATGACAATGCGGGATACCAACCCCGCCCGCCTCACCACCCAAGCTGTCGCCGACATCGTGAAGCGGTACGCCACCGCGGCCGGACTCGATGCCTCGACGTTCGGGGCTCACTCCCTGCGGGCCGGCTACATCACGACTGCGGCGGAGCGTGGGGCGGATCTCGCTCGCATCATGGATCAGTCCGGGCATCGCGACACCCGGACCGTCGTTGGGTACATCCGCCGGGCGAACGCCTTTAAGGGGCACTCGGGAAGCGGGTTTCTTTAGAGCGCACAGCCAGAGTGAGTGCCATAAAGACGATCAGGATGGCTCATCCGAATGTCAGCGAGTTAGGTGCATCGCGAGAAGGTAGTCGATGAGCGCGACAAGCGCTTCATGCTGAGGGGTGCCTGCTCCGCGCGTGAGGAAGCTCGAGATGCTTTCCTCGGTCGTTCGCTGCCCTGCTGCTGAACCGCATGTGCAGCGAACGACGGGTAGATCCCGTGTATCAATTGTTAAGAGCCAGCGCGTGCCATTCTCGCTTGTGTGCAGAATGTGAGGATGAGCAGGTGTATTGAAGAAATCTGCAGAAACGCCGAGCACGTCAGCTATTTGTTGCAGGCGCCGCGGGCTGACGGAGGAAGGGAGAGGCTTTTCGGATGGAACCGATGCTGCGCTCATCAGGGCCTCCTATCTGGTCGGCAGTCTATACGTTAGGGTAAGCTATCTCTCACTGTCGCCCCTCTCTCGTGCGTGTCAATCACATATGGAACAAAGGTGTTTCGATCTCAGTAGGTTCGGCAAACTTGGCAGGCGTCGCAGGATTGAGACATGCAGCACCAGGTCACCCGATCCGTACTCGCCTTCGTGCCTGACGCTCTGAGTGCCTCTCAGGTTGGCACTTGGACAACCGACGTCATCAACGATCGCACCGTCTGTGATGCGGCGGCGGCTGCCTTGTTCGGCGTGGATCCCAATCTGGCGGCCGAAGGCCTGCCGCTTGCTGCATACGCTCGGGTGATCCATCCCGACGATCGCGCCGGCTTCCACGACAAGCTCAACCGCGTGCGGGAGCATGGCGGCTTGTTCGTCGTCGAATACCGCGCGTTTCCCGCTCCCGGCGATCGGCGTTGGGTGCTTGCCCGAGGGCGCTACGAGCGTGACGATCGGACAGGGGGTATGACCGGTCGGGGGATTGTCATCGACATCACCGAGAGCAAGCTCGACGGACGGGCGGAGGACCGCGCGTTCTTTATTGCGGAGGAGGATACCGAGACCCCTCTCGAACGTGCGGCTGCGTGTGCCATCCAGACGCGGCAAGCCATCGACGAGTTTGATGGGCCGGAAGGGCTCGGGTTGCGCCGTTCGGTTGACGCACTGCTCTTGGCGCTTGGACGCGCTCTCGCCCGCCGCGTCGGTGCTTCGGAGCCTTAAGCGATCCCGGCGCCACTTCACACAGCTGAAGTTGGCACAGATCTCCGTTTAGACAGCCGGGTTATGGTCCCTGGTGCTCTGTTCAGGGTGGTTAGTCTCGGTGGCTCGATGTCAGCAGGTATCTGCACGATAAGTATTTTGGGCTCGCCCAGCTTAGGATGCCATCCCATCGATGGCCTCGCAGGCGCTCGTGATCCCATTCACCTCCGACATCTGGATTTGTGCCTGACGGCAAGCGTCTGACACCGCAGCGGAACGTATCAGCTCGTCGATCACGCGCCGCGCCCGGCGGACGCTGAAGCGCCAGCGGCTAAGCGAAGCGCCAACTCCGAGTTGCACTACTCGCTGCGCCTCGTCGGCGTGGTCGAACGCCACCGGCACGATCAACTGCGGGCAGTTAGCCGCTAGTGCCTGGGCTACCGTACCGACGCCCCCGTGATGGATCAGCGCCGCGCAGGCAGGTAGTAGCTGGCTCAACGGCGCGTAAGGGACGTGCAGTACCCCAGGTGGTAGGTCGGCGGGGATCTCGTCAGCCCGGCCGGTCAGCAGGATGCCTCGCCGTCCCGAGAGCCGGCACACCTCTGCAGCAGTGCCGAAGAACGACTGCGCGCCAGCCATTGCCGAGCCGTAGGTGAAGACCAGCGGCGCTGATCCCGCGTGCAAGAATGCCTGGAGGCTCGGCGCTAGGCGGGCGGTGTCACCGTAGGTGTCCGCAAGTAAAAAACTGACCTGTCGGATCTGCTCCGGCCAGTCTTTTTGCGGCTTAGCGTACCAGTCGGGAACAGCAAGAAGTACTCGTTCAGGGCTATGCCACCAGTTCCTTAGGCGTTTTACAGGGGCAAGCCCGAGCTTGGTCCGGAATGCGTTGAGCGGCGGCAGCACAGAGGGGTCAATGACTAACTTATCAGCACCGCGACTGAGCCCATGGCGCCAGCGAGCCGGCAGCAGGTTGGGCAGCGGCAGACCTGGCAATCGTGGTGGCGCAAAGCGGCTCTCGACGAGCATCGGCATCAGGTGAAGCGTCGTCAGAGACAGCCCAAGTCGTTCTTGCGCTACCCGGGCTCCGAGCGCGAGAGTGGAGGCGACCACAAGATCTTTTCCTGGGCAGGCCTGCGTCTCCAGCCAGCGATAGGTCGGTTCGATCGCCTCTGCGATCGCCTTGAACATGATGCGAGCACCCCGGATCGGGCGCCACAGCGCTTGCTGCCTTACCACTCGCTCGAAGTCGGCTGATGTGCCGATGGCGTAGAACGACAGGCCAGCCCGAGCGGCAAGGGGCATGAACGGTTCGGGGGCTGCAAGATATACCTGATGGCCGCGTGCCTGAAGCGCTGCGCCGAGTGCGATGACGGGGAGAATGTCCCCATGAGTGCCAAGAGCTACGAGGAAAACACGGCGATTTTCGTCGATCATCATGGTCGTACCGGGATGCAATGAAGACAGCGCCAGCGTCTTCGAAAGATAGACCTCTGAGTTCGTCTCATTATCTTTCCGTTATTGATGGCGTGTAATGAACGAAATTGATCATTGTCAATTGAGAATACGCAGTATATAAGATAGCAGAAAAATTTTGTAACAAAATAACAATTGTGAAAAAATTAGAATAAGCCTGATATTAAATGTTCAATATATCAGACTGCAGCGATCGGCGGCGGGGCCTTCTTCGTTCCCCGCCACATTAGCTTTCGATAATGACGCCTGTCCATGGCAATGCCAGGAGAAGCACGGCTGTCGTGATGCGGAACGCCGGCAGCCGTAGCGAGCCGGACGAGTTTTCGACCGACCCCTTGTCCCGGCTCGCCCCATCCAGATCACAAGCCGGTGCCTCACTGCCTACGGCTCGTAGGTCCTATCGTCAGGCGGAGTAGGCTGGCTGGCGTGGCGGCTACGTTAGAAGCGAAAAATTGTCTGCACCGAGGCCGCGCCCAGAGCAATGTCATTTAGCACTTTTCCCAAAACGTTCGATCTATGACCGCCATAAAAACTTATAATTTATTAATGCTACTTATTTTGGTGATGATACACATGCATGACAGCAGCAACTTATCTGTAAATATAACCATAGGATTATAGATTATGCCTATAAATGACGATATGAGTAATGACAAAAATTTATCTTTCGAAGAACCTAGGGATTTTACGATCACATCGTCGAAAAATATTGATATAAATTCATCAATATATGTTATTGAGAGTCGTAAGATGCTTCGCGATTGCCTTGAAAAATGCTTGATGAAGTCATTTAATGACCAAACCATAATGTCGTTTGCATCCATCGATGAATGGGATCGGTCGAAAACATTATGTAGGGAAGGAGACATCATTATCCTATGCTGTGATGCGCTCGAGACTCCTCAAGCCGAAGAGGATCGTAATGATCTTCTTTCTCGCTCCGGTATCGAGGCTAGGTTTGTGCTTTTGTGCGACAGCGAAGATTTAGCTGGCGTCGTTGAACAACTGAATAAGGGCGTACACGGCTATATCCCGACCAGCGTCAGTCTCAAGGTGGCGATTGAGGCCATACGAGTGGTACAAGCTGGAGGAATTTTCATCCCCTCTAGCTGCGTATTCCAACATTGCGAACCTGTTGAGCCTGTAACGCCTCGCAGCCAATTCACTCCACGCCAGAGCGCGGTGCTAGAGCAGCTGCAGACGGGCCGGTCGAATAAAATAATAGCATTTGAGCTAAAAATGAAAGAAAGCACCGTCAAGGTTCATGTTCGAAATATCATGCGAAGACTCGGCGTCACAAATAGAACAGAAGCTGTTGTTCAGACACATAAAAATAATTATTGATACTCAAAAATAAAACCATATAATAATTTATAGGAAATAAAAAATGTCAAACCGAAGAGAATTATATAGAAATCCTAAGGGGGATTGTTGGTACCTAGGGCGAGAACCGGTGGATGGTAGAACTTTTGTTATCCATCAGCCCAACGGTCCGTCAGGTAGCCGTCTGCGCCATATCGAGCTAGGAGCTTTCCTGAGCGATGGAAGCGGGAAACCAGAGCAACAGGCTTTGCTCCGCTTGATTGGCACTCTTGTTGACGTCCCGCCGTATGCAGACGACGCCTGAAGACTGCACAGCCCGAGTTGCGCTGGCAGGCGTTGCTCGTGCAACTCGCAGCCCTCGACGCGCTGTGTACCCACGGCTCGCGGTGGATCATGGTCCGCAGCGCAAGTGAGCCAGATGCTTGCCAGGATTGCAGGGTAGCGGCGGGCCGGGGCGTTCCCTCCAGATGGAGACCCGGCCCGCCAGCCTCGCTGAAGGGTGATCGGAACAGCAAGGCACCTGCGCTTAGCAGTGAAGCCGGGCGGCGACACAGACATCCGTTGGGTTGTGACGTGACGAGGAAGCCTACCGGAACGGGGTGGGGATCACGTCCTCAAGCGCGAAGAAGATCCCCACGAGCGCGATCACGAGGCCCGCCACGATCAGGCTCAGAGTTCGGAGCGGCAGGGTACGCCCAGTTCCCTGCCGCCATGGGTTGAGCAGGCTCACTTCACTCCGCCGAGGCGGTTTCGACCTTCTTCGGCCTGCCGCGCCGCGCCGGTGCAGCAGGCTCGCCCGCCTCAGCTTCCGCCTTGCGCGCAGTTGCCCGGTCGCGCCGGATCTGTCCGAGACCGAGGCTCTTGGCGAGTTCGGAGCGCTGAGCGGCGTAGGTAGCCGCCACCATCGGGTAGTCGCGCGGGAGCCCGAACTTCTGGCGGTACTCGTCCGGTGTGTAACCCTGCGAGTTGAGGTGACGCTTCAAGCTTTTATACGGCTTCCCGTCGAGGAAACTCGTGATCGCGTCGGGGGTAACCGACTTCCGGATCTGCGCCGCGGTAACCTTGTGATCCTCCTCCGGCGCGGCCGCCGGCTGGCCGAGGCTACTCAGAGACGCATGCACGGATGTGATCAGTCCGGGCAGCTCGGACGTTGGGACATTATTCCTCGTGACGTAAGCGCCAACGATGCTGGCGGCTAGACCGATAAAATCGGCGTCGTGCTGTGCGACGTCATCCATATCTGAGACCCTAATTATCCGTTCTTCTACGGTTCAAAGGTAAGGCGCATCAGGGCGGATGGGTCAAGTTTTATTGTGATAAAATCAGCATCGTTCCATATGAACGGTGCCGCGGCTATGCTATGTAACGCATCAGATTGTACAGTCACGAGGCATCAATGACCCGGCGCCGTAAGTCCGGAGACGATCTCCTTGGCGTGGCTCGCATCAAGGCCGAGGAGAGAGGCGGCCCGTCAGGCATCGCCGATCGGTACGAGGAGGCCGCTCGTGCGCCCCTGCCGGTCGATGCACGCCGCGCTGCCGGCGGCGAGCTGATGCCGGCCGAGGACTTCGCAGAGAATACCCTGCCGGCGATCCTCGACACCCTGGCGAACCCCGATGCCGTCGCAGCCGATGCCAGCCGTGATCGGCTCGACCTCGCCAAGAATGCCGGCTCCCTGGAGATGGCCCTCGACACGGCCGACAGCATCCAGGCCGCCGATGGGCTCGAACGGATGCTCGCCCACCAGCTCGCAACCGCCCATGTTGCGGCGATGACAGCGGCAGCCCTGATGCAGCAGCAGATGACGGAGGCCAGCCGGTCGCTCGGGTCTGCCCGCCAGGCGGCGTGCGTCGAGGCTGAGCGCATGTCCCGGGCCTTCGTGCGCCTGACCGGCTCGTATCAGGCCGGGATGCAGACCTTGCAGCGGATGCGCTCGGGCGGGCGACAGGTCGTCGTGGTGCAGCACAACCACATCGGCGAGGGCGCTCAGGCTGTGGTGGCTGGGAGCGTGACCGGGGGGCCTCGGTCCCGCAAGCGGGTCGGGGGGTAGGGGTGAAATCAGACGACGCACCCCAAGAACCCAACTGGCGGGCCGCCCTCGACAAGGCGCGGCAGGCGCCCCGGTGCGGGGCCCGCACCCGCTCAGGGATCGCCTGCGCGGCCCCTGGGATGCCGAACGGGCGGTGCTACCGGCATGGTGGCGCCAGCACGGGCGCCAAGACCCCTGAGGGCCGGGAGAGGGCCGCACGGGCGAACTGGAAGCACGGGCGGTACACGGCCCGGGCCATCGCACTCCGGCGGATGATCGCGAAGGCGGGTCGCGACCTGGAGGAGATGATCCGGGCGACTGAAGCCTTGATGGATAGTCGGCAGAATTAAACGCAGGCAGAGTTCTGCCGACGGTAGCAGGGTGCCGCACGGCAACCGGGCTGGGCGCGGCTAATTCATTGTATCTGCAGACCTTATAAGAATGCCCAGCAAGCCGGGTTCGGCCGCTGGGCTTCGGGCATTTCTTGGTCAGTGAGACTACGGGCAGGAATGCCTCTGCCCATCGTTGCCGAGATAGGTGCCGCTGGCCCTGTCATAGGACCGGAAGCGCTGGATGCAGTAGCTCACCTGATCAGGATCGGATGTGACGTCGGTCGCAGCAGGTGCATAGCCTTCGTCGAACCCGCCGTATCCAGCCGGAGCATAGCCACCACCGTAGTACCCGGCATCGTAGCCGCCGTACCCGTAGCCGAGCCCCCCAGCGGCCAAGCCAAGTCCGAGACCCACGCCTAGCCCGGCAGCTCCGTACCCAAAGCCCCGTCCGCGGTAGTAGCCGCCTCGATTGCCGGCGTACCCGCGCCCGCTAAAGCTGCCAACGGCAGGACGGACGCCACCAGCTGCGACGGCACCGCCGCCACGTTGACCACCGACAGCAAGCCCCGAGCTGCCAGCAGCGCCACGGAAGCCGCCTCCACCGGGACGCGCATCGGCTGTCGCTGGGAGGAGAGAAAACGCAGCAGCCACGGTTATTGCAGTGAGGAAAGCATGTTTCATAGGATTTGTCCGTGGTGAGAGAAGCCTCTCAGACTCAGTGAACTTCCCCCGGGTGCTTTCGGTCCATGCGCGCGACAATTCCGCTTGCCAGGAGAAGTAGCGCTGAACTGCTTAGCTGAGGAGCATATGCCGGCGCCTGCCGGCTCTGGATCCATTCTCATGCGTTGCCTCGTAGCAGAGGACCGCCACATGACCGATTTTCAGAACGAAAGAGCCGAACTCGCACACGCCGATCGGCACATCGAGGATGCAAACCGGCGTGTTGGTAGGCTGATTGAACGTATTACGGAGAACAAAGCTAAAGGGTGGGACACCATGGAAGCCGAGAGATTGCTCTCTCTGATGCACGAGGTGCTGGACCAGTGGCACGCATACCGGCAGGTCGTCCTAGTTGCGATTGCACGGGGTGGCCGCCAGGGCTGGAACCCAGCCAGCTGAGATCGCCCGCAAGCTGATCACCACTTCATGAGAATGGGTCCGCACCGCTTTGGCTATGGTGTGACCACGTGGAGCCTGGCATAGCGCACCCATGGCCAACGAAGTCCCGCACCCCTACTCCATCGAAGTCTCACCATTGCCCAAGCCGGAGGGGCACTTCCAGTGGGCGATCCGCCGGAGCGGCAAGTTGATTGAGCGGTCCGACCGACCCCATCGCAGCGAGGCCAAGGCCTTCGAAAGCGCCATGGAGGCTGTCGAGCGGGCCATGAAGCCGGGAGCCGATGGCGGCCGTCGCTGAGCGCGCAGCCAGCCAGCGCAATCCGGGCAAGGGATCTCGCCTTCGTTACCCGGCTCGGCGCGAATTGCCCTCAGAGCCTCAAGGACGGCGTTTCGTGGTTCAGGCAGGGCCTACTACCGGAAAGTGTCGGAAAACGCCTGTAGCGCCTCCGCCGCGGATTTCTGGGGTATGCGCAACGCGATCTGGTGCGGGTGGAGAAGCATCCGAGCAGCACGAAAGAGTGACGTGGACTCGATTTAATCGTGGCACAGGCATAGGCTAGCGGGATGATCGCCAGCAACTCTCTTGCCGACGCCCTGCCGCTTGTCGCCGCGTTGGCTGAGGAACTCGCCTTCGCGCTGACCTCCGACCTGATGGCTGAGCAGTATCGAAGGCCTGGTCCGGCACTCGACCAACTCGCGGCTGCCAAAGCCTTCCTCGACCGGCATCAGCACCCGATAGGGCCGAACGCGCAGGAGGCGGTTGAGATCGCCACAGCGCAAGGCGGCTTGCCCAGCTAGACACCGGAGCACGGCTAAAGCCGTAGCGCGAACTCAAATCATCCGTCCTTCGGGCCTCCCCGTGATGCCGGCATGGCGTCGATGAACGCTTCCAGATCGACACGGCGGATAAGGCGGACGCCATCCAGCTTCCGAGCCGGTAGGCGCCCTTCGCCGATCAGATCCCAGACCTTCGTCTTGCTAACTCCGAGAAGCTTCGCCGCCTCCTCAACCCGGTAGGTCAGCCGATCAGGCGCCAGCGCCGGACTCGGCTCAGGTCTTGTCTGCGGCGACGGTG
>NZ_LWHQ01000015.1:0-76570 GCF_001653715.1 Methylobacterium platani
CCCACCCCGCCGCCACCTTCTGCCGCTGCATGAACATCCCGGCGCGCTACTGCACCGGCTATCTCGGCGATATCGGCGTGCCGGCGGTGCCCGACCCGATGGATTTCTCGGCCTGGTTCGAGGTCTATCTCGGTGGGCGCTGGTACACGTTCGACGCCCGCCACAACCGCCCGCGGATCGGCCGCATCGTCATGGCCCGCGGCCGCGACGCCACCGACGTGGCGATCTCGACGAGCTTCGGCCCGGCCTGGCTCGCGAAGTTCGAGGTCCATACCGACGAGGTGGTCGGCGAGGCGCCGCAGCAGCGGGCGTGGCTGCAGGCGGCGGAGTAAGGATCTCCCACCTCTCCCCGCGGGCCGGGGAGAGGTGGGGCCCACGCCGTCGGCGGCGAACCCGCCCCCCTGATTCGCCCGTCGCAGCGGGGGGCGCCCCCCGCCTCCCCCGCTGTCAAGCCTGGATGCCCGCGCGTTCTCCGGCTATGGCGGCGCGATGCTGCTTCGTCCCTACCAGCGCGCGAGCCTCGACGCGCTCCAGGCCGATTGGGCGCGCGGCGGCCGCAACGGCCTGATCGTGCTGCCGACCGGGGCCGGCAAGAGCCTCGTCATCGCCACCCTGGTGCGGGAGACGATGGCCCGCGATCCCGCGGCCCGGATCGCCGTCGTCACCCATACCCGCGAGCTGATCGCCCAGAACCACGCCGAGCTCCTCAACCTGTGGCCCGAGGCGCCGGCCGGCATCGTCTCGGCCGGGCTCGGGCGGCGCGAGGAGACGAAGGCAATCCTGTTCTGCGGCATCCAGTCGGTGTGGAACCGGGTCGAGGCGACCGGCGGCTTCGACCTGGTGATCGTCGACGAGGCCCACCTGATCCCCCGCGACGCCGAAACCCGCTACGGCCGCTTCCTCGACGCGGTGCGGGCGCGCTCCCCCGGGATGCGCCTCGTCGGGCTGACCGCCACGCCCTACCGCCTCGACAGCGGCCGCCTCGACGAGGGCCAGGGCCGGGTCTTCGACGGCATCGTCTACGAGGCGCAGGTCGGGGACCTGATCCGCGAGGGCTACCTGTCGCTCCTGGTCTCGAAGGCGACCGCGACGATCCTCGACGTCAGCGGCGTGCCCCTACGGGCCGGCGACTACGTGCCCGGCGCCCTCGAGGCGGCGGTGAACCGCGACGTCATCACCAAGGCGGCAGTGGCCGAGATGGTCGCCTACGGCGCCGGGCGCCGGGCCTGGCTCGCCTTCTGCGCCGGGGTCCGCCACGCCGACGCGGTCCGCGACGCGATCCGGGCCGAGGGGTTCTCCTGCGAATCGATCTCGGGCGAGACCGGCAAGCGCGAGCGCGACCGGATCGTGCGCGACTTCCGGGCCGGGCGCCTGCGCTGCCTCACCTCGGTCGGCGTGCTGGCGACCGGCTTCAACGTGCCGGAGGTCGACCTGATCGCGCTCCTGCGCCCGACCCAGAGCACCGGCCTCTACGTGCAGCAGGTCGGCCGCGGCCTGCGCCTGGCGAAGGGCAAGACCGACGCCCTCGTCCTCGACTATGCCGGCCTCGTGCGCCGGCACGGGCCGATCGACGTGCTCTCGGCCAATGCCGTGGCGCGCGCCCGGCTCCTGGGCGACACCGGCGGCCCGCGAGCGAAACCCTGCCCCGGCTGCGGCGCGCTGATCGCGCTCAATGCCAGCACCTGCGAGGCGTGCTGGGTCGAGCCCGAGGAGGAGGACCCGGCGGAGATGCCGCACGAGGCGGTGGCCGACGACGAGACCGCGGTCCTCTCCGCCGGCACCGTCGCGGTGGTGCGCGAGGCCCATGCCCGCTGGTGGCCGGTGGCGGGCTGGCGCTTTTCCCGCGAGGGGCGGGTGCGCGGGCCCGACCTGCTGGCGGTGGCGCTCGAGGGCGACGAGGACGCGATGACCGTGCGCCTCGACCTCGAAGCCACGGGTTTCGCCCGCGAGAAGGCGGTGCAGTGGTGGCGCCGCCTCGGCGGCGCGATGCCGCCGCCCCTCGACATCGACGAGGCCCTGGCGCGCTGCGACGAGCTGTCCCGGCCGGAGGCGATCCGGATCGTGCCGACCGGCCGGCTTTCCGAGAGCGTCGATTACCGCCTCGCCGACGGGGCGACCTGGACCGACACGCGGCGGGTGGCCTGACGCCGTCAGCCCGCCGCGATCAGCCGGGCGACCTCGGCCTCGGCCGTGGCCTTCTCGGCGGCGACGTCGGCGGCCAACTCCCGGATCGCCTCCAGGTCGCCGGCGTGACAGGCGGTTTCGAGGGCGGCGCAGAGGCGCGACAGGCGGGTGAAGCCGATCAGCCCCGACGAGGCGATCACGCCGTGTGCCGCGGCCCCGAGCGCCGCCGGCTCCCCGCGCACCGACCAGTCCTGCAGTTGCGCCTGGAAGCGCCCGAGCAGCACCGGCAGGGCCTGATCGCCGACCGCCTGGCGCAGGTCGGCATAGGTCGCGGCGTCGAGGGAGGGGGGCGTCGTGGCCATGACGTCGGGCTCCGGGTGCACGTCGGCTCAAGCGCGGCGGCTCTCGGAGCGCGATCGTACAGGATATGGAGCGGCGACGATGCTCGGCCATCAGGCCGATCTCCGCGAGATCGGGGCCGATCCCTTCGCGATCTGCGCCGGCCCCCTCGATCGGAGCCGTTCGTCGATCAGGCCGAGCGCGCCACCGCCGTGCCGATCTCCGCCGCCCGGGCGGCCTCCGCCTCGCGGGCATAGGTCCGGGCCCGCAGGATCGCCTCGGAGGGCAGCTGCTCGACGACCGCACCGTCCGGACCGACAACCTGGAACACGATCTGGTGGCTGTCGGCGTCGCGGCGGTACTGGGCCCGGTCGGCGGTCCCGGCGGTGTCCCGGGGCGGGGCGGCCCCCGGCCCGGTCGTCCGCCGCGCCTCCGGGCTGAGGTCGAGGGTCACCGCCGGGTCGAGGGACGGATCGGCACTCGGCCGGGGGCTGCGGGCGGCATCGATCCGCACGATCGGCTCGACCGCGGCCGGCGGAAACGCCGCGGCAAGGCTGCTGGTCTCGATCACTGCGAAATCCTTTCGGGCGATCTGTTCGTGCTCAGCTAGCCGCCAGGAGTCCTACCCGGATGTTAACGCGGCGCCGGGGCCTGAAGGTGGTGTTAAGGCGGGGTTTCCGGAAATTAAGCAATTGCGCGGAATTGCGGGGATGGCCGGGGCGGCGTTTGCGGCATCGTTCCGATCCGGGATCCGTTGAGTTCCTCCCATGCCTTGCGGCACGAGACCCGCCTGCTCCCTCCCCCTCTGCGGGAGAGGGGACGCCGCGTCCGAACATGGCGGAGCCGTTCTGAAGGGCTTCCCCTGGATCGGCGTCGCGCCGCCCCTCTCCCGGCCTACTCCCGTAGACCACCCTCCCCCGCAGAGGGGGAGGGTTCGCGCCGGAGCCTTGGGGGAGCGATGAAGCGAAAGCCGTGGCGCGCCGGACGTGCGTGGCGCTGAACCCTCGGGCCCGCGCGATCGACCGGAGCCGCGGCTACAGCGCGATGTCGATGCTCGCCGCGGTGCCGCGCTCGGCCTGCGCGTAGTCGATCTGCGCGCGCAGGTTCGAGGCCATCGCCCGCACGATGCGCGAGCCGAGACCCGTGCCGCGCGGGGTGCCGGCGCCCTGCCAGCCGACGCCGTCATCGGCCACCATGAGGCGCAGGGTGTCGCCGTCGCGGCGCGCGGTGATGCGGATCTCGCCGGTGACGCCCTCGGGATAGGCGTACTTGTAGGCGTTGGTGACGAGCTCGGTGACGATCACCCCGAGCGAGACCGCCTTGTCGGTCGCCACCTCGACCGGCACGGCGTCGAGCACGATGCGGTGGCGCTGGCCGGTGGCGTTCATCGCCCCGTCGAGGTCCTCGACCAGCGTCGCCAGGTAGGCATCGACCGCGACGACCCGCACGTCGTCGGAGGTGTAGAGGCGCCGGTGGATGCCGGCGATCGCGGTGATGCGGGTCTGGGTTTCCTCGAGGGCGGCCCGGGCGGAGGCGTCGGTGACGGTGTTGGCCTGCATCCGCACCAGCGCCGCCACCAGGGCGAGGCTGTTCGCGACCCGGTGGTTGACCTCGCGCAGGAGCAGCTCGGCCCGGTCGCGGGCCTCGCGCACCTCGGCCTCGGCCCGCTCCTTCTCGCGGCGGGTGCGGTCCTGCAGCACGGCGGTGGCCACCGCCTCGGCGAGCAGCTCGCGGAAATGGCCCTGCAGGTCCTTCCAGACGTAGTCGACGGCGCCGGCCTTCAGCGCCGCCACGGCGACGCGGCTGTCCTCCGAGCCAGTGACGTAGATCACCGGCGGCGCGTCCGGCAGGGCGCGGATGCGCGGCAGGATCTCGAGACCGGTCTCGTTCGGCATGTGGTGGTCGAGGGCGACGACGTCGAACCGCTCCGCCGCGATCAGGCCGAGGCCGGCCTCGCCGTCGGCCGCATGCGCGACCTCGCAGCCGCGCCCCGCGAGGGTGCGGGCGACCAGCCGCGCCAGGCCCGGATCGTCGTCGATGTAGAGGACGCGGACCGGCTCGGTCACGGGGCGGCGCTCCGCCGTCCGGCCGCGCGGCCCGGAGGGGTGATCGCGGTCACGCGCTCTCCGGGACCTGCATCACCGAGAAGAACAGACCGAGCTGGCGGATCGCGTTGGCGAAGCCCTCGTAGTTCACCGGCTTGGTGATGTAGACGTTGCAGCCGAGGTCGTAGCAGCGCTGGATCTCGCGCTGGTCGTCGGTGGTGGTCAGGATCACCACCGGCGAGCGCCGCAGGTGCGGGTTCGACTTCACCTTCTGCAGGATGTCGATGCCGGTCATGTCCGGCAGGTTGAGGTCGAGCAGGATCAGCAGCGGCCGGCCGGCGTTGATCTCGCCGCTGCCGTCCGGCCCGAACAGGGCGGCGAGCGCCGAGGTCCCGTCCCGGAACGACTCGATGACGTTGTTGACGCCGGCGCGGCGGATGTTCCGCTCGATCAGCCGGGCGTGGCCCTCGTCATCCTCGATCATCACGATGTGTACGGCCGGCACCTGACAACTCCCCGTGGCGAAGCCCGGCCGCACCGGGTCGCCTCTTGCTCTCTCACGACACCGCACCGACCGCGGTCGCCCGCCCGGGAGACAGGCTCCCGTCAAACTCTCTCTAGACCACATCCGACCCCGTTTGGACACGTGGCTGGCGTAGAAAACAGCGCGGTCACGTTAACCTGTCGTTGCATCCGGCGGTCGGTTCCTTAACCCTGACGCAGCGGCAGCGTCACGCTGAAGGTCGTGCCGACGCCGATCTCGGAGGCCAGGTCGATCCGCCCGCCGAGCGCCCGCACCAGGGTGCGGACATGGGCGAGCCCGATGCCGTCGCCCGGCCGGTCCTGGACGCCGGAGCGGCGGAAGAGCTCGAACACCCGGCCGTGGTCGCGGGCATCGATCCCGCGGCCGTTATCCGCGACCCGGAACACCGCGAGCCCGTCGGAGACCGCCCCGGTGACGACGATCCGGCCCGGGCGGTCCTTGGCGCGGTACTTGATCGCGTTGTCGATCAGGTTGCCGAAGATCTGCCCCACGGCGACCCGGTCGGCGACGAGGTCGGGCAGGTCGCCGATCTCGATCGCCGCGCCGGCGGTCTCGGTCTGGTGGCGCTGCGCGTTCGCCAGGCTCCGCATCAGGGCGGTCATCGCCAGGGGCTCGGGCTGGAAGTTGCGCCGCCCCTCCCGCGACAGCTTCAGGATGGCGTTGATCAGGCCGTCCATCTTGGTGATCGCGGCCTTGATGAAGCTCACCGATTCGGCGAGGTCGGCGTCGATCCGATCGGCCTGCGGCCGCCCGGCGAGCGCGGTCCGGATGTCGTCCTGGCTCGCCTCGATCTCGCTCGTGAAGCCCATGATGTTGACGAGCGGCGCCCTGAGGTCGTGGCTGACGATGTAGGCGTAGCGCTGGATCTCCTCGTTCGATTCGCGCAACGCCGTCTCGGCGGCGCGCTGCTCGGTGATATCGGAATGCACGCCGACCCATTCGCGGATCGAACCGTCGGGATCGAGCACCGGCACCGCCTGGATCGCGTAGGTGCGGAAGACCCCGTCGTGGCGGCGGACCCGGTGCTCGTGGGTGAAGCGCCGGCGCTCGGCCACCGCCGCGTTCCAGTTCTCGACGCTGGCGGCCCGGTCGTCCGGATGGACCGCGTCGGCCCAGCCGTAGCCGGCATATTGCTCGGGCGCCTGCCCGGTCAGCGCCGCCCAGGCCGGCTGGTCGCCGGTCATGCGGCCGGCGGCGTCGTTGGTCCAGAGCACGCCGCGCACCGCCTGGACGGCGGCCTCGAACCGGTCCTGCGCGCGGCGGACCGAGGCGAACAGCAGGGCATTGTCCATCGCCACCGCGGCGTGGCCGGCCAGGCCCTCGACCAGGGCCGCCTCGCGGGTGCCGAAACGGTGCGGTTCGGGGTGGCCGAACAGCAGCGCCCCGAGGGTGACGCCGGTGCCCGAGACCACCGGCACCGCGAGGTAGCTGCGCACCGGCAGGTGCCCCTTCGGCATGCCGCCGTGGCTGCCGTAGCGGGGATCGGTCGTCACGTCCTCGCTCAGCACCACGCCGCCGGCCGCGAAGGTCTGGCTGAACAGGGTCGTCACCCGCGGCAGGCCGAAGCGGGTGAAGGCCTCGCGGGGACCGCCGGTGAGGCTGAGGAGCTGCCAGTGCTCCGGCCCGTCCGGGCCCTCCGGGATCCGCTCGAACAGCGCGCCGTAGGCCGCCCCGGTCAGGCGGGTCGCGGCCTCGACCACGGCGTCGCCGAGGCGCTGGCGGTCGAGCTCGCTCGCCAGCGCCGTGCCGAGGCGGTTGAGCACCTCGAGGCGCTGGGTCTCCGAGCGCAAAGCCGCGGCGGCCCGCTCGCGCTCGGTCACCCGCTCGCGCTGGCGCTGGGCCGCGCCGGCGATCTCGGCGCTCACCGCCGCCACCTCGGCGGGCACGCCGGTGAGCGCCGCGGCCGGCCGGCCGAGGCCGAGGGCGACCGCCTGGTCGCGCAGGGCCTGGAGCGGCGCCGCGATGCCGCGGGCAAAGGCGAGCGCCAGCACCCCCGCGATGGCCGCGAGCATGATGCCGAGCCCGGCGAACCAGACGAGCGAGGCCCGGACCGGCGCCGCCAATGCCTCCTCCGGCACGCCGACGGCGACGCGCCAGTCCGGGACGCCGGCCCGCGCATAGGCGACGAAGAAGGGAGCGCCCTCGAGCGAGGCGCCGCGCCAGCTCCCTTCCGGCCCGGTGGCCCGGCGCAGCTCGTCGGGCGCGTCGGTGCCGGTGAAGCGCTCCGGCGCCCGGGTGCGGGTCAGCACCCGGTGGTCGCGGTCGACCACGCTCATCACCCAGCCCTCCGGCACGCCGCCGGCGGCGAGCACGTCGCGGATGCGCGAGGTCGGCAGGGAGAACGACAGCAGGTAGAGCACCGCGTCGCCGCCGCGGCGCTGGACCGGCACCGTCACCCGGAAGCGCCCGTCGACGACGCCCGAGACCGACGGCCGCCCGGCGAGCGCCGCCTCGTCCGCCGCGTCGAGGCGCTCCGGCATCGGCTCGGCGCCGAGGTCGATCAGCCGCCGCCCGTCGGGATCGCGCAGGGTGGCCGGCAGGCCGCTGCGGCGGGACAGCTCCTGCACCTGCTCGCGGAACGCCGTGACGTCGCCGCGCTGGAGCGCGTTGGCGAGGCTCAGGGATTCGAGGGTGGCGACGAGGTTGGCGATCTCGCGGTCGACCGCCGCCGCCTCCATCCGGGCGCGGCCGAGGGCCTCGCCCTCCAGGCGCGCGCGGGCCGCCCCGGCGAACTGCCACAGCACCACGCCGCCGAAGATCAGGATCGGCACCGCCAGGCCGAGGGCGAAGACGACGAGGCGGCGCACGATCGAGCCGGGGCGCGACCGGGCGGGGGCCGGCTCCCGCGGGGCCTGTTGGGCCTGCATCAGCATAGAGGATCCTTGGCGGCCTGCGTGCCGGCCCCGCGCCCGCCGCGCCCCCGGACGATCCCCGGGGGCACGGCGGGTGTCACTCAGCCGGCATCGACGTAGAGTCTCCCGCCGTCTCCCAAAAATTCCGCCGATTTTTGGGCCATGCCGGCCGCGCGGGCCTCTTCGTCGAGCGGTGTGGCCTCGCCGACCACGGCTTTCGCCGCCTCCATCGCCAGCACGTCGGCGCGCAGGTCCTGGGTGATCTTCATCGAGCAGAATTTCGGGCCGCACATCGAGCAGAAATGCGCGACCTTGTGGGCGTCCTTCGGCAGGGTCTCGTCGTGGTAGGCCCGCGCCGTGTCGGGGTCGAGGGAGAGATTGAACTGGTCCTCCCAGCGGAAGTCGAACCGGGCCCGCGACAGGGCGTCGTCCCGCTCCTGCGCCGCCGGATGGCCCTTGGCGAGGTCGGCGGCGTGGGCGGCGATCTTGTAGGTGATGACGCCGGTCTTCACGTCGTCGCGGTTGGGCAGGCCGAGATGCTCCTTCGGCGTCACGTAGCAGAGCATCGCGGTGCCGAACCAGCCGATCATCGCCGCGCCGATGCCCGACGTGATGTGGTCGTAGCCCGGCGCCACATCGGTGGTGAGCGGGCCGAGCGTGTAGAACGGCGCCTCGCCGCACTCGGCGAGTTGCTTCTCCATGTTGACCTTGATCTTGTGCATCGGCACGTGGCCGGGGCCCTCGATCATCACTTGGCAGCCCTTGTCCCACGCGACCTTGGTGAGTTCGCCGAGCGTCTCGAGCTCGGCGAACTGCGCTGCGTCGTTGGCGTCCGCGATCGAGCCCGGGCGCAGGCCGTCGCCCAGCGAGAACGACACGTCGTAGGCCCGGCAGATGTCGCAGATCTCCTCGAAGCGCTCGTAGAGGAACGATTCCCGGTGCCCGGCGAGGCACCAGCGCGCCATGATCGAGCCGCCGCGCGAGACGATGCCGGTGACCCGCCGCGCGGTGAGCGGCACGTGGGCGAGGCGCACGCCGGCATGGATGGTGAAGTAGTCCACCCCCTGCTCGGCCTGCTCGATCAGCGTGTCCTTGAACACCTCCCAGTCGAGCTTGAGCGGATCGCCGCCGACCTTCTCCAGCGCCTGGTAGATCGGCACCGTGCCGATCGGGACGGGTGCGTTGCGCAGGATCCAGCCGCGGATGTTGTGGATGTTGCGCCCCGTCGAGAGGTCCATGACGGTGTCGGCGCCCCAGCGGATCGCCCAGACCATCTTCTCGACCTCGTCGGCCGCCGACGAGGTGACGGCGGAGTTGCCGATATTGGCGTTGATCTTGACCAGGAAGTTGCGGCCGATCGCCATCGGCTCGAGCTCGGTGTGGTTGATGTTGGCCGGGATGATCGCCCGCCCGCGCGCCACCTCGTCGCGGACGAAGTCGGGGGTGACGAAGGCCGGGACGCTCGCCCCGAAGCCCTCGCCGTCGGCGATCCGGGCCTCGGCCTCCGCCCGCATCGCCTCGCGGCACAGGTTCTCGCGATGCGCGACGTAGATCATCTCCTCGGTGACGATCCCGGCGCGGGCGAATTCGAGCTGCGTCACCCTCTGCCCGGGCTCGCCCCGCCGCACGGTGCGGGCGGCCGGGCACGGCGCCACCAGCCTGTCCTCGGCGGCAAATCCGTTGTCCTCCGGCCGCACCGCCCGGGGCGCCACGGCGGGATAGCCCCGTCCCTCGATCCAGCCGGCGCGGATCTGCGGCAGACCGGCGGCGAGGTCGATGCGGGCCTCCGCCTCGGTGTAGGGGCCGGAGGGATCGTAGACCCGCACCGGGGTCTCGCCGGGATCGGACAGGGCGATCTCGCGATAGGGCACCCGGATGTCGGGGCGGCCCTGCGGCGCGGCATAGACCTTGGCCGAGCCGGCGACCGGGCCGGTGGTGACGCTGTGGGGCAGTCCCTTGGCGAGGACAGGGGCGTTCGACGGTGCGTTCATGGATCTCTCCCGGGGAGACGATCCGGCCTCGAGGCGCGAGGACGCACGGGTCACGTCGGTCATGGCAGGTTCCCGTCCCTCCGCCGGTACGAACCGGATCAGGTTCAAGGGTCAGGACGCACGCTCGTCCAGTCTCAGCCCCCGTCGGCGGGGCTCCCCTCGGTAACGGCACGACTGTCCGGCGGCGCAGGAGGTTTGTCAATCGCCTCCGCGCCGCGACGCTGCGCCATCCCGGCGCCGGCCTTGAAGCACCGCGGGCGGGCGACCCAGATAGGTCGGCGAACCTCCCTTCCCCGCAGGAGCCCGATTTGGGACGCCGTGACCGGCGCTGGCGCGACGACGACCCCTCCACCCACGGCCCGCATGCAGGCGCGCGCGTGATCTGCCCGCTCTGCGAGCGGCCGATCCCGCCCGGCGCCCGCCAGAGCCGCCATCACCTGACACCGAAGCTGAAGGGCGGCACCCACGGCGAGACCGTGCAGCTGCACCAGATCTGCCACTCGGCGATCCATGCCCGCCACAGCGAGGCGGAGCTGGCGCGCCGCCTCAGCGACGTCGCGAGCCTGCGCGCCGAGCCCGAGATCGCCCGCTTCCTCGCCTGGGTGCGCACCAAGCCCGACGACTTCCACGCCGCGACGCGGATGACCCGGGAGCGGCGGGAATCGAAGCGGAGCCCGCGGTGACGAAGGTGAATCCCGTCTTGCGAGCGAGCGCGCGATTCGACCGGTCGGCCCGGTGCCGATCTTTACGTCTCCCTGCGAGCCTGCGGCCGCCCTCGTGGAGACGCCGATGTCCCGCCGCCCGAACTCCGAACCCGCCCTCTCGGTCCGGCCGGACGACCCGGTGCGCCCGCGCGCCGCGGCGGAATCCGGGCGCCTCGCCTGGGTCGACGTCGCCAAGGGCATCTGCATCATCCTGGTGGTGATGATGCACTCCACCCTCGGGGTCGGCGAGGCAATGGGGCGCGAGGGCTTCATGCATCACGTCGTGGAATTCGCCAAACCGTTCCGGATCCCCGACTTCTTCCTCCTGTCCGGCCTGTTCGTCGGCCGCGTGGTCGACCGCGACTGGCGGCTGTTCGCCGACCGGCGGATCGTCCACTTCGCTTACTTCTACCTGCTGTGGCTGGTGCTGCAGTCGGCGGTGAAATACGCCCAGATCACCGAGGGCGCGGGGCCGGGCGCCTTCCTCGCCCACCTCGCCTACGGGCTCGTCGAGCCGTACTCGACCCTGTGGTTCATCTATCTGCTGGCGGTGTTCTCGGTCGTCGTGAAGGCGACGCGCCGAGTGCCCGGGCCGGTGCTGCTCCTCGCCGCGGCGCTCCTGCAGCTCGCCCCGGTCCATACCGGCTCGACCCTGATCGACGAGTTCTGCGCCCGCTTCGTCTACTTCGTCGGCGGCACCCTGTTCGCCGCCCGCATCTTCGCGCTTGCCGACGCGGTGCGGGCGCGGGCCGGCCTCGCGCTCCTCGGGCTGGCGGCCTGGGCGGCGATCGAGGGCGTCCTCGCCTTCACCCCCACCGGTCTGGCCTCCTATCCGACGCTGGCGAGCCTGCCCGGGGTGAGCCTGGTGCTCGGCGCTGCCGGGGCGCTCGCCATCGTCGGGGCGGCCGCCCTGCTCACCAGGGCCGGCGGCCCGGTGACGGCGGTGCTGCGGGCCTGCGGCGAGCGCTCGATCGTGATCTACCTCGCCTTCTTCCTGCCGATGGCGGCCCTGCGCACCGCCCTGATCCGCAGCGGGATCATCGCGGATGTCGGAACCGTCTCGCTCCTCGTGACGGTCGCGGCGGTGGCGGTGCCCCTCGGGATCGAGCGGCTGGTGCGCCACACCCCGGCCCGGTTCCTGTTCCGCCGCCCGGCCGCCTGCCACCTCGTCGGGGCGGAGGAGGCGCGGCCGGCGCCCCGCCTCGCCCCGGCGCCGACGGCGTGAGCTAGCCTCGCCGCTCCGCCGATGGCCGCACCACGCGGTCGAGGAAGTTCGCGATCTCGCGGCGGCGGCGCTCCGGCACCAGCACCTCGGCGGTGAGGCCGAGGCGCCAGGCGAGGTCGGGCCGCGCCTCCGGGGCGCGGTGCAGGTCGCGCAACGCATCCGCGTAGGCGTGGAGCGCCGCCTCGTCGGGGCACAGGCCCGCCTCCACCACACCCTGGGCCGAGAGCCGCAGCATCGCCGCGACCTCGTCGAGGTCGAGCTCGGGATGGTACTGCGTGCCCCAGAACACCCCGTCGCCGAGGCGGATCTCGATCGCCTGGACGTCGAGGCGGTCGTTGCCGGCGAGCACCGTGCTGCCCGGCGGCGGATCGATCACGGCGTCGTCGTGGATCGCCGGCGCGTCCCAGGCCGGCGGGCGGCCGGCGAGCAGCGGATGCCCCTCGCCGTCCCGCGTCCGGCTGATCGCGCGGGCGAGCCCGTATTCGGGGCCGCGCGGGTTGCGGGCGGCCCGGCCTCCGGCGATCGTCGCCGCCACCTGCACGCCCCAGCACGAGCCGAAGACCGGCACCCCCGCCTCCAGGGCCGCCCGCACCAGATCGCACTGGCGGGTCACCGCGGGACCACCCTCCTCGACGTGCAGCGACGAGCCGGTGAGCACCACGGCGTCGCAGTCGGAAAGCGCGCGCGGCAGGACCGCGTCGGCATCGGCCGGGGCGACGAGGTGGCAGGTCGCATCGGGCGCCAGGCTCGTCAGGATCGCCGCGTAGGTCTGGGCGGAGGTCTTGTCGCAGACCGTCAGGTGCGCCGCGCGGCCGGCCCGGTCGTTCCCATCCGCCACCAGCAGGTGCAGCATGTCGGCTCCTTGTCAGAGCCTCCGCAACGCTTGCGGGTGGGCGCCGTTCCGGCGCGGCTTGCCGCAGCCGCCGGGACGATCGCGTAAGCCTCGGAGATATCTCGACAAAATTTCGGTTAACGGCCCTTAAACCCGCCTCATTTAACGTCTCTTGAATGCCCCGCGAGGCCGGCAGCGCCCCGGGCGGGCGGGCCTGTCCGGGGGCGAAGGGGAACGGGGCGGGATGGCGAAGGGTCGCGAGCGGAGAGGTCGGGTCGAGCCGCGGTTCGAGGCGGAGGAGCCCGCGGACCCGGCGCATCTCGACCTGCGCCTCTCGCGCGGCGACCGGGCGGGAGGCGGCGTGGCCAAGGGCGCATCGAAGGGAACGCGCAAAGCCGCGCCGAAGCGCGCGGCCCGGGCGGTCGCGGCGGCGCCCCGGCGCCGGCGGCGCTCGTGGCTCGGCCGCATCGTCTACGGCACGGTGATCCTCGGCCTCTGGGGCCTGGTGGCGATCGCCGGCATCGTCGCCTATCACGCCTCGCAGCTGCCGCCGATCGACCAGTTGGCCGTCCCGAAGCGCCCGCCCAACATCGCGATCCTGGCCGCCGACGGCTCGCTGCTCGCCAATCGCGGCGAGACCGGCGGGCGCACGGTGAGCATCCGGGAATTGCCGCCCTACCTGCCCCGCGCCTTCGTGGCGATCGAGGACCGGCGCTTCTACAATCACATGGGCATCGACCCGATCGGCATCGCCCGCGCCATCGGCCAGAACCTGACCCGGCGCGGGGTCGCCCAGGGCGGCTCGACCCTGACCCAGCAGCTCGCCAAGAACCTGTTCCTGACCCAGGAGCGCACCGCCTCGCGCAAGATCCAGGAGGCGATCCTGGCGCTCTGGCTCGAGCACAAGTACACCAAGGACGAGATCCTCGAGCTCTACCTCAACCGGGTCTATTTCGGTGCCGGCGCCTACGGCGTCGAGGCGGCGGCGCAGCGCTACTTCGCCAAGCCCGCCAAGGACGTGACCCTGGCGGAAGCCGCGATGCTCGGCGGCCTCGTCCAGGCGCCGTCGCGGCTGGCGCCCAACCGCAACCTGCCCGCGGCGCAGGCCCGCGCCGCCCAGGTGCTGGCGGCGATGCAGGATCTGGGCTTTGCCAAGCCCGCCGACGTGAAGGTGGCGCTGGCCCAGCCGGCCAAGCCGGCGCGGGCGAAGGGCGGCGGCTCGGCCAACTACGTCGCCGACCTCGTGATGGACGTGCTCGACGACTATGTCGGCAAGATCGAGGGCGACGTCTCGGTGCAGACCACGGTCGATCCGGCCCTGCAGGCGGTGGCCGAGCGGGCGCTCGTCGACGAGCTGAACCAGAAGGGCGCGCGCTACAATGTCGGCCAGGGCGCCGTGGTGTCGATGCGGCCGGACGGGGCGATCCGGGCGCTGATCGGCGGGCGCGACTACGCCCAGAGCCAGTTCAACCGCGCCACCACCGCCAAGCGCCAGCCCGGCTCGGCCTTCAAGCCCTTCGTCTACCTCGCGGCGGTCGAGCGCGGCCTGACCCCCGACACGGTGCGCGAGGACGCGCCGCTCACCATCAAGGGCTGGAGCCCGGAGAACTACTCGCGCAACTACAGCGGGCCCGTGACCTTGCGCGACGCGCTCGCCCACTCGCTCAACACCGTGGCGGTGCGCCTCGGCATGGAGGTCGGCCCGAAGGCCGTGGTGCAGACGGCGCAGCGCCTGGGCATCACCTCGCCGCTCCAGGCCAACGCCTCGATCGCGCTCGGCACCTCGGAGGTCACGCCGCTCGAGCTCGTCGGCGCCTACGCGGCCTTCGCCAATGGCGGCATGGGGGTGATCCCCTACGTGATCGCCAGCGTGAAGACCACCGACGGAAAGACCGTCTACAAGCGCGCCCCGAGCAGCCTCGGCCGGGTGATCGATCCCAACGCGGTCGGCATGATGAACGCGATGATGCACGAGGTCTTCGTCAGCGGCACCGCCAAGAAGGGCGACATCCCGGGCTGGGACCTCGCCGGCAAGACCGGCACCAGCCAGGATTTCCGCGATGCCTGGGTGGTCGGCTTCTCCGGCACCCTCGTCACCGGGGTCTGGCTCGGCAACGACGACGGCGAGCCGACCAAGCGGGTCTCGGGCGGCAACCTGCCGGTCGAGGTCTGGAACCGGGTGATGACCGCGGGCCTGCGCGGCGACAAGCCGGTGCCGCTGCCGGGCGCCGCCCGCTGGCGCCGCAGCAGCGGCGCGGTCGCCGAGGCGAGGCCCGCCGAGCCGCCGACGCTCGGCGGCCTGATCGACGACCTCGTCGGCGGCGGCCAGCCCCCGGCGCGGCAGCCGGCGCCGCAGCGCGGCGGCCCGACCCGGGAGGACAAGAACTTCCTGGAGCGGCTGTTCGGGATCGATTGAGGCGGGAGGACCTCAGCCCCTCCCCTCCACCCACCGGTCCAGCAGCATGTGCGGCAGGGTCAGGGCCGCGAGGAGCTGGAGCGTGAGCGCCAGCAGCCGCTCGACGCCGTTCGCCTGCGGGTAGGTCGGCCACAACAGCGCGCCGATCAGCAGCGTCAGCCCGAAGACCGGCAGGGCGAGCACGACCGCCCGGCCCATGCCGTCGACGGCCGGCGCGCGGGCCGGGTCGCCGGCCAGCGCCCGCATGTGCCGCGGCGCATGCAGGCAGACGAAGTAGAGCCCGAAGGCGGCGAGCGGCGGCAGAACCAGGAAGGCGAGGCTCAAGGCGGCGAGTTCGGCGAGCGTGTCGGACGCGGGCCGCCACAGGACGAGCCAGGCCAGGGCGAGGCCGAGCCAGATCCAGGCGAGCGCGCTCCACCAGCCCGGCAGGACCGGCATCGCCGTGTCGGTCACCACCGCGAAGATCCGGGCGGTCTCGTCGGGTTGCAGGAGCGCCGGCAGGGCGATCGGCAGGCCGCCGCGCACCAGCGCCTCGACGGGCCGGCCGGGCCCCGCATCCTCGGTGCCGAAATGCAGCACCGACAGGGCGAGGAAGCCCGCCAGGGTAGGGTCCGGCACCCACCGCCAGGCAACCAGGACCGTGGCGGTCAGCGCGAGATAGGGTGCGGCGAAGACGAGGAACCAGGCCCGGCCGAAGCGCGGCGCGAGGAAGGGTTTCGCCACCTCGCCGTCGAGGGCGCCGTGCGGCACCCCGAGGCCGATCACCAGGGCGAGCACCGCCGCCCAGCCGGCCTCGCGCGGCATCAGGGCGCTCGCGGCGAGGAGGAGAGCGGCGGCGGGGAGCAGCCAGCAGGACAGGGAGGCAACCGCCCCCCGCCCCGCGCCCGGCAGCGTCGCCGCCGGGCCGTGGAGCATCCGCGCGCCGGCCGGCGCCGGGATCGGGACGGGCCGGCGCGCCACGGCGCCTACTCCGCCGCCGCGAGGTGGGGCCGCGCCGCGGTCGCCGGGCCCTCGGCGAGATCGCGGTCGACCCGCTTGGCGGTCTGCACCGTCGCCATCAGGCCGTAGACGACCTTCGCCACGAGATCGAGGATCGCGATGATGCCGAGGCCGAGCGCCGGCCCGAGCAGACCGAGGCCGTCGTCGCCCAGCAGCAGCACGACCGGATAGGCGAGCCAGACCACCGACAGGAACACGGCGTTGCGCAGGAAGGTGGCGCGGACATCGTCGCGCTCGCGGGCGTTCTCCTCGCGCAGCTGCACGAAGATCCCGTAATAGACCGCCAGGAAGGCGCCGCAGGAGATCGCGAACCAGGTCCATTTCAGCCACGCCACTTGGCTCAGGCCGAACACGAAGGCGGTGACGATCATGACGAGGTCGGAGCCGATCATGCCCCAGACGATCGCCGGGCGGCGCATGCCGCTATGCATCGCGGTGTTGGCGAGGCCGAGCAGCAGCAGCGGCGTGGTGAACGACCAGTCGATGTAGCGGGCGAAGTAGAACGCCCTCGTCGCCGTGCCGGCATCGGGCCCGGCCGGCAGCAGCACGCTCCCCTGCCCCGAGGCCATCGCCAGGTACGAGCAGGCGGCGATGATCGGCACCAGGCCGTGGATGATGGTGTCGGCCTCCTCGGCGTGGGTGCGGCGCTTGCCGATGAACAGGATGAGGGCGGCGCCCACGCTCATGCCGGCAAAGCCCAGCCAGAGCCAGAACTGAGGGGTCATCGGGAAGATCCGTTTCTCGTCGTCGGGATTATCGCGACGGCCCGAACGTGCAGCCGCGAGGCGCCGGACAACCGGATGCCCGGAGCATGGTTCCGCAACGTGACATCGCCCGTTTTGCCGCAGGTGAGCGGACTATTCGTCCCCGCATGACATCGGGACACGACGTGTCGAACGGGGACGGCACCGGAGAGTACAGTCCCGGCGCACGCAACGTCGTCGATCTCGACGATGTCCGACCGCATCGCTGAAAAAATCTTCCGGCCAGTCGCGGCGGCCCGGGCCGGTTCCGCGCGACTGGCCGGCACGTGCGTCACCGGTCGCCGCGAAAGACGATCGCGCTTCCGGACCGACGCGGAGTCCGTTCCCCGCGCGATCGGCCGGCCGGCTCCCCCGGCTCATGCCCGGCTCGACTTCAGAACTACGCTCCGGGAGCATGGATCGACGGGGATCAGGCGGGATCGAGCCTGCCCGCGGCCCGCTCGCCATCGCGCGCCGCGGGCCGGCGGACGGCCGCAGCGCCGCGTCGTTCGTGCTCAACGCGGTGCGGCGCCGTCGATGATCTCGCAGGCGCCGGCCACGCCGCTCTCGGCCTGCATCAGGACCTGCACCTCGCGGCACGCCTGCGCCACCGCGGTCGAATCCAGCAGCCGCTCCAGCAGCCGCCGTGCCCGCGCCGCGGTGAAGCGCCAGCGCGCCAGCGAGGCGCCGACCCCGAGCCGCACCACCCGCTCGGCCTCGTCGGCATGGTCGAACGCCACCGGCACGATCAGCTGCGGGCACCCGGCCGCCAGCGCCTGCGCCACCGTGCCGACCCCGCCGTGGTGGATCAGCGCGGCGCAGTTCGGCAGCAGGCGGCTCAGCGGCGCGTAGGGCGCGTGGACGACGCCCGCCGGCAGCACCGCCGGGATCTCCTCGGCCCGGGCGGAGAGCAGCACGCCGCGCCGCCCGGTGAGCCGGCAGATCTCGACGGCGGCGGCGAAGAAGCCCTGCGCGCCGGCCATCGCCGAGCCGTAGCAGAAGACCAGCGGCGCCGGCCCCGCGAGCAGGAAGGCGGCGAGGTCGGGCGCCAGATCCGCCGCGTCGCCGAAGGTGTCGGCGAGGGGAAAGCCGACCTGGGTGACCTGATGCGGCCAGTCGGCCTGGGGCGGGGCGTACCAGTCGGGCACGCCGAGCAGGACCCGCTCGGGGCTGTGCCACCAGTGCCGCAGGCGCCGGACCGGGCCGAGGCCGAGGCCGGCCCGGAAGGCGTTGAGCGGCGGGAGCGCGGCGGGGCCGAGGACGAAGCGGTCGGCACCGCGGCCGAGGTCGTGGCGCCAGCGCGCCGGCATCATGCGGGGGAGCGGCAGGCCGGGCAGGCGGGGCGGGGCGAAGCGGCTCTCGAGCAGCATCGGCATCAGGTGGAGGGTGATCAGCGACAGGCCGAGACGCTCCTGCGCCACCCGGGCCCCGAGGGCGAGCGTCGAGGCGACGACCTGGTCGAGGCCGGGTCGGGCCTCCGCCTCGAGCCAGCGATAGGTCGGCTCGGTGGCCTCCGCGACCGCCGCGAGCATCGCCTTCGCGCCGCGGACCGGGCGCCAGAGCGCCGACTGGCGCACCGCCCGGTCGAAATCCGCCGCCGTTCCGATCGCGGTGAACGACAACCCGGTGCGGGTGGCCAAGGATGCGAACGGTGCGGGAGCGGCGAGGTGGACGCGGCGGCCGCGCGCCGCGAGGGCCGACCCGAGAGCGATGACCGGCAGGATGTCGCCGTGGGTCCCGATCCCGGCCAGGAAGATGCGCCCGTCGCCCCCGCTCGCCATCCGTGCCTCCCGGTTGCAGCAAGGCCTCTGTTCACCTCATGGTAGCAATGCCCGTTCAATCTCTTCAAGGTTGAATCGCCGGCTGCGGATCCGGCCTATGCATGCCGGACGGGGCGTGGTCCGGCTGCAACGGGAGGAGGCCGGGCGGCGGCGTCGTTCGAGGGACTTGCTCGGGGCCGCCGTCAGGGCGCAGCGGGCGACGGGCCGGACGGCCCCGCTCCGTCAGGACGGGCCCGGCAGGACGCGCCTTGCCTGGGAGAGAGCGTCATCGGAGCCGGGGCGAGGCGCACGCGATACGTCAGCCCGTGCGGCGGGCACGGCCCCGGTCGTCGGACGTGACGGAGCGACGAGGCGCGCGGGATGTCCGGGCGTCGCCGCGCCTCAGCGCGGGTTCGGGTCCATCGGGTCGGCGCCGGCCGGGCTCGGGCCGCCATTGGTCGGGAAGAACTTGCGCGAGGGCGACTGGCGCGGCTGCACCGGGGTGCCGCGCAGCGGCTCGACGTCGACCTGGCCCTGGCGGTTGACCTGGCGGGCGCGCGGCGCCTCCTCGCCGCGGGCCTGCTCGCGGCGCTTGCGGCCCTCGGGCTTGGCGGCGGCCACCGGGGCGTCCTCCTGCTCCTTCGGCTCGGCCACGATGTCGGTGCCGCCTTTGCAGTCGACGAGCCAGACGTCGTAGATCGGGTGCTCGATCGCGTGCAGGCCGGGGCTCGAGGCGAACATCCAGCCGGTGAAGATCCGGCGGTACTTGTTCTCGAGGGTGACCTCGTCGACCTCCAGGAAGGCGGTGGTCTTGGCGCTCTCGGTCGGGGGCCGGGTGTAGCAGACCCGCGGGGTGAGCTGGAGCGCGCCGAACTGCACCGTCTCGTCCACCGCCACCTCGAAGGAGACGGTGCGGCCGGTGATCTTGTCGAGGCCGGCGAAGACCGCGGTCGGGTTGCGGATCTTGTCGGCCCGGGCCGGCGCCGGCGCGAGCACGGGCCCCAGCACGACGCCGCCGAGGAGCAGGAAGGCGCCCGCGGCGCGGCGTGCAGTCATGCGGCTCAAACCCAGTCGCTCCCGGCTGTTTCCGGGACGGCCCTTGCCGCCCCCGCGAGCCCGAATCAAGCGGGCGTGCGGGCGCCCGTCGGACGGCCCGCGATAGACACCCGGAGGATGGTGGAAAAAGGGCGGCGGCCTACGCGCCGGGGCCGCCTACTCGCCGGGAACCCACGGCACGTAGTCGCCGGTCGCCGCCGGCCGCTGGCCGTAGGAGAGCTGCGAGCCGCGCGGCCGGTAGGCCGCCACCGTGCCGGTGAGGTTCTCCTCGTGCGGCTTCTGCCACTCGCGCGGGACGTAAGATTCCTCGGAGGGCGGCACGTCGGTGGCGTGGCAGAGCCAGCCGCGCCAGCCCGGCGGCACCTTCGAGGCGTCGGCGTAGCCGTTGTAGATCACCCAGCGCCGCTCGGAGCCGACCGAGGCGTCGATCAGCGGGCCTTGCGCGCGGTAGTACCGGTTGCCGAGCTCGTCCGTGCCCACGAAGCTGCCGCGGCGCTTGGTGTAGAATTCCAGGCTGACGGTCGAGCCGCTCCACCAGGTGAAGATCCGAAGCAGGGTGTCTTTCAGCGCCATCGCGACCGTCTCTGGGGCTCGGGCCCTTAAGGAATGGGGGAGGCCCCCTTCGTCGCGCGGGACTATGGTGAGATGCCCCCCGGATGTCCAGCGCGTCCCGCGTCGCAGCATGAATCCGTCGCCGGACGCCCGCGGGGACCCGGTCGGCACCCCCGAATCGTCAACGGTCTGTGAACAAGTCGGTGGTCCACTCCCTCGCCGGCTGTGGGCGGCAGGAAGGCCCGCCGCGATTCTCCCATACCCTCCCGGTGCTTAAGCCGGGGTTCGGCGCTATCCACAGGAATCCGGCCCTTAACACTATATGTAGGGAGGAACGGAGTCGGTCGACACTAGTTGTTGACGTGTGGCCGCCAGGGTCGGTAGTTTCCAGGGTAGAGGACGGACGATCCCCGAGCGGGGTTCGGGTCGTCCGCCGAGCTCCCAGCGCCCCGCCATTCCCTGTAACCGGCGGACCCCGCACGCATGCGGGCGGTCCCCGGCTGTTCGTGACCGGAGAGTATCCCATGCGGTTCGAGCGTCGCATCACTTCAGCGGGGCAGTCGCCCTACGCCAGCATCCCGTTCCGCAAGGCGGTGAGCGAGATCCGCAATCCGGACGGCTCGGTGGTGTTCCGCCTCGAGGGCATCGACGTGCCGGAGGCCTGGAGCCAGGTCGCCTGCGACGTGCTGGCCCAGAAGTACTTCCGCAAGGCCGGCGTCCCGAAGGCGCTGAGGAAGGTCGAGGAGAACGACGTCCCCTCCTTCCTGTGGCGCTCGGTGCCCGACGAGGCGGCTCTGGCCCACCTCGCCGAGGGTGAGCGGACCGGCTCCGAGACCTCGGCGACGCAGGTCTTCGATCGGCTGGCCGGCTGCTGGACCTACTGGGGCTGGAAGGGCGGCTACTTCTCGAGCGAGGAGGACGCGGCCGCGTTCCACGACGAGCTGCGCGCGATGCTCGCCCGCCAGATGGTGGCGCCGAACTCGCCGCAATGGTTCAACACCGGCCTGCACTGGGCCTATGGCATCGACGGCCCGGCGCAGGGCCACTTCTACGTCGACTACAAGACCGGCGAGCTGACCCAGTCGGCCACCGCCTACGAGCACCCGCAGCCCCACGCCTGCTTCATCCAGTCCGTCGCCGACGACCTCGTCAACGAGGGCGGCATCATGGACCTGTGGGTGCGCGAAGCCCGCCTGTTCAAGTACGGCTCGGGCACCGGCTCGAACTTCTCGCGCCTGCGCGGCGAGAACGAGCGGCTCGCCGGCGGCGGCAAGTCCTCGGGCCTGATGAGCTTCCTCAAGATCGGCGACCGCGCGGCCGGGGCGATCAAGTCGGGCGGCACGACGCGCCGCGCCGCCAAGATGGTGATCGTCGACATCGACCACCCGGACGTCGAGGCCTTCATCGACTGGAAGGTCAAGGAGGAGCAGAAGGTCGCGGCGCTGGTCACCGGCTCCAAGGTGGTGTCGAAGCACCTCAAGGCGGTGATGAAGGCCTGCGTCAACTGCGAGGCCGCGGGCGACGCCTGCTTCGATCCGGAGCGCAACCCGGCCCTCAAGCGCGAGGTCAAGGCGGCCCGCAAGGCGATGGTGCCGGATGCCGCGATCAAGCGGGTGATCCAGTACGCCCGCCAGGGCTACACCGACATCTCGTTCCCGATCTACGACACCGACTGGGATTCGGAGGCCTACCTCACGGTCGCCGGCCAGAACTCGAACAACTCGGTCTCGCTCACCGACGATTTTTTGCGCGCCGTTGATGCGGATGCGGACTGGACCCTGAGCCAGCGCACGACGGGCAAGGTCTCGAAGACCGTCAAGGCGGCGGAGCTGTGGGAGAAGATCGCGGAGGCCGCCTGGGCCTCGGCCGATCCGGGCCTGCACTTCAACACCACGATGAACGACTGGCACACCTGCCCGGTCGGCGGGCGGATCCGGGCCTCGAACCCGTGCTCCGAGTACATGTTCCTCGACGACACCGCCTGCAACCTCGCCTCGGCGAACCTGCTGGCCCTCTACGACCGCGCGGCGAAGCGCTTCGACGTCGAGGGCTACGAGCACCTGTGCCGGCTCTGGACCGTGGTCCTCGAGATCTCGGTGCTGATGGCGCAGTTCCCGAGCCGCGAGATCGCCGACCTCTCCTACAAGTACCGCACGCTCGGCCTCGGCTACGCCAATATCGGCGGCCTCCTGATGACCATGGGCCTGTCCTACGATTCCCGTGAGGGCCGGGCGCTCGCCGGTGCGCTCACCGCGATCATGACCGGCGTGTCCTACGCCACCTCGGCCGAGATGGCGCGCGAGCTCGGGCCCTTCCCGGCCTACGAGGAGAATGCCGACGCGATGCTGCGGGTGATCCGCAACCATCGCCGCGCCGCCCACGGCGAGGCCACCGGCTACGAGTTCCTCAACACCAACCCGGTGCCGCTCGACCATGCCGGCTGCCCGCAGGGCGAGCTGGTGGAGCACGCCAAGGCAGCCTGGGACCGGGCCCTGCGGCTCGGCGAGGAGCACGGCTACCGCAACGCCCAGGCCACCGTCATCGCGCCGACCGGCACGATCGGCCTCGTGATGGATTGCGACACCACCGGCATCGAGCCCGACTTCGCGCTCGTGAAATTCAAGAAGCTCGCCGGCGGCGGCTACTTCAAGATCATCAACCGGGCGGTGCCGGACGCGCTGCGCAGCCTCGGCTACCGCGAGGCCGAGATCGCCGAGATCGAGGCCTACGCCGTCGGCCACGGCTCGCTCGGCCAGGCCCCGGCGATCAACCCGGGCTCGCTTCGCGCCAAGGGCTTCACCGACGACAAGATCGCCGCGGTGGAAGCGGGCCTGAAATCGGCCTTCGACATCAAGTTCGTGTTCAACCGCTGGACCCTGGGCGAGGACTT
This sequence comes from Methylobacterium platani, assembly GCF_001653715.1. Classification (GTDB taxonomy): domain Bacteria; phylum Pseudomonadota; class Alphaproteobacteria; order Rhizobiales; family Beijerinckiaceae; genus Methylobacterium; species Methylobacterium platani. Next base: position 23,073 of record NZ_LWHQ01000015.1, read on the forward strand.
CCTCACCCAGACCCTGAAGGTGCCGGCCGACAAGCTCGCCGACCCGTCCTTCGACCTGCTGGCCTTCCTGGGCTTCAGCCGCAAGGACATCGAGGCCGCCAACGTCCACGTCTGCGGGGCGATGACGCTCGAGGGCGCGCCGCACCTCCGGCCTGAGCACTACCCGGTCTTCGACTGCGCCAACCCGTGCGGCCGGATCGGCAAGCGCTACCTCTCGGTCGAGAGCCACATCCGCATGATGGCGGCGGCGCAGCCCTTCATCTCGGGGGCGATCTCCAAGACCATCAACATGCCGAACGACGCCACGGTCGAGGATTGCAAGAACGCCTACCGGCTGTCCTGGACCCTGGCGCTGAAGGCCAACGCCCTCTACCGCGACGGCTCGAAGCTGTCGCAGCCGCTCAACGCCGCCCTGATCAGCGATGAATCGGAGGACGAGGACGAGACCGTCGAGGCCCTGCTGGCGCAGCCGGCGGTGGCGAAGACCGTCGCGGTGACGGAGAAGATCGTCGAGCGGATCGTCGAGCGCGTCGAGCGCCTGCGCTCCCAGGAGAAGCTGCCGAGCCGCCGCAAGGGCTACACCCAGAAGGCCAAGATCGGCGGCCACACCATCTTCCTGCGCACCGGCGAGTACGACGACGGGCGGCTGGGAGAAATCTTCCTCGACATGAACAAGGAAGGCTCGGCGCTGCGGGCCTTCATCAACAACTTCGCGATCTCGGTCTCGCTCGGCCTGCAATACGGCGTGCCGCTGGAGGAGTACGTCGACGCCTTCACCTTCACCCGGTTCGAGCCGGCCGGCTTCGTCCAGGGCAACGACGCGATCAAGAACGCCACCTCGGTGCTCGACTACGTCTTCCGCGAGCTGGCGATCTCGTATCTCGGCCGCAACGACCTCGCCCATGTCGACCTCTCGGAGATCGGCACCGCGGCGACCGGCGTCACCCCGGCGAAGCCCACCGCCTCGGATTCGGTGCCGGCCCACAACGTCGTGTCGCGCGGCCTGCTGCGCGGCTCCGGCGACCGGCTGACCCTGATCCACGGCGGCCCCGGCGGCACCACCCCGGGCGTCGCGGCCCCCGCCACGGGTCAGACCGCGCCGGCCGGCGGCTCCGTCCACGCGGTGCGGGGTGCGGTGGCGCTCAAGACCGAGCCGGCGCTCGCCGGGGCGATCGAGGCGCTGGCCGAGGCCCTCCCCTTTACCAAGCCGGACCCGGTGGCCCCCGGCCGCAGCGTCTCGGACCGCCGCGCCGAGGCGAAGATGAAGGGCTATGTCGGCGAGGCCTGCCCGGAATGCGCCAACTTCACCCTGGTGCGGAACGGCACTTGCCTGAAGTGCGACACCTGCGGCAGCACCACCGGCTGCAGCTGAGCGGCGTTGCCGGCTGAGCCGGGACCCGGCCCGTCCGGGTCGTCGTGAGGAGTGAGGGCAGGCGGCTCGCGACGGGCCGCCTGCCCTTTTCCGTTTCGTGGGACCGGTCGGGCAAAAGGAAATGCGCGGGTCTCCCCTCTCCCGTGCGGGAGGGGGATGCCGCGCCGGGACAGCACCCCGATCCTCAGGTCCGGATATGCTCGTGCGGATGCGGCTCGGGCCCGTGGCCGTGCTCGCCGAGCTCGATCGTCGCCGGGATGATCGACAGGCTGTCGTGGCGCACGCCGCGCTGGGTCGCGACCGCGTCGGCGAAGGCGAGGATGTCGCGCACCCGGCCGCGGACCAGGAGCGTGTGCAGGCTGGAGGCGTGGTCGAGGGGAACCTGGACCTGCGCGATCACCAGGTCGTGGCGGTGCTGCTGCACCTCGGCGAGGCGCTGGCCGAGGTCCCGCACCCCGGCCTCGGCGACGAAGGTGAAGGTCGCGACGCAGGACAGGTCCGGGTCGAGCCGGCGGCGCGTCTCGGCGAGGCCGCGCCGCAGGAGGTCGCGCATCGCCTCGGAGCGGCCGGCATAGCCGCGCTGCTCCACCGTGCGGTCGACTTCCGCGACGAGGTCCGGATCGAGGGTGACGGTGATCCGCTGCATCGCTCAGGGCCTCCCCGGCTCGGCCGGCAGCACGGCGTCGACGAGTTCGCGCGCCGCCGGATGCGTCAGGACGAGGGCGGGCCGGCACGGCGCGGCGTCGACGATGCGGCCCTCGCCCAGCACCACGACCCGGTCGGCGAAGCGGCGGGCCAGACGCACGTCGTGGGTGACGAGCAGGAAGGCGGTGCCGTGGCGGCGCCGCAGAGCCGCGAGCCGGTCGAGAATCTCGACTTGGCGCGGCGCGTCGAGGTTCGAGACCGCCTCGTCGAGGACGACGAGGGCCGGACGAGTGGCGAGCGCCCGGGCGAGGCCGACCCGCTGGACCTGCCCCCCGGAGAGCTGGCCCGGCAGCCGACCGGCGAGGTCGGGGTCGAGGCCGACCCCGTCGAGGAGATCGGCGACCCGGGCGGGGTGCGCGGCGGCCGGCAGGTCGGTCAGGTGGCGCAGGGGCTCGGCCAGGATCCGCCCGACCGCATGGCGCGGGTTCACCGCCGAGAGCGGATCCTGCAGCACCATCTGGACCGCCGCCCGGAAACGCTTCTGTCCGGCCCGGTCGAGCCCGGCGAGGGATTGCCCGCGAAACAGCACCGTCCCGCGGTCGGGCGCCTCGAGGCCGAGCAGCAGGCGGGCGAGCGTGCTCTTGCCCGAGCCGCTGCGGCCGATCAGGGCGACGCACTCCCCCTCGGCGATCGCGAGATCGATCCCGTCGAGGACCGTCCGGGGCGCTCCCCGCCGCCAGCCCGCACCCGGATAGGCCTTGCCGAGGCCGACGGCCGTCAGCACCGCCGTCATGCGGGTATCTCGTGCAGGGCGCGGTGGGCGGCGAGCAGCGCCCGGGTCGCCGGCGCGGCGGGCTCGGAAAAGAGCGCGGCGGCGGGGGCGGTCTCGACGATCCGCCCCGCCTCCATCACCGCGACGCGATCGGCGAGGCGGGCGACGACGCCGAGATCGTGGGTGACGATCAGGAGCCCCAGGCCCCGCTCGCGCACGAGGCGCGCCAGGAGATCGAGGATGCGGCCTTGCGCGACGAGGTCGAGGTCGGTGGTCGGTTCGTCGGCGATGAGGAACGGCGCGCCGGAGAGGAGCGCCAGCGCGATCATCGCCCGCTGCAGCATGCCGCCGGACATCTGGAACGGGTAGAGGTCGGGCCAGCGCGGGTCGTCGCCGAGGCCGGCCGCCGCGAAGGCCGCGTCCCTCGCCGCCCGGCCGGGGGCCCCGCGGAGACCCGCCACCGCCAGGGTCTCGCCGGCATGGTCGCCGATCGTGCGCAGCGGGTTGAAGGCGGTGCGCGGCGCCTGGAGCACGCAGGCGACGGCCCGGCCGCGCAACGAGGCGGGCTCGGCGTCCGCGCCGTCGAGGAGCACCCGGCCACCGGTGCGCCGGGTGCCCGGGGGCAGCACGCCGAGGAGGGCGGCGCAGGCGAGCGACTTGCCCGACCCGCTCGCCCCGACGAGGGCCAGGACCTCGCCCGCGCGCAGTTCCAGGGTGGCGTCGCGCACAAGCGGCACCGCCTCGCGGCCGCGCCGGGCCTCGCGCCACGTTTCCACGGAGAGGCCCTCGGCCCGGAGAATCCGGGCGCTCACAGGCCGCGCCCCGCGACCAGCGCCGGGTCGAGGCGGTCGCGAAGCGCGTCGCCGAGGCGGTTGAAGGCGAGCACCGCGAGCGCGATGGCGAGGCCCGGCCACACGACGAGGAGCGGGCGGGTCCAGAAGAACGGGCGGGCGTCGTTGATCATCACGCCCCATTCCGGCGTCGGCGGCTGCACCCCGAGGCCGAGGAAGGAGAGGCCGGCGACGTGCAGCGCCATATGGCCGATATCCAGGGTGGCAAGCGCGGCGAGCGGCGGGACGACGCCCGGCAGCACGTGCTCGGCGAAGATCGCGAGCCGCGGCGCCCCGGCGATCCGGGCCGCCAGCACGTAGTCGCGGGTCTTCAGCTCCAGGACGAGGCCGCGCACGATGCGGGCGTACCAGGCCCAGTGCGACAGCACGATCGCCGCGACGACGTTGACGAGGCCGGTGCCGAGCGCGCCGATCATGAACAGGGCGAGCACGAAGGTCGGCACGGTCAGGAACACGTCGCACAGGCGCATCAGCACCGCGTCGACCCGCCCTCCGACCATGCCGGCGAGCCCCCCGACCGACAGCCCGAGCGCCACGACGACGGCGAGCACGACGAGGACCGCGCCGAGGGTGGTGCGCGCCCCGGCGATCAGGCGCGAGAGGATGTCGCGGCCGAGATGGTCGGTGCCGAGGGGGTGCGCGAGGTCGGGCGCCGCGAAGCGGTGCGCGAGGTCGACCGCCAGCGGATCGTGCGGGACGAGGAGCGGCCCGGCGAGAGCCAGCAGCACGAAGCCGGCGGCGAGCGCCCCGGCTGCGGCGACGGAGCCGGACCGGGCGGGCAGGCCGGCGGTCGTCATGCGGAATCCTGCCCGAGGCGGATGCGCGGGTCGAGCCAGGCATAGGCGAGGTCGACCGCGAGGTTGCAGAGCACGAACACCACCGTCATCACCAGGGTGAAGCACTGGATCACCGGGTAGTCGCGGTCGTAGATCGCCGAGACCGCGTAGCGGCCGACGCCCGGCCAGGAGAAGATCGTCTCGACGACGAGCGCCCCGCCGAGCAGCTCCCCGACATGCATGCCGGTGGCGGTGACGACGGGCACCAGCGCGTTGCGGAAGACGTGGCGGCGGGTCACCGCGCGCTCGGAGAGGCCGCGCAGGCGGGCGTAGAGCACGTGGCGGCCGCTGCCGGCCTCCAGCATGCCCGCCCGCAGGAGCCGGGCGTTGACCGAGAGCGACATCAGGCCGATCGCGAGCGCCGGCATCACGAGATGGGCGAGCGTGCCGCGTCCCATCGCCGGCAGCCATCCCAGGGTCACCGAGAAGGCGACGACGAGCAGGAACGCGACCCAGAAATTCGGCAGCGAGACGCCGAGCACCGCGACGGCGCGCACCAGCCGGTCCTGCCAGCCGCCGCGATGCCCGGCCGCCCAGGCGCCGAGCGGCAGGCTCAAGGCGAGGCTGACGACGAGCGCCGTGCCGGCGAGTTCGAGGGTGGCCGGCAGGTAGCCGAGGAGGTCCGGCAGCACCGGCCGGCGGGTGGCGTAGGACAGGCCGAAATCGCCGTGCAGCGCCCGCCACAGCCAGTCGAGGTACTGGACCGCGAAGGAGCGGTCGAGGCCGAGCATCGCGCGGGCGTCGGCGAGCGCCGCGTCGGTCGGCGGCACCTGCGACAGGCGCAGGTAGTCGAGCGCCGGGTCGCCGGGCCCGAGCCGCAGCACCACGAAGACGAGGAGCGAGACGCCGAGCAGCATGACCGGGATCAGCGCGAGGCGCGCGAGAGCGAAGCGCAGCATCAGCGGGCGGCCCGGGTCGAGGCCGGCCGCATCGCGGCGAACGGGATCTCGTTCAGCGTCGCGCCGAAGCCGACGCCGGCGACCGTCGGGCGATGGACCTCGATCGCCACGGCGTAGGAGATCGGCAGGTAGACGGCCGCCTCGTGCAGGGCCGTCAGGATCGTCGCGGTGAGGCGCCGGCGCTCCGCCGGGTCGGTGGCGGCCAGCGCCGCCGTGATGGTGGCGTCGATCTGCGGCTTGTCGGGCAGGCCCCGCTGCGCCTGATAATCGGCGTGCGAGGGCGCCCGCATGGCGCTGAGAAAGGAGGCGGGATCGTAGGGCGGGCCCCAGATCTCGCCGAAGATCAGGCCGAAGCGGCCGTCCTTCTGGCGGGCGAGGATCGCGCTCTCCTCCTCGCCGACGAGGCGGACCGCGATGCCGATCCGGGCGAGATCGGCCTGGATCACCTCGGCGATGGCCTTCTGCTGCGCGTTGGTGCCGACGAAGTCGAGCTCGACGCCGAGCGCCCGGCCGCCCTTCGCCCGCACACCGTCGGGCCCCCGGACCCAGCCGGCCCCGTCGAGGAGGGCGTCCGCCGCCGCCCGGTCGAAGCCGTGGGGCGCAAGCCCGACATCGGCGTCGGGCACGCCCGGGGCGAACAGGAAGTCGGCCCGGGGCTCGATCCCGTCGAGGACGGTGCGCACCAGGGTGTCCTTGTCGATGGCGCGGTTGATCGCGCGCCGCACCGCGGGATCGTCGGTCGGGAAGCGGGCGGAGTTGAGCGCCAGCACGCGGGTGGCGAGGGGCTCCGAGACGGCGGCCGAGAAGGCCGGCGCCTGGCCGCGCAGGCGCAGGAAGGCTTCCGACGGGATCTGCCCGGCGGCGCCGTAGACGAGGTCGATCTCGCCGGTCTGGAGCGCGATGGCGCGGGTGTTGGGATCCGGGATCACCTTGACGACGAGGCGCGCGAAGCCGGGCTTTCCCCCCCAGTAGGTCGGGTTGGCCGCGAAGGTGTCGGAGACGCCGAGCTGCGTCTCGACGAGGCGCCAGGGGCCGGTGCCGATCGGCGCCCGGAGGCCGGCGGCGGTGGTGCCGCCCTCCCCCATCGCGGCCGGCGAGACGAAGCGGAACGGGCGCGGCAGCGAGAGCTCCCGCAGGGTCGGCGCATGGGGCGCCTTGAGCACCAGGCGGACGGCCAGGGGACCGGTGACCGCGACGCGGTCGATCTGCCGGGCGAGGTCGAGCCAGTCGTGGCGGGCACGGTTGGCGAGGATCGCGTCGAAATTCGCCTTCACCGCGGCGGCGTCGAACGGCGCGCCGTCGCTGAAGGTGACGCCGGCGCGCAAGGTGAAGTCGTAGGTCCGCCCGTCCTGCGAGATCGTCCAGGCGGTGGCGAGCCAGGGCTCGACCGTGCCGTCGACCCGGTAGCGGACCAGCGGCTCGTAGACGCTCGCCTGCGCGAACATCTGGTTCGGCGCGTAGAGGTGCGGGTTGAGCGGCCCGACATTGGTCGGCCAGGAATAGGTGAGCTGCTGAGCCTTCGCCGGGGCGACGGTGCAGGCGAGGAGTGCGGCGACGGCGAGGCTCGCCAGCTTGGACATCGGGCCGTCCCGGTATGAGGAACGCAAGAAAAGCTCTTACGCTTCTACGGGAGCGGGCGGGGCGGGGCCAGTGGCGATCGGCCGCTGGTGGCGCCGGTCCGGCTGGGCGCGCCTCCACCCTTCCGTTGGCGCAGGTTCGAGCATTCCCGCACCGACCCCTTTTTTTCGGACGGCGGGAGCGTCGGCGGCAGGAGATCCGGGAAAGGGCGGCGTCCGGACGGGGAGCCTATTCCGCCGTATCCCGCGCCGCTTCCAGCAGGAACTGCCCGATATACAGGTCCTGCAGCGCGATGCCGGAGCTGTCGAAGACGGTGATGTCGTCCGGGCTCGTGCGGCCGGGGCAGCGCCCCTCCAGCACCGCGCCGATCGGGTTCAGGGTCAGCGCGCCGGCCTCGATCCGCTCGCGGACGTGCTGGAACTCGCCGATCTCGACCGACTGCGCGGGCAGGTCGCAGAACAGCCGCGCCCGCTCGAACAGCGCGACCGGCAGTTCCTGCTTGCCGCGACCGTCGGAGCCCATGCCGGCGACGTGGGTCCCGGGGCGCACCCACTCCGCGGCGAAGAGCGGCGCCTGCGACGGCGTTGCGGTGACGATGACGTCGGCGGCGCGGCACGCCTCTTCCGCATCCGAGACCCGGACGTCGAGGGTGATGCCCTGCTCGGCCAGGCGGGCGGCGACGCTCCCGGCCTTGGCGCGGTCGCGCGCCACGACGTGGAGGCGCCGGAGCGGCAGGATCCGGGCGAGCGCGCCGACCTCGTATAGGGCCTGGTTGCCGGCGCCGAAGATCGCCAGCGTCTCGCTGTCGGGCCGCGCCAGCGCCTTGGCCGCCACCGCGTCGGCGGCGGCGGTGCGGTAGGCGTTGGCGGCCGCCGCCTCGACCACCGCGCCGATCCGCCCGCAATCCTGGTCGATCAGCAGGATCGTCGAGTTGTGGCGCGGCAGGCCGCGGGCCGGGTTGTTGTGCCAGAACGCCCCGACCTTGAGGCTGGCAAGCTCCGCCGTGGCGCCCGACTTGATCGAGAACCGGTCGCGCGGGTCCGACGCGAAGGCGATGACCGCCGGGTAGACCCGCGCCGCCTCGGACGCCGCCGCGACCAGCGACCGCCGGATCGGCTCGAACGCCGCCTCGTGCGAGATCAGCCGCGACGACAGGTGTTCGGGAATGAAGGTGACCATGGTCGCCCGCCTCCTACCGGTAGTACCCGAGGATCGCCTTGGTCTCCAGGTACTCCTCCATGCCCTCGCGGCCGTATTCGCGGCCGTTGCCCGACCGCTTGTAGCCGCCGAACGGCGCCTGCGGATCCCAGTCGGGGGCGTTGAGATGGACTTGGCCGGCGCGGATTTGCGAGGCCACCCGGCGCACCTGGTCGAGATCGGTGCCGTGGACGTGGGCGCCGAGGCCGTAGATCGTGTCGTTGGCGATCGCGATCGCTTCCTCGACGGTGTCGTAGGGGAGGATGGCCAGCACCGGCCCGAAGATCTCTTCCTGCGCGATCGCCATGTCGCGGCGCACCTCGGAGAACACGGTGGGGCGGGCGAACAGGCCGCTGTCGCAGCCCTCGGGCAGCCCCGGCCCGCCGGTGACGAGCTTGGCGCCCTCCTCGAGGCCGATCCGGATCATCCGCTGGATGCGGTCGAACTGCGCCCGGTTGGCGATCGGACCATGGGTCGTCGCCTCGTCCGAGGGATCGCCGACCACGAACCCGGCCGCGGTCGCCTCGGCCAGGGACTCGACCTCGGCGAGCCGGTCGCGGGGGACGATCATCCGGGTCGGCGCGCTGCAGGACTGGCCGAGGTTGCGCATCGCCGCCGCGACGCCCAGCGGGATGCAGCGGGCGAGGTCGGCATCGGGCAGCACGACGTTCGGCGACTTGCCGCCGAGCTCCTGGGCGACGCGCTTGACCGTCGGCGCCGCGGCCTGCGCCACCAGCACGCCGGCCCGGGTCGAGCCGGTGATCGAGACCATGTCGACCTCGGGATGGGTCGCCAGCGCCTCGCCGACCACCGGTCCCGTGCCGTTGACGAGGTTGAACACGCCCGCCGGGCAGCCGGCCTCGTGCATCACCTCGGCGAAGAGGAGCGCGCTCAGCGGCGACAGCTCGCTCGGCTTCAGGACCACGGTGCAGCCGGCGGCGAGCGCCGGGCCGACCTTGGCGGTGATCTGGTAGAGCGGCCAGTTCCAGGGGGTGATGAGCGCGCAGACGCCGATCGCCTCGCGGGCGATGGCGGTGGTGCCGCGCTGCGACAGGAACCGGAAGGTCGCGAGGTTGTCGCGCGCGACCCGCAGATGCGCGGCGGCGAGCGGGACCTGGGCGGTGCGGGCGTACGTGATGGCGGCGCCCATCTCGGCGCTGAGCGCCCGGGCGAACAGCTCCAGCCGCTCCAGCACCAGGGCGTGGACGCGGTCGAGGAGGGCGGCGCGCGCGGCGGGCGTCGTCCGCGACCAGGCCGGGAAGGCGCGGCGCGCCGCAGCGACCGCGGCCTCGACGTCGGCGGCGTCGCCGAGCGCGATCTCGGCGATCGGCGCCTCGGTCGCCGGGTCGATCACGGCCGCCCGTTCACGACCCGACGGATCCCGCCACGCCCCGTCGACGTAGAAGCGGCCGAGGCGGCCGGCCGCGGCCAGGTGCCGGATGGGGTCGGTCATTGGAAGCGGTCCTTGAGGCGGTAATAGGCGCCGACGAGCGGCAGGAACCAGGGCGGGCCGACATGGCCGGGAATCGCCGGCCAGGCGAAGTCGGCCCAGGGGTTCAGCTCGGCGCGCCCGTCCATGACCTCGGCCATGATGGTGCCCATCAGGGTCGACATCTGGGTGCCGTGGCCGCTGTAGCCCATGGAGTAGTAGATGCCGTCGCGCTCGCCGGCCCGGGGCAGCCGGTCGCGGGTCATGTCGACCATCCCGCCCCAGCAATAGTCGATGCGCACGGTCTTCAGCTCGGGGAAGACGTCGTGCAGGGCCGCGCGCAGGATCGCGCCGCTTTTCGCGTCGGAGGCCGGATTCGACACCGCGAACCGCGCCCGGCCGCCGAACAGCAGCCGGTTGTCCGGCGTGGTGCGGAAGTAGTTTACGAGGTTCTTGGTGTCGGTGCCGTTGCGGCGGCGCGGCGTCAGCCGGTCGAGGACGTCCACCGGCAGCGGCTCGGTGACGATCAGGAAGGCGCCGACCGGCACGATGCGCCGGCGTACCCAGCCCAGCGGGCCGGCCTGCGAGATGCCGCTGGCGAGAAGGACCTGTTTCGCCCGGACCGTGCCCTTCCGCGTGCCGACGAGGTGGCCGCCGCCGGGAGCGGCCGTCAGGCTCGTCATCGCCGTGCGCTCGTGGATCGCGACCCCGCGCCGGGCGGCGGCTTCCGCCAGCCCGCGCACGAAGCGCCCGACATGCAGGGCGGCGCTCTTCCGGTAGATCAGGCCGCCGTGATAGCGCTCGGACCCGACCTCGGCGTGCAGATCCGCCCGGCTCACCATCGCGGTGTCGGGATCGACGCTGGCGGCGAGCAGTTCCTGGCTGCGCGCCAGCTTGTCGTAATGCTCGGGCTTGGCCGCCAGCTTGATCTTGCCGACGCGGGCGAAGTTGCAGTCGATCGCCTCTTCCCGCACCAGCCGCTCGACCGTGTCGACCCCGGCATCGAAGGCGCGGTAGAGCGTGTTGGCGAGTTCGGGCCCGAGCCTCCCTGCGAGCGTCGCGTAATCCTGGGCAAAGCCGTTGTTGCAATGGCCGCCGTTACGGCCCGAGGCGGCGTTGCCGATCGTCTCGGCCTCGAGCAGCACGACGCGGGCGCCCTTCTTGGCCAGCGCCAGGGCGGCGGAGGAACCGGTGAGGCCGCCGCCGATCACCGCGACGTCGCAGGTCCCCTCGACCGGGCCCCGGGCGCCGCTCGCGAACGGCGTCGAGGTGTCGAGCCAGTAGGAGGTGAGCTTCATGGCAGCTTCCGCGATCTTCGAGGCCGAGCGGGCGCGGGGGCCCGGAGCGGATCGCGGCGCGGTCCACCCTCGGCAGGTTTCGTCGGGACGATCGCCGGATCCGCGAGGCATCCGGCACGCAACGGGGAACCGGCGGAGGGGAGCCCGCCGGCCGCCTCAGTTGAGCGACTGGTTGGAGAGCGCGAACACGCGCATCGCCCCGGCCGGCGGCAGGGTGCCGCGCACCATGGTCAGGGCGTCGCCCGTTCGCGGCAGGCCGATCCCGGCCAGCCAGGGCGAGAGCCCCGTATCGGCCGCGGTGTCGATCCGCACGAAGCGGCCGGCGAGGCCGGCGAGCGCCGCCTCGATCAGCCGGCGCGCCTCGGGCTCGGTCCCGGCGACCACCGGCCCGATGACGTGGCCGCGGCCGAAGGCGCGCGCGATCGCGTAGCCGGCGGGCGCGCCGTCGCGCAGGAGGACGACACCCTCCCCCGCCGCGACCAGGGCCTCGACGAGCGGGCGCCGGTCGAGCCCCGTCGCCGCCCGGTCGAGGCGCAGGACGGCGTCGCGATCCGCCGGCCCCATCGCCCGCACGCGGTCGTCCGGCGCCGCGGCGGCCGGGGCCGTGTAGGGGCCCTGGTGCTGCAGCAGGGTGCCGACCGGCACGAAGCCGTGGCGCTCGTAGAGGGCCCGCCCCTCCGGGGTCGAGTTGAGGAGGATGCTGCGGGACCCGGCCGCCTCGAGCAGCGCCCGGACCAGCCGCGTCCCGTAGCCCCGCCCCTGCGCCGCCTTGGCGACGATGATCATCCCGACGGTGGCGTGAGCCTCGCCGCAGGGGAACAACGCCGCCGTCCCGAGCACCGCGCCGTCGCGTTCGAGCGCGAAGCCCCGGCCGAGCCCCAGCGCGAAGTCCCAGTCCTCGATCCGGTAGGGCCAGGCCATCTCCCGCGACAGCGCCAGGGCGCCGGCGCGATGCGCCTCGGCGAACGGGACCAGCGCGACGGGATCGGCCTCGCCCCGGGGATCCGGGAGAGTGGCCGTCGGGAAGGTAGCGGCGTCCATGGCGGGAACGGGCGTCTCGATCGAAGGAAGGAAAAGGCGGGCTCGTCGCGGTTGCGCGGGGGATCAGCTCAGCGCATGCGCGGCCAGGGCGTAGGTGCCCGGGGCACCGGGCTCGACCTTCGGCAGCGGCGCGCCGCGGGTCATGGTCGTCACGGTGTCGTGCAGGGTCAGCCCGGCCGCGTGCAGGAAGGTGCGGAGCACGCCTCCCGCCTGGCGCGTGTCGACGCGCACGAACTGGCCGTCGAGGCCGTCGAGGAGCGCGGCGACGAGCTGCACCGCCTCGTCCTCGCTCTCGGCGACGACCGGCCCGATGACGATGCCCCGCCCGAACGGGCGGCGCATGGCGTAGGCCGCGAGGCGCCCGCCGCGCCGCAGGCCGCGGATCTCGGCGACCCCGGCGAGGCGTGCCATGAGGGCGGACCGGTCGGCGCCGAAGGCCGCCGCGTCCAGGGCCGCGACCTCGGGTATCCCGGTCGCCGGTATCGTCTCGACCGCGCCCGCGTCGCCGGGCATGACCGGCCGCGCGTAGCCCTGGCACTGGTAGACGGTCGCCTGCGGCACGAAGCCGAGGGAGAGGTAGAGGCTGTAGGCGGCGCGGGTCGCGTTGAGGATCAGGCGGCGCTCGCCGCATTGCCGGAGGATGACCTCCATCATCCAGCGCCCGCCGCCATGGGTCTGGACCCGCGGCGAGGTGATGACCATGCCGATCGTCGCGCAATCCGCGCCGCAGGGGAACCACATCGCCGAGCTGAAGATGCGGCCGATCTCGTCGAGGGCGACGAAGCCGTGCCCGACCTCGCGCAGGAAATCCCAGTCGGCCGCGCGATGCGGCCACTCGACGCCGAGGGACAGGCCGTGGAGCCATTCCACGTCGACGGAGGCGATATCCTGCGAGGCGAGGTCGAAGGATTGCAGGCGCATCGTGCTCTGGGACATCGTCACCGCATCCTCTCCCCGGCGTCCGGCCGGTGCGTGCGCCCCGAACCGGACCCGCATCGCCACGGCCTCACCGCTCGCCCCAAGATGACCGCGTCCGGTCCGCGGTTTCTGCCGAGGATCGGGCGGTTTTCGGAATTTTCGACCGAACTGTCCCGCGCGACGGCAGGAATGCCGGCGGCGGCCCCTGTAGTGTCGAGGCGGTCGCGATGGAGGCGGGCACGACGCCGCGCCGCCAGCGTCGCCCCTCCCCGTCCGCCGATCGGCCGGGCCGACGATCCAGGTCGACGACGTCAGTCGACGACGCAAGCGGGTCCGTCCCTCGCGCCGCAAAGGAAACCGGCATGTCCCTCCTCGTCACCCTCGACCCCAACCCGACCTTCGCGCCGAAGCCGGGCCTGCCGCTGCCCGAGCGCCTGATCGCCGGCGCGCCGGAATTCAAGACCTGGGCGCAGGACGAGTCCCGCGACGGGATGGTCAAGAGCGGCGTCTGGGAAGCGACCCCGGGCGAGACCCACTCGATCAAGGGCACCACCTTCGAGTTCTGCCACATCCTCTCCGGCCTGGTCGAGATCGAGGAGACGAGCGGCGAGACGAAGACCTACAAGGCGGGCGACAGCTTCGTCATGAAGCCCGGCTTCGTCGGCATCTGGCGCACGATCGAGACGGTGCGCAAGATCTACGTCTGCGTCTACGAGTGAGCGCGACGGCGGGATAGTCCTGGAGTGGACTGGCCCCGGGCCCGGACACCCGACGAAAGGCGGCCGGGAGGCCGCCTTTTTCCATTGCTGCCGGGCCTCGCAACACGCGAGGGCGATGCAAGCCGGTCCGCTCGACACGGCTGGCGCGGGATCCCCTCTCCCACTCGGCAGGGCCGTCCGGGGAGAGGGGAGGCGCGCGCGGTCTTTCACCGGCGAGGGTCAGTCGGGCGGGAACGAGTGGGGAGCACGTCGCCGCCGATTTGCGGCCCCCGGCCCGTCCATGGGAGAAGGCCCAAGCCTTCCATCCCAAGCCTTCCAGCCCAAGCCTTCCAGCCCATCCCCCCGTCGCCGGCCATGGCCCTCCGCCTCCACTCGCTCCGCGCCCACCTCCTCGCCCTCTGGGTGCTGCTCCTCGCCTCGGCCGCGGCCACCGCCTACCTGCTCTCCGAGGTCTACACCCAGTCCGCCGCCGTGCAGGTCGCGCAGGCCGAGATCGAGGTCGCCCGGGCCTGCCGCGAGATCGGCGACCGGTTCGCGTTCTTCAGCGCCGGCTGGAACGGCAGCGCGGCGGAGGGCGACGAGACCCTGACGCGGCAGCTCACCGACGTGGTGGTGACGGCGCTCGCCAGCCATCCGGGGGTGGAGGGCGGGATCTGGACCGCCCGCGGGGGCTCGGCGGCCTACGCCTTCCCGACCTACGAGGGCACCGGCCCGAAGACCGACCTTCCGGCGGCCGAGATCGACACGATCCGGCGCATCAACGCCGAGACCCTGACTGCCGAGCGGCCGGTGGCGACGCGGCGCGTCGCCCGGACCCAGACCCTGGTGGTGCAGGGCTGCCCCTTGCGCGGCCCGCTCCAGGGCGCGACCGCCTGGACCATGGCGCGGGTCTATACCGACCAGGGCCGGGCCTACGGCCAGCTCCTCGCCGGCTTCGGCTTCCTGGCGGCGACGGTGCTCGGCTCGGCGCTGCTGCTCGGGCGGCTGCTCCTGGTGCTCGGCCGGCGGATCGCCCGGCTCGAGGGCGAGCTCGGGCCCGACCCGCGGGACGGCGGCGGAGGGGGCGAGGGGGGACACGCCGACCTGCCGCGTCTCGCGCCGACCGGCCTGCGCGAGCTCGACCGGCTGGTCGAGGCGCTGAACGCGGCCGGCGGGCGCCTCGCCGCCGCCCGGCGCCGCGCCGCGGAGGCCGAGCGCCTCGCGGCCCTGGGGCAGCTCACCGCCGGCATCGCCCACGAGATCCGCAACCCGCTGGCGGCGATCCGGCTCAAGGCCGAGAACGCGCTGGCGAGCGCCGATCCGGCCCGGCCGCGGGCCGCCCTCGACCTCGTGCTGACCCAGGTCGCCCGCATGGACCGGCTCCTGCGCGACCTCCTCAGCCTGACCCAGCCCCGGGTGCCGGCCCTCGCGCCGACCGACCTCGCGGGCCTCTTGGCCGAGAGCGCCCATCTCCACGACGACCTCGCCCGGGCCCACGCGGTGCGGATCGCCGTCGGCGCCGCCGCCGCCGGGCGCCCGCTCCTCGACGAAGCGCAGGTCCGCCGCGCCCTCGACAACCTGCTGCTCAACGCGATCCAGCACAGCCCGGCCGGCGGCACGGTGCGGCTCTCGGCCCTGCGCGAGGGCGACCGCGTGCGGATCCGCGTGAGCGACGAGGGCCCCGGCGTGCCGGAGGCCCTGCGGCCCCGCCTGTTCGAGCCCTTCGTCACCGGGCGCCCGGACGGGACCGGGCTCGGCCTCGCCCTGGTGCGCGAGATCGCCCGCGCCCATGGTGGACAGGTGCGCCTCGCCGCCCCACCTCCCGAAGCTCCGGGTCCCGGCGCGACCTTCGAGCTCGATCTGCCATGGCCCCCATCGCCCACATCCTGATCGTCGACGACGAGCCCGCCCTGCGCGAGGGGCTGGCCGAGACGGTGAGCGATCTCGGCCACCGCCCGGTGCTGGCGGCCTCGGGCGCCGAGGCGCTGGAGCGGGTGGCGGCCGACCCGGCCATCGCGGCGGTGCTCCTCGACCTGCGCATGCCTGGCGAGCTCGACGGGATGGCGGTGCTGCAGCGCCTGCGCGCGCGGCCCGCGCCGCCGCCGGTCGCGGTGCTGACGGCCTTCGCCAGCGCCGAGAACACCATCGAGGCGATGCGGCTCGGCGCCTACGACCACCTGACGAAGCCGGTCGGCCGGGCCGAGCTCGCCGGTCTGCTCGGCGGGATGCTGGCCCGCCCCGCGGCGCCCCCGGCCCCGCCCGCATCGCCGGAGGCCTCCTGCCTGATCGGCACCAGCGAGGCGATGCGCCGGGTGCAGAAGGCGGTGGGGCTCGCCGCCGACAGCGACGCCACGGTCCTGCTCCACGGCGAGACCGGCACCGGCAAGGAGGTCGCGGCCCGGGCGCTGCACGCCCATGGCCGCCGGCGGGCCGGCCCGTTCGTGCCGGTGAACTGCGCGGCGATCCCCGCCGACCTCCTCGAGAGCGAGCTGTTCGGGCACCTGCGCGGCGCCTTCACGGGGGCGACGCAGGACCGGCCCGGCGCCTTCCGGGAGGCCGAGGGCGGCACCCTGTTCCTCGACGAGATCGGCGACATGCCGCCCGCGATGCAGGCCAAGATCCTGCGGGCTCTGCAGGAGCGGGTGGTGACGCCGGTCGGCGGCCGGCCCGTGCCCGTCGCCGTCCGGGTGGTGGCCGCGACGCACCGCGACCTGCCGCAGCTCGTCGCCGAGGGCGGCTTCCGCCAGGACCTGTTCTACCGCCTCAACGTCGTGCCGATCACCCTGCCGCCCCTGCGCGAGCGCCTCGCCGACATCCTGTCCCTGGCCGAGCACTTCCTGACCCTCAGCGGCGCCGGGCCGAAGCGCCTGGGCGCCGAGGCCGCGGCCGCCCTGATGCGCCACCCCTGGCCCGGCAACGTGCGCGAGTTGCGCAACGTGATCGAGCGGGCGGCCCTGCTCGCCCGTGGCCCGGTGATCGGACCGGCGGATCTCGGTCTCTCGGGGAACCTCGGCCTCGCGGGAGACGGGATGGCGGCCGCATCCCTGCCGGATGGGCGGGACGGGGATCGGCCCGGGGACCTGCCGGGCGCCGTGGCGCGCCTGGAGGAGGCGATGATCCGCCGGGCCCTGCGCGACAGCGGCGGCAACCGCGCCCAGGCGGCCAAGAGCCTCGGAATCCAGCGCCAGCTCCTCTACGCCAAGATCGAGCGCTACGGCCTGCTGCGCGAGGCCGAACCGTCGGGAAACCCGACGGAGGCTGTCGCGAATCCCGACGCCTGAGCGCGGCCTTCCGCAGGATTTTCAAGGTGCAGCAAGGACTTGTCGGTTGGCACGGGAGTTGACTACCGCTCCCCCCGAGCCGGCCGCCCGCCGGCACGCACGAGCGACGAAGATGCAGACAGGCAAGCATCGCCACCCGGCGGCGGTCCTCGCGGCCACGGCCTTGGCGGCGACATTGGCGGCGGCGACCTTGGCGGCCTGCCCGGCCGCCGCGCAGGACGGTTCGGTCTGGGATCCCGGCACCCTGCCGGAGACGAAGGGGACGGTGAAGCAGTACACCCTCACCCCCCGGGGCGACGTCGACGGCCTGATCCTCACCGACGGCACGGAGGTGAAGCTGCCGCCGCGGCTCTCCGGCGCGGTGGTGTTCACGGTCCGGCCCGGCGACGCGGTGACGGTGCGCGGCATGCGCGCGCGGGCGCTTCCCCTCGTCGACGGCGCCCAGATCCGCAACGAGGCGACGGGCGCGACCCTCGTCACCCTGGGCCCGCCCGATCCGGCGGCGGAGGAGACGGTGACGAGCGGCCGCGTCGCCGCCCTGCTGCACGGGCGCCGCGGCGAGGTGAACGGCGCGCTCCTCGACGACGGCACCACCTTGCGGCTGCCGCCGCACGAGGCGGCGCGCCTGGGGTCGACGCTGCAGGTCGGCCGGAGCGTCAGCGTCCGCGGCGCCCCGGCGAGGAGCCCGCTCGGCACCGTGGTGGAGGTGCGTGCCCTGGGCACGAGCCCCGAGAGCCTGACCGAGATCGCCGGCCCCCCGCCGCGCCCGCCGGGCCCGCGCGGCGCGGCCGGTCCCGGCGCCCCCCCGCCGCCCGGCCCCGGCGCGCCGCCTCCGCCCCCGCCCGGGGCACCGCCCCCGCCGCGGCCCTGACGCTGCAACGCAGGGGCTTAATCCGTTCGGCTCGCAACTTTTCGCGATCTGACCGGTTCTCGGCTCCGGATCGGTCGGTCCTTCCTCAGGGAGATGTCACGGTGAGCACGGTCACACCCGGTCCTGCCTCTGCGTCCGCAAGCGAGGACCGACAGCCGTCCCGGCGCGCCCTGCGCGGGCTCGACGCGCTCAACTTCACCCTGGCCGACGTGCGCGACGGCCTGGGGCCGTATCTGGCGATCTACCTCATCGCCGTGCGCGGCCCCGACCAGGGCTGGAACGAGGCCACCACCGGCATGGTCATGACGATCGCCGGCATCGCCGGCCTGATCGCCCAGACCCCGGCCGGCGCGCTGATCGACCGCTCGCAGCACAAGCGCGCCATCGTGATCGCGGCGGCGCTGGCGGTGACGCTGAGCTGCCTCGCCCTGCCGTTCATCTCGAATTTCTACGCCGTCGCCGCGACCCAGTCGCTCGCCGGCATCGCCGGCGCGATCTTCCCGCCGGCGCTCGCCGCCATCACCCTCGGGGTGGTCGGCCCCAAGATGTTCTCGAAGCGCATCGGCCGCAACGAGGGCTTCAACCACGCCGGCAACGCCGTCTCGGCGGCCATCGCCGGGGGCCTCGCCTACCTGTTCGGGCCGATCGTGGTGTTCTGGCTGATGGGCATCCTCGCCGCGCTCTCGATCGGCGCGATGCTGATGGTCCCGAACGACGCCATCGACAACGACCTCGCCCGCGGCCTCGACAGCGCCGAGGACCAGGCCGGCGAGCAGCCCTCCGGCCTGACCGCGCTGCTCCAGAACAAGTACCTGATGCTGTTCGCGCTGCTGGCGGCGATCTTCCACCTCTCCAACGCCGCGATGCTGACCTCGGTCGGCCAGCTCCTCACCCATCTGTCGGGCAAGGACAACGCCACCTCGCTGATCGCGATCTGCATCGTGGCGGCGCAATGCGTGATGGTGCCGGTGGCGATGTTCGTCGGCCACAAGGCCGACGCGATCGGCCGGAAACCCATCTTCCTCGCCGCCTTCGGCGTGCTGGCCCTGCGCGGCGTGCTCTACACCTTCTCGAACAACCCGTTCTACCTCGTGGCGGTGCAGCTCCTCGACGGCATCGGCGCCGGCGTCTACGGCGCGCTGTTCCCGATCGTGGTCGCCGACCTCACCCGCGGCACCGGCCGGTTCAACGTCAGCCAGGGCGCCGTCGCGACGGCGCAGGGGCTCGGCGCCTCGTTGAGCGCGACGCTGGCCGGCGTCATCATCGTCTCGGCGGGCTACTCGACGGCGTTCCTGACGCTCGCGGCGATCGCCGGCGTCGGCTTCGGCCTCTACCTCCTGGTGATGCCCGAGACCCGCGGCTTCGAGCCGGCCCAGGCCGGCACCCCCTCCGATCCCACCGGCCGCCCGGCCCTGGCCACCGCCTGAGGACCGGACCATGACGACCCCGCTCGCCTTCGCGCATATCGGCGACCTGCACCTGACCCGGGCGGAGGCCGACAACGCCCGCGACTTCTCGGCCATCGTCGCGCAGATCGACGAGACCGAGGGGCTCGACTTCGTGTTCGTGCCCGGGGACAACGCCGACAACGGCCTTCCTGAGCAATACGCCCTGGTGCGGGCCGGCCTCGACGGCTTACGCCTGCCCGTCCACGTCATCACCGGCGACCACGACATGGAGGGCGGTAGCCTCGACGCCTTCTATGCCGGGCTGGGTGCCCGCCGCCTGCCCTACGCGGTCGACGTGCGGGGCGTGCGCTGCCTGTTCCTCGACATGTGCGGGCCGGGCACCGGCGGGCCGGATTTCCGCCTCGGGGCCGATCAGGTCGCCTGGCTCGCCGCCGAGCTGGAGCGGGCGGGTCCCCGGGACTGCGCCCTGTTCATGCACAGCTACCCCGCCGACCTGAAGGGCGAGGGCGAGGCGGACCGCGTCGCCGCCCTCATCCATCGCGGGCCGGTGCGGCTCGTCGAGATGGGCCACACCCACTACAACGAGCTCGCCAATGACGGCCGCACCGTCTACGCGGCGACCCGCTCGACCGGACAGATCGAGGAGGGCCCGGTCGGCTACGCGGTCGCCGCCCTCGACGGCGGGGTGGTGAGCTGGCGCTTCAAGGAGCTGGCCCGGCCCTGGCCCTTCGTGCTGATCACCGCCCCCGCCGACCGGCGGCTGGCCTTCGACGCCGGCCACGTCGTCGGCGAACGGTTCACCCTGCGCGCCCTGGTGCTGGGAGCGGCGGAGCGGGTGGAGTTCCGCATCGACGACGGCCCGTGGCGGGCGATGACCCGGCCGGACGGCGCGCGCTGCCACGAGGCCGCGGTGACCTGGCCGGCCGGCGCCCGGGCGATCGCCGTGCGGGCGCAGGCGGCCGGCGCCGAGGACGCCGACCTCGTCGAGCCGGCGCGCGACCCCGACGGCCTCCCGACCTCCCGCGGCATCGGCAGCGACGCCGACGCGCTCGGCGCCTGGGAGGACCGGGGATTGCTCGGCACCCAGCTCGGCCCGAACCGCAACGGGCGGCAATGGTGAGGGCGGACCGCGCCGTCCCTCGGATCCCCACCTTCCTCCCACCCGCGACCTCATCCTGAGATGCGAGCAAGGCGAGCCTCGAAGGAGGGCTCCGGACGCCTCCGCGATCCCCGGAGGCCTCCTTCGAGGTCGCGAACGGGATGGAAGCTAGCCTCGCCGAACCTGCCCGCCACCTTCCCCCTCTCCCGACCGTGACGACAGGACCTCTCACCCCATGGCCGCGCTGACGCTCAGCCCCAACCTCGCGACCTGGGCGATCGCCGCCCTCGCCACTCTCGGCGTCATCGTGCGCCCGTTCTCCTGGCCGGAGGCGATCTGGGCGGTGGCGGGCGCCCTCGCGCTCGTGGTGCTCGGCCTCATGCCGGCCGGCACCGCCTGGGAGGGCGTGCTCAAGGGCACCGACGTCTACCTGTTCCTCGTCGGCATGATGCTGATGTCGGAAGTGGCCCGGAAGGAGGGCCTGTTCGACTGGCTCGCCGGCATCGCGGTGCGCACCGCCAAGGGCTCGGCGACCCGGCTGTTCACCCTGGTCTACCTCGTCGGCACGGTCGTCACGGTGTTCCTGTCGAACGACGCCTGCGCGGTGGTGCTGACGCCCGCGGTCTACGCCGCGACCCGCGCCGCCAAGGTCGAGAACCCCCTGCCCTACCTGTTCATCTGCGCCTTCATCGCCAACGCGGCCTCGTTCGTGCTGCCGATCTCGAACCCGGCGAACCTCGTGGTCTTTGCCGAGCACATGCCGCCGCTGACCCGGTGGCTCGCCCTGTTCGGCCTGCCCTCGGTGCTGGCGATCCTGACGACCTACCTCGTCCTGCGGCTGACCCAGAACGGGACGCTCAAGCAGCAATCGGTCGCCACCGACGTCGAGGCGAAGGCGCTCTCCCGCACCGGGATCGTCGCGGGCCTCGGCATCGTGGCGACGGGCGCGGTGCTGATCGGCGCCTCGGCGCTGGGGCGCGATCTCGGCCTGCCGACCTTCGTGGCCGGGCTCGCCACCACGCTGATCGTGCTGGCGCTCCGTCGCGGCAGCGGCGCCGTGGAGGTGGTCAAGGACGTGTCCTGGAGCGTGCTGCCGCTGGTCGCCGGCCTGTTCGTGCTGGTCGAGGCGCTCGAGAAGACCGGGGTGCTGGCGATGATCGCCGGAGAATTGCAGCGCGCGGCGGCGGCATCGGCGACCGAGACCGCCTGGGGCGCCGGCGCGCTGATCGCCATCGCCTGCAACCTCGTCAACAACCTGCCGGCCGGCCTGATCGCGGGGGCGGCGGTGCAGACCGCGCACGTGCCCGAGAAGGTGGCGGGCGCGGTGCTGATCGGCGTCGATCTCGGGCCGAACCTCTCGGTCACCGGCTCGCTCGCCACCATCCTGTGGCTCACCGCGATCCGGCGCGAGGGCCAGGACGTGAGCTTCTGGAGCTTCCTCAAGCTCGGCGTGCTGGTGATGCCGCCGGCCCTCGGGCTGGCGCTCGCAAGTCTCCTCCTCGTCTGACTCCCCCTCGTCCGATCCCTCCCCTCGCGAATGGAAGGCTGAACCCCCGTGTCGATCGCCGCGCTCCTCTATCCCTTCATCCTGGTGGCCGGTGCGCTGCAGGCGCTCGGCAACGCGATGAACGCGCAGCTGCGCGGCCGGATGGTCAATCCGTGGCTCGCCGCCACGGTGTCGTTCCTGCCGATCGTGTTCGTCTTCGTCACCCTGTTCCTGGTGATGCCGACGCCGCTGCCGAGCCTCGAGACCCTGGGCAAGATGCCCTGGTACGCGCCCCTCGGGGGCCTCGCCGGCGCGGTCGCGGTGTTCGGCGGGCTCGCCTTCATCGACAAGGTCGGGGCGGGGCCGTTCAACGGCCTGACGCTGACCGCCAACATCATCACCTCGCTGGCCCTCGACGCCTTCGGGCTGTTCGGCCTCCAGGCCGCCGGGTTCAAGCCGCTGCCCTGGCTCGGCGGGCTCCTGATGGCGGCCGGCGTGGTGTTCATCGCGCGTACGGCGGGCAAGAAGGACGAGGGCGAGAGCCACGGCATGGGCGGCAAGCTGCTCTACCCGTTCATCCTGGTCGCCGGGGCCCTGATGGCGATCGGCGTGGTCTGGAACTCGCAGCTGCGCGGGGCGCTCGTCAATCCGTGGCTCGCCGCCGCGGTGTCGTTCGTGCCGGTCGTCTTCGCCTTCGCGCTGATGTTCCTGCTGAAGCCGTCGCCGCTGCCGACCCGCGAGGATCTGGCGGGCGTGCGCTGGTGGATGCCGCTCGCCGGCATCACCGGGGCGGTCGCGGTGTTCGCCGGCCTGCTCTTCGTCGACAAGGTCGGGGCCGGCGCGCTCAACGGCCTGCTCATCACCGCCAACCTCCTGACCTCGGTCGCGCTCGACCATTTCGGCTGGCTCGGCATGCGCCAGGTCAAGGCCGGCCCGCCGCGGTTGCTCGGCGCCGCCCTGATGGTCGGCGGGATCGTGCTGATCTCGGTGTTCTGACGGGATCCCCGCGCCGATGCCCGCCCTCCCGGACTGGGTCCTGCGGCGCGAGACCTTCGCGGCCCTGGTCGTCGCGGCGCTCGCCGCGGCGATCGGGGTCGCGCTCTATCTCAGTCAGGCGACGACGCTCACCATCGCGGTGGCGCCGCGGGACGGGACCGAGCCCGCCCTCATCAAGGCCTATGCCGACGCCCTGGAGACCGGACGCGAGAACATCCGGCTCAAGATCCTGTCCTTCGAGGACGTGCGCGAGAGCGCGGCGGCCCTCCAGGACGGCCGGGCCGACCTCGCGGTGGTGCGGCCAGACGTGCTGCTGCCGAAGAACGGCCTGACGCTCGCGATCCTGCGCGACCAGGCGATGCTGATCGTCTCGCCCGAGGGCTCCGGCATCACGAGCTTCCCGAAGCTGTCGGGGAAGCGCCTCGGCATCGCGGCCCATCGCAGCGCCGATTTCTGGCTGCTCAAGAACATCCTCGCCTACTACAACCTGACGCTGGAGAATCCCGAGGCGGCGCCCGCGGCCGTGCCGGTGCCCGGCAACACGGTGCGCCTCGTCGCCATCGACGGGTCGGACGCGGCGGCGGCAATCCGCGACAAGCGCATCGACGCCTTCGTCAGCATCATCGCCGCCTCGGCACCGAAGGCGCGGGCGCTGGTCGAGGCGGTGCGGGGGGTCGGCCGCGCCGGCAAGCTCGACTTCGTCGACGTGGCCGACAGCGACGCGGTGATCGAGCGCTTCCCCCGCCTCCAGGCGGTCACCGTGCCGGCCGGCCTGTTCGGCGGACGGCCGAAGCTGCCGGCCGACGACGTCAAGACGGTCGGCGCCTCCTACCGGCTGATGGCCCGCACCTCGCTCAGCCGCGCCGTCGCCGCCGACGTCACCCAGCACCTGTTCGAGCTGCGCACCGCCGCCGCCGAGGAGACCGACGCGGCGGAATACGTCCAGGCTCCGGCCTACGAGACCACGGTCGCGGCGACGAGCGCCCGCATCCCGATCCATCCCGGCGCCATCGACTATTTCGAGCGCGAGCAGCACGGCTTCGTCGAGCGCTACGGCGACACGCTCTACCTGCTGGCGGCCCTCGGGGGCGGCCTCGCCTCGGCGGTGGCCTGGCTGCGCCAGCGCCTGGCGAGCCTGCGGCGCGAGCGCATCGACGAGGTGACCGACCGGCTGCTCGAGATCACCGACCAGGCGCGGTCCCTGCGCGACCCGGAGACGATCGCCGGCCTCGCGGTCGAGATCGACAGGCTCGCCATCGAGGTCGTGCGCGACATGCGCCGGCGCGAGCTCGATACGCGCACGATGACGGCGGTCTCGATCGCCATCGAGACCGCGCGGGCGACGGTGGCGGATTGCCGGATCGTAGCGGACGGGACGGGAGCGCCCGCCGCGCCGCCGGTCGCGTGACCGCCCCGTCGCTCCGGTCGTGACCTGACGTCCCAGGGGCCGCGCCGCTCGGTTCCGTCCGGCCCCCCGGCATGGTAGCGAGGCGCCGTCCCGTCCTTTCGAACCCGCTGCCCCGCATGAACCCCATCTTCGCCGACCTGCCGACCACCGTGTTCGAGGTGATGTCGGCGCTCGCCCGCGAGACCGGCGCCGTGAATCTCGGCCAGGGCTTCCCGGACGATCCGGGCCCGGCCGACGTGCGCGCCAGGGCCGCCGAGGCGGTTGTCGAGGGCTGGAACCAGTACCCGCCGATGATGGGGCTGCCGGAGCTGCGCCGGGGAATCGCGCAGCACTACGCCCGCTGGCAGGGGCTCGACCTCGATCCCGACACCGAGGTGATGGTGACCTCGGGCGCCACCGAGGCGCTGGCCGGCGCCCTGATGGCCCTGATCGAGCCCGGCGACGAGGTCGTGCTGTTCGAGCCGATGTACGACGCCTACCTGCCGCTGGTGCGCCGGGCCGGCGGCGTGCCGCGCTTCGTCACCCTGACGCCGCCGCACTTCCGGATCACGGACGAGGCGCTCGCCGCCGCCTTCTCGCCGCGCACCAAGGTCGTGCTGCTCAACAACCCGCTCAACCCCTCCGCCACGATCTTCCCCGACGAGGACCTGGCGCGGCTCGCCGGCTTCTGCCAGCGCTTCGACGCGGTGGCGCTCTGCGACGAGGTCTGGGAGCACGTCGTCTTCGACGGCCGCCGCCACAAACCCCTGATGGCGTTCCCGGGCATGCGCGAGCGCACGGTGAAGATCGGCTCGGCCGGCAAGATCTTCTCGCTGACCGGCTGGAAGGTCGGCTTCGTGATGGCGGCGCCCGGGCTCATGAAGGGGCTCGCCAAGGCGCACCAGTTCCTCACCTTCACCACGCCGCCGAACCTCCAGGCGGCGGTGGCCTACGGCCTGTCGAAGGACGACGCCTATTTCGAGGGGATGCGGGCCGACTTCGCCCGGGCCCGGGACCGGTTCGCGGGCGGCCTGACGGAGCTCGGCTTCAGCGTGCTGCCATCCGCCGGCACCTACTTCCTCAACCTCGACATCGCCCCCCTGGGCGAGAGCGACGACGTCGCCTTCTGCGAGCGGCTGGTGCGGCAGCACGGCGTCGCGGCGATTCCCGTCAGCGCCTTCTACGCCCACAGGCCGGTGCGGACCATCGTGCGGTTCTGCTTCGCCAAGCGCGACGACACCCTCGACCGCGCCCTCGAGCGCCTGCGCGGCCTCGCACCCGGGCGCGCGGCCTGATGCGGGGCCTCCTTGTCGGACCGGGGGAGCGGGGCCACATCCCGGAGCATGAGCACCACGCACACGCTCCGGAGCCCCGGGATGACCTCTTCGCAGACGGCCGGCCGCGTCCCGCCCTTCGGGGCAGGGTCTTTCGGGCAAGGCAGCGACTTCAAGGAGAACCGCTTCACGCAGGACGATCCGTTCGGCCTGCGCGCCAAGGCCGGGCAGTCCACGATCGATCAAGGTCTGGCCGGCTCGAGCCCCGAGCAGGTGCTGGCGCGGCTCGAATTGCTGGCGCACATCCTCGACACCGCGATCCTGCTGCCGGGCAACCGGCGCATCGGCCTCGACGCGATCGTCGGCCTGATCCCGGTGATCGGCGACGTGATCACCACGGCGATCTCGTCCTACATCGTCTGGGAGGCGCGCCGCCTCGGTGCGCCGCGCTGGCTGATCGCCCGCATGGCGGCGAACGTCGCGATCGACGGCGTGGTCGGGGCGGTGCCGCTGATCGGCGACCTGTTCGACGCCGCCTTCAAGGCCAACCGCCGGAACGTGCAGCTGCTGCGCAATCACCTGGAGCGCAGCGGGACGCTGAGGCCCGGCGTGATCGACGTCACCGCGACCCGCATCGACTGACGCATACCGCCCGGCCGGGGGACGCCGCATGAACCAGCGCCCTCCGGCCCCCGAGCTCGACGCGATCCCCGTCACTTCGCCGGCGGCGGGACCGGTGAGCCTGCCGCTTCCGGGTCCGACCGGCACCGGGCGGCTGTCGCCGCTCAACCGGCGACGGCTCGCCAACTTCAAGGCCAACCGGCGCGGCTACTGGTCGTTCGTCCTGTTCTGCCTGATGTTCGTGTCGAGCCTCTTCGCCGAGTTCATCGCCAACGACCGGCCGATCGTCGTCTCCTACAAGGGCGAGATCCTGTTCCCGATCGTGGTCGACTATCCGGAGGAGACGTTCGGCGGCTTCCTCGCCCGCACCGACTTCCGCGATCCGGTGATCGCCAAGGAGATCGCCGAGCACGGCTGGGCGATCTGGCCGCCGATCCGCTTCTCCTACGACACCCACAACCTCGACCTGCCGGTGCCGGCCCCCGCGCCGCCGACCTGGCTCCTCACCGACGCGCAGTGCAAGGCGGTGGCCGAGAAGACCGGCGGCTCGACCTGCCGCGACATCGAGTGGAACTGGCTCGGCACCGACGACCAGGGCCGCGACGTCGCCGCCCGGCTGCTCTACGGCTTCCGCCTCTCGGTGCTGTTCGGCCTGACCCTGGCGATCGTCTCGTCGGTGATCGGCGTGCTCGCCGGGGCGGTGCAGGGCTATTTCGGCGGCTGGGTCGACCTGGTGTTCCAGCGGGTGATCGAGATCTGGACCGCGATTCCGTCGCTCTACCTGCTGATCATCATCTCGTCGATCATCACGCCGAGCTTCTTCGTGCTGCTCGGGATCCTGCTGCTGTTCTCCTGGGTGTCGCTGGTCGGCGTGGTGCGGGCGGAATTCCTGCGCGCCCGCAACTTCGAGTACGTGCGCGCCGCCCGGGCGCTCGGGCTGTCGAACGGCCGCATCATGTTCCGCCACCTCCTGCCCAACGCCATGGTGGCGACGCTGACCTTCCTGCCCTTCGTGCTGAACGGCTCGATCACCACGCTGACCTCGCTCGACTTCCTCGGTTTCGGCCTGCCGCCGGGCTCGCCCTCGCTCGGCGAGATGCTGGCGCAGGGAAAGGCGAACCTGCAGGCGCCGTGGCTCGGCCTGACGGGCTTCGCGGTGATCGCCGTGACCTTGAGCCTGCTGATCTTCGCCGGCGAGGCGGTGCGGGACGCCTTCGATCCGCGGAAGACGTTCCGGTGAGGGCGGACGGGCCGCCATCGGAGACCAACGGCAGCCCTGATTGGAAGCAACCTCCAAGATTTTGATTTTACCTTGAAATTTTGAGCGCGTGATTCCCGCTCCCACTTGCGAGAGGGAGACCTGTGCGAAACTGAAACCGCCTTTGGCCGCAAGGCGTGCAGACACTCGCCGCCTCGTTTCATCCGCAAGGGACGGAAAAGCCGGCAAACAACTGATACGAAATCCGGAAGATCACTTCCGGATTTCGTATCGCGAGCCCGCGCGGCGTCTGAGCGAAGCCGATTTCCGCATCGCGAAGCGATCAATCGGAAATCGTATGAAACCCTCGGTCATCCCGGGCTCTCGACGTCGCCGAGCCCCGGGATGACATCGAGGGTGAGATGACGGGGGTTATGCTTCGTCTCGGGCCTGAAGCGTCTACTTCGCCGGATCGACCAGCGTCAGCTTGCCCTCGAACGGCCTGTCCTGCTTCGAGGTGGCGGTGCAGCCGTAGGTGTACTCGCCCGGCGCGATGGTGCGCAGGCGGATCTCGCCCTTGCCGTTGGCCTTGACCAGGTAGGCGTCGTTGCTCGCCACGTGGACGACGTCGCCGTTGGCGTGCAGCACGTTCTTGTTCTGGAAGATCTGCGGCGCGGTGAGCGAGACCTGCAGGTTCGACTGGTTGGTCACGTGCAGGTCGACGTTGCTCTGGGCCGGCAGGCGCAGCTCGGCGGGGGCGCAGGCCGGCACGCCGTTCTCGGCGGTGATCGTCACCTCGACCGGGGGCATCGCGTCGGTCTTGGGCGGCGGCAGGTCGTTGGCGGCGCGGGCGCCGCTCGTGAGGACGACGGCGAGGAGGGCGGCCGCAGCGGCGCGGGTCGGGAACGGCATCGGGGGCTCCTGTCGGAGGGGGTTGACGGGGGTCGAGGCCTGAACGCCATCGCGCGGCCGATGTTTCCCCCCGCGACCCGATGCCCGTGCGGCGGACAAGAGACGACAACTCTTCTATCCGATGGCGCCGCCGGAGACGAATCGTCTCCGGACAAGGCGGAAATTGCCGCGCTTCGTCCATTGCGCCGGCGCTGCATTGCAGCAAGGATGGCGCCCGAACGACGACGGGGACCCGAAGGATGATTATCGACCGCCGCGACGCCCTCAAGCGGGCCGGCCTCCTCGCGCTCGGCACCGCGGCCTGGAGCCCGGCGGCCCTGACGCGCGCGCTGGCCCAGGGCGCGGCCCAAGCGACCGCCCAGGCGCCCCGGCGCGGCGGCGTGCTGACGGTGCAGCTCAACGGCGAGCAGCGGGTGCTCAACCCGGCGATCCGCGCCTCGACCGGCGTCTACGTCATCACCTCGAAGATCGTCGAGCCGCTGGTCGACCTCGACCAGGACGGCAAGCCGGCCGGCGTTCTGGCCACCGCCTGGGAGGCGGCGCCCGACGGCAAGACCGTGACCTTCAAGTTACGCCCGGGCGTGACCTGGCACGACGGCAAGCCCTTCACCTCCGCGGACGTGCAGTACACCGCGATGGAGATGTGGAAGAAATACCTCAACTACGGCACGCAGCTTCAGCAATACCTCGACGCCGTCGACACCCCCGATGCCCACACGGCGGTGTTCCGCTATTCCCGGCCGATGCCGCTCGACCTGCTGCTGCGGGCTCTGTGCGACCTCGGCTACGTCGCGCCGCGGCACGTCTTCGAGGGCACGAACGTGCTCGAGAACCCGGCCAACACCGCGCCGATCGGCACCGGGCCGTTCAAGTTCGTCGGCTATGAGCGCGGCCAGCACGTCATCGCGGAGCGCAACCCGAGCTACTGGCGCGAGGGCTTCCCCTATCTCGACCGGATCGTCTGGCGCTTCATCACCGACAAGGCGGCGGCCTCCGCCGCGCTCGAGACCGGCCAGGTCCAGCTCTCGACGTACAACGCGCTGGCGCTCGCCGATCTCGACCGGCTGAAGTCGGATCCGCGCTTCACCGTGTCGAGCAAGGGGCTGGAGGCCAACGCCTTCAACAACACGCTCGAGTTCAACACCCGCCGCAAGGAACTCTCGGACGTCAGGGTGCGCCGGGCGATCGCGCACGCCATCGACGTGCCGTTCTTCATCGAGAACTTCATCTACGGCCTCGGCAAGCCGGCGACCGGGCCGATCCCGTCCTCCTCGACCGCCTTCTACCCGGACAACCCGGTCCCCTACCCGTTCGACGCGAAGAAGGCGGCCGCGCTCCTCGACGAGGCCGGCTACAAGCGCGGGGCGGGCGGCACCCGCTTCGCGCTGAAGCTCGTGCCGATCATGAACGGCGAGGACGTGCCCTTGCTCGCCACCTTCATCCAGCAATCGCTGCAGGCGGTGGGCATCAAGGTCGACATCGTCAACCTCGACACCGCGGGCGCGCTGTCCACGGTCTACCGTGACTGGAACTTCGACCTCGCCACCGGCTGGCACCAGTATCGCGGCGACCCGGCGGTCTCGACCACCGTGTGGTACCGCTCCGGCTCGCCGAAGGGCGCGCCCTGGACCAACCAGTACGGCTGGCAATCCGACCTCGTCGACCGCCTCACCGACGAGGCGGCGAGCGAGCTCGATCCGGGCAAGCGCAAGGCGCTCTACGCCCAGTGGGTGCGTGCGGTGAACGACGAGATCCCGGTCTGGATGATGACCGAGCGCACCTTCCTGTCGGCGACGAGCAAGCGCGTACACGGCGACCACAACACCCCGCGCTGGGGCTCGGCCGACTGGCACGATGCATGGATCGAGGCGTGAGAGCTTCGTCGATGACGCGCGCCACGCTCAACCCTCCCCCCGCTGCGGGGGAGGGTGGCTCCCGGAGGGGGCCGGGAGAGGGGCGGCGCGACGCCGATCCAGCGCGCACCCTCCGGAACGGTTCCGCCACATCCGGACACGCGGTTCCCCTCTCCCGCCCCACTCCGTGGGGCACCCTCCCCCGCGGAGGGGGGAGGGTTCGAGGCGTCGCGGCGCCCGAGGCTATCCGATGACCATCCTCCTCCTGGCGCTCCGCCGCCTCGCCGCCAGCCTGCCGACGCTCCTCGTCATCCTGGCGGGGCTGTTCCTGCTGCTCCAGCTCGCCCCCGGCGACACGGTCGACGCCCTGATGGCCCAGATGGGCGGCGGCGATCCGGCGACCGCCGAGGAGCTGCGCCGCTATTACGGGCTCGACCTGCCGGCGGCGGCCCAGCTCGCGCGCTATCTCTGGCGGCTGGTGCAGCTCGACCTCGGCCAGTCGGCGATCTACGGCAAGCCCGTCGCGACGGTGATCGCCGAGCGGCTGCCGGTGACGCTGATGCTGATGGGAGCCTCCCTCACCCTCGCCTTCCTCGGCGGGACCTTCCTCGGCGTGCTCGCGGCCCGGCGGATCGGGCAATGGCCCGACACCCTGATCTCGACGCTGGGCCTGATGTTCTACGCCACGCCCTCGTTCTGGTTCGGCCTGATGGGGATCGTGCTGTTCGCGATCCATCTCGGCTGGCTGCCGGCCGGCGGCTTCGAGGAGGTCGGCGCCGGCCATACCGGCCTCGCGCGGGTGCTCGACATCGCCCGCCACCTCGTCCTGCCGACCCTGACGCTGGCTCTCGTCTTCCTCGCAACCTACCTGCGGATCATGCGCGCCTCGATGCTGGAGGTGATGAGCCTCGACTACGTCCGTACCGCCCGGGCGAAGGGTTTGGGCGAGACCGGCGTGATCGTGCATCACGCATTGCGCAACGCGCTCCTGCCCATGGTGACGCTGGTGGGCCTGCAGGCCGGCACGATGCTCGGCGGCTCGGTGGTGGTCGAGAGCGTGTTCGCGCTGCCGGGCCTCGGGCGGCTCGCCTACGAATCGGTGGTGCAGCGCGACCTCAACACGCTGCTGGGCATCGTGTTCGTCTCGGCGCTCCTCGTCATCACGGTCAATTTCGCGGTCGATCTCGTCTACGGCCGGCTCGATCCGCGCATCGCGGCGGGGCGCTGACGCGATGGCGGCCCTGCAGCGCTACCTGCGCAATCCAGCGGCGATTCTCGGCGCCGTGCTCCTCCTGCTGGTGATCGCGGTGGCGCTCGCCGCGCCGGTGCTGTTCCCCAAGGACCCGCTCGGCCTCGCCGGCCGGCCGCTGCAATGGCCCTTCGCCAACCCGAAGGTCTGGCTCGGCACCGATTCGAGCGGGCGCGACATCGCCGCCCAGGTCTTCCACGGCGCCCGGGTCTCGCTGCTGATCGGCCTCGTCGCGACGGTGATCGCCATCGCGATCGGCATCGCGGTCGGGGCGGTGGCGGGCTTCTACGGCGGCCTCGTCGACGACGTCCTGATGCGGGTGACGGAGGCGTTCCAGACCCTGCCGAACTTCCTCCTGCTCCTCGTGCTCGTCGCGGTGTTCGGCTCGGACATCACGACCGTCACGGTGGCGATCGGCCTCGTCTCCTGGCCGGCCCCGGCGCGGCTGACGCGGGCGGAGTTCCTGACCCTGCGCAACCGCGAATTCGTCCAGGCCTGCCGGGTGCTCGGCATGGGCGACATCCGCATCATCGCCCGCGAGATCCTGCCCAATGCGCTCCCCCCGGTGATCGTCTATGCCAGCGTGGTGATGGCGGTGGCGATCCTGCTCGAGAGCGCGCTCGCCTTCCTCAACCTGTCGGATCCGAACGTCGCCTCCTGGGGCAACCTGATCGGGGCCGGGCGCGGCGTGCTGCGCACCCAATGGTACGTCTCGGCGATTCCCGGCGTCGCGATCCTGGTGACGGTGCTCGCCGTGTCCCTGGTCGGCCAGGGCCTCAACGACGCCCTCAACCCGCGCCTGCGCGGCCCCGCCCCGGTCAAGGCCGCATCATGAGCGAGCTTCTCTCGGTCCAAGGCCTCTCGGTCCGCCTGCCGCCGGGGGGCGACCGCAGCCACGCGCTGACCGACGTCTCGCTGGCGCTGGCGGCGAACGAGATCCTGTGCGTCGTCGGCGAGTCCGGCTCGGGCAAGTCGGTGCTGGCCAACACGGTGATGCGTCTGCTGCCCCCGGGCGTGCGGCCCGACGGCGGCGCGGTGCTGTTCCAGGGCCGCGACCTCGTCGATGCCTCGGAGGCCGAGATGCGGCGCCTGCGGGGGCGTCAGATCGGCATGATCTTCCAGGAGCCGATGACGGCCCTGAATCCCCTGCGCCGGGCCGGCGACCAGATCGCCGAGACCTTCCGCATCCACACCTCCCTCAGTGCCCGCGAGATCCGCGAGAAGACCCTGGCGCTGCTCGCCGAGGTGCGGATGCCGGACCCGGCCGCGGCGCTCCGGGCCTATCCGCACGAATTGTCCGGCGGGCAGCGCCAGCGGGTGATGATCGCGATGGCGCTGGCGCTCGAGCCGGCTCTCCTCATCGCCGACGAGCCGACGACCGCCCTCGACGTGACGACGCAAGGGCGCATCCTGGCGCTGATCCGCGAGATCCAGCAGCGGCGCGGCATGGGCGTCCTGTTCATCACCCACGATTTCGGCGTGGTGGCGGAGATCGCCGACCGGGTCGCGGTGATGCAGGCCGGCCGCCTCGTCGAGGAAGGACCCGCGGATGCCGTGCTCAACCGGCCGCGGGCGCCCTACACGCAGGCGCTGATCGCCGCGGTGCCGCCGCTCCTGCCGCGGTCGCGCGCACTCGCCGACGCCCCGGCGATCCTGGCGCTCGATCACGTCTCGAAGACCTACCGCAAGGGCGGCGGCCTCCTGCCCGGCCGGGCCCGGGTCACGCATGCGGTGAGGGACGTCGGGCTGTCGCTGCCGCGGGGCACGACCCTCGGCATCGTCGGCGAATCCGGCTCCGGCAAGTCGACGCTGGCGCGCTGCATCGTGCGGCTGCTCGATCCCGAGACCGGCACGATCCGCCTCGGCGACACCGATCTGGCGGCCCTGACGCGCCGGGAGATGCGCGCCCAGGCCCGCCGGGTGCAGATGGTGTTCCAGGATCCCTTCGCCTCGCTCAACCCGCGGCGCCGGGCCGGCGAGCTGGTGGCGCAGGGGCCGATGCTGCAAGGCGTCTCCCGCTCCGAGGCGCTGGCGAAGGCGCGCGAGCTGTTCGGCCTCGTCGGGCTCGATCCCGCCGCGATGGACCGGTTCCCGCACGAGTTCTCCGGCGGCCAGCGCCAGCGCATCGGGCTCGCCCGGGCGCTGGCGCTCGAACCCGAGGTGCTGGTCGCCGACGAGCCGGTCTCGGCCCTCGACGTCTCGGTCCAGGCCCAGGTGCTGGCGCTCCTCGACGACTTGCGCGACCGCCTCGGCCTGTCGATGCTGTTCATCACCCACGACCTGCGGGTCGCCGGCCAGATCTGCGACCGCATCGCCGTAATGAAGGACGGCGAAGTCGTCGAGTCCGGCCCGACCGCCGAGGTCTTCGCCGCCCCGCAGGCCGCCTATACCCGCGCCCTCCTCGACGCGGTGCCCGGCCGCTCCTGGATCCCGGCGCGTCCCCAAGCACCCGCGGCCTGAAATGACTGCCTGCGGCCTGACGTTCCCGCCGCCCGAAGAGGATCACCCGATGTCCCTCACCCTCGATCACCTCGTCATCGCGGTCGCCGACCTCGACGCCGCCTTCGCGGATTACTCGAGCCTCGGCTTCACGGTGATCCGCGGCGGCGAGCACCAGAACGGCATCACCCACAACGTGCTGGTGGTGCTCGAGGACGGCGCCTACCTGGAGCTGATCGCCTTCAAGAAGCCCGAGCCGGGCAACCGCTGGTCGGAGGTCTATCACCGCGCCGGCGAGGGCTTCCTCGACCACGCGCTCCTGCCCGGCGACATCGAGGCCGTGGTGAAGGCGGCGCAAGCCCGCGGGCTCGACATCGCCGATCCGATAGCCGGCGGCCGCTTCCGGCCGGACGGCGCCCGCCTCGACTGGAAGACCGCCCGGGCTCCGGGCTCCGACGTGCCGTTCCTGTGCGGCGACGTCACGCCCCGCTCCCTTCGCGTGCAGGAGGGCGACGTGCGCCGCCACGACAACGGCGTCACCGGGGTCGCGTCGCTGACGGTGGCGGTGCGCGACGCCGCGGCCTCGCGCGCCCGCTACGCCGCCCTGCTCGGCACCGGGTCCGAGGCGCCGGTGGTCGAGGCCGAGATCCTGGGGAGCCCGGCCCATGCCGTGACGCTGCCGCTCGGTCCCGCCACCACCGTCACCCTGGCGAGCCCGGCGGGGAGCGGCGGGGCGCTGGCCGACGCGCTGGCCGCCCGGGGCGAGGGCCCGGTCGCGGCGGTGTTCCGGGCCGGCCGGGCCGCGGGCGACCTCGACCTCGCGCTCACCCACGGGGCGCGGCTGGCGATCGCGGCGGGCTGAGCGGGCGGGCACCGGCGAGGCCCTGCGCTCAAGCGCATCTCGAGATCAAGTCCCCCTCCTGGTCGGCAGGGGCTTGATGAGCAGGCTCCGATACCGCGGCACCTTCGAACGGACTCGAAGGTGCCGGGCAAGTCCGAATGGGCGCCGGCGCTGATGCGCCGGATGCCTTCGCATCGACGTGTCGATGCGAAGGCGCGAGGGTATGAGACAGGTCCGGACGAGCGGAGCCTAGTTCCTCCACGCCGGCGGCACAGGCTCGGCGGCGAGGCGGCGGCCGACCTCCAGCAGGAGCATGTCGGCGAGACGGCGCAGGAACGGATCGCGACACTCGTCGACGGCGCGGCGGAGGGCGAGGCCGTGCTCGGCGGCGCGCTCGAGCGGAGAATCCGGGGTGTCGACGTCGGCTTCCGCTTCGTCCCCGGCGTCCGTCGGGCAGCCCGTCAGGTCGATGATGACGCCCCGCCCCTCGATCGGTCGACCCGCATCGTCGTGGACGCAGCGACCGCAGGACAGGACCCGGCGCACGGATCCGTCCCGCGACAGCAGCCGGTAGGTGACGACGTAGGACCCGCCCTCGTCGGCTGCCCGCTGGATGCGAGCCTTCACCGCTCCGCGGTCCTCCGGGTGGATGCGGGCGAGGAGGAGGGGGATCGGGGCGCCGCTGCGCAGGTCGGCCGGTTCGAGCTCGTACAGCGCCGCCATCCGGGCATCGCCGCACAGGACGTTGCGGCCGATGTCCCACTCCCAGGTCGCGACCGCATCCGGCGCCGCACACGCCGCGGCCAGCCCTTCCGGCGGAAGCTCCGCCGTTCCCTCACCTGTTCCCCGCACGCACCCCTCCGTCCATCCGAGTCCCGCGGGCGGGTCGTCTGCCCGAGAGAATCATCGCAACCATTGCGAGCACCAGTAGTTTTGCACTACCTCGTCGTCAAGCTTTGCAGGGGAAATCGGCGCCGGACCGGCAATGCAGTCGCACGTACGATCAGCATGGCCACAGCGGAAGCGGGGATATCGCTAAAATTCGAGACGATGACGCATGACCACACCACGGCGCGCATCCGGGACGGCTTCGCGCAGCCGCTCGCTTGATTGCATACTCCAATAAAGTATTTTAAAGACGAAGTTTCCCATGCCGGCCTTCACGCGCGCTCTCCTCGCCCGGCCAGGACCGCCCGCCCCGCGATGCGGCCCGGGCAGGGCCGCCCTACATCGCGGCGGGCGCCCTCTCCGGCCCGTCCTGGCGCGCGGCGCGCACCCGTCTTCTCTCTGTCCGGCCCCGCATGATCCCCTCCGCCGATCCGTCCCAGGTCGACTCGACCGCCCACATCATCCAGGTGGCGCTGACGCCGGTCTTCCTGCTCTCGGGCATCGCGACGCTGCTCAACGTCTTCTCGACCCGGCACGCCCGCATCGCCGACCAGGTCGAGAAGCTGTCCGACCGCATCGCCGAGCGGCCCGGCGACCGGGCGAAGCTCCGGGACCTGCGCCGGCGCAGCCTCGCCCTCGACGTCGCGGTGGTGATCGCGGCGTTCGGCGGCGTCGCGATCTGCGGCGCGGTCCTGACCCTTTTCGTCGGCACCCTGCGGGATGCCGCGGTGGCGAGCGTGCTGTTCGCGTTGTTCGGCACCGCGATCGTCTGCACCCTCGCCTCGCTCGCCGCCTTCGCGGTCGAGATGATGCTGGCGAGCCGCACCGTGCGCACCGAGGTGGCCGAGCAGCAGCAGGAGGAAACCGCCGAGGACGCGGCGACGCGGTGAGGGCGGAACCGCGGCCGGGCCGGCCGGTTCCCAGAGGACCCCTTCCCTCCCCGCAGCGGAGCCCGCCATGCCGACCGACCTGCCAGGAAGAGACCTCTCCCAAGGGAGCGCCGCGCCGAACGAACGCCCCCTGCGCGAGCCCGGCTCGATGGAGCTCGACCCCTCCGGCGACGGCGTCGCCCTCGACGAGACCCGCCGGCTGATCGCCTCGAACAAGGTCGAGGGCACGGCGGTCTACGACCGCAAGGGCGAGCACCTCGGCAGCGTCTACAACTTCATGGTCGACAAGGTCTCGGGGCAGGTCGCCTACGCGGTCCTGTCCTTCGGCGGCTTCCTCGGCTTCGGCGAGCACTATCACCCGGTGCCCTGGAAGTCCCTGACCTACGACGTGCGGCTCGGCGGCTACGTCATCGACATCGATGCCGACACCCTGGCCGGCGCGCCGCGCCACGGCCCGGACGAGGACCCGTTCGCGGATCCGTCCTATGGCGGGCGGCTCGACGACTATTACGGCGGCCGCGCCCCGACGATCTGAGGCGGCCATGGGCGACGAGGGGCGGCAAGACGAGCGGCAAGACGAGCGGCAGGACGACCGGCCAGCCGAGCGCGACGCGCCCGCCGGCGAGGTCGCCCGCGGGGCCGGCTTCGCGGTGGCGCCCGGGACCCTCAAGCGCCCCGGCGTGCTGGTGGCGATGCCGTTCGACCGCGCCCTGCTCGCCCGCTTCAAGGACACGTTCCCGACCGCCCGCTGGCGGCGCAAGCTGCGGCGCTGGTTCGTGCCCGGCACCACCGCCGAGCAGCGGGCCGATGCCTGGATCGCCCGGGAGATCTCGTCGCTCGACGCCTACGGCGACGACAAGGGCCGCGACGCCTACGCCTTCGAGCCGCTGGAGAGCCCCTATCTCACGGCGGGCGCCGAGGCGCTCCTGGTCCGCACGCCCTATTCGCGCACGGTCGTCGATACCTTGCGCACCATCCCGTTCGCCGCCTGGGCGCCGGAGATCCGGGCCTGGCGGGTGCCCTGGCGCTCCTACGAGGCGCTGAAGGAAGTGTGGGACGGGATCGAGGAGGCGGCGCGCTCGAGCGAGCCGGCGGCGCGCCGGGCCCGGCGCGAGGCCGCCCGCGACCCCGCGGCCGAGGCGGAGCGCCGCCGCCGGCGCCACCCGGTGCCGCGGGCCGACCCGCCGCCGCTCGGCGCGGCGGTGGAGGTGGCGCAGGCCGGTGTGGTAGTGTTCGAGGCCCTCGACGACGCCCCCGTCGCCGAGACCGCGGCGCTGGCGCACTATCCCGGGATCACCGCGGACGGGCCGCTGGTCTGGGGCTGGTGGCGGATCCCGACACCCGCCGAGATCGCCGACACGGTGCCGGCGGCGGCGCCGGACGCGCCCGGCCGCGGCTGGTGGCCGGCGACCCGCGCCGGCCTGGAGGAGCGCCTGCGGCGCCTGCGCGAGACCGCCCGGGCGCAGGCGACCCGGGCCGCCAGGACGACCCGGGAGAAGGGCGCTCAGGAGAAGAGCGCTCGGGAGACGACTGCCCGGCACAAGCGGGAACCGGCAGAGTCCCGATCCCGCTAGGGCCGTGGCCCCGGAACTTGCAGCCCCGGGACTTGCAGCCCCGGAACTTGCCGCCTCAGAACTTGCCGCCGAGGCCGACCGAGCCGCCCGAGCCGATCGAGGGCGACAGGCTGCTGCCGCCGCTGCCGCTCGGCCCGCCTTCGCCCTCGATCTCGTCGCGGCGGATGCGGCGCGGCGCGGCGCTCAGGGTGTCGCTGCCGCGGGTGCTCGACGGGACGTTGAGGCGGCGCGTCGGCTCGGTCGCCGCCTGGGCGAGGTCGCCGTTGCTGCGGGCCGGCAGCTTCACGTCGCCGCGCAGGGAGGGCGGCGGGCCGACGTCGCCCGCCGGGAGCACGCCGCCGACCTGGCCGAGGGGATTGTTGATGCAGCCGCCCGCGAGCGCGGCCACGGCCACGACGAGGCAGGCTCTGGACAGGACGGACATCGGTGCTTCCCACTTCACGTCTTTGCGAAGACCGCCCCGCCGGCCGGCGGAAAGCGGCGTTGCCGAACCTCTAACGATCGGGACGGCCGAAGGCCAGCCGCACCGCCGGCAGCGCGCGGAACCCCGGCGCTTTGCCGGGCTTTCGTGCCTGGCTGCAACAGACGAGGCCCCGCCATGATCCGCAACCTGATCTTCGATATCGACGGGACCCTGCTCGACAGCGTCGACCTGCATGCCGAGGCCTGGGCCGAGGCCTTCCGCGCCTTCGGGATCGCGGTGCCGGTCGACGCGGTCCGCGGCCAGATCGGCAAGGGCGGCGACCAGTTGATGCCGGTCTTCGTGCCCGAGGAGCGCCTGGAGCGCGAGGGCGAGACGATCGAGACATTCCGCTCGGAGCTGTTCACCCGGGACTACCTGCCGAAGGTCAGGCCGTTCCCGGGCGTGCGGGCCCTGTTCGAGCGGCTGAAGGCGGAGGGCCACGTTCTGGCGCTCGCCTCCTCGGGCAAGGCGGACGAGGTCGCGCGCTACCAGGAGATCGCCGGCATCCGCGACCTCGTCGACGTGGCGACGAATTCCGACGAGGCCGAACGCTCGAAGCCGCATCCCGACATCTTCGACGCGGCCCTCGCACGGCTCGGGCACCCGGCCCGGGGCCAGGCGGTGGTGATCGGCGACTCGCCCTACGACGCCGAGGCGGCGGTCAAGGCCGGGCTGCCGGTGATCGGCGTCCTGTGCGGCGGCTTCCCGGAGGCGGATTTGAGCGCGGCCGGCTGCGCCGCGATCTACCGCGACCCGCAGGACCTGCTCGACGGCTACGCGAGCTCGCCCCTGCGGCGCGGGATGCCGTGAGGCGAAGCGCGGGCGTCTTGTCGGATGAGGGCGGGCGTGCGAATCGTGCGGGGTTCCCCGCTGACAGGACCCGCGCCCATTGCCCGGCCCGCGCCGCCCCGCCGCCCTGCTGACCCTCGCCTGCCTGACCGCCGCCCTGTCGGGCGGTCCGGTCGTGGCGCAGAATGCGGCGGCCCCGAACGCCGACGCCTCGGACTTCGCCCGGCTCGAGGCGGCCCAGAACGCCGCCAACGCCAAGCCCGGCCCGCGCACCGTGCCGGGCCGGCGCATCCCGGTGCCGGGCACGGTCAGCCCCGAGTTCCAGGCGGCGATCGCCGCGCCCTACCAGACCCCGGCCTGGAACGCCGATCCGGGCAGCGCGGCGGAGTGGAAGGCCCTGGTCACCCGGCTCGCCGCCCAGACCGCCGCGCCGCTGCCGGCCCTGCGCGAGCGCCTCGGCGTCGTCTCGACCCCGGAGGTGATCGGCGGCGTCAAGGCCTGGATCATCGCCCCCAAGGAGGTGCCGGAGCGCAACCGCCACCGGCTGCTGATCCACATCCACGGCGGCGGCTACGTCTACAACCCGGGCGAGGCCGGCACGCTCGAGGCGGTGCTGATGGCGGCCTTCGGCGGCTTCACGGTGATCTCGTTCGACTACCGCATGCCGCCCGACGCGCCCTACCCGGCGGCGATGGACGACGCCATGGCGGTGTGGAAGGCGGCGCTCGCCCTGCAGCCGGCCGAGAACATGGCGGTGTTCGGCACCTCGACCGGCGGCGGCATGACGCTGGCGCTGATGCTGCGGGCCAAGCGCGAGGGCGTGGCCCTGCCGGCCGCCATCGCGCCGGGCACGCCGTGGTCCGACCTGACCGAGACCGGCGACAGCTACAAGGCCAACGAGTGGCTCGACAACGTGCTCGTCTCCTATGACGGCGTGCTGACCCGGGCGGCCCGGCTCTACGCCGCCGGCCACGACCTGCGCGACCCCCAGCTCTCGCCGATCTACGGCGACCTGCGCGGCCTGCCCCCGACCATCCTGACCACCGGCACCCGCGACCTGTTCCTGTCGAACACCGTGCGCACCCATCGCAAGCTGCGCCAGGCCGGGGTCGAGGCCTCGCTCCAGGTGTTCGAGGGCATGAGCCACGCCCAGTACCTGTTCGATCCGGCCGCGCCGGAGACCCGCGAGGTCTTCACCGAGATCGCCGGCTTCCTCGACAAGCATCTCGGGGCGACGGCGAAGAAGCCGTAGTACCGGCGTCAGGCCGCCCGCACGGTATCGAGGACGCAGCCGAGCGCAGCGCGATCGGCTGCGTCCTCGGCAATGCTTCAACGGTTCGATGCGACGCGCGCCGGAGGCCGGCTTCCGAAACGGCGCCTCGTTCCTCCTCCGATCCCGGCACGCCCGCCCGTCTCCGCCCGGCGGATCGATTCAGCCGAGCTCGGCCGAATCCGGGGCGGCGCGCTGCCGCTCAGCGACCAGATCCCGCGCCCGCGCCACCGCCACGGCGCGGTAGACCTGCACGGCGAGGCCGGCCGCCTCCGCCGTCGGGGCCGGACCCGGGCGGGCGCGCAGGTAAGCGCCGAGCGTCGGCGACCAGGAGATCGGCCACGCCGTGCAGCGCCCGCCCGGCGCGGTCGCGGGCGGCGACCCGCTCGGCCTCGTCGACGAGGTCGGCGAGGGAGAGGGCGCCGGCCGGCGGCACGGAGCTGTCGGGCCGGGGGGCCGCTGCCGAGGCCATCGTGCGGGATTCCTGGGAAGCGATCGGTGGACGAACGTTGCGGCAGCCTAGGGCAGCACGGTTACGCGGGGCTTAGCAGCCGGCGCTCCGCCGACACCCTAGCCCAAGGCCGCCCGCCCGGCCCGTCGGCGTTTCCGCGCCGGGACCCCCTTGCCCTTTCCCGTCAACCTGCTATAGGCCGCGCCTCGCGTTCGCTCCGGCCGGGGGCTGAACGGACGGCGGCGGGCTCATCGCCCGTCGTAGGGGCTCGCCCCGTCGTCCGGTGTCTCCGCCTTCGAACAACCGCTCGGGCCTTTGCAGGCTCGAAGGGCTTGGCGCCGTGCGACGCGAGGACGAACCGGCCCGACGCCAGAACCGCACCCGCGACTTCGGGCAGCGGGCCAAAGTCTCCCTGAGAAAGGCCCATCATGGCTCTCTACGAGCATGTGTTCCTGGCTCGCCAGGACGTGACCTCGCAGCAGGTCGAAACGATGATCGAGACCTACAAGTCCGTCATCGAGCAGAACGGCGGCAAGGTCGAGAAGACCGAGATGTGGGGGGTGAAGTCCCTCGCCTACCGCATCCGCAAGAACCGCAAGGCGCACTTCACCCTCCTGAACATCGACGCTCCCCCGGCGGCCCTCGCCGAGATGGAGCGCCAGATGCGCATCTCCGAGGACGTGCTGCGCTTCATGACCGTGCGCGTCGAGGAGCTCGAGTCCGAGCCGTCCGCGATGATGCAGAAGCGTGACCGCGACGAGCGCAAGGACCGCGAGCGCGGCCGTCGCCGCGACGACGACGGCTTCGCCGGCGGCTTCGGCGGCGGCGATCGCGCGGAGCGCGGCGATCGCCCGGACCGCGGCGACCGTCCGGAGCGGGCCGAGCGGCCTGAGCGCAACACGAACGAGGAGCAGTAAGCCATGGCTTTCGGTGCTGGTGGCGGCGGTGGCCGTCGTCCGTTCTTCCGTCGGCGCAAGACCTGCCCGTTCTCGGGCCCCAACGCCCCGAAGATCGACTACAAGGACGTGAAGCTGCTCTCGCGCTACGTCTCCGAGCGCGGCAAGATCGTGCCCTCGCGCATCACGGCGGTGTCGGCCAAGAAGCAGCGCGAGCTCGCCCAGGCGATCAAGCGCGCCCGCTTCCTGGGCTTCCTGCCCTACGTGATCCGCTAAACCTCCGATCAACAACCCGGCGGCTCCCGCCGCCGGGTCGCTGGGGCGGTGATCCACCGCCTCTAACCCCGCCCGGACCGGGCGGCGGGACAGCGGACGGGTTCTCCATGCTTCGTCATACCGGCATCGGCGTCGTCGCCGGCCTCGCCTCGGCGCTCCTGATCGGGGTCGTCGTCCAGGCGACGCCGCTCGCGCTGGCGCTCTACCTGCTCGCCCCGCTGCCGATCCTGATCGTCGCGATGGGCTGGAGCCACCGGACCGGCCTCGTCGCCGCGGCCTCCGGCACGCTCGCCCTCGCGCTCGCCTCCTCGCCCCTGCGCGGCCTCGCCTTCCTGGTCTCGACGGCGCTCCCCGCCTGGTGGCTCGGCTACCTCGCGCTGCTCGGCCGCCCCAAAGTCTCCGGTGGGACGGCGGCCGGCGGGATGG
Source organism: Methylobacterium platani (assembly GCF_001653715.1). Lineage (GTDB taxonomy): Bacteria > Pseudomonadota > Alphaproteobacteria > Rhizobiales > Beijerinckiaceae > Methylobacterium > Methylobacterium platani. Next base: position 65,446 of record NZ_LWHQ01000015.1, read on the forward strand.
AATGGTACCCGACCGGGCGGCTGCTCGCCTGGGTCGCCGTCACCGCGGCGATCGCCCTCATCGTCGTGGTGATGCTGTCCTCGGGCGACCACGCCGCCTACCAGGAGCGGGTCCGCCGCCTCGCCCGGGCGATGCTCCAGCTCCAGATGCAGGAGACCCCGTCCCGGGGCGCCGGGCTCGAGGAGGACGACCTCGCTCGCATCGCCGAGCGGGTCGCCGGCCTCGCCCCCGCCATCATGGCGACGACCTTCACCCTGCTGCTGACCTTCTATCTCTGGGCCGGCGCCCGGGTGGTGCAGATCTCGGGCCGCCTGGCCCGGCCCTGGCCGGACCTTCCCGCCACCGCCCTGCCGCGCCGGGCCCTGTGGGCGCTGCCGGTCGGGGCCGTGCTCGCGGCGGCGCCCGGCTACGCCGGCGCCTTCGGGGTCGCGCTGCTCGGCGCCTTCGCGGCCGCCCTGGCGCTGCAGGGCCTGGCGGCGCTGCACGACCGCAGCCGGGGCAAGCCCGGCCGCACGCCGCTCCTCGTCGGCCTCTACGTGCTGGTGTTCCTCACGCAGGGCCTGGCGCTCGCCGCCCTCTCGCTCTTCGGCCTCGTCGACGCCCTCACCGGGCGGCGCCGGCCGGCCGAGGCTCCTCCGAAGGCTCCTCCGGTAGCCTGACACGCCATCCCCGGACCGCCCACGGGCGGTCCGGTTCCCCGAAGGCGGCCCGTTCCGCCATCACCACCCGGAGGCCCGCGAGGCCTCGCATTGGAAGGACGACGACCATGGAAGTGATCCTGCTCGAGCGCGTGGCCAAGCTCGGCCAGATGGGCGAGACCGTGAAGGTGAAGGCGGGCTTCGCCCGCAACTTCCTCCTCGCCCGCGGCAAGGCCCTGCGCGCCACCGAAGGCAACAAGAAGCGCTTCGAGGACCAGCGCGCCCAGCTCGAGGCCCGCAACCTCGAGCGCCGCTCGGAGGCCGAGAAGGTCGGCGAGACCCTCAACGGCAAGAGCTTCGTGCTGATCCGCCAGGCCGGCGAGACCGGCGTGCTCTACGGCTCGGTCTCCCCGCGCGACCTCGCCGAGGTGGTCACCCAGGAGGGCTTCTCGGTCAACCGCGACCAGTTCAACATCGCGCAGCCGATCAAGACCCTGGGCCTGCACACCGTTCCGGTGGTGCTGCACCCCGAGGTCGAGGTCGCCGTGACCGTGAACGTCGCCCGCAGCCCCGAGGAGGCCGAGCGTCAGGCCCGCGGCGAGTCGACCACCACCCGCGAGGAGTTCAACCTCGACGACCTCGGCCTCGAGGTCGGTGCCGCCCTCGCCGAGGCCGGCCCGGAGGCGGACGACCGCTGAGCCGTCCCCAAGCCGTCCCGTCCTCCCGGGCGGGATAGCCGGGACAGCGGGGACAAGCCCGGCAACCGGGGTTGACTTGTTCCCAGTTTGTTCCAGCATGGCGGGGTCCGCGACGCGAGTCGCGGGCCCCGCTCTCGTTTCAGGCCCCTCCCGCCGTCCTTCGGTCAAGGTTTGGTCAACGATAGCGGTGCGATGGTCGCCGCCGCGTTTGACGATCCGACACCACGTCCCCTCTCGCCGCCCCCTCTCGCCCGGAGCCCCGCCGGATGGCCATTCCCAGCACCCTGACGGCGAACCTCGAGCCCGTGCAGCAGGAATACCGCGTCGCCCCCCACAACATCGACGCCGAGCAGGCCCTGCTCGGCGCGATCCTGGTCAACAACGACGCCTTCTACCGGGTCTCGGACTTCCTGCTGCCCGAGCACTTCATGGAGGAGGTGCACCGGCGGATCTACGAGGTGTCGATCACGCTGATCAAGGCCGGCAAGCTCGCGAGCCCGATCACGCTCAAGACCTATCTCGGCGACGCGGACCTCGGCGGCCTGACCGTCGGCCAGTACCTCGCCCGGCTCGCCGCCGAGGCCACCACGGTCATCAACTCCGAGCATTACGGCCGCACGATCTACGACCTGGCGCTGCGCCGGCGCCTGATCACGATCGGCGAGGACCTGGTCAACGGCGCCTACGAGGCCCCGGTCGAGACCTCGCCGCGCGAGCAGATCGAGGCGACCGAGCGCCGGCTCTACGAGCTCGCCGAGACCGGCAAGTACGACGGCGGCTTCCAGAAGTTCTCCGACGCCCTGACGGCGGCGGTCGACATGGCGGCCAAGGCCTACCAGCGCGAGGGGCGGCTGTCGGGCATCGCCACCGGCCTGTCCGACCTCGACGCCAAGATGGGCGGCCTGCAGGCCTCGGACCTGATCATCCTGGCCGGCCGGCCGGGCATGGGCAAGACCTCGCTCGCCACCAACATCGCGTTCAACATCGCGAAAGCTTACGTGGGAGAGAAGCAGCCCGACGGCTCGATCGCGACCAAGAACGGCGGCATCGTCGGCTTCTTCTCGCTCGAGATGTCGGCCGAGCAGCTCGCCACCCGCATCATCGCCGAGCAATCGGGCGTCGCCTCCTACAAGATCCGCCGCGGCGACATCCGGCCGGAGGAGTTCTACAAGATCACCGACGCCGCCCGGGACATGCAGACGATCCCGTTCTACATCGACCAGACCGGCGGCATCTCGATCGCCCAGCTCGCGGCGCGCGCCCGCCGGCTCAAGCGCCAGCGCGGCCTCGACCTCCTCGTCGTCGACTACCTCCAGCTCCTGTCGGGCTCGTCCAAGAAGGGCGAGAACCGGGTGCAGGAGATGACCGAGATCACCACCGGCATGAAGGCGCTCGCCAAGGAGCTGGCGGTGCCGATCGTCGCCCTGTCGCAGCTCTCGCGCCAGGTCGAGGCCCGCGACGACAAGCGGCCGCAGCTCTCGGACCTGCGCGAATCGGGCTCGATCGAGCAGGACGCCGACGTGGTGATGTTCGTGTTCCGCGAGGAATACTACGTCAAGAACAAGAAGCCGCGCGAGGGCACGGAAGAGTTCTTCACCTGGGAGGCCGAGATGAACCGCGTCTACGGCAAGGCCGAGGTGATCCTGGGCAAGCAGCGCCACGGCCCCACCGGCACCGTGGAACTCCAGTTCGACGCCGAGATCACCCGGTTCTCGAACCTCGCTCAGAGCGACCGGCTGCCCGACAACCACTGACGCGCCGGCGGCCCGACCGAAAGCCGGGCCGCCCCTCGCCGCGGCCTTGGCGCTGCCCCCTTCGGGCGATAGACCGGGCGCCAGGAGCGAGATCATGACCGAGCCCACCCCGATCGGCCACGGCGGCCGCCTCACCGTCGACCTCGCGGCCTTGCGGGCGAACTGGCGGCGCCTCGCCCTGGAGGCGGAGTGCCCGGAGACCGCCGCCGTCATCAAGGCCGACGCCTACGGCTGCGGCATCGCCCGGGCCGCGCCGGCCCTGTGGGAAGAGGGCTGCCGCACCTTCTTCGTCGCCCACCTGTCGGAGGGGCTCTCCGCCCGCGAGGCGCTGCCCGAGGCGGCGATCTACGTGCTCAACGGCTTCCCGCCGGGCCGCGCCCGGGCCTACCGGGATGCCGATCTCCGCCCGGTGCTCGGCTCGCGGGACGAGGTCGCCGAATGGGCGGCGGCGAACCGGGACGCGGGCACGGTCCGCCCGGCGGCCCTCCACGTCGATACCGGCATGAACCGCCTCGGCGTCTCGGTGCCCGACGCCCTGGCGCTCGCCGGCGACCCGGTCGTCGCGCAGGCCGGCATCGACCTCCTGATGAGCCACCTCGTCAGCGCCGAGGTCGAGCACGATCCCCTCACCGACCACCAGGCCGCCGAGTTCGCCCGGGTGCGCGCCGCCTATCCGGGGATCCGGGCCTCGCTCGCCAATTCCTCGGGCGACTTCCTCGCCTCCTGCCGCGCCGACCTGGCGCGGCCGGGCTACGCGCTCTACGGCGGCAACCCGCGCCCCGGCCGCGACAACCCGATGCGTCCGGTGGTGCGGCTGGACGCCGGCATCCTCCAGGTCCGCGAGGTCGAGGCCGGCGCCACCGCCGGCTACAACGCCCGCTGGGTCGCCCGCGGCCCCCGGCGCCTCGCCACCCTGTCGCTCGGCTACGCCGACGGCTACCCGCGGTCCTCGACCGGCCGCGGCGAGGCCGTGGTCGGCGGCGTGCGCTGCCCCTTCGCCGGCAACGTCTCGATGGACCTCATCATCCTCGACGTGAGCGAGGCGCCGCGGGAGGCCCTGCACCGCGGCGCGCCCGCGACGCTGATCGGTGACGGGCTCGACCTCGACACGGTCGGGCGCAACGCCGGCACGATCGGCTACGAGATCCTGACCGGGCTCGGGCGGCGCTACGAGCGGGTCTACCGGGACTGATCTTCGAAGATCCGGTACGGAGCCGGCGCAGCGCACGCGCCTCGCCCCTTTCGAAAAGACGGTTTTGCTTGCGCCCGGTTGGCGCTAGGCTCCGGTCCGGAGCGTCGGGGCGTCGAGACCCCGGCCACGGGAGGATCAGCGCGCATGGACTTCACCCTCTCCGAGCGGCAGCGCCACTGGCGCGACCGGGTCCGGGCCTTCATGGACGAGCATGTCCGCCCGGCGGTCCCAACCTACAAGGCCGAGATGGAGGCCTTCGGCACCGACCGCTGGCAGCCGGTGCCGGTGATCGAGCGGCTGAAGCCCAAGGCCCGCGAGACCGGGCTGTGGAACCTGTTCCTGCCGCCCTCTCCCCAGCACGACGACGGCGCGTTCCGCGGCGCAGGGCTCACCAACCTCGACTACGCGCTCTGCGCCGAGGAGATGGGCCGGATCCAGTGGGCCTCCGAGGTGTTCAACTGCTCGGCGCCCGATACCGGCAACATGGAGGTGCTGCACCGCTACGGCACAAAGGCGCAGAAGGAGCGCTGGCTCACCCCCCTGATGGCGGGCGAGATCCGTTCGGCCTTCCTGATGACCGAGCCGGACGTCGCCTCCTCGGACGCCACCAACATCGAAACCCGGATCCGCCGCGACGGCGACCATTACGTCATCAGCGGCCGCAAGTGGTGGTCGTCGGGCGTCGGCGATCCGCGCTGCGCCGTCGCCATCGTGATGGGCAAGACCGACACCAGCGCGCCCCTGCACCAGCAGCAATCGCAGATCCTCGTGCCCCTCGACACGCCCGGGATCGAGGTGGTGCGGATGCTGCCGGTCTTCGGCTACGACGACGCGCCGCACGGGCACGCCGAGGTGATCCTCGACGACGTCCGGGTGCCGGCCGAGAACCTGCTGCTCGGCGAGGGCCGCGGCTTCGAGATCGCGCAAGGCCGCCTCGGGCCGGGGCGCATCCACCATTGCATGCGCACCATCGGAGTCGCCGAAGAGGCACTGGAGAAGATGGCCAAGCGGCTGCTCGGCCGCGTCGCCTTCGGCAAGCGCATCGCCGACCACTCGGTCTGGGAGCAGCGCATCGGCGAGGCCCGCACCGACATCGAGATGACCCGCCTTCTCTGCCTGAAGGCGGCCGACATGATGGACAAGGTCGGCAACAAGGGCGCCAAGCTCGAGATCGCGATGATCAAGGTCGCGGCCCCGCGCATGGCGCTCAAGATCATCGACGACGCGATCCAGGCCCATGGCGGCGCCGGCGTCAGCAGCGATGCCGGCCTCGCCTATTCCTACGCCCGCATCCGCACGCTCCGCCTCGCCGACGGGCCGGACGAGGTCCACAACCGCTCGATCGCCCGGCTGGAGCTGGCGCAATACGGCAACCGCGAGCGGCCCAAGGCCTGAGCGCCAAGCCTTGACCAGGCCGAGGACGACCTGACGGAAGATCGTCCGCGCGGGGGCCGCGTTCGGGAGAACGGGCTTTTTGCGCGGGCAGGAAAAAAGCACGACGATGCTTTTGACGGCGCGGAAACGACCTTCGATACTGAAGGTCAACCGCGCCGTTTCATCATGACGGCGCCGGCTCTTCTTGATCATCGATGAGCGAGGACGCGCCATGACGCAGCAGAAGCCCGAGCCGATCCGCTTCGCCTACTGGGTGCCGAACGTCTCCGGCGGCCTCGTCATCAGCAAGATCCCCCAGCGCACGAGCTGGGACGCCGACTACAACCGCGAGCTGGCGCGCCTCGCCGAGCGGGCGGGCTTCGACTACGCCCTGACCCAGATCCGGTTCACCGCCGGCTACGGCGCCGAGTACCAGCACGAATCGGTCGCCTTCAGCCACGCGCTGCTTGCCGCGACGACGAAGCTGAAGGTGATCGCCGCTCTCCTGCCCGGGCCGTGGAACCCGACGATTGCCGCCAAGCAGGTCGCGACGATCTCGCAGCTCACGGCTGGGCGCATCGCCGTCAACATCGTCAGCGGCTGGTTCTCGGGCGAGTTCCGGGCGATCGGCGAGCCCTGGCTCGACCACGACGAGCGCTACCGCCGCTCGGAGGAGTTCATCCGGTCCTTGCGCGGAATCTGGACGCAGGACAATTTCACCTTCCGCGGCGACTTCTACCGCTACAGCGACTACACCCTGAAGCCGAAGCCGGCCGAGCCCCTGCCGGAGATCTTCCAGGGCGGCTCGTCGCGGGCGGCGCGCGACATGGCGGCCCGGGTCTCGGACTGGTACTTCACCAACGGCAACACGCCCGAGAACATCCGGACCCAGGTCGACGACATCCGCCACAAGGCCGCGGCCGAGGGGCGGAGCGTGAAGATCGGCGTCAACGCCTTCGTGATCGCCCGCGACACCGAGGCGGAGGCGCAGGCCGTTTTGCGCGAGATCATCGCGCAGGCCGACCCCGAGGCGGTGCGCGCCTTCGGCCACGAGGTGAAGAATGCCGGCGCCGCCTCGCCGGAACGCCAGGGCAACTGGGCGACGTCGAGCTTCGAGGACCTCGTCCAGTACAACGACGGCTTCCGCTCGAACCTGATCGGCACGCCGGACCAGATCGCCGCGCGCATCCTGGCGCTCAAGGATGCCGGCGCCGACCTCGCGCTCCTCGGCTTCCTGCACTTCCAGGAGGAGGTGAAATACTTCGGCGAGCAGGTGATCCCGCGGGTGCGGGCGCTGGAGGCGGCGCGGGCCGAGCGGCGGGCGGCAGCCTGACCCGCGCTCCGCGACCGTGAAGTGCAATTTAATCGACCGGCCGGGACGTTGATCCGATCATCGGGTCCCTCGCAACGGCGGCCCGGTCATGTCCCTCCTTCGCTCCTGCACGACGGCGATCGCCCTCTCGCTCGTCGCCGTGCCGGCCCTCGTCGCGGCGCAGGAGGGCCGGGCGCGGGTGCTGACCGAGCCGGTCTATGTCCGTCCGATCTACGGCAGCTACCGCCAGTGCGGCGGCGCCTGCCTCAAGAGCGGCAGCCTGTCGTGGTTCTGCGGCGCGCGCCAGCAATGCAGCCTCGATTGCGCGACGGCCCCGCCTGTCCGCCGCTGCGCCTCGCCATAGATCGGGAGGGGCGGCACGAGGAGGCGAACGCATGGACGAGCCGATCGCGGGACCGATCCACGCCTTCCTCGCCGGCCGCGGCCGCGACGGACGCGGGCGCAGCCTTGCCGAGGTGCTGGCCTTCGACGATGCCCGCATCGAGGGCGTGCACGACTTCATCCAGTGGCTGTTCCCGCTCCGCGAGGCGAGCCGGGCGGTGCCGGGGGCGCCGGTGCTCGGAGCGGCCGAGGCGGAGGCGATCCGGGCCGACCCGGCGGCGCGGGCCGGGCTCCTGTCCGCCCGCGACCGGATGCTGCGCTTCTATGCCGGGACCGGCGGATGGCTCACGGCCTTCGACCACAACCACCTGCGGATCAGCCGCATCCTCACCGCCCTGCGCGACCTCGTCGGGCCGGAAGAGGCCAGGGCTTTCCACGAGGAGATTCTCGGCCTCGACCGGGCGGCAGGCTCCCCGGTGAACCCGGGGAGCCTGGAATACTGGCGAAAAGCCGTAGAAGGCTAGAAGAACGCCTGCAGCCCGGTCTGCGCCCGGCCCAGGATCAGGGCGTGGACGTCGTGGGTGCCCTCGTAGGTGTTCACCGTCTCGAGGTTCTGGGCGTGGCGCATCACGTGGTACTCGCCCATGATGCCGTTGCCGCCGTGCATGTCGCGCGCCTCGCGGGCGATCGCCAGTGCCTTGCCGCAATTGTTGCGCTTGACCAGCGAGATCATCTCCGGCGCCATCCGGCCCTCGTCGAACAGCCGGCCGACCCGCAACGAGCCCTGGAGGCCCAGCGCGATCTCGGTCTGCATGTCGGCCAGCTTCTTCTGCACCAGCTGGGTCTGGGCGAGCGGCCGGTTGAACTGCTTGCGGTCGAGCGTGTACTGCCTCGCGCGGTGCCAGCAATCCTCGGCGGCGCCGAGCGCGCCCCAGGAGATGCCGTAGCGCGCCCGGTTGAGGCAGCCGAACGGGCCTTTCAGCCCCGAGACGTTGGGCAGCAGCGCGCTCTCCGGCACCTCGACGCCGTCCATCACGATCTCGCCGGTGACCGAGGCGCGCAAGCTCAGCTTGCCCTTGATCTTCGGCGCCGACAGGCCCTTCATCCCCTTCTCGAGGATGAAGCCGCGGATCTGGTTGTCGTGGGCGGGCGACTTCGCCCAGACCACGAACACGTCGGCGATCGGGGCGTTCGAGATCCAGGTCTTGGCGCCCGAGAGGCGATAGCCGCCGTCGATCTTGTCGGCGCGGGTCTTCATGCCGGCGGGATCCGAGCCGGCATCCGGCTCGGTCAGGCCGAAGCAGCCGACGAACTCGCCCGAGGCGAGCTTCGGCAGGTACTTTTTCCGCTGGTTCTCGTCGCCGTAGGCGTAGATCGGGTACATGACGAGCGAGGACTGCACGCTCATCATCGAGCGGTAGCCGGAATCGACCCGCTCGACCTCACGGGCGACGAGGCCGTAGGCGACGTAGGACGCGCCGGCGCAGCCGTACTCCTCCGGCAGGGTGACGCCGAGGAGGCCGAGCTCGCCCATGGCGTTGAAGAGCGAACGGTCGGTCTTCTCCTCGGCATAGGCCTCGACGATGCCGGGCAGCAGCCGCTCCTGCGCGAAGCTGCGGGCCGAGTCGCGGATCAGGCGCTCGTCGTCGGTGAGCTGGTCGTCGAGCAGGAACGGGTCGTCCCACCGGAACGCGCCGCGGCTCCCCTCGTTGGGCTTCACCGGGCTGAGGTTGGTCTGGGTCGCGACCGCGGCGGACGGGGGGTTCATGGCGTCTCCTCCTGACAAATCGGGCGGGACGTTACCGTGGGTGCGGCGCCTCCGCCAGGATGCGAAACCGCATTCCGCACGCACCAGCCATGCGGAAACGGAGCAGGACTATTTCACCTGCTGCTTGTCGAGCTTGCGTGCCAGGGTCCGGCGATGCATCCCGAGGCGCCGCGCCGTCTCCGAGATGTTGAAGTCGGTCTCGACCAGGGTCTGGTGGATGCGCTCCCATTCGAGCGTCTTGATCGAGGTCGGCCGGCCGTCGAGCGAGACGGCGACGTCGCCCTCCGCCTTGGAGAACGCCGCCTCGATGTCGTCGGTGTTGGCGGGCTTGGCGAGGTAGTGGCAGGCGCCGAGCTTGATCGCCTCGACCGCCGTGGCGATGCTGGCATAGCCCGTCAGCACCACCGTGAGGATGCCGGGATCGTGGTCGTGGAGCGCCTTGACGCAGGCGAGGCCCGATTCGCCGTTGAGCTTGAGGTCGACCACGGCGTAGGCCGGGGTGCGGGCGGCGAGCAGGGCCTCGAGGGGAGCGAGGCCCGTCAGGCTCACCACCGTGTAGCCGCGGCGCTCGAACGAGCGGGTCAGGGTGGCGGCGAAGCGGTCGTCGTCCTCGACGATGACGAGCAGGCGGTCGTCGTCGGACATCCTACACCGTCAGGCTCGAGAGCGGCAGGCTGATGGTCACGACGGCGCCTCCGTAGCTACGGTTGCGGGCCTCCACCGTGCCGCCGAGCTTGCGCACGACGTTGACGACGAGGAACAGCCCGAGCCCGCCGCCGAGGCGCCCCTTGCTCGATGTATAGGGCTGGCCGAGCCGCGCCAGCATCTCGGGCGCGAAACCCGGGCCCCGGTCGGTGACGGAGAGCCGCAGGGTATCGCCCTCCCGCAGGATCGCCAGCTCGACGAAGCTCGGCGACAGGTCGAGGGCGTTGTCGAGGACGTTGAACAGGACCTGCTTCAGGGCGGTGTCGGAGACGATCTCCTCGTCCTCGCCGAACTCGTCGCGCACCTGCAGGCAGAAGCACGAGCGCATCCGCCGCCAGTCGCCGACGAGCTCGGTGACGAAGCCGCGCACGCTGGTGACGTGGGCCGCCTCCCCGCGGGCGGCACCCGCGGCGAGCAGGATGCCGGTGACGATCGCCTTGCAGCGCCCGACCGCCTCCTGCATCTCCTCGATCTCGCGGACGATGTCGGGCGAGGCGGTGAGCTCGGGCATCCGGCGCCAGTCGCCGAGGATCACCGAGAGCGACGAGAGCGGGGTCCCGAGCTCGTGCGCCGCCCCCGAGGCGAGGAGGCCCATCCGGACGATGTGGTCCTCCTCGGCCGCGCGCTGGCGCAGGTCGGCGAGCCGGGCATCCTGCCGGCGCAGGTTGCGCGAGACCCGGGTGACGAAGACCGCGATCAGGGCCGCGTCGATCACGAACCCGACCAGCATGCCGACGAGGTAGAGCCGGAACAGGTCGTCCTCGCCCTCCCCCGGCGGCAGCACCAGCGGCCGGTAGGCGAGCATCAGGACGCCGAGCGACGCGGTGGTCAGCGCCACGAGGCCGAGGGTCGCCTGGCTGCTCAGGAGCACCGCCGCCAGGGTGAGCTGGAGCAGGAACAGCGAGGTGAACGGGTTGGTGGCGCCGCCGCTGAGGTAGAGCTGCACCGTGAGCGCGACGACGTCGAGGAGCAGGGCGACGAACAGCACGCCCTCGGTGACGCGGCCGCCGCGGGCGAGCCAGCCGAGGCTGGCGAGGTTGAGGAGGACGAGCCCGACCAGCACGATCGCCATCGGCCCGAGCGGCAGCGCGATGCCGAGCGCGCCCTGCGCCACCGCGACGGTCATGACCTGGCCGGCCACCGCGATCCAGCGCAGCTGGACCAGCAGCAGCAGGTTCTGGCGCCCGCCGTCGTCGTCGGAGGCGCCGAAGGAAGCCGGCGTGCCGGCGCCGAGGCGGCGGGCGGTGCCGATGAGGGTCTCGCGGGCCTTGCGGCGCAGGGCGGGCCAGTCGGTCATGCCGTCGCCGGTCGCCCGCGGGTGGCCCCTCCCCCCTCTGCGGGG
>NZ_LWHQ01000015.1:76688-205639 GCF_001653715.1 Methylobacterium platani
CCCGCAGAGGGGGGAGGGTTCTGCCGGTGCCTGTTCTGGAAACCATCAGCCCGGAACCCGCTCCCGCCACGCCCGGTGGGCGGCGTATCCCGACAGGGCCGCCAGCCCGAACCAGGTCAGCGCGTAGATCAGGTGATGGTTGCGGAACGCCACCACGGTGAGCCCGCCGACCGGCCGGCCCGGGCCGTTGCCCGCGGCGTCGGCATCGATGAAGTACGGCGCGACCCGGCCGAGCCCTTCGGCCTCGGCGATCGCCGCGACGTCGCGGGAGTACCAGCGGCCGTGGGCGGGATCGTTGCTGCGCAGGAAGCCGCCGCCGGGTTCGGTGATCCGCAGGAGGCCGGTGACGGTCGCGGTCCCCTCCCCGTCCCCGGGAGGCGCCCGCCAGTCCGGGGGCACGAAGCCGCGATTGACCAGGATCGTGTCGCCGGATCCGGTGACGAGGGGCTCGAGCAGCCAGGAGCCCGGCCCCTTCTCGGTCACCGCCATCGTCCGGACGGCGCGGCCGGGGAGGAAGCGGCCGCTCGCCGTCACGCGGCGGTACTCGTCGGCGTCGCGGGAGGTCTCGTGGGATATCCTGGGCCATTCGGCCGGGCCGGGCGCCGGGACCGGGGCGGCGGACAGCCTCGCCTCGACGCGGGCGATGAGGTCGAGCTTCCAGGCCCGGCGCTCGACCTGCCAGATCCCGAGGGCGAGGAACAGGGCGGTCGCGAGCAGCGAGAGCGCCACCAGGGACAGGCGCTTGGCGGGCCGGGGCGACACCGCCCCGGCCTGGAACGACCGGTCGTCGTGAATCGTCGTCACGGCATGTTGCGCATGTCGCCCGGCGACATCGGCATCATGTTGGTGTTGAGGTGGTACATCACCCACAGCGAGCCCGAGAGCGCGATCACCACCAGCACGATGGTGAAGATGAGCGCCATCATGGTCCAGCCGCCTTCCGAGCGCGCGTTCATGTGCAGGAAGTAGACCATGTGGACCACGATCTGCGCCACCGCGAAGGCCATGATGACGAAGGAGGTCACCCGCGGGTCGGGGAAGACCTTGGCCATCACCAGCCAGAACGGGATCGCCGTCAGGATCACCGACAGGACGAAGCCGGTGATGTAGGCCTTGCGCGAGCCGTGGCCGGCCTCGTGGTGGTCGTGGACGACCTCGACGTGGACTTGCTCGGAGACGGGAGCGCGGGCGCTCATGACAGGGACCCCATCAGGTAGACGAAGGTGAAGACGCCGATCCAGATCACGTCGAGGAAGTGCCAGAACATGCTCAGGCACATCAGCCGGCGGCGGTTGGCCTGGATCAGGCCGCGCTGGTGCACCTGCACCATCAGGGTCACGAGCCAGATCAACCCGAAGGTGACGTGCAGGCCGTGCGTCCCGACCAGGGTGAAGAACGAGGACAGGAAGGCGCTGCGCTGGGGCGTGGCGCCCTCGTGGATCAGGTGGGCGAACTCGTAGAGCTCGAGGCCGATGAAGCAGAGGCCGAAGGCGCCCGTGACCGCGAGCCAGCGTTGGGTCATCCGCTGGTCGCCCTTCTCCATCTCCAGCATGGCGAAGCCGTAGGTGATGGAGGAGAACAGGAGCATGGAGGTGTTCACCGCCACGAGCTTGAGGTCGAACAGGTCCGCGCCGGACGGACCCGCCGCGTAGTTCCGTCCGAGCACGCCGTACGTCGCGAACAGGATCGCGAAGATCAGGCAGTCGCTCATCAGGTAGAGCCAGAACCCGAGCATGGTCCCGCCCTCGGCGTGACCGTGCTCGTCGGCGACGTAGAAGTGCAGCTCGGCGTCGTCCGCCGCGGCAATGTGTGACTGCGCCATGGCGGGGTCCTCAGGCCTTGACGAGGGCGAGCGTGCGGGTGCGCTCGGCCTCGGTCCGCGCGACCTCGTCGGCGGGGATGTAGGTGTCGCGGTCGTAGTTGAAGGTGTGGGTGATGACCGCCGCGATCGCGCCGACGAAGGAGATCGCCGCGAGCCACCAGACGTGCCACACCATGGCGATGCCGAAGACCGTGGCGATGGCGGAGATGATCACGCCCGCACCGGTGCCCTTGGGCATGTGGATGGCCTTGTAGCCCTCCAGCGGACGCTTGTAGCCGCGGCTCTTCATGTCCCACCAGGCGTCGCCGTCATGCACCATCGGCGTGAAGGCGAAGTTGTACTCGGGCGGCGGCGAGGAGGTGGCCCATTCGAGGGTGCGGCCGCCCCAGGGATCGCCGGTGAGGTCGCGCAGCTGCTCGCGCCGCAGGATGCTGACGGCGAACTGCACGATCATCGCGGCGATGCCGCAGGCGATCAGGGCCGCGCCGAAGGCCGCGACGATGAAGAACGGCTGCAGCGAGGTGCCCTCGAACGAGCTCATGCGCCGGGTCACGCCCATCAGGCCGAGGATGTAGAGCGGCATGAACGCCACCCAGAACCCGACGACCCAGCACCAGAACGAGACCTTGCCCCAGAACGGGTCGAGGCGGAAACCGAAGGCCTTCGGCCACCAGTAGTAGATGCCGGCGAACAGGCCGAACAGCACGCCGCCGATGATCACGTTGTGGAAGTGCGCGACCAGGAACAGCGAGTTGTGCAGCACGAAGTCGGCCGGGGGCACGGCGAGCAGGACGCCGGTCATGCCGCCGACGACGAAGGTCAGCATGAAGGCGACGGTCCACATCATCGGCAGGTCGAAGCGGATCCGGCCGCGATACATCGTGAACAGCCAGTTGAAGATCTTCGCGCCGGTCGGGATCGAGATGATCATCGTGGTGATGCCGAAGAACGAGTTGACGCTCGCCCCCGATCCCATGGTGAAGAAGTGGTGCAGCCAGACCAGGTAGGACAGGATGGTGATGACGACCGTGGCGTAGACCATCGAGGCGTAGCCGAACAGGCGCTTGCCGGAGAAGGTCGAGGTCACCTCGGAGAAGATGCCGAAGGCCGGCAGCACCAGGATGTAGACCTCGGGGTGGCCCCAGATCCAGATCAGGTTCACGTACATCATCGGGTTGCCGCCGAGATCGTTCGTGAAGAAGTTGGTGCCGACGTAGCGGTCGAGGGTGAGCAGCGCCAGCACGGCGCCGAGCACTGGGAACGAGGCGACGATCAGGATGTTCGTGCAGAGCGAGGTCCAGGTGAAGACCGGCATCTTCATCATCGACATGCCGGGCGCCCGCATCTTGACGATGGTGGCGATCAGGTTGACGCCCGACAAGGTCGTGCCGATGCCGGCGATCTGCAGCGCCCAGATGTAGTAGTCGACGCCGACGCTCGGCGAGTAGGCGATGTTCGACAAGGGCGGGTAGGCGAGCCAGCCGGTGGCCGCGAACTCGCCGATGAACAGCGACATCATCGTCAGCACGACGCCGCCGGTGGTCATCCAGAAGCTGAAGTTGTTGAGGAACGGGAAGGCGACGTCGCGGGCGCCGATCTGCAGCGGCACGACGTAGTTCATCAGCCCGGTGACCAGCGGCATCGCCACGAAGAAGATCATGATCACGCCGTGGGCGGTGAAGATCTGGTCGTAGTGGTGCGGCGGCAGGAAGCCGTCGGAGCCGCCATGGGCGATGGCCTGCTGCGAGCGCATCAGCACCGCGTCGGCAAAGCCGCGCAGCAGCATGACGAGGCCCAGGACCATGTACATGATCCCGATCTTCTTGTGGTCGACGCTGGTGAACCAGTCGCGCCAGAGCACGCCCCACAGCTTGTAGCGGGTGACGAGGCCGAGGACGGCGAGGCCGCCGACGGCGACCGCCAGGAAGGTCACCACCACGATCGGCTCGTGGAGGGGCAGGGATTCGAGGGTGAAGCGGCCGAACAGCAGCCGCCACCAGTGCGGGTAGGCTTCGATCGGATTGGGTTCGGAGTTCATGGCTCAGCCTGGAATGCGGAGTATCGGTCGGGGTCCGGGCTCGTTCAGTTCAGGCGCGGGCTCGCGGCGGCGGTCGCTTTCGCGGCCGACGAGTTGCCGAGGCCGTAGGCGTCGGCGGGGGTGCAGAGCGCGGTCACGAAGGTGGCCGTCTGGGTGGCGCCGGTGCCGCGGCGCACCGCCTTGTCGTAGGTGAGGCTCATCACGGTGTTGAGGCCCTCGCGGCCGCCGCCGCCGCGGGCGTCGATCGCCGCCATGTCGTGCATGCACATCTTGGTCCGGTCGACGCACATGTTGAGGATCGCGTCGTAGAGGCCGGCATCGACGGCGTTGTAGTAGCGCACCGGCTCCTTCTCGCTCGGGCGCTCGAGCTTCAGGTAGTCGGCCCGGGAGAGGTCGCCGCCCTCCTTCCTGACCTTGTCGACCCAGGCGCTGAACGCGCCTTCGTCGACGCCCTTGAAGGCGAAGCGCATGTGCGAGAACCCGGCGCCGCTGTAGTTGGCGGAGAAGCCCTCGTAGGTGCCGGCCTTGTTGATCACGGCGTTGAGCCGCGTCTGCATGCCCGGCATGGCGTAGATCTGGCCGGCCAGCGCCGGGATGAACAGCGAGTTCATCACCGAGGAGGAGGTGATGCGAAACTCGATCGGCCGGTCGACGGGGGCGGCGAGCTCGTTGAGCGAGGCGATGCCCTGCTCGGGGTAGAGGAAGAGCCACTTCCAGTCGAGGGCGACGACCTGGACCACCAGGGGCTTGCCCGAGACCATCGGGTCGCCGACACTCGACACGATCGGCTTCGCGGCGCTGATGCGGCTGACGGGCCGGTAGGGATCGAGCAGGTGGGTGCCGAGCCAGGTCAGCGCGCCGAGCGCGATGATGATCAGGAGCGGGGCCGACCAGATCACCACCTCGAGACCGGTCGAGTGATGGAAATCGGGATCGTAGACGGCCTTCTTGTTGCCCTCGCGATAGTGCCAGGCGAAGGCGATCGTGAGCGCCATCACCGGCACGATGATGAGGAGCATCAGCACCGTGGAGGCGATCAGCAGGTTACGCTGCTGCAGCGCCACGTCGCCGGCGGGCGACATGAGCACCATATTGCATCCTCCGGTGAGGAGGATGAACGGAAGTACGAGGAGGAGGCGCAAGTGTTTCACGGGCAGCCCGGACGATCAGCTTTCGGCCCCTGTCGTGTACGCCCGCCGCGGCCCTCGCGGGATTGGACGTTTTGTCCAGGCCCCCTGGGGACCGGTTCTCCTCTAAGGAAGGGACCTTCGTAGAGTGACGAAGCAGGATTCCGATATGGCCACGATCACGGCGGATCCCGCCGCCGCCTCCTCCTCCAAGCCGGAACGGGATGCCCGCCTGGTCTCGTCGGAGCCGGGCCACGTCGCCCCCGGCGAGATCGCCCTCGGCGTCATCATCGGCCGCACCTCGGAGTTCTTCGACTTCTTCGTGTTCGGCCTCGCCTGCGTGCTGGTCTTCCCGCGCCTGGTCTTCCCGTGGGCCGATCCGGTGACCGGCACGCTGTACTCCTTCGGGCTGTTCGCCCTCGCCTTCGTGGCCCGTCCCATCGGCTCGGTGCTGTTCATGGCGATCGACCGGCGCTACGGCCGGGCCACCAAGCTCACCATCGCGCTGTTCCTGCTCGGCCTCTCGACCTGCCTCATCGCCTTCCTGCCGGGCTACGAGACGATCGGGCACTGGTCGGCGGTGCTGCTGGCGGCCTGCCGCATCGGCCAGGGCCTGGCCCTCGGCGGCGCCTGGGACGGTCTCGCCTCCCTGCTCGCCCTCAACGCGCCGAAGAGCCGCCGCGGCTGGTACGCGATGCTGCCGCAGCTCGGCGCGCCGGTCGGCTTCATGCTGGCGAGCGGTCTGTTCGCGTTCTTCGAGCTCCAGCTCTCGGACGCCGACTTCATGGGCTTCGGTTGGCGCTACCCGTTCTTCGTCGCCTTCACGATCAACGTCGTGGCCCTGTTCGCCCGCCTGCGCCTCGTCGCGACGGAGGAGTTCCGCCGCCTGCTCGAGGCCGACGAGCTCGAGCCGGAGCCGGTCCTCCGGACGGTGCAGGCGAGCGGCCGCAACATCCTCGTCGGCGCCTTCGTGCCGCTCGCCGGCTACGCGCTGTTCCACCTCGTCACGGTGTTCCCGGTCAGCTGGATCAGCCTGTTCACCGGGCGCTCGGTCGGCGAGTTCCTGATGGTGCAGTTCGCCGGCGCCACCATCTGCACGATGACGATCGTCATGTCGGGCCTGATCGCCGACCAGATCGGCCGGCGCTCGACCATCGCGCTCGCCGCGGCGCTGATCGGCCTGTTCGCCATCGGCAGCATCGTCGCCCCGCTGCTGTTCGGCGACAGCATGCCCGGCCAGACGATCTTCGTGGTGGTCGGCTTCGCGCTGCTCGGCCTCGCCTACGGCCAGAGCTCGGGCGCCATCGCGGAGAATTTCGGCACCAAGTACCGCTACACCGGCTCGGCGCTGACCTCCGACCTCGCCTGGCTCGTCGGCGCCGGCTTCGCGCCGCTGGTCGCGCTTTACACGTCGAGCCATCTCGGCCTGCCGTGGGTCGGCGTGTACCTGCTCTCGGGTGCGGTCTGCACGCTGGGCGCGCTGGGGCTCAACCGGCGGCTCGGGGTGTCGGCCTGATCCTTCTCCCCTCCCCAGGCGATCTCGGGCTTGCCCGAGATCGCTCAAGCTTGTGGGGAGGGGTCGGGGGTGGGGGTGGTGCAGGAGGCACCGCAGCGCTCGATCCGGCACCACCCCCACCCCTAGCCCCTCCCCACAAGGGGGAGGGGAAGAGCCACGTCGTCAGGCCGCCCCCACGCGGAACCGCGCCGCGTGGCTGCCGATCTCGTCGAGATCCCGCGGCGCCGCGCCGGCCTCGGCCAGCGCCGCCCGCGCCTCCTCCGGGCTCACGCTACCGGGCAGGGCCAGGAGCTGGCTCAGGCCCCCACTGACGCCGGCACTCGCCACCACCTCGCCGCCCAGCTCCGCCACCGCATCGGACGCCTCGTCGCGCCAGCGCTCGAACCGGGCGGCGTAGAGCACCCAGTCGCGCTGGGCGGCCGCCGGGTCGTCGAGGGGCTTGGCGATGCAGAAGACCGGAGTACCCGCCGGGTGGCCGGGCCGCTCGATGAAGGGCAGGCGGGCGATCACCTTCGGGCGACCGGGACCGGCGAGCTGGCGCCACCAGGCGCCGGCGGTCACACCCTGGTCGAGGCGGAACACCCCGAGATCGCCGCGCGAGGCGGCAACCGCCGCGATCACCGCCGCGGCGCTCGGATGCGGCCGGTAGGGCACCGTGAAGCCGAAATGGAACCGGGCCGAATCGCGCATCGGCGCGTCGCCGCCCGACACGTCGGCATGGACCGCGAACGGCGCCTGGACGTAGGTGAAGGTCGCGATGATGACGCGCCAGATCCCCTCCACCGTGTCGAGGGGGAGCAGGCCCGTGTGGCGCTCGGCGATCATCCGCATCATCGAGGCCTCGCGGCCGGGCCGGAAGGCGGAGCCGGAGGCCGAGGTCTTCTTGACGGCGATCAGCCGGTCGATGATCCGGCCGCGCTCCATCAGGAGGTCGTGCATCGCCGAATCGATGCGGTCGATGTCGGCCCGGAGGGCGGCGAGGTCGGCGGGCGGGGTCGACGTCATAGCTTTACGGGGAGAAGCGGCGGGAACCCCCGTCTTACGACCGCCCGCGCCCTTGGGCCAGGGCCGCCGTGGCGCGCGCCTTCGGAGAATGCCCTTCCGTCGATTGACGGCGGGACAGCGAAGCCCTACCTCTTTCGTCCGTTGAAGCGGAAATTTTGGACGCTTTAACGTCCGGTGCCGGTTTGGAGAACGAACCGGCCCCGGAACTCCTCCGCCTTCGCCTCGTCCAGCCCGCCGCCCGGCGACAGCCCCGTGAGAAGCATGGCCACACCCCTCCTGAAGCCCGGGATCGAGGCCGCCGCCCAGGCGGTCGAGCCGACGAGCCCCGTCGCCCGTTTCGAGGCCGACGCGCCGCTGCTCATGGATGCGGGCGTGGAGCTGGCGCCCTGGCAGATCGCCTACCAGACGGCGGGCACGCTCAATGCCGCGCGCAGCAACGCGGTCCTGGTCTGCCACGCGCTCACCGGCGACCAGCACGTCGCCAACACCCATCCGGTGACCGGCAAGGCCGGCTGGTGGGAGCGCCTGGTCGGCCCCGGCAAGCCGGTCGACACCGACCGCTACTTCGTGATCTGCGCCAACGTGGTCGGCTCCTGCATGGGGACGACCGGCCCGGCCTCGCTCAACCCGGCGACCGGCCGCGCCTACGGCCTCGACTTCCCGCTGGTCACCATCCGCGACATGGTGCGCGGCCAGGCGATGCTGCTCGACCGGCTCGGCATCAAGGACCTGTTCCTGTGCATCGGCGGCTCGATGGGCGGGATGCAGGTGCTGCAATGGGCGGCGAGCTACCCCGAGCGGGTCTTTTCCGCGATGCCGATCGCCACCGGCGCCCGCCACTCGGCGCAGAACATCGCCTTCCACGAGGTCGGCCGGCAGGCGATCCTGGCCGATCCGAACTGGCATGGCGGGCGCTACCTCGACGTCGGCACGCGGCCGGCCAAGGGACTCGGCGTCGCCCGGATGGGCGCCCACATCACCTACCTGTCGGAGCCCGCCCTCCACCGCAAGTTCGGCCGCCGGCTCCAGGACCGGGACGCCCCGACCTTCTCCTTCGACGCCGATTTCCAGATCGAGAGCTACCTGCGCCACCAGGGCATCACCTTCGTCGAGCGCTTCGACGCCAACGCCTACCTCTACCTGACCCGGGCGATGGACTATTTCGACCTCGCGGCCGACCACGGCGGCGTGCTCGCCAACGCCTTCCGGGGCACCAGGACGCGATTCTGCATCGTGTCGTTCACCTCCGACTGGCTGTTCCCGACCGCCGATTCGCGGGCGATCGTCCACGCGCTCAACGCCGCGGCGGCGCCGGTCGCCTTCGTCGAGGTCGAGAGCGACAAGGGCCACGACGCCTTCCTGCTCGACGAGCCGGCGATGATCTCGGCCGCCCGCGGCTTCATCGACGCCGCCGCCCGGGAGCGCGGCCTGTGAACGCCTCCGCCCCCCTCGCCCCCGCGATCCTGCCGCAGGACGCCACCGGCTCCTCGCGCATCGACCACCTGGTGATGCTCAACCTCGTCGAGCCCGGCTCCCGGGTGCTCGACGTCGGCTGCGGCGACGGCTCGCTGCTGGCGCTCCTGCGCGACCGCCGCGGCGTCGACGGCCGCGGCATCGAGCTCTCGCGCGAAGGCGTCAATGCCTGCCTGGCCCACGGCCTGCCGGTGATCCAGGGCGACGCCGACACCGACCTCGCGGCGTACCCGGACGACGCCTTCGACTACGTGATCCTGTCGCAGACGATCCAGGCGACGCGCCAGCCGAAGGAGGTGCTGGAGCACTTGTTGCGCATCGGCCGGCACGCGATCGTGTCGTTCCCGAATTTCGGCCATTGGCGGGTGCGCAGCGAATTGCTGCTGCGCGGCCGGATGCCGGTGACCGACACCCTGCCCGACCCCTGGTACGCGACCCCGAACATCCACCACTGCACGATCCGCGACTTCGTCGGCCTGTGCCGCATGGTCGGCGCCCGGATCGAGCGCGCCTCGGCGCTCGACGCCTCGGGCCACCCGATGCGCTTCGCCCTGCCGTGGTGGGTGTGGAACCTCGTCGGCACGCAGGGGGTGTTCCTGCTGCGGCGGGGGTGAGAGACCTCCCTTGCCGGGCGCCGACGGAGTGCTACCCGTCGGCCATGATCTTGTCCTGCGCCGCCGAGACGAGGAAGGCCGAGCGCGTCACTCCGCGCTCGCGGGCGGCTTGGTCGATCATCGCGAGTGCGCCGGCATCGAGCGAGAGGTTCACCCGGACAGACCTGCCTTCGTCGAGGACGAGCGGCACGGTTGCGACCAGGGTCGCCTCCGCCACGGCTTCCGCCGCCTGCGGGTCGGCCAGAAGGGCGTCGACGCTGCGCGGCTCCGGGGCCGCGAGGCCGGCGACCAAGCGGTCGCCGATCCACTCGCGCAACGCCTCTCCGGCATTGGCGATGGCCTCGTCGATCGTCGCTCCCATGGCGGTGCAGCCGGGGCAATCCGGGAAAGCGGCACCGTAACCGCCGGGCTCGCCGTCGATCAGGGCGATGTAGCGGGGCATCTCGTCGTCCTCACTCAGATCCAGCCGGCGGCCTTGGCGATGACGCGGGCGACGCCGGGCGTCAGCGTCCGATGTCGCGGCACCATGATCTTCACGCCGGGTCGCAGCGGATGAGCGAGCGTCTCATGCTTCGCCCCGCCTTCGCTGAACCAGCCCTCCGCCAGCAGACGCGCCACGATCGCCCGGGCATCCGTCTCTACCTTGGGCGTCGCCCGCTCCGTGTGTATTTATTTATATATTAAATCGCGATCCCTGAAAGCCGCCCCCGCGACGCGACGGTCGCGGCGCCACAGGAGAGCCGGCGCTCCGCTCACGGCTTCCCGGGCTCGAAGGGCAGCTCCCGGCTTGGCGATACGCCGGCCTCCCGCCCGCCGATCCCCGCCCGCTTCAACGTCCCGGCCAGGAGCTCGACCTGGGCGGCGATGCGCCCGAAGGCCGCCGAGTCCGCGGCCTCGGGCTTCGGCGGCAGCCGGTCGCCGGCGGCGGTCGCGGCGAGCGCGTGCCCGAGCCAGTCCCGCCACGCCTGCCAGGTCGCGGCGTCGGCGCCCGCCGGCTCCGGCTCGTGGCGCAGGATCGCGAGGCGGCCGGCCATGCGGCGGAGCGTGGCGTCGGCGACCATCGCCGCCTCGATGCGGGAGCGGCCGCGGCGCATCGGCTCCTGCAGGGCGCGGGAGAGCGCGGCCTCCAGGTTGTTGCTCGCGAGCCCCGCCGCCCGGGCGGCGGCCTCGGCGGCGGCGGCCGGGCCTTCGCCCAGGCGCTCCGCCACCACGGCGTCGGCGTAGCGGGCATGGGTCTGGAGGGCGGTGCGGAGCGCGTCGCGCACGCGGCCGGGCTCCCAGAGCGGCCAGAGCAGCAGGCCGGCCAGCACCGCCACGGCCCCGCCGAGCACCGTGAACAGCGCCCGCATCCCGACGATCTCCCAGGACGAGTGCCCGGGCTCGACCAGCTCGACCAGCACCACGACGAGGGGCGTGAGGCAGGCGATGAAGGTGCCGTAGCTCACGCCGCGGGCAGCGAAGCCGAGGACGCTGAGCGGCACCATCATGGCGGCGAGGATCGGCGGCGAGGTGGCGTAGAAGGCGAGCACCGCCCCGATCACCCCGCCCAGCACCGTGCCGCCGATGCGCTCCAGCGCCCGCTGCCAGGTGGCGGCGTAGAAGGGCTGCATCGTCAGCACCACCGTGATGGTGAGCCAGTGGGTGAAGGGGCCCGGCCACCAGAAGGTGACGGCGAGGGCCGGCAGCGCCACCACGGTCGCCCGCACGGCGTGGCGCAGGTTGGCCGACGACCAGGTCAGGTTGGCGCGCAGCGGCTGCAGCACGGTCTCGCGCCAGGGCGGGGCCGGCGCGCCGGCGAGCCCGCCGCCGCCGGCCAGGTCCTCCGGCCCCGACAGCTTCGCGCCGATGCGCACCCGGTCGACGATCCGCTCGGCCATCCGGCGGAAGGCCGGGTCGGCGTCGGCGGCGGGCCGCGCCCGGGCGAGCGCCCGCTCGATGCGCCCGAGGTCGACCGGGCGGTCGCGGCGGATCGCCCGGGCGAGGACCTTGAGCATCGGCGGCAGCAGGCGCAGGAGCCTGGCGGCTTCCGCCCGCTGCGCCGGCGTGGCGCGCTCGAGGTAGTCCGACAGGGCGATCATCACCCCGAACATCTGCTCGGCGGCTTCCAGCCGGATCAGCGCCCGGGCGTTGCGCTCCGAGAGCCGCGCCCGGCTGCGGGCGAGGTCGAGCACCAGCGTGCGGGCGGCCTCGATCGCGTCGCGCACCGCCCGGCGATGGCCCCGCGCGTGGGCCTCCCACACCGCGAGGTCGGTGCCCTGCGGATCGGCCGAGAGCCGGCGCAGGTCGCGGGCGAGGCGCGACAGCCCGCGCCAGGCGCCCCCGATCGCCGCGTGCGCCGGCCGGTAGGGGTGGAGGCGCCACACCACCAGGGCCAGGAAGGCGGCCCAGAGCCCGCCGGCCCAGAACATCGCGGCGACGAGCGCGCCCTGCTCGACGCTCAAGGCGCGGTCGAGGGCGAGGCAGAGCACCACCACCAGCACGTTGCCGACGGTCTGGGCCGGCACGCCCCAGATCCGCGCGAAGGTGCAGCAGAAGATGACCGCGAGCGCCACCGGCAGCACCAGGGCTGCGCCGTAGCCCTCCATCACCCCGAAGGCGCCCCAGACCACGCCGCCGAGCCCCGCGAAGGCGAGGAGTGCGCGCAGCCGCGGCCGGATCGGCCCGCCGATGTCGCAGAAGCAGGTCAGGTTGGCGGCGAGCGCCATGGTGAGGAGCGGCGGCCAGTGCAGCCACCACTCGATCAGGATGATGCTCGCGAAGGCGAGCGCCGCCCGCAGGCCCTCGGCGATGCTGATGCCGGTGAGGTCCGGCGCCAGCGGCAGCCGGGCGAGATCGGGGCCCGGCTCGCGCAGGGTCCCGCGGCGGATCGAGGGCTTCATCGGGCGGGAGGGGTCACGGGGCGCTCGGATCCTTCGCGGGCACCGCGAGTGTCGCAAGCCGCGGGCCCTGAAGGCCGTTATAGGACGCAGGGCCGCCCCGTGTACCGCTCAGGCCGGCGGGCGTGCCGGATAGACCGGCCGGCCCTCGACCGGCATCGCCGCGCGGCGGCAGAGATAGACCTCCTCCTCCGGATGCGCCTCGATCCGGAAGCCCGAGGCCCGCAGCATCGCCTCGGTGCAGGCGCGGTTGGGCGCCCACCAGTTGGTCGGGTCGCCCGCGTAGTGGCGCTCGATGAAGTGCAGCTTCGGGTAGCCCGGATCGTCGAAATGGGCGGTCTCGAAGAAATCGTAGTCGGGGGCGACCGGTGCCACGGTGCGCGCGCCGCGCTGCAGCGACTGGAAGACCACCAGGTCGCCGGCGACGTGGGCGTGGATCAGGTCGAGGGCCAGCAGCGGGTGGCGCAGGTGGTAGAGCACCCCCATGAACAGCACCACGTCGAAGCGCTCGCCGAGGGCCCCGACATCGTAGACCGAGAGGGTGCGGAACTCGATCTCGGCGCCCAGCGCCCCGGCGACGAAGCGGGCCTGATCGAGGTAGCGCTCGTCCTCGTCGATCCCGAGCACCCGGGCGGCGCCGCGCCGCTTCATCTCGACGGCGTAGAAGCCGGCATTGCAGCCGATGTCGAGCACGGTCCGGCCGGTGAGGTCGGCCGGCACGGCGTCCGCGAAGGCGCGCCACTTCACCGTCGGGTAGTCGCCGAGGAAGTGGCCGGGGGCGGTGAAGAGCCCGGGCGCGACCTCGATGTTGTGGAACCAGGGGCCCAGGGCCTCGATCCGGCGGCGCAGGGTCTCGTCGGTCATGCGTGGGTCCCCAGGAACGCCCGCTCGTTCAGGCTCTCGACCTTGGCGCCCCACGCCCCGATCACCAGCACGCTCACCGAGGCCGGGCCGATCTCGAAGCGCTGCAGGCCGTCCGCCCCGAGCCCGAGGGCGTGGGCGATCGCGAGCTTGATGACGTCGGCGTGGCTGACGAGGGCGAGGCGGGCCTCGCCGTGGCGATCCCGCAGTTCCTCGAGGCCGCGCAGGAGGCGGACTTGCGCCTCGAGCGCCGTCTCGCCCCCCGGCGGCCGGGTGACGTGGCGGGCCCGGTTCCAGCCGCTCCAGTCCGGGTCGCCGTGCAGCGCGTCGAAGTCCCGGCCGGACCAGGCCCCGACATCGATCTCGTCCAGGGCCGCCAGGGTGGCGAGCGGCAGCCCCGCCCGGACCGCGACCGGCGCGGCGGTCTCCTGCGCCCGCTCCAGCGGCGAGGCGTAGACCGCCGCCAGCCCCTCGCCGGCGAGGCGCGCCGCCAGCGCCTCGGCCTGCGCCCGGCCCTCGCACCCGAGGCGCACCCCGGGCATCCGCCCGCACAGGACGCGGCCGAGCCGGTCATGCGCGGCGTGCCGCACCAGGTAGAAGGTCGTGGTCATGCTCCTCCCTCCTGCCTCTGCCGGAGCCAGATAGGCCCGGGGGGCGGGGGCGGCCATGGGTCGGAAAGATACTGGGGGATAGTTTTTTCGAGCGCACTGCCGGAGGGTTGCGGCGGGCACGGCCCGATCGTGCCTCGCCCCTCCCCCTCCCCTCGCCCCTCCCCTGGCCCCTGGGGCAGGCCGCGCTATCTCGCCGACCATGCCGAAGCCCGGCTGCTCAGACCGTGCGGCATCGTCCGGAGGATTCCCGCCATGCGCCCGACCCTGCTCCTCGCCGCCGCCCTGGCCTTCGCCTGCGGGGAGGCCGCCGCGCAGGGCATCCGCAACGCGCCCCCGCCGCGGGCGCTCGAGACGGCGGCCTACATCTTCGCGGCGGCCAATGTCTGCGGCTACCGCATCGGCACGGCGCCGTTCGAGGCGCTGCTGGCGCGCTACCAAGTCACGATCGAGGACGTGCGCCCGCCCCGCGGCCCGTTCGGCGCCAAGGTCCAGACGATCTTCGCCCTGATGTCGAACCAGATGATGCAGAACCGCGACGCCGCCTGCCAGGCGGTGGCCGGCGAGTACGGGCCGGAGGGCAGGATCGTCCCGGGCATCCTGCTGCCGGCCGATGCAGCCCCGCCTCCCAAGCCATAGGAAGACGACGATGAGCGACGAGGCCCGCCCGCACGGGCGCTACGCCTACAGCCCCCTGCCGCGCCGGCCCGCCTACGACTGGCCGGGAGCCAGGCGGCTCGCGGTCTACGTCGCGCTCAACGTCGAGTGCTTCGCCTTCGGCGGCGGACTCGGGGCCGAGCTGGCGCCGGGCGGGCCGCAGCCCGACGTGCTCAACTACGCCTGGCGCGACTGGGGCAACCGCGTCGGGGTCTTCCGCCTCGCGGAAACGTTCGACGAGCTCGCCCTGCCGGCCTCGGTGCTCGTCAACAGCCGCATCTACGCCGAATGCCCGGGCCTGATGGACGCCTTCCGCTCCCGCGGCGACGAGGTGGTGGGCCACGGCCGCAGCAATGCCGAGCGCCAGGGCACCCTGCCGGAAGCCGAGGAGCGGGCGCTGATCGCCGAGGCGACCGCGGTTCTCGCCCGCGAGGAGGGCCGGGCGCCGGCGGGCTGGCTCGGCCCGTGGATCTCGCAGAGCCGCGCGACCCCCGACCTGCTGGCGGAGGCCGGCTACCGCTACCTCCTCGACTGGTGCCACGACGACCAGCCGACCTGGTTCTCGACCCGCGGCGGCGGGCGCATCCTCTCGGTGCCCTACCCGCAGGAACTGAACGACATCCCGTCGATCGTCGGGCGCAAGGATTCAGGCGGCCAGTTCGCCGAGATGATCGTCGACACCTTCGAGGAGATGCGAAGGACCGCCTCCGCCGCGCCGCTGGTGATGGGCATCGCGCTCCACCCCTACCTCGTCGGCCAGCCGCACCGGCTGCGTCCGCTGCGCCGGGCGCTGGCGCATATCGCGGCGCATCGGGACGAGGTCTGGATCACCCGGGCGGGGGATATCGCCGACCACGCGATCGGGCTGCCGGAGGGGATGGTGCCGGGGTGATGCCCCGTCCGCCCGCGTGAGCCGGCACAGCCCGACGCCACCGGACGAGGCGTGGGTTTCCCCTCTCTCCGCCCGCGGGGAGAGGGAATGCGCGCGACCGTCTTGCGTGATTGCGGAACTCAGCTCCCGGCCCGCAGCAGCCCCGCGAGCTCGTCCGACAGACCCACGCTCTCGGTCGCGGGCAGGACCAGCCGCGCCCCGGCGAGCCCGGCCGCGGCGATCACCGCCCGCGCGCCCGCCTCGACCGAGCAGATCACCGGTACGCAGACCTGCGCCTGCACCCGCTCGGCGAGGCCCGCCAGCGCCGCGCCGCCGAGCACCACCACGTCGGCCCCGTCGATCGCCGCGCAATCGCGGCAGGCTCCGGCGAGGCGATCGAGGGCGGCGTCGGGATCGCGGGCGATCTCGCCGCCGGTGGGGGCGACGGTGCGGATGCCGGCGAGGCGCTCCGAGAGGCCGAGCATCGCCACGAACTCGGTCAGCATCGGCTTCCACAGCACGCCGCCGGTGACGATGCCGATGCGCCGGCCGCGGGTGCAGGCGAGGTGCAGCGCCCCCTCCGCCATGCCGACGACCGGGACGGGAGACACTTCCTTGAGGGCGAGCAGGCCCGGATCGCCGAAGCAGGCGAGATAGACCGCGTCGCAGCCGGCGACGTTCGCGGCCAGGGCGTCGAGGGCGGCGTGGCCGGCGATGGCGGCGGCGGCGCGGCTCGCGATGTAGCGGGCGCCGAAACGGCCGGTCGCCGGCACGATCTCGGCGGGGATCAGCCGCCGGACATGCGCCGCCGCCTGCTCGGTGACGGACGCGGTGGTGTTGGGATTGATCAGCAGGATGCGCAAAGGACGGTTCTCCCGGCGCATCCCGCGTATCACGCCGCTACTTCTCGACGAAGGCCTTCTCGATGACGTAGTGGCCGGCCTCGCCGTGGTTGCCCTCGACGTAGTCGGCGCCGGCGAGCAGGTCGCGGGTGTCGCGGATCATGTCGGGGCTGCCGCACAGCATGAAGCGGTCGGCCTCCCGCGTCATCATCGGCAGGCCGATATCCGAGAAGAGCTTGCCCGAGGTCATCAGGTCGGTGATGCGGCCGCGGTTGCGGAACGGCTCGCGGGTCACGGTCGGGTAGTAGACCAGCTGGTCGCGGACCATCTCGCCGATCAGCTCGTGGTTCGGCAGCGTCTCGGTGATCGTCTCGCCGTAGGCGAGCTCCTGGACGTGGCGGCAGCCGTGGACCAGGACCACCTTCTCGAAGCGCTCGTAGGTCTCCGGGTCCTTGATGATCGCCAGGAACGGCGCGAGGCCGGTGCCGGTGCCGAGCAGGTAGAGGTTGCGGCCGGGCATCAGGTTGTCGAGCACCAGGGTGCCGGTGGCCTTGCGGCTGACCACGATCGGGTCGCCGACCTTGAGATGCTGCAACTTCGAGGTGAGCGGGCCGTTGGCCACCTTGATGGAGAAGAACTCCAGCTCCTCCTCGTAATTGGCGCTGACCACGCTGTAGGCGCGCAGGAGGGGCTTGGCGCCCTCGCCCTTGAGGCCGATCATGGTGAACTCGCCGTTGCGGAAGCGGAACGACGGGTCGCGGGTGGTGCGGAAGCTGAAGAGCGAGTCGGTCCAGTGATGGACGGACAGGACGCGCTCCTCGTTGAAGTTGCTCATCGGGCCAGGAATCCTGAAGGCGTTCGACGGGTCGACGGTTCTCGGTTTGGGAGCGGTCATCTCGCAGGTGCGGCATCGCCGTCAAGGCATCGCCGCACAAGCGAGGTCTGCGTGGCCGTCACGCCGCAGGGAAAACCCGCTGTTCTTCGGAATGCTTCCAGGATTCAGGGTCAGCCTTCAGGGCCTTACGCCATCCCGGTCGCGTCCGCGACGAGGTGCAGGGTGGCGCGCAGGCCCGTCATCAGCCCGGCCTCGTCGACGCGGAAGCGCGGCGAGTGGTTGGGCGCGGCCCTGGCCGGGTCGGTGCCCGGCGCCGTGATGCCGACGAAGTAGAAGAAGCCGGGCGCCACTTTCGCGAAGTAGGGGAAGTCCTCGCTCGCCATGGCGGGATCGACGAGGCGGGCGTGCTCGCCGAACAGGCGCGTCAGCGTCGGGGCGCAGCGTGCGGTGAGCGCGGCGTCGTTGTGGAGCGGCGGGTAGCCGTTCTCGTCCCAGGTCACCTCGGCCTTGCCGTTCATGCCCGTGGCGATCGACTGGGCGATCTCGGTGACGCGACGCTTGGCGGTGGCGCGCTGCGCCTCGCCGAAGGTCCGCAGCGTGCCCTCGAGCTCGGCGGTCTCCGGGATGATGTTGTTGCGCACCCCCCCCTTGAAGATGCCGACGCTGAGCACCGCGGGGCTGCGCGCGACGTCGGTCTCGCGGCTGACCACGGTCTGCAGCGTCGTGACGATGGTCGAGCCGATCACGATCGGGTCGACGCCGTTCCACGGCATCGCGCCGTGGGTCTGGCGCCCGGTCACCTTGATCTGGAAGCGGTCCGCCCCCGCCATGGCGTTGCCGGGCCGGTAGCCGACGCTCCCCACCGGCAGCGCGCTCGAGACGTGGAGGCCGAACACCATGTCGGGAGTCGGGTCGCGCATCGCGCCCTCGTCCACCATCAGGCGGGCGCCGCAGACGCCCTCCCCCACCGTGCCCTCCTCGGCAGGCTGGAACAGCAGCTTGATCGTGCCGGGCAGGCGGGCGCGCTGGGCCGAGAGCACCTGGGCCGCCGCCATCAGGATCGCCACGTGGCAATCGTGGCCGCAGGCATGCATCACCCCGACCTCCTGGCCGCCCCAGGCGGCCCGGGCCTTCGAGGCGAAGGGCAGGTCGACCTCCTCGCGCACCGGCAGCGCGTCCATGTCGGCCCTGAGCGCCACGACCGGCCCCGGCCCGCCCCCGCCCTTCAGCACGGCGACGAGTCCGGTGCGGCCGACGCCTTCCTTCACCTCGTAGCCGAGGCCGCGCAGGTGCCGGGCGACCAGGGCGGCGGTGCGGTGCTCGCGGTTGCCGAGTTCCGGGTTGGCGTGGATGTCGCGCCGCCAGGCGATCATCGCCGCCTCGACCTCGCGGGCCGCGGCGTCGAGGTCGGCGTGGACCGGCCGGGCGGGCGCCGCGCTCCCGGCCTGCGCCGCGGCCGGCCGCGGCAGGAAGGCCAGGGCCGCGCAGGTGCAGGCGCCCATGAGCAGGGATCGCCGCCCCGGCGCGACGCCGTCCCCGGCGATGCCCTCCGCCCGAAATCCCCTCGCGGCGCGCAGGCCGATGCGAAGCATGACGGTTCTCCCTGGTCCCGGCGCGCGCGTGGCGACGCCGTCGGTCTTGCGCGACGATAGCCCCGCGGCGGGGAGTGGGCCAGCCGCGGCGGACGGCTTGCGCCGCACCCGCCCGGCGGCCATGACGGGCCGAGATACTCCCTGCCTGTGTACGCCCGAGGCCGGCATGATCGAAGCGGCGATGATCTGGAACGAGCCCAACAACAAGTCGCACTGGGATCCCGAGATCGATCCGGGCTGGTCGCTGTTCGCCGATACCCTCGACTGCGCGGCGAGGGCCGTGAAGGCGGAAGCGCCCCACCTGCCGACGGTGCTCGGCGGCATCTCGCCGATCGACCCGACCTTCATCCGGCTGCTCGACGGCAAGGGCGCCCTCGACCACGTCGACGTGGTGGCGGTGCACGGCTTCCCGCTCGACTGGAACCTGTGGCAGATCGGCGAGTGGCCCGGCAAGCTCGCCGAGATCCGGGCGGTGACGGACAAGCCGATCTGGGTCACCGAGGTCGGCGTCTCGACCTTCGGGGCCGAGGAGGTGCAGGTCTTCGGGCTCGACCGCACCGCCGAATTGCTGGTCGGCCGGGCGCCGCGCATCCACTGGTACAGCCTCTACGACCTGCCGCAGGCCTGGGGCGCCACCACCCGCCACCGGGAGGCGGAGGGCTCGTCCTATTACCGGCACTTCTTCATGGGGTTGCTGCGCGAGGACGGCACGCCGAAGCCCGCGCTCGAGCACTTCGCCCGCCACACCCCGGCGCTGGGCCTGTGCCAGTGGTTCCACTACCAGGATCACCGCCTCGACGAGGCGGTGGACTGGATGCGGCGGCTCGGGGTGACATATCTCCGCACCGGCCTGTCCTGGGCCGATTCGTTCCGGCCGAACGCCCTCGACTGGTTCGACCGGCAGATGGAGGCCCTGGCGGAGTTCGACGTGACCGTGACCTTCTGCTTCACCCCCGAGCACCGGGGCATCGCCCCCCACCACACCAGCCCGCCGCAGGTGAAGGAGGAATTCGCCGAGTTCTGCGCCGCGATGGTCCGGCGCTACGCCGGGATGATCCGGCCCGGGCCGGCCCTCGGGCCGCGGCCGGCGATCTGATCCCGATGCCCCGCATCGCCCCGACCTCGCCGGCCGCGGACGCGGTCCTGGCGGCCCTCGCCGACCCGGCCTGCGGGCCGGTGGCGGCGCATCGCGTCGCCCTGGTGGTGGCGCACCCGGACGACGAGAGCATCGGCTGCGGCGCGCAGCTGCCGCGGCTCGCCGGCCTCACGGTGGTCCACGTCACCGACGGGGCGCCCCGCGACGGGCGGGACGCCGAGCGCCGCGGCTTCCCCGATCCCGCCGCCTACGCGGCGGCGCGGGCACGCGAGCTCGACGCGGCACTGACGCTCGCCGGCATCGCCCCCGAGCGGCGCCTCGCCCTCGGGCATCGCGACCAGGGGGTGGCGGAGATCATCGCGCCTCTCGCCCGCCGCCTCGCCGCGCTGTTCTCGGAACGCGGCATCGCGGTGGCGCTGACCCACGCCTGCGAGGGCGGCCACCCGGACCACGACGCCGTGGCGCTGAGCCTGCAGGGCGCCCGCCGGCTCCTCGGGCCGGATCGCCTCGCGGTGATCGAGATGCCGTTCTACCATGCCGGCCCGGACGGGCCGGATGCCGGCAGCTTCCTGCCGGCCGAGCCGCCGCGACGCGCCATCGCGCTCCACCTCGATCCGGAGGATTGCGCCTTCAAGGCGGAGCTGTTCGCCGCCCATGCCAGCCAGGCCGCGACCCTGAACCAGTTTCCGATCGCGCTGGAGCGCTTCCGCGAGGCGCCCGACTACGATTTCACCGCCCTGCCGAATGGCGGGCGGCTGCTCTACGAGGCCTGGGGGCTCGGGATCGACGGGGCGCGCTTCCGGGACCTGGCGGAGGCGGCGGGCCGGGAGCTCGACGACGGCGAATGATCGCGTCGGGTTCGATGCGGCGCGGCGGATGGAGCCGCGCATCATTCTGAGATGATTTGCCGGCGCTCAATGCCCCGCGCCCGCCGGCAACGAACGATAATATGCGATCACGTCGCGGTAATCCTGGTCGACCGGGGTGACCGGGACGACGAGGCGGAGACCGAGGCCGACGAGGCCGGTGAGCAGGGCGAGGACGAGGCAGGCGCGCAGCGACATGACCGGCCGGTGCCAGAAGCGCCGGCCGGCGTAAAGCCGGGCGGCGAGAAATGCGTACGGCCGGGCCGGTCGACGGTCCTTGGCGGAGCGAGGGGGCGGAGCTCAACCGAGGGTCGCGACCGGCCCGGCCGCATGTCCATCAACCTACCGGACGAGTGATGAATGTCAACATTCGTCACTCGCCAGCGGCTGCATCCGGGCGCCCTGTGTGCGCCAGCGCACAAAGTCGATCCGGCCGCGTTTCCGCCGGAGACCTCGCCGAGACCTCGTGTCGAGGGAGATGTCGCGGGTGAAATCGAGGACGATCGTGGACCATGCCGCAGGGACCGCACCGGGACCGCACCGACGAGGCCGCGCCGGCCTCGTGCCGCTCCTGCTCGTCCTCGCCGGCGGGCCGGCCGCGGCCGAGGACGCGGCCCTTCAGGCTCTCGAAGGCGGCTGGCATGCCTGCCTGCGCCAGGCCTTCGCCGGACAGCCCCTCGGGATGGAGCGGCGGGCGGCGCAACGCGCGGCCCTCGAGGCCTGCAAGCCGCAGGAGGACGCCTACGTCCACGCGATGCTGGCGGCGCAGGAGGCCGAGGTGCGGGCCCGCGCCACGCGGGGCGTCGTCGCCCGGGCGAGGGACTGGGCGCTCGCGGCCGTCGGCTCGGCGCGGGCGACGGTCGGCGGGGTGATCGACCGGCTGCGCCGGTGAACCGCGGCGCGCCGCTGCCGTTGAGACCTCGAGCCCTGCATCACGATCCCGGAGACCCGATCATGCGCGCCGCCTTGCGCAACGCCCGTCCCCTCGCCGCTCTTCCCCTCGCCCTCGCCGGCCTGCTGGCCGCCGCGCCGGCCCTCGCCCAGCAGCCCGCCCCGGCCTCCGATCCGGCCGCGGGCTTCCTCACCCGGCCGGAGCCGGGCAGCCTGCGGGCCTCGAAGCTCGTCGGGGTCAAGGTGATCGGCATGGACCACGTCCGGGTCGGCGAGATCGAGGACGTGCTGCTCACCGAGGACGGGCGGGTGCGCGCGGTGGTGATCGGCGTCGGCGGCTTCCTCGGCATCGGCCAGAAATCCGTGGCGGTGCCGTTCGGCGCGCTCGCCTGGAACACCGGGCGGGCCGCCGCCGGGGCGCCGCCCTCCCACACCACGCCGGAGCGGGCGCCGAGCGAGGCCGCGGCAGCGAGCGCCGGCCCGCAGACCATGCCCGGCGCGACGGTCACCGACCAGGCGCTCGCCGCCGTGCCGCAGAAGCGCAGCGGCACCGTCGACGACGCCACCGGCTCGGTCATGGCGCCCGAGCCCCGGGGCCGCGCCACGGTGCTGGCGACCGGCGACGGCACGGTGGCGGAGGCGGAGGTGCGGCTGACCAAGGCGCAGCTCCAGGCCGCGCCGGCCTTCGCGTACGAGGCCGCCCGCTGAGCCGCCCCGCCGCCCGCTGGCGCCCGTTGCGGGCGCCGGACCTCGCCGCCGCCGCCCGCCTCGCCGCCCGCATCCATCCGGACTACCCGGAGGACGACGCGGTGATGGCCGAGCGCCTGCGCCTGTGCCCGGAGGGCTGCTTCGCCCTTGCGGGCGACGACGGCCTGCTCGGCTACGCGATCGGTCATCCGTGGCGGGCGCGGGCGGTGCCGGAGCTCGACACCCTCGTCGGGGCGCTGCCGGAGCCGGCGGGCGCGTGGTGCATCCACGACGTCGCGCTCGACCCGGGCGCGCGGGGCCGCGGCGCGGCGGGGGAGGTCGTCGGGCTGATGCTCGACGCGGCGGCGCGCCGCCGCCTGCCCGAGGCGGTGCTGGTCGCGGTCGGCGACGCCGCCGGCTTCTGGCGCCGCCACGGCTTCCGGCCGATCCCAGAGGCCGCGCCCCCCGGCTACGGCGCGGGGGCGGCCCTGATGGTGCGGGCCGTACCCGACCCGTCGTGAGACCGGGCGGACCGCCGCGGCGGGGCGCCGGGGCGGGGCCACGCTGTCGCACCCTGATGATCCGTCTCCGGGGCATCTGGCCGTCGCCGACGCCTGCGCCACCTAGCTTGGCATCGTTCCAGGGGAGCGGCGGCGGCATGACGAGGACGGGGTGCGAAGCGTGATTTCCGTCTCGGGCCCGAGGCGTCCGGCACCTCTCCAGGGCGAGGCCTGACGCCGTGCGCCAGCTCTTCGCCCCGGGTGCCGACGCCCTCCTGCGCCTCGCGCTCCTGACCGGCGCCGCGTGCCTCGCGGCCCTGCCGGTAGTGGGGGCGGGGCTGGTGCGCTCCTCCTACGTCACCGGCGTCGGGGTGGCGCCGGCCCAGCCGGTGCCGTTCAGCCACAAGCACCATGCGGGCGAGCTGAAGATCGACTGCCGCTACTGCCACACCACCGTCGAGACCCAGGCCACCGCCGGCCTCCCGCCGACCCATACCTGCATGACCTGCCACACGCAGATCTGGTCCGGCTCGGACATGCTGGAGCCGGTGCGGGCGAGCTACGCCAAGGATCAGCCCCTGGTCTGGACCCGCCTGAACAAGCTGCCGGGCTACGTCTACTACAACCACTCGGTCCACGTGACCAACGGCATCGGCTGCTCGACCTGCCACGGCACGGTCACCGACATGCAGCTCACCTACCGGGCCAACGCCTTCGAGATGAGCTTCTGCCTCGATTGCCACCGCAACCCCGAGAAATACGTGCGGCCGAAGGACCAGATCCTCGACATGACCTGGAGCCCGCCGGCGAACCAGGCCGAGATCGGGCCGGAGCTGGTACGCCAGTACCATATCCGCGGCGGCGAGCGGCTGACCGAATGCGGGATCTGCCACCGATGACCGACGACATCGGGGCGCTGCGCGCCCGCCTCGCCGCCGGCGACGGCCCGGCCTTCTGGCGCAGCCTCGACGCGGTGGCGGATTCGCCCGCGTTCCGGGCCTTCCTCGACACCGAGTACCCGGCCGCCGCGCGGCTGGCCGCCGCGCCCGACCGGCGCGGCTTCCTCAAGCTGATGGCCGCCTCCTTCGCGATGAGCGGGCTTGCCGCCTGCGGCCAGCCGGACGGGCGCGCGCAGGAGGTTCCTTACGTCCGCCAGCCCGAGCGGATCGTCCCGGGCGCCCCCCTCGCCTACGCCTCGGCGGCGCTGGTCGACGGCTTCGCCAACGGCATCACGGTCACCACCCGCAACGGCCGCCCGCTCAAGATCGAGGGCAATGCCGATCACCCGTGGAGCCGCGGCGGTACCGACGTGTTCGGGCAGGCCTCGGTGCTCGGGCTCTACGACCCGTTCCGGCTCCAGACACCCCAGGCGCTCGGCCGGCCGAGCTCGTGGCAGGCCTTCCGCGCGGCGATGACCGGGCGCTTCGCGGCGCTCAAGGCCGCCGACGGCGGGCGGGGCCTCCACCTCCTCACCGGCCCGGTCACCTCGCCGTCGCTGGCAGCCCAGATCGCCGCGATGCGCCGCGACTTTCCGGCCATGCGCTGGCACGTCTCGGCCCCGACCGGGCGCGACGCGCTCTACGAGGGAGCCCGCCTCGCCCTCGGGCGGCCGCTCGAGACCCGCTGGCGCTTCGATGAGGCCAAGGTCGTGGTCTCCCTCGACGGCGACCTGCTCGATCCCGGCCCCGGCCAGGTCGGCCAGGCGCGGGACTGGGTCGAGGCCCGGCGCAGGGCGGCCGCCGAGGGCCGGCTGCTGCCTCTCCACCATGCCGGCCCGAGCCCGAACCTGACCTCGGCCAAGGCCGACACGCCGCTCGTCATCGGCTCGGAGGGGCTGGAGGGAATCGTGCGCGACCTCCTGGCCCAGGCCGGGGGCGGGGCGCCCTCCACCGGCGACGGTCCCGCCGCGTCCTGGCGCAGGGCGGCCTTCGCAGGCCTGGACGCGGCGCGCGGCAGCGGCATCGTCCTCGCCGGCGCGCATGGAGGGCCGGAGCTGCTGGCCCAGGTCCACCGCCTCAACGCGGCCCTCGGCAATACCGGCCGCACCGTCTTCCACACCGCGCCGGTCCCGGTGCTCGACGCGGAGCCGCTGTCGGCGCTGACGGAGGCGATGCGCCGGGGCGAGGTGCAGCTCCTGGTGATGCTCGACGTCAACCCGGTCTACGACGCGCCGGGCGACCTCGGCTTCCTGGAGGCCCTGGGGCGGGTCCCGCTCAAGGTCCATGCCGGGCTCTACCAGGACGAGACCGCGTTCCACTGCGACTGGAACCTGCCGCTCGCCCACCCGCTCGAAGCCTGGGGCGATGCCCGCTCCCTCGACGGGACGGTGACGCCGATCCAGCCGACGGTGCGCCCGCTCTACGACGGCCGCTCGGGTCCGGAGATCCTGTCGATCCTCACCGATGCCGAGGCGAAGGACGGGCGCGCCCTGTTCGATGCCCATTGGCGCCGTCCCGGCGAGGCGGAGGCCGCCTGGGACGCCCGGCGCGAGGCCTTCCTCCAAGCCGGCTTCCTGGAGAACACCGCGCTTCCGGCCGAGACCGTCGGAGCGCCGGTGCCGGCCCCCGTCGTCCCCGCCCGCCCGGCGCCCTCGCCCGCCGGTCCCGCCCGGCGGGTCGAGGTGCTGTTCCGGGCCGACGCGACCGTGTGGGACGGAAGCCTCGCCAACCTCGCCTGGCTGCAGGAACTCCCCAAGCCCCTGACCAAGGTGGTGTGGGGCAACGTGATCGCGGTGAGCCCCGCCCTCGCCGAGCGCGAGGAGCTGCGCCAGGGCGACGTCGTGACCCTCGAGGCCGCGGGCCGGCGGATCGAGGGGCCGGTCTGGATCCAGCCGGGCCAGGCCGACGATTCCGTCACGGTCGGGCTCGGCTACGGCCGGAGGATCCCGGAGCAGCTCGCCGACGGGCTCGGCTACGACGCCTACCCGATCCGCCCCGGCGCCACGCCCTGGCGCCAGCCCGAGGCGACGCTCGCCAAGACGGGGCGCAGGGCGCCGCCGGTGACGACGCAGGATCACGGCACCATGGAGGGGCACGACTTCATCCGCGTGCAGGCGGTGGGCTCGACCACGCCCGTCGTCGCCCGCGAGGCCCTGCCCTCGCTCTATCCCCCGGCCCCGACCTCGCCCGGCGGGCGCTACGGCAGCGAGCGCGCCTGGGGCATGGTCATCGACCTCGATGCCTGCATCGGCTGCAACGCCTGCGTCACCGCCTGCCAGTCCGAGAACAACATCCCGGTCGTCGGCAAGGAGGAAGTGGCTCTCGGCCGCTGGCTGCACTGGCTGCGGATCGACCGCTACTACGAGGGCGGGCTCGAGACGCCGAAAACCCACTTCATGCCGGTGCCCTGCATGCATTGCGAGCAGGCGCCCTGCGAGGTCGGCTGCCCGGTGGAGGCGACCGTCCACGACCGCGAGGGCCTGAACCTCATGGTCTACAACCGCTGCGTCGGCACCCGCGCCTGCTCGAGCTACTGCCCGTACAAGGTCCGGCGCTTCAACTACCTCGACTATTCCGGCGACACGGCGCCGGTCCAGCAGCAGCAGCGCAACCCGGAGGTGACGGTCCGGGCCCGCGGCGTGATGGAGAAATGCACCTACTGCGTCCAGCGCATCGCCGCGGCGCGGATCGATTCGGCGAAGGGCGAGCACGCCCCGATTCCCGACGGCGCGGTCGAGACCGCCTGCCAGGGCGCCTGCCCGACCCGCGCCATCACCTTCGGGGACCTGCGCGATTCCGGCAGCCGGGTGGCGGCCGCCGCCGCCGATCCGCGCAATTACGGCCTCCTCGCCGAGCTCAACACCAGGCCGCGCACCACCTACCTCGCCCGGCTGGTCGAGGAGGCCGCCGTGACGCCCGGGAGCGCCAAGCTTGGGAGCCCCCTGTGAGCGGCGCCCTGAACCCCCGCGCCGGGCTCCTCGCCGCCGGCGAGGACTTCGCCTCGATCGGGCGCGCCGTCACCGGGGCCTCGGCCCGCACCCGCTCGCGGGCGTGGTGGATCGCCTTCGCGGGGGCCTGCGGGCTGCTCGGCGTGTTCGCCGCGGCGCTCGGCTGGCTGCTGCTCAACGGCGTCGGGGTCTGGCACAACAACAACCCGGTCGTCTGGGCGCTCGACATCGTCGCCTACGACTGGTGGATCGGCATCGCCTGCGGGGCGCTGCTCACCTCCGCGACCCTGCGGCTCACCGGCGCGGCCTGGCGCTCGGGGATAGACCGCATCGCCGAGACGACGGCGATCCTGGCCGCGGCCGCCGCCGCCCTCTACCCGATCATCCATCTCGGGCGGCCCTGGGTGTTCTACTGGACCCTGCCCTATCCCAACACCCTGGCGCTCTGGCCGCAATTCCGCTCGCCGCTGGTCTGGGACGCGATCGACATCATCAGCTTCCTGGGGGTGTGCCTGAGCCTGTGGTATGTCGGCCTGCTGCCCGACTTCGCGGCCTTGCGCGACCGCGCCTTCGAGGCGGTGCAGGGCGAGATCCGGGCCGCCGACGAGGGAAGCGGCCGGCGCCGGCGGCTGACGCTGCTCAAGGCGCAGGCCTACGGCATCCTGGCGCTCGGCTGGCGCGGGGCCTCGACGCATTGGGAGCGCTGGCTCCTCGCCGTCCGCACCCTCTCGGCCCTCGCCCTCGTGCTCGTCGTCTCGCTCCAGACCGGGGCGTCGGTGATGCTCGCCGGCACGGTGCTGCCGGGCTGGCACGACACGCTGCTGCCGGTGACGTTCCTGGCCGCCTCGCTGCTCTCGGGCGTCGGCGTCACGGCGGCGCTGACCGTGCTGGTGCGCCGGGCCCTCGGGCTCGAGGCGCTGATCACCGGGCGGCACCTCGCCCTGATGGCGCGGCTGATGCTGGTCCTCGGCCTCGCCTCGGCCTATTGCTACGCCACCGAGATCTTCTCGAGCCTGCTCCACGGCGATCCTTACGACCGGGCGGTGCTGGTGCGGCGCCTGTCCGGCCCGCATGCCTGGGCGTTCTGGCTCATCGTGGTCTTCGCGCTTCTGCCGGTGCAGCTGTTCTGGTTCCGCGCGTTCCGCCGCTCCGGCCTCGTCGTGGCCCTCGTCGGCATCGCCGCCGCGATCGGCAGCTTCGGCGACCACTTCATGCTGCTGATCGTGACGCTCAGCCACGATTTCCTGCCCTCCTCGGCCCATCCCTATTCGATGGGCGTGTGGGGACTGGCGACGCTGGCCGGCTCGGTCGGCCTGTTCCTGGCCCTGCTGCTCCTCGGGTTGCGCACCCTGCCGATGGTGTCGATCACCGAGACCAAGCGCTTCGCGGAAGCCCACCCGGACGGACGACCGAGCGGCGAGGCCGCCCCGACCCTCGCCGAGACCGCGCAGGCGCCGCTCTGGGGCGTCAGCGCCGAGTTCGACGATGCCGGGACGCTCGCCGCCGCCGTGCAGGCCCTGAAGGGGCGCGATCTCGGCGCCCGGATCGAGACCTACGGCCCGGTGCCGATGGGCCGGGCCGCCGCGCTCCTCGGCCGCCCAGCCGGCGTCCTGCCGCTCCTCGCCCTCGGGGCGGCCCTGGCGGGAGGCGCCGCCTTCATGGCGATGTGCCTCTACGCCACCGGCTTCGACTACGTGTTCGACGTCGGCGGGCGGCCGCGCTTCTCCTGGCAGGCCTTCATGGTGCCGAGCGTGTCGTTCGGCACCCTCTGCGGCGGGCTGACCGCCGTGCTGGCGCTGCTGTTCCAGAACCGCCTGCCGCGGCTCAACCACCCGGCCTTCGCGATTCCCGGCTTCGTGCGGGCGAGCGAGGACCGCTTCTTCCTCGCCCTCGAGGCGGCGGGCTCCCGCTTTGATCCCGACCGGATCGAGCAGGCCCTGGCGCGGCTGCCGCAAGGCCGGCCGCTGATGGTCCGGAGGGTGCCGCTGTGAAGCGCCTCGCCCTGCTCATCCCGCTCGCTCTGGCGGCCTGCGACCGGGCCGACATGGTGAGCCAGCCCAAGGCCAAGACCTGGGACAGCAACCCGTTCTTCCCGCAAGGGCAGACGATGCGCCTGCCCGCCCCCGGCACCGTGCCGCGGGCGGCGCCCGACCGGCCGGTGCCGCAGCCGGCCGCCGCGACCCCGGCCCTGCTGGCCCGGGGCCAGGAGCGCTACGCGGTGTTCTGCACGCCCTGCCACGGCGGCGCCGGCCGCGGCGACGGCATAATCGTCCAGCGCGGCTATCCGCGCCCGCCCTCCTTCGACGAGGCCCGCCTGCGCGCGGCACCGGCCAAGCACTTCTACGACGTCATCAGCAACGGCAAGGGCAACATGCTCTCCTACGGCGCCCAGGTGCCGCCGGCCGACCGGTGGGCGATCGTCGCCTATGTTCGCGCGCTGCAACTGAGCCAGGGCGCGACGCTGGCGAGCCTGCCGGCGGAGGACCAGGCCGCGGTCGCGGCCGCCGCCAAAGCTCCCGCCAAGGCTCCCGCCTCCGGAGCGACGCGATGAATCGCCGTCCGATCTCCCTCGCCCTCGGCGTGGCGGCCTTGGCGGCCTGCGCGCTCGCCGGCGCCTCCGGCAGCCCGGTGATGCCGTCCTACCTCGCCGCCTGGCTGGTGCTGGTGGCCCTGCCGGCCGGCAGCCTGCCGCTGCTGATGGGGCTCGAGCTCGCCGGCTTCGCCGCCGGCCCGATGGCGGCGTCCCTGCGCCGCCTGCTCGGCCTGTTGCCGATCGCCGGCCTGCTGCTGCTGCCGGTGCTGCTCAGCCTCCACGGCCTCTATCCGTGGGACCGGGGGGCGTCGCCGCGCACGGCCTTCGCGGGCGTGTGGTTCACCCCCGTCTTCTTCAT
Organism: Methylobacterium platani; assembly: GCF_001653715.1. GTDB lineage: Bacteria > Pseudomonadota > Alphaproteobacteria > Rhizobiales > Beijerinckiaceae > Methylobacterium > Methylobacterium platani. The sequence continues at coordinate 106,243 of NZ_LWHQ01000015.1, forward strand.
CCTGCGCAGCCTCGCCTACCTGGCGGTCTGGCTGTGGCTCGCCGACACCTTCCGGCGTCCGGCGGCGGAGCCGGGCAGCCCGGCGGAAGGGCGGCGCCGGGGCCGGGCGGTGCTCGGCCTGATTCTCTACGCCGTCACCGGCACGCTGGCGGCGGAGGACTGGGTGCAATCGGCCGATCCGGGCCTCGCCTCGACCGCCTTCGGCCTCCTGGTGATGACGATCCAGGCCGGCCTCGCGGTCTCGGCGGCGGCGCTGATCGCGGCGCGCGATTCCTCCGGCCGGCCGGGGCGCGACCAGCGCACCGCCGCCGCCTTCGCCGACCCGATCCTGGTGCTGCTGGCGATCTGGGGCTTCGTCCACGCCGCGCAGTACCTCACCGTGTGGTCGGCCAACCTCCCCGAGGAGGCGCGCTGGTACCTCGCCCGCGACGGGGCGCTCGGCCGCCTCGGGCTCTGGGCCGGCCTCGGCGTGATGGTGCTCGCCGCCCTCGTCCTGGTGCCGCGCCGCACCGCCGGGCGGCCGGCGCTGCTGGCCGGCATCGCCCTCCTGATCCTCCTGCTGCACGGGGCCGAGATGTTCTGGCTCGTCACGCCGGGTTTCCGCGGCGCCTTCCGCTTCACCTGGGCCGATGCGCTGGCGGTGATCGGCGTGGTGGGCGTCGCCGGCGGCCTGTATGGCCCGGTGGATCGCCGCCTGCGGGGACGCATCTCGTGAGCGACAAGAGCGTCGATCCCCCGGCCGGGCCCGGCCCCCTCGCGCTGCTCCCCGCCCTCGCGGCGGCGGGCCTGCTGCGCCTCTCCGGCTTCCGCCGCCCCGCCCCGGCCGCGCCGCGGGACGACGGCCCGCACAACCCGGAGGGGTTCGAGGAAGAGGACGTCGACGTCCGCCGCACCGCCTTCGTGGTTGCCGGCCTCGCCGGCTCGGTGGCGCTCGCCATCACGGCGGTGGGGCTGATGATGCACCTGTTCGGCGCCTGGAACGTCGCCGGGACCCTGCCCCTGACGCCGCAGCAGACCGCGACGGTGAAGCCGCCGCCGCCGAACCTCCAGGGCGCGCCCTACGAGGACCTCGCCCGCACCGAGGCCCGGGACCGGGCGGAGCTGACCGGCTACGCGGCCCTGCCCGACGGGCGGGCCCGCATCCCGGTCTCGCGCGCGATGGACCTGATCGCGGGCAAGTCCCTCGATCCCGTCACCTCCGACTCCCTGCCGCCCGCCGGCGGAGCCCCCGTTCGATGAACCCGACCGACCTCGCGCTTCGCCTCTGGCCGGCCGCGGCCTCCGCCACCGCAGTCGAGACCGACTGGCTGATCCTCGCCTTCACGGTCCTGACCCTGCTCCTCACGGTGCCGGTCTTCGTCGCCATCACGTGGTTCGCGATCCGCTACCGCCAGGGCGAGCCGGCCGACCGCAGCCATACCGGCACCCGCAGCATGCTCATCGAGATCAGCTGGATGCTGATCCCGTTCCTGCTCACCCTGATCTTCTTCGTCTGGGGGGCCCGGCTGTTCTTCATCTCGAAGCAGGTGCCCGGCGACGCGATGGTGGTCGAGGCGATCGGCCGCCAGTGGATGTGGAAGTTCCAGCACCCGACCGGGCAGTCCGAGATCAACGACCTGCACCTGCCGATCGGCCAGCCGATCAAGATCCGGATGATCAGCCAGGACGTGATCCACAACCTCTACCTGCCGGCCCTGCGGATGCAGATGGCGACCCTGCCCGACCGCTACACCGAGATGTGGTTCAAGGCCGACCGCACCGGCACCTACCGGCTCTACTGCTCGGAATATTGCGGCACCGACCACTCGAAGATGGACGGGACGCTGACCCTGATGACCCAGGCCGACTACGCCGCCTGGTTGCAGAATGCCGGTGCCCAGCAGGGCGGCCAGGCCGGGGCCGGCCGCGTCGTCTACGAATCCTATGCTTGCGGCGCCTGCCACGATCCCGGCGCCACGGTGCGGGCGCCCTCCCTCGCCGGCCTCTACGGCCGCGAGGTCAAGCTCGCCGACGGCCGCACCATCACGGCCGACGAGACTTACTTGCGCGACAAGATCCTGAACCCGAACCGGCAGAAGCTCGCCGCCGATTACAAGCAGGTGATGCCGGCCTTCCGCAACGTGATCCCGCCCGACGACCTCGACCGTCTCGTCGCCTACCTGAAGAGCACGGGGGCGACGGCGCAGCAGGAAGCCAAGCCATGACGAGTGGTACGATCACCGACGGGCCGGCCCTGCGCGACCCCCACACCCCGGATTCGCGGATCGGCCACGGCGCCGACTACCTGCATGCCGAGCACACCCTGCGCTCGTGGTTCTTCACCACCGACCACAAGCGCATCGCGCTGCTCTATCTCGCCAGCATCACCGCCTTCTTCGTCATCGGCGCGGTGACGGCGGGGCTGGTGCGCCTGGCGCTGGTCGTGCCCGACGGGCAGGTCTTCACCAACGACACCTACAACAAGCTGTTCACGATCCACGGGGTCGTGATGGTGTGGTTCTTCCTGATCCCGAGCATCCCCGCGACCTTCGGCAACTTCCTGATCCCGCTGATGATCGGGGCGCGGGACCTCGCCTTCCCGAAGCTGAACCTCGCCTCCTGGTACGTGTTCATGACCGGGGCGCTGTTCACGCTGGCGAGCGTGGTCTTAGGCGGCGTCGATACCGGCTGGACCTTCTACACCCCGCTCTCCACCGCCTTCTCGAACACCTGGGTGGTGCCCGCCCTCATCGGCGTGACGATCGTCGGCTTCTCGTCGATCCTGACCGGCCTCAACTTCGTGGTGACGATCCACACCATGCGGGCGCCGGGCATGACCTGGTTCCGGCTCCCCATTTTCGTCTGGACCCACTACGCCACCAGCCTGATCTTCCTGCTGGCCACCCCGGTCATCACCGTGGCCCTGGTGCTGCTGATCGCCGAGCGCGCCTTCCATATCGGGGTGTTCGATCCGGCCTATGGCGGCGACCCGGTGCTGTTCCAGCACCTGTTCTGGTTCTACTCGCACCCGGCGGTCTACATCATGGTGCTGCCGGGCATGGGGGTGATCTCCGAGATCGTCCCCGCCTTCGCGCAGAAGAAGCTGTTCGGCTACAAGTTCGTCGCCTACGCGGCGATCGGGCTCGCCTCGGTGACCTTCTTCGTCTGGGGCCACCACATGTTCGTCAACGGGCAGAGCGATTTCGCCAGCTTGGCGTTCTCGGTGCTCAGCTTCGCGGTGGCGGTGCCGTCGGCGGTCAAGGTCTACAACTGGACCGCGACGATCCACAAGGGCTCGCTCAAGCTCGACACGCCGATGCTCTACGCCATGGGCTATATCGGGCTGTTCGTCCTCGGCGGCCTCACGGGTCTCTATCTCGCGACGCTCGCCATCAACCAGCACGTCCACGCCACCTACTTCGTCGTGGCGCACTTCCACTACATCATGGTCGGCGGCACGGTGCTGGCCTTCCTCGGCGGCCTGCATTTCTGGTGGCCGAAGATCACCGGGCGGATGTATATCGAGGCCTGGGGCCGGATCTCCGCCTTCCTGATCTTCATCGGCTTCAACGTCACCTTCTTCCCGCAATTCATCCTCGGCTATCTCGGGATGCCGCGGCGCTACCACGTCTATCCGCCGGAATTCCAGTTCCTCAACATCCTGTCCTCGGCGGGCTCGACCATCCTGGCGGTCGGCTACATCTTCCCGATGGTCTACCTCGTCTACTCGATCTGGTTCGGGAAGCGGGCGCCGGCGAACCCCTGGGACGCCCGCGGCCTCGAATGGACCGTGTCGTCGCCGCCGCCGGCCCACAACTTCGTCACCGAGCCGGTGGCGCCGAAGGTGCCCTACGACTACCCGATCCAGGCCCAGGAGACCGGGAGGCACCACTCGTGAGCGCCGGGGCCTCCGACAGCGCCGTGGGCGTCGAGCTCGTCTCGCACTTCGCCACGGTGGAGCAGCAGAAGCACGCCGCCGTGCTCGGGATGTGGGCCTGGCTGCTGACCGAACTCCTGCTCTTCGCCGGCCTGTTCCTCACGGCGCTCGTCCTGCGGATCATCCACCCGGAGGCGGTGCAGGAGGCGGCGCGCCACCTGAAATTCTGGATCGGCGCCACCAACACCGTGGTGCTGATCGGCTCGAGCCTGACCATGTCGGGGGCGATTCAGCTCTCGCGCCTCGGCTGGCAGCGCGGCATGGTCCGGTTCATGCTCGCCACGGCGGCGTTGGGCACCCTGTTCCTGGTCCTCAAGGGCTACGAGTACTACGCCGATTACCAGGAACACATGATGCCGTTCCTGTCCGACCGGCCCTACGAGCTGAAGGACTCACCCCCCTCGCGGCTGTTCGTGAACCTGTACTACGTCGCGACCGGCCTGCACGGCCTCCACCTGATGACCGGCATCACCATCCTGCTGGTGATGACCTGGCAGGCGAGCCGGGCGGGCTTCCTGACGCGGCACCAGAACCGGATCGAGATCTTCGGCCTCTACTGGCACTTCATCGACCTGATCTGGATCCTCGCCTTCCCGACCCTCTACGTGCTCAACCGATAGGAGCCCCCCTTTGTTCGGTACGCACGACGAGCGCCGCATCCTCTGGCGGCACATGCGCGAGCCGGTCCTGACGGCGGGCGCGCTCCTGGCGATGCTCGGCATCAACGTCGCCTTGGGCGCCACCCTCCCCTTCCCGCATGTCTGGATCGTCGAGCTGATCGTGGCGGGCGCCATGGTGGTGACGATCCTGCTGTTCTCGATGGAGGTCCGCCACGATCCGCCGCTGGTGAAGCTGTTCGCCTGCATCGGATTCTTCTGGGTCGGCATCCTGTTCACGATGACGCTGGTGGATTACCTGTCGCGGGGTTAAATTCGAGTTCGTTCGGCATATCGGCGTGCTGAAGACCAGGCAAAGGCGTGCAATCCAACCCTCCCCTTTCCCGGACGACTGCAGCGATAGCGGAAGGAGATCCGGGATCCAGCACGAAAAGTCGCGAAGCGTCAGAATGTCTGCAACGGAGCAGTCGACAGAGCCGCTTCGCGGCACTTCCTGTGCCGGATCCCGGATCTCCTTCCATTGCGTTTCAGTCGTCCGGGAAAGGGGAGATTGACGAGTGTCGCGGTCCGATCAGAGGATGCGTCCGGCGCTCTCGTCGCGACCGGTGAAGCCTGCTACCACCGATCCCGTATCGCGGAGGATCGGCGTCGGCCCCATGCCACCAGAGACGAAGCCCGCCACCACGAACGACTACCAGCTCCGCCGCCCCTCGGACCGTACCCGCAAGCCGCTGCCGGTGCCCAACGCCGAGGACAAGATCCTCGATGCGGCCGAGTTCATCTTCGGGCATTTCGGCCTGCGCGGCGCCACCACGGCTTTGATCGCCAAGAAGGCCGGCATCGCCAAGGCCCATATCTACTACTACTTCAACGACAAGGAAGACCTCTACTGCGCCATCCTGGAGCGCGCGATGAAGCAGTGGGCGCGCGACCTCGCCGCCCTCGACATGGACTCCGACCTCGCGACGCTGCTGCGCGGCTACATCCACAAGAAGGTCGACTTCTCCCGCGACCATCCCTTCCTGTCGAAGATCTACGCGATGGAGATCATCTCCGGCGCGCCGTTCATCGGCGGGTTCATCGAGACGGTCTCGACACCGCTGCTGATCGAGAAATGCGCGCGGGTGAGCGAGTGGGCGGCTCTGGGCCGGATCACGCCGATCAGCCCGCCCGACCTGTTCTTCTGCATCTGGGCGATGACCCAGGCCTATGCCGACTTTTCGGGCCAGATGGCGATCATGAAGCAGAAGCGGCAGTTGGAAGAGGCCGACTACGACGCCGCCAAGGCGACGATCGTCCAATTGGTCTTCGGGGGGCTGGGGTTGACGGTCGAGGGTGGTTCCGGCCCGAGTGCTTGAAAGGTTTGCACGCCGGGCCGGGCGCACCCCCCTCTCCCCGCCCACGGGGAGAGGAGAAACCCGAGGCTCGCCCGGCAGCGTGGTGAGTGCGGGCGCCCCCGGGACAGGCCTCGTCGGTCTTCACACCGCCCGCGCCACCAGCCGCGGCTGGCGCTTCATCAGCAGGCTGTAGGTGACGTAGCCGAGCCCGCAGCCGATGAACCAGGTGAAGTTGGCCAGCCCCTCCAGCCCCGGCACCACCGCGCAGAGCACCGGCACCAGCGCCGAGGGCACCACCGCCATCACGGCGGCCATGTTGTAGCCGTTCTCGTACCAGTAGGCGCCGGTCGGCCCCATCACGTAGAGGTCGTCGACGATCACCCGCTGCTTCTTCACGCCGTAGAAGTCTGCGATCAGGATGCCGAAGAGCGGGCCGATGAACGCGCCGAGCACGTCGAGCGTATAGTGGATCACCGCCGGGTTGTTGTAGAGGTTCCACGGCGTGATGAAGATCGAGCCGACGGCCGCGATCATCCCGCCCATCCGCCAGCTGATCGTCTTCGGGGCGACGTTCGAGAAGTCGAAGGCCGGCGAGACGAAGTTCGCCACGATGTTGATGCCGATGGTCGCCGTCATGAAGGTGAAGGCGCCGAGTACCACCGCGAAGGTGCTGTCGATCCGGCTCACCGTCTCGACCGGATCGGTGATCATGTGGCCGAAGACCGGCAGGGTGCAGGAGGTGGTGACGACGGTCAGGATCGAGAAGCCGAGGAAATTGACCGGCAGGCCCCAGAAGTTGCCGCGCTTGACCGCCGCGAAGGACTGGCCGTAGCGCGAGAAGTCGCCGAAATTCAGCATCGGCCCCGAGAAATAGGACACGACGAGGGCGACCGCGTTGATCATCACCGGGACGGCGGCCCAGCCGGTATACTTCACCTCGCCGAGCGTGAGGCTGACGTTGTCGAGGCCCGCCTTGGCGACGAGGTACACGGCGAGCGCGATCATCACGACGTAGACCGCCGGGCCGGCCCAGTCGATGAAGACCCGGATCGCCTCCATGCCGCGCCAGAACACCAGCGCCTGCAGCACCCAGAGCAGCATGAACGAGGCCCAGCCGAGCGTCGAGAGGCCGACGAAGCCGTGGCGAGCGACGTCGGCGTAGGGCGCGAGGTCGGGGAAGAACCGCAGCGCCACGATCATCAGGGCGCTCGAGGCGAGATAGGTCTGGATGCCGTACCACGCCACCGCGATCAGCCCGCGGATGATCGCCGGGATGTTGGCGCCCTTCACGCCGAACGAGGCGCGGCAGATCACCGGATAGGGCGTACCCGAGACCTGGCTCGGCTTGGCGACGAGGTTGCAGAACACCTGCACGATCACGATGCCGATCAGCAGCGCGAGCAGGACCTGCCAGCTCACGAGGCCGAGCGAGAACAGGCTGCCGGCGGTGACGTAGCCGCCGACGCTGTGCACGTCCGACATCCAGAAGGCGAAGATGTTGTAGGCGCCCCAGCTCTGCTTGCGCAGGGGCGCGAGGTCCGGGTTGACGAGGTTCTCGTCGTAGGTCGGCTTGATGATGACGTCGGCGTGCTCCGCCGCGCCGGCCCCGCTCGGAGCCCCCGTCGGGATGGTCGCCATGGGTCGTCTCCTCCATCGTCGATTGGACGCTGCGTGAGGCCGAGCGCGTCGGCCTTGCCATGGCGTCGCAAGCAGCATGCCGGTTTTGAACGATTGGTCAAACTCTTTGAACGATGGGTCGCTGCCTGCAAATGAGGCAATCTCTGACCATGCGGCAGGCCTTCGTTCACTCCCCGCTCACCGGCGCGGCGCTATATTGGCCCGATGTGCGAATTGCTCGGCATGAGCGCCAACGTCCCGACCGATATCCGCTTCAGCTTCGCGGGCCTGGCGCGCCGCGGCGGCGAGACCGGACCGCATCAGGACGGCTGGGGCATCTCGTTCTACGAAGGCCGCGGCTGCCGCAGCTTCCACGATCCGGAGCCGAGCGCCCGCTCGGAGATCGCCCGGCTCCTGCGGCAATACCCGATCAAGAGCCGGATCGTGATCGCCCATGTCCGCCGGGCCAATCGCGGCCGGGTGACCCTGGAGAACACGCATCCGTTCAGCCGCGAATTGTGGGGGCGCACCTTCACCTTCGCGCATAACGGCCAGCTGAAGGGCGTTAAGCGCCTGAAGCTCAGCCGGTTCCGGCCGGTCGGCACCACCGACAGCGAACACGCCTTCTGCTGGATGCTGGGGCGGCTCGAGGAGCGGTGGGGCAGCCTGCCGAAGCCGACCCGGCTCGACGGGGCGGTGCGCGAACTCTGCGCCGAGCTGCACGGGCTCGGCGTGTTCAACATGCTGCTCTCCGACAGCCGCACCCTCTACGCCCATTGCGGCAAGCGGCTCTGCACCCTCACCCGCCGGGCGCCGTTCGGCACCGCGACGCTGATCGACGAGGATTGGCGGGTGGATTTCGCGGAAGAGACGACGCCCGACGACATCGTGACCGTGGTGGCGACGCGCCCGCTCACCCGCGACGAGCGCTGGACCGACCTCGCCCCCGGCGAGGTGATCGCCTTCCGCCTCGGCGTGCCGGACGGCGACGAGACCGGGGCCGGCGCGGGCGGCTGACGCCGCGCCGTGGCACGGCGGGTCTATCCGTTACGGTCTGTTTCTCGCTAAGCTCGCCCTTTCCGGCCGCGGCCCCCGGGCCCATCTTCCTCCTCTGGCAGGCAGACGCGAGAGCCATGACGCGAGACACCGCCCCGAACCCGTCGGCCGAGGCGCGCCCCGGCCTCTCGGCCAGCATCCGGTCGCATCTCGGCACCCAGCTCCGGGAGACCTACGAATCCCTGGGCAACGCCGATCCGGACAACCGGTTCGCCGAGCTGGTCGCGCGCCTGGAAGCGGCGCTCAAGGCGCAGGGCGAGGTCGTCCTGCCGGAATTCCGCGACGGGCTGCTGCAGGCGGTGCCGTCCCTGCGCGCCTTCGCGCTCTCGCTGACCAGCAACCCGGCCCGGGCCGACGACCTCGTCCAGGACACGCTGCTCAAGGGCTGGCAGCACCGGGCCCGGTTCCAGGCCGGCACCAACCTGAACGCCTGGCTGTTCACCATCCTGCGCAACATCTTCTACTCCGACCACCGCAAGCGGGTGCGCGAGGTCGAGGACCAGGACGGCTCCTACGCCGCGCGGCTGGCCACCGCGCCGCACCAGGGCGACCGGCTCGACGTCGAGGACCTGCAGAGCGCGCTCGCCAAGCTGCCGCCGGACCAGCGCGAGGCCCTGGTGCTGGTCGGCGCCGAGGGCGTCTCCTACGAGGAGGCGGCGGCGATCATGGGCTGCAAGGTCGGCACCGTGAAGAGCCGCGTCAGCCGCGCCCGCGGCCGTCTGGCGGAACTCTTGGGCTACGACGAGGAAGATCTCGGCACCGACCGGCTGATCCAGTCGGCGATGCCGAAGGACGCCTGATCCGGCCCGGACGGCCTCGCGGAGTACTCCCGCGGGGTTACGCGACAAAATGCGGGGATCGATTGAACCGTTTCGCCGACCGCGACGTTACCACCCCCGAGAGCTGCCCCGCTCGACCGGGGTGGACTGACGAAACGGAGATCGATCCGATGAAGAAGACCTTCCTGGCTGCCGCCGCCCTCGCCCTCTCGCTGCCGATGGCCGCCCAGGCCCAGGGCCTGCTCCCCGGGGCCCAGCGCGGCGCCGAGGACGGTGCCGCCGCGGCGGGCCCGGTCGGTGCGATCGTCGGTGGCGCGGTCGGCGCCGCGACCGGCGCGGTCGGCGGCCTGCTCGGCGTCGACGACCGTCCGCGCTTCCGCTCCTACGCCGTGCGCCAGCACCGCTCGTACGACTGGGACGGCGACGTGGCCGTCGGCACCGTGCTGCCCTCCTCGGGCGTGAGCTACTACGAGGTCCCGGCCGATTACGGCATCCGCGGCCGCCGCTACACCGTGGTCAACGACCGCGTCGTGCTGGTCGATCCGGGCACCCGCCGCATCGTGCAGGTCATCGACTGAGTCGAGGTTCGCGCCGCCTTCGGGCGGCGCGATGGCCTTTCGGAAAGCCCCGGCATCGGTGCCGGGGCTTTTTGCTTTCGGACGGCACCGATCCGGGTCTGTCGTTTCCAGAAAAACTCGCAACGAAACCAGGTCGATCACCGTTCTGCTTCGAGACGGACGCCGACGGCGCCGCGAACCTTGAACGATACGGATCCCATGCCCTCCGACCCGCACGAGAACCACGACGCCGCGCTGCCGGAGCCCGTGCGCGAGCACCTCGGGCAGCAGCTCCGCTCGGCCTACAACGTCCAGGCCGAGAAGCCGGACTACCTTGGCGATCCGGGCCTGCCGCCCGAATTCACCCCGCAGCTGCGCCGCCTGGAAGGCCGGCTGAAGGCGCACGACACCGGCCGCGAGGCGGTGGAGGATGCCCTGAAGGACATCCTGCGGCAGTTGCCGGCCAAGACGTGAGGGTCACCGCCGCGCCGCCAGCAGGTCGCGGATCTCCGTCAGCAGCTTCACGTCGGCGGGATCCTCCTTCTTCACCTCCTCGCGCCGCGCCAGCTGGTTCATGCCGCGGATCACCAGGAACAGCACGAAGGCGACGATCAGGAAGTTCAGCGCCACGGTGACGAACTGGCCGTAGCCGAGCACCGCGCCCTGCTTCTTGGCCTCGGCATAGGCGAGGCCGCTCTGCACCTTGGAGGAGAGCGGCAGGTAGTAGTTCGAGAAGTCGAGCCCGCCGGTGATCGCGCCGACCGTCGGCATGATGACGTCCTGCACCAGCGACGTCACGATCGCCCCGAAGGCCGCGCCGATCACCACGCCGACCGCGAGGTCGACCACGTTGCCGCGCAGGGCGAACTTCTTGAATTCCTCGAGCATGCCGATCTCCTCGTGCGGGCCTGCGCCCGGGCGTGGGCCTGCCTTGCACGACACGGCGTCACCCGGGCGGACCAACTTCGGTTAAGCTGGGGCGCGCGAGCGCAGCGGGGAGTCGTCCGATGGTGGATTGGGATGCGGGCCAGTACCTGAAATTCGCCGACGAGCGCACCCGGCCGGCCGCCGACCTCTTGGCGCGGGTGCCGCTCGCCGCGCCCGCCCGGGCGGTCGATCTCGGCTGCGGGCCGGGCAACAGCACCGCGCTCCTCGCAGGCCGCTTCCCCGCGGCGACGATCACCGGGCTCGATTCCTCGCCGGCGATGCTGGAAGAGGCGCGCCGCACTCTCCCGGGCGTCGTCTTCGTCGAGGCCGACCTCGCCGCCTGGACACCCGAGGCGGCGCCGGACCTGATCTTCGCCAACGCGGTGCTGCAATGGCTGCCCGATCACGCCGCCCTGCTGCCGCGGCTGGCCGGATTCCTGGCGCCGGGCGGCTGCCTCGCCGTGCAGATGCCGGACAATCTCGACGAGCCGTCGCACCGGCTGATGCGCGAGGTGGCCGAGGAGCCGCCGTTCCGCGAGGCGCTGGCCGGGGCCGCGGGGGCGCGCACCACCCTCGGCACGGTCCGGGATTACGATGCGTGGCTGTCGGAGGCGGGCTGCACCGTCGATCTATGGCGCACGACCTACATCCACCCGCTTCCCGGCCATCGCGGCATCGTCGAGTGGGTGCGCTCCACCGGCCTGCGGCCGTTCCTGGCGCCGCTGAGCCCGGAGGGTCAGGCCGCCTATCTCGCCCGCTACGAGGCGGCCCTGCGCGGGGCCTATCCGGCGCAGGGCGACGGCCGGGTGCTCCTGCCCTTCCCGCGGCTGTTCCTGGTGGCGCGGCGGGCGTGATCCATACCGCGGCGGGCCGTGCCCGCCGCCGCCCTTCAGGCCGCCGGGGCCTCGTCGTCGCCGGGGAGCGAGGGCGCGGCGGCCGCCTCGGCCTTGAGCTTGCGCCGGTACTGGTTGGCGCCGATCGGGATCGCGCAGAGATAGCCGAGGCTGAGCAGCGCCAGGATCTCGAACGGGAAGCTGATCAGGAGCCCGAACGCCGCCACCGTGACGACGAAGATCGGCAGCACGTATTCCCGCGGCACCCGCTTGCCGACGGTCTTGCCCGAGAAGGTCGGCACCGTGGAGATCACCATCAGGGCGATCACCAGCATGTAGATCAGCGCCACCGGCGCGAGCCCGGGCGCCATCTCGAAGCCGAGGAAGTGCAGGTAGAGCGGCAGCATCACGGTCAGCGCGCCGGCCGGGGCCGGCATGCCGACGAAGAAATCCTTCTTCCATTCCGGCCGGTTGGGATCGTCCAGCATCACGTTGAAGCGGGCGAGCCGCAGCGCCATCGCGATGGCGAAGATCAGGGCGACGATCCAGCCGAGCTGCTTCAGGTTGTGCAGCACGAAGCTGTAGAGGATCAGCGCCGGGGCGCAGCCGAAATTGACGAAGTCGGCGAGCGAATCGAGCTCGGCGCCGAAGCGCGAGGTGCCCTTGAGCAGGCGCGCCACCCGCCCGTCGACGCCGTCGAGCACCGCGGCGGCGACGATCGCGATCACCGCCGGCTCGAACTTGCCCTCGAAGCCGAAGCGCACGGCGGTGAGCCCGAGGCAGACCGCCATCAGGGTGATCATGTTGGGGATGATCATCCGCACCGGCACCGGCTTGAACCGGCGCGGTCTGGGCTCGTTCGGCTCGGGGGCGAAGGGCGGGAAGAGGTCGTCCATGGCGGGTCCCTCCCCTGTCAGACGCGGCGGAACTGCCGCACCGGGCCGGTCCCGCGCAGGTCGGCGAGCACGGTCTCGCCGGCCACCGCCTTCTGGCCGAGGCCGACCAGCACCCGCGTGCCCGCCGGCAGATAGACGTCGACCCGCGAGCCGAAGCGGATCAGGCCGAACCGGTCGCCGACGGTGAGGTCGTCGCCGGGCTTGATCCAGTCGACGATGCGGCGCGCCACGAGGCCGGCGATCTGCACCACGCCGATCCGCACGGTCTCGCCGTTCTGGCGCGTCTCGATCACGAGGCCGTTGCGCTCGTTGTCCTCGCTCGCCTTGTCGAGCTCGGCGTTGAGGAACAGGCCCGGGGTGTAGTGGATCTGGTCGATGCGGCCGGTGACCGGCACGCGGTTCACGTGGCAGTCGAACACGTTCATGAACACCGAGATCCGCAGCATCGGCACGGAGGGCAGGTCGAGCTCGGCCGGCGGCAGCACGGTGCTGATCAGGTTCACCCGCCCGTCGGCCGGCGAGATCACCAGTCCGTCGCCGACCGGCACGATCCGCTCGGGGTCGCGGAAGAAGTAGCAGACCCACAGCGTCAGCAGCAGGAAGATCCAGCCGAGGAACTGCACGAAGGTGCCGGCGAGCACCGTCAGGACGATGCCGATCGCGATGAAGGGATAGCCCTCCTTGTGGATCGGCACCAGCACGCGGCGGATCGTCTCGAACAGGTCGGTCATACGTCCTCGGAGGGTCCTCGGGCCTCAGTCCCGGCCGCGCGCGGCCGGTCCAGCGCCCGCGGATGGCAGGCGCACGGCTTCGCGTCAATCGTTCGAAGGACGCGGGAGCGCGCGCTTGTCGGCCATCGCCTGGAGGATGTTGGAGAAATCGTCGGTCCAGGGCCGCCGTGCCATGTCCGGGGCGATCGGCGTCCAGGCCGCGAGCGCGCCGAGACGGGCGGGATCGCGCGCGAGCACCGCGACGGTGGCGGCGGCGCGAAACCGCGCCGGATCGAAGGGGAACGATTCGCGGGCGACATGGGTGGCGAGGCCGAATTCCGCCCCGACCCGGGCCAGGATGCGGCCGAGATCGAGGTGGCGGTTGGTGATGTGCACCACCAGCACGCCGTCCGGCGCGAGCTTCGCGAGGTAGAGCGCCAGGGCCTCGCGGGTGAGGAGATGGGCGGGGATCGCGTCGGACGAGAAGGCGTCGACGACGAGGAGCCCCAGGCCGCCGGGCGCGTCGGCGAGAGTCAGGCGGGCATCGCCCAGCACCACCGGCATGTCGGGGCCGCAGGCCGAGAGGAAGCGGAATCGCGCGGGGTCGCGGGCGATGCGGGCGACGACCGGATCGATCTCGTAGAAGCGCCAAGCCTCGGTCCCGGCCCGGTGGCAGGCGAGGCTTCCGGTGCCGAGCCCGATCACCGCGACGGCACCGAGGGAGCCGGCCCGCGCCGCGCGGACCTCCCGGATCGCCGTCCCGAGCGGTCCCTCGGGCGTGTAGTAGACGAGGGGCTCCGGCGGGCCGTCGGCCGGGGTGCCGTCCGGGTTGGCGAGCCGCATCGCCCCGTGCACGGTGGTGCCGTGCATGAGGAGCCGCATCGTCCCGTCCGGCGTCTCGACGATGCGGTGGATGCCGAAGAACGAGCGCAGGCTGACGGCGGCATCCGCCTGCATCGCCGCCAGGCACGCGCAGAGGGCGAGCAGGCCGGCCACCGCGAGGCGGTGGGGGTCGCGCCAGCTCGCCGCCACGAGGCCCGCCCCCGCGAGGGCGAGGAGCTGCGCCGGGGCGGGAACGCCGAGAAGCTGCCCGGCCAGCACCATGATCCCGGCCGCCGCGAGGCCCGCGAGACCGCCCTGCGCTCCCCGGACGAGCCAGGCGCGGGCGCTGCCGGCGAAGAAGCCCGGCCGGCACGCCAGGGCGGCGACGATCAGCAGCGGGTACTCGACCACCCGCGAGACCGCGAGCGGCGCGACGAGCCCGCAGGCGATGCCGCCGAGCACCCCGCCGAGGGAGACGCAGACGTAGAACTCGGTCAGCCGGTCCGGGGCCGGGCGCAGGTGGTAGAGCGTGGCGTGGCCGATCAGGGCGGCGACGAAGAACAGACCGAGATGGAGCGCGAGCCCGCCCCACAGCCCGAAGCCGACGACGAAGCTGGCGAGCGCGAGCGCCGTGCCCCAGACCTGGAGGCGCAGCAGCATCCCGCCGGGCAGGCCCGTCCCGTCCCGGAAGGCGATCACGAAGGTGAGAAGGAAGAGCGCGAGGGGCGCGACCCAGAGGAGCGGCGCCGCCGCCACGTCGGTCGAGATGTGGGCGGTGACCGAGACCAGGAGGGCGGAGGGCACGAAGGCGAGGCCGATCCAGGCGGCGCGCCGGCGCCGGCCCGGTGCCGGCGAGACCGGCGCCGTCGCGGCGCCGGAGCGATGCGGATCGCCCGCCGGCGCGCAGGCGAGGCCCGCGCCCAGGATGAGGAGGCCGAGGACGGCGAAGCCCGCGCCCCACGCCCCGGCCTGCCCGCGCAGGGGCCAGAGAGGCTCGATCAGGAGCGGATAGGCGAGGAGCGCGGCGAAGGAGCCGACATTCGAGGCGGCGTAGAGGAAATACGGGTCGCCGGACCGGGCATGGCCGGAGCGGGTGAACCAGGCCTGGAGCAGCGGGCCGTTCGCCGACAGGGCGAAGAACGGCAGCCCGACCGCCGTCGCGAACAGCCCGACGAGCCAGAGCGCCTGGTTCTCCGCCGGCGGGGCGCCCCAGCCCGCGGGCAGGCCGATCGGCAAGGCGAGCCCGGCGACCAGCATCAGCCCGAGATGGACCGCGAGCGCCGTGCGGGTGCCGAGCCGCCGCGCCAGCAGATGGGCGTAGAGGTAGCCGCCGAGCAGCAGCGCCTGGAACACCACCAGGGCGACCGACCACGTCGCCGGGCTGCCGCCGAGGCGCGGCAGCACCATCTTGGTGAACATCGGCTGGACCGAGAACAGCAGGAAGGCGGAGAGCAGCAGCGCCGCGGCCGTCGCCGGCACCTGCGCGCGGGCAAGGACCGGGCCGGGCCGGGAAGCGGTCCCGAGCGCGGCGGTCGAGGTGGGAAGGCTGGTCGACTTTGGATGGCTGGTCGACATGGGCGGATCCGGCGAGGTCGCCCCCGTTCTCGCCCGCCGCCGTTTAAGATGAGGTGCAGGAGGCGCGCGCCTTTGCGCGCCTTCCGCTCATGACACCACGGCGGGCTCCGGCGCCTTCGCCGCCGGCCCCGGAACCTCTCCCGGCTCCAGATGCGTGCGCAGGCTCTCGCCCTCCTCGGACTCGGCCCGCTTCAGCGCCTCGCGGGCGGCCTCCGCCTCGCGCTGGCGGTTCCACATCGCCGCGTAGACGCCGCCCTGCGCCAGCAGCGCCCCGTGGGTGCCGCGCTCGGCGATGCGGCCCTGGTCGAGGACGATGATCTCGTCGGCGCCGACCACGGTCGAGAGGCGGTGGGCGATGACGAGGGTGGTGCGGCCGCGGCTGACCCGGTCGAGGGCGTCCTGGATCTCGCGCTCGGTAAAGGAATCGAGGGCCGAGGTCGCCTCGTCGAGGACGAGGATCGGCGGCCCCTTCAGGATGGTGCGGGCGATGGCGACGCGCTGCTTCTCGCCGCCCGAGAGCTTCAGGCCGCGCTCGCCGACCGGCGTGTCGTAGCCCTCCGGCAGGGCGGCGATGAAGCGGTCGATCTGGGCCAGTCGCGCCGCCTCGCGCACCTCCTCCTCGGAGGCCTCCCAGCGGCCGTAGCGGACGTTGTAGCCGATCGTGTCGTTGAACAGCACCGTGTCCTGCGGCACCATGCCGATCGCCGCGCGCAACGAGTCCTGCTGCACGTCCGCGATGTCCTGCCCGTCGACCGTGATGCGCCCGGATTGCGGCTCGTAGAACCGGAACAGCAGGCGCGACAGGGTGGACTTGCCCGCACCCGACGGCCCGACGATCGCGACGGTGCGCCCCGCCGGCACCGTGAAGCTGATGCCGCGCAGGATCGGCCGCTCGGGCACGTAGGCGAAGTGGACGTTCTCGAACCGCACCACCGCGTCGGAGACCGCGAGCGGCGGCGCGCCCGGCCGGTCGGCGATCTCCGGATTGCGGTGCAGGATCTTGAACATGTCGTCGATGTCGATCAGCGCCTGCTTGATCTCGCGGTAGATCATGCCCATGAAGTTGAGCGGCATCGAGAGCTGGACAAGCATGGTGTTGACCAGCACGAAGCCGCCGATCGTCGCCCGCCCGGCCATGATGTCGCGCGCGGCGAGCCACATCACCACGCTCATGCCGATCGTGAAGATCACCGCCTGGCCGGCGTTCAGCACCGCGAGCGAGACGTAGGTCTGGGTCGAGGCCTTCTCGTAGCGGGCCATCGACTGGTCGTAGCGGGCGGTCTCGCGGGCTTCCGCCCCGAAATACTTCACCGTCTCGTAGTTGAGCAGCGAATCCACCGCCTTGGTGTTGGCGTCGGTGTCGGACTCGTTCATCCGCCGGCGGATGGCGATGCGCCACTCCGTGGCCTTGTAGGTGTAGCCGAGATAGGCCGCCACCATGACGAGCACGACCGCCGAGTAGGACAGGCTGAACTCGTAGGCGAGCGTGCCGAGCACGAGCAGGAACTCGACGATGGTCGGCACCAGCGTCAGCACCATCAGGCGCGAGAGTTCCTCGATGCCGTTGCGGCCGCGCTCGAGCACCCGGGTCAGGCCGCCGGTCTTGCGCTCGAGGTGGAAGCGCAGGGACAGCTGATGCATGTGCCGGAAGGTCTGCAGCGCCAGCCGCCGCACCGCGTGCATCGCCACCTTGGCGAACAGCCCGTCGCGCACCTGGGTCAGGAGCGCCATGGCGATCCGCGCCGTGCCGTAGAGCAGGATCATCAGGGCCGGCGCGGCCCAGATCCCGGTCGGGACGCTCCCCTCCTTGCCGCCCACCGCCGCCACGAGCGCGTCGGTCGCCCACTTGAAGGTGAACGGCATCGCCAGGGTGACGACCTTGGCGACGAGCAGCAGCCCGAAGGCGGTGAAGACGCGGCGCTGCAGGTCGGGCCGGCCATGGGGCCAGAGATAGGGCCACAGGCGCCGGTAGGTCGCGACGAGGCCGGGCCGCTCGGGCTCGGCCGGGGGGGTCTGGGTGGTGGACAAGGAACCGGTTCCGGACGGGATCGCCACCGCCTATAGGCCAGGACGCGACAGGGAGACAGCGCGCCGGGCGCGAGCCGGCCCTGCGCCGGGTGGACGCCGGCACGGGCCGGCGCCGCATCCGCACGCAAAGCCGGCGCGGCGGGCCGGGCGTCAGCCGCTTCTCTCCGGCGCCGCGCCCGGCCCCTGCGGCGCCTCGCCGGGCAGCACGAAGACCTGGCCGGGATAGATCCGGTTGGGATCGCGGATCTGGCCCTGGTTGGCGTCGAAGATCACGGTGTAGCGCAGGCCCCGGCCGTAGGCCTTGCGGCTGATGTTCCACAGGTTGTCGCCGCGGGTGACCGTCGCCGTGCTGATGCCGGGCACGAAGACCGCGCCGGGCTCGGGCGGGGCGGCGTCGGCGGGAATGCGGACCGCCTCGGCGCCCGGCACCCGCTCGGCCGGAGACGGCGTCTCCGCGGGCGCCGGGGCGCCGGGCGTCGAGGGGAGACGGGCCGCACGCCCGCCGGGTCCGCCCGGCGCCGCGGCGGGAACCGGGCCGAGCGTCGCCGGCACCGCGAAGGCCGTCTCGGCCCGGGTCTTCACCGCGCCGGAGGCGGGATCGACCTGATCGACCCGCACCCGGTAGTCGCCGGGCTTGACGCCGCTCCCGATCGTGAAGGCGACGCGCCCGTCCGGCCCCGCCTTGCCGGGCGCCACCAGCGTGTCGTTGAGGTAGAGCCGCAGATCGGCCTTCGGGGCGCCCTGCGCGGTCACGTAGAGCCGCCCGCCCGCCTCGGCATCGACGCCGACGACCTTGACCGGCGCCGGGCCGGACGGCGGAGCGGCGGGACCGGCCGCCCCGGGCTTGCCGGTGTCGATCTTGCCGGTCTCGATCTTGGCGACCTCGCCGGTCCCGACGGCCGGGCGCTCACTCTTCCCTGCCGAGAGCTCACTTTTCCCTGCCGGGGGCTCACTTTTCCCTGCCGGGGGCTTGGCCTCCGGCAGGGAGAGCACCGCGGTCGGCTGGCCGGGGGCCGTGACGGCGACGAGGGGCTTGCTGCGGCGATCCTGCGCCACCATCACCACGGCGCTGGCCCGGCCGAGGGCCGTGCTGCCGTCCGGCGCGGTGCTGCGCAGGGTGATCTCGCTCGTGCCGGGCGGCAGGGCCGGCGGCACCAGGGCGAAGTTGCCGGCCGCGTCCGCCCGGGTGCGGGCGAAGGGCTCGCCGTCGCGCAGCACCTCGACCTCCGCCCCCGGGTGGCTGCGCCCGGCGACGACGCTCGCCCCGTCGGGCTCGACCCGGATGACGTCGAAGGAGGGCGCGGCGCCCGCCGCCTCGACCGGCTTGCCCGTGAGGGCCGCGAGCGGGGCCGGCGCCCCGGCGGGCGCCGTCGCCTGCGGCGCGGGGGGCGCCTGCGACGGCGTCCCCGGCACGGCCGGCTCGGGCGAGACGAGCGAGAACAGGCGCGTGCCGCTCGCGGCGACGCCGATGAGCACGAATCCGGCGACGAGGCCCACGGCCGCGAGGGCCAGCCCCCTGCGCAGCTCGGTCGTCCGCAACTCGGTCGTCATGGCGCAAACCTCATGGCGCAAACCTCTCGGCGCAACACTCCCGCTCACGGGTCCCCCGCGAAGTCGGCCGGTCTGCCGGCCTTTTTGTCCCGGCCGGCCGCGCGACCTTTCGCCTCCGGTCGACACGCCCACGCCATCGCCCTCATAGTAACAGGAGTGGCGGGGCGAGACCACGCGGCGCGAATCGCGCCGGCCCGGCCGGGACATTGCGTGGGACGGATGGGACGGCCGGTTTCGGCCGCGAACGGTGCGGAGACTCGATGCGGACGGTTTGCGTGTATTGCGGCTCGGGGTTCGGCACCGATCCGGTCTTCGAGGCGTCGGCGCGGGCGCTCGGCCGCCACCTGGCGGAAGCCGGCATCGCCCTGGTCTATGGCGGCGGCAATGTCGGGTTGATGGGTACGGTGGCGCGGGCGGTGCTCGACCATGGCGGCCACGTCACCGGCATCATCCCGGATTTCCTGAAGTCGCGCGAGCGCATGCTCGACGACGTGCAGGAGACCATCGTGGTCTCCGACATGCACACCCGCAAGAAGCTGATGTTCGACCGCTCGGACGCCTTCGTGGCGATGCCCGGCGGCATCGGGACTCTGGAGGAGCTGGTCGAGCAGATGACCTGGTCGCAGCTCGGCCAGCACGCCAAGCCGATCCTGCTGCTCTCGGTGGCCGATTTCTGGGCGCCGTTCCTCGGCCTCCTCGACCACATGCGCCGCACCGGCTTCATCCGCGAGGGCCTCGACCTCAGCTACCTCGTCGCCGAGGAGCCCGAGCAGGTGGTGCCGATGCTGCGCGCCGCGACCGAGCGGACTGCGCCGCGGCCGGAGGCGGAAGCGCTGATCGAGGAGAAGTTCTGAGGTCCTTTTCGCCCGCCCGTCTCCGGACCGTGCCGGGACCGCGCCGCCGGAGCGCCCCGTCACGGCCCGGAGGCCCTCCCGCACACCGTTGCCCAATTCGATGCACGAGGACGTCACCTTGGACGCGAAGCCCCCGCATGACCTGCTGCCCTACCGCCTGATGACCGGAAAGGACGACGCGAGCTTCTGCCGCCGGATCTCGGAGGCGCTGGCCATGGGCTATCGCCTCTACGGCTCGCCGTCCTGTACGTTCAACGGCACGGACGTGATCGTCGCCCAGGCGGTGGTCTGGCCCACGGTGGTCGAGGAGAGCACCGTGGATCCGACGGCGCATCGGGTCTGACAGGCGGCACCGCCGGCCCGGATATCCGATGGTCGGGCGGCCCGCGGAGGCCGCCCGCAGCGATCGCTCAGCCGTCGGCCTTGTCCGACCTGACCAGCGTGCCCCCCCCCAGCAGGCAGGTCTGCTGCGAAGCGTATTCGAGATCGACTTCGGTGTAGGGATGCCGCTCGAGGTCGAAGTTCGGGTTGTAGAACAGATCGTTCTTCAGCACGGCTCCCCACTTGCGGCGCATATGCGCGATCTCCTTGAGGAACCGCGCCTGCTTGGCCGGCGAATCCTCGTACCCGCGTGACTTGGACTCGGCGTGATACGCGAAGTGCGTGTTGATCAGCAGGTTCCTCAAGCCGGCCCGACGCAGCTTGAGGCAGAGATCGACGTCGTTGAACGCGACCGTCAGATCCTTCTCGTCCAGGCCCCCGACCGCCTCGAAGCTCTCCTTCGAGACCAGCAGGCATGCGGCGGTGACCGCCGACACCTCCTGGTTCAGCCGGCCGCGGCAGAAATAGCCGGCATCAGCCTGGTTCAGGCCGATGAAGGCGTGCCCGGCGACGCCGCCCTGCCCGATGATCACGCCGTCGTGCTGCACGGTCGCGTCCGGATACAGGAGCTTCAGGCCGACCGCCCCCACCCGGTCACGCTGCACCGCGCCGAGCATCGCGCTGAGCCAGCCATGGCTCGAGAAATACACATCATTGTTCAGGAGCAGAATATATTTTCCCGTCGCCTGCCGGACTGCATAATTGTTGATCGCCGAGTAGTTGAAGGGACCGTCCCACCGCACGGTCTTCACGCCGGCCGTCGTCTCCAGCATCTCCAGCGCGCTCCGCGACGTCTCGGAGCTACCGTTGTCGGCGACGATGATCTCGAGCTTGACGTTCCGTGTAGTCATCCGCAGCGACGAGACGCAGTTGATGACGAGGTCGACGTGATCGCGAGTCGGGATGATGACCGACACCACGTCGTCGGGATCCGCCCGCCAGACCACGGATGGGAACGGGAACGCCGGATCCGCGACCGAAGCCTCAGCCGGCCGCGAGGCGCGCGACAGGTGCGCCTGCACCGCGGTCAAGCCCGCATTCACCACGTACGACTTCGCCGACGTCGATGCGGCTGTCGAGGTCGACGAGATGCGCCAGTGATAGAGCACGCGCGGGATGTGTCCGATCCGGTGGGCCGGGGTCTTCTCGCTCAGCCTGAGCAGCAGGTCCCAATCCTGGGCCCCGTCGAAGTCCGGCCGCAGGAAGCCGACCTCCACGAGCTTCGCCTTCGCCACGAACACCATGTGGCAGATGTAGTTCACCCCCAGCAGGAGATCGTAGTTGAAGGCCGGCTTGTAGTGCGGCTGCACGAACTCGCCGCGCTCGTCGATCTTGTCCTCGTCGGAGTAGACGACGTCGTAACGCCCCGTGGCGAAAGCCTCGGCTGCGAGCAGAAGGGCCTCGGGCTCGATCAGGTCGTCGTAGTCCATGAAGGCAACGATGTCGCCGCGCGCCGCCTTCAGGGCGCGGTTGGTGTTGTTGGAGATTCCTCCGCGCTCGTCGTTGAGCAGGACGACGATACGGGAATCCTCGCTGGCCGCATCGTTGAGGACGTCCAGGCAGTCCTTATTCGTCGTGCCGTCATCCGATATCACGAGTTCCCAGCGGGTGTAGATCTGCTTCCGGACACTCTCGATCGCGGCATGGATGAAGGCGGGATTGCCCTCGTAGGTCGGCATGACGACCGAGATGAGCGGACCGCCCTCCTCTTCGGACTGCGTCCGCAGCTTGTGCTGGGTCAGCGAATTGGTACGGATGAAGTTTTTGTAGATGTAGTTGTAGTTATTGAGACTGGCGCCGGCTTCGAGGTTGCGCTTTTCGACGAACTTCTTGAGCACGTCGAGATCGGCTTCGAGACGGTTCACGAGAGCGCCAAGCTCGGAGACCGATTGCGCCGCGTCGGGCAACGTGTTCTTGAGAACAACGACCTGCGGCGATCCCAGCAGATTGAAACCCGACACTGCTTCGACGACCTGAACGTAGTGCGGCCGGTCGTCGAAAAATTCGAGGGGTATCTTGAATTCGAATCCTCCTATCCCGCTCGGAATCTGCGGGATCAGGTCGCTTCTAAAAATATTACAGGTCGCAAAACCAACGATCGAATCGTCAATCTTTACGCATAACTGCTGAGGCGCATCAGAATTATTACTGTCGGCGCACCACCCCGTCAGCTTGAAGTCCTTGAGCCCGTCAAAATAACCGATTAACGACGGCGGGTTAAATTTCTTGATCCTAGCGGAGATAACGTCCGGCCTCTCGAGCTCGGCATGACTCTTATCTAGCTCGACATCCTGTCCAACCAATCTTATCGATATCGAGTCCCAAAACTCTTCGATCGAAGGGAACTTCCTGACCATCTCCTTTTCGTCGAACTCGAACAAGAACCCACACGAGCGATGGTCAGCCGCATGCTCAGCGACATCGTCACGGGGAATGTCCGCCCTGATCGTGGCAAGATTCTGCTGGCCGACCCAGACCTCCAATTTGCACGAATAGCCAGGCATGTCAGAGATGAACGCCCAACCAGCCACGTACCGGTGGGACATCTTTTCGACCCGACCGTAGAAATTAAAACCGTCCACAGCCGATCCGATATCGGCCCTGGACTTCAGTACCGCAACCATGTCTCTCTCCTGAGCACCCCGGCAACCCGCCACCCGAACGCAACCCGATGATATATTTTATTTTTTGATCGTTCGACGTCGGCAGCACTCTGATAAATTGCTTCCGAGATTGGCCGCCCTTTGTCGTTTCAGTACCAACCACCTGCGCACTGGGCAGCAGCACCTGCCGCTTTCAGGCCCGCGTTCCTTCACAAGCAAATGGGTTGCCACGTCCAACGGATCAATCGACACGCTGACCCGCACGATCACGCGGCAGGCGCGTGATCGCACATCCCCAACGCCTGTACCATGCGTTTGTGAATGTCCCGCCACACGGCCACCCAATACGGATCTGGCGCATTCTCGCATGCCTTCGATCACGGCTGGCGGCAACCCCTAGCACGACCAGGGCAAGCGGCCCTGATCAATAGGGCCGCGCCTATTGATGCCCTACCGTATACCCACCATACCGGAGCTAAGCGAGGGAGAGCGAGGCGAGATCGAGAGCCTGGCTCGCCGCCGCAAAACCGCTCAAGGCCCGGCCTTGCGGGCCAGGATCGTGCCGCTGGCCGCTGACGGCCTGAGCAACACTGCCATCGCGGCAGACCTCGCCATCGGCAAGCATACGGTCGGCAAGTGGCGCGAGCGCTTCGCCCGTCAGCGCGTGGACGGGCTGCTCGACGAGCCTCGCTCCGCTGCCCCGCGCCGGATCGGCGACGAACAGGTCGCCGAGTTGATCGACCGCACGCTCTGCGAGCGGCCGCAGGGTGCCACTCACTGGAGCCGGCGCAGCATGGCCAAGGCCAGCGGGGTATCGGGCGCGACGGTCGGTCGGGTCTGGCGAGCGTTCGGCCTGCAGCCGCACCGGTCCGAGACCTTCAAGATCTCGACCGATCCGCCGTTTGGGATTGGGATTGGGATTGTCCCGGATCGGATACTGCTGACGAATGCAGCGGCTCAGGCAGCTTGGCTGATGAGGCGAGCGAAGAGTGATCGTCGGGTCTCTGCGATGGTCTCACCCGACAGCCAATCGGCGATCCGGCCGATATTGAGGGCGACACGCACAACCGAGGCGGTTGAGGCTGCGTACGGCCCCCAAGACGTGCGTGCTGTCGGTGCGCTGACGGCCTCGCGCCACCAGAAGCCAACGCTCGCGGCAGAGAGCCAGGAGCGTGTCGAGCAGGAGCGTCTCGGCGTGGCCGGCCACGAGGCGGGAGCGGAACTCGCACAGCACCGAGGCGTCGAAGCCCGGATCGGTGAGATCGAGGCTCAGGAGATACGTCCAGTCGATGCGGCCACGCGCCGCCTCGGCTGCGCGGCGATCGGAGAGGTTCTCGGCGAACTGCAGCACGGTGACGAGAGCCAGCCGCCAGGGCGCTTCGGCCGGGCGGCCACGGGCGGAGAACAACGCCGTGAACTGCGCCTCGGTGAACACGGTGCCGAGTTCATCCCTCAACCGGAGGCAGGGATTGCCCCGCGGAAACGCGGCTCGGGCTACGGCGGCTGTCTGGCTGGGAACCTCGGCGGGCGAGCTTGGCTGCAGCGACATGACGAGCCTTCGCGAGCGTCGGATTATGCCGCCACGTCAACGAGCTAAACAGACAGAAGGATTCGCCGGCAGTATCAGCGGGGCAATCCCACCGGGCGATGCGAGGGACGGGCAAGCCGGCCAAGGTAGCGATCGTGACGTCCGGCCGGCGCCTGGTGGTGCTGGCCAACGCCCTGGTGCGCGACGATACGACGTTCGAGGCCAGCAAACTGCAGAAGGGCGAGGCCAGTCAGGTGGAGGAGACCGCCCCTTCCAACGCGGGAGCTAACCCTTGATGAGCAAGAGGAGCGATGTCTTCATCGCTCCTCTTGCCGAGCTTGGTCGTTGCCGGTGGGAGCGGGTCAAGGCTTTGTCGCGCGAAGTGCAAGAGCGCAGCGCCCGCCTTGACGCGCTCCCGCCGGTGAACGACCAAGCACCCGCACGGCTACACCAAGCTGAGCCGTGCAAATTGACCCTTGACCGGCAGTACAGTCGATTGGTTGCTTAGCAATGCGAGCTTCGGCTTCGCTCAGGCGCCGCGCAGGCTGGTCATACGCAACCCGGAAATTGTCTTCCGGATTGCGTATGACATCCCAGATCACCCGGCAAGCGTGCAACATTGACTTCGGAGGCGAGAGCCGCTGGCTCATCCCGGACCCCTCGCACAACCCGCGACCGCCGCCCTTTTTATCGGCGATTGTTGTAGATCGCGTTCGCGCAACCCTTGTCGAGGCCAACGGACCGCAAGACTAAAATTGCATCATCTTTATCGATTGCGCGAATTTCATCGAAAATCCCACGAGCATCGACGGCTTGGACAGCGCTGCGGAAATCGAAAGACGCACCTGCCTCGTCGCCCGGACTGCGCGTCGCCGCCGTCCAGATGCCGGCAACCTCCTCGAAGTCGCGCGTGCTCGGTGGATCGCGCAATTCGAACATCTCCCACGAACTCCACAGCACCTTGTCGACTGTCACTCGGCTCGTTCCCATCTCCGCAGAGTATAAGAATTGACTACCAATTCTTGTGAAACCGTAGCGTTCCGACTGGTCGAAACCAGTAACAGCCATTCTAGCGAACCCGATCACATCGATCAGAGGAGCACGAATGTCGCCGCGACGCTTATCGGCAAATGCGATGAAGAACACAAAATCAAACGCCTTAAATATGTAGACGGGCAAGCCTCTATCGTCCGGCAACCCGACATCTTCGACCTGAAACAGAGAGTCATCGATTGGATCAAAAGCAAGATAAGTGTTGTGAAAAGACTTGATGACGCGGAGCGTCGGTCTTTTGGATTCGATATAATTCTTTATGATTGTGTCCTGCAAGCATTGTAAAAATTTTTCAATCAGGGAATGTTCGACAGCCTTATGCAGTCTGCAAATTTCGATATCTAACTCGGCCGCCCTCGCGAGAGGCGCTAGATCTTCATGATGATTGGTATCAAGTTGTCGGAAAATATCCGTTGTATAGCTTAAGTTTCTGTGTTTTTTCGTTCGCTCAACGAAGCTTTGCATACTTCTGACTTGAAAATGCATAATCTTTGCGGCGGACCAATTGGGCATCCGGGCGGATATTCCGGGAGTAAGCCCCCATTCGACGGGGCTTCCAGATGCATCGACGTACCGATCCGAGGGCAGATCGAAGCAATGAACATTGATCCAGTTGCCTGTGAAGGCTTCGGGGCGAACGAAGGATTTCACGTGCGAGGCAAAAACCCCTTCCGGCGGACCATGCCTCGTGTAGGCTTCCACGACGGGCCCGCGTGGATCGAGGACATGGCCGCTCGATCCGTACTGGCACCAATTGACGGCAATTCCATCAACATGGTCGAATCGCTCTAAGAACGTCGAGACATTCTGCACCTGATTGAAATTTATAAATTCATCGGCATCAATAGGCAGCAACCATTCAAATTCGTCCTTATATGTGGATAAAGCAAATTTATAAGCTTCCTCCTGTCTAATTATGTACTCTCCCGGCCCAAATATACTGGCCAGACGAAGATCTATATTATAAATTTTCTTTGCTGCGCATAGAAGCTCCCAACATCCATCGGTCGATCCGTCATCGAAAATTATGAAATGCTCAAATCCAAGCAGTCGGTGCCAGCACAGCCAGCTCGGGAGAACCGCGTACTCATTTTTCAGAATACAAACGATTGCTACTTTTTTTCTCATTTCACACCCTAGTACATAGCGTTCCAAGAAAAATCAGACCGATGTCTTTTGCTTTCGCGTACTGATTCCGTCACAAGAACCAAATAGACCGACCGCCCTGAGACGCCTTCCATTTATACCACCGATAACGATGAAATTAAATTCACGACGCGAGCGATCCGGCTTCCTTTCCCGATCATGCTCGTCCTCCATCGCGGGTCACGGTCCAGCTCGCCGTCCCGTCCTTGTTGTCCTTCACGGTCACCCCGAGCGCCGTGAGCGCGCCGCGGATCCGGTCGGATTCGGCCCAGTCCTTGCGCGCGCGGGCCTCCTTGCGCTCGGCGACGAGCCGCTCCACCGCGGCGGCGTCGACGCCGGAGGCCGCCACCGCCGCCAGCGCGCGCGCGGACTTCGTCTGGCCCAGGAGCCCGAGAAGGCCGGCGCCGGCCTTAAGCGCGGCCGGGTCGTCGAGGCGGTGCACCTCGCCGAGCGCCGCCGGGGTGTTGAGATCGTCGAGGAGCGGCGCCAGCACCGGGTCCGGCGCCGGGCCGGCCTCCGCGTCGCCGGCGGCGTCGTACCAGCGGTCGAGGGTGCGGCTCGCCTCCTCCAGGCCGCGCAGGGTCCAGTCGATCGGCTGGCGGTAGTGGGTGCGCAGCATGGCGAGGCGCACGACCTCGCCCGGCCAGTCCGCCAGCACCTCGCGCAGGGTGACGAAGTTGCCGAGCGACTTCGACATCTTCTCGCCCTCGACCTGCAGGAAGCCGTTGTGGAGCCAGATGTTGGCCATCACCGGCGTGCCGAAGCAGCAGCGCGACTGCGCCACCTCGTTCTCGTGGTGGGGAAACACCAGGTCGATGCCGCCGGCATGGATGTCGAAGGTCTCGCCGAGATGCTTCCAGGCCATCGCCGAGCACTCGATGTGCCAGCCCGGCCGCCCCGGGACCGCGATCCCGCCGGGCGAGGGCCAGGACGGCTCAGCAAGCTTCGACGGCTTCCACAGCACGAAATCGAGGGGTGAGCGCTTGTAGGGCGCGACGTCGACCCGGGCGCCGGCCTCCATCTCGTCGAGGGGGCGGCGCGACAGCGCGCCGTAATCGGGCATCGAGGGCACGTCGAACAGCACGTGGTCCTCGGCGACGTAGGCGTGGCCGGCGGCCACCAGCCGGTCGATCAGCGCGGTCATCTCGACGATGTGGTCGGTCGCCCGCGGCTCGATCATCGCCGGGGCCTTGCCCGGCACGTTCACGTCCCCCGGCATCAGGATGCCGAGGCGGCGGATGTCGTCGTGGAACTGCGCCAGCGTCCCGTCGGTGAGTTCGCGGATGGTGATGCCGCGCTCGGCCGCCCGGGCGTTGATCTTGTCGTCGACGTCGGTGACGTTGCGCGCATACGCGACCGCGTCCGCGCCGTAGAGGTGGCGCAGGAGCCGGAACAGCAGGTCGAAGACGATCAGCGGCCGGGCGTTGCCGATATGGGCCGCGTCGTAGACGGTCGGGCCGCAGGCATACATCCGCACCCGGCCCGAATCGATCGGCCGGAGCGGTTCCTTGGCCCGGGAGAGCGTGTTGTAGAGGCGCAACAGCGAGGCCATGAAACACCTGCGGGAGGGGGTCGGGCCGGGCCGCCGACGGGCGCTCCGGCCGAGGTTCTAAGTCGTTGCCGGGTCGGGGTTCGGGCCCGGCCATGGCGGTCCCCGGACGCCGCCGGCGCGGGCGACGGGAGCGCCGCCTGTTGCACGGGTGAGACGCCGCGAAGGACCGATCCGGGTTAGCCCAATTCCGTGAGCAATTCGAGACGGCAGACGCCGCGGGGTGCCAAGCCCCTGCCGGACCCTGCGTCATCGCCCCGCTCGCACGATGCGTAGAGAGATTGTTTACCACCCACGCCCAGTGTCGGGCCGGAGCCGGATGCCGACGGCTCCGTTCAGAAGGTTTGCCCCATGCGTCACGCCCTCGCCGTCCTCAGCGCCCTCGGTGTCCTGGCCTCGGCCGCCCCGGCGCTGGCCGCCTCGCAGACGGCCGGTGTGGAGAAGACCTTCCTGATCCCCTCCAGCGACGGCTACGGCGTCGCCGAGTGCCTGACCACCGGCGGCGAGTGCGGCCAGGTGGTGGCGGATGCCTGGTGCGAGTCGCAGGGCTACGCCAAGTCGGCCTCCTTCGGCATCGCCGCCCAGGACGAGTATACCGGCGCGATCGAGGCCGCCCCGGCGGTGAAGACCTCCGACCGGCCGATCCGGATCACCTGCCGGGATTGAGCCGTCTGCGTCGTCGCGTACCCCGACGACCCTCGCACCCTGCGCGTGATCCCGGGGCCCGGCGCAGCCTGGAAACCGGGATGACGCAGCGCCTCGCCGATCGGGAACCGGTTCACGTCGCTCCGGCCGGCATCCGCCTTCCAGCCTTCGCACGCTCCACTGGCGCAGCCTGCTCATTCGCCTATCTCGGACCGGACGGGCCGACAGCCGGACCGGCCGGGAGGATGTGGCATGATTCGAAGCGTCGTCCTCATCGCCGCGGCCCTGGTGCCGGCCGTGGCGCTCGCCGCCCCGCGGACCCGCGAGCCAGCGCCCGTCGGCCCGCTCGTCCCGGGCCTGCCCGGCTACGATTGCCGGATGTGGACCCCGTTCGACCACGACGCCGTCGGGCCGTATCCGCGCCCCGGCGCGCGGCCGGTGCGGGCGGCGAGCGGCTGGGGCCGCACCGCCTACGGCTACGGCACCGGCGGCGCCTCCGCCTCCGGTGCCGTCGCGTTCCCGGCCGACAGCGTGGCCGAATGCGACATCGGCGAGCTGACCGTCGGCCGCGCCGGTCTCGACATCCTGCCGCGCTGAGGCGAGCGCCGATTGCCGGTCTCAGGTGCCCGGCTGGCCGTGCACCGCCTTGTAGAAGAAGTCCGTCCACGCCTTCGGCCGGGTCTTCAGCACCCCGGCCTTCGCCAGGTGGTCGGCCTGCAGCATCGTGCCGTAGGGCGTGGTCGAGAACACGACGCCGGGCTGCTTCATCATCGCGACGAGCTCGTCGGGCGTGAACTTCTCCTTGGTGGCGCCGAGATAGAGCTCGGCCGCCCGCTTCGGGTCGTCGCGGATCAGGGCGTTGGCCTCGTCGATGGCGGCGAGCACCGCGGCCGTCGTCTTGGGGTTCTGGTCCATGAACTTGCCGCGGCCGAACACGATGGCGTTGCTCAAAAGCCCGCCGACCACGTCGTAGGAGTTGAGCACGACGTGGATCTTCGGGTCCTTCAGCTCGATCTGCTGGTAGGGCGGCAGCGAGAAGTGGCTGTTGACCTCGCTGGTCCCCCCGAGGAGCGCCCCGACCGCGTCGGGGTGGCCGAGCTGCACGGTGATCGGGTCGAGTTTGTTGCGGCCGGCCTCGCCGAGCTGGCGCTCGGCGGCGATCTGCAGCATCACGGCCTGGGCCGAGACCTTCACGGTCGGCACCGCGATCCGGTCCTTGGCCGAGAAGTCGGCGAGCGTCTTCACCGCCGGGTTGCGGGTGACGAGCAGCATCGGCGCGCCGGCCGAGGCGGCGAGCCCCTTCACCTCGCCCCGGGTGCGGTCCCAGGCGAGCAGCAGGTTGGTGGCGCCGCTGGTGACGAAATCGACGTTGCCGGAGATGAGCGCGTCGACCGAGGCGCCGCCGCTCGTCAGCGTGACCCAGCTCACCTTGACGTCGCCGAGGCCGGCCGCGGCGACGTGCTTCTCGACCAGGCGCTGCTGCTCGGCCAGCACCATCGGCATGTAGATCAGGCCGGGCTGGCGGGTGAAGCGGACCTCGCCGGTCTCGGCTTGCACGGGCGACGTGGCGAGGCCGAGCGCGACGGCCAGCGCGCCGACGGCGCGCCTGAGGAACGGCATGGACGAATGCTCCCTGGTTCCCGGCCCCTGTCCGGACGCTCGGGGTCGAGCGCGCGCCGGGGCCGTGTCAGAGCCAGGGTCCGGAAATGTCCCGGAAACGTCAAGCCGTGGCGAGCACGGGATGCGTCAGGCCGAGACGGCCGAGGACGCCTCGGCCCGGTGATGCGCGGCACGCGCGCGGTTCGCCACCATGCGGTCGTGCAGGCGCACGATGGTGCGCGAGCCGGTCGAGGTGAAGGCGAAGGGCAGCAGGCCGTGCACCAGGCAGGCCAGCCCGCCGGCGATCATGCTGAGGCCGAAGCCGGTGGCGACGCCCATATGCTCGAGATAGGTCTCGCCGACGGCGGCCGGATGCTCGGAGAAGGACAGCTTCGACATTGTCTTGCTCGACATGGGCTTGCTCGTGGTCTCGAAAGGCAGGCCCAGGATCGCACGGTCTCCGCGAAGGCGGATTGCGAATTTTCTCCGATTTCCGCATGATCGCGCAATCGGGTTGCGCATGATCGCGATCGGTCGGGAAAATTTTGCGTGGACGAGTTCGACCGGAAAATCCTGTTGTGCCTGCAGGAGAACGCGGCCGAGTCGCTCGAGGCGATCGCGGCCCGGGTCGGGCTGTCGGCCTCGCCGTGCTGGCGGCGGATCCAGAAGCTCGAGGCCCAAGGGGTGATCCAGCGCCGGGTGGCCCTGCTCGATCCCGACCGGATGCGGGTCGGCGTCACGGTGTTCGTGTCGGTGCGCACCAACCGCCACACCGCCGACTGGGCCGAGCGCTTCTGCGCCGCCGTGGTCACGATCCCCGAAGTGGTCGAGTTCTATCGCATGAGCGGTGAGACCGATTACCTGCTGCGCATCGTCGTGCCCGATATCGCGGCCTACGACCGGGTCTACAAGCGGCTGATCCAGTCGGTCGATCTCTACGACGTCAGTTCCGCCTTCGCGATGGAGCGGATCAAGTACACCACGGCCCTGCCGGTGACTTACGCTGAGTAAGTCGCGATTGCGCGGGTCTGGCCTGCACCCGGCGCCGGTTGCTTTCCGGACGGATCGGTTTAGCTGCGATCCTCGTCCCCTCCCCTGCCCCGAAGCCCGCGACCATGACGACCTCCCGGACGACCTCCCGGACGACGCGCCGTCCCCTCGTGATCGCCGCCGTGATGGCCGCGATGGCGATGGTGGCGATCGAGGCGACCATCATCTCGACCGCGATGCCCGGCATCGTCGGCGAGCTCGGCGGGCTGTCGCTCTACGCCTGGGTCTTCTCCGGCTTCCTCCTCACCCAGACCGCCGCCACCATCGTGTTCGGCAAGCTCGCCGACATCCATGGGCGCAAACCCGTGCTGCTCGCCGGCATCGCGGTGTTCCTGGCGGCCTCGACCCTGTGCGGCTTCGCCTGGTCGATGCCGGCGATGATCGCCTTCCGGCTGATCCAGGGGATCGGCGCGGGGGCGATCCAGCCGGTGTCGCTCACCATCGTGGGCGACCTCTACACCGCCGAGCAGCGCGGGCGGATCCAGGGCTTCCTCGCCAGCGTCTGGGCGATCTCGGCGGTGGTCGGGCCGGTGGCGGGCGGCTTCATCATCGCCCACGCCTCGTGGTCGTGGATCTTCTGGATCAACCTGCCGGTCGGCCTGGTGGCGACCGCCCTGTTCGTGGCCTTCCTGCACGAGGGCGAGCGGCGCGAGCGCCGGCCCGTCGACGCGAAGGGCGCCGCCCTGTTCACCCTCACGGTCGCGGCGCTGATGGTCGGGCTGACGGAGGCCGGCGAGGGGCGCTGGCCGGTCGTCGCGGGCGCCGTCGCGCTCGGCCTCGTCGCCGCCGTGCTGCTGGCGCTCCATGAGCGCCGGGCGCCGGAGCCGGTGATCGACGCCTCGCTCTGGCGCCGCCGGCCGATCGCCGCCGCCAACGCCACCTCGCTGCTGGCCGGCATGGCCCTGATCGGGCTCACCACCTTCCTGCCGATGTACGTGCAGGGCGTGCTGGGGCAGACGCCGATCGTCGCCGGCATGGCGCTCACCGTGATGGTGCTCGGCTGGCCGATGGGCGCGACGCTCGCGGCGCGCAACCTGCATCGCTTCGGCCTGCGCCGCATCCTGGTCGCCGGCGGCCTGCTGCTGCCGCTCGGGGCGATCGCCTTCGTGACGCTCGGGCCCGGCAGCTCGCCGGTCCAGGCCGGCGCCGGGTCGCTGGTCATGGGCTTCGGCATGGGGCTCCTGAGCAACGCCGCCCTGATGCTGATCCAGGAGATCGTGCCCTGGACGCAGCGCGGCAGCGCCACCGCCTCGAACATCTTCTCGCGCAACCTCGGCAGCACGCTCGGCGCCACGGTCTTCGGCGCGGTGCTCAATCACGGGCTCTCGGCGGCGGGCAGCACCGTCACGGCCGACGGCCTGCAGCGGGCGCTGGCGGCGGGCGGCCTGCCGGGCGAGGCGGAGACCGTGCGGGTGGTGCTGCAGCACGCCCTGCACCAGACCTTCTGGGCGGTGCTGCTGATCTCGGCGGTGGCCTTCGCGGCCGCCCTGATGGTGCCGCACGTCGCGCTCGGCCGCGCCCGCGAGGTGCCGGCGGAGTGACCGGCCGCGTCGGCGTGAAGCAGATTCAGCGTGAAGCGGCTTGGGCCGGCAGGGCCTCGGTGGTGGCGTTGATGAGGTAGGGCCGGCGCAGGCCGAGCACGTGGTAGAGCACCCGGTCGACGTCGCGGGCGAAGAACGGCTTCCTCAGCACGTAGTCGATGCCGAAATGGCGCGAGGCCTGGGCCATGGTGGCGGCGTCGCCCCCGGTCATCAGCACCAGCGGGGTCCCCGGCGCCACCTCGCGGATCTGGCAGGCGAGCTCGAGCCCGCCGCCGCCGCCGCGCAGGCCGATATCGATCAGCGCGACGTCGCAGGCCGCCTGGCGGGCGAGCTTCAGGGCGTGCGGGCCGCTCTCGATGTCCTCGACCGCGAGGGTGAAGCCGGAGGTCGCCAGGATGCGCCGCACCAGGGTGCGGCTCTGGGCGGCGCTGTCGACGAGGAGCAGGCGGGTCGGCTGCCGGCGCCGCGCATGGGCCTGGAGCAGCCCGGCGACGTGGGCTTCGTCGAGGGGCAGGCGCAGGAATTCGTGCGCGTCGAGATGCTGCGAGACCTCCGTCCAGCGCGAGAAGATCTGCGTCGCGACCAGGATCAGGCAGGGCACGACGTAGCCCTGCGCCTTGAACCGTGCCACGGCCTCCGGGCCGGTCGCGTCCTCGAATTGCAGGCCGACGAAGGCCAGGACCGGGCGATGGGCGAGGCAGGCCTCGCAGGTCTCGCGGCTCGTCGCCGCCTCGATGATCTGCAGCGAGGGATCGTGGGCGCGGATCAGGGCCGCCAGCTTGCTGCGCAGGGCGGGGTCGCGGTCGGCGACGAGGGCCGAGGCCGGTCCGCTTCCGCGGGCATCAGTGTCGCTCACCGGCATCGTGCTTCGTCCGCGTCGCAGGTCAACTTCAGGAAGAGCCCGGCCTTCGGTACTCGGCCGCAGGACGGGCTACCTGGGGGTTAAAGTCCTAACTGGCAAAGATTAGCACTCGATTACGAAGACACCGTATCCGCCTACGAGGCCCGGGCCCGGGGATGTGCAGCATCGAACGCATCGAGCAGGCGGGCGGCATCGACCTTGGTGTAGACCTGGGTCGTCGCCAGCGAGGCGTGCCCCAGCAGTTCCTGGATCGCCCGCAGGTCGCCCTGGCGGGCGAGGAGATGGGTGGCGAAGGAGTGGCGCAGGGCGTGCGGCGTGGCGCTGTCGGGCAGCCCCAGCGCCCCGCGCATCGAGGCGACGGCGAGCTGCACGATGCGCGGCGAGAGCGGACCGCCCTTGGCGCCGACGAAGAGCGGCCCCTCCGGCGGAAGCCCGTAGGGGCACGCGCGCAGGTACTCGGCCACGGCGGCCTGGACCTGGGGGATCACCGGCACGCTGCGGGTCTTCTGGCCCTTGCCGATCACCGTCACGGCATCCATCCCGTCGACCGGCGCGTCGCGGCGCAGGAGGCCGAGCGCCTCCGAGATGCGAAGCCCCGAGCCGTAGAGGAGCGCCAGCACCGCGGCGTCCCGGGCGAGCACCCAGGGCGGGCGCTCGTCGCCGGCGCGGACGTCGGGGCTCGCCATCGCGACCGCGGCGGCGACGGGCAGCGGGCGGGGCAGGCGCCGCTCGACCTTGGGCGAGCGGACCGCGGCGAGGGCCGCGACGCTGCCGTGGCCCTCCCGGTCGAGGTGGCGGGCGAAGGAGCGCAGGCCCGCGAGCGCCCGCATCAGGCTGCGCCCGCCGACCCCCTCCTGGCGCCGCGCCGCCATGAAGCCGCGCAGGTCCCGGGGTTTGAGCCCGATCAGGGCCGGGATGTCGGGGTTCCGGCCCTGGCCGGCGAGATGGGCGAGAAACTGGCGCAGGTCGCGCCGGTAGGCCTCGACGGTGTTGGGCGACAGCCGCCGCTCCGAGGCCAGGCCCGCCAGCCAGGCGAGGGCCGCCGCCCGCACGTCGGGCGCGCCGGGCAGGATCAGGTCGGCGGGGTCGGCATCGGACGTGCGGTCGGACATCGGGGGCCGGGCTCCGGTCGCGGGCGGGTCTTCAGGCCGGCGAGTAGGGCCCGACGAGGGTTGACGGCGGGTTGACGGCCGTCAGGCCGGCATGAAGCGCAGGGTGACGCCGTGGCGGGCGCTCGCCCCCGGCGCGAGCAGGATCTGCGAATCGCGCGCCGCCAGCTCGCCGGAGAAGTCCGCCCAGTCGGCGTGGCCGGTCCAGCATTCGAGCGACAGGAACGGCGCGGTCGGCTTGGTCCAGACCGCGAGGTGGGGGAAGCCGTCGGTCTCGAGGGCGATGGCGGCGCCGGACGGCGCGGTGAAGCGCATCGTCCGGCTGCGGGCGTTCAGGAAGACCAGCGCCTCGGTGAACATCCCGGGGTCGAGCGCCAGGGTGTCGCCGTCGAGCGGCAGCGCCCGCTCGGTGCGCACCAGGAGCCCCCCGGGCCCGACCTCCGGCACCGCCGGCCGCTCCGGCGCGTCGAAGCGCACCGCGTAGCCGCCATCCGCCGCGCGGGCGCCGCCGGCGAAGGGCCACGGGAAGGCCGGATGGAAGCCGAGCCCGTAGGGCAGCGGCGCCGAGCCCGGGTTGTGGACCTCGCAGGCGAAGGCGAGCGCCCCGTCCCGGACCGTCGCGGTGACGTCGAGGCGGAAGGCGAACGGGTAGTGGGTCCGGGTGTCCGGCGTGTCGGCGAGGCGGAGGGTGACGCTGTCCTCGGCCTGCGCGACCACGGCGAAGCGGCTGTCGCGGGCAAAGCCGTGCTGCGCCATCGGGTAGGCGCGGCCCGCCACCGTGACGGCGCCGCCCGCCGAGGCGCCGACGACCGGGAAGAGCCACGGCGCGTGCCGGTTCCAATGCGCCGGGTCGCCCCCCCACAGGTACTCGGTGCCGCCGACCCGCCAGGAGACCGGCTCGGCGCCGGTGAGCGCGAGGCGGGCGGTGGTGTCGCGGTGGCGGATCTCGACGGTGTCGGTCATCGGGGCCTCGTGTCGTGCGAGGCCCCTGTTACCGGTTGGGAGCCGTTCCGGGAATGGCCCTCACCCCCGCCGGGCGGTGTTGCGCCGGGGCTGGCGCGGGCGCGGCGGCACCTCAGCCTCGCCGCCGGCCAGGGGCTCGACCTGGAGGTCGGCCGGGCCGGTGCGCGGGAAGGTGTGGGCGAAGCGCTCGGCGGCGCCGCCGCGGACCTCGAACTTGGTCTCGCGGTCGAAGATGCGGATCGCGCCGATCTCCTCGCGGGTCACGTCGCCGCGGCGGCACAGCATCGGCAGCAGGCGGCGCGGGTCGGCGTTGTCGCGCCGGCCGACATTGAGGCGGAACCACACGCTCGACCCGAACGGGGCGCGCGGGCCGTCCCGCATCGCGGTCTCGCGCCGGGGCGTGACGCCGCGGCCGGTGGCGAAGCCCGGATCGGTGACGTCCTCGGGCGAGGGCATGCGGGCGCGGTAGGCCCGCACCAGGGCGGCGGCGAGATCCTCGGGCGAGCGCTGGGCGAGCAGGGACTGGGCCATCGCCCGGTCCTCGTCGCTGACCTCGTCGGTGACGAGGGGATCCTGGAGCAGCCGCTCCTGGTCGAGGGCGCGGATCTCGTCGGCCGGCGGCGGGCCGGACCAGACCGGCACGACGTTGGCGCGCGCCATCAGCTCCTCGGCCCGGCGGCGGCGGGACGAGGGCACCAGCAGCACGCTGATGCCCTTGCGCCCGGCCCGGCCGGTGCGGCCGGAGCGGTGCTGCATCACTTCCGCATCGTGCGGCAGCTCGGCGTGGATGACGAGGCCGAGGCCCGGCAGGTCGATGCCGCGGGCGGCGACGTCGGTGGCGACGCAGACCCGGGCGCGGCCGTCGCGCAGGGCCTGGAGGGCGGCGTTGCGCTCGCCCTGGCCGAGCTCGCCCGAGAGCGCCACGGCCTGGAAGCCGCGCTCGGTCAGCACCGCCTGGAGGTGGCGCACGGCGTTGCGGGTGTTGCAGAACACGATCGAGGTGCGCGCCTCGACCAGGCGCAGGGTGTTGACCACCACGAGCTCGGTCTCCCGCGGCAGGATGCGGAAGGCGCGGTACTCGATGTCGGCATGGGCCTTGGTCTCGCCGGCGACGGCGATGCGCAGCGCGTCGCGCTGGTAGGCTTCCGCCAGCGCCACGATGGCCTTCGGCAGGGTGGCGGAGAACAGCAGCGTGCGCCGCTCGGCCGGCGTGGTGCCGAGGATGAACTCGAGGTCCTCGCGGAAGCCGAGGTCGAGCATCTCGTCGGCCTCGTCGAGCACCGCGGCGCGCAGGGCCGTCGGGTCGAGGTTGCGGCGCTCGAGGTGATCGCGCAGGCGGCCCGGGGTGCCGACCACGATATGGGCGCCGTCGGCGAGCGAACGGCTCTCGCGCCGCGGGTCCATGCCGCCGACGCAGGAGACGACGCGGGCGCCGGCCGGGCCGTAGAGCCAGGACAGCTCACGATGGACCTGGAGCGCCAGCTCGCGGGTCGGCGCGATCACCAGCGCCAGCGG
Source organism: Methylobacterium platani (assembly GCF_001653715.1). Lineage (GTDB taxonomy): Bacteria > Pseudomonadota > Alphaproteobacteria > Rhizobiales > Beijerinckiaceae > Methylobacterium > Methylobacterium platani. The sequence goes on from NZ_LWHQ01000015.1 coordinate 143,862, forward strand.
GGCGCCCGGGGCGCCGAGGGTCTCGGCGTCGCCGAGCAGGGTACGGGCGAGGGCCAGGCCGTAGGCGACGGTCTTGCCGGAGCCGGTCTGGGCCGAGACGACGAGGTCGCGCCCCTCGGTCTCGGGCTCGAGGACGGCGGCCTGGACCGGCGTCGGGTCCTCGTAGCCGCGGCCGGCGAGGGCCTGGGCGAAGGGGGCGGGAAGGGCAGGAAAAGGCACGTGGATTCGATCCCGGGTAATGCGACGCGCGGGGATCGGATCGGCTCCGGAGTCCAAAGGCTTGGCAGCACATGGTCTCGACAGAGGGCCCGTCCGCATATGGCGGCGGGCGCTCGCGGCGCGCGGGATATCCCTACGGTCTTTTCGTGGAGGAGGGTGCTGTTACAGGGGTTCGGGCCGCAGGTCCACCCCGGGCCCCGCATGGGAGACCGTCGCCCGGGGGATGGTCCCCTGGGGGATTACCCCTCGATCATCGCCCGGATGCGCCGCGCCAGCAGGTCGACCGGGAACGGCTTGGTGATCATCTGCATGCCGGGCGCCAGGAACCCCGCCATGGCGGCGTTCTCGGCATAGCCGGTGATGAACAGCACCTTGAGGTCGGGGCGGTGCACGCGCGCGGCGTCGGCGAGCTGGCGCCCGTTGAGGCCCGGCAGGCCGACATCGGTGACGAGGAGGTCGATGCGGGAGGCCGAGCGCAGCACGGCGAGGCCCGCCGGGCCGTCCTGCGCCTCCAGCGCCCGGTAGCCGAGGTCGCGCAGCACGTCGACGATCAGGCTGCGCACCGCCGCCTCGTCCTCGACCACCAGCACGGTCTCGCCGCGTCCGGCCACCGGCGCGCCGTCGGGCGCCCGGGCCGGGCTCTCCCCCTCGGCGGGCGGGCCGGAATCAGGGGGCAGGTCGTGAAGGGACCGGTCGTGGCGCGGCAGGTAGAGCGCCACGGTGGTGCCGCGGCCGACCTCCGAGGCGATGACCGCGTGGCCGTCGGACTGGCGGGCGAAACCGTAGATCATCGACAGGCCGAGGCCCGTGCCCTGCCCGAGGGGCTTCGTGGTGAAGAACGGGTCGAAGGCCCGGCGGACCACCTCGGGCGGCATGCCGGTGCCGGTATCGGTGACGGCGAGGCGGATATAGGCCCCCGGCACCACGTCGCCGTGGGCGGCGGCGAAGACCGCGTCGAGCTCGACGTTGCGGGTCTCGAGGGTGAGGCGCCCGCCGTCCGGCATCGCGTCGCGGGCGTTGATCGCCAGGTTGAGGATCGCGCTCTCGAGCTGGTTGGGGTCGCACAGCGTCGGCCACAGGCCGTCGGCGAGGCGGGTCTCGAGGGCGACGGTCTCGCCCAGCGTGCGGCGGACGAGGTCCTCCAGGGAGGCGACGAGGGCGTTGGCGTCGACGGCGCGCGGATCGAGGGGCTGGCGCCGGGCGAAGGCGAGGAGCCGGTGGGTCAGGGCCGCGGCGCGGTGGGCCGAGGTCAGCGCGGCCTCGATGTAGCGCGGGGCGACCTCGAGGCGGCCTTGCGAGAGCCGGGTCGAGAGCAGGTCGAGGGAGCCGACGATGCCGGTGAGCAGGTTGTTGAAGTCGTGGGCGATGCCCCCGGTGAGCTGGCCCACCGCCTCCATCTTCTGCGACTGGCGGAAGGCCTCCTCCAGCTCGCGCTGCGCGGTGACGTCGCGCCCGACCGCGTGCAGGTGGGCCTCGCCCGGCACCGCCGTCCAGGACAGGGTGCGGTAGGAGCCGTCGGCGTGGCGGTAGCGGTTCTCGAACAGCAGCGTGGCCTGGCCGTCCTCGATCCGCCGGGTCTCCGCCAGGGTGCGCTCGCGGTCGTCCGGATGGACGAGGTCGAGGAAGGTGGCGCCGACGAGGTCGGCCGGCTCCCAGCCGAGCACCTCGCGCCAGGCCGGGTTGAGGGCGGTGACGGTGCCGTCGAAGCGCGCGATGAGCATCACGTCCTTCGACAGGCGCCACATCCGGTCGCGCTCGCGGGTGCGGTCGGCGACCTGGGCCTCCAGGGTCTCGTTGACCCGCCGCAGGGCGTCGGCGCCCTCGCGCCGGACCCGGGCGAGGCGCAGGTTGGTCTCGACGCGCGCCAGCAGCTCGCGGGCCGAGAACGGCTTGATCAGGTAATCGTCGGCGCCCGCCGCCAGCCCCTCGATGCGGGCCTCCTCGCCGGCCCGCGCCGAGAGCAGGATCACCGGCACGGCGCGCAGGGCCGGGTCGGCCCGCAGGGCGGCGAGCAGGCCGAACCCGTCGAGGCCCGGCATCATCACGTCGGACAGGACGAGGTCGGGGGCGTGGCGGCGCGCCGCCTCGAGCGCCGCGTTCCCGTCGCCGACCGCCTCGACGGCATGGCCGCCGTCGCCGAGCAGGCGCCCGACATAGGCGCGCATGTCGGCGTTGTCGTCGGCGAGCAGCACCCGGCCGGTGAGGCCGGGCAGAGCGGGGCGGGGCGCCTCGCCGAGATCCGGCGGCGGCGCGCCGCCGTCGTCGAGCCAGCGCGTCGCCTCCTCGACGAAGACCTGCGAGCGGGTGGCGGTCGAGAGCGCCGTCCGGGGCGCGCGGATGCGGTCCGGCGGCAGGTGGGCGTGGCCGAGCGGCAGGCTCACCGTGAAGGTGCTGCCCCGGCCGGGCCGGCTCTCGACCGCGACCGTGCCGCCGTGCAGCCGGGCGAGCTCCTGCACCAGGGCGAGCCCGATGCCGGAGCCCTCGTAGCTGCGCCCCTGGGCGCCCTCGACCCGGTGGAAGCGCTCGAACAGCCGCGGCAGCTCGACCTCCGGGATGCCGAGCCCGGTATCGGACACCGCCAGCACCGCCCGGCCCCCCTCCTCCCGCAGCCGCACCGCGATGGTGCCGTCGAGCGTGAACTTGAAGGCGTTGGAGACGAGGTTGAGGACGATCTTCTCCCACATCTCCGGGTCGACATAGGCCGGCTCGGCCCGGGGCGGGCCCGGCAGCGGCGGGCAATCGACGTCGAGGACGAGGCCGGCCTTGTCGGTCGCCGAGCGGAAGCTGGAGGCCAGCTCGGCGGTGAGGCGGGCGAGGTCGAGGGGCTCGAAGGCGGCCTGGGCCCGGCCGGCCTCGAGGCGCGAGAAGTCGAGGAGCGCGTTGACGAGCCGCAGGAGCCGCAGGCCGTTGCGGTGGGCGAGCTCGACGAGGTGGCGCGTATCGGGGTCGATCGCGGCCGGCGGCGCCTCCAGCACCTCGGCGAGCGGCCCGAGCATCAGCGTCAGGGGCGTGCGGAACTCGTGGCTGACGTTGGAGAAGAACACGGTCTTCTGCCGGTCGATCTCCGCGAAGGCCTCGGCCCGGCGCCGCTCGGCCTCGTAGGCGTTGGCGTTGGCGAGCCCGGTGGCGATCTGGCCGACGAACAGCGCGACGAAGCCGCGATAGGCCTCGTCGAGCGGCCGGTAGGGGTTCAAGCCGGCGACGAACACCCCGGCCGGGCGGATCTGGCCCTGCTGGGCGATCGGCAGCACCAGGGCGTGGGTCGGGGGGCGGTCCCAGGGGCCGGCCGGCAGATCGGCGAGGAGCGGACCGAGATCCGAGACCGGTAGCACGCGCGGCATTTCATCGGTGGAATCGAGGAGGCCGAGCGCCGAGATCCCCGCTTCTCCCGCCCGGGTGACCGCCGGGTGCTCGAGGCCGATCCCCGCCTGCGCCAGCAGGGCCGACGGGCCGCCATCGAGATAGGCGAGCGCCACCGGGAGGTCGGCGGTTCCTTCTCCCAGGCACGCGGCGACGACCGCGCCGACCTCGGCGGCGGTGCGGGCCGCCGCCATCCCGGCGCCGAGGTCGCGCAGGGACCGCAGGCGCCGCTCGCCGATCACCCGCTCGGTCTCCTCCGAGACGACGCAGAGCATGCCGGTGACGGCACCGGCATCGTCGGCGAGCGGGCTGTACGAGAAGGTGTGGTAGCTCTCCTCGGTGAAGCCGCGCCGCTCCAGGAACAGCCGCAAGGCCTCGTCCCAGGTCGCCTGCCCGGTGCTCAGCACCTGGGCAATGCGCGGGCCGATATCGGGCCAGATCTCGGCCCAGACCCGGTCCGAGCGCGCCCCGAGCGCCCAGGCTTCCTTGACCCCGAGGGTCGGCTTGTAGGCGTCGTTGCAGAAGAAGGTGAGCTCGGGGCCCCACGCCATCCACATGGCGAAGCGCGAGCCGAGCATGATCCGCACCGCCGTGGCCAGCGATGGCGGCCAGATCTCGACCGGGCCGAGCGGCGTCGCCGCCCAGTCGTGGGCCCGCAGGCGTGCGCCCATCTCGCCGCCACCCGGAAACAAGGTGTCGCGCAACGTGGAGGAGGTACCGGGCATGGGTGTGTCCCGCATCACCTCGCGATGGCACGGGTGTCGCGAACTGTCAAAAACCAGGCTCAAGAAACGTCGGGATTGCCGGCTCAGGCGCCGGCCGGCTGCCCGGACAGGGTCTCGACGATCTCGGCGACGATCTGCTGCGGCGTGCCGCCGACGGAGACCACCAGGGGGTTCTCGTCGGGCGTGGGCTCCTCCAGGGTGCGGAACTGGCTGTCGAGCAGGCTCGTCGGCATGAAGTGGCCGTGGCGGGCGGCCATGCGCCGGCCGATCAGCTCGCGGTCGCCCCTGAGGTAGACGAGGCGCACGTCGGGACGGCCGCCGACCAGGACGTCGCGATAGGCCCGCTTGAGGCCGGAGCAGGTCACGACGCCGTGCCGCCCCTCGGCGCGGACCTTGTCGATCCAGGCCGCGATCGCGGCGAGCCAGGGCCAGCGGTCGTCGTCGGTGAGCGGGGTGCCGGCCTGCATCTTCTCGACGTTGGCGGCGGGGTGGAAATCGTCGCCGTCCTCGAACTCCCAGCCGAGCCGGCCGGCGAGCAGGCTCGCCACCGTACTCTTGCCGGAGCCGGAGACGCCCATGACCACGATGACCGCGGGGGGAGTCGGGTTGCTTGCCGCATCGTCCATCGTGGCATGTCCCCCTGTTTGTCTTCGGTATTCCATAACGGTCGACGCCGCGTCGAGCGCCCAACCCTCCCCCTCCGCGGGGGAGGGTGGCGAGCGCAGCGAGCCGGGAGAGGGGCGGCGCGACGCCGATCCGGAGAGCGCCCTTCAGGAGGCGCGCGACCTATCCGGAAGCGGCGTCCCCTCTCCCGCCCCACGCACGAGTGCTTCGCACTCGCCGTGGGGCACCCTCCCCCGCAGAGAGGGGAGGGTTACAGGCGGCGCCGTCGAGGGCGCCTCACATGTGCAGCGCGCGCTTCTCCACCGCGAGCGCGGCTTCCTTCACCGCCTCGGTCAGGGTCGGGTGGGCGTGGCAGGTGCGGGCGATGTCCTCGGACGAGGCGCCGAACTCCATCGCCACCGCGACCTCCATGATGAGGTTGCCGGCATCCGGCCCGACGATGTGGACGCCGAGCACCCGGTCGGTGGCGGCGTCGGCCAGCACCTTCACGAAGCCGTCGGTGGTGTGGTTCACCTTGGCGCGGCCGTTCGCCGTGAACGGGAACTTGCCGATGTTGTAGGCGATCCCGTCCTTCTTCAGCTCCTCCTCGGACTTGCCGACCGAGGCGACCTCCGGCGTGGTGTAGACCACGTTCGGGATCACGCCATAGTTCACGTGGCCGGCCTTGCCGGCCAGGATCTCCGCCACCGCGACGCCCTCGTCCTCGGCCTTGTGGGCGAGCATCGGGCCGGCGATCACGTCGCCGATGGCGTAGATGCCGGTGACGTTGGTGGCGTAGCGGTCGTCGGTCTGGATCCGGCCCTTGTTGTCGAGCTGGACGCCGACCGTCTCGAGGCCGAGGCCCGCGGTGTAGGGCGTGCGGCCGATGGCGACGAGCACCACGTCGGCCTCGAGCGTCTCCGCCGCGCCGCCCGCGGCCGGCTCGACCGTGACCTTCGCGCTAGTCCCCGTGCGCTCGACGCCGGTGACCTTCTGCGACAGGCGGAAGGCGATGCCCTGCTTCTGGAGGATGCGCTGGAACTGCTTGCCGACCTCGCCGTCCATGCCCGGCAGGATCCGGTCGAGATACTCGACGACCGTCACCTCGGCGCCGAGGCGCCGCCAGACCGAGCCGAGCTCGAGGCCGATCACGCCGGCGCCGATGACGACGAGCTTGCCCGGGACCTTGGTGAGATCGAGGGCGCCGGTCGAGGACACCACGACCTCCTCGTCGATGGCGACGCCCGGCAGGTTGGCGACGTCGGAGCCCGTCGCGATCACGACGTTGCGGGCCTCCAGGATCTGGTTGGCCCCGTCCTCCGACGTGACCTCGACCCGGCCGGCGCCGGCCAGCCGCCCGGTGCCCTGGAAGGCGTCGATGCCGTTCTTCTTGAGCAGGAACGCGACGCCCTTGGTGTTGCCGTCGACGCCGTCCTGCTTGAACGCCATCATCTTGGCGAGATCCAGCTTCGGCTCGCCGACGGTGATGCCGAGCACCGGGAAATGCTTGGTCGCCTCCTCGAACGCCTCGGAGGCGTGCAGCAGGGCCTTCGACGGGATGCAGCCGACGTTGAGGCAGGTGCCGCCATGGGCCGGGCGCTTCTCGACCACGGCGGTCTTCAGGCCGAGCTGGGCGGCGCGCAGCGCGCAGACGTAGCCGCCGGGGCCGGTGCCGATGACGACGAGATCGTAGGAGGACATGCGGAACTCGCGAGGTTGGGAGCGGTGGGCCGGTACGGCGCCGCCGCTGCATGAGTGAGTGGGTGAGGAGAGGCTAGCGGCCGCCCGAGATCGTCAGGGTCGCGCCGGTGGCGTAGGAGGCGTCGTCCGAGAGGAGCCACAGCACCGCGGCCGCGACCTCGTCGGCGGTGCCGGCGCGCTTCATCGGCACGAGGGGGCTCAAGCGCGCCAGCCGGTCCGGCTGGCCGCCGCTGGCATGGATCTCGGTCTCGATCAGGCCGGGGGCGACGCCGTTGACCCGGATCCCCTCCTGGGCGACCTCGCCGGCGAGCCCCGTGGTGAGGGTGTCGATGGCGCCCTTCGACGCCGCGTAATCGACGTACTGGCCCGGCGCGCCGAGGCGGGCGGCGACCGAGGAAATGTTGACGATGACGCCGCCCTGGCCGCCGTGGCGGGTCGACATGCGCCGCACCGCCTCGCCGGCGCACAGGAACGAGCCGATGACGTTGGTGGTCATCATGCGGTTGAGACGGGCGAAGGTCATCTCGTCGACGCGGGCGGCGTAATCGACGACGCCTGCGTTGTTGACGAGGCCGCCGAGCGGCCCCAAGCCGTCCGCCGCCTTGAACAGCGCCGGGATGTCGGCCTCGACCGCGACGTCGCTGCGGACGGCGAGCGCGGTGCCGCCGAGATCCTCGATCTCCCGCACCAGGGCGTCGGCGGCGTCCTTGGCCGCGACGTAGGAGAAGCAGACCCGCCAGCCGGCCCGCGCGGCGCGCAAGGCGACCGCCCGGCCGATGCCGCGGCTGCCGCCGGTGACCACCAGGACCTTGTCCGAGACAGCCTTGTCCATGACCCCGTGCTCCCTGTTGCGAGGGGCCCTAAACAGCTGGACTGTCAAGGGGAGCCTCCTGGAACGATCAAGGCGCGGGATCCCCTCTCCCGTGTGGGAGAGGGGTAGGGGTGAGGGTGGCGCGCTTCCGTGCGAAGCTCATACCGTCGTGCTGGTAGCTCAACAGTTGAGTTCAATCCTGAACCCGAGCCACCCTCACCCCCGGCCCCTCTCCCACTCGGGAGAGGGGAGACCCGCGCTCCTTCCTTTATCGGACCACTCCGGGGGAGCGGTCCGAATTACTTGCCTCAGAGGTCGAGCACGAGGCGCGCCGGGTCCTCCAGGGCCTCCTTGACCCGCACCAGGAAGGTCACGGCCTCCTTCCCGTCGACGATCCGGTGATCGTAGGACAGGGCGAGGTACATCATCGGCCGCGCCTCGATCTTGCCGTTGCGCACGACCGGGCGCTCCTCGATGCGGTGCATGCCGAGGATGCCGGATTGCGGCGCGTTGAGGATCGGGGTCGACATCAGCGAGCCGTAGATGCCGCCGTTGGTGATCGTGAACGTGCCGCCCTGCATGTCCTCGATCGACAGCTTGCCGTCGCGGGCCTTGCGGCCGAAGCCGGTGATGGCCTTCTCGATGCCGGAGATCGACAGCTGGTCGGCGTCGCGCACCACCGGCACGACCAGGCCCTTGTCGGTGCCGACCGCGATGCCGACGTGGTAGTAGTTCTTGTAGACGATATCCTGGCCGTCGATCTCGGCGTTCACCGCCGGCACGTCCTTCAGGGCGCCGATCACCGCCTTGGTGAAGAAGCCCATGAAGCCGAGCTTGGCGCCGTGCTTCTTCTCGAACACGTCCTTGTACTGCTGGCGCAGGGCCATCACCGCGCCCATGTCGACGTCGTTGAACGTCGTCAGCATCGCGGCGGTGTTCTGCGCGTCCTTGAGGCGCCGGGCGATGGTCTGGCGCAGCTTGGTCATGCGCACCCGCTCCTCGCGGGAGGCATCGTCCGGCGCCGAGGGGGCGCGGGCGACCTGCGGGGCCGAGGCCGGGGCGGGAGCCGAGGTGCCGGACGAGATCGCCGAGAGCATGTCGCCCTTGGTGACGCGGCCGTCCTTGCCGCTGCCCTTCACCGACGACGGATCGACGCCGGATTCCTGGGCGAGGCGCGCGACGGCCGGGCCGTTGTCGCCGGCCGAGTGGCCCTTCGGGGCGGCGTCGCCGTGGCTGCCGTAGGAGGCGGAGGACGACTTGGCCGGGGCCTCGGCAGCGGCCTTCGGGGCCTCCTTGGGGGCTTCCGCCTTCGGGGCGGCCGCGCCGTTGCCGGCACCGCCCTCGACGATCGAGCCGAGCAGCGCGCCGGGCTCGACCGTCTCGCCGTCCTTGGCGACGATCTCGCCGAGCTGGCCGGAGGCCGGGGCGTTGACCTCGAGGGTGACCTTGTCGGTCTCGAGCTCGACCAGCGGCTCGTCGGCCTTGACGACGTCGCCGGGCTTCTTGAACCAGCGGCCGATCGTGGCCTCGCTCACGGACTCGCCGAGCGTCGGGACGCGGATTTCGGTGGCCATGTCTTCCGTCAGGGTTGGGGCGGTGGGGTGTCGCCCGGAAAAAAGGTCAGGCGGCGCCCCTCGCGGGGCGCCGGCGAACGGTGATCAGACCGCCAGGGCCTCGTTGAGGAAGGCCTGGAGCTGGTCGAGGTGCTTCGACATCAGGCCGACGGCGGTCGAGGCCGAGGCCGGACGGCCGACGTAGCGCGGGCGCTTGGAGGCGGAGCCGGCCTGGTTGAGGACCCATTCCAGGTAGGGCTCGACGAAGGCCCACGAGCCCATGTTCTTGGGCTCCTCCTGGCACCACACCACCTCGGCGTTGCGGAACCGGGAGATCTCGGTGGCGAGCGACTTCAGCGGGAACGGGTAGAGCTGCTCGACGCGCATCAGGTACACGTCGGAGATGCCGCGTTTCTCGCGCTCCTCGAACAGGTCGTAGTAGACCTTGCCCGAGCAGAGCACCACGCGCCGGACCTTGTCGTCCTTCGACAGCTTCACGCCGTCCTGCGCCTTCTCGGCGTCGTCCCACAGCACCCGGTGGAAGGTCGAGCCCTCGGCGATGTCCGAGAGGGCCGAGACCGCCCGCTTGTGGCGCAGCAGCGACTTCGGGGTCATCAGCACCAGCGGCTTGCGGAAGTCCCGCTTCAGCTGGCGGCGCAGGATGTGGAAGTAGTTCGAGGGCGTCGTGCAGTTGGCGACCTGCATGTTGTCCTCGGCGCACATCTGCAGGTAGCGCTCAAGGCGGGCCGAGGAGTGCTCCGGACCCTGGCCCTCGTAGCCGTGCGGCAGCAGCATCACGAGGCCCGACATGCGCAGCCACTTGCGCTCGCCGCTCGAGATGAACTGGTCGACCACGACCTGCGCGCCGTTGGCGAAGTCGCCGAACTGCGCCTCCCACAGCACCAGGGAGTTCGGCTCGGCGAGCGAGTAGCCGTACTCGAAGCCGAGCACCGCCTCCTCCGAGAGCATCGAGTTGATGACCTCGTAGCGGCTCTGGCCGTCCTTGATGTGGTTGAGGGGCGTGTAGCGCTCCTCGTTCTCCTGGTCGATCACCACCGAGTGGCGCTGCGAGAAGGTGCCGCGCTCGACGTCCTGGCCCGACAGGCGGACCCGGTGGCCCTCCGTGAGGAGCGAGCCGAAGGCGAGCGCCTCGGCGGTCGCCCAGTCCAGGCCCTCGCCGGTCTCGATCGCCTTGGCGCGGTTGTCGAGGAAGCGCCGGATCGTGCGGTGCAGGTGGAAGTCCTGCGGCACCGTGGTGATGGCGTGCCCGATCTCCCGCAGGGTGTCGGCCGGCACGCCGGTGCGGCCGCGGCGCGGATCGTCCTCGTCCTCGCGCACCGCCTTCAGGCCCGACCAGCGGCCGTCGAGCCAATCGGCCTTGTTGGCCTTGTAGGCGGTGGCGATGTCGAACTCGCTGTCGAGGGTGGCGCGGAACTCGGCCTTGCGGTCGTCGAGTTCCTTCTCGCTGACCACGCCGCTCTCGGTCAGCCGCTTGCCGTAGGTCTCCAGCGTCGAGGGGTGCTTGCGGATGATCTGGTACATCTTCGGCTGGGTGAACGCGGGCTCGTCGCCCTCGTTGTGGCCGAAGCGGCGGTAGCACAGCATGTCGATCACGACAGGCTTGTGGAACTTCTGCCGGTACTCGGTGGCGATCTTGGCCGCGAAGGTGACGGCCTCGGGGTCGTCGCCGTTGCAGTGGAAGATCGGCGCCTCGACCATCTTCGCCACGTCGGACGGGTAGGGCGAGGAGCGCGAGAAGCGCGGATCGGTGGTGAAGCCGATCTGGTTGTTGATGATGAAGTGGATCGAGCCGCCGGTGCGGTGGCCCTTCAGGCCCGACAGGCCGAAGCACTCCGCCACCACGCCCTGGCCGGCGAAGGCGGCGTCGCCGTGGATGAGGAGCGGCAGCACGGTGGTGCGCTGCTCGTCACCGGTCTGGTCCTGCTTGGCGCGCACCTTGCCCAGCACCACCGGATCGACGATCTCGAGGTGCGACGGGTTGGCGGTCAGCGACAGGTGGACGGTGTTGCCGTCGAAGGCCCGGTCGCTCGAGGCGCCGAGGTGGTACTTCACGTCACCCGAGCCCTCGACCTCGGCCGGGGAGGACGAGCCGCCCTTGAACTCGTGGAAGATCGCCCGGAACGGCTTCGACATCACGTTGGCGAGCACGTTGAGGCGGCCGCGATGCGCCATGCCGAGCACGATGTCGGTGACGCCGAGCGCGCCGCCGCGCTTGATGATCTGCTCGAGCGCCGGGACCATCGCCTCCGAGCCGTCGAGGCCGAAGCGCTTGGTGCCGGTATACTTGAGGTCCAGGAACTTCTCGAAGCCCTCGGCCTCGATCATCTTGTTGAGGATCGCCCGCCGGCCCTGCTCGGTGAACGAGATCTCCTTGTCCTTGCCCTCGATGCGCTCCTGGATCCAGGCCTTCTCCTCCGGATCGGAGATGTGCATGAACTCGACGCCGAGGGTCTGGCAGTAGGTCCGCTCCAGGATCGCGACGATCTCCCGGATGGTGCCGAATTCGAGGCCGAGCACGTTGTCGAGGAAGATCGGGCGGTCCCAATCGGATTCGGCGAAGCCGTAATGCTGCGGGTGCAGCTCCTCGTGGTCGCCGCGCGGCTGGAGGCCCAGCGGATCGAGCTTGGCGTGCAGGTGGCCGCGCATGCGGTAGGCGCGGATCAGCATGATCGCGCGGACCGAATCCTTCGTGGCCTGCTGCACGTCGACCGGCGAGACGGGCTGGCCCTTGGCCTCCTGCTTGGCCTTGATCTTCTCGCCGACCGCCTTCTCGACCTGGGCCCAGTTGCCGTCGAGCGCCGAGACGATCTCGCCGTTGGCGGCGAGCGGCCAGTTCGGCTTGGTCCAGGACGCGCCTTCCGCGTTCTTGACCACGATCGCGCTCTCCTCCTTCAGGCCGGAGAAGAAGCTGCGCCACTCGGGATCGACCGCGTTGGGATCCCGGGTGTAGGTCGCGTAGAGCTCCTCGATGTAGTCGGCGTTGCCTCCGTAGAGGAACGAGGTTCCGAGGAGGGCGTCGTTCGCGTCCTGGCGTGCCATGGCGATCTGTCTATCCGCGCTGGTCGATCGATGCGCCGGCTTCTCCCCCTCTCTTGGGGCGGGAGGATGGCGAGCGATCGACGGTGGGGGCGCCCGGATGTCCGGGCGCCAGGGTGTCTTACGAACTCAAGAGAGTTGACGTTTGCTTGCGATGTGGGTGCGGACCTTCGATTCCGCACGCCACGCCTGCCATGCGCGAGGCGAAGACCCCGACGGGCCTTCAGCCCTTCAGGACCTCGACCAGGGTCTTGCCGAGGCGGGCCGGCGACGGCGAGACGCGGATGCCGGCCTCCTCCATCGCGGCGATCTTGTCCTCGGCGCCGCCCTTGCCGCCCGAGATGATCGCGCCGGCGTGCCCCATGCGGCGGCCGGGAGGGGCGGTGCGGCCGGCGATGAAACCGACCATCGGCTTCTTGCGGCCGCGCTTGGCCTCGTCACGGATGAACTGCGCCGCCTCTTCCTCGGCCGAACCGCCGATCTCGCCGATCATCACGATCGACTCGGTCTTGTCGTCGGCCAGGAACATCTCCAGCATGTCGATGAACTCGGTGCCCTTGACCGGGTCGCCGCCGATGCCGACCGCCGTGGTCTGGCCGAGGCCCTCGTTGGTGGTCTGGAACACCGCCTCGTAGGTCAGCGTGCCGGAGCGCGACACGATGCCGACCGAGCCCGGACGGAAGATGTTGGCCGGCATGATGCCGATCTTCGACTCGCCGGCCGTCACGATGCCGGGGCAGTTCGGGCCGATCAGGCGCGACTTCGAGCCCTCGAGCGAGCGCTTCACCCGCACCATGTCGAGGACCGGAATCCCTTCCGTGATGCAGACGATCAGCGGGATCTCGGCGTCGATCGCCTCGCAGATCGCGTCGGCGGCGCCCGGCGGCGGCACGTAGACCACCGAGGCGTCGGCGCCGGTGGCGTGGCGGGCCTCCTTCACGGTGTCGAACACCGGCAGGCCGAGATGGGTCGCGCCGCCCTTCCCCGGCGAGGTGCCGCCGACCATCTTGGTGCCGTAGGCGATCGCCTGCTCGGAGTGGAAGGTCCCGTTCTTGCCGGTGAAGCCCTGGCAGATGACCTTGGTGTTCTTGTCGATGAGGATGGACACGTGCGATCTCCGGGGATCTGCATTCTGGGATGGGCGATGCGGCTCAGGCGAACCGAGCCTCAGGGGATGCACCGCACCTGAGAAACTGCGCCGAGGGGGAGCCCGACAGCCGAGCCCCGCTCACGAGAAGGGCGCCCGCGCGGGCGCCCTGCCCTCCTCAGCCCTTGCGCACCGCCGCGACGATCTTCTGGGCGGCGTCGTCGAGGTCGTCGGCCGGGATCACGTTGAGGCCGGACGAGCGGATGATCTCCTTGCCCTTCTCGACGTTGGTGCCCTCGAGGCGCACCACCAGCGGGACCTGCAGGCCCACCGTCTTGACGGCCGCGATCACCCCGTTGGCGATCACGTCGCACTTCATGATGCCGCCGAAGATGTTGACCAGGATGCCCTTCACGTTCGGGTCGGCGGTGATGATCTTGAAGGCCGCGGTGACCTTCTCCTCCGAGGCGCCGCCGCCGACGTCGAGGAAGTTCGCCGGCTCCTCGCCGTAGAGCTTGATGATGTCGAGCGTCGCCATGGCGAGGCCGGCGCCGTTCACCATGCAGCCGATGGTGCCGTCGAGCGCGATGTAGGCGAGGTCGTACTTCGAGGCCTCGATCTCCTTCTCGTCCTCCTCGGTGATGTCGCGCAGCTGCACGATCTCCGGGTGACGGTAGAGGCTGTTCGAGTCGAACGAGATCTTGGCGTCCAGGCACTTCAGGTGCCCGTCCTTGGTGACGATGAGCGGGTTGATCTCCAGCATGCTCATGTCCTTGGCGGTGAACGCCTTGTACAGCTTAGCTGTGAGGTCCTCCGCCTCCTTGGCGAGCGGGCCGGTGAGGCCGAGCGCCTTGGCGACCGCGCGGCCGTGATGCGGCATCACGCCGGTGGCCGGATCGACCGAGAAGGTGATGATCTTCTCGGGCGTGTCGTGGGCGACCTGCTCGATGTCCATGCCGCCCTCGGTCGAGACCACGAAGGCGACCTTGCCGGTCTCGCGGTCGACGAGCATCGACAGGTAGAACTCGGTCTCGATGTCCGAGCCGTCCTCGATGTAGAGGCGGTTGACCTGCTTGCCGGCCTCGCCGGTCTGCACCGTCACGAGGGTGCGGCCGAGCATCTGCTCGGAGAAGGCCTTCACCTCCTCGACCGACTTGGCGAGGCGCACGCCGCCCTTCTCGCCGGCCTCGGCCTCCTTGAACTTGCCCTTGCCGCGCCCGCCGGCGTGGATCTGGGACTTCACGACCCACAGCGGGCCGCCGAGCTCGTTGGCGGCGGCCTCGGCCTCGGAGGCCTTGAAGATGGCGCGGCCGTTCGAGACCGGCAGGCCGAACTCCTTGAGGACGGCCTTGGCTTGATACTCGTGGATGTTCATGGGGCGACAAGCTTTCTGATGACAGGCGGGGCGCGGGAAGGCGGCGCGGGAGATCCCGCGCCGCTCAGTCTGAGTTACGCCAGCGCGCCGTTGATGCCCTTGCAGGCCTCGACCAGGCCCTTCACGGAAGCGACCGACTTCTCGAACATCGCCTTCTCCTCGCCGGAGAACTCGACCTCGACGATGCGCTCGACGCCGTTCTCGCCGATCACGATCGGCACGCCGATGAACAGGCCGTCGACGCCGTACTGGCCGGTGAGGTGGGCCGCGCAGGGCAGGACCCGCTTCTTGTCCTTGAGGTAGCTCTCGGCCATCGCGATGGCCGACGCCGCCGGCGCGTAGAAGGCGGAGCCGGTCTTGAGCAGGTTGACGATCTCGCCGCCGCCCTTACGGGTCCGCTCGACCATGGCGTCGAGCTTCTCCTGGGTGGTCCAGCCCATCTTGACGAGGTCGGGCAGCGGCACGCCGGCCACCGTCGAGTAGCGCACCAGCGGCACCATGTCGTCGCCGTGGCCGCCGAGCACGAAGGCGGTGACGTCCTCGACCGAGACCTGGAACTCCTCGGCCAGGAAGTGGCGGAAGCGGGCCGAGTCGAGCACGCCGGCCATGCCGACGATCTTCTTCGGGTCGAGGCCGGAGAACTTCTGCAGCGCCCACACCATCGCGTCGAGCGGGTTGGTGATGCAGATCACGAAGGCGTTCGGGGCGTGGGTCTTGATGCCGGTGCCGACCGCTTCCATCACCTTCAGGTTGATGCCGATCAGGTCGTCGCGGCTCATGCCGGGCTTGCGCGGCACGCCGGCCGTCACGATCACCACGTCGGCGCCGGCGATCGCGCTGTAGTCGCTGGCACCGGAGTACTTGGCGTCGAAGCCGTCGACCGGGGCCGACTCGGCGATGTCGAGGCCCTTGCCCTGCGGCACGCCGTCGGCGATGTCGAACAGCACGATGTCGCCCAGCTCCTTGAGGCCGGCGAGGTGCGCGAGCGTGCCGCCGATCTGTCCAGCGCCGATGAGCGCGATCTTCTTGCGTGCCATGTGAGAACCGATCCTTCGCGGTGTGATGGAACCGTCGTGGGCCGGGGTCCGCTCGCGAGGAGCCCGCGCCGGCGGGTGCCTCTTTGGCGAAAAAAGCCGGGGCCGACAACCCGAAGGCCCCGCGCAGGGCCCGCGGGCACCGCCGCGACGGGGCTCACGGGAGGTCACACGGACCGATTCCGCCTTTTGTCGCAATACGATACGAAACCGATCGGCCGCGGGTTACATTCCGGGCCATTTGTCAGCCGAGCTAGAGCGTGCCGAGGCGCAGGATGCGCAGCATCGCCCGGATGATCGCGCCGAGGCGGGCCTCGATCAGGTCGCGGGGCACCTCGGCGTCGAGCTGGATCGAGACCGGATGCAGGAAACGGTGGCTGGTGTCGAAGATGAAGGCGATCCCCCGCTCGCGGTCGCGCAAGGAGAAGGTGCCGGCATTCATGCCTTCCTCGATCACCCGCTCGACGAGCTGGCGCAGGCGGCCCCGGTGGCGCCGGGCGATCGGCCGGGACTCGACGGTGGCGTCGCGGTGGACGGCGAACAGGTGGGGATCGCGGGCCAGCACCTCCCGCTGCATCGAGGCCAGCGCCAGCAGCAGGCGCTCCAGCTTGTCGTCGGCAGGGTCGGGCGCGTCCGCGATCGCGCCGAGCTCGGCCTCGACCTCCCGCAGCCAGCGGCCGGCGACGGCGTCGACGAGGGCGGTCTTCGACGGAAAGTAGCGGTAGACGTTGGCGTGCGTCATGCCCGCCTCGGCCGCGACCCCGACCACGGTGACCTGCCGGTGGCCGAGCCGCCGCAAGTGGTCGGACGCGATCGCGAGGAGCCGCGCATCCGCCGAGGGCGGCGCCGGCCGGCCGCGCGATCCGGCTCCGGCGGGAGCGGGCCCGGCGGCGAAGGGGCCGTCCGGCGGAAGCGGCTCGTCGCGGGTCTGGGCGCCGGGGCGGCTGCGGGGCATGGAACTCGAGGAACGGTCGGAAGCGGGGGCGCGACGATCCCGCCAGGGTAGCGGCCGGCCGTCCCGAGGAGAAGCCCCGCCCCGGCGCCCTGAAGACGCAGGATCAGACCCTGTATCGCCGGTGCAGGCTCGACACGACGTCCTCGGCCAGGCCGAGCCGCTCGGCGAGGTAGGCCAGGTACAGCTGGTTGACCCTGCGGCGCTGGTCGACCGCGAGCAGCGAGGCGACGTAGGCGTAGGCGCCGAGATCGGCGTCCAGGATCGCGTCGAGCAGGTCGCCGAGCGCCAGCGGCGCGGCGAGCGCCTTGTCGAGGCGCTGGCGCTCCGCCTCCGCGGCGCTGATCCGGGCGAGCGCGTCGCGCACCGGCGCCGGATCCTGCCGCCGCCCCTGCGCCAGGAACGCCGCCGCCATCGCCTGGATCACGAGGTCGCGCTGGGCCGGTTCCAGCACCCGCAGGTTCAGGGTCAGCGGCACCAGGGTCTGGTGGCGGTTCTGCAGGAAGGCGTGCAGCACCTTCTGGCTCAGGGCCTCGGTCACCACCGCGTCGGCGCGGCCCGCCCGCCGGTCGCGCCGCGAGGCCCGGGCCGGGGCGCTCACCGGCTCCTCGGTCTCCTCGTCGGGGCCGCCGCGCCCGAAGGCGCGGGTGAGGAAGGCGAAGCTCATGCGGGGTCTCGGGACTTGATCTCGGGTCTCGCGGTCGGCCGTCAACGTGCGACGCGCGGTCGGGCTCCGCCGGATCGGCCGCCGGCGATGGGGCGCAGGACCGGCACGTCGAAACCGATGCGGTCTTCCGCGGTGGAGCGCCATCCCTTTTCCGGGATAGACCGGCACGATCGGGAAGGGCTGAGCCGTCGCCTGCCCCTCATGGTCCGCGTTGCGTGCCATACGGAAATCCCGTAGGCTTCTCGACCATGACGGCCGATCGGTTCGACCCCGCCAAGGATGCGATCAACCGCCGGAAGCACACGCTGCCGCTGGCCTTCGGCGACCGGATTTTCGAGGACGCCGATCATCTGCTCATCCCGTCGATTCGTGAGGGCGACGGAGAGGAGAGGTTCAAAGTGGTCAGATCGTCGAGGAGAAGCGGTTTACCGGCGTGTTCGTCTGGAGGGGGGACCTGCCTCGTTTCATCTCGGTGAGAAGGAGCAACACGGGTGAAGAGCGAGCCTATCGCGCTGCCGGCTGACCCGGTCGACGCCGAGGATTTCGACGTGAGCGTCGATGCGCTGGATCGTGGCCAGCGCGCACGCCTGATCCGCAGGACGCGGACCGGGCTCGGCCTGTCGCAGGCCGAGTTCGCCCGCCGCTTCCGGGTCCCGGTCGGCACGCTGCGCGATTGGGAGCAGGCACGGGCGACGGCGCCGGATTTCGCCGTCGCCTACGTGCGGGTCATCGAGCGGCATCCGGATCTGGTGGCTGACGCCGTCGCATAGATGCCTGCGGACCGGGGCGTAGTCCTCTGGAGTCATGCTCTCCGCGCCTCGCAACCCGAAGGCGCGGGTGAGCAAGGGGAGGCTCATGCGGAGTCTCGGGCGGATCCCGGATCTGGCAGCCTCCCGCCACCGTGCGACGCGCGGTCGGGCTCCGCCGGATCAGCCGCCGGCGATGGGGCGCAGGACCGGCACGTCGAAATAGACCCGGTCGAGGTCGATCGCGACATCGACCGCCTCGAAACGGAGGGTGTGGTCCGGCGCGGTGAGCACCTCGCAGACCCAGCCTTCCGCCTCGCGGCGATAATGCTCGACCCGCATCTGGTCCTGGTAGACCAGGACGACGTGCCGGAGCGTCGGCAGCGACTTGTAGAAGGCGAGCTTCGGCCCCCGGTCGCGGTCCATCGTGCTCGGCGACAGCACCTCGACGATCACCAGGGGATCGGTGACGAAGGTCCGGTTCTGGCGCGGCCCGCAGCGCACGACGATGTCGGGCTTCGTCTTGTCGCCGCCGCGCCCGTCCTCGTCGCGCTGCACCCGCATCCCGCCCTGGTAGCTCCGGCAGCCGGCGGCATCCATCGCGAGCTTGAGCGGCGCCCCGATATTGCCGGCGATCTGCTCGTGGTTCTCCGTCGGGTTCGTCATCATGACGACGTCGCCGTCGACCAGCTCCCAGTCGCGCTCGTCGCGCTGGGCGTCGACGAAGCGGTCGAACTCGGCGATCGAGAGCCGGCCGGAACGAGGGACGCGGTCTGCCATGATGGGGCTCCCCGGAGGCCGGCGCGAAGCCTAATGCGTGCGGCTCCCGGCGGAAAGGCGCGGACGGCGCAAACTCTTCGCGTCCCCGCCCTGGGCGCCGCCCCGCGCGGCCCAATCTAGGAAGGCCCGATACCCCCGCAATCAGGATCGCCGCCCCGGCATGACCCGTTCCCGAACCGTCGCCCGGAGCCCCCGCGCAGGATCCTCGGCATGACCCTCGACCAAGGCCTCGCCTTCGGCCTCATCGGGGTCACCGTCCTGCTCTTCGTCTGGGGCCGGCTGCCCTACGACCTCGTGGCGCTGCTCTCCCTCGTCGCCGGCGTGGCGCTCGGGCTGGTGCCGGCGTCGAAGGCCTTCGACGGCTTCGCCGACGACGTGGTGATCATCGTGGCGAGCGCGCTCGTCATCTCGTCGGCCGTGTCCCGCTCGGGCGTGGTCGAGAGCGCGATGCGCCCGCTCCTGCCCTATCTCCGGAAGCCCCGCCAGCAGGTGCCGGCGCTCGCCGGCGCGGTGATGGGCCTGTCGGTCTTCACCAAGAACATCGGCGCCCTCGCGATCTTCATGCCGGTGGCGCTCCAGCTCGGGCGCAAGACCGGCACGCCGGCCTCGCTGCTCCTGATGCCGATGTCCTTCGCCTCGCTGATCGGCGGGCTCGTGACGCTGGTGGGCACCTCGACCAACATCATCGTCGCCAAGGTGCGGGCCGACGTCACCGGCCAGCCCTTCGGGATGTTCGACTTCACCCCGGTCGGCCTCGGGCTCGCGGTGGCGGGCCTCGCCTTCCTGTCGGTGGGCTACCGGCTGCTGCCGCGGGACCGGCGCCCGGCCGGCTCGCTCGCCGCGGCGTTCCGGATCGAGGCCTACACCACCGAGGCCTGCCTGCCGGCGGAGTCACCCCTCGTCGGCGCCACGGTGGGCGAGCTGGAAGCGCTCGGCGACGGCGACGTGACGGTGGCGACCGTGATCCGCGAGCGCTTCCGCCGCTACGTGCCGGGGCCGGACTGGCGACTGGCCGCCGGCGACGTCCTGCTGCTCGACGGCGAACCGGAGGATCTCGAGCGCCTGGTGGCGCGCGCCCGGCTGACGCTCGTCGGCATGCAGGCCGCCGGCGGAGAGATGATGGTGATCGAGGCGGTGATCCCGGAGGGCTCGGCGCTCGCCGGCACCACCGCCGCGGGGGTCGACCTCGCGACGCGCTACGGCACCGCGCTCCTCGCGGTGAGCCGCTCGGGCGCGGCGATCACCCGGCGCATCGGCAGCGTGCGCCTGCGGGCCGGCGACGTGGTGGTGCTGCGCGCCGAATCCGAGCGGCTGGCCGACGTGCTCACCGAGTTCGGCCTGCTGCCGCTCGCCGAGCGCAAGCTGGCGCTGGGCCACAGCCGCCGCAGCTACATCCCGATCGCGGTGCTCGCCGGCGCCATGGCGCTGGTCGCGCTCCACCTCGTCCCGGTGGCGATGGCGTTCTTCGGCGCCGCGGTGCTGCTGCTGGTCCTGCGCGTCATGACCATGCACGAGGCCTACGAGACGATCGAGTGGCCGGTGATCGTGCTGCTGGGCGCCCTGATCCCGGTGAGCGACGCGGTGCGGGCCACCGGCGGCACCGACCTGATCGCCGGCGCGCTCTCGCACGCGATGCATTCGGTGCCGCCGATGCTGGCGATCGGGCTGCTGCTCATCGCCGCCATGGCGGTGACGCCGTTCCTCAACAACGCCGCGACGGTGCTGGTGATGGGGCCGATCGGCGCGAGCCTCGCCCAGAAGCTCGGGCTCAACCCGGACCCTTTCCTGATGGCGGTCTCGGTCGGCGCGGCCTGCGACTTCCTCACCCCGATCGGCCACCAGTGCAACACCCTGGTGATGGGCCCGGGCGGCTACCGCTTCGGCGACTACGCCCGCCTCGGCCTGCCGCTCTCGATCATGGTGATCGTCGTCGGCACGCTGCTGATCAGCCTGTTCTGGCCGGTGGCGCCGCGCTGAGGCCGGGGCCGGCATCCGGCGGGATTGCCCGTGCGTGACACCGTGTCGCCACGCTCGCGAATCGTGTCGCTCCCGGGGGAGCGATACAGAAGTGGCATGACGGCGATCTGGCTCATCTTCGCGCTCATGACCGGCCTGGCGGTGCTCGCCCTGCTCTGGCCGATGTCGCGCCGCCCCGCTTTCGCGGCCATGCCGGAGGGCGAGGCGCGGATCGCCACCGAGACCGGCTTCTATCGCGACCAGTTGCGCGAGATCGACCGCGACGCCGCCCGCGGGCTGCTGGCCGCACCGGAAGCCGAGGCCGCCCGGGCGGAGGCGGCGCGCCGCCTGCTGCGGGCGAGCCGCGAGCCCGGCCGGAACCCGGGCGCGGTCGGCGAGCCGGCCCTGCGCCGGCGCCGCGCGGCTTCCGCCTTCGCGCTCTCGACGGTGCCGCTCGTCGCGCTCCTCGTCTACGGCATCTACGGCTCGCCCGACCTGCCGGCCCAGCCCCAGGCCGAGCGCCTGGCCCATGCGCGGGCCGCCGGCAACGACCTCGCGGCGGCGGTGGCGCAGATCGAGGCCCACCTCGCCAAGGCGCCGGAGGACGGCCGCGGCTGGACGGTGATCGCCCCGGTCTACCTGCGCCTCGGGCGCACCGAGGACGCGATCAAGGCCTACGAGAATTCCCTGCGCCTCCTCGGCGACGATGCGGGTCGCCTCGCCGATTACGGCGAGGCCCTGACGGCCGCGGGCGACGGCGTCGTCTCGTCGAAGGCCCGCGACGCCTTCGAGCGGGCGCTCCGCCAGGATCCCAAGGCGGTCAAGCCGCAATTCTACCTCGCCCGCGCCGCCGAGCAGGACGGCGACCGCGAGAAGGCCCGCAGCCGCTACGCGGCGATGGAGGCGGCCGCTTCCCCCGACGCGCCCTGGCTGCCGCTGGTGCGCGAGAGCCTCGCCCGCCTCGACGGCACCGCCGCGCCGGCCGCGCCCGCCGCTGCCAGGACGGGGATGAGCGACGAGCAGAAGGGCATGATCCGCGGCATGGTCGAGGGGCTGGCCCAGCGGCTGGCCGAGAAGGGCGGCTCGCCGGAGGAATGGGGGCGGCTGGTGCGCTCCTACATGGTTCTGGGCGATCGGCCGAAGGCGGAAGCGACCCTGGCCCAGGCGCGCGCGGCGCTCGGGAGCGATCCGGCCAAGGTCGGGCCGGTCGAGGAGGTGGCGCGGGAATTGGGATTGGACCCCGCGAAGGCGGTGCCGTGACGAGCGCGACGGCCGCGCGCATCAACCCTCCCCCCTCTGCGCAGGGCTGTCCGGGGAAAATCCCTCTCAAAGTCAAGCGCGTCTCCCCTCTCCCATGTGGGAGAGGGGCCGGGGGTGAGGGTGACACGCTTCAGTGTGAACCTCCGAGCGTGGTGCTGGTAGCTCGACAGGCGCGATCTATTCGGAATCGCATCACCCTCACCCCTACCCCTCTCCCACCCGGGAGAGGGGATCCCGCGCCATTCCTTTTTCCCGGACAGCCCTGCCCTCTGCGGGGGAGGGTGGCCTGCGGAGTAGGCGCAGCGGGACGAAGTCCCGCCGAGAGGGGCAGCGCGACGTTGATCCAGCGAGCGCCCTTCAGAACGCCTCGGTCTTTTCCGGAAGCGTGGTTCCCCTCTCCCGCCCCACTCCGTGGGGCACCCTCCCCCGCAGAGGGGGAGGGTTCCCGCGGGCCCTTCGGAATCCTGAGGCCGACAATCATCCCGCCGCCAGCCCCCGCCTTTTTCCCGCCTCGCCAGATAAGCCCGGCCGGTGCACAACAGGCCAACAGAGCCGGCCACATCATGCCGGCCCCCGGGAGAGACGCCCCATGACCCTCGCCACCTCCCTCCCCCTCCGCCGGCGCTGAGATCCCGACCATGACGCGCCGGCGCCGCCGTTCCGTCCTCATCATCGTCTGCGGCGTCGTGCTGGCGGCAGCGCTCGGGCTCGTCCTGACGGCGATGCGGGACACCATCGTGTTCTTCCGCTCGCCCACCGAGGTGGCGAGCCAGAAGGTCGCCCCCGGTACCCGCTTCCGCCTCGGCGGGCTGGTCGAGGCCGGCTCGCTCAAGCGCGAGGCCGACGGGCACGTCGAGTTCGCCGTCACCGACACCGGCTCGACGGTGGCGGTGCGCTACCGCGGCCTGCTGCCCGACCTCTTCCGCGAGGGCCAGGGCGTGGTCACCGAGGGCGTGCTGCAGGCCGACGGGACGTTCCGGGCCGACACGGTGCTCGCCAAGCACGACGAGACCTACATGCCGCGCGAGGTCGCCGACGCCCTCAAGGCGCAGGGGCGCTGGCAGGAGGGCGGCCAGGCGGCGCAAGGCTCCCCGACGCAAGGCTCCCCGGCGCAAGGACAGGCCGGGCCGGTCTCGCGCACCGCCACCCAGTAGTCCCGTCCCGCACGGAGGCAGGTCTTGCCGCGGCGAGACCTGCTGCGGCGGAAGGTCTTGGCGGCGCGTCGCCGGAAGCGGACTAAGGTGACGGCCGCGATCCGCCGTGGCAGGACGCGGAGCCGGGAGAGCCGTCGGCCGATCTCCCGTCCCGATGGACAAAACGCTTACCGAAAGGTCGCCCTGGTGCTGATCGAGGTTGGTCACTACGCCCTCGCCCTGGCGCTCGCCCTGTCGCTGACGCAGATGGTGATGCCGATCTGGGCGAGCCGCACCGGCGACCCGGTCCTGCGCAGCGTCACGGTGCCGGCGGCGCTCGCCACCTTCGCGTGCATCGCCTTCGCGTTCGGGGCGCTGACCTACGCCCACGTCACCTCGGACTTCTCGGTCCAGAACGTCGTCGAGAACTCTCACTCGATGAAGCCGCTGATCTACAAGATCTCCGGCGTCTGGGGGAATCACGAGGGCTCGATGATGCTCTGGGTGCTGATCCTGGCGCTGTTCGGCGCCGTGGTGGCGCTCGCCCGCAATTCGGTGCCGCCGACCCTGCGCGCCAACACGCTGGGCGTGCAGGCCGCGATCACGGCGGTGTTCCTGCTCTTCATCCTGATCACCTCGAACCCGTTCGCCCGGCTCAACCCGGCCCCGGTCGAGGGGCGCGACCTCAACCCGCTGCTCCAGGATCCCGGCCTCGCGATCCATCCGCCGCTGCTCTATCTCGGCTATGTCGGCTTCTCGATCACCTTCGCCTTCGCCATCGCGGCCCTGATCGAGGGCCGGATCGACGCCGCCTGGGCGCGCGCCGTGCGGCCCTGGACGCTGGCGGCCTGGTGCTTCCTCACCGTCGGCATCGCCATGGGGTCGTACTGGGCCTATTACGAGCTCGGCTGGGGCGGCTGGTGGTTCTGGGACCCGGTCGAGAACGCCTCGCTGATGCCCTGGCTCGCCGGCACGGCGCTCGTCCACTCCACCGTCGTGATGGAGAAGCGCGACGCGCTGAAGGTCTGGACGGTGCTGCTCGCCATCCTGACCTTCTCGCTGTCGCTGCTCGGCACCTTCCTGGTGCGCTCCGGCGTCCTCACCTCGGTCCACACCTTCGCCACCGACCCGACCCGGGGCACCTTCATCCTCGGCATCCTGGTCGTGTTCATCGGCGGCTCGCTGGCGCTCTACGCCTGGCGGGCGCCGACCCTGCGCCAGGGCGGCCTGTTCGCGCCGATCTCCCGCGAGGGCGCGCTGGTGATGAACAACCTGTTCCTGTCGGCGGCCTGCGCCACGGTGCTGGTCGGCACGCTCTATCCCCTGGCGCTGGAATCGCTGACGGGCGAGAAGATCTCGGTCGGCGCGCCGTTCTTCAACCTCACCTTCGTGCCGCTCGCCGTGCCGCTGCTCCTCGTGGTGCCGTTCGGCCAGACGCTGGCCTGGAAGCGCGGCGACCTCGCGGCGGCGAGCCAGCGGCTGTTCGTCGGCTTCGCCATCGCCCTCGTCGTCGCCCTCGCGGCGATCGCGGTCACCTGGGGCGGGCCGGTGGGGGCGCCGCTCGGCATCGGGCTCGGCGCCTACCTGATCCTCGGCGCCGCCCTCGAGATCGTCACCCGGGCGAAGGCGAGGAGCGTCGGCCTGTCGCTGCGCCGGGCCGCCGGCCTGCCGCGCTCGGCCTGGGGCACGGCGCTGGCGCATGCCGGCGTCGGCGTCACGGTGATCGGCATCGCCGCCCAGGCCTGGAGCGTCGAGGCGCTCGCCACCCTGCCGCGGGGCGGGGAATTGCGCGCCGGCCCCTACGTCGCGGTGCTGGAGGGCGTGCTGCCCCGCACCGGCCCGAACTACACCGAGACGGTCGCCCACCTCACCATCCGGGAGGGCGGCGTCCCGGTCGGCGTGCTGGAGCCGGGCAAGCGCTTCTACGCCTCGCGCAACATGTCGGTGAGCGAGGCGGGCCTGCTGACCATCGGGGTGAGCCAGGTCTATGCCAGCGTCGGCGAGACCGGGACCGACGGCCGCGTCGGCATCCGCCTCTACTACAAGCCGCTGGTGCTGCTCATCTGGCTCGGCGCCGTGGTGATGGCGCTCGGCGGCGGCCTCTCCCTGACCGACCGGCGCTTCCGCGTCGGCGCCCCGGCGATGAAGCCGGCGCCCCGCGACGCCGCCGGCCCGGTGCCGCCCCACTCGGTTCCGGCGGAGTAGGCCGATGGGCGCGCTCCGCTCCGCTCTCCTCGCCCTGGCCCTGCTCGTGCCGGTCGCCGCCGGCGCGGTCCAGCCCGACGAGGTGATGAAGGATCCGGGCATGGAAGCGCGGGCCCGGTCGATCTCGTCCGGCCTGCGCTGCCTCGTCTGCCAGAACCAGTCGATCGACGATTCCGACGCGCCGCTCGCCCGCGACCTGCGGCTGATCGTACGCGAGCGCCTGCGCCAGGGCGACAGCGACGGCGCGGTGGTCGATTACGTGGTGCGGCGCTACGGCGAGTTTGTGCTGCTGCGCCCGGTGCTCGCCTGGCACACCGCCCTGCTCTGGCTCACGCCGGTGCTGGTGGTCGGCCTCGGCGGCCTCGCCCTCTGGGGCGCCGCCCGCCGCCGCAAGCCGGCCCCGCCCCGGGCGCTCTCGGCCGCCGAGGAAGCCGCGGTCGCCGACCTGGTGCGCCGGGCCGAGCCGCGGTGAGCGGCAGCCTCACCGACATCGCGGGGATCCGCGTCGGCCACGCCGAGGATCGGCGCGCGCTCTCGGGCGTCACCGCGATCGTCTTCGACGCCCCGACCGTCGCGGCGGTCGACATCCGCGGCGGCGGGCCCGGCACCCGGGAGACCGATCTCCTCGATCCCGAGCGCACGGTGACCGGGGTCGATGCGCTCGTCCTGTCCGGCGGCTCGGTCTTCGGGCTCGACGCCGCCTCCGGCGTCGTCGCCCGGCTCGCCGAGACCGGCCGCGGCTTCGCGGTCGGCCCGGCGCGGGTGCCGATCGTGCCGGCGGCGATCCTGTTCGATCTCCTCAACGGCGGCGACAAGGAATGGGGCCGGTACCCGCCCTATCGCGACCTCGGCTACGCCGCCGCGACGGCTGCCGGCGCCGGTCCGGTGGCGATGGGCTCGGTCGGCGCCGGGCTCGGGGCGCGCACCGCCAACCTCAAGGGCGGCCTCGGCAGCGCCTCGGCCCCGGTCGAGGGCACCGGCGTCCGCGTCGCGGCGCTCGTGGCGGTGAACGCGCTCGGGCGCGTCACGGTCGGGGACGGTCCGCATTTCTGGGCAGGCCCCTTCGAGGCGGGCGCCGAGTTCGGGGGCCTCGGCCCCGCATCGACGATCCCGCCCGATGCCTTCGCCTGGCCGAGGAAGCCGATGCCGGGCGCCAACACCACGCTCGCGGTGGTCGCCACCGATGCCCGCCTGACCAAGGCCGAGGCCCGCCGCCTCGCCGTGATGGCGCAGGATGGCCTCGCCCGGGCGATCGTGCCGGCCCATACCCCCCTCGACGGCGACCTCGTCTTCGCCGCCGCGACCGGCGCCGTGCCGCTCGCCGATCCGGTCGGGGATCTGGCGCGACTGGGCGATGCCGCGGCGCGGGTGCTGGCGCGGGCGGTGGCGCTCGGCGTCTATCACGCGAGCGCCCTGCCGGTGGCGGGGGCGCAAGCGGCGTGGCGGGACCGGTTCGGGGGTTGACCGCCCCGCTGTTCTTCCACCCTCCCCTTTCCCGCCTCCCCTTTCCCGGACGACCGGAGCGTCAGCGGAAGGAGATCCGGGATCCAGGGGAGAAGTGCCGCGAAGCGGCTCCATCTCGGCAACGTTGCAGACACGCAGTCGTCCGGGACAGGGGGGATTGATACCGCCGCGCCTTCGAACGGATCCGTTCGGAGGCGTCGGCCAAGCCCGAACGGGCGTCGGCGCTGATGCGCCGGACGCCTTGGCATCGACGTGTCGATGCCAAGGCGCGAGGGTATGAAAGAGCTGCGGGTGCCCGCTTCCGGGCGCCCCCTCAGAACTGGTACCGCAGCCCCGCCGTCACCCCGTGCGCCACGCCGGCCCGGGTGCCGATCGCCGCCTGGTAATCCACCCGCCAGCCGAGCTTTTCCGTCAGGCTGCCCTGGAGGCCGAAGCCGGCGGTGACGTAATCCGACGCCAGGAAGGGGATCGCCGCGGTCGCGACGGCGAGCGGGTTCTGGACGCTGGCGAGGCGGAACAGGCCGGCGCTCCGCTGCGGCCCGAGGCCGAGATTGTAGGCCACCCGCACCGAGGGGACGATGCCGCCGAAGCCGGAATACGCCACCTCGGCACCGAAGCGGGCGGTGGTCTGAAGGACCGTCAGGCCGCCATAGGCCACGTTGTTGCCGGCCGCCCCCGTCTCGGCGAAGCCGCCGACCCGCGCCGAGTAGTGGCTCAGCCCCGCGAAGGGCATCAGCCGGAATGCGTCGCGGTCGAGGATGAGGCCGGCCTCGCCGTCGAGAGCCAGCGCGGTGGCGGAGGTCTTTCCGTCGGCGGTCAGCCCGTAGGCGGCCGGGCGGCGGATCCCCGAGAGATCGATGATCGGCGCGCCGCCGACGACCCCTTGCGCGTAGAAGGCAGGGCCGTAATAGCCGCCATAGGCCGCGACCGTGAAGGCGCCCTGATCCTGGCGGAATTCCTGCGGGCGCGAGAGCGAGCCGCCGCCGCCGCCGATGGCGAGGCCGGCCCGCCACGGGCCGGTGAGCGGCAGGTCGAGGCCCGCCGAGCCCTGCGCGATGGTGCGGTCGAGGGACAGGCCACCGTTGCGCGGCTGGTCGGCGAAGACGAAGTCGCCTCCGACCCAGAGCGCCGGGCCGGACGTGCTCCAGGCGCCCTGACCGGGCAGGCCGGCGCCGCGGCGCAGCGCCGAGAGGTGGTCCTGCACGCTGCGCGTCGCCGAGGCGGCGACGCCGATGGCGCCGGCGCCCAGACCCTGCAGCACCGTCGGCGCCGTCGCCTTCATCACGGCGAGCGAGAGCGGGTCGACGTAGGTCGGCAGCGTCAGCCGGTAGGCGAGCAGGACGTTGTCGTTGTTGATGCCGGCGTCATAGGGCTGGCCGTTGATGACGCCCTGGCGGGTCAGGAAGTCGTTGTCGTTGCCGACGAGCAGGAAGTAGTCGTTGGGCGCCCGCTCGCTCAAGACCGGCACGAGGCCCATCGCCTCGATCTTCTCCGGCAGGGTGGTCTGGCTCGCCGGGCTGGTGGTGAGGTTCATCCCGAAGCGGTTGAGCTGCACCGGGTTGAGGATGTCGACGACCTCGGTCGTCCTCACCGGGGTCAGGCCGGCGCGCAAGGAGCCGTTCGGCGCGATCGGCGTCGTGCCGTCATAGGCGCCGCCGGCGATGTTGGTGGCGCCCGCGGTGTCGACGAGGAGCACGCTCTTGTAGACGATCGGCGTGGTGTTGCCGGTTCCGAGCCCGTTCGAATCGCGCGACAGGACCAGGAACTGGGTGTCGTTGAGGGCGAGCATCTCGCTCTGGGCCGCGGTGCGGTTCGGCGCGCCGCCATTGCCGTTCTGCTGATAGACCGGCAGTTGCAGCACGTATTCGCGGCTCGGCGCGCCCGGGGTCGGGGTGGCGGAGATGTCGTAGTAGAGGATGCGGGTATTGGCCCGCTGCTGCTGGTTGGGCCCGGAATCCTGCAGGGTCGCACTCTGCAGGATCGTGACGAGGCCGCGCCCGTCCGGCGTCAGCGCCAGAGCCTCGAGGCCCTGGTTGTTGCGCCGCCCCGTATCGGGCGGGGTGAGGGAGTTGAAGTTGAGCTGGCCGTTGGTCACCGGCTGCAGGGCGGCCGGGATGCCGAGCACGCCCTGCAATTGGCCGTTGCGGTTGAAGTAGTAGACGTTCGGGCCGTACTCGTCGCTGACGTAGAACGAGCCGTCGAGGCGGCGCGCCAGGCCCTCGGCGTCGAGGCTGATACGCCCGGCGCTCGGACCGGTGGCGGCGGACGGCAGCACGACGCCGAGCTGGCGGGCGGTGCCGGCGCCCGGATCGAGGCCGCTGAAACGCTGGCCGCGGGCATCGGTGAGGACGATGCCGCCATCCTGGGTCAGGGTGACCTGACGTTGCGAGGTCGTGGCCTGCGGCAGGGCGGCGCTGCCCGTATAGGGCGTGAAGCTCAAGCTGAAGCGGTTGAGCCGGCCGGCATAATCGCTGAACAGGCCGCCGTCGGGGTTGTTGTAGCCGCGGTCGGGCAGCGTGTAGAGCGTGCCCGTATAGGTGTCGCCGTTGCGCCGCCAAGTCGCGAGGTCGACGGCGAGCGAGGAGAACGAGCCGAGGGAATCGCCGAGGAAGTCCCGGGTGGTGGCCGGCAGCCGGCCGATGCCCTGGAGGCCCTGGTTGACGATCGTCGTGCCGCCGGCCTCCACCGAGACCGGGCCGTCGACGGGCTGCAGGTTCGGCACCCGCGCCTCGATCGACTGCGCCTGCGCGATCCCCGCGCTCGCGATGAGGCCGCCGGCCGCGAGGGCGGCTCGGATGAAGATGGTGGTCACGATTCGCCCCCAGGCTGACTTTGCGGCAGCGATGGGGTCGTTTCATGACGGCCTCATGTCGGAATGTTGCCCATCGGCATCGAAGGGAACCCGGTGCGGCGCGCGGGCCACGGTTGCGCCGCCGGCCTCGCCCTGCGCGGCGGGCCGTGCCAGAAGCCTCGCGCGATCAACGGAGGCATCAAGGCGGTGAGCTACCTGGTGGTCTTTCTCGGGGCCGGCCTCGGCGGGGCCCTGCGCCACGGCGTCAATCTCTGGGCCGCGCGGGCGGGCAGCAGCTTCCCCTTCGGCACGATGCTGATCAACATCGTCGGCTCGGTGCTGATGGGGGCGCTCACCGGCTGGTTCGCGGCGCGGGGCGGGGGGCCGCAGGCGCTTCGGCTGTTCCTCACCACCGGGATCCTCGGCGGCTTCACCACCTTCTCGACCTTCTCGCTTGAGGCGTTCCTGCTCTGGGAGCGCGGCGCGCACGCGGCGGCGCTCGCCTACGTGGCGGTGTCGGTGGCCGCCGGCATCGCCGGCGTGGCGGTGAGCCTCCTGGTGCTGCGCCAACTCGCGTGAGGCGCGCGCGGCGGCGCGGCCCGGGCGCGAACGCGGTTGACAAGCCGGGGGATCGGAGGCGGAGTCTCCCGCAATGAGCGACACCGCCCCCCGTCCGGAGGCCGCGAAGCCCCGCATCGCCATCACCTACTGCACCCAGTGCAACTGGCTGCTGCGGGCCGGCTGGATGGCGCAGGAACTGCTCTCGACCTTCCGCGACGGCGTGGGCGAGGTGGCGCTGATCCCGGGCACCGGCGGCGCCTTCGCGATCACCTGCGACGACGCCCTGATCTGGGAGCGCAAGCGCGACGGCGGATTTCCCGACATCAAGACCCTCAAGCAACGGGTGCGCGACCGGATCGAGCCCGGCCGCGATCTCGGCCATCTCGACAGGGCCTGACGCCTTGAGCGTTCCGCGCCGCCCGCGCACCATCGAGGCCAGACCATGATCCGCCGCCGGCTCAACGCGCTGCGACGGGACGGGCTCTCGACGCAGGTCTACCTCGTCGCCCTGGCGATCGCCCTGATCGGGCCCGGCCTGCTGTTCACCGCCGTGCTGCTCGGCCGCTACGCCGCCCTGGAGCGGATCCGCTTCGAGCAGGACGCCCGCGAGAGCGTGCGCGGCATCGCGCTCAGCATCGACCGGGACATGGCCGGGCTGGTCTCGGTGCTGCAGACCCTCGCGACCTCGCCGCGGCTGCGGCAGGAGGAACTCGGGCCGGGCCGGCTCGGCGGGTTCGACGTCCAGGCCCGCGCCGTGAAGGAGACGACCGGCCTCGACCTGTCGCTGCGCCGGCCGGACGGGACGCAGCTCGTCAACACCGCCCTGCCCCACGGCGCGCCGCTGCCGCAGGACCCGCATCCCGAGGATGCCGCGGTGCTGGCGACGAAGCACCCGGTGATCGGCGGCGCCCGGGCGGGCGCCCCCGGCCGGCCGCCGACCTACGACGTGGCGGTGCCGGTGATGATCGACGGCGCGCCGGCCTACGTGCTCAGCGTCACGGTGCCGGTGGAGCGGCTGCACCAGATCCTGGTCCACGACCTCGCGCCGGGCTGGACCACGGCGATCATCGACCGCGACGGCATCCTGCTCGCCCGCTCGGAGGACCATGCGAACCTCGCCGGCCAGCCGATGCAGGCCTCTTTGCGCGGCAGCCCGACGGCCGCCGCCGGGATCTGGGAAGGGGTCGACCGGCGCCGGCGCCCGGTGCTCTACGTCGAGACCGCCGCGAAGGCCGCGGGCTGGACCGTGGGCGCCAGCATCCCCAAGCAGCGGGTCGAGGCGCCCCTGCGCCACTGGGTCGTGGCGTTCGGCGGGTTCGGGCTCCTGGCGCTCGCGGTGTCGTCCGTCCTGGCGATCCGGCTCTGGGCGCGGGTCGCCGAGCCCCTGCGCCAGCTCGCCCGGGCGGGCGGGGCGCTCGCCGCCGGCCAGCCGGTGCCGCGGGTCTCGACCCCGATCCGCGAGATCCGCCAGCTCGCCGACGTCCTGGCCGACGCCTCCCAGAGCCTGCGCCGGCGCATCGCCGAGCGCGACCAGGCGCTCGCGCTGCAGAGCCGGAGCCTCGCCGCCCTGCGCGAGAGTGAGGCGCGCTTCCGCCACATGGCCGATTC
This sequence comes from Methylobacterium platani, assembly GCF_001653715.1. Taxonomy (GTDB): domain Bacteria; phylum Pseudomonadota; class Alphaproteobacteria; order Rhizobiales; family Beijerinckiaceae; genus Methylobacterium; species Methylobacterium platani. The sequence goes on from NZ_LWHQ01000015.1 coordinate 175,510, forward strand.
CGCCCCGGCCCTGATCTGGATGACCGACGACACCGGCGAGATCGTCTTCGTCAACCTGCACTACGAGTACCTGTTCGGCCGCTCGACCGCGACGCTGCGGGGCGGACGCTGGCGCGAGATCGTCCACCCCGACGACCTGCCCGGCTTCGAGGCGGCGTTCGCACAGGCCTTCGCCGCGCGCACGCCGTTCCGCTGCGCCACCCGGGTGATCGACAGGCACGGGGCGGTGCGCTGGATCCTGTGCGAGGGCGTGGCCCGCCTCGACGACCACGGCCGCTTCCTCGGCTATACCGGCTGCAACGTCGACGTCACCGAGGCCAAGGACGCCGAGACGGCCCTGCGCGAGGGCGAGGAGCGCCTGCGGCTGGCGCTCGCCGCCGGCCGCCTCGGCACCTGGGAGATCGACCTCGCCTCCGGGCAGCACCGCCTCTCGGCCCGCTCGGCCGAGATCTTCGGGGCCGCGCCGCTCTCGCACGAGGCCTGGACACGCACCGTGCACCCGGAGGACCGGGCGCGGATCGAGGCGGCGCTCGAGGCCCTGCTCGCCGGCGAGGCGGAGTACCGCACCGAATTCCGGATCCGGCCCGAGGCGGCGGGCCTGCGCGGGGCCAGCGCCCGCTGGGTCAGCGCCCAGGCGATCGTGCAGCGCGAGGCCGGCGGCCGGGCGCGCCGGGTGATCGGCATCCACCAGGAGGTGACCGAGCGCAAGCGGGCCGAGGAGCACCTGCGCCTGCTGGTGCACGAGCTGAACCACCGGGTGAAGAACACGCTGGCCACCGTGCAGTCGATCGCGATGCAGAGCCTGCGCGGCCTCGACGGAGCGGCGGCGGCGGCCGCAAAGGCGGCCTTCGAGGCCCGGCTGATCGCGCTGGCCCGCGTCCACGACGTGCTCACCCGCGAGAGCTGGGAGGGAGCCGAGCTCGCCGAGGTGGTCAAGGACGCGCTCGCCCCCCTGGAGGGCCCGCGCGGCGGGACGGACGCGCCGCCCCGCTTCGTCGTCGACGGCCCCGCCCTGCGCCTGCCGCCGCGCATCGCCCTGTCGATCGCCATGGCGTTGCACGAGCTCGCCACCAACGCGGTCAAGTACGGCGCCCTCTCGGTGCCGGCCGGCCAGGTCCTGCTGTCCTGGAGCACCGCCGAGGGGCGGCTCACCCTGCGCTGGCAGGAGCGCGGCGGTCCCCTGGTCGTGCCGCCGACCCGCACCGGCTTCGGCTCGCGCCTGATCGAGCGCAGCCTCGCCCGCGAGCTCGACGGCACGGTGAGCCTGAGCTTCCCGCCGGAGGGCGTGGTCTGCACCATCGTGGCCCCCCTGGGCGAGCCGGGCACGGCGCGGCCCGAGGGCCGGGACGACGGGCGGGCGGCGCGCGACGAGGCGCCGGCCCGGCGACGGGCGGCGGGGCAGGCGTGAGGCCCCGGTTTTCCTGATCGACGAGGAGCGCGATCCGGGAGAGACGGGCCGCGATACGGCGCCGGCTCGGTCCCCGCCGGCCACCCCCGTCATCCGGGACGGGCGAGGCCGGGGCCGGACCTCGATCCGTCCGATCGGGCGAGGGGCGGTTGGCGCCTCGTCGCGCGCCCTCGGTGCGGAAGCGGACCGAACGTCGTCCGCCTGAGGGCGTTCCGATCGTGGCACCCGCAGCAGAGGATTCCATGGCCCGCTACTACTTCGACATCCACGACGGGCAACACCTGACCCGGGACGAGATCGGCATCAATTGTGGCGGTCCGGATGCCGTCAGGGCCGAAGCCATGGCGGCCCTTCCGGCGATCGCGCGGGATGCCATCCCGAAGGATGGGGATCGCCAGGCGTTGACGGTCATCGTCCGCAACACCGCCAACCTGACCGTCTATACGGCCACCCTGACCTTCGCGAGCCTCTGGCTGGGGGAGGAGGCACCGGTGGTGGCGCAGGACGCCGATGAGGCGGACGCCGTGCCGCCGCCCCGGGGCCGATGATCGCCGGGAGCCGTCGGCGTCTCGCCCGGCTCGGACGTTCGCCGGGGCAGCCCTCGCGCGCCGGCCGCTGCGCCCGGGCCTCCTGCGCTCGGGCCCGTGCTCAGGTCGCGAAGCGTCGCATCGCGGCCATCACCTCGTCCCGCTTGTAGGGCTTGGAGAAGAACACGCCCCGCGCCGGGAGATCCTCCGCGGCCGGCCGGCGCTTGCCCGAGATGATGATGAGCTCGATCGGCGGCCAGCGGTCCCTGATCGTCGCGGCGAGCTTCATCCCGTCCATGCCGCCCGGCATGTCGATGTCGGTGAACACCAGGTGGATGTCGGGCCGGCTCTCCAGGATGCGGACGGCCTCGTCGGCGCTGGCCGCCTCGACCGCCTCGAAGCCGGCGCGCTCGACCACGTCGACCGCCATCAGGCGCTGCAACGGCTCGTCTTCGACCACGAGGATCACCGGGGAGGCCGGCGGTAACGACTGACCCAACGCGCGCTCCTCAGGATTGATGGATCTGGGCGAGGGGCGCACGCATCTCGGCCCGGAAGCCGGAGGGCGGGTAACGGAGGTCGACGTCGCCCGTTCCGACGAGCCCCAGACGGATCAGGCGCGAGCCGAAGCCGCGCCGGGCGGGCTCCGTCACGGTCGGCCCGCCGCGCTCCTCCCAATCCAGCACCAGGTTCTCCTCGCCGCCCGCAACCTCGATGCGCCAGGTCACGTCGACCCGGCCCTCGCCGTTCGAGAGCGCACCGTACTTGGCGGCGTTCGTCCCGAGTTCGTGCAGGAGCAGCGAGACGGACAGGGTGGCCCGCGGCCCGAGCGAGACCGGCGGCCCCGCGACCGTGAGCCTGGCGGGCGGCGCGAAGGTGCCGAGCACGGCACAGGCGACCGCGTCGAGCGGGGCCGATTCCCACTCCTGCCGCAGCAGCACGTCGTGGGCCGCCGACAGCGCGTGGATGCGCTGCTCGAAAGCCTCGACCGGGCCCTGGTCGCGCACCGAGCGCAAGGTCTGGGTGGCGATGGAGAGGACCATCGCCAGCATGTTCTTCATGCGATGGCTCAGTTCCTGGTTCAGCACCCGCTGCTGCTCCTCCGCCTCGAGTCGCGCGATCACGGCGCGGGTCCGGTCGGCGACGCTGCGCAGGAAGGCCTTCTCCTCGGGCGTCCAGGCGTGCGGCCGGGACCTGAGGGCGAAGAACAGGGACACGAAGCGGCCATTCTCCATCAGGGGGAGGTTGGCCATGGAGCGGCCGCCGAGCGCGGCGAAGGCCGCGCCGCCGACGGCGGTGCGGGGATCGTCCAGGGTATCGGCGACGAATACGGGGCGGCCGGCCTTGAGGTCGTCGATGAACGAGCCGTAGGCGCGGAACGCATGGATTCCGGCCAGGCTCGCGAAGCCCTCGGCCGCGCGGTCGTGGTCGACGGTGACGGTCTCCCGCACGGGGTCCACGACGCCGTAGCCCGCATGGCTGAGGCGGAGGGTGCGGGCGAGGATCTCGGCCGCGATCGGTCCGATCTCCGTCCGGTGGGTGACGTCGCGCAGCCGGTCGCCCAGCTCGATCATGGCGTCGCGCCGTTCCTCGGCCTGCTTGCGCTCGGTGATGTCGAGGAACAGGCAGCTGAACCGGTCGCCGTGTTCCTTGTTGGCCCGCACCTCGAAATGACGGTCCAGGCCGGGAACGTCGATCTCGAACAGGATCGGCGCGCCGGTCTCGACCACCCGCGCGTAGGTGTCGATCAGCGATTGATCGATGTCCGGCACGACGCCGCGGATCGTTTGCCCGATGCTCTCGGCCGGAAGGCCCGACTGGCGGGCGAAGGCGGGATTGATCTCGAGGAACCGGTAGTCCGTGGCGCGACCGTCCGCGTCGCGGACCAGCTCGCCCAGGAAGAATCCCTCCTGCATCCCGTCGAACAGCCCGCGCCAGCGCGCCTCGCTGGCGCTGAGCTGCCCCTCGACGGCCTTCTGCTCGCTGATGTCCCGCGATACCGAGAGCAGCCGCTCCGGCACGCCCTGCGCATCCAGGATCGGCGTGACCTGGACGTCCCACCAGCGCGGGTTGCCCGCCATGGTGTCGGCCTCGCCCTGGAAGCGGCCGATGCCCCCCGCCTTGGCCGCGGCGATCGCCGCCTTCGCATCCGCGTGGCCCTGGCCCTGCCAGAAATCGGGCCACGGGCAGCCGCGGATGGCGTTGAAATCGCCGACCTCCATCACGCGCATTCCGCCCTCGGTCATGAAGGTGAGGCGGTCCTGCAGGTCGAGGACCTTGATGCAGTCGGCGGACGAGGCGAGGACGCTGTGCATGAACGCAGCCTCCTCGCGGCGCTCCCTCAGGGAGCGCCGCAGCTCGAGCTGGGTCATGACCTGGCGGGCGAGGACGCGCAGGGTCTGCTGCTGGACGTCGCTCAGGGTGCGCGGCTGGTAATCGAGCACGCAGATCGTGCCGATGGCATGCCCCTCGCCGGTCCTGAGCAGCGCTCCGGCGTAGAAGCGGAGGTGGGGCTCCCCGGTGACCAGCGGGTTGCAGTCGAAGCGCGGATCCTTGGTCGCGTCGGGAACGAGGAGGAGGTCCTTCTCCAGGATGGCGCGGGCACAGAACGAGCTGTCGAGCGGTGTCTCCCGGACGCCCAGGCCGACCTCGGCCTTGAAGAACTGACGGCCCTCGCCGACGAGGTTCACGACCGCGATCGGCGTGCCGCAGACCGCCGAGGCGAGCGCGGTGATCTCGTCGAAGTCGCGCTCGCGGGGCGTGTCCAGGATTCCGTAGCCGTCGAGGGCGAGGAGGCGGGCCGCCTCGGCGCTCCGGGCGGCGGGATCGGCCGTCACGATGGTCGGATCAGCCATCGACACGATCGCCCCGGACCTCCCCGGCCCCGCTCGTGCCGCCCGGCGGGATCCTGCGCGCCGCCGAGCCGTCCGGGGCTGCGCGCATCCGGTCGCCGATCCCGGCACGTCGCCCGGCGGCGATCGGCGCGGCATCGGACGCCGCGTAGTCGGGAGTCAGGGACATGGTCTGGGCAACCCGACGGGGATGGGCGGTGAGCGCAGAGGGATGCGGGACGCCCGTGTAGCACAAGACGCGAGAAGCGGAACGGCCCGCGACGGCCGACGGCGCTTCGATCGGGGGGCGCCTTCCCCTCCGGCAGCTTTCGAGCCCGCCGAGCCAGCCGGATTCGACCCCGGCCCCGCCTCCTCTTGAGCTAACAACCGGAAGTCGGCCGGCCGGGCGATTGCGGCCGGCCGGCGGCCTCCCATATCGCCGGGTGCCGCGGGCCCGTCTTGCGCCCGGCGCCGGACGACCAACGCCGATGACGCCAGACCCGATCGAGGACACGCCGATCCCCGCGCCGCGCCGGCCGCTGGGCGCCCGGCTCGGCCGGGTCCGCGGCCGGGCCGGCCTGACCGCCGCCGGGGCGGCCCTGCTGCTGCTCGTCGGCGCCGGCAACGGCCTGCTGCTCGCCTGGCAGAGCACGGTTCAGCACCGCATCACCCACACGCTCTCGGTCGACCGGATCCTGATGCAGGTCCTGGCCGACCTCCTCGACAGCGAGACCGGGCAGCGCGGCTACCTGCTGACCGGCGACCCGGCCTTCCTGGTGCCCTACACCGCCGGCCAGGCCCGCATCGCCGCGGAATTGCCGCTTCTGGAGACGGAGCTGGGCCGCTCCCCGGATCAGGCCGCCCGCCTCGCCGCCCTGCGCCCGGCGATCACCCGCAAGTTCGCCGAGCTCGACCGCACGCTCGCCCTCGACCGCGCCGGCGACCGCGACGGCGCCCTCGCCCTGGTGCGGGCCGGCGAGGGCAAGACCGAGATGGACCAGATCCGCCGGATCATCGAGACGATGCGGGGCCAGGAGGACGACCTGCTGATGGGCTACCAGCAGCACGCCCACCGGATCGAATCCATGGTCGGCATCGGCAGCATCGTGTCGATCGGCATCATGGCGCTGCTCGCGGTCCTGGCCCTGCGCGAGGCCGGCCGGCGGGCGGCCCTGTCGCGCTTCCTGCCGGCGGAGCTCACGCCGCTCCTCGAGCGCGGCGGCAGCCTCGACCAGGGCGGCGGCCTGCGCCTCGGCGAGCGGCGGCACGCGGCGATCGCCTTCGTCGACATGCGCGGCTCGACCGCCATCGCCGAGCGGGCCGATCCGGAGACGGTGGCGATCCTGGTCACGGGCTTCCGCCGCTGCGTCGCCCAGGCCGCCCGGGAGAACGCGGGGGTGATCGACAAGTTTATGGGCGACGGCGCCCTGGTGGTGTTCGGCGTGCCGGAGGCGCGGGCGGATGCCGCCGCCCAGGCGCTGGCCTTCGCGAGCCGGCTCGAGGCCCTGGTGGCGGAGTGGAATGCCGGCACGGGCGAAGCCCCGGTGCGGATCGGCATCGGAGTCCATTGCGGCGAGGTGTTCGTCGGCGTAGTCGGCGACGACGACCGGCTCGAGTTCACGGTGCTCGGCGACGCGGTCAACGTCGCCGCCCGGATCGAGCAGGCGACCAAGACCTTCGGGGCGACCACCCTGGTGTCGCAGGCCGCGCTCGACGCGGCCCGGGTCACGGGCGCGGAGTGGCGCGAGGTCAGCCGCCAGGCCCTGCGCGGCCGGCAGGAAGCGTTCCCGATCTACGGCCGTGCGGCGTGAAACCGGTGCGGGACGGGGTAGCGGTCCCGGCCAGCCTCTGCTATCGCAGCCGCCCCGGGCGGGTCGGCTCGAACACGATCCGGCGATGGAAGGCGCACCAGCTCTTTCCGTCCTGCACCGGCGCGCCGCAGCAGACCGCACGGTCGTTCGGCTCGCCGATGATGAACTTGCATACGAAGGCGCCCGATTGGGCGAACGGAACCCGGAGACTCGGAGAGGGCTCCTCGACGGCGTCTGCGGTCACGATATGCGACATGCGCACGAGCTGGTTCATCGGGTACTGACTCGCTGGCCTTCCGTCACCCTCGACCAGAAGGGCACCGGGCCGGTTCGTTGCGGGCGGATCCGCCGCCGGACGAGCGCCGAGGGATCCGCACCTCTGGGACCCGCTCCCCGTGCGACCCGAACGTTCGAGTCGCAAGGGCAGCGGAGATCGATCGAATTTGGGGTTGCGTCACGCAGAACGCAAGCCCCTTAGGCATTTACACCGGGTTTTCGACAGCCGGAGCGGCTCCGCGGCGGCCCGCGCGGGACCGGGCGCCGTCATCGACTTGCCATCCGGGCGCCCTATCCTTGGGAACGCGCCGCTTCAGCGAGTCCCCGATGTCCGATGCCGCCCTCGCCCCCGCCCGCCCCGGCGCGACGCATGGTCACGGCCGTCCCCGGCTCGACCACGGCTTGCACCCGGCGGCCACGATGGGGTTCCTGGCGGTGCTGGCCGCGGGCCTCGCCTATGCGGGCTACAACCTCGTCGTCGACATGCAGCGGGCGGGCCAGCCGCCGCTGGCGGTCGGCGCCTTCGCGCTGCTCGGCCTCGCCCTGCTGATCGCGCTGGCCTTCGAGTTCGTGAACGGCTTCCACGACACCGCCAACGCGGTGGCGACGGTGATCTACACCCACGCGATGCCGCCGCTCGTCGCGGTGATCTGGTCCGGCGCCTTCAACTTCCTCGGCGTCATGGCCTCGACCGGGGCGGTGGCCTACAGCGTCGTGACGCTGCTGCCGGTGGAGCTGATCCTGCAGGTGGGCTCCGGCGCCGGCTACGCGATGATCTTCGCGCTGCTGCTCGCCGCCATCGTGTGGAACCTCGGCACCTGGGCGCTCGGCCTGCCGAACTCGTCCTCGCACGCGCTGATCGGCTCGGTGATCGGCGTCGGCCTCGCCAATCAGCTGATGGCGCCGGGCCGCGACGCCTCGGGCGTCGCCTGGGGGCAGGCCCTGAGCGTGCTCGAGTCGCTCCTGTTCAGCCCCCTCGTCGGCTTCGTCTGCGCCGCGGGCCTGCTCGTCGCGCTCAAGCGCCTGGTGCGCCGGCCCGAGCTCTACCGGGCGCCCGAGGGCGAGGCGCCGCCGCCGCTCTGGATCCGCGGCCTCCTGATCCTGACCTGCACCGGCGTGTCCTTCGCGCATGGCGGCAACGACGGCCAGAAGGGCATGGGGCTGATCATGCTGATCCTGATCGGCGCCGCCCCGACCGCCTACGCGCTCAACCGCACCATGCCGGATTCGAGCACGCCGGCCTTCGTGCAGGGCTCGCAGGCGGCGAGCCGGGTGTTTCGCGACCATGCCGGTCAGGCCGCGGTGCCGGCGGCGGGCCCCGCCCGCGACCGGATCGGCGCGGCGCTGAAGGCGGAGGCGCCCGCCAAGGCCCTCGCGGCGCCGGAGGCCCAGGCGGCCCTCGCGGGCCTCGCCGACGACATCGCCGCGCAGGTGCAGAACTACGGCGCGATCCGGCACGTGCCGGCGGAGGCGACGCAGAACCTGCGCACCGACATGTACCTCGCCGGCGACGCGGTGCGCCTGCTCACCGGCGAGCACTCGCCCTTCAGCGACCCGGAGAAGACGACCCTCGGCGACTACCGGCGCACCCTCGACGACGGCACCCGCTACATCCCGACCTGGGTCAAGGTCGTGGTCGCCCTGGCGCTCGGGCTCGGCACCATGGTCGGCTGGAAGCGGATCGTCGTCACGGTCGGCGAGCGGATCGGCAAGCAGCACCTCACCTACGCGCAAGGCGCGTCGGCCGAGGCCGTCGCCGCCGGCACGATCGGGCTCGCCGAGGCCTACGGCCTGCCGGTCTCGACCACCCACATCCTGTCGAGCGGCGTCGCCGGCACGATGTGGGCCAACGGCACCGGCCTGCAGATGGCGACGGTGCGCAACCTGGCCCTCGCCTGGATCCTGACCCTGCCGGCGGCGATCACGCTGGCGGGGGTGCTGTACTGGGCGTTGCGGCAGGTGTTCTGAGGCAGATGTCCTGAGGCGATCCAGCCTCACGGCCGTGCGTGCCACACCATCCTGAAGTTGCTGTGCGCCTCGGCGAAGGCGTGGGTGCCCGGGCAGAGAGCGGCGACGATGCGCTGGAGATCGCGGTAACGCTGCTCGAGCGGGAGATGGAAGATCGGCTCGTGATGGGCAATCCGGTTGCGAAGCGTCAGCATCTCGTCGCAGATTCCCCAAGCCGCCGGCCTGTCGAGCACGCGGTCGTGGGGAAAAATCTGCGCCAGATTCCGGCGCCAGACATGGGCGATCTCGTAGTGCTTCGAGAGTTGCGACACCCAAAACCCGGCAGAGAGGTCGGGAACGATCGCGGGCAACGACGCCGGCGCCCTGCATCGAAGCCGCTCCTGACGATCCCGGGCCTGACTCAACCGCTCCTTGTCGATTCTGGCGAGCTGTCGCCCGAGGCCGGCTGCATCGTATGGCCAGGATCCGCCGTATCGATGTATCAAGAACTCATTGATTCGATTTCGTAGACAAATTTCCCAAGCCTGCAAATATGTATAAAATTCCTTCGAGAGTTGAGAATTCCACCCATACAAACTGAGCGCCCGTGCACGATCGCTCTCCGTCTCGGCCAGGTATCGATTGAAGCGCGGCCTGCTCAACGACACCATGCATTGATTCTTCAGGTGTTCGTCTCTCCAGAATGTGTGTTGCATGCCGCGCGGCCTCGAACTATAAGATGCATGTGAGCCTGAGGAAACGGTCACTGCGCCGTCGGTGCACACCCCCCCGGGACGCGATCATCTTTTTCTGAAGGGGCGGGGGCGGATTCGCGAGAGTTCGCCCCTTGCTCTTCGCCGCATCTTTCTTGCATGTGAAATGACGTAGCGGCAAGTGCGCGCTCCCCGGAAATCCGCTATTGGCGCCGGGCTGGCAACCCGCCCCCCGCCGGTGTAACCGCCCCGGGCGGGCGTGTTCGTCCCGCGCCAGGGACCCGCCATGCGCTTCCTCGTGACAGGCACGGCCGGCTTCATCGGCTTCCACCTCGCCCGGCGCCTGCTCCGGGCCGGCCACGAGGTGGTGGGGGTCGACGGGCTGACCGACTACTACGACGTCGCCCTGAAGCGGGCCCGGCTGGCGCAGCTCGCGGCCCTGCCGGGTTTCGCGTCGCACGAATTCCTGCTGGAGGAGCCCGGCGCCTTCCTGGCGCTGATGGCCGCGACGCGCCCCGAGGTGGTGGTGCATCTCGCGGCGCAGGCCGGGGTGCGATACAGCCTGGAGCATCCGGAGGCCTACGTCTCGGGCAACGTGGTCGGGACCTTCCAGGTCCTGGAGGGCTGCCGCGCGCATCCGGTGCGCCACCTGCTCTTCGCCTCGACCTCCTCGGCCTATGGCGGCAACCGGACCGTGCCGTTCCGCGAGACCGACCGGGCGGTCTGGCCGCTCACCATCTACGCCGCCTCGAAGCTCGCCGGCGAGGCGATGGCGCATTCCTACGCCCACCTGTGGACGATCCCCACCACCGCATTCCGGTTCTTCACCGTCTACGGGCCGTGGGGCCGGCCCGACATGGCGCTGTTCCTGTTCACCCGGAAGATCCTGGCCGGCGAGCCGATCGAGGTCTACGACCACGGCCGCGCCGTGCGCGACTTCACCTATATCGACGACCTCGTCGAGAGCATCGGCCGGCTGATCGACGTCCCCCCTCCCCTGCCCGGGGCGAGCCCGGTCTCGGCCGCCGACACCCTGAGCCCGGTCGCGCCCTACCGGATGGTCAATATCGGCGGCGGCCGGCCGGTGAGCGTGGCGGCGATGCTCGATGCCCTGGAGGCGGCGCTCGGCGCCCGGGCCGTGCGTCACCTGCGCGACCTGCCGCCCGGCGACGTCGAGCGGACGGAAGCCGGCACCGACCTCCTGCGCGACCTCGTCGGCTACGCCCCGGCGACGCCGCTCGAGACCGGCATCCCGGCCTTCGTCGCCTGGTACCGGGAGCATTACCGCACGCCCGCGTGATCCCCCGCTTGTCACGGGGCCCGCGACAGTGCTCAATCCCGCCATGCCCCGCAGCCTCGATCCCGAGACCGTGCCCGCCCCCGGCGCGGCGCCGCGCCAGACCCGGCGCTACGCCCAGAAGCGCGACGCGATCCTCCACGCCGCCGCCGCCCTGATCAACGAGGCCGGCGTGAAGGGCACGACGCTTGCCGACGTCGCCCGCAGCGTCGGGCTGATGACGAACAGCGTGACCTACTACTACCGCCGCAAGGAGGACCTGGCGGCGGCCTGCTTCCTGCACACGATCGGAGTGCTCGACGGGCTCGTCGCCCGCGCCGAGGGGGCGCCCGACGGCCCGGCCCGGCTCGCCCGCCTCCTCGACCTCGTGGTCGCCCACCGGGCCGCGATGGCGGCCGGCGAGGAGCCGGACATCGCCGTGCTCAACGACGTGCGGGCGCTGCCCGCCCCCCAGGCCGAGAGCGTGTTCTCCGCCTACAACGCCCTGTTCCGCCGCCTGCGCGGATGGTTCGACGAGGACGGGCTCGACCGGGCCGACCGCAACGCCCGCACCCACCTGCTGCTCTCGGTGATGCACTCGACCCGGCTGTGGATCCACCGCTACGAGCCGCGGGACTACGCGAAGGCCGGCGCCCGGATGGCCGACCTCCTCACCCGCGGCATGGCGGCCCCGGGCTCGGGCTGGCGGCCCGGCCTCCTGCCCGAGACCGCGCCGCCGGAGGAGAGCGAGGTCTCGCCGGAGGCGTTTCTTCGCGCCGCCACCATCCTGATCAACCAGCAGGGCTATCGCGGCGCCTCGGTGGAGAAGATCTCGGGCCTCCTCAAGGTCACCAAGGGCTCGTTCTACCACCACAACGACAACAAGGACGACCTCGTCGCCAATTGCTTCTCGCGCAGCTTCGCGCAGATCCGGGCGGTGCAGGACGCGGCGGATGCCGGCGGCGGCAGCGGCTGGGACCGGATCTGCACCGCCTCCGCCACGCTGGTGCGCAGCCAGCTCGGCCCCGGCGGCCCCTTGCTGCGCGTCACCGCCTTCAGCGCCCTGCCGGAGGCCCTGCGCACCGAGACCCGGCGCACCATGAACCGCCTGACCGAGCGCTTCGGCCTCTGCCTCGTCGACGGCATGGTCGACGGCTCGGTGCGCCCGCTCGATGCGGGGATCGCCGCGCAGTTGGTGTCGAGCATGGTGAATGCGGCGGCCGAGCTGCCGGCCTGGGTGCCGGGGGTGACGCCGGACAACGCGGCGGAGCTGTATGCGCGGCCGCTGTTCCTCGGGCTGTTCGCGCCCGCGGCGCGGTAAGCGCAGCCCCCCTCACCCCGCCTGCCGCGGCCACATCCGCCCCATCACCTCGTCGCGCCGGATCCAGGCGTGCCAGGCGACCGCGAGGACGTGGAGGCCGAGCACGATCCCGACCGCCCAGGCGATCCAGTAATGGGCGGCGTACCCCGTCAGCGACAGCGCCTTGTCGACCGGCACGAGGCGCGGGAACGAGAACACCCCGAACCACGGCAGGCCGTAGCCCCCCGCCGCCGAGTAGACGTAGCCGCTCACCGGCAGGAGCAGCATCAGGGCGTAGAGGCTCCAATGCGCCGCCTTCGCCGCCAGATGGGCGGAGCGGGAGGGCGGGGCGCGGTAGGCCGGCTCGCCGGCGATCAGCCGCCACACGAACCGCAGCGGCAGGAGCAGCAGCACGGTCAGGCCGATCGACTTGTGGATGTCGAGGATCTCGCGCCGCGGCGAGGTGCCGGGCACCTGCCAGGCGGCAGAGATGCCCAGGACCAGCGCCGCCAGGATCAGGGCCGCCATCAGCCAGTGGAAGCCGCGCTGCGCGCGGTCGTAATGGTAAGGTTCGCCGGTCCGGGCCATCATGCGCGTCCATCGTCACAGGTCGGCCGAGCTTTTACGGCGGATCGGGGCGCGAGCGCGGCGGGTTCGTTTCGCAACCGTGGCCGGTCGAGGATCGCGCCCGGTTGCAACGCCCTGTCCCGCGGGACATATCAGGAACGCTTGACGGAGGCCGGCGCGCGGCCTCGACCCCGGGAGACACGCCGCCGATGGCGAAGAACCACCAGACCTTCGCCTGCCAGTCCTGCGGCGCGGTCTACAACCGCTGGCGCGGGCGCTGCGAGGCCTGCAACGGCTGGAACACGATCGTCGAGGAGACCGGTGCGGCAAGCCCCGTCTCCGGCCCGGTCGCGACCCGGCCGAGCCGGGCGCGGGGCCGGATCTTCCCGCTCGAGGGCCTGACCGGCGAGGTGAAGGAGGCGCCGCGCACCTCGTCGGGCATCGCCGAGCTCGACCGGGTGACCGGCGGCGGCTTCGTGCGCGGCTCGGTGATCCTGCTCGGGGGCGATCCCGGCATCGGCAAGTCGACGCTGCTGATGCAGGCCTCCGCCGCCCTGGCCAAGCGGGCTGAGCGCGTCGCCTACATCTCGGGCGAGGAGGCGGTGGGCCAGGTGCGCCTGCGGGCCGAGCGGCTGGGTCTCGCGAGCGCCCCCGTCGAGCTCGCCGCCGAGACCAATGTCGAGGACATCATCGCGACCCTGAGCCAGGGCAGGCCGCCGGCTCTGGCGATCATCGACTCGATCCAGACGATGTGGACCGAGACGGTGGAATCGGCCCCCGGCACGGTGACCCAGGTCCGCGGCTCGGCCCAAAGCCTGATCCGCTTCGCCAAGACGTCCGGAACCGCCGTGATCCTCGTCGGCCACGTCACCAAGGACGGGCAGATCGCCGGGCCGCGCGTCGTCGAGCACATGGTCGACGCGGTGGCCTCGTTCGAGGGCGACCAGGGCCACCATTTCCGCATCCTGCGGGCGGTCAAGAACCGCTTCGGCCCCACCGACGAGATCGGGGTGTTCGAGATGACCGACGGGGGCCTGGCCGAGGTGCCGAACCCCTCGGCGCTGTTCCTCGCCGGGCGCGACCTCGCGGCGCCGGGCACCGCGGTCTTCGCCGGGATGGAGGGCACGCGGCCGCTCCTCGTCGAGATCCAGGCCCTGGTCGCGCCCTCGGCGCTCGGCATGCCGCGGCGCGCGGTCGTCGGCTGGGACCCCAACCGCCTGTCGATGGTGCTGGCGGTGCTGGAGGCCCATGGCGGCATCCGGCTGGGGGGCCACGACGTCTACCTCAACGTCGCGGGCGGCCTGCGCATCGGCGAGCCGGCGGCCGACCTCGCGGTGGCGGCGGCGCTGGTCTCCTCGCTCTCGGGCTCGGCGCTGCCGTCGGACGCGGTGTATTTCGGCGAGGTCGGCCTGTCCGGGGCGATCCGCCCGGTGGCGCAGGCGCCGGCGCGGCTGAAGGAGGCGCAGAAGCTCGGCTTCGCCAAGGCGCTGATGCCGCAGGGCCGGGAAGGAGCGGGCCGCGACGGATCGGGCACGGGGTTTCCGGCAGAATCCCTGCGCCACATCGCCGACCTGGTGGCGGGGGTGGCGGCCTCCGGCAAGCCGGTCCGCGGCGGGCGGCGCCCGCAGCAGCGGCTGCCGGCCTACGACGACGAGGACGTCTGAGCCGCGCCTGTCAGCGCGAGGGTGACGGATCGGATCCGGCAGCGTATACAACCCCGGCGGTGACGGGCAGCCGCGACCCTCCAGGCAACGCTCTCAGCCCCTGAACCGTTCCTGCCGATGCCGTTCTCCGTTCTCGATCTCGTCGTGCTGGGTGTCGTCGTCATCTCCGCGCTGCTCGCGGCGGTGCGGGGCTTCACCCGCGAGGTGCTGGCGATCGTGGCCTGGGTCGCGGCGGCGGCCCTGGCCTGGACCCTGCACCCGCTGCTGCTGCCGACCGTGAAGCAGCACGTCTCCAGCGACACCGTCTCGCTGGTGGTCTCGATCGCCGCGATCTTCCTCGTCACGCTGCTGGTGGTCTCGGTGATCACCGTGAAGATCTCGGACCTGATCCTCGATTCCCGCATCGGCGCCGTCGACCGCAGCCTCGGCCTCGCCTTCGGGGCGGCCCGCGGCTTCCTGATCTGCGTCATCGGCTGGGTGTTCCTGGCCTGGCTGGTCCAGGGCAAGGTGCCGGACTGGGCGCAGCAGGCCCGCAGCCGCGAGATCCTCGAGAACAGCGGCCAGAAGCTCGTGGCGATGCTGCCGGACAACCCGGAAGGCCTGCTCAAGCAGTTCCGCAAGCCCAAGCCCGAGGTCGATCCCGGCACCGACGCCCCGGCGGAGGCCGACGCCCCGCCCCAGCGGCGCACCGACGCCACCCCGCGTCGCTGACCATCCCTCGACCGCCCGGGACGCCGGACCGGCGTCCCTTGCATGTGAGATACGCCGCGCAACGCACGCCTGACGCCTTGGTTCCGCCGAAGGCAGCGATTACATAGCCGGCGTGAGGCAGGCCATCGGACCCGGCGCCAGCGATGCGGGCGGCCCGAAGCCGGCCTTGCGGATGATTTGAGGCCCGCGCGCGAATGGGCGGTGCGCGGGGTCGACGAGGCGAGGCCGTGCGGTGACCGGCCACCAGGGGCTTCTCATCATGGCAGCACGCAGCGAAACCGGTCGGGGCGCGTCCGGGACGAGCGACGCATTCGGCGGCGATCTCGACCTCGACGGCGACACCCTGCGCGAGGAGTGCGGCGTCTTCGGCATCTACGGCCATCCGGATGCCGCCGCGATCGTGGCGCTCGGCCTGCACGCCCTGCAGCATCGCGGCCAGGAGGCGGCCGGCATCGTGTCGTTCGACGGCCGGGTGTTCCATTCCGAGCGCCGCATGGGCCTCGTCGGCGACTCGTTCTCCGACCTCGCCACGATCGAGCGCCTGAAGGGCGAGACCGCGATCGGCCACGTCCGCTACTCGACCACCGGCGAGACGATCCTGCGCAACGTGCAGCCGCTCTTCGCCGAGCTCGAGACCGGCGGCCTCTCGGTCGCCCATAACGGCAACCTGACGAACGGCCTCCTCTTGCGCCGCCAGCTCGTGCGCGACGGCGCGATCTGCCAGTCGACCTCCGACACGGAGGCGATCCTCCACCTCGTCGCCCGCTCGCGCCACGTGCGCATCGTCGACCGGGTGATGGACGCGCTGCGCCAGATCGAGGGCGCCTACGCCCTCGTGATGATGACGAACAAGAAGCTGATCGGCGCCCGCGATCCGATGGGCATCCGCCCGCTGGTGCTCGGCGAGCTCGACGGCCGCTACATCCTGGCCTCCGAGACCTGCGCCCTCGACATCATCGGCGCCCGCTTCGTGCGCGACGTCGAGAACGGCGAGATGGTGGTGATCTCCGAGGACGGCATCGAGTCGATCCGCTTCGCCCGGGCCCAGCCGCTGCGCCCGTGCATCTTCGAGTACATCTACTTCGCCCGTCCCGATTCGGTCGTGAACGGCAAGAACGTCTACTCGGTCCGCAAGAACATCGGCGTCGAGCTGGCGAAGGAATCCGCGGCCGAGGCCGATATCGTCATCCCGGTGCCGGATTCCGGCGTGCCGGCGGCGCTCGGCTTCGCCCAGCAGACCGGGCTGCCCTACGAGCTCGGGATCATCCGCAACCACTATGTCGGCCGCACCTTCATCCAGCCGACCCAGTCGGTGCGCGAGCTCGGCGTGCGGATGAAGCACTCGGCCAACCGCGCGGCGGTCGCGGGCAAGCGCATCGTGCTGGTCGACGACAGCCTGGTGCGCGGCACGACCTCGGTGAAGATCGTCCGGATGATGCGCGAGGCCGGCGCCCGCGAGGTGCATTTCCGCATCGCCTCGCCGCCGATCACCCACCCCGACTTCTACGGCATCGACACGCCGGAGAAGGAGAAGCTGCTCGCCGCCACCCACGACCTCGAGAGCATGCGCCGCTACATCGGCGCCGACTCCCTCGCCTTCCTGTCGATCGAGGGGCTCTACCGGGCGATGGGCGAGGAGAGCCGCGACGCGGCCTGCCCGCAATACACCGACCACTGCTTCACCGGCGATTATCCGACGCCGCTGACCGACCTCGCGGTCGCCTCGCCGCGCCGGATGGCGATCCTCGCCGAGGCCGACTGACCCCGAGGCCCCCCGACACGATGTCCGATACTCCCCTCCCCGGCCCCCTCCCGTCCGCAAAACCCCTCGCCGACCGCATCGCCGTCGTCACCGGAGCGTCCCGCGGCATCGGCCGCGCGGCGTCCCTGGCGCTCGCCGCGGCCGGCGCCCACGTGATCGCGGTCGCCCGCACGCAGGGCGCGCTCGAGGAACTCGACGACGCCGTGCGGGCGGCGGGCGGCTCGGCCACCCTCGTTCCGCTCGACCTGTGCGACTACGACGCCATCGACCGTCTCGGCGCCGCGATCCACGAGCGCTGGGGCCGGCTCGACGTGCTCGTCGGCAATGCCGGCGTGCTCGGCAAGCTGATGCCGCTCGGCCATGTCGACCCGAAGGTCTGGTCGACCGTGATGGACGTCAACGTCACGGCGAACTGGCGCCTGATCCGCTCCCTCGACCCGCTGCTGCGGCGCTCCGAGGCCGGCCGGGCGGTGTTCGTCACCTCCGGCGCGGCCTCGTCGTGCCGGGCCTACTGGGGGCCCTACGCGGTGTCGAAGGCGGCGCTCGAGGCGATGGTGCGGACCTACGCCGCCGAGACCGCCACGACGCCGGTGCGGGCGATGCTGCTCAATCCCGGCCCCCTGCGCACCGCGATGCGCAAGGCCGCGATGCCGGGCGAGGATCCGGAGACCCTGCGCACGCCCGAGGACCTGGCGCCGCACATCGTCCGCCTGGCGAGCCCGGACTGGACCGAGAGCGGGTCGATCTTCGACTTCCCGACCGGCCGGATCCTGACGCCGCAGAAGCCGGCCTGACTTCGGCGCCCGGGACGGCGTCTTCCGTCCCGGCGCAAGCCCTCCCCGGCGGACCCGGTTTCGTCCTGCAGCCAGCCGGAGGGGCCGGTACATTCCGCCCGCTGCGCCGGGTCGACCGCCGCGAATTGGATATTTTGTTTCTTTCCAAGGCAGGACAACGTCGCGCCGGCTTGAGCGATTATCGCCCATTTGCGATGAATGCCAGGACACTTGTCCTAACAGCATCGTTTTTTCCCAGCGTCACGCCGCAATTAAGCCTGCTTTAATGCCACCCCTTCATTACGGATACGGGGGAAGGGGATACACCCCGGGTCGCACCGGGGTAGCGCCGCCGACGGGACGTCCAGCCGTGACCGCAAGCACAGACGTCATGTACCGCCTGCTCGTCCAGGGCGTGACCGACTACGCGATCTTCATGCTCGATCCGCACGGGATCGTCGTGAACTGGAATGCCGGCGCCGAGCGCGCCAAGGGCTATACCGGCGACGAGATCGTCGGCCGGTACTTCGCCTGCCTGTACGCCCCGGAGGACCGGGCGGCGGGGCTGCCGGAGGCCTGCCTGCGCGAGGCCCGCGAGACCGGGCGCTTCGAGGCGGAGGGCTGGCGCGTGCGCCGCGACGGCAGCCGCTTCTGGGCCGACGTCGTCATCGACGCGATCCGCGACGACGACGGCATCCTGATCGGCTTCGCCAAGATCACCCGCGACCGCACCGACCGCCAGCTCCTGCTCCAGCGGCACCGCGAGGAGGAGCGCCGGTTCCGCCTGTTCGTGCAGGGCGTGACCGACTACGCGATCTACATGCTCGATCCGTCGGGTCACGTCGTGAACTGGAACGCCGGGGCGGAGCGGGCCAAGGGCTACACCGCCGCCGAGATCGTCGGCCGGCACTTCTCGTGCTTCTACGCCCCGGAGGACCGGGCGGCGGGGCTGCCGGAGGCCGGCCTGCGCCAGGCCCGCGAGACCGGGCGCTTCGAGGCGGAGGGCTGGCGCGTGCGCCGCGACGGCAGCCGCTTCTGGGCCGACGTCGTCATCGACGCGATCCGCGACGACGACGGCACCCTGATCGGCTTCGCCAAGGTCACCCGCGACCGGACGGAGAAGCGCGTGCAGGACCTCCAGGTCGTCGAGGCCAAGGAGACGGCCGAGCGCCACCGCGACGAGCACGCCGCCGCCTCGGCCTTCCTCGACAGCGTGGTCGCCACGATGCCGTCGAGCGTCGTGGTGCAGGACGGGGCGACGGGGCGGATCCGCCTCGCCAACCGGCAGGCCGAGCTGCTGCTCTGCCGCTGCACCGGCGAGCTGATCGGCCGGCCGGCGGCGGCGGTGCTGCCGCCCGCCCTCGCGACCCTGCTGAACGCCGCCCTGGCGGACGGCCCCGCGGCGGACGGCCCCGCGGCCGTGCCCGTCGCCGTCGAGGCGCCGGTCGAGACCGCCTGGGGCCTGCGCATCCTGCGGATGCGCGCCCTGGCGATCGGCGGGCGCGGCGACCAGCCCCGGTGCGGCCTGCTCATCGTCGAGGACATCAGCGACGAACACGCCGCGAGCCTGCAGATCCACCACCTCGCCCATCACGACGGGCTGACCGGCCTGCCGAACCGCGAGCTGTTCCGCCTGCGCCTCGGCGAGGCGCTGGCGGCCGGGGCCGCGCGCGTCGATACGGCTCCGAGCCCGAGCACGGCGGTCCTGTGCCTCGACCTCGACGGTTTCAAGGGCATCAACGACACCCTCGGCCACCCGGTCGGCGACCACCTGCTGCGCTTCCTCGCCAAGCGCCTGCGCGACGCCCTGCGCCCCGGCGACACCCTGGCGCGCCTGGGCGGCGACGCCTTCGCGGTCATCGCGGCGGTGCCCGGGGCGACCGCCGAGGCCGTCGCCCTGGCCGACCGGCTGATCGAGGCGGCGCGCCGGCCGATCGAGATCGACGGGCACCGGATCGAGATCGGCCTCAGCATCGGCATCGCCCTCGCCCCCGAGGATTCCGACACCGCCGACGGGCTCCTGCGCTGCGGCGAGCTGGCGCTCTACGAGGCCAAGCGCAAGGGACGCGGCCGGCACGCCCGCTTCCACGGCGCCCTCGAGACCTCCGCCCGCCTGCGCCGCCTGATCGAGACCGACCTGCGCGAGGCGATCGCCCGGCGCGAGCTCGCCCTGCACTACCAGCCGATCGTGCGGGCGGAGGACGGCGAGACCGTCGGGTACGAGGCGCTCCTGCGCTGGCACCACCCGTCGCGCGGACCGATCTCGCCCCTCGACTTCATCCCGGTCGCCGAGGAAACCGGGATGATCGACGAGATCGGCACCTTCGTGCTGCACGAGGCCTGCCGCGAGGCGAGCGGCTGGACGAGCGGGCGCAGCGTCGCCGTCAACCTGTCGCCGGCGCAGTTCCGCAACCCGGCCCTCGCGGCCCAGGTCGCCGCGGCGCTCGCCGCCTCGGGCCTGAGCCCCGACCGGCTCGAGCTCGAGATCACCGAATCGGTGCTGCTCGACGCCTCGTCGAACAACGTGACGGTGCTGCGCCAGCTGGAGCAGCTCGGCACCCGAATCGCCCTCGACGATTTCGGCACCGGCTACTCGTCCCTGAGCTACCTGTGCACGTTCCGGTTCGGGAAGCTCAAGATCGACCGCTCGTTCATCCGCGAGATCTGCGACAGCCGCGAGGCGCTGGCGGTGGTGCGGGCGATCACCGGGCTCGGGCGCAGCCTCGGCATCACCGTCACGGCGGAGGGCGTCGAGACGCCCGAGCAGGCCGCCTGCCTGCGCCAGGAGGGCTGCACCCAGCTCCAGGGCTTCCTCTACGGCAAGCCGGCGCCGGCGGGCGCGCTGGCCGAGCGCGCGGAGGCGCCGCCGCTCCGTCTCGCCGGGGCCTGATCCGGCTGGCCCGGGCCGGGCCGGCGGGTTATACCGCCGCGCCTTCGAACGGATCCGTTCGCAGGCGCCGGCCGAGCCCGCAAGGTCTCCTGTTCATGGCGTCGGCGCCGATGCGCCGGACGCCCTGGCATCGACGTGTCGATGCCAGGGCGCGAGAGTATCAGTCAGGCGGGGGCCCGCGTCGCGACGGGCCCGGGAGGGATGCGGATCGATGATCGACGTGCGGGCGATGTGCGCCATCGGGCAGCGGGGCCAGCTCGGCCTCCACGGGCGGCTGCCCTGGGAGGGCAACACCGATCCGCTCTACGTCGAGGACGTGACGCGCTTCTTCGCGGTGACGCAAGGGCACGTGCTGATCGCCGGCCCGAAGACCATCGAGGCGGTGCCGGACTTCGCCTACCGGGACCGCACCATCGCGGTCATCCGCTCGCACGAGGACCCGCGGGCGGTGCTCGCGCGCTATCCCGGCCGGCGGATCTATGTCGGCGGCGGGATCGCGGTCTGGAACGTCTACGCGCCGTTCATCCAGCAATGGGACATCACCCGCCTGCCCTACGACGGCGAGGCCGACCGCTGGTTCGATCCGGCTTGGCTCGTCGGACGGGGACGGGACTGAAGCCCATCCGCGTCGGCCGGCAGGACGGCGAGCCCGGCCCGGGCACGGATGGGCGGCACCTCGCCCTCCGGATGGATCGGGACCGTGGCGGCGGAGACGATCATGGCCGGGCTTGCGTGAGGATCAGGCCGCGAGGCCGGCCGCGAAGTCGCGGTAGGCGCGCAGCGGGCGTCCCAGCAGCGCCGTCAGGCGCTCGCGGTCGCCGGGCTGCGGGATCATCCCGTCGGTCTGGAAGCGCTCGGCCATCAGCCGCATGTCGAAGGCCATCCAGGGCGGCATGACCCGGCGCAGGGCCTGCTCGAAGCCGGCCGTGTCGTCGCCCGCATAGGCGACCGGGCGCCCCAGCACCTCCGACCAGATCCCGGCGACGTCCGGGCCGGTCAGCGTCTGCGGCCCGACGAGGGTGAGCCGCTCCGAGGGCAGCGGGCCGGCGGCGCCCTCGCGGCGGAGAAGCTCGAGGGCGGCGACCTCGCCGATGTCGCCGGCATCGATCATCGCCAGGCCCTTGTGGCCGAGCGGCATCGGGTAGACGCCGTGGTTCGCCACCACGTCGGCGACCGTGCGGTCGTTGTCGATGAAGTAGGCCGGGCGCAGGATGGTGGCCTCGAAGCCCATCGCCTCGATCATCCGCTCGACCGCGAGCTTGCCGGCGAAGTGCGGCACGTTCACGAAGCGGTCGGCGTGGATCACCGACAGGTAGACCACCCGCCCGACCCCCGCCTCGCGGGCGAGGTTGAGCGCGACGAGGGCCTGCGTGACCTCGTCGGGCACCACAGCGTTGAGCAGGAACAGGGTCGACACCCCCGACAGGGCGGCGCGCATCGCGTCGACGTCGAGGAAATCGCCCGTCGCGACCGCGACGCCGGCCGGGAGGCCGGCCTTCGCCGGATCGCGGGCGAGGGCGCGGATCGCGGCGCCACGGCGGTCGAGCGCGCGGACCACGTGGCGGCCGACCGTTCCGGTGGCGCCGGTGACCAGGATCGTCATGGGGTATCCCCGGGTTCGTCGTTGAAGACATCTGGAGAATGAGCGATCCATGGATGCGCCGATAGGCGCCGGATCTGGACGCACCGTCTCGCCGGTGGAACGCAGGAGCCTGGAATCGTGGACCTGCTCGCGCTCGCCGACTTCACCCTCGTCGCCCGCCACGGCGGGTTCGGCCGCGCCGCCCGCGCCGCGGACCGGCCGAAGGCGACCCTGTCGCGCCGGGTCGCGGAACTGGAGGAGAGCCTGAACCTCCGCCTGTTCGAGCGCGGGGCCCGGGCGTTGGCGCTGACCGAGGAGGGCCGGGCGCTCTACGAGCGCGCCGGGGCCCTGCTGACCGAGCTCGACGAGACGGCGGCGGCGATCGCCGCGGGCGGACGCCGCGCGCGGGGCCGGCTGCGGATCAGCGCGCCGCTCCTCTTCGCCCAGACCGCGATGGGCAAGGTCGCCGCGTCCTTCGCCCTGGCCCATCCGGACATCCGCCTCGCGGTCACGACGGAGGACCGGGCCGTCGACATGATCGAGGAGGGCTACGACCTGGTGATCCGGGTCGACCCGGCCCCGGACGAGCGCCTGGTCGGGCGGTCCTTCCTGCGCGATCGCATCGTCGTGGTGGCGAGTCCGGAGCTGGCACGGCCGGACGGGGGTGCGCCGGTGCCGGCGGTCATCCGCGGCGCGGGCGGGCCGGACGAGACCTGGACCGACGGGACCTGGATCCTCGCGGGCGGTGCCCGCCTCGCCGTCGCGCCGGTCCTGGCGCTGTCGTCGCTCGCGATGGTGCGCGACGCGGTCCGGGCCGGAATCGGGGTCGCGCGCCTGCCGGTCTCGCTCGCCGCCCACGACCTCGCCGCCGGGCGGCTGGTCCTCTGGGGCGACGTCGCGGGATCGGACATCGCCCTGTGGGCGCTCTACCCGTCGCGGCGGCTGCTGAACGCCCGGGTCTCCGCCTTCCTGGATCACCTGAAGCGGACGTTCCCGACGGGCGCGCCGGAGGAGCTGGCGGCCTATATGGCCGGGTGAGGACGGCGCGCGGCGTCCGCGTTCCGAGGGTGAAGACGGCTCACGCCGCCCGCGTTCCGAGGGTGAAGACGGCTCACGCCGCCCGCGTTCCGAGGGTGAAGACGGCTCACGCCGCCTTCACGGCCGCCAGGAAGCCGCCGACCTCGCGGGTGAGCCCGTCGGAGTGGCGCGCCAGGGTGAGCGCCGCGTCGAGGACCTGGCCGGCGGCGGCGCCGGTCTCCCCCGCCCCGCGGCGCAGGTCGCCCAGGGTCTCGGTGACGTGGCCGGTGCCCTGTGCCGCCTCGCCGACGCTGCGGGCGATCTCCCGCGTCGCCGCGCCCTGCTCCTCCATCACCGCGGCCGCGGCGGCCGCGGAGGCCGACATCTCGCCGATCACCCGGCCGATGCGCTGGATGTCGGCGACCGCCGCCCGGGTCGCCGCCTGGATCGCCCCGACCTGCCCGGTGATCTCGGCCGTCGCCCGGGTGGTCTGCCCGGCAAGCGCCTTGACCTCGGCGGCGACGACCGCGAAGCCGCGCCCGGCCGCTCCCGCCCGCGCCGCCTCGATGGTGGCGTTGAGCGCCAGGAGGTTGGTCTGGTCGGCGATGTCGGCGATCACCGAGACGACGTGCTCGATGCGCTCGGCGGCGGCGGCCAGCGCGCCGACCGTGGCGTCGGTGCGGCCGGCATCCTCCACCGCTTGGCCGGCCATGTGCGAGGTCTGGGCGACCTGCTGCACGATCTCCTGGATCGCCGTCGTCATCTGCTCGCTCGCCGCCGCGACGGCGTGGACGTGGCCGGAGGTCCGCTGCGCCACGCCGGCCGCCGCATCGGTGCGCCCGGCCCCCGCCTCGGCCCCCGCCGCCATCGCGCGGGCGGCGGCCTCCATCGTGCCGGCGGCCCCGGCGAGATCGCCCGAGAGCCCCGCGACCTTGGCCTCGAAGGCCGTGGCGAGGCCGTCGACCAGGGCGGCGGCCTCGTTGCGCTCGCTCTCCTGCGCGGTCAGCCGGCGCATCGCGCCGGCGGAATCCTTGAACACCTGCAGGGCCCGGGCGAGCGCGCCGATCTCGTCCCGCCGCCCGGTGCCGGCGACGGCGACCGCGAGGTCACCGGCCGCCAAGTCGTTCATCGCCCGCGCCATCCGGGTCAGCGGCCGGGCGATGCCGAGCACCGCGATGGCGGCGAGGGCCGAGAAGGCGAGGAGGAGGCCGATGCCCGCAACCAGCGTCAGGCGCGCGGAGGTCGCGGCGGCGGCGGCCTGCGCGGCGTCCCGGGCGGCGGCGAGCTCCGCGAGGGTGCCCCGCACCCGGGCGTCGATGGCGGCGGCGGCCTTCGCCCGCCGGCCGGCATCCTGCTCGCTCGAGAGCGCGAAGGCGACGTCGGTCATGCCCTGCTGCGCATTGGCGACGACCTTGGCCGAGAAGGCGAGATACCCGGCGGCCTCCGCCCGGGCGGCCTCGTCCTGCGCGCGCTCCTCCGCGCTCTCGGCGAGCCCGACCAGCCGCTCGGCCTGCGCGGCCGCCAGCTCCTCCGCCGCCCGGTGCTGACGGGCCAGGGTCTGGCGGACCTCGTCGCTGCCCTCGATGATGACGCTGCGCTGGGCGATCGCCGCCTCGGCGACGGCGTTCGCCACCCGCAGGGCCGCCACCGCCCGGTTGGTGCGCACGTCGACGATCTCGCCCATCGTCCGGCCCATCGCGTCGAGGCCGTGGCGGGCGAGCCCGACCAGGCCCAGCGCGACGAGGAGGACGAGCCCGGCCGGCAGGGCGAGCTTGGCGATGAGCTTGAGGTCGTTGAAGGCGCGCATGACCGGTCCCCGCCGCGGGACGGTCCCGGCCCGCACGGCCGCGCCCACCCGTCGAGCTTCGAAAGAGGTCAGGTAATCGGCGCCGGGTTAAGAAAATATTTTTGTATTTATCGGCATCGACCGCGTGACGATTGTCGAGTGTCGAACAATGATCCGATGAGTTGTGAGCCGATGCGGGCTTGCACGATATTTCTACTTTCCGACATCGAATCCGGCAGCGGAGTGCATGCCCGGCGGCCAGGGACGGCGCGGGAAGACGGCCGCGTCGTCCTCCCGCGCCGGGACGCCCGCGTCGGGTCCCGGTCCGGGCGTCGCCGGGCCCAGCCGGCAAAGCTTTCTCGCACAAGCCGGATTCGACTTTCCGCCGAGTCGTTGGCGGTCGCCAAAGGGCGCCGGACGCGGTAGATCTGCCCGCAATCAGTCAGAAGCGGGGGTATTCAGGCGATGAGCGAAGCCACCGACCGGTTCAAGCGCGCGCCCAAGCGCAAGCCCGCGCAGGCGCGCACCCTCACGGTCTCGGCCGAGGCCAAGGCCGCCTACGAGAAGCTGATCCGCGAGAAGGAGGAACGCGAGGCCTATGCCCGCAACCTCCCGGCCGACCAGAGGCCGCGCTGAGGGCTCCCCCGCCCTCCGCGCTCCTCACGGCCCGGCCGGTTCCTGCGCCTGCGCGTCCTACGCACCCTTGTCGAACGGGTTCTTCGAGGTCCGGAGCGACAGGCGGATCGGCACGCCCGGCAGCTCGAAGGCCTCGCGCAGGCTGTTGACGAGGTAGCGGGTGTAGGATTTCGGCAGCGCGTCGAGCTGGTTGCCGAACAGGGCGAAGTGCGGCGGGCGCGCCTTCACCTGCGTGGCGTAGCGGATCTTGATGCGCCGGCCGGACACCGCCGGCGGCGGGTTGGCCTGCGTCGCCTCGCTCAGCCACTGGTTGATCTTGGCGGTCGAGACGCGGCGGTTCCAGACCTCGGCGGTCGAGATCACCGCGTGCATCAGCCGGTCGATGCCATCCCCGGCGAGCCCCGAGAGTGGCACCACCGCGGCGCCGCGCACCTGCGGCAGCAGGCGGGTCGCCTTCTCCTTGAGGTCCTTCAGGAGCCCGGGCTGGTCGGCGACGAGGTCCCACTTGTTGAGGCCCATGACCAGGGCGCGGCCCTCCGACTCGACGAGGTCGACGATGGTCAGGTCCTGCTTCTCGAACGGGATCGTGGCGTCGAGGAGCACCACCACCACTTCGGCGAAGCGCACCGCCCGCAACCCGTCGGAGACCGCGAGCTTCTCCAGCTTGTCGTCGATCCGGGCGCGGCGGCGCATGCCGGCGGTGTCGTGCAGCTTGATCCGCCGGCCGCGCCACTCCCAGTCCAGCGAGATCGAATCGCGGGTGATGCCGGCCTCGGGGCCGACGAGCAGCCGGTCCTCGCCGAGCATCCGGTTGATCAGCGTCGACTTGCCGGCATTCGGGCGGCCGACGATCGCGACCTTCAAGGGCCGGCCCTCGCCCCCCTCCTCGTCGTCCTCGTCGTCCTGCTCCGGCAGCACGGCCTCCAGCGCGTCGAGGAGGTCGCCCATGCCCTCGCCGTGCTCGGCCGAGACCGGCACCGGATCGCCCAGGCCCAGCGCGAAGGCCTCGTAGGCGCCGGCCATGCCGGCCCCGCCCTCGGCCTTGTTGGCGAGCAGGATGACGGGCTTGTCGGCGCGGCGGACCAGCTCGGCGAAGGGCTGGTCGGCCGGCAGCAGGCCGGCACGGGCGTCGATCACGAACAGGACCGCGTCGGCCTCGGCGATCGCCGCCTCGGTCTGGGCGCGCATGCGGCCGGCGAGCGAGTCGGCCTCGGCCTCCTCCAGCCCGGCGGTGTCGAGGATGCGGAAGCGCAGGTGGCCGAGGCGCACGTCGCCCTCGCGCCGGTCGCGGGTCACGCCCGGCCGGTCGTCGACCAGCGCCAGCTTGCGGCCGACGAGGCGGTTGAACAGCGTCGACTTGCCGACGTTGGGACGCCCGACGATCGCGACGATGGGCATCGACATGGAGGTCTTCCTGAAAATAGCAGCGGGCGGGCACGCCGCGAGGCGTGCCGCCCTGTCGTGGTGACGATGCGGGACGAGAAAGCCCCGCGCTCTTGGATTCTCTAGCGCGTCGGCGCGGGAGCCGGCGCGTCCTCGTCGGCGCCCGGAGTCCGGGCCCCGTCCTTGGGGGTATCATGATCGGCGGCGTCGTGCTCGGGCGCAGGCGTTCCGAGGAAGGTCGGCGGCCGCGGCGCGGCGGGGGCCTGCGCCGCCGCCTCGGTCATCTGCACCGGACCGCCGGCCACCAGGCCGACATAGATCTCGAGCCGCTGGCGCAGGCCGGCGGGGGTCTCGCGGTCGGCGGCGATCTGGTCGAACCAGCGCCCGGCGCCCTCGTAGTCGCCCTTCTTGAGCGCCACGAGGCCCAGCGTCTCGCGGGCGGTGTGGCGGAAGGCGCTCGACGGGGCGGCGAGGCTCTGGAGCGTGTTCAGGGCGTTCGCGTCGTTCGTGTCGACGAGGAGCAGCGCGCCGCGCAGGCGGGCGAGGTCGCGCAGGGACTGGCCGATCGCGGTGTCGTCGGCGATCGCCGCGTAGGCCTTGGCGCCGGCCGCCGGATCGGCCTTGCCGGCCTCCGCCGCGGCGCGCAGACGCGCCAGCAGGCGGTAGCCGAAGGGGGCGTCGGTGGCCACGCCCGCGAAGGCCTTCTCGGCATCCTCCGGCGTGCCGTCCTTGGCGCGGCGCAGGGCTTCCTCGAAGCGCAGGCTCGCCGCCTCGGATTGCTGGGCTTGCGCATACTGCCAGTAGCGCCAGCCGCCGACACCCAGCACCACCAGCACCGCGAGACCGATGAACACGCCGCTGTAGCGCGACCAGATCTGGGCCAGGCGGTCGCGCCGGTACTCGTCGTTGACCTCGCGGATGAACTCGTTCTCGCTCATGATCTTCTTGGCTCGCCGCCACCTGGGGCCCGGTGGGCACCTGGGACCCGGTGGGCTCTTCGCCGCGACCGTGCGACAGGGCCGGTCGCGTAGCACAGTCCCGGCGGGAAGTCAGGCCCGGCGAAGGATCGGGCTTCGACGGATCCGGCTCGGCGAGCGGTCAGGCCTGCCCCGGCCAGACCGCGACGCCGATCAGCCACGGATGCAGCACCCGGGCGAACACGAACCAGGCGGCCACGCCGATCACCACCGCGAGCGCGTCGTTGCGCCAGCCCGCGGGCGCCGCCGCGGGACCGCCATGCGGCTTCACCTCGTCCCGGCGCTCGACCCCGTCGCGACGCTTGGCGCTCCTGTCGCGACGCTTGGCGCTGATGCGGGCCATCACGGCCCAGGCCAGGATCGTCCCGAACAGGATCATCGAGCCGAGATCGCCGTTGGCCAGCAGGTGCGCGGTGGCCCAGATCTTCACGCCGAGCAGCATCGGGTGCTTGAGCCGCGCCTTGATCCGCCCCGGCAGGTAGGCGGCGACGAAGGAGATGAAGGCCAGCAGCACCAGCAGCAGGGCGAGGTGACGGGTCCAGACCGGCGGCGACCACACCTCGACATAGTCGTGCGCCCGGTACTGGCCGTAGCCGTAGCCGAGCAGCACGAGGCCGAGCAGCGCGGCGATCGAGTAGCCGGCCTTGTAGGGCCCCTCCCCCACCCGCGCGATCAGGGCGGCGCGGGGCCCGCGCAGCATCGTGAAGGCGTGGGTGCCGAGGAAGAGCACGAGGCCGGCGATCAGGAGCAGCATCGGGAAAGGACCTTCGGGGATGGCGGCCGGCATCGCGGGCACGCGCTAAGCAAGCCTCAAGCACTCTGGGGCAGGCTCGGGAGCCAAGTCCAGGGATGCCGCATGCGCCTTCGCCTCCTTCTCGCGTGTCTCTGCGTCGCGGCCGTGACGGCCGGTCGGGATGGGAAGGCGACCGTGACGGCCGCGCACGCGGCCGAGCCGCCGCTCTCGGCCCTGACCCTGGTCGGCCCGCCCCGCACGGTCTTCAAGGCCGGCCGCGACGCCTGCGACGGGCACGACGTGCCGGACGCGCCCGCCCGCGCCGTCCGCGAGGCCGACGGGGGCATCGCGCTGTTCGGCATGCATTACCGCAACCGCGCCTTCCGCGGCCGCGACTTCGACGACCTGAAGCTCGATTGCCGGGTCGTGCTCGATTCCGCCTTCAGGCCCGAGCCCGAGGCCTTCGACGACCGCTCCTGGATCGCCGCGACCTGGACCGAGGACGGCCGGCGGATCGAGGCGCTGCTGCACGAGGAATACCACGCCGACGATCACGGCCGCTGCCGCACCACGGGCGCGCTCGCCTGCTGGTACAACGCGGTGCTGGCCGCCCGCTCGACCGACGGCGGGCGGAGCTTCACCCGGGCGACGCCGCCGAAAGTGGTAGCGGCCGCCCCCTTCCGCCAGGAGGTCGAGCAGGGCCGCCACCGCGGCTTCTTCAACCCCTCGAACATCGTTGCCGACGGGCGCCACCGCTACTTCTACGCCTCGACCACCGGCTGGACCGGCCAGCCCTTCGGCGTCTGCCTGTTCCGCAGCGACGACGTCGCGGACCCGTCGGGCTGGCGCGCCTTCGACGGCCGAGAGTTCTCCGCCCGCTTCCCCGATCCCTACCTCAAGGGCGCGAAGCCGGCGGGCGCCTGCGCCCCGGTGGCGCCGTTCCCGGCCCCGGTCGGCTCGGTGAGCCGCCACCGCGGCACCGGCGCCTGGATCGCGGTGTTCCAGGCCGCCGCCGGCGGGGTCTTCCCGCGCCCCGGGATCTACTGGAGCACGTCGCGCGACCTCACGACCTGGGACGCGCCGCGCCTGCTCATCGCCGGCCCGACGCTCTACGACGATCCCTGCACCGCGGGCGGCGAGCTCGTCAGCTATCCCTCGCTGATCGACCCGTCCGCGCCCGGCCGCAACTTCGACACCGTCGGCGACACGGCGACGCTCTACTACGTCACGCTCAAGACCAAGGGCTGCGAGGTCACCTCCGACCGCGACCTCGTGCGGCGCCAGGTGGCGATCAAGGTGTGGCCGTGAGGGCGGGGCGTGCGGGCACCGGACGGAGGCGATGTCCGCCGGATCGTCTCACGTCGGCATGAAGCGCGGCCCCCCTTTCCAAGGTGGGAGAGGGACGCGCTGGTTCGACGATGCGAAGGCACGGTACACGACACCGCGACCTCGGCCCGACCATAGGGGCGGACGATCCTCGTGAGCCTCCCCCTTTCCCGGACGACTGAAACAACGTGGAAGGAGATCCGGGATCCAGCGGAAAAAAGTGCCGCGAAGCGG
>NZ_LWHQ01000015.1:205745-232964 GCF_001653715.1 Methylobacterium platani
AGCTCGTGTCGTGGACCGTGATGCGAAGGGCCACGGAGGGCGGAAAGCCGCCTGGAGCACACCCGCCGACGCCCCCGCAACGCCGTCACTTCCTCAGCGGCACGCCCTTCGTGGTGAAGTGCTGCCCGCCGCTCACGTGGCGCGGTCGCGGCTGGCCCTTGCCCCTCCCCGTGCCCAGGCCCGTTCCCGGCGGCTGCGAGAACGGCACCAGCTGGTCCGGCCGCGGCCCGATGAGGTCGGCGCGTCCCATCGCCCGCAGGGCCTCGCGCAGGATGGGCCAGTTCTCGGGGTCGTGGTAGCGCAGGAACGCCTTGTGCAGCCGGCGCTGGCGCAGGCCCTTGATCGCCTCGACCGGCTCGCTGCCGCCGCGCCGCACGCCTTTCAGCGTGTTGACCTCGGTGTGGTACATCGCCGTGGCGGTCGCCATCGGCGACGGCAGGAAGGTCTGCACCTGGTCGGCGCGGTAGTCGTTCTTCTTGAGCCAGAGCGCGAGGTGCATCATGTCCTCGTCGGTCGTGCCCGGATGCGCCGCGATGAAGTACGGGATCAGGTAGTACTTCTTGCCAGCCTCCTTGGCGGCGGCGTCGAACATCTCCTTGAAGCGGTCGTAGGTGCCGATGCCGGGCTTCATCATCTTGTCGAGCGGGCCGCGCTCGGTGTGCTCGGGCGCGATCTTGAGGCGGCCGCCGACGTGGTGGGTGACGAGTTCCTTGACGTATTCGGGGCTCCTGACCGCGAGGTCGTAGCGCACGCCCGAGGCGACCATCACCTTCTTGACGCCCTTCACCTCGCGGACCTTGCGGTAGAGCCGGATCAGGTCGTCGTGCGAGGTGTTGAGGTTCGGGCAGATGTCGGGGAAGACGCAGGAGGGCAGCCGGCACGCCGCCTCGATCTTCGGGTCCTTGCAGGCCATCCGGTACATGTTGGCGGTCGGCCCGCCGACATCCGAGATCACGCCGGTGAAGCCCGGGGTCTTGTCGCGGATCCGCTCGATCTCGCGCAGGATCGAGCCCTCGGAGCGGTTCTGGATCACGCGGCCCTCGTGCTCGGTGATCGAGCAGAAGGTGCAGCCGCCGAAGCAGCCGCGCATGATCGTCACCGAGAACTTGATCATGTCCCAGGCGGGGATCTTGGCGTCGCCGTAGGACGGATGGGGGGCGCGGGCGTAGGGCAGGTCGTAGACCGCGTCCATCTCGTCGCTGGTGAGCGGGATCGGCGGCGGGTTGAGCCACAGGTCGCGGTCGCCGTGGCGCTGGACGAGCGGGCGCGCATTGCCGGGATTGGCCTCCCGGTGCAGCACGCGCGAGGCGCGGGCATAGGCCTCCTTGTCGTCCTTGACCTCGTCGTAGGCGGGGAGCCGGATCACGGTGTCGCCGGCCTTGCGCGACGCGGCCTCGTCGGCGGAATCGAGGTCGTCGGCGGGCAGCTCGGTGTAGTGCCCGGGCACCCGGCGGAACAGGGCGACGCCCCGGATCGAATCGAGCTCGTGCGGCGCCTCGCCGGCGGCCATGCGGTTGGCTACCTCGACCACGGCGCGCTCGGCATTGCCGTAGATGAGCAGGTCGGCCTTGGCGTCGGCCAGGATCGAGCGGCGGACCTTGTCGGACCAGTAATCGTAGTGGGCGATGCGGCGTAGCGAGGCCTCGATGCCGCCGAGGACGATCGGCACGTCCTTGTAGGCCTCGCGGCAGCGCTGCGTGTAGACGATGGTCGAGCGGTCCGGGCGCCTTCCGCCCTCCCCGCCGGCCGTGTAGGCGTCGTCGTGGCGCAGGCGGCGGTCCGCCGTGTAGCGGTTCACCATCGAATCGAGGTTGCCGCCGGTGACGCCGAAGAACAGGTTCGGCCGGCCCAGCGCCTTGAACGGCTCGGCCGACTGCCAGTCGGGCTGCGCGATGATGCCGACCCGGAGCCCCTGCGATTCGAGCAGCCGGCCGATGATCGCCATGCCGAAGCTCGGATGGTCGACGTAGGCGTCGCCGGTCACCAGCACGACGTCGCAGGAGTCCCACCCGAGCGCCGCCATCTCGGCGCGGCTCATCGGCAGGAACGGCGCCGCCCGGCCGGCGCGCGGCGACGGGCAGACCAGGGGCGCACAGGCCAGGGGAGCATAGGCGGCGGGCGCGCTGGCCGGGGGAGCCACGGATCGGTCGGCAGAAGCTGGGAGTTCCATGGCGCCATGCATAGGCCGCCCGGAACGCGAGATCAACGAAGGGCAAGCGGGGCGGCGGCCGCCGCTTTGTCACGGCCGCCGGGGCGCGGGTCCGGCCTGCGCCGGCGGCGGAACTCGGGCATCGCGCGCCGCCTCGTCGAACAACCAGCCGCAAAGCTTGTCGGCATGGCCGGTCGGCACGTAGGAGCCCGGATAGATCAGGCCGTAGCGGGTTCCGTCCGGCGTGAAGCCGTAGGGCGCCGCGAGCTTCCCCTGCGCCACGTCCTGGCCGACGATGACCTCGGGCGCGAGGGCGACGCCGAGGCCGCCGAGCGCGGCCTCGGTCATCAGGAAGTGATGGTCGAGGAGTTGCACGCTGCGCGGCGGCGGGGCGTGCGGATGCGCCCGCTGCCAGTCGGCCCAGGCCTTCGGGCGGGTCCGCGACCCGAGGGCGACGTAGTCCCCGAGCGCGAAGCGGTCCCGCAGGCCCGGCACCATGACCGGGCCGACCCGCTCGGGCATCAGCTCCCGCACCGTCCAGGCCGGATCGAGGGCGAAGTCGAGCCGCCGGATCGCCAGCGTCACCCGCTCGCGGGCGAAATCCGGGCTGCCGCCGCCCGTGGACAGGTGGATCTCGATCTCCGGATGACGGTCCTGGAAGGCCGAGAGGCGCGGGATCAGCCACCGCATCGCCAGCGAGCGCTCGCAGGACAGGACGATCGGCGCGGATCCCGACGCGGAGCGGATCGTCGCCAGGCTGTCCTCGATCAGCCCGAAGGCCCGGGTCGCGGCCTCGGACAGGGCGGCCCCGTCCGGCGTCAGCCGCAATCCCCGTCCCTCGGGCTCGAACAGCCGGAACCCGAGGTCGCGGGCGAGCTTCGCGACCCGGCGGCTGACGGCGCCGTGGGTCAGCGCCAGCTCGCCGGCGGCGGCCCGCACCGAACCGAGGCGCGCCGCCGTCTCGAAGGCCCGCAGGTCGTCCAGGGAGGGCAGCGTCGATCGCTTCATTGGTGACCCCTCGTCACCGGAATACGTCAGACCATATCGCTCGTCCAGCGCGCCGGGACCGGTAAGGTCGGCGGTGGTTCCCCCGGGTCCCTGGCCACCCCGGACCGATCCGGGCGAAAGGACGACCATGCCCGAATCCCGTCTCCCTCTCGCCGTCACCATGGGCGACCCCTCCGGCATCGGCCCGGAGATCGTCGCCCGGCTGTTCCTCCGGCGTCCCGACCTGCGCCGCTGGCTCGTCGTCGGCGATCCGCGGGTGATGGCGGAGGCGGTCCGGCGCCTCGACGGCGCCGGCCGCATCCACCGGATCGACGACCTCGACGGGGCCCGCTTCGAGCCCGGCACCCTCGACGTGCTCGCGAGCTCCGATCTCGCGGCGCTGCCCCCGGTCGGGCAGGTCTGCGCGACGAGCGGCCGCGCGGCCTACGCGGCGATCCTGGCGGCGATCGGCCTGGCGCGCGGCGGGCGGGTCGCCGGCATCGTCACCGCGCCGATCCACAAGGAGGCGCTCTCGGCCGCCGGCCTCGCCTATCCGGGCCATACCGAGATCCTGGCCGAGCAGGCCGGCGGCGCCCGCGTGGCGATGATGCTGGCCAACGACGAGATCCGCACCGTCCTGGTGACGATCCATTGCGCGCTGTCGGAGGCGATCCGGCGCGGCGACTTCGCGGCCCAGATGGCGGCGATCCGCCTCGCCGACGAGGCCGGGCGCTCCCTCGGCATCGCGGCCCCGCGCGTGGCGGTGGCGGGGCTCAACCCCCATGCCGGCGAGGGCGGCCTGTTCGGCGACGAGGAGATCCGGATCATCCGCCCGGCGATCGAGGCGGCCCGGGCGGAGGGCATCGACGCCTCCGGGCCCTGGCCGGGCGACACCGTGTTCATGCAGGCGCGCCGGGGGCGGTTCGACGTCGTGGTGGCGCAGTACCACGACCAGGGCCTGATCCCGGTGAAGTACATGGGCCTGGAGAAGGGCGTGAACGTCACGCTCGGGCTCCCCTTCGTGCGCACGAGCCCGGACCACGGCACGGCGTTCGACATCGCCGGCCGGGGCCTCGCCGATCCGACGAGCCTCGAGACCGCCTTCGCCTATGCCGAGCGGCTGATCGCCCGCCCCGCGCCGCAGCCGGTCGCGCCGCAGCCCTGACACCCGCCCCGTCCGCCGCGACGGGACGCCCCCCATCGCCGACAGACCGCTCCCGCGGGAGGCCGCCCATGACCACCTTCGACTTCATCTTCATGCTGACCCGGAACGACCGCACGGTCGCGGATGCCGCCGCCCACGTGGCGACGGCGCTCGCGGCGGGGATCCGGCATATCGGCTTCAAGGATATCGGCCTGCCCATCGAGGCCCTGGACGACCTCGTCCGGCAGATCCGTCGCGGCGGCGCGACGGCCTATCTCGAGGTCGTCTCCCTCGACCGGGACAGCGAGGTCCGCTCCGTGCGGGCGGCGGTCGATCTCGGCGTCGACTACCTGCTCGGCGGCACGCATGTCGACGACGCGCTGCCGCTGCTCGCCGGGTCGGGCATCCGCTACTACCCGTTCCCGGGCCGCATCGTCGGCCATCCGAGCCGGCTCGAGGGCAGCGAGGCGGAGATCGTCGCCAGCGCCGTCCGGATCGCGGCGCACGCGGGCGTCGCGGGCCTCGACCTCCTCGCCTACCGCTCGATGCTGGACGTGCCCGCGCTCATCGCCGCCGTCTGCGGCGCGGTGAGCAAGCCGGTGATCGTCGCCGGCTCGGTCGACCGGCCCGAGCAGGTCCGGACGATCCGGCAGGCCGGGGCCGCGGCCTTCACCATCGGCACCTCGGCCCTCGACGGCCGGTTCCCGGCGGCGGGCCCGACGCTCGACATGCAGCTCCGGGCGATCGACCGGGCGGCCGCCTGAGCCTCGGCGCCGCGCGGATCCCGGCGCCGCGCGGCGCCGCGCGCGCTCAGCCCCGCCAGGCGAGCAGGTAGGCCCCCAGGGCGACGAGGCCGATGCCGAGCCAGTTGATCCCCGACAGGCGCTCGCCCAGCACGGCCGCGCCGAACACCGCGACCAGCACGATCGACAGCTTGTTGAGGGTCGCGACCTGCGCCGCGCCGCCGGTCTTGAGGGCGCGGAAGTAGCACGCCCAGGAGCCCGCGGTGGCGAGGCCCGACAGGCCGAGCAGGCCGAGGTTGCGCCCGGTGAGGCCGCGCAGGGCCTGCCACTGGCCGGTGGCGAGGCAGATCGCCCCGAGCGCCAGCAGGATCACCACCGAGCGCGCGAAGGCGGCCGCGTCCGATTCCGCCCCGGCGCTGCCGGCCCGGGCGAGGACGGCCGTCAGGCCGGTGAACACCGCCGAGACCAGCGCCCAAACCTGCCAGGACAATTGCCACGACATCCCGCGATCCCCCGTGCGGCATCATGAATGCCGGCCATGGGCCGATGCCGACAATGCGTTTCACTGGCGCACCGGCCTGGCCCAGCGTCGGGCGCGACGGTCCGGCAAGGGCCGACGGGCGGCGACCGAGCCGACGGACGGCGGGACCCGTCCCGCTCAACCGGGGGAGAGACACCATGGACCAGACGCGGCGGCTGTTTCTGGGGAGTGCGGCGCTCGGCGCCGGCGGGCTGATGGCGACGGGCGCGAAGGCCCTCGAGCACGATCACGGCAACCCGGGCGACGGCGGCTTCGGGCGCCGGGCGGTCTCGCTGCCGCCGGGGGCGAAGGTCGCCTACCACGAGCCCGGCGACGTCGGGGCGATGCCCGACTTCCACTTCTCGCTCGACGGCAACCGCCCGAAGGTGACCTCCGGCGGCTGGGCCAAGGAGGCGACGGTGCACCAGTTCCCCATCAGCAAGGGGATCGCGGGCGTGCACATGTTCCTCGAGCCCGGCGCCTCGCGCGAGCTGCACTGGCACGCCATCGCGGCCGAATGGGCCTACGTCATCGACGGGCGCTGCCAGACCGTGGTGCTCGACCCCGCCGGCGCCAGCGAGATCAACAACTACGAGCCCGGCGACCTCTGGTACTTCCCCAAGGGCCACGGCCACTCGATCCAGACCATCGGCGACAAGCCCTGCCACTTCATCCTGTCGTTCGACAACGGCGCCTTCTCGGAGCACGGCACCTTCTCGATCACCGACTGGATCGACGTGACCCCGAAGGACATGCTGGCCCTCGATTTCGGCCTGCCGGCGAACGCCTTCGACGCCTTCCCGAAGGGCGAGGCCTACATCCAGGCCGGCCCGGTGATCCCGGTCTCGGATGCCCTCGACGCGCCCTGGCCGAAGGAATCGACCCACAAGTTCCGCCTGCTCAAGGATCCGCGCGCGGTGCGCGAGTTCGAGGGCGGCACCTTCCGGCTCGCCACCGTCGACGAGTGGCCGATCCAGAAGACGATGTCGGGCGGCGTGATGACGATCAGGCCGGGCCAGATGCGCAAGCTGCACTGGAACGTCAACGCCAACGAGTGGCACTACTACCTGAAGGGCAAGGGCCAGGTCGCGGTGTTCGGCTCGGGCGGGCGCGGCAAGGTGGCCGAGTTCAAGCCCGGCGACGTCGCCTACATCCCGATGGGCTTCGGCCACGCGATCAAGAACATCGGCGACGAGGACCTCGAGATCGTGCAGACCTGGGACAACGGCAAGTTCGAGGAGATCGACCTCGATACCTGGATCAAGTCGAGCCCGCGCTACCTCCTGTCGAACAATTTTTCGGGCGTGCCGGGAGACACGATCACCAAGCTGAAGCAGGGATAAAGGAAAACTCCTCCCGATCCGCGCGCGCGAACCCTCCCCCCCCTCTGCGGGGGAGGGTTGAGCCTCGGCATCGTCGCCCACCTATCCGTCCCCGCCCCGCTCCGCTACAACCCGCGCCCGTGAACTGGGATGCGTTCGACTTCAAGCTCCTCATCGTGTTCGACGCGATCATGCGCGAGCGCCACGTCACCCGTGCCGGCGAGCGGCTGGGCCTGAGCCAGTCGGCGGTGAGCCACGCGCTGCAGCGCCTGCGCCGGGCGCTCGGCGACGAATTGTTCGTGCGCGGGCCCGACGGCATGAGCCCGACGCCGCGGGCCCTCGACCTCGCCGAACCGGTGCGCCGCGCGCTCGCCGAGATCGAGGGCGCGCTCCACCCGGACCGGTTCGACCCGGCCTCCTCGGCCGCGCGCTTCCGCCTGGTGCTCAACAACACCGCCGCAGTGGTGCTCGCCGCGCCGATCGCCGAGTGGGTCGGGCGCCGGGCCCCGTCCCTCTCGCTCCACATGAGCCCGAGCGGCACCGTGCGCCTCGACGACCTGCTCGATCGCGGCGACGTCGACCTCGCGGTGGTGGGCGCCGGCCGGGTCGAGGGCGAGCGCTTCGGCACCACGACGCTGTTCCGGGACGGGTTCGCGGTCGTCGGACGGCGCGGGCACCCGGCGCTCGCCGCGCCGCTCACCTACGAGCGCCTCGCGGCGCTCCCCCACCTCGTGGTCTCCTCGACCGGCGACGACGTCGGGTTCCTCGACGCGATCCTGAGCCGCCGGGGCCTGCCCCCGCGCCGGGTCGCGATGGCGGCGCCGTTCCTGTCGGCGGCGCCGATCCTGGCGCGCTCCGACATGGTGGCGGTGCTGGGGGAGCGGATCGCCCGCACCCTCGCGACGATGCACGCGGTCGCCTGCGAGCCGCTGCCGGCCGATCCGGACCTGCCGGTCACCCGCTCGGTCCTGGTCTGGGCCCGGCGGGTCGAGCGCCATCCCGGCCATGCCTGGCTGCGCCGGCAGATCGCCGACTGTGCCCGCGGCCTCCCGGCCGCCGGTTCCGGCGTCGATTCTTCAACGGTCAAGTGAACCGACGGTAACTGAAAATTATCCCGCACTCTCGCATCAGTTGTGTATCGCAACGGGTGCAACTTTGTCATGGATCAGACGGTCGCCGCCGCGCAAGCCCGCCGCTTCGCCACGTTCGGCCTCACGCCGGACGACATCGCCCGCCTGCGCGGGCTGGCCGGCTTCGCCCGGGAGCGCCTGCCGGGGCTGCTCGCCGAGTGGAACGCCCGTTTCGGGGACTGGCCGGAGATCCAGGCGACCCTGCGCGACCCGCAGGTGCACGAGGCCCGGGTCGCCCACTGGGTGCGGGTGGTGAGCGGCGATTTCGGCCCGGACTTCACGGCCTCGGCCGAGCGGCTGGCCTCGGTGTTCTACGACCGCGGGGTGCCGGCCTACGCGGTGTCGATCTGCCATGCCACGGTGACGGCGGGGCTCGCCGACGCCCTCGGCCTCGCGGGCCCGCGCGGCGCCGGGATCCTCGCATCCCGATCCCGGGCCGCGCTCCATGGCGCCCTCACCCGGGCGGCGTGGCTCGACCTCGAGGTGCTGCTCGAGACCTACGCGGCGGCGGAGCGGACGAGCCGGCGCCGCGCCACCGCCGCCCTGGCGCAAGCCTTCGAGGACCGGGTGCTCGCGGTGATCGGCGCGGTCGCCGACCAGGCCCTGACCCTCGACGGCACGGTGGCGGCCCTGTCGCGCAACGCCGCCCGCTCGACCGAGGCGGCGACCGCGGTGGCGGCGGCGGTGGTCCAGGCCTCGGCCGGGACCGGGGAGGTGGCGCTCTCCGCCGAGCAGCTGCGCGCGGCGATCGCCGAAATCGCCGGGGAGGTCGGCCGCTCCCACGCGGTGGCGGAGGACGCGGTGACGCAGTCCGACGCGGTGGCGATGCGGGTCTCCGCCCTGGCCGGCGCGGTCGCGGAGGTCGGCCAGGTGGTGACCCTGATCACCGGCATCGCCGCCCAGACCAACCTGCTGGCGCTCAACGCCACGATCGAGGCCTCCCGCGCCGGCGCGGCCGGGCGCGGCTTCGCGGTCGTCGCCGCGGAGGTGAAGGCGCTGGCCCAGCAGACCGCCCGGGCCACCGGCACCATCGCCGGCCAGATCGACGCCATGCGGGCGGCGGCGGGCGGCTCGGTCGAGGCCATCGCCCGCATCCGCGAGACGATCGGCCGGATCAGCGAGAGCAGCGCGATGATCAGCGCCGCGGTCGAGGAGCAGAGCGCGGCCACCGCCGAGATCGCCCGCAGCACCCGCGACGTCAGCGCCGGCACCGACGAGGTCGCCCGCCTGATCGACCGGGTGCGCGAGGATGCCGGGGGCACCGCCGAGGTCGCGACCCGCGTCACCGGCACCACCCGCGACCTGGGACGCCAGGCCGAGGCGATGAGCGCGGCGGTGGCGGCCTTCCTGGGGGAGGTCCGGGCGGCGTGATCCGGAGAGGATAGGCTCTCGCGAGAGACCTCGCGCCCCGACCGTCCGCCGGAGCCGGCGGCCGGCCCCAAGGGCCGGCCGCCCCGATGGATCACGCCCCGGCCGCGCGCCTCACGCCGCCTGGATGTCGTGCAGGAAGCCGTCGACCTCCTGCTTGACGGCGAGCGACTGCGTGGCGAGCTCGGCCGCCGCCATCAGCACCTGCGAGGCGGCGCTGCCGGTCTCGCCGGCCGAGCCGAGCACCGCATTCATCGCGCTGGAGACCTCCTGGCTGCCGCGCGCGGCCTGCGCGGCGTTGCGCGAGATCTCGGTCGTGGCGGCGGCCTGCTCCGTCACCGTCGCGGCGATCATGCCGCTGATC
Organism: Methylobacterium platani; assembly: GCF_001653715.1. Taxonomy (GTDB): domain Bacteria; phylum Pseudomonadota; class Alphaproteobacteria; order Rhizobiales; family Beijerinckiaceae; genus Methylobacterium; species Methylobacterium platani. Next base: position 215,473 of record NZ_LWHQ01000015.1, read on the forward strand.
TCGTTCATCGCCGCGATCGTCTGGCCGATCTGCCCGATGGCGCCCGCCGCCTGGCCGGTGGCGGCCTGGATCGCCGTGATCTGGCCGCCGATCTCGACGGTCGCCCGGGAGGTCTGGGCGGCCAGCTCCTTCACCTCGGCGGCGACGACCGCGAAGCCGCGCCCGGCCGCGCCCGCCCGCGCCGCCTCGATGGTGGCGTTGAGCGCCAGCAGGTTGGTCTGGTCGGCGATCGCCGTGATGGTCGCGACGGCGGCGCCGATCTGCGTGGCGGCCGCGCTCAGGCTCGTCATGGCCGAATCGGTCGCCGCGGCCTCGCGGGCGGCGTTGCCGGCGACCTCGTTGGAGCGCAGCACCTGGCGCTCGATCTCCTGGAGCGAGGACACCATCTCCTCGGCCGCGGCGGCGACCATCTGGACGCTGGCCGAGGTCTGGGCGGCGGTGGCGCTGGAGGCCTGGGCCTGGCCGCTGGTGGTGTCGGCGACGCCGGTCATGGTGCGGGCGGTGGCGTCGAGCTCGGTCGCCGCCGAGGTGACGATCTCGAGCGAGCCCGCGACCTTGTGCTGGAAGCCGCGGACGAGCTGGTCGACCCGGTCGGCGCGGCGCTGGCGGGCGGATTGCTCGTCGCGGCTCTGCGCCTCGAGCGCGGCGCGGGCGATGGCGTTCTGCCGGAAGACCTCGACCGCCCCGGCCATCTCGCCCATCTCGCCGCCCGCGTCGCGCGAGGGCACGTCGAGCCCGGTCTCGCCGGCGGCCAGCCGCTTCATCGCGGCGGTCATGCCGCCGATCGGCCGGGCGATGCTGCGGGCGATCAGGGTGGCCAGCACGGCGCCGAGGGCGAGGGCGAGGGCGATCAGGCCGAACTGGATGGTCCGGGTCCGGTCCACCATGACCTGCGTGGCCGCCTCGGTCTCGGCGACGGCCGCCTCGATGTTGGTCCGCACCGCCGCCGACGCCGCCTCGATCGCGGCGGCGTGCGGCTTGATGCCGGCGTCGAACGCCGCCTCGCTGTTCGCCATTGCGGCGACGAAGGCGTGGAAGGCGACGGCATAGGCGGAAAGCGCCTGGTCGACGGCCCGGATCACCGGCGCGAAATCCCCCGACGGATCGAGGCCGCGCATGGCCTTGAGGGCCGCCTCCGCCTTGGCGGCGTTGGTGGCGAAGGTCGCCGGGCCCTTCGCGTCGCGCACGGCGAGGAAGCGCCAGTTGGCGACGCGCACGAGCAGCATCGCGCTCTCGGTCACCGCCGCCTGGAGGATCTGCGCGTCGTTGCCGCGGGCGCGCATGTCGGCGACGAGGGCGGAGGTCGACCGCGTCAGTTCGTCCCCGCCGGGGAACAGGGTCGCCTTCGCCTCCGCCATCACGCGGCCGGCGGCGATCAGCCTCTCGAGTTCCGGCTTCAGCTGGCGCGCATGGTCCCGCGCGCCGCCATAGAGCTTGCGGCGCTCCTCGGAGATCGCGGTCTCGGCGAGCGTCCGGCTCCCCTCCTCGATGGTCTCCCGCGCCTGCTGCATCGAGGCGATCCGCACGGGATCGGGGGCGAGCTTGTACTGCTCGGCCTCGCCCGTCAGCGCGGTCGACGCGCCCTGGAGCGCCAGGATCTTGCGCGCGACCCCCTCCAGTCTCGCCTTCCGCTCGTATTGCGCGCGGATTTCCGCTTGCTGACTGATGGAAAAACCGCCAATCGCAGCGGCAATCAGTACCAATGAGCCAAATCCGACATAAAGTCGGGCACGGATCGTGGAGTTCTTGAACATTTATCGCCCGATCATCATCGCATGATGGTTTTGTAAGTAAATCGCGTTAATCAATGGTTACTTTTGTTACCCTAAGGTATCCGGCAGAATGCGGAACGCGCTCCGACCGGCGACGGAATCCTTTCGCGACAGCGCGCGGGGATCGCGGCGGTGGTCCAGCCCCGCGCGCGCCGCGATCGGGAGTCAGGCGGCCGGGCCCGGTCCCGCCGGCCGGAAGCACGGCACCGGCGTGCCGTTGCGCGAGCGCGCGAAGACGAGCCGCACCGGCTGGCCGATCGCCAGGGTTGCGGCGTCGCACTCGACCACGCTCGTCAGCATCGTCGGCCCCTCCGCCAGGGTGACGTAGGCGACGGTGCGCGGCGGCTCCTCGCGGGCGAGCACCGTGACGCTGTAGATCGTGCCCTCGCCGGAGGCCTCCTCCCAGGCGGTCTCGCCGAGGCAGAACGGGCACAGGGCGCGCGGGTACCAGTGCGCCTTGCCGCAGGCGGTGCAGCGGCGCAGCAGGAAGCGGCCCTCGCGCGCCGCCTCGACGAAGGCTGCGGATTCGGGGCTCGCCGGCGGGTCGGGCCAGTCGCCGTCGCGCAAGGTGATCCGGGTCATCGCGTCTCACTCCCTCCCGAGGACCAGGGTCGCGGCGCCGTGGCGGCTGCCGAGCAGGCCGCCGATGCCGGTCGCGACCGCCAGCTCGCAGTTCCGCACCTGCACCGCCGGATGCGCTTCGCCGCGCAGCTGGCGCACCGCCTCGATCACCTTGGTGATGCCGCCCCGGTTGGCCGGGTGGTTGTTGCACAGGCCGCCGCCGTCGGTGTTGAACGGCAGTCGTCCGGTCCCCGAGATCAGGTTGCCGTCGGCGACGAAGCGCCCGCCCTGCCCCTTCTCGCAGAAGCCGAGATCCTCGAGCTGCATCAGCACCGTGATGGTGAAGCTGTCGTAGATCGAGGCGTACCGGATGTCGGCCGGGGTCACGCCGGCCTCCGCGAAGGCGGCGGGGCCGGAGATCCGCGCCGCCGAGTACGTCAGGTCGACCTCGCCGCCGAGCTGCCCCTTCTGCGCCTCGCCCGCCCCCATCACCCGGACCAGCGGGCGCTTGAGGCTCCGGGCGATCTCGGGCCGCACCACCACCAGCGCGCCGCCGCCGTCGCTGACGACGCAGCAATCGAGCCGGTGGAGCGGGTCGGCGACCATCGGCGAGGCCAGCACGTCCGCGACGCTCACCACGTCGCGCAGCATCGCGCGCGGGTTGTGCTGGGCGTGGTGCGAGGCCGCGACCTTGATCCAGGCGAGCTGCTCGGGGGTCGTGCCGAACTCGTGCATGTGACGACGCGCGCAGAGCGCGTAGAGGTTGACCGTGGTCGGGCCGAACGGCGTCTCCCACGGGCTGTCCGGCGCATCGGCGATGACGGGCCGGGCGGCGGTGCCGGAATGTCCCGCGCTGCGCGGCCGGCCGGCGAGCGTGATCAGCGCGACGCTGCACTTCCCCGTCGCGATCGCCTGCGCCGCGTGCGCCACGTGGGCGATGTAGGAGGCGCCGCCGATGTCGGTGCTGTCGAGGTGGCGCAACCGGAGGTTCATGTAGTCGGCCATCGCCAGCGGCCCGAGGCCCGGCGCGTCGCCGGCGCAGAAATAGCCGTCGACGTCGTCCTTGGTCAGCCCGGCATCGGCGAGCGCGCCGGCGGCGGATTCGGCGTGGAGCTGGGCCACGGACTTGTCCGGGGCCTTGCGGGCCGGGTGCTCGTAGGCCCCGGCGATGTGGGCGCGTCCGTTGATCGTCATCGTCACACCGGGTCCCAGGAGAAGACGTCGGGGCTGCGGTCGAGGGGGGCGAGGTGGCCCGACAGCGCCGGCATCCCGTGCTCGGCGATGGTCTCGGGCGTCCAGCCCTCGCCCCGGTGCACGCCGCGCACCGGGCGGGGATGGTTGAACACGAACAGCTCGTTGTGGCGGGCGGCGAAGATCTGGCCGGTGACATGGGCGGCCGCGTCGGAGGCGAGGAAGACCGCGAGCGGCGCGTTCTTCTCCGGCCCCATCGCCTGGAGCTTGGCGACGCGGGCCTTCTGCTCCGGGGTCTCGGCGGGGATCGAGCTCGTCATCCGGCTCCAGGCGAAGGGGGCGATGCAGTTCGAGCGCACGCCGAAGCGGCCCATGTCGAGGGCGATCGACTTCGACAGGGCGGCGATGCCGAGCTTGGCCGCGGAATAGTTCGCCTGGCCGATATTGCCGATCAGCCCCGAGGTCGAGGTCATGTGGACGTAGGCGCCCGATCCCTGCTTCCGGAATGTCTCGGCGGCGGCGCGGGAGACGAAGAAGCTACCGTTGAGGTGGACGTTGATGACGGAGAGCCACTCCTCCGGGGTCATCTTGTGAAAGATCTGGTCGCGCAGGATGCCGGCGTTGTTGACCACGACGTCGAGGCGGCCGAAGGCGTCGAGGGCGGTGGCCACCATGGCCTGCGCCGCGTCCCACTCGGCGACGCTGCCGGTATCGACCACCGCCCGGCCGCCGCGCTGCTCGATGATGGCGCGGGTCTGCTCGCCCGGCGTCGCCGAGGTCTCGCCGAGGCCGCTGAGGCTGGCGCCGACGTCGTTGACCACCACCTCGGCGCCGGCGAGCGCCATGGCCAGCGCGATCTCCCGCCCGATGCCGCCGCCGGCCCCGGTGACGAGCGCGACCTTGCCGTCCAGTAGGCCCATGGGGTTCCTCCTCTGCTTCACCGCCCCGTCCAGCGCGGCGGGCGCTTCTCGACGAAGGCCCGGGGGCCCTCGCGGTAATCCTCGGAGGCCTGCACCCGGGCCCGGGCCGCCGCGCTCGCCTCGCGCAATCCCGCCTCGTCGGCATCGGGCGCCAGCCGCGCCACCGCCAGGCTCTCGCGCACGGCGAGCGGCGCGTTGGCGGCGATCGCGGTCGCCAGCGCCACAGCCTCGTCCCGGGCCGCGCCGATTGCGGCGAGCCGGTTGACGAGACCGAGCGCGTGGGCGCGGGCGGCCTCCAGCCGCGCCCCGGTCAGAATCAGCTCGAGGGCGACGGCACGGGGCAGCGCCCGCGGCAGCCGGTAGAGCCCGCCCGCCGCCGCGACGAGGCCGCGGGTCACCTCCGGCAGGCCGAACGATGCCCCCTCCCCGGCCACGATCAGCTCGCAGGCGAGCGCGATCTCGCAGCCGCCGGCCAGCGCCGGGCCTTCGATCGCGGCGATCCACGGCTTGGCGCGCCGCGCGTGGACGAAGCCCGCGAACCCGCCCTCCCCGATCCACAACCCGTCGGCGCCGCCATCCGCGACCACCTTCAGGTCGGCCCCGGCGCAGAAGACCGGGCCCTCGCCCGCCAGCACCACGGCCCGGACCGCATCGTCGGCCTCGGTCGCGGCGACCGCCGCCGCGAGCGCCCGGGCGAGGTCCGGATCGACGGCGTTGCGGGCCCGCGGCCGGTTCAGGGTCACGAGGGCGACGTGGTCGCCGATGCGCCGGGTGAGGACCGGATCCGCCATCACGCGGCCTCCCATTCGAGGAGCCCGTCGGCGGCCATGCGCAGCGTGCCGTCGAGGCCGACCGGCGAACGGTCGAGGTCGGTGAGGAGGCCGAGGGTCGCGCGGTCGGCGGCGGGCACCCGGGCGAGCAGCCGGGCCAGCCCCCGGCGCAGCACGACGACGCCCTTCTGCGGCGCACCCTCGCGGTCGAACAGGACGGTATGGGTCTCGAGTGCGGCGCGGCCCGACGCATCCGCGACCACCGGCGGCACCGGTCCGCGGCGGTGATCCGCCTCGTCCTGGACCGACATCGCTTCGTCGGCGGGGACGCGCGCAGGACCGCCGAGCACCAGGGCGTGATGCTTCGTGACGAACTCGCCCTGGCCGTAGAGGAGGCCGGCGGCCCCCGGCGCCGCGCGCAAGGTGCGCACCATCGCGCAGGCGGCATGCGCCATGTACCCGTTGAGCGGCGCGCCGAAGAAGGTCAGCCCGCCCGCCACGGTGGGCACCGCGTCGCCGGGCAGGCCGAGGCGGCGGCGCGCCATCTTGGGCACGCAGGGAAAGCAGCTGTAGAGCTCGATCGCGGCAAGGTCCGCGGGCGCGAGGCCGGCCCGGCGCAGGGTCCCGCCCAGCACCGCGTCCTGCGCCGGGGCGTGGTCGAACCGGTCGCGGGCGAGCCAGTCGCGCGGCTCGGCGGCCGCGGCGCCGGGGCCGATCGGCACCGTGCGGCGGTCCGGGAGCCCGGCGGCGCGGGCGAGGGCGAGGCTGGTCACGATCAGGGCCGCGCCCTGGTTCACCACCGGGTTGGCCACCATCAGTTTCAGGTAGGGCCAGGCGATCGGCCGGTTCCCGGGCGAGGGCGTGGCGATCTCCTCCGCCGTGAAGGACCGGCGCAGCCAGCCATGGGGGTTTTGGGCCGCGACCCGGGACATCGCCGACCACAGGGCGGCCGATTCGTCGCGGCCCTGGCGCGGGGTCTGGCCCCAGGCGGCCTGGAGGGCGGTCTCGTAGAGCGGATAGACGAAGACCGGCTGCGACAGGCCGTGCCGCAGGGCTTGCGGGTGGAGGTAGTCGCGCACCCGCGGGTTGGTCCAGGCGGGGTCCGGCGCGGTCCAGGGCGGGATCGCGTCGCGCTCCGGGCTCAAGCCGGCGCGCCGCGCGGCCCCCGCGCCGTACTCCGCCTCGCCGCTGCACAGGGCCGCCACCCCGACCTCGCCACGGGCGATCCGGCGCGCCGCCTCGTGCAGGAACCGGACCGGCGTCTCGCCGCCGACCGGGCCGTAGGCGAGGCGGGCCGGGCGGTGGCCGATCAGGTCGGCGACGCGGGCCGGGAGGTCGGCATAGGGCCAGGACACCGCGTTGACGACGTCGAGGGAGCCGAGGCGGGGAAGCCAGCCGCCGCCGGCATCCGCGTCGGCGCGGGCGAGCGCCTCGGCCATCAGGGCGGCGGGCTCGGGGCCGATCGGGCCCCGGCCGGGGGTGTCGGGCCGGTCGGCGACCTCGCCGATGCCGACGATGACGGGGATGCGGGCGGGGTCGGTCATGGGATTCCCGCCGGCAGGGCGACGTACCGCCATTCCCCCTCCCCCCTCCGCGGGGGAGGGTGGCCTGCGAAGCAGGCCGGGAGAGGGGCAGCGCGACGCTGGAGGATGTGGCGCCCTTCAGAACGGTTCCGCCTTGCCCGGAAGCGTGGTTCCCCTCTCCCGCCCCACTCCGTGGGGCACCCTCCCCCGCAGAGGGGGGAGGGTTCACCCGCGCGTCTCTCCCCGACACCGCTCACCCGACTCCCCATCATCCCGCCTCCCCCACCTCGATCACCGCGTCGGCCGCGAACGCCCCCTCCGGCAGGGCGAAGACCGGGTTGAGGTCGATGGAACGAAGCCTGGGCCCCGCCGCCGCGGCGAGGACCGAGAGCCGCGACAGCATCCGGGCGAGCGCCGCGACGTCGCAGGGCGGCCGGCCGCGGGCCCCGGTGAGCAGGGGCGCCGCCTTGATCGAGCGGATCATCGCCTCCGCGACGTCCTCGCCGAACGGGCAGCGGCGGAAGACCACGTCGCGCATGACCTCGACGAAGACGCCGCCGAGCCCGACCATCGCCACCGGGCCGAAGACCGGATCCTGCTGGATGCCGAGGATGCACTCGACCGCGCCCTTGACCTGGCGCGCCACCAGCACGCCCTCGATCCGGGCCGCCGGCGCGTGGCGGGCGGCGCGCTCGAGCAGCGTGGCGTGGCCGCACCGGACCGCCTCGGCATCGGCGACGTCGAGGAGCACGCCGCCGATCTCGGTCTTGTGCAGGATGTCCGGCGACAGGATCTTCATCACGACCGGGAAGCCGAAGGATTCGGCCGCCGCGACCGCCGCCTCGGCGTCGGCGCACGCAGCCTCCGGCACCGTCGCGATGCCGGCGGCCGCGAGCAGGCGCTTCGCCTCGGCCTCGCTCGGGGTCGATTCGGGGAGCCGGACGGGCGCGCCCGGCGGCGGCGCCGCCGGCTCGGGCTGCGAGAAGCCGGCGCCGAGGCGTCCCATCGCGTCGAGGGCGACCACCGCCCGGGCCGGGTCCTCGTAGAGCAGGTAGCCGTCGGCCTCGTATTCGCGGTTGCGCGCGTCGGAGGCCAGCACCGACAGGGCGTAGAGCCGGTCGGGATGGCGCGCCTTGACGGCGTTGAGCTGGGCGCGGATCGCCGGCGCCATGCTGGGCGCGCCGCCGATCTGGGTGAAGAAGGCGAGGATCGAGGAATAGCCCCCGTCGGCGATCATCGATTCGGTGAAGCGGCCGATCAGCGACAGGTCGTTGAAGGCCTGCGCGGTGCAATCGACCGGGTTGCGGGGCGAGGCGAAGGGCAGGATCGCCTTGAGGCGCGCTTGCGCCTCGGCCGGCATCTCCGGCATCGCGAGGCCCGCCGCCTCGGCGGCGTCCGAGATCAGCACCCCGGCGCCGCCCGAGATGGTGATGACCCCGAGGCTGTTCGGCACCGGGTAGATCCGCCGCGTCGCCGCGTAGGCGATGTCGATCAGTTCCTCGGTCGAGCGGGCCCGGATCGCGCCGTGCTCGGCGAGCACCGCGGAGAAGATCGCGTCGTTGCCGGCGATCGAGGCGGTGTGCGACTGCGCCGCCGCGCTGCCGATGGCGCTGCGCCCGACCTTCATGACGATCACGGGCTTCTTCGCCCGCCGGGCCGCCGCGAGCGCGCCCGCGAAGGCCGGCCCGTCCTGCACGCCCTCGGCATAGGCCATGATGACGTCGATGTCGTCGTCCTGCGCCATCCAGCCGATCGCGTCGGCGACCGAGAGGTCGGCCTCGTTGCCGGTGGTGACCAGCATCGCGGTGCCGATGTGGCGGGCGCGGCAGGCGGCGAAGAGGTGGGTGCCGTAGGCGCCCGACTGGCTGGCGATGCCGATCCGTCCCGGCAGCGGCAGCCCGCCCTCGAGCGAGGCGGAGAAGATCGGGTAGAAGCCGGCCGCCGCGTTGAACAGGCCGAGGCAGTTCGGCCCGAGGAGCCGCATCCCGTGCCGCCGCGCCGTGGCGACGAGCCGGCCCTGCGCCTCCGCGCCGGCCGCGTCCACCTCGGCGAAGCCCGCCGTGAACATCACGGCGAAGCGGGTGCCGCGGGCGCCGAGCTCGTCGACCGCCTGGAGGGCGGCGGCACCCGGCACCGCGATCACCGCCACGTCCGGCGCCTGCGGCAGGGCGGCGACGGAGGGGTAGCAGGGCAGCCCCTGCACCTCGGCGCGGTTCGGGTTCACCGGCAGGATCGCACCCCGGAAAGCCGCGCGCAGCATGTAGGCGATCGGCCGGCCGCCGATGCGGGTCGGGTCGGCGGAGGCGCCGACGATCGCGACCGAGCCGGGCCGGACCAGGGGCGCCAGATCGGCGGGGTCAGTTCTTGACATACGGGCACCCGCCTTCGCCGAGCGGCCGGAACGCCTCGTCGCCCGGGACCGTGGCGACGAGCTCGTAGAGGTCCCACCTGCCCTTCGACTGGGACGGTTTCTTGAACCGCATCAGGTACATGTCGTGGACCATGCGGCCGTCGGCCCGGACCTTGCCGCCGTGGGCGAAGAAGTCGTCGACCGGGGTCTCGCGCATCTTGGCCATGACGGCGGCGGACTCGGTGGTGCCGGCGGCCTGCACCGCCTTGAGGTAGTGGGTCAGCGCCGAGGTCACGCCGGCCTGGTAGGCGGTCGGCATCGCCTTGCGGCGGGCGTAGAACCGCTCGGCATAGGCCCGGGTCTCCGGCGTGCGGTCCCAGTAGAAGCTGTCGGTGAACAGCGCGCCCTGCACCACCTCGAGGCCGAGCGAGGCCGAATCGGTCAGCGTGACCTGGAGCGCCGCCATGATCTTGTCGGAGTGCGACAGGCCGAATTCGTGCGCCTGCTTGATCGCGTTGGCGAAGTCGCTGCCGGCATTGGCGAGCGCCACCACCTGGGCGGGCGAGGATTGCGCCTGGAGCAAGAAGGACGAGAAATCCGGATTGTTGAACGGGTGGCGGACCTTGCCGACGACCGTGCCGCCCGCCGCCTCGACCGCCCGGGACGCATCGCGCTCCAGGGCGTGGCCGAAGGCGTAGTCGGCGGTGAGGAAGAACCAGGACTTCGCCCCGCGGGCGACCAGGGCCTTGGCGGTCGAGTTCGACGAAGCGTAGGTGTCGTAGGTCCACTGGATGCTGGTGGGCGAGCACGACTTGCCGGTGAGGTCGGACGAGCCGGCGCCCGAGATCAGGAAGATCTTGTTGCGCTCGCGCGTCACCGCCTGGACCGCGAGGGCGACGGCCGAGTTCACGCCCTCCGCCACCACGTCGACGCCCTTGGTGTCGAGCCAGTTGCGCACGATGGTGGAGGCGATGTCGGGCTTGTTCTGGTGGTCGGCCGAGATGATCTCGATGCGCTTGCCGAGCACCGTCGGGCCGAAATCCTCGACGGCGATCTGGGCGGCGGCGACCGAGCCCTCGCCGTTGCCCTCGCTGTACTGGCCGCTCATGTCGGTGATGATGCCGATCCGGAGCACGTCGCCGTCGGCGCGCGCCGCGGTCGCGCCCAGAAGCGCCAGCATCGCCCCGGCGCAGCGCGCCGCCAGGGCCCGTCGGATCCGTGCCATCCTGGTCCTCCCCGTGGATCGCCGGGCCCGTTCTCCGGGCCTCGCGCGGCTGGAACCTCCCGGAGGGGAATTCCTATTCCGCGGGCTGAACGCTATTCTGAACCGTAAACGATCCGGTCGGCAAGGGGCTGCGGGTCGCGGGGCAGAGGGTTCGGGTGTGGGACAGCGCGAGGCCGAGGGCGATCGGGCGGTGATGGAGGTCGGCCGCGAGGTCGGGGCGGTGACGCAGGCCGCCGCGATCCTGCGGGCGGTGGCGGCGGCGCGCGACGCGCTCGGGGTCACGGCGATCGCCCGCGCCGCGGGCGTCAGCCCCTCGACGACGCTCAACATCCTGCGCACCCTGGTGCACGAGGGCTTCGTCACCCTGGCGCCGGACACCAAGACCTACCGGCTCGGCCTCGGCCTCCTGGAGGTGGCGCGCCCGCTCCTCAACCGCTCGGACGTCGAGCTGCTGCAACCCGGGCTGCAGCAGGTCGCGACCGACTTCGAGGCGACGACGAGCGTCTGGCAGGTGGCGCCCGACGACAAGGCGCTGCTGCTCGGCCGGATCGTCCCGGCGAGCGGCATCCACATCGAGTTCCGCCTCGCCACCCGCATCCCGGCCTATGCCGGCGCGATCGGCCGCGCGGTCGCCGCCGCCGGTCGCGCCGCCGGCGGGCTGCCGGACGCCACCCTGCGCACCCGGTTCGGGGCGATCCGCTGGCACGTGCCGGTGCCGTTCGAGACCTTCCTCGACGAGGTCGCGGCCTGCACGCAGCGGGGCTACGCGGCGGATCTCGGCCACCTCATCCGCGGCGTCACCTCGGTGGCGAGCGCCCTGTGCGACCGCACCGGCCGTCCGCGCCTCGTGGTGGCGGCGCATCTCTTCCAGGGCCAGCTCACCGAGGCGCGTCAGGAGGCGCTCGGCCTCGCCCTGCGCGGGCTGGCCGGGACGGCGCAGCCGGCGATGTTCGGGGCGGCGGAGGCGCCGGCGCCGCGGCGGCGGGGGCTCGCGCGCTGACGGGCAGGCCTGTCGCGCAGCCGGCCCGGACGGCGTCCGGGCACGGGAACGACGCAGGCGGCTCTTCGCCGCCCCGCCGGCGGTCGCGCGGCGGTGGGGTTCGACGGGCGCCGTGCCGTATGTCCGCCTCGAAGGCCCGGCCCGTGACGTGGACGCGAGCCGTACGGTGTTCCGACTGATCGCTTCGCGATGCGGAAACCGGCTTCGCTCAGGCGTGTGAAGCCTGCGGCGTCACCGCGCGGGCCGGTGATACCGGCCGGGATGGCAGCACCGAGGGCGAGCGTCGGAGGCGACATTCCATCCTGCCCTCGCTGCACAGAGGGAAACGCCGCGCCGGGTGCCCCGCGACATCGCCGCTGAAACCCCCGGACCGGTTCGCGGTTGCCCGTCGGGCGGCTCGCACGGCCGGCGGAGGACGGGGGGCGCCGGTGCTGCCGACCAGGGAGGACGAGCGGGTGCTGCAAGTCGCGGCCGGACCCCGGACCTTCGCGCCGGGGGCGGGCGTTCGACGGTGCGGGTTCCCGCGCCTACGCCGATCCCGGCACCCCGGCGCGCCTCCCGGCGCAGGCCGCCCTCACCCCGAGCAGGACCGGAGGACCGACGACACCATGACCGAACAGCGCGACGTGACCACCCGCGACGGCACCGCCTGGACCTGCATCGAGGCGCTGGCCGGGATGCCGGAGGCCGCCAAGGAGAAGCTCGCCGGCAACGGGCGGCGGGCGGTGGTCTGCACGCCGTCGGGCGGCGCGCATTCGGTGCGGCTGTCCCTGGCCGAGGACTGGCGGGCGATGCCGGACGACGCCCTCGCTGCCGCGATCGAGGCCGGGCTGGCCCACGACGACGCCTGAAAGGGCCGTCCCGGCGCCGCCCCTCACCGCCGCAGCGCCGGCCCCGCCTCGGCCACCGGCCGCGCCCCGACCGGGCGCAGGATCGTCGGGGCGCCGAGGAAGGTCGCGACGTAGCGGCGCTCGCCCTGCATCAGCGTGACCTGGTCGCGCGCGACCTCGGCGATGCGCCAGTCGCCCCTTCCCTCGCCGCGGGCGAGCCAGGCCTGGATGCCGCTGCCGTCGTCGATCAGCGCCCGGGCGGCCGTCCCGTCGAGCAGGATGCCGCGCACGGTGAGGACCGGCCGGGGCGGGTCGCCGGCGAGGAGGTCGCGCGGGCCCCGGGCGGTCCAGGGGCGCCGGCCGGGATCGAAGAGCGGCCGCGCGAGCGCGGTCTCGTCCGGGGGCGGCACGGCCGCGGCGGCGCGGCGCGCCGGCGGGCCGGGCCCGCCGTCGACCGGCCAGGCAAGGGCCGCGAGCAGCAGCAGCGCCGCGAGGGCGCAGGCGGCGCGGGGCCCGCGCCCGGTCGCCGCCAGGGCGGCCCGCAGGGGAGGTCCGATCCGTCTCACGGCCCGGTCCTCATGGTGTCTTCTGGGCCGGGGCGGGCAGCAGTACGCCGCGCACCGTGAGGGTCAGGCGCATCACCGTCGCCCGCCCGATCTCCGGATCGGCCGGGCGCTCGACGCTGAGCTCGGCCTCGTCCGGCACGATCAGGGGGCTCTCCGTCTCGAGCGCCTGGAGCAGGCCGTGCAGGCCCTCGGCGGTGCCGCGCAGGGAGGCCGAGAGGCGCGGCAGCGCCGGGCGGGCCGGATCGGGCTGGATCCCGGCCCCGTCGACCGCCACCACCCGCGCCGCGGCGAGCGCGTCGAGGCGGGCCCGGAAGGCGAGGACGAGGCCGGCCTCGTCGGGGCCGCTCAGCGGCGCCGGCACCGGGGGCGCGGCGGCCGCGGCCTGCGCCCGGGCGAGGCGGTCGCGGGCCGCCGCGACGTCGTCCGCGGCCCCCAGCGCGTCGAGCACCGGACCGGTTGCGAGCCCGGCGACCAAGGCGAGGCCGGCAAGGCCGGGGAGCAGCGCCCGGCCGTTCGTCGGGAGCGCCGGCCTCACGGCCGGGCCCCGGCGTGAGCGCGCGGCAGCGCGACGACGAGGCGCTGGCCGCCCTCGACGGGGGCGGCCCCACGCAGCTCCGGCGCGCCGAAGCCCGGCAGGCGGGCGAGCTCGGCGAGCACCGAGGCCGGATCGGGGGCGACGAGCGTCAGTTCGAGACCGGCGCCGGTCAGGCGCAGGACCTGCGCCGACACCGCGTCCGGCAGGGCGGCGGCGACCGCGTCCCAGGTCCGGGCCACGGGCGGGCCGCGCTCGGCCAGGATCGCCGCGGTGCCGGCCTGCAGGGCCGGCGGATGGCCCGCGGCCGCGGCCCGGCGGGCGGTCGCGAAGGCGTCGTCGAGGGCCTGGAGCGTCGCCGCCTGGTGCTGGCGCAGGGCCAGGAAGGCCCCGAGCAGCAGGAGGACCGTCGCCGCCGCCAGGGCGAGGTCGCCCGCGCCCCGCTGCGCCAGGCCCGGCAGGGCGCGGTGACCGCTCGACAGGAGGTCGATCGGCATCGTGCGGTCCTCCGCCGGCCCGACCGCGACGACGCTCGCCGTCAGCCCGGCCCCCGCCAGCGCCGCGAGCAGGGGGGCGAGGCGCGCCCGCTTGAGCACGACGTGGCGCACCCGCAGGGTGCGGGTCCCGGCCTCCTCGCCCTCGACGTACCAGTCGCTGAACACCTGGTCGGCCCGGAACGGCGTCGCGGCCTCGAGTTCCTGCGCCAGCACGGCGCGCATCCGCGGCAGCGCCGCGCCCGGCAGATCGAGGGTGCGGATGAAGCAGGCGGCGGGATCGACGATCACCTTCGCGCGCGCCTCGGCCCGGCCGCCCCGGATCGCCGCGAGCCGGTCCGCGAGGTCGTCCGCCGCGAGATCGAAGCGGTAGGTCCGGTCCGGCCCGTCGCGCCGGTCGATCAGGGTCAGGCCGGGATCGCCGGGCGCGCCGAGCCGCAGGGTCAGCAGCGCCGGCGCGCGGTCGGTGCGGGGCTCGGTGAGGCCGAGGAGGTGCGAGGCGGCGTCGAGACCCTGGCGGAGCGAGGCCTCGAGCGAGGACAGGGCGGATGGCGCGCGCAACACGGGTCGGCTCCGGCGCCCCTTCGGTCGTCGCGGGCGTCGCGGACCGGTCTAACGCAGCGACATTTCCGTCCGCTTAAGGACGCGGCGCGAGAATGGCCCGGTCCGGCCCCGCGCCGAAACAGGGTTTCTCCGGGACACCACGATGCTGAACATCTGGGGGGGCAAGTCCCGGCCGCGGCGGCTGCGGGCCGACCGGCGCGACGCGGCCCGCAGCCGCCGCGAGGACCTGCGCGCCTTCGTCGATCGTCTCGCCGAGAGCGAGGTGCTGGACGCCGCCGGCCACGAGCGGGCGCTCGCCGCCCTCGACGGGCCCGGCCGGCGCCCGCTGCCCCTGCTCCTGACCGAGCTCGGCCTCGTCCACGAGGCGACCCTGGTCACCGCCCTGTCGGAGGCGACCGGCCTGCCGATCCTGCGCCAGGAGGATCTGCCGGGGGAGGCGGTGCTGCCGGAGGCGCTGACGCCCGATTACTGCGCCCGCGCCCGGGTGCTGCCGCTCGCCGCCGAGCCCGACCGCCTCGTCGTCGCCCTGGTCGATCCGTTCGACGCCGAGACCCTGCGGGCGCTGGAGCACCTCGTCGACCGCGCCGTCGCGCCCTGCCTCGTCGGGCCGGGCAGCTTCGAGCGGGCGCACCGCGCCGTCTACGGCGACCTCGCCGAGGAGGGCGAGGGGGGAGGCGACGACGACCTCGCGCGGCTCGCCGACGTCGCGAGCCAGGCGCCGATCGTGCGGCTCTCGGCCCGGCTGGTGCGCAAGGCCTTCGAGCTGTCCGCCTCCGACATCCACCTGGAGGCGGAGGAATCCGACATGCGGGTGCGCTACCGGGTCGACGGGGTGCTGGTCGAATCCGAGCGGCTGGCGAAGTCGGTGCAGCTCGCGCTCACCACCCGCATCAAGATCCAGGCCGGCCTCAACATCGCCGAGCGGCGCCTGCCCCAGGACGGGCGCATGCAGGCCCCCGACCGCGGCCAGGACGTCGACATCCGCGTCTCGACCCTGCCGACGGCGCATGGCGAGAGCGTGGTCCTGCGCGTCCTCGACGGCTCGCGCCGGGTCGAGGATTTCTCGGCGCTCGGCTTCGACGCGGCGGCGATCGCCGAGATCGCCGCGATGACGAGCCGGCCGAACGGCCTCGTCCTCGTCACCGGCCCGACCGGCTCGGGCAAGACCACGACGCTCTACGCGGCTTTGCGCCGGATCAACGGCCCGCACCTCAAGGTCGTCACCGTCGAGGACCCGGTCGAGTACCGGATGGCGGGGGTCAACCAGGTCCAGGCCCATCCGGGCATCGGCCTCGACTTCGCGGCCGCCCTCCGCTCGATCCTGCGCCAGGACCCGGACGTGGTGATGGTCGGCGAGATCCGCGACGGCGAGACCGCCCGCATCGCCGTGCAGGCGGCGCTGACCGGCCACCTCGTGATCTCGACGCTGCACACCAACTCCGCCCCCGCCACCGTGACCCGGCTGATGGACATGGGCATCGAGCCCTACCTCATCGCCGCGACCCTCAACGGCGTGGTCGCCCAGCGCCTGGTGCGGCGCCTGTGCGGCGCCTGCGCGGAGGCCGCGCCCGCGACGCCGCAGGAGCGCCTGCGCCTCGGCATCCCGGCCGACACCCCCTTGCATCTCAGGCGAGCCCGCGGCTGCGCGGCCTGCAACGGCACCGGCTATCGCGGCCGGATGGTCGCCTCGGAGATCATGACCCTCGACGGGGAGCTGCGCGGCCTGATCGCGAATCGCGCCGACGAACGGACCCTGGCCGCCCGGGCGCGCGCCGCCGGGATGACGGGATTGTCCGACAGCGCGAGGGCGCGGGTCCTCGACGGCGACACGACCCTCGACGAGGTCGGGCGGGTGCTGGAAGGAACGCTCTAGGATGCCGCGCTTCGCCTACAAGGCCTATGCGGGCGACGGGCGCTCCCGCGCCGGTACGATCGAGGCCGAGACGCGCCAGCGCGCCGTGGCGCTGCTCCGCACGGACGGGCTCCAGGTCTACGAGATCGCGCAGGCCGCCGCCGGCCCGGCCCCGTTCTGGCGCCGCGACCTGTTCGGGCGCGACCGGGTCAACGACGCCGCCCGGGTCGCCTTCCTGCGCGAGTTCGGCACCCTCGTGGGGGCCGGGCTCACCGTCGACCGGGCGCTACGCCTCGTCGAACGCCAGGCCGGGCCGGCCCTGAAGCCGATCCTCGCCGACCTGCTCGAACGGGTGGTGGCCGGGGCCTCGCTGTCGCGGGCGATGGCGGCCCACCCGCAGGCCTTCCCGCGCGACATGGTCGACATCGTGCGGGCCGGCGAGGCCACCGGCACCCTCGTCGACGTCGTCGGCTCGCTCACCGCCTCGATCGAGCGCCGCGACGCGGTCAAGCGCCACCTGATCTCGGCGATGATCTATCCCGCGCTCCTCGTCGCGATGGCGATCGGCACCGTGGCGATGATCGTCGGCGTGCTGGTGCCGGCGCTCGCCCCCCTGTTCGAGGGTACCGGCCAGGCGCCGCCCTTCGCGATCCGCGCCGCCGCCTGGCTCGGCGACACGCTCTCGGCCTCCTGGCCGGTGCTCGCCGGCGGGCTGGCGCTCGCGGTGCTGGCGCTGGCCCGCGCGTGGCGGCTGCCGGGCTTCGCGGCGGCGCGCGCGCAAACGGCGCTGCGCCTGCCGCTGGTGCGCGAGATCGTGGTCGGCATCGAGTGCGGCCGGTTCTGCCGGGTGCTCGGCACACTGCTCACCGCCGAGGTGCCGATCCCCGACGCGGTGGCGGCGACGCGCCCGCTCGCCGGCAACCGGGTGTTTCGCCATGCCCTCGACGAGGCCGGGCGCCGGCTCGCCGAGGGCGGCAGCCTCGCCTCGGGCCTGTCCTCGCTCAAGCCCTACGCCGCCCCGACCCTGAACCTGATCGCCAGCGGCGAGCAGGTGAACCGCCTCGGCCGCGTGCTGCTGCATGCCGCCGAGATGCACGAGACCGAGACCCGCCAGCGCATCGACCGGCTGCTCGCCCTCCTCACCCCCCTGGTGACGGTCGCGATCGGCGGCCTGATCGGCGGGCTGATCATCTCGGTGATGGGGGCGATCCTGAGCGTGGGGCAATTGGCGCAGTAGGGACGCCGGATCCGGGCCCGGGGCCCGCGCGTTGGCCGCGCTCGAAACCAGAACTGCCCGGAACAAGAAAAGCGCAGATTTCCCCTCTCCCGAGTGGGAGAGAGG
>NZ_LWHQ01000015.1:233070-270184 GCF_001653715.1 Methylobacterium platani
GGAGAGAGGATCCCGCGCTTTATCCTTTCGCGGATGGCTCTGCCAAACAACGCCGGGAATACCTTCGTGTCCGCCGATCGCCGAAAATTCGGGTCGCCGACCCTCCTCGCCGCCCTCGCCCTCGCGACGGTCCCGACCCTCGCCCTCGCGCAAGGCCGCCCCTCGACGCTCGCCATGACCTGCGGCCAGGCGCGGGGCCTCCTCGCCGCGCAAGGGGCCGCGGTGCTCGGCACCGGCGGCTACACCTACGACCGCTTCGTGCGCGACCGCAGCTTCTGCGAGCCGACGCAGATCACCAAGAACGCCTTCGTGCCGACCCGCGACACGCCGGAATGCCTCGTCGGCTATCGCTGCATCGAGCCGGGGCGCAACTGGTTCGACGACGAGTAGCGCCGTCACGTCGCCGGTCGCGTCTCCGGGAGGAAGCGCGCCGCGAAGGCCTCCGATTCCACCGGCGGGCTGAAGAGGTAGCCCTGGCCCTCGGCGCAGCCCTTGAGACGCAGGCGGCGGAGCTGGTCCTCGGTCTCGATCCCTTCGGCGACGACGTCGAGGCCGAAGCCCTTGGCGAGCTGCAGGACCGCCCGGATCACCGGCACCTCGGGCGCATCGTTCATCTTGCGCACGAAGGAGCGGTCGATCTTCAGCCGGGTGACCGGGACCTCGTCGAGCAGGCTCAGCGAGGCGTAGCCGGTGCCGAAATCGTCGAAGGCGATGCCGATGCCGATGCCGCGCAGGGCGTGCAGGGCCGAGATGGTCGCACCCTCGCGGGTGAGCACCACGGTCTCGGTGATCTCGATCTCGAGGTTCTCCGCGCCAAGCCCGGTCTCGGCCAGGATCGCCGTCGCCACCCCGGCGATCTCGCCGGAATGCAGGCGGGTCGCGCAGGCATTCACCCCCATGCGGAAGAGCGGCCCGGTCCGCGGCAGCCAGGCGGCGGCCTGCCGGCAGGCCGTGCGCAGGACCCAGTCGTCGACCGCCACCGCGTGCCGGCTCGCCAGGAGGGCGGGCAGGAAGGCGGCCGGCTGCAGCAGGCCATGCTCCGGGTGGCGCCAGCGGATCAGCGCCTCGGCGCCGACCAGAGCCCCGTCGCGCAGGCGGAGCTGCGGCTGGTAGTGCAGCACGAACTCCTCCTGCTCCAGGGCGCGAGGGAACTCGTGCATGAAGCGCTGCCGGTCCGACACCGCTTCGCGCAGGGACGGCGTGTAGAGCCGGTGGCGGCGGCGGCCGTCGGCCTTGGCCTTGTAGAGCGCCAGGTCGGCGCAGGCGAGCAGCTCGTCGATCCCCCCGGCCTGGGCCGGCGCGAGCGCGAGGCCGACGCTCGCGCCGATCCGTACGCTGCGCTCCTGCAGCGGGAACGGCGCCGCCATCGTCGCGACGATGCGGGCGGCCACGTCGGCGCCGCGCAGCGGATCGCCGCAGCCGGGCAGCGCGATCACGAACTCGTCGCCGCCGATGCGGGCGACGACGTCGCTGCCCCGGACGCAGGCGAGGAGCCGCACGGCCGCCTCCCGCAGCACCTCGTCGCCGGCCGCGTGGCCGACGGTGTCGTTGACCTCCTTGAAGCCGTCGAGGTCGACCGCCAGGGCCGTCACCGGCCCGTCGGCCAGCATCGCCTCGAGGCGCAGGCGCAGGAGCGCCCGGTTGGCGAGCCCGGTCAGGGCGTCGCGATGGGCGAGCGCGTGCAGCGCCGCTTCGCGCTCGCGGCGCTGCGAGGCGTCGCGCAGGATGGCGCCGCGGATCGTCTCGCCACCCTCGCGCCATCGCGACAGCGAGATCTCCACCGCCCGGATCGCGCCGTCGCTGAGGCGGATCTCGGCCTCCCGGATCGCCGCCGGGGCGTCGTCGAACCACGGCGCGCGCGTGTCCGGGCCGGCCGTCAGGTCGGCGACGCCGAGCCGCAGGGCCGCGGCGGCGTCGTGGCCGAACAGGCGCTCGGCGCTGTCGTTCCAGTGCAGGATGCCGCCCTCCGCGTCGTCGTAGACGATCATCGCGTCCGGGCTGGTCTCGGCCATGTGCCGGAAGCGCATCCGCGCGCTGTCCCGGTTGGCGTGGCGCGCCCGCATCTCCAGCATCTCAAGGGCGATGCCGGCGTAGCGCGCGAGGCGCAGGCGCTCGGCCTCGGAGAAAGCGGCGCGGGGCGCGGTGTCGATGAGGCAGAAGGTACCGACGGCCTGTCCCTCGATCCGCAGCGGCACCCCGGCGTAGAACCGGATGTAGGGTGCGCCCGTGACCATCGGGTTGTCGCGCCAGAGCGGATCCTGCGCCGCGTCGAGGATCACCGCGAGCCCGTCCCCCTCGATCGTGCGGGTGCAGAACGAGGTGCAGCGCTCCGACGAGGCGACCGTGATCCCGACCTTCTCGAAGTATAATTGCCGGTCCGCATCGATCAGCGAGATGGTTGCGATCGGGACCCCGAACGCATCGGCGGCGACCCCGACAAGGCTCCGGAACGTCTCGTCGGAGCGGGCCGACAGCAGGCCGGTCCTGTCGAGAGCAGCGACTCTCTTGTCTTCCCTGGACTGAGGCATGACTGGCGTCGCCGATTCGCTCGACCGTGAGGTCAGATGACCATAGGTTCAGGGTCGATGACCGGCAAGGACGATCGCCACCAGCGTCCGGGTACAGGGCGGCGAGACAACGGGGGTTCCCGACCGCATCTGCGTCAGGTCAGGACCATCATCCTAATTCTGCACGGGATGACGTCGCCCGGGCGCGGGAGCAGGCGACGCCGGTCTCGCCATGCCCGGCGAACGGGGAGGAGGCGACGCGCGCGGTCCCGGAGGCACCTCCGCGAAGCGCTCGTCCAAAAGGTCCTCGCCCGAGGAACGGAGCCCGCATGCTCCCGGACCGGGCCGCCTCCACGCCCGGTCCGGACACGCCCGCCCGGCGGGATCAGCCCTTCGCCAGCAGCGCCTCGATCTCCTGCCTCAAGGCGTCGCGCAGTTCCGGCCGCTCCAGGCCGTAGGCGAGGTTGGCGACCAGGAAGCCGAGCTTCGAGCCGGTGTCGTAGGTCTTGCCGCGGTAGTGCATGCCGTAGAACTTCTGCGTCTCCGACAGGCGCTTCATGCCGTCGGTGAGCTGGATCTCGCCGCCCGCCCCGCGCTCGCCGCGCTCCAGGATGGAGAAGATCTCCGGTTGCAGGATGTAGCGGCCCGAGATGATGTAGTTCGACGGCGCGGTCCCCTTCGGCGGCTTCTCGACCATGCCGGTGATCTCGAAGGTGTCGCCGAATTCTTCGCCGACGCTGACGATGCCGTACTGGTGGGTCTGGTCGGGGGCGACCTCCTCGACGGCGATGATGTTGCCGCCGTGCTGCTCGTAGGCCTCGAGCATCTGCACCATGCTGCCGCGGCTGAGCATGTCGGGCAGGATCACCGCGAAGGGCTCGTCGCCGACGATCTCGCGGGCGCACCACACCGCGTGGCCGAGGCCCAGCGGCTCCTGCTGGCGGGTGAAGCTGGTCTGTCCGGCGGCCGGCAGGTCCTTCTTCAGGCCCTCGTAGGCCTCAGTCTTGCCGCGCTCCTGCAGGGTGCGGTCGAGCTCGTAGGAGATGTCGAAATGGTCCTCGATCACCGCCTTGCCGCGGCCGGTGACGAAGATGAAGTGCTCGATCCCGGCTTCCCGGGCCTCGTCGACCACGTGCTGGACCACCGGCCGGTCGACGACCGTCAGCATCTCCTTGGGCACCGCCTTGGTCGCCGGCAGGAAACGGGTGCCGAGGCCCGCGACCGGGAGGACGGCTTTGCGAATGCGTTTCATCGTGCGTGATCCAGTGAACACCAAGGAGCTGCCGGACCGCCCGGCGGGAACGGGCGCATCCGGGCGCGCGCGCCCGGCCGGCATCCTCCCTCCGTGCAGCCTTGCCACCGGACAGCTTAATTGACGCTGAAGCATTGCGGGGTATGGATCAACCCGCATCACGCCGGGGAGCGGACGGAATGGCGGTACTTGTCACGGGCGGCGCCGGCTATATCGGCAGCCACATGGTGCTCGCCCTGATCGATGCCGGTCACGACGAGGTCGTGGTCATCGACGATCTCTCGACCGGGTTCGACTGGGCGCTGCCGCCGGAAGTCACGCTGGTGCGCGGCGACGTCGCCGACCAGTCGCTCGTCGCCGAGACCGTCCGCCGGCACAAGATCGACGCGCTCGCCCACTTCGCCGCCAAGATCGTCGTGCCGGATTCGGTGGCCGATCCCCTCGGCTACTACCTCGCCAACACGGTCAAGTCGCGGGCGCTGATCGAGGCGGCGATTCATGCGGGCGTGCGCCACGTGATCTTCTCGTCGACCGCGGCCGTCTACGGCGAGCCGGCCGTGGTGCCGGTGCCCGAGGACCTGGCCCCGAACCCGATCAATCCCTACGGCCGCTCGAAGCTGATGACCGAGTGGATGCTGGAGGACGCCGCCCGCGCCCACGGCATCAGCTACGTCGTCCTGCGGTACTTCAACGTGGCGGGCGCCGATCCGCGCGGGCGCTCGGGCCAGTCGACTCCGAACGCCACCCACCTCATCAAGGTCGCGACGCAGGCGGCCCTGGGCAAGCGCGAGCGGCTGGAGGTGTTCGGCACCGATTACCCGACGCCGGACGGCTCGTGCCTGCGCGACTACATCCAGGTCTCCGACCTCGCGGCCGCCCACCTCGTGGCGTTGAACCATCTGCGCGGCGGCGGCGAGAGCCTGACCCTCAATTGCGGCTACGGCCGCGGCTACTCGGTGCTGGAAGTCATCGACGTGGTGAAGTCGGTCTCCGGCGTCGATTTCCCGGTCACGCTGTCGCCGCGCCGGCCCGGCGACCCGTCGCGGATCGTCGCCGGGGCCGACCGGATCCGGGCCGAGCTCGGCTGGGTGCCGCAGCACGACGACCTGCGCGGGATCGTCACCCAGGCCCTCGCCTGGGAAGAGGCGCTCGGCCGGCGCAACCGGATCTGACGATGAGCCTCCTGCGCCTGTCGGCGACCCGCGCCGCCCTAGCGCTCGGCGCCGTCCTGGTCCTCGCCGCGCCCGTCGGCGCCGGCGACTTCCGCGCCTTCGTCGAGGAGCTGTGGCCGGCCGCGCAAGGGCGCGGGGTCTCGCGCGCGACCTTCGACGCCGCGTTCCGGGGCGTGACGCCGGACCCGGCGGTGCTGGCGCGCCTGCGCCGCCAGGGCGAGTTCGGCCGGCCGGTCTGGGAGTACCTGACCGGAGCGGTGTCGAGCGGTCGCATCGCCCGCGGAAAGGCGGAGGCCGCGCGGCGTGCCGACACCCTGGCGAGGATCGAGGCGCGGTACGGCGTGCCCGGCCCGGTGCTCCTCGCCTTCTGGGGCATCGAATCGGATTTCGGCGCCAGCGCCGGCACGATGCCGGTCATCCGCGCGCTCGCCACCCTGGCCGAGGCGCGCCACCGCGGCGAGCTGTTTCGCGACGAGCTCCTGGCGGCGCTCGAGATCCTCGAGCACCACGACGTGAGCCCGGAGCGGATGCGCGGTTCCTGGGCCGGGGCGATGGGCCAGACCCAGTTCCTGCCCTCGGCCTACCTGCGCGCCGCGGTCGATTTCGACGGCGACGGGCGGCGCGACATCTGGGACTCGGCGCCGGACGCGCTCGCCTCGATCGCGAGCTTCCTCGCCCAGGCCGGCTGGCGGCGCGACCTGCCCTGGGGCGTCGCCGTCACCCTGCCGGCGGGGTTCGACTTCGCGCGCTACCGCGGCCCGTTTCCCGACTTCGCCCGGCGCGGGGTGCGGACCCTCGACGGCGAGGCCCTGCCGGAGGCCGGCGAGGCGAGCCTGTTCCTGCCCGGCGGCGCGAGCGGCCCGGCCTTCCTGATCACGGCGAATTTCGAGGCCATCCGGGCCTACAACACCTCGGATTCCTACGCGCTCGCGGTGGGCCACTTCTCCGACCGGATCGCCGGCGGGCCGCCGCTCTCCGCCCCCTGGCCGACCGGGCCGCGCCTCGACCAGGCCGGGCTGACCGCGCTCCAGCGCGGGCTGTCGGCAAAGGCGCTCTACGACGGCCCGTTCGACGGGCGCGCCGGCCCGCGCTTGCGCGAGGCGGTGCGGCGCTACCAGATCGCCGCCGGGCTCCCTGCGGACGGCTACGCCACCCCCGCCCTGCTGGAGCACCTGCGCGGAGGACGCTGACGGGTGGACAGGAGGGGCCGTCCGTGGCCAGGATCGGCCCGCCTCGCAGGGGAGAGACGAAGAACCATGGCTCACGCACTGGGCGCGCCGACGGCCGAGCGGATCGCGAACGGCCTCAACCAGCCCGACCTCGCCGGTCCCGAGGTGCGCCGGGCCAAGGAGGATCTGGCGGCCTGCTTCCGCATGGCGGCGCGACACGGCCTGGAAGAGGGCATCTGCAACCACTTCTCGGCGATGGTGCCGGGCTACGACGACCTGTTCATCGTCAATCCCTACGGCTACGCCTTCGCCGAGCTCACCGCCTCGACGCTCCTGGTCTGCGACTTCCACGGCAACGTCGTCTCGGGCGAGGGCCAGCCGGAGGCGACCGCCTTCTACATCCATGCCCGCCTGCACGCGCGCGTCCCGCGGGCGCGGGTGGCGTTCCACACCCACATGCCCTACGCCACGGCGCTCTCGATGACCGAGGGCGATCCCCTGATCTTCGCCGGCCAGACGTCGCTGAAGTTCTACGGCCGCACCGCCTTCGACCGGAACTACAACGGCCTCGCCCTCGATTCCACCGAGGGCGACCGCATCGCCGACAGCGTCGGCGAGGCCGACATCGTGTTCATGAAGAACCACGGCGTCATGGTGCTCGCGCCCACCGTCGCCGAGGCCTGGGACGACCTCTACTACCTCGAGCGCGCGGCCGAGGTGCAGGTGCTCGCCCTCTCGACCGGCCGCCCGGTCCTGCCGGTCGCCCCCGCCATCGCCGAGGCCGCCGCCCGCCAGATGCGCGAGGGCGACCCCGAATCGGCCCGCCTCCACCTCGCGGCGATCCGCCGGCGGCTCGACCGCGAGGAGCCGGACTACGCCGAGTGAGGGCCGCGACCATCGGGCCTTGGCGCACGAGACCTTGGCGCAAGAGGCTCTGGCGCACGAGGCTCTGGCGCACTTGGCCTGTATGCATGCCCCGGCCTCCCGCCATTCGCGGGGCCGGCTGGTCCCGGGGCAAGCGCCGACGTAGCCTCGCGTCCGGGAGGAGCGCACCATGATCCAGCTCTACGCCTGGGACACGCCGAACGCGCGCAAGATCAGCGTCGCCCTGGAGGAGATGGGGCTGACCTACCGGGTCGAGCCGGTCGACATCACCCAGGGCCGGCAGTTCCAGCCGGACTTCCTCGCCCTGAGCCCGAACAACCGCATCCCGGCGATCGTCGATTCCGAGGGGCCGGACAATGCGCCGATCTCGGTCTTCGAATCCGGCGCGATCCTGGTCTACCTCGCCGAGAAGACCGGGCTGTTCCTGCCGGCGACCGGGCGCGCCCGGGTGCAGGTGATGGAGTGGCTGATGTGGCAGATGGGCGGCTTCGGGCCGATGCCGGGCCAGGTCCACCACTTCCTCGGCGTCGACGAGGCGCAGCGCGCCTACGGGCTCGAGCGCTACCAAAAGGAGACGCGCCGGCTCTACGGCGTGCTCGACCGGCGGCTGGCGGAGGGCGAGCACGTCGCCGGCGCCCTCTCGATCGCGGATTTCGCCATCCTCGGATGGGCCTGGCGCCACGCCCGGCACCGGATCGACCTCGCCGACTTTCCCAACGTGCAGCGCTGGTACGCGGCGCTGATGGCGCGGCCGGCGGTGCAGCGCGGCTTCTCGGCGGCACTCACCTGATGCGGGACCGGATCATGCTGGACGAGACGGCCCTGCGCGCGCAACTGGTCGAGCGCTTCGTCCGCTACGTCGGGGTGGCGAGCCAGAGCGATGCCCGCGCCACCGCCCTGCCGAGCACGCCGGGCCAGCGGGCCCTCGCCGAACTCCTCGCCGCCGAGCTGCGCGGCCTGGGCCTTTCGGACGTGGTGCTCGACGACCACGCGATCCTGACCGCGCGGAAGGCCGGCACCCGGCCCGGCGCCCCGCGGATCGGCTTCGTCGCCCATCTCGACACCGTCGATGTCGGGCTCTCGCCCGAGATCCGCCCGCAGGTCCTGCGCTTCGACGGCGACGACCTGTGCCTCAACCGGGAGGCGGACATCTGGCTGCGGGTCGCCGAGCACCCGGAGATCGCGGCTTACACCGGCGAGGACGTGATCGTCGGCGACGGGACCAGCGTGCTCGGGGCCGACAACAAGGCGGCGATCGCCGTGCTGATGACCCTGCTCGCGACCCTGACGCCGGAGGATGCGCACGGCGACATCCTGGTGGCGTTCGTGCCCGACGAGGAGATCGGGCTGCGCGGCGCCAAGGCCCTCGACCTCGCGCGGTTCGCTTGCGACTTCGCCTACACGATCGATGCCTGCGCGGTCGGCGAGGTGGTGATCGAGACCTTCAACGCGGCGGGCGCCGAGATCGTCTTCACCGGGGTCAGCGCCCACCCGATGTCGGCCAAGGGCGTGATGGTGAACCCGCTCCTGATGGCGCACGACTTCATCGGCCGGTTCGACCGGGCCGAAACGCCGGAGAACACCGACGGGCGCGAGGGCTACGTCTGGTTCAACGGCCTCCAGGCCCATGCCGGCGAGGCCCGCCTGCAGGCGATGATCCGCGACTTCGACCGCACCCGCTTCGCCGACCGCAAGGCGCGCCTGCACGCGGTGGCCGGGGAGATCGCCGCGCTCTACCCGACCGGCCGGGTGGAATGCCGGATCACCGACACCTACGCCAACATCCACGACAGCCTCGGCGGCGACACCCGCCCGGTCGACCTCTTGTTCGCGGCGCTCGACGCGGAGGGCATCGCCCCCAGGGTGATCCCGATGCGCGGCGGCACCGACGGCGCCGCCCTCTCGGCCCGCGGCCTGCCGACGCCGAACTACTTCACCGGGGCCAGCAACTTCCACTCGCGGTTCGAGTTCCTGCCGGTGCCGGCCTTCGCGGCGTCGTGGCGGGTGACGCGGCGGATCTGCGGGCTGGCGGCGGAATCGGGGCGGACCTAAGCGACAATCCGCTCCCCCCCGTCCCGGACGACTGCAACGAAGCGGACGGAGATCCGGCACAGGGGAGCCGTCCGGTTTTCAGCCCGCATCCGTTCGACGCGACCCCGAGACACGTCCTCGAGCGCCCCCCCGCTCCACCGCCGCGAAGGCGCACGCCACCAGCCCCCCGACCTGCTCCGGCCCCAGCGCCTCGTCGAACAGGATCCGGAACAGGATCGGGGCGATGACCCGGTCGAGCACCGCGTCGATGTCCGGGAACGCCTCGCCCCGCGCCGCGGCGCGGCGCGCGATGACGGCGATCTGCTGGCGGGCGTAGCTGCAGCAGCGCCGGGGGCCGGCGGCGCCCTCGGCGGCGAGCACGTCGCGGATCATCTCGCGGCCGATCCCCGAGGACATCTCCTCGGCGTATTGCTCGGCCCAGGCCAGGAGGTCGCCGCGGCCGCCGCCGGTCTCGACCGGCACCATGTCCGGGCGCAGCCGCTCGACCGCGACGTCGGCGAGAAGCTCGCCCAGCTCGCCCCAGCGCCGGTAGATCGTCGAGGGCGTGACGCCGGCCTCCTGGGCGATCAGCGGGATCGTGACCTCGGCGCGATCCATCCGGGCGAGCAGCGCCCGCGTCGCGCGGTGAACCGAGGCCTGGACCCGCGCGCTGCGCCCGCCCGGACGCGGTCCCTCCCTGTCGGCCATCGTTTCCCGTCCTCCAAACGCAAATAATTTGCTTTTAGCGCCCCGCGGCGCTAGATCCTTAACGCAACGGATTTGCTTTAAGGGCCACGACTATGCGCGAAGGTCAAGGATCCCGGCAGCAGGCGGCTCGACGAATCGACCCGCTCGCC
Source organism: Methylobacterium platani (assembly GCF_001653715.1). Taxonomy (GTDB): domain Bacteria; phylum Pseudomonadota; class Alphaproteobacteria; order Rhizobiales; family Beijerinckiaceae; genus Methylobacterium; species Methylobacterium platani. Next base: position 242,944 of record NZ_LWHQ01000015.1, read on the forward strand.
TTCCATGCCGTGACGCTCGGCGCGTTCTTCGCCGCCGCGGCGGCGCCGACGCCGCTCTACCGGATCTACCAGGAGACCCTGGCGCTCTCGCCCGCCTTCGTCACCCTGGTCTTCGCGGTCTACGCGGTGGCGCTCCTGAAGGCGTTGCTCGTCACGGGCTCGCTCTCGGACCATCTCGGGCGCCGGCCGGTGATCGCCGGGGCGCTGGCGCTCGAGGCGGCCGCCATGGGGTTGTTCCTGCTCGTCGGGCACGGCGCCGCCTGGCTCATCGTCGCCCGGATCGTGCAGGGCCTCGCCACCGGCATCGCCGCCGCCTCGCTCGGCGCGGCCCTCGTCGACGTCGACCGCAACCGCGGGCCGATCGTCAACGCGGTGGCGCCGCTCGCCGGCATGGCGCTCGGGGCGCTCGGCACCAGTGCGCTGATCCAGTACGCGCCGCTGCCGCTCCACCTCGTCTACGGCCTCCTGCTCGTCACCTTCGCCGGGCTGGCGCTCGCCGTCCGCCTCATCCCCGAGAGCGTCGCGCGGCGGCCCGGGGCGCTCGCGGCGATGAAGCCCCGAATGGCCGTCCCGGCCCGGATCCGGCGGCCGCTGGCGCTGATGACGCCGATCAACCTCGCCAACTGGACGCTGGGCGGCTTCTATCTCTCGCTGGTGCCCTCGGTCGTGGCGGCGGCCACCGGCAGCCGCGCGCCGCTCACCGGCGGGGCCGTCGTCACCGCGCTGATGGTGGCGGGCGCCGTCTCGGTGCTCCTGCGCCGCACGCTGGCGCCGCGGGACAACCTGACCTTCGGGGTGCTCGCCACGGCGTTCGGCGTCGTCCTGGTGGTCGCCGGCATCCATCTCGCCAGCGTGCCGGTCCTGATCCTCGGCACCCTCGTCACCGGCGGCGGCTTCGGCGCCAGCTTCCTCGGCTGCCTCGGCACGATCATGCCGCTCGCCGAGCCCGACGAGCGCGCCGGCCTGCTGGCCGCCTTCTACGTCCAGAGCTACCTCGCCTTCAGCCTGCCGGCGGTCGGCGCCGGCCTCTTGGCCCGCAGCCTCGGCTACGCCGCCACCGCCGACCTCTACGCCGCGGCGATCCTGGCGGTCAGCCTCGGCGGGCTCGCGGTGATGCGGGCGCGCTCGGGCCGGGGGCTGGCGGCGGCGTAGGGAGAACTCAGTCCAGCGTCGTCCCCGACTGCTTCACCACCGCGCCCCACTTGGCGATCTCGTCGGCCATGAAGGCCCCGAAGGCGTCGGGCGCGAGGGGGCGGGAGGTGGCGCCGAGGCCGGCGAACTTCGCCGCCACCGCGGGCTCCTGCATCGCCCGCACGGTCTCGGCGTTGAGGCGCGCGACGATCTCCGGCGGGGTGCCCTTCGGGGCGACGAGGCCGTTCCACGCGATGGCGACGTAGCCCGGCAGGGCGGCCTCGGCGATGGTCGGAACATCCTTGGCCAGCGGCAGCCGCTCGGCCGAGGTGATGCCGAGCGCCCGCACCCGGCCGCCCTCGACATGGGCGAGCACCGACTGGGTGGTGTCGAACATCAGGTCGCAGCGCCCGGCGATGACGTCGGTGATCGCCGGGGCGCTGCCGCGATAGGGGATGTGGGTGAGCTTGATCCCCGCCATCGAGGCGAACAGCTCGGCGGCGAGATGGGTCGACTGGCCGATGCCCGACGAGGCGTAGTTCAGGGCGCCGGGCTTCGCCTTGGCGAGCGCGATCAGCTCGGCGACCGAGCGCGGCGCGGATTGCGCCGGCACCACCAGCACCAGCGGGTTCTCGGTCAGCAGGGCCACCGGCGCGAAGCTCTTGATCGTGTCGTAGGCGAGCTTGCGGAACAGCGTCATGTTGATGGCGTGCGCCGTGGTGGCGATGCCCAGCGTGTGCCCGTCGGCGGCGGCGCGGGCGACGACCTCGAGGCCGAGATTGCCGCCGGCGCCGGGCCGGTTGTCGATCACCAGCGGCTGGCCGAGCGCCTGCGACAGCCGCTCGCCGACGATCCGCGCGGTGATGTCGGTCGAGCCGCCGGGCGGATAGGGCACCACCACGCCGATCGGCCGGGCCGGCCAGGCGGCGGCGCGGGCCGGGCGGGCTCCGAGGGCAGAGGTCCCCGCAAGGGTCCCCGCAAGCCCGGCGACGACGTCACGGCGGCGGATCACGGCACGCTCCCTTCCACGAACACGACGGCGTCGAGCGCCAGGCACTCGCCCGGCTCGCTGCCGACCAGCATCGGGTTGACGTCGAGGCTGGCGATGCCGGGCTCGCTCGTCATCAGCCGGCCCACCGCCACCGCGGCGGCGAGGTAGGGCTGGATCGCGAGCGGCGCCTCGCCGCGCACGCCGTCGATCAGCGGGGCGAGGCGCAGGCGCCCGAGCGCCCGGGCCACGTCGGCCTCCGCGAAGGGCGGCAGCAGCAGGGCGACGTCCGGCATCGCCTCGACGTACTTGCCCCCCTCCCCCACCACCACGACCGGGCCGAAGAACGGGTCGCGATGCGCGCCGAGCACCCATTCGCGCCGGCCCCGCGCCATCGCGGCGACGATCACGCCGGACGCGGCGTGGCCGGCCTCCTCCAGGGCCGCCCGGCAGGCTGCGAAGGCGGTCCGGACCGCCTCCGCCCCGCGCACCCCGAGATGCACGAGGCCGAGCTCGCTCTTGTGCGCCACCTCGGCCGAGCAGCCCTTGACCGCGACCGGTCCGCCGATCGCGTCCGCTGCCGCCACCGCCTCCTCGGCCGTGCGGCAGAGGCGGTGGCGCACCACCGGCAGGCCGGCGCGGGCGAGGCGGTCCAGGCTCTCGGCCTCGTCGAGGAGGCGCGGCGGAGCCTTCGCCGGAGGCGGCGGGGCCGGATGGGGCGGGCGCCCCGCGGCCTCGCGGATGCGCTCGTGATGGGCGATGAACTGGTAGAGGGCGCGGACCGCCTCGCCCTCGCCGGAAAAGACCGGCAGGCCGCGGGAGCGGAACGGCGCGGCGACGATCGCCTGGGGGGCGACGATCACCACGGGCTTTCCCGTGGCCTGCGCGAAGGCGGCGGTGTCGCGGCCGAAATCGTCGACCGCGTAGGCCCGCCCCGCCACCGGCACCCCGACCAGGAAGGCGTCGGCGCTCGGGTCCTCGGCGATCACCGGCAGGATCTGGCTGAACAGGGCGGAGTTCGTCATCAGGGCCGCGGTGATGTCGACCGGGTTGCGGGTCGCGGCGAAGCTCGGGAGGATCGCCCGCAGGCGGCCTTGCGTGCCCTCCTCCAGCGGCGCGAGGTCGAGTCCCGCCTGCGAGGCGGCGTCGGCCGCCATCACGCAGGTCGCGCCCGAATTGCTGATCGCCACCATCCGGCGCCCCTCCGGCCGCCAGCCCTTCAGGTACAGCTCGGCCGCCGCGACGAGGTCGGTGGTGTCCCGCGCCCGCCAGATCCCGTGCCGCTCCAGGAAGGCGTCGACGAGGCGGTCCTCGTTGGCGAGCGCGCCGGTATGGGATTGGGCCGCCGCCTGGCCCGCGGCGGTGCGGCCGGACTTCAGCGCCACGATCGGCAGCCCGCGGTCGCGGGCGATCGCCGCGGCCTCGGCGAGGTGGTGGGGATCGGGGATGCTCTCGAGGTAGAGGAGCAGGAGCTTCAGGGCCGGATCGGCCGCCACCGCGGCGGCGAGCTCGCACACCGTCACGTCGGCGTCGTTGCCGGTGGCGTGGGTGTGGCGCACGCCGATGCCGCGGGCACGCAGCAGCCCGTAGGGCACGACGCTCATCGCCCCGCTCTGGCTGACGATGCCGACCGGCCCGTCCTGCGGCGGCGCCTCCAGGAACATGCTGGAGAAGCTCGCCACCGCGCCGGTGCCGAAATTGGCCAGCCCCTGCGAGTTCGGGCCGATCATCCTGAGGCCGCGGGCCCGAGCGCGGGCCACCATCGCCCGCTCGGCGGCCTTCGCCGCCGGGTCCGCGGTCTCGCCGAAGCCCGAGGCCATCATGATCGCGACCTTGACGCCGATCTCGGCGCATTCGTCGAGGGCCGCCACCGCCGCCTCGCCCGGCACCGCGATGATCGCGAGGTCGGGCGCCCGCGACAGGCCTGAGAGCCGCGGCACCGTGCGCCGGCCCTGGACCTCGTCGCGCCGCGGGTTGACCGGCCAGACCTCGCCGCGAAAGCCGAACTGCGACAGGTAGAGCAGCGGCCGTCCGCCGATCTTGTCGGGATTCTCGGAGGCGCCGATCACCGCGATCGAGCCCGGATCGAGGGCGGCCTGGAGGCTCGACGTCATGACAGGTCCTCCGGGGTGACGAACGGGACGAGGCCGGCCCCGAAGGCGCGGAACGTCGTGCGGACGGGGGCGCCGATCGCGACGCCCTCGGCGGGGCAATGCGCCATGAAGCGGAAGCCCTCCTCGGCATCGACCAGCGCGATGCCGTAGGGCGCGAAGGCCTGGAGGTCCGGCGAGGGTGCGCGGGCCACCGCCGTGACGGCGTAGACCGTGCCGCGGCCCGAGGCCGGTTCCACCGCCAGATCCTCGCCGCCGCAGGCCGGGCAGAACGGGCGGCGGAGATACTGGACGTGGCCGCAGGCCCGGCAGCGGGCGAGCGCCAAGCCTGCCGAGCCCTTGCCCGCCGGGCCCTTGCCCGCCGAGCTCTGGGTCCAGTCCGGGGGATCGCCGTCCGGTCTCATCGGCCGTTCTCCAGGACGAGGCTGACATGGGAGGAGAGCACGCCGCCGTCGCCGTGGAGCAGCGCCAGCGGCGGGGGTGCGACCTGCCGCGCTCCGGCCTGCCCGCGCATCTGCCGCACGGTCTCGGCGAGGTGGGCCATGGCGCCGCCGACGCCGCAATGCCCGTAGCTGAGGAGGCCGCCATGGGTGTTGAGCGGCATCGCGCCGCCGGCCGAGAAATGCCCCTCGCGGGCGAGCCGCCCGGCCGCGCCCCGCGGCGCGAGGCCGATCTCCTCCAGGAGAATCGCCAGCGTGATGGTGAAGCTGTCGTAGATCGCCGCGTAGCGGATGTCGGGCAGCGCGACGCCGGCCTGCGCCAGCGCCCGGGCGGCGCTGTCGCCGGCCCCGAAGGACGTGAGCGAGGGCGCGGCGCTGACGTGCTGGTGGGTGTGGGCCTGCGCCGCCCCGCGAATGCTCGGTCCGGGCCGGGCCGGATCGGCGCGCTCGATCACGAAGGCGGCGCCGCCATCCGAGACCGGACAGCAATCGAGCAGGCGCAAGGGCGCGGCGATCGGCTTCGAGTCCCGCACTGTCGCGGCGGTGATCGGCTCGGTCAGGTGGGCGCCGGGCGTGCGGGCGGCGTTCATCCGCATCAGCACCGCCAGCTCGGCGATGTCGGCGATGCCGTGCTCGTGGGCGTAGCGCGAGGCGACGAGGCCGTAATAAGCGGGGATCGTCGGCCCGAGCGGCACCTCGTAGGTCGGGTGGCCGACCTGGGCCAGGGTCTGGATCGCGGCGTCGCGGGACTGGCCCGACAGCCGGTTCTCGCCCGCCACCACCAGGATCCGCCGCGCCGCGCCCGATTCGACGAGGAGGTGCGCCAGCATCACCAGGGCGAAGCCCGTGGCGCCGCCGAGCTGCACCGCGTGGGCGTACGTCGGATGCAGGCCGAAATGCTCGGCGAACACCGTCGAGAGCATCAGGTGCGGGTGCGTGGTCGAGTAGCCGGTGATCAGCCCGTCGATCTCGCGCCGCTCCAGCCCGGCATCACTCAGCGCCGCGGCGGCGGCACGGCTCATCAGGTCGAGGGTGGAGAGGCCGGGCAGGCGCCCGAACGGCGTGAGGCCGATGCCGGTGACGCGGCTCATCGGGCGCCCGCCCGGGATGTCGTCCCACTCGCGACCTCGTCCTGAGGTGCTGCGGCCTGCAGCAGCCTCGAAGGAGGGCTCGAGGAACCTCGCAACCTCGAAGGATGAGGTCGTGGGCGGGACAAGAACGCTCGTGCGATGCCGTCCCGGCGATCCGGACCGGCACTGGACCTTCGACGCTGCTTCACCGCCGCAGGACGAGCGGGCGCCGCATGGCAGGCCGCATGGCAGCAAGCAGGCGCAAGTTTCCGCGTGGCGGAACAAGGCATCGGGCATCCTCCCGGAGCCGGGTCGTCTCGGCGGAACCGGCGACCTCTCCTCGGTCTCTCCGAAGATGGTTGCCTTCCGGCGAATAGCCTGTCAACACTGTTCCATGCCGGGTAACGATCATGGTCGTGTCCCGGCGGGGAGTGTCGAGATCGACCGCAATAGTTCTGCTGGACGGAACTTACCCGTCAAGGGCGGCGGTCTCGGGAACGTCTTGTGAGGCGCCATGCACCGTCGGCTGTGCCTGGGTGTGCTCGCGTCGCTGGCCCTGGCGGGGCCGGCGCGCGCGGCCTATCCCGACCGGATCATCCGCATCGTCGTCCCGTTCCCGCCGGGCGGGACCACCGACATCCTGGCGCGCCTCGTCGCCGACCGGCTCGACAAGTGCTTCGGCCAGCACGCGATCATCGACAACCGGCCCGGCGCGTCGGGCAATATCGGCACCAAGGCGGTCGCGGGCGCCGCGCCCGACGGCTACACGCTGGTGATGGCGACGGTGAACACCCACGGCATCAACGCCGCGGTGTTCAAGAGCCTGCCCTACGATCCCGTCCGCGACTTCGCCCCGGTCACGGTCGTCGCCTCGACGCCGAACGTGCTGCTCGTCAACCCGGCCTCCGGCATCGCCGACCTCGCCGGGCTGATCCGCCTCGCCAGGGAGAAGCCCGGGGCGCTCGCCTTCGGCTCGACCTCGACCGGCGGCTCGCCGCACATGTCGGGCGAGCTCCTGAAGGTGATGGCGGGGATCGACATGACCCACGTCCCCTACCGGGGCGGCGGGCCGATGCTGAACGACCTCATCGCCGGCCATATCAGGATCGGCTTCGACAACCTGCCCTCGGCGATCGGGCACGTGCGGGCCGGGACCCTGCGGGCGCTCGCCGTCACCACCGCCGAGCGTTTTCCGACGCTGCCCGACGTGCCGACCATGGCGGAGGCCGGGGTGCCGGGCTTCGACGTGCCGGCCTGGTTCGGCCTGCTGGCGCCGGCCGGCACCCCGCGCCCGGTCGTCGACCTGCTGCACTCGCGCATCGCCGCGGTGCTCGCCGAGCCCGAGACGCGGGCGCGGCTCCTGGAACTCGGGGCGGTGCCGGGCGGGATGAGCCCGGACGCCTTCGGCGAGACCGTGCGGCGCGAGGTGGCCCGCTGGCCGGCGGTCGTCGCCCGGACCGGCGTTCAGGTGGAATGAGGACGCGCGCGATGGCATTGCGGATCGGATCGGGCTCGGCCTGGTGGGGCGACCGGCTGGAGCCGGCGAAGACCAACGCCGACGAGGGCGACCTCGACTATCTCTGCTTCGAGACCATGGCGGAGGCGACGATCTCCGCCGCCCAGGTGCGCAAGCGCCGCGACCCGTCCTTCCCGGGCTACGACACCTACCTCGACGACCGGATGCAGCGGGTGCTGCCCGGCTGCCTCCGGCGCGGCACGAAGATCATCAGCAACCAGGGCTGGATCAACCCGGAGGGCGCGGCCGAGCGCATCGTCCACTGGCTGCGGGAATGCGGCGCGCCCAAGGGCACCAAGGTCGCGGCGGTCTCCGGCAGCCTGATCACCGACCGCGTCCTCGCCCTCACCGACACGCTGATGGAGGACGGGCGGCCGAGCGCCGCCCTCGACGGCGCGATCGTCTCGGCCGAGGCCTACATGGGCGCCGAGCCGATCGTCCAGGCCCTGCGCGAGGGCGCGAGGATCGTCGTCACCGGCCGCGTCGCCGACCCGTCGATCTTCATGGCGCCGATGATGCACGAATTCGGCTGGGACGCCCTCGACCATGCCCGGCTCGGGCCCGGCAGCGGCATCGGCCACGTGCTCGAATGCGGCGCGCAAGTCACCGGCGGCTATTTCTGCGATCCCGGCTTCAAGGACGTGCCCGACCCCTGGGACCTCGCCTTCCCGATCGCCGAGGTCGAGAGCGACGGCTCGGCGGTCATCACCAAGGTGCGGAACACCGGCGGGGCGGTGACGATCCGCACCCTCAAGGAGCAGCTGTTCTACGAGGTGCACGACCCGGGGAACTACATCACCCCCGACGTGGTGGTGGACTTCACCACGACCGAGCTGGAGGAGGTCGGCCCCGACCGGGTGCGGGTCTCGCGCATCGCCGGCAAGCCGCGCACCCCCACCCTCAAGGTCTCGATCGCCTGCCAGGAAGGCTTCATCGGCGAGGACATGTTCTTCTATGCCGGGCCGGGCGCCCTGCGGCGGGCGGAACTCGCCAGGCGCATCCTGGAGGAGCGCTTCCGGATCGTCGGCCTCCAGGCCGAGGAGCTCCGCATCGACTTCGTCGGCCTCAACGCGATCCACGGCGGCACCGTGTCGAAGGGGCCGGAGCCCTACGAGATCGCCGTGCGGGTCGCGGCGCGCACGAAGACCCGCGAGGAGGCCCTGAAGGTCGGCCGCGAGGTCGACGGCATGGCGGTGTCGGGCGTCGGCATGACCGGCAAGCGCGTGCCGCACCAGGACCGCACCCGCGAGGTCATCGGCGTCTGGTCGTCGCTGGTGCCGCGCGAGGCCCTGCGCCCGACCATCACCGTCTACGAGAGCTGATCCCGACGGGAGCCGATTCCATGCGCCTGATGCTGCAGCACGTGGCCCATGTCCGCTCCGGCGACAAGGGCAACACCTCGAACGTCACGGTGATCGCCTACGAGCCGGACCTGTACCCGTACCTCAGGGACCAGCTCACCGCCGAGCGCTTCAAGGACTTCTACGCCGGCATGGTGACCGGCCCGGTCACCCGCTACGCGGTCGACCGTCTCGGGGTCCTCAACTTCGTGGCGGAGGGCGCGCTCGGCGGGGGCGTGTCGCGCTCGCTCTGCCTCGACAATTACGGCAAGGCGCTCTCGGCGGCGATCCTCGGCTTCGAGCTCGAGGTGCCCGACAGCCTCGCCAACCTGCTGCGCAACTATCACCCGGAGGCGGTGGCATGAAGGCGGTCCCGGTCAAGCGCGCGGCCGCCGGCGGGCTGATGCTGCTGTTCGGCCTCGCCGTCATGCTCGAGGCCCGCACCTTCGGCCTCGGCAGCCTCGCCCGGGTCGGGCCCGGGCTGTTCCCGATGATCGTCGGCAGCGCGCTCGGCCTCGTCGGGGTGCTGATCGCGGCGACGCCGGAGGCCGGCACGGAGCCCGAGGAGGGCGGGCGGCCGGACTGGCGCGGCTGGGCCTGCATCGTCGTCGGGATCCTGCTCTTCGTCCTCCTCGGCGAGCATCTCGGCCTCGGCCCCGCGACCTTCGCCTGCGTGTTCGTGTCGGCGCTCGGCGACCGCCAGGGCAACCCGCGCGCCGCGTTCCTGCTGGCGCTCGCCATGACGGCGGTGGCGGGCCTGGTGTTCACGCTGGCGCTCAAGTTCCAGATGCCGTTCTGGCGGGGGTGGTGATGGACGACACGCTCGCCAACCTCGTCCACGGCTTCGGCATCGCGCTGCAGCCGCACAACTTCCTGTTCAGCCTCGTCGGCGTGCTGATCGGCAACCTCATCGGCGTCCTGCCCGGCATGGGCATCATGGCGACGATCTCGATCCTCCTGCCGCTGACCTTCGGGATGCCGCCGGTCGCCGCGATCCTGATGCTCGCCGGCATCTATTACGGGGCGCAGTACGGCGGCGCGATCTGCTCGATCCTGCTCAACCTGCCCTGCCACCCCTCGCACGCCGTCACCTGCCTCGACGGCTACCCGATGACCCGCCAGGGGCGGGGCGGCGTGGCGCTCGGCATCACCATGCTGGCGGCGTTCTTCGGCGCCGCCTTCGGCATCGTGCAGATGATCCTGTTCGCGCCATTCCTGGTGCAGATCGCCTTCAAGTTCGGCCCGGCCGAGATCTGCACCCTGATGCTGCTCGGGCTCCTCGCCGGCGCGACGCTCGCCCGCGGCTCGGCGCTCAAGGGCGTGGCGATGACGCTGGTCGGGATCGTGCTCGGCAGCGTCGGCAGCGACCTCGATACCGGCACCAGCCGGTTCACCTTCGGGTCGATGTCGCTCTACAACGGCATCGACCTCGTCGCGGTGGCGCTCGGCTTCTTCGGCATCGCGGAGTTCTTAAAGAGCATCAACACCATCACGGTCGGCGACCTGTCGGGCGTGAAGGTCCGGATGCGCGACATGCGGCCGAGCCGGGCCGACCTGCGCGAGGCGGCGATGCCGATCCTGCGCGGTACCCTCGTCGGCAGCCTGTGCTCGCTCATCCCCGGCACCGGGCCGACCATCGCCTCGTTCATCGCCTACGCGGCCGAGAAGCGGGTGAGCCGCAACCCGGACAAGTTCGGCCGCGGCGCGATCGGCGGCGTGGCGAGCCCCGAGGCCTCGACCCATTCCTCGGTCCAGGGCGACTTCGTGCCGACGATGAGCCTCGGCATCCCGGGCGACGCCGTGATGGCCCTGATCCTCGGCGCGCTCATCATCCAGGGCATCACCCCGGGCCCGCAGCTGATGAACGAGCACCCGGACATGTTCTGGGGCCTGATCGCCAGCTTCTGGATCGGCAACATCCTGCTCGTCCTCCTCAACGTGCCGCTGATCGGGGTGTGGGTGAAGCTGCTGCGGATCCCGTTCCGGTTCCTCTACCCCTGCGCCCTGTTCTTCATCTGCGTCGGCGTCTACTCGACCAACAACGAGATGGCGGGGGTGATCCAGACCCTGGTGATCGGCGTCGTCGGCTACGGGCTGATGCGGCTCGGCTTCCACCCGGCCCCGGTGCTGCTCGGCTTCGTGCTCGGGCCGCGGCTCGAGGAGAACTTCCGCCGCGCCCTGATGCTGTCGCGCGGCGACCTCGCGACCTTCGTCGACAGCCCGATCAGCGCGACCTTCGTCGGGCTCGCGGTGGTGCTGGTGGGCGCGCAGATCTACCTCGCCCGCAAGGCGCGGGTGCCCAAGGATCCCGCCAAGGATACCGCCAAGGATCCCGACCTGGCGGTCGCGGGCCGGCGGGCGGTGGTGCTGGAGGAATCGTGAGGGATGGCCGGAGCGACCGCATGAGCACCCCCGACCCGGCCGGCGACGCCCCGCCGCCCGCCCCCGCCGCGCCGGAGCCGAACGCGGTCCAGAAGGTCTGCGCCGTGTTGCGGGCGCTCGCCGCCCCGGCGCCCCGGCGCCTCACCGACGTCTCGGCCGAGGCCGGGCTCAACAAGGTGACGGCGTTGCGCATCCTCGACACCCTGGCGCAGGAGGGCTTCGCCGCCCGCGCGGGCGACGGGCGGCGCTGGCGGCCCGGGCCGGAGCTGACGGCGCTCGCCGCCAGCGCCGGCCGGCCCGACGACCTCCGGGCCCTGGCGCGGCCGAGCCTGGTGCGGCTCGCCGAGCTCTCCGGCGACACGGTGCTGCTCTCGGTGAGGAGCGGCGTCGAGGCGGTCTGCATCGAGCGCGAGATCGGCTCCTACCCGATCCGCGCCAACTACCTCGACATCGGCAGCCGCCGCCCCCTCGGCGTCGGGGCCGGCGCCATGGCGCTCCTCGCCTGGCTGCCCGACCGGGAGGTCGACGCGATCCTCGGCATCGTGGTCCAGCGCCTCGGCCCCTATCCGCGCCTGGGCCAGGCGGAGATCCGGGCGGCGATCGCGGAATCGCGGGGGCGCGGCCACGTCGTGCTGCTCGATCAGGTGGTCGACACGATGGGGGCGATCGGCGTGCCGGTGCGCGACGCCGCCGGCCGCACCGTGGCGGCCCTCAGCATCGCGGCGCTGACCACCCGCATCCGGGCGCGCGAGACGGAGCTGGCCGAGGCGCTGCGGCGCGAGGCCGACCTGATGGAGCGCGAGCGGATCCCGGCCGGGCCGGGAGGGGCGGGGTGAGGAGGATGCGGCCTCCAACCGACCCAGACACGTCCCGATCGAGGGAGACATCGTTGAAGATCGTCGACATCCAGTCCCAGATCGTCTCGCTCCCCTTCGACATGGGCGGCCCACCGGCGAGCTTCGCCGGCAAGGCCTGGACCCATCTCGACATCCTGCTGGTGCGGGTCGAGACCGACGAGGGGCTGGTCGGCTGGGGCGAGGCCTTCGGCCATGCCGGCATCCAGGCGACGCGGGCCGCCCTCGACGCCATCGTGGCGCCCCTCGTCCTCGGGCGTTCGTCGGGCGACATCGCCACTTTAAGCCGCAGCGTGCTGCACGCCACCCATCTGCTCGGCCGCAACGGCGCGTTCGTCTTCGCCTTCTCAGGGATCGAGACGGCGTTGTGGGACCTCGCCGGCAAGCGGGCGGGGCAGCCGCTGGCGCGGCTGCTGGGCGGCGAGGCCCGCGAGCGGCTGCCGGCCTACGCCTCGCTGCTGGCCTATCACGAGCCGGCGCTCGTGCGCCGCAACGTCGAGGCGGCGTGCGCCGCCGGCTACCGCCACATCAAGCTGCACGAGGTCACCGAGGCGGCGGTCGCGGCCGCCGCCGAGGTGACGCGGGCGCACGGCGCCGCCCTGATGGTCGACGTCAACTGCGCCTGGAGCGTGCCGGCGGCTTTGCGGATGGCGGACGCCTTCGCGCCCCACGACCTCCTCTGGTTCGAGGAGCCGGTCTGGCCGCCGGAGGACACGCACGGGCTGGCCCGGGTGCGGGCCCGCGGCATCCCGATCGCCGCCGGCGAGAACACCGCCGGGCTGTTCGGCTTCAAGGCGCTGATCGAGGCCGGCGCGATCGACGTCGCGCAGCCGAGCGTGACCAAGATCGGCGGCATCGGCGAGATGCTGCGGGTGATCACGCTCTGCGAGGCGCACGGCGTGCGGGCGGCGCCGCACAGCCCGTATTTCGGCCCCGGCCTGATCGCCACGATGCACGTCATCGCCGCGCGGGTGGAGGATCCGCTGGTCGAGGTGCTGTGGCTCGACATGGAAGCCAACCCGCTCGATCCTTGGGTCCGGGCCGAGAACGGCCACGTGCGGCTGCCCACCGGGCCCGGCCTCGGCTGCGACCCGGACCCGGGCATCCTCGACCGCTACCGGGTCGGCGACGTCGTCCGCACGGCATAGAAGGGGAGAAACGCCATGAAGGTCGACCGCGTCACGACGCGCGCCATCACCCTGCGGCCGGACCGTCCGATCGGCTCGGCGCTCGGCCAGCTGCACAGCTTCGGCTGCATCCTGGTCACCGTCCACGCCGACGGGCTCGCCGGCGAGAACGTCCTCTTCACCCTCAACGACCGCCGCACCCGGGTGCTGCGCAGCCTGATCGACGAGATGGCCGACCTGGTGATCGGCCAGGATGCCGGCCACATCGCGGGCTTCTGGTCGCGGGCCTGGCGCGACGTGAACTTCATGGGCCACAAGGGGATGCCGGTCATGGGCATCTCGGCCCTCGACGGGGCGCTGTGGGACCTCGCGGCAAAGCGCGCGGGCTTGCCGCTCTACCGGATGCTCGGCGGCGCGAGCGCCCGGGTGCCGGCCTACCAGTCCGGCGGGTTGTGGCTCGACCGCTCGACCGACGAGCTCGTCGCGGAGGCCCAGGGCTTCAAGGCCGCGGGCTTCACCGCGATGAAGATGCGCCTCTCGGCCGGCGACCCGGATTGGAACATCGCCCGGGTGCGGGCGGTCCGCGAGGCGATCGGCCCGGAGATCCGCCTGATGGCCGACGCCAACCAGGGGCTGACCGAGAACGACGCGATCCGGCTCGGACGGCGGCTCGAGGAATTCGGTCTCACCTGGTTCGAGGAGCCGCTGCCGGCCTGGGACGTCGAGGGCCTCGCCCGCGTCGCCGCCGCCCTCGACACGCCGATCGCCAGCGGCGAGACCGACTACACCCGCTACGGCTTCCGCCGGATGATCGAGCTGCGCTCGGCCGACATCCTGATGCCGGACCTGCAGCGGGTCGGCGGCGTCACCGAGTTCATGCGGGTCGGCCACCTCGCCGAGGCGCACGATGTGCCGGTGTCGAGCCACCTGTTTCCCGAGCAGAGCCTGAGCGTGCTCGGCGCGCTGGCGAACGCGCATTCTCTCGAAGTCATGCCGTGGTTCTCCGAGCTGTACTGCGAGAGACTGGACTTCGCCGACGGATACGCCATCGTACCGGAGCGGCCAGGCTTCGGCTTCACCTTCGACGAGGACCGGATCCGGCACCTGGAACGGCAAGGCGCTTAAGAACCAACCGCGCCGGCCGAAACGACAACGGGAGGAGGACGCCATGGTGACGACGAACCGTCGTGCGCTCGTGATGAATGCTGCCGGCCTCGCAGGCGCGGCGGCCCTCGGCTTTCCGCGGCCGGCCTTGGCGCAGGGCGAGCCCCTGCGCATCGGCTGGCTCGCGGCGATGACCGGGCCGAGCTCGGCCCCGACGGTCGGGTTCAACCGCGGCGTGGTCTTCGCCGCCGAGGCGATCAACGGCGCCGGCGGGGTCAAGGGCCGCAAGGTCGAGATCGTCACCCGCGACTCGCAGGGCGATCCGACCAAGGCGGTCAACGCCGTGCAGGAGATGATCAGCCAGGCCAAGGTGCACGCGATCTGGGGCCCGACCAATTCCGGCGAGGCGCTCGCGACGACGCCGATCATGGCGCGGGCGAAGATGCCGAGCATCCATCCCTGCGTGATCGACAGCCTGATCGACCCGGCGAAGTACCCCAACGCCTTCCGCATCGCCCCGTCGAACACGCAATGGGACGACGCGGTGCGCAGCTACTGCCTCAAGGTGCTGAAGGTGAAGCGGGTCGCGGTGATCGGCGACACCACCGGCTACGGCGTCACCGCCGCCAAGGCCTCGGCCGCGGCGTTCAAGCAGGACGGGGCCGAGGTGGTCTATCTCGGCAACATCGATTCGACCCAGCCCGACATGACCCCCGACCTGCTTCGCGCTCGCAATGCCGGCGCCGAGGCGCTGGTGGTGTGGAGCGTGTCGACCGGCATGGATGCCCGGCTGTTCAACACCCGCGCCCGGATGGGCTGGGACGTTCCGATCGTCGGCCACCCCTCGATGGCCTCGGGCGAGATCGGCGGGCTCCTGGAGAAGCCGGCGAACTGGGAGAAGGTCTACGCGGTCGGCTACCGCAGCTGCTCCTACGACGAATCGGGCAAGCTGACGCCCCGCAGCGAGGAGTTCATAGGCCGGCTGAAGGGCAAGGTCGCGCTCTCCGACACCCTGCTGTGGTGGGTCGCGGCCGGCTACGACGCCGTGACCCTGATCGCCAAGGCGGTGGAGGAGACCGGATCGAGCGCGCCCGACGCGATCGTCAAGCACTGGAACGGCCTGACGAAATATCCCGGCATCTTCGGCGACTACACCTACACGGCCAAGGAGCATAACGGCTACCCGACCGAGGAGGTGGTGATGTCGGCAGCCAATTCCGGCCGCGACGGCAGCTTCCGACTCGCGCCCGGCTATTCTTGAGGCGGCGATCCGGAGCGCGCCGCCATGCTCGCCTCGATCCTGGCCTCGGGCCTCGCCGTCGGCGCGATCTACGCGCTGATCGGCATCACCTACAACACGATGTTCTCGACCTCGCGGGTGATGAGCTTCACCGCGGGCCAGCTCGGGATGCTCGGCGGCGTGCTCGGCTCGCTGCTCACGTTGCGCCTCGGCCTGCCCTGGCCGCTCGGGCTCCTGCTGACGCTCGCCTGCGGCGCGCTCGTCGGCATCGTCACCGAATTCGTGGCGGTGCGCCCGGTCCTGAAGAGCCTCGACCAGCACCTCTACGTGCTCTCGACGCTGGCGCTGGCGCTGATGATCCAG
This sequence comes from Methylobacterium platani, assembly GCF_001653715.1. Classification (GTDB taxonomy): domain Bacteria; phylum Pseudomonadota; class Alphaproteobacteria; order Rhizobiales; family Beijerinckiaceae; genus Methylobacterium; species Methylobacterium platani. The sequence continues at coordinate 258,610 of NZ_LWHQ01000015.1, forward strand.
CAGGTCACGGCGATCGGCTGGAGCACCGAGCCGCAGCCCTTCCCGCGCCTGCTCGGGGGCTTCGGCGAGACCACCCTCGACGAGAAGTTCTGGCTGCCGGTGGCGGCCTGCCTCGTCGTGGTGGTCGGCCTCGAACTGCTCTACCGGCGCACGCTCATCGGCCACGCCTTCCTGGCGGTGGCGGAGGACAACTTCGCCGCCCGCGCCCTGGGCCTGCCGGAGCGGCGCCTGCGGGTGATGAGCTACGCGCTCGCCGGCGGCATCGGGGCGCTCGCGGGTTATGCCGGGGGCGAATTGCTCCTCGCCTTCTTCGCCAACGGGCCGCATCTCAACTTCTACGGCTTCATCCCGGTGGCGCTCGGGGGCCTGGGCAACAACCGCGGCGCGCTGATCGGCGGCCTCGTCCTCGGGCTGTTCCAGCAGGCCGCGAACTTCGTCGTCGGCGGCATCTTCGCCTCGGTGGCGGTCTTCACCCTGTTCATCGTCGTGCTGCTGGCCGCTCCCCAGGGGCTGCTCGGCTCGGGCCAGGCGAGGCGCGTATGAGTGCCCCTTCCGTGCTGACGGCCCCGGACGCCCCTGCCCGCACCGGCCTGGGCGCGCGCCTCGCCTCCGCCGCGCCCTTCCTGCTGATCCTCGGCCTCGCGCTCGCGGTGCCGCTTGCCGGCAACGATTACTGGACGCTGATCGCCACGCGGGCGGCGATCTACTGGATCCTGGTCTCGGGCCTCAACCTCGTCGTCGGCTTCGCCGGGCAGCTCGCCATCGGCTACGTCGCGCTGCTGCTGGTCGGCGCCTACACTACCAGCGTGCTCGCCGCCGGCACGGTGCTTCCGGCCTTTCCGGTCGTCCTGGCGCTCGCCTGCGCGGGCCTCGTCGGGGCGCTGGTCGGGGTCGTCGTCGGCCTGCCGGCCTTGCGGCTCCGCACCTTCTACTTCGCGATGACGACGTTGGGCTTCGCCACCATCGTCACGCAGATCGCGCTCGCCTGGCAGGACGTGACCGGCGGCGGCATCGGCATCACCGGGCCGGAGATGCCGGCGCCCTTCGATTCGCGCCTCGGCTTCTACGGGTTCTGCCTCGCCGGCGCGGTGCTCTGCACCTGGATGACGCTGAACGTCGCGGGCAGCCGCTGGGGCCGGGCGCTGGTGGCGATCCGCGACGCCGAGGTGGCGGCGGAGGCGGTCGGCATCGCCAAGCCGAAGCTCCTCGTCGCGGTGTTCCTGTTCGCCGGCTGCGTCGCGGCCATCGCCGGCGGGCTGTTCGCCTCGCTCCAGACCTACATCACCCCGGACGCCTTCACGTTCGACCTCTCGCTCCTGTTCTTCATCGCCGTGCTGATCGGCGGGCGCGGCTCGGTGCTGGGGCCGCTGATCGGCACGATCCTGCTCACCATCCTGCCGGAGGTGGCGGCCCCGCTCGCGGCGTGGTCGACCTTCCTCTATGCGTTCCTGCTCCTCGTCATCGTGGTGGTCCTGCCCGGCGGCATCGCCGACCTCCTCGACCGCGGCAAACGCCGCCCGCTGCCGCCCGAGCGCAGCATCGCGCCGCGCAAGGCCGCGCTGCAGGAGCTCGCCGCGAGCGCGACGGCACCCGAGCCGATCACCCTCGCGGGCGTGCGCCTGAGCTTCGGTGCCGTGAAGGCGATCGACGGGCTCGACCTCGCCTTGCGCCCGGGCAGCGTCCACGGGCTGATCGGCCCCAACGGCTCGGGCAAGACCACGACGCTCAACGTGATCTCGGGCTATTACCGGCCGCAGGACGGCGCGGTGCGCCTCGGGTCCCGCTCGCTGCTCGCCGAGGCGCGGGAGGCGCGTGCGCGGCTTCGCATCGCCCGCACCTTCCAGACCCCGCGGATCGTCGGCGAGGCGAGCGTGATCGAGAACGTGATGCTCGGCGGCAGCGTCGAGGGCCGCGCCAGCCTGGCGGAATCGCTCCTGTCGCTCCCGCGCCACCGCGCGGACGAGCGGCACTTGCGCGAATCGGCCCGCCTCGCGCTCCGGGCGGTCGGGCTCGACGGCCTCGACGACGTCCGGGCCGGGCGGCTGCAGCACAGCGAGCTGCGCTTCCTCGAGATCGCCCGCGCCCTGATGCTGCGCCCGGCCTTCCTGCTCCTCGACGAGCCGGCGGCGGGCCTCTCGGCGCAGGAGATCCAGCGCCTCGGCGGCCTGATCCGGGCGGTGGCGGATGCCGGGATCGGCGTGCTCCTCGTCGAGCACCACGCCGACCTGATCTTCGCGATCTGCGACGAGGTCACGGTGCTCAATCTCGGCCGGGTGCTCGCCGCCGGCACGCCGGCGGAGATCCGCAGCCACAGGGAGGTCGTCAGTGCCTATCTCGGCGCATGATCCGGAGGCCCCGCCGCTCCTGCAGGTGCGGGGGCTGGAGGCGGGCTACGGCAAGATCCGGGTGCTCCACGGCGTCGACCTCACGGTGCGGGCCGGCGAGGTGGTGACCCTGCTCGGCCCCAACGGCGCCGGCAAGTCGACGCTGCTCAGGGCCCTCTCCGGCCTGCTGCCGGTCCAGGCCGGCGCGGTCCGGCTCGGGGACACGCTGCTCTCGGGGGGCGGTCCCCGCGCCGCCATGCGGGCCGGGCTGTCGCACGTGATCGAGGGCCACCGCGTCTTCACCGGGCAGACCGTGCGCGAGAACCTGTTGCTCGCCGCCTACGACCTGCCCCGCGCCGAGCGCGAGGCGCGGATCGCGGAGGCGCTGTCGCATTTCCCCGAGATCGCCGCGAAGATCCACGACAAGGGCGCCTCGCTCTCCGGCGGCCAGCAGCAGATGCTGGCGGTGGCCCAGGGCCTGGTGCAGCGCCCGCGCCTGCTGATGCTCGACGAGCCCTCCGCCGGCCTCTCCCCGGTCCTGGTCGACCGGGTGCTCGACGTGGTCGCGCGCCTGCGCCGCCAGGGCACGGCGGTGCTGCTGGTCGAGCAGCTGGTCGAGAAGGCGCGCGCCGTCTCAGACCGGGTCTACGCCCTGGCGCAAGGCCAGATCGTGCTGGAGGCCGAGGCTCGCGCCCCCGACCTGCCCGAGCGGCTGGAGCGAGCGTATTTCGGGACCGCGCACGCCTGATCGTGCTCCAGGTGAAGGCGCGTGCCCGCGACTTCCGGCATGCGGGGGCGATGACGCGGCACGACCCCGAGAACGGCCCGACCCGCCTGACCGCCACGGATCCGCGGTTCTGGACGGTGCTCGCCCTGGCGCTGGTGTTCCTCGCCCTCGGCGCCCTGTTCCTGGCCGTGCCCGGCGCCGGCGCGCTGATCTACGGCATTCCCGAGCCGGCGGGGTCCGGCCGGCTCGCCCTGCGGGCGATCGGCGCCCGCGACGCCGCGCTCGCGCTCTACCTCGCCGGCCTCGCGGCCTTCGCGAGCGCCCGCGCGGTGGCGATCGTGCTTACAGGCAGCCTCGTCATCCCGGCCTGCGACCTCGTCCTGATCCTCGCCGCCGGCACGGCGGCGTGGTGGCAGGTCGCGTTGCACGGGGCGAGCGCCGGCGTGCTCGCGCTCACGGCGCTGTGGCTCGGCCGGCCCGGCGCGGGCTCCGGCCCGGCTCGCCCCCAGGCCCGTGACGCGGCCGCCTCGCCGCTGCGGATGCGGGGGCGCAAGGGGAGGCATGCGCGGTGATGCGACCGCGGCGGCCGGTGCCGCACCGGCCCGCCGGCCTAGAGCACTTCGCGATCGCGTTGCAATCGCGAAGCTCTCTAGGTCCTTGATTTTGCCGCATTTTCTGAGACGAACCGGAATCCACTTCGTCGGAAAATGCTCTAGATGAGCGGCCATGCCCGCCTTCCCCGCCCCGACCCGCGCCGCCGGCCTCGACGCGCTCGCCGCCTTCCTGGCCGGCCCCGGCGCCGACTACGCCGCCGCCCGCAACACCGATCGCGGCCGGGCCGCGCCGACGACCTCGGCGCTGTCGCCCTACCTGCGCCGCCGGCTCCTCACCGAGGAGGAGGTCGCCCAGGCGGCGATCCGCGCCCTCGGCGCGCGCGGGGCGGAGAAGTTCGTCTCGGAAGTCTTCTGGCGCACCTACTTCAAGGGCCATCTCGAGACCCATCCCAGGGCATGGACCGGCTTCCTCGCCGGGTGCGACGCGGCGCGCGGGCGCCTCGCGGCCGAGCCCGGCCTGCGCCGGACCCACGCGCGGGCGATCGCCGGGGAGACGGGAATCGACGGGTTCGACGCCTGGGCGGCCCAGCTCGTCGCGGAGAACTGGCTGCACAACCACGCCCGGATGTGGTTCGCCTCGATCTGGATCTTCACGCTGCGCTTGCCCTGGGAGCTCGGCGCCGCGTTCTTCCTGCGCCACCTGATCGACGGCGATCCGGCGAGCAACACCCTGTCCTGGCGCTGGGTCGCCGGCCTGCACACCCGGGGCAAGCCGTACCTGGCGCGACGCGACAACATCCGGGAGTTCACGGAGGGCCGCCACGATCCCGCCGGCCTCGACGAGCACGCCGCCTGCCTCGACGAGGCGATGCCGCCCCGCGAGGTGCCTCTGCCGCCGGCCGACGCCGTGCCCGGCGGCGAGGTGGCCCTGCTCCTGCACCTCGACGACCTGCATCCCGAGAGCCTGCCCCTCGGCAATGCCCGGGTGATGCGGGTCGCCGGCCTGACCGCCTCGTCCGAGGGCGCGGCGGAGGCCGTGCGCGCCGCCGACACGGCGGCGATGGCGGACGCGCTGGCCCGGGCGGGCGGGCATTTCGGCTGCCCGGCCGAGCCGCTGCGCGAGGGCTGGGCCGGCGACCTGCCGGTGGTGACGCCGTGGGCCCCGCTCGGTCCCTCGGCGGAGGCCCTGCCGGCGGGCTGCCGCCGGATCCGGCGCGACTGGGACGAGCGGGCCTGGCCCTTGTCGAACCGGGGCTATTCGCGCCTGCGCGGGGCGATTCCGAAGCTGATGGGGGCGTGAGGGGACTTGGTTAGGGTCGTGTGATACGAAATCCGGAAGATTCCTTCCGGATTTCGTATCACCAGCCCGCGCGGCGCGTGAGCGAAGCCGAAATCCGCATTGCGAAGCAATCCGTCGGATTTCGTGTGAGTGATGTCCGTCGAGCGATCGCAGGCTTTCCCCTCTCCCCGACAGATCCCGGGCAAGCCCGGGATCTGTCGGGGAAAGGAGGAGCCAGCGCTCGACCAATCAGGCGCCGCGCGTCACGCCGCCGTGGTCATCCCGGCCTCGCTGCGCTTCACGTCGTAGCGGTCGAGCATCATCAGCTTGTGCCAGACCTTGACGAAGTCGCGCACGAACCGCTCCTGCCCGTCGCGGCCGGCATAGATCTCGGCCACCGCCCTGAGCTGCGCGTTCGAGCCGAACACCAGGTCGCAGCGGGTCGCCGTGAACCGGGTGCCGCCGCCCTCGCGCGCGTCGAGGGTGAAGGTCGTGCCGGCCTCGTCCGCCTTCTTCCACTCGTAGTCCATGCTGGTCAGCACGGTGAAGAAGTCGTTGGTCAGGACGCCGACGCGGTCGGTGAAGATGCCGTGGCGCGAGCCGTCGTGGTTGAGGTCGAGCGCCCGCAGGCCCCCGGTCAGCACCACCCATTCGGGCGCGGTGAGCGCCAGCAGGTTGGCCTTGTCGAGGAACACCTCCTCGGGGGCGACGCGGCCGCGGGTGATCTCGGCGAAGGACGGATCGACGTAGTTGCGGAAGCCGTCGACCAGGGGCTTCAGCCACTCGAAGCTGTCGGCGTCGGTCAGCGCGTCGGTGGTGTCCATCCGGCCGGGCACGAACGGCACCGCGGTCGCGGCGCCGGCCGCCTTCGCGGCCTGCTCGACGGCGGCGCAGCCGCCGAGCACGATGAGGTCGGCGAGCGAGACCTTCTTGCCGCCAGACGCCTTGCCGTTGAACCCGGCCATGATCGCGCGCAAGCGCTCGATCACCGGCAGGGTGCGCCGGTTGACGGCCCAGCCCGATTGCGGTGCCAGCGCCAGGCGGGCGCCGTTGGCACCGCCGCGCTTGTCGCTGTTGCGGTAGGTCGCGACCGCCGAGAACGCCGTGAAGGCGAGGTCGGAGACCGACAGGCCGCTCCCCAGGATCTCCGCCTTCAGGGCGGCGATGTCAGCCTCGTCGACGAGCGGGTGGTCGACCGGCGGGATCGGGTCCTGCCACAAGAGGTCGTCCTCGATCTTCGTTTCCGGTCCGACGTAGCGCTCCTTCGGGCCCATGTCGCGGTGGGTGAGCTTGTACCACGCCTTGGAGAATTGCAGCGTGAAGTAGTCGAAGTCGGACAGGAACTTCTCGCAGATCGCGCGGTAGACCGGATCGGTCTTGAGCGCGATGTCGCTCGTCATCATCATCAGCGGGTGGCTCTTGCCCGGGATGTGGGCGTCGGGCGTCCGCGGCGCGCCCGGATCGACCGGTTCCCATTGCAGGGCGCCGGCGGGGCTGCGGGTCTGCTTCCACTCGAACTTGAACAGGTTCTCGAGGTAGCTGTTGTCCCAGGTGGTCGGATCGGGCGTCCACGAGCCCTCGATGCCGTTGGTCATCGTGTTCTCGGCCGCCCCCGTCCCGACCGGGTTGTGCCAGCCGAGGCCCATCGCCTCGATCGGGGCGATCTCCGGCGGCGGGCCGATCCGGTCGGCCTTGACCATGCCGTGGCTCTTGCCGAAGGCGTGGCCGCCGGCGATCAGCGCGACGGTCTCCTCGTCGTTCATCGCCATCCGGGTGAAGGTCACCCGGATGTCGCGGGCCGAGCCCATCGGATCGCCGTTGGCGTAGGGCCCTTCCGGGTTGACGTAGATCAGCGCCTGGTGCGAGGCGGCGAGCGGGTTCTCGAGGTCGTAATCGGGATCGCCGTTCTTGGCCCGCCAGCGCTTGTCGCGGTTGACCATCTCGTCGAACGACTTGACGTTGGTCGGGTCCCACAGCTCCGGGCCCCAGTAGGTCGCGTTGTCGGCCTCCCAGGCATCCTCGCGACCGCCGGCGAAGCCGTAGGTCGGGAAGTTCATGATCTCGAGGGCGCAGGTGCCGGTCAGCACCATCAGGTCGGCCCAGGACAGGGCGCTGCCGTATTTCTGCTTGATCGGCCAGAGCAGGCGGCGCGACTTGTCGGTGTTGCCGTTGTCCCACCAGCTGCTGATCGGCGCGAAGCGCTGCAGGCCCTGGCCGGCGCCGCCGCGCCCGTCGGCGATGCGGTAGGTGCCGGCCGAGTGCCAGGCCATCCGGATCATCTGCGGGCCGTAATTGTCGTAATCCGACGGCCACCAGGCGACCGAGCTGGTCAGGAACTGCTTGATGTCGGCCTTCAGGGCCTCGTAGTCGAGCGACGCGAAGGCCGCCCGGTAGTCGAAATCGGCCCCGAGCGGGTTCGCCTGCGGTCCGTTCTGGTGCAGCGTCTCGACGCGCAGGCGATCCGGATACCACTCCTCCAGGGTCGGGGGCGACGCGAGGGCGCCGCCGACGCGGTCGCCGCCGAAGGGGCACTTGCCCGACAGGACGTCTTGATAGGTTTCCACGCCGTCGATCCTTCTTGTGGCGATCAGGGGGAGCCGAGCGGGCGGCTCACGCGCACGCGGCGGGCCGCCCGGAGATCATGCGATGGTCCCGTTCGGTGCGGCATACTATTACCGAGTATCTCGGCGAGGCCGTGAGGCCGGGCGAGGGGCGGATGTCCCCACGGCGCCGACCTGATGACACGACTCTTCATTCCGAACCCGGACCGACCCACGGTGCGCCGACGCAGATAGGCGCCTCTTCCGTTGCGGCCACTAAATTCGCGTTCACCGCGTCACGGGGTCTCGGCGGGGTGGGGCATGGGGGAACGGGGCATGGGGGAAGACGACAGGCCGTCAGCGCCTCGCCACGGTGAACCCGGCCCGGGGGAAGTGCAGGTGCAGCGCCCCCGCCTGCGGATCGTCGCGGCGGATGACGATGCGGCCCGCCTCCACGGCGACGAGCCGGCCCGCCACCGGCACCCGGGCGAAGTCGTCCGGCGTCACCGTCACCGCATCGCCGGGGGACGCGGCGATCAGGTCCGGCACCGCCACGGCCTCGACCGGTGCCGGCTCGGCCGCCCTCGCCGCCGCCAGGGCCGCCTCGGCGGTCGTCTCCTGCGGGCGGCCGTGGCCGAGGGCGGCGACCCGCCCGATCCAGCCGTGGATCGGCCCGAGACCGAGCAGCGCGTCGACCGCGGCGGCCCGGTCGCCGCCGCGCATCAGCCACAGCAGGTGGTAATGCGCGAGATCCATCACCCCGGGCCGCTCCCCGCCGAGGAACGGCCGGCCGTCGGAGAGGGCTTGCGCGAGCCACGCGGTCCAGGCCGCGACCCGCTGGGCGTTGCGGGCGAAGTCCGGCTCCATCGCCCCCTGGCTGATGTCGACGTAGAGGTAATCGTCCTTGCGGTCGCGCAGGAACGCCTCGGGCAGGTCGCCGGCGAAATGCACCGTGACGCCGATGACCGCGAGCCAGAGGTCGCGTTCGAGGCCGTAGGTCAGGCCCTCGGCGAGCGGGGCTTCGAGGCCCGGATACAGGCTCGGCTCCGGGGCCAGGCGCTCCAGGGCGGGCAGGATCGCGTGGGTATCGCAGTAGATGTCGGCCCCGACCTGCAGCACCGGGATGCGGCGGTAGCCGCCGGCGAGCGGATCGAGGAGCGGGCGCGGCGGCATCATCGCGACGTCGACCGAGCCCCAGTCGAGCCCCTTGATCCCGAGGGCGAGGCGGACCTTCTCGGCGTAGGGCGAGAAGGCGTAGTGGTGCAGGATGAGGGTCGGCGCGGACATGCGGGATCTCCCGGCTGGACGGCGGTGGAGGGGATCAGGCCGGGAGGGCGCCGACCTGCTTGAGCAGGCCGAGATTGTCGAGGAGCGCCCAATGCTCGACGAGGCGCCCGTCGACGATGCGGAACAGGTCCATGACCGCGATGTCGATGCTGCGGTCGCTGGCGGGCAGGCCCATCAGGTCGCCGGTGTGGCGGCCCTGGAAGCGCAGGCGCACCAGCACCCGGTCGCCCTCGGCGATCACCTCCTCGATCGGCAGCTTCATCCCGGTGACGCCGCCATGCAGCACCTCGCCGAGCCGGGCGACGCCCTCGGGCCCGCGCACCGCGAAGGTCAGGCCGGGATCGTGGCGCACGAAGTCCGGCGCGATGTGCCGCTGCCACCACGCCGCGTCCCGCGCGAGGAAGGCGGTGAAGTAGGCGCGGGCGAGAACCTTGTTGGCGTCGATCGACATGGCGTCCTCCCGTGATGCGCGCGCCCTCTTCCGGGATGCGCGGCTGCCGTGATTATTTTGCGCACAACCGATCGGCTGGCAATCGGTTCCTGGCGGGGGTGGGGCTTTCGGAAAGTGGTGAGGGCCTTCTCCTCTCTCCGCGGGCGCAGGGCTGTCCGAGGAAAATCCCTTTTAAAATCAAGCGCGGGATCCCCTCTCCCGAGTGGGCAGGGCTGTCCGGGGAAAATTGGATGGCGCTCCTCCCCTCTCCAGGCGATGCCGGGCTTGCCCGGTATCGCTGCAAGGTGTGGGAGAGGGGCCGGGGGTGAGGGTGCTACGGTTCCGCAGAAGACGCTGACAGTCCCGCTGTCAGCACGACGGTCACAGCTTTACACGGAAGCGTGTCACCCTCACCCCTACCCCTCTCCCACCCGGGAGAGGGGAGGCGCCACAACTCTCCCCAAACTGCCCTGCCGCCCGCAGGGACCGGAGATGTCCTGCGCCTCGTCCGGCTGCGGGTCGATCCCCTCACCCCTCCTCCGGCCCCGCCCAATCCGTCACCGCCCCCCGCGACGCATCCGAGACGAGCCGGGCGTACTTCGCCAGAACCCCCCGCGTGTAGGCCGGCCGCGGCGCCGGCCGCTCCGCGAGGCGCCGGGCGATCTCCTCGTCCGAGAGCGCCACGTCGAGGCGGCGGTTCTCGACATCGACCGTCACCGTGTCGCCGTCCCGGATGGCGGCGATCGGGCCGCCCTCGAACGCCTCGGGGACGACGTGGCCGATGACGAAGCCGCGGGTCGCGCCGGAGAAGCGGCCGTCGGTCATCAGCGCGACGTGCTCGCCGAGGCCCGAGCCCTGGAGCGCGCCGGTGACCGCCTGCATCTCGCGCATCCCGGGGCCGCCGCGCGGTCCCTCGTTGCGCAGGACCATCACGTCGTCGGGCACGATCCGCCCGTCCTTGATCGCCGCGAAGGCGTCCTCCTCGCGCTCGAAGACGCGCGCGGGGCCGCGATGCAGGCGCTTCGTCTGCCCCGAGACCTTCATCACCGCGCCGCCGGGCGCGAGGTTGCCGCGCAGGATGACGAGGCCGCCCTCGCTCTTGAAGGGATCGTCGGCGGAGCGGATCACCGTCTGCCCCGCGGGCTCGGGCGCCCGGGCGATCTCGTCGCCGAGGTTGCGGCCGGTCACGGTGCGGGAATCCGGGTGCAGGAGCCCGGCCGCGACGAGGCGCTTGCCGACGACCGCCATGCCGCCGGCCGCATGCATCTCCGGCGCGGTGTAGCGGCCCCAGGGGCGCAGGTCGGCGAGCACCGGCGTGCGGCGCGAGATCCGGTCGAAATCGTCGAGGTCGAGGGGGATGCCGAAATCCCAGGCGGTGGCGAGGAGATGCAGCACCGCGTTGCTGGAGCCGCCGGTCGCCATCACGCCGGTGATGGCGTTCTCGAAGCTCTCGCGGGTCACGATCGCCCGCGGGGTCAGGCCGGAGCGGACCAGCTCGACGGCGAGGCGGCCGCAGGCGACGGCGGCCTGCGCCTTGTCGGCGTGGTCGGCCGGGATGTCGTTGGCACCCATCGGGGAGATGCCGAGCATCTGGTAGGCGGTCGCCATGGTGTTGGCGGTGAACTGGCCGCCGCAGGCGCCGGCCCCCGGGCAGGCATGGTCCTCGACGTCGCGGAACTCCTCTTGCGTGATCCGCCCGGCATTGTAGGCGCCGACCGCCTCGTAGACGTCCTGGACCGTGAGGTTGCGGCCCGAGAACATCCCGCCCTCGCGGGTGCAGCGGCCGGACGCGATCGAGCCGCCGTACAGCATCGTGCCGGGGATGTTCAGCCGGCCGAGCACCATCGCCATGGCGGGGATGGTCTTGTCGCAGCCCGAGATGGTGACGATCCCGTCGAACATGTGCCCGCGGGCGACGAGCTCGACCGAATCGGCGATGACCTCGCGGCTGACGAGCGAGGTCTTCATGCCCTCGGTGCCGGTGGTGATGGCGTCGTTGATCGAGACCGTGTTGACCTCGAGCGGCGTGCCGCCGGCCTCGCGCACGCCTCGCGCCACCAGGGCGGCGAGCTCGCGGTGGTTCCAGTTGCACGGCATCGTGCCGATCCAGCAATGCGCGATGCCGATCTGCGGCCGCGCCAGGCTCTCGTCGGTCTCGCCGATCGCCTTCATCATCGAGCGGGCCACCGCCCGGTCCGGCCCCTCGTAGAGGCGCCGGCTGTTGCGTCGCGGATCTGCCGCCATTTCTTCCTCCCCGGCCCGGGGCCGGCCGTCTCGGCGGCGGGTCTCCCGTTTCCTCAGGGGCAATATGGTGCGGTCGCGCGGCCGGGTCGACGCCTGGAACAACGCCCGATCACGTTGCCACACGGTCCACGACACGATCTCCGTCGCCCTGCGGTCGGCCTCTCGGCCCATCGTTGGCCGACCCCCTTTC
>NZ_LWHQ01000016.1:0-116654 GCF_001653715.1 Methylobacterium platani
CCCGGCCGAAACCGGGGTATCGTCGGCGACAACGGGACCAGCGCCTGACCAAGGTCAGGCTCGCCGGCCCGGACTGTCTCGAAGATGGCTCAGCGCCCGGGCCGCTGTCGCGGCCGGCGCCGATGGGTGGTCGTATAGGCCCCGCGTTTCGGCCCGTCAACCGGTTTGTGAAGCCCTCGCGACAGCGGCATCGAGCAAGGAGGCCGGTGTCGGCCGGAACCGCGCGAGGTCCACAGCCAGCGCCTTGCGTCCGGTTCAGACGCGGCTCGGGCGACCACCGCCCGTCGGGTTCTTGACGGACGAACACAACTTCCCGATGAACACGCACGACTCTGCTGAACGGATTAAGCCGGACGGCCTGTTTTCCGCGCGAGAAAGTTTCCCGATCGAATGGCCCGCCCCGGAGACACCCCTCTCTCCCCGCCGTCCGGTGCTCCGGCGATCCAGCGGACCGTCCCCATGCTCGGGAAGCGCGCACGGGCCGAGCTGAAAGGCCAGAAGCCCCTGATCCTCTGGATGACCGGCCTGTCCGGCGCGGGCAAGTCGACGATCGCGGGCCGGGTCGAGGAGGCGCTGTGGCGCTGCGGCCATCATACCATGCGGCTCGACGGCGACGACCTGCGCTTCGGGCTCAACAAGGACCTGACCTTCACCGACGCGGCGCGGATCGAGAATATCCGCCGGACCGCCGAGGTCGCCAAGCTGATGCTGGAGGCCGGCCTGATCGTGATCTGCTCGCTGATCTCGCCGTTCCGGCGCGAGCGGATGCTGGCACGGCAACTGGTCGAGGCGGACGAATTCCTCGAGGTCTTCGTCGATACGCCCCTGGCGGAATGCATGCGCCGCGATCCGAAAGGGCTCTATGCCCGCGCGGTCGCCGGCCAGATCCCCCATTTCACCGGTCTCACCTCGCCCTACGAGCCGCCGGAGGCGCCCGAGATCCATCTGCGGACCGATGCGCACGACGCCGACGCGCTGGCCGGCCAGGTGCTCGAGGCGCTGCGGCAGCGCGGCGCGATCGCCTGCGCACCCTGAGGCCGCGACCGCCCGCACCGCATGAGGCGGATGCGCGGCGAGCGCTGGTCGGCGCCGCCCCCGGCGTCTATGTTGCAGTGCAGCATAGACGCCGGAGTGGAGCGGAGAGATGGTCGAGCTGGTACCCATGGCCGAGGCGGCCGGATTCACGGCGGGATGCTTCGTCCTCCACGCGGCCCGGGCCTCGGCCGAGGTCCTGACGCCGATCCTGGCCTACCTGGTCTTCGCCCTGGCGGTCTGCCTGCTGATCGTCGCGGGCATCCAGCACGCATCCGATCCGGACCAGCTCGTGGCGATGATGACCCAGGCCATGGCCACGTATTGAGATGACGTCGCGCGGTCAGGTGGAAGGGGGCGACGCCGCGGCCTTTCCCTCGTCGGCGCTCTTGGTCTCCTCCTTGGCCTCCTCGGCGCATTTGAGGCAGAGCTGACGCTTGGCGAGCAGGGCGGCGACGGCGTTCGCGCCCTCGAAGCTGACGACGTGGCCGCATTCGAGAACGTTGAGCACGCGCTGATCGGGATCGTCGCGCTCGCCGGACGGATAGCAGCGGATCGCCGTCACGCGGCGCATCGGGATCTCAGCCTGCATGGCGATGCCCTGGAACCTCGTCTCGAAGCACGACCGGAGCGGCCGCGCCGTGGCGCCCCGGCTCGCGTGCCGGGGTCGCGCCCGGGGCTCCATAGCACGGACGAGGACGGCACGCATGGGGCCGCCCCCGCGTCACGTCGCGGGGACCGTCCCCCCGGATGCAACGCTCGCGGCACCGGGACGCCCGGACGTGAAGATCTTACACCACGCCGCGCGCCCGGCATTGCGCCGCTCCCGGGAGCGGGCGCAGAGTAGCGGCGACGACCGTGCAGGCACAGGCGGGGCGGCTGGCACGGATACTGCCTGCCCGTAGGCGCGTCCCGGCCGGGGGAGGATCGAGCGTCGTGTTCCCGAGATCCTCGCGTCGAGATCCTCACCACGATCCTGCAGAAGGAAGCGCGATGCCGCGTCTGTTCACCGCCTGCCTGCTCGCGGGCCTCGCCCTCGCCGCCGCCCCGACGGCGGGGGCTCAGGCCCAGACCCTGCGCTTCGGCCTGATGGAGGATCCGGACGCCCTCGATCCGACGCTCGCCCGCACCTTCGCCGGCCGCATGGTGTTCGCGGCGCTCTGCGACAAGCTGGTCGATATCGGGCCCGACCTGAAGCCGGTGCCGCAGCTCGCGACCCGCTGGACCTGGTCGGACGACCAGAAGACCCTGACGCTCACCCTGCGGCCGGGCGTGCGCTTCCACGACGGCGAGCCGATGAACGCCGCGGCGGTGAAGTACTCGCTCGAGCGCCACCTGAAGCTGCCGGGCTCGCAGCGCCGCGGCGAGATCGCGCCGATCGACAGGGTCGAGGCGGTCGACGACCTGACCGTCCGGATCACCCTGAAGACGCCGTTCGCACCGCTGCTGGCGCAGTTCACCGACCGGGCCGGCATGATCGTCTCGCCCAAGGCCGCCGAGCGGCTGGGCGACAAGTTCGCCACCGCGCCGGTCTGCGCCGGGCCGTACCGGTTCGTCGAGCGGGTGCCGCAGGACCGCATCGTCGTGGAAAAATTCGACGAGTACTGGAACAAGGACGCGATCCAGATCAAGCGGATCGAGTTCCGGCCGATCCCCGATACGACGGTGCGGCTGACGAACCTGCGGGCCGGCCAGCTCGACCTGATCGAGCGCCTCGCCCCCACCGATCTGGCGCAGGTCAAGCGCGACCCCAAGCTGAAGGTGGGCCAGGCCTACGAGCTCGGCTTCTCCGGCATCGTGTTCAATACCGCCCGCGAAGGCTCGCCGGTGGCCGACCCGCGGGTGCGCGCCGCCTTCGAGGCCGCGATCGACCGCAACGCGATCACGCAGGTGGTCTATAACGGCGAGTACCTGGCCGGGAACCAGTGGGTCTCGCCGAAGAACCCGAACTACGTCGCCGAGTATCCGGTGCCGAAGCGCGACGTCGCCAAGGCCAAGGCGCTCCTGAAGGAGGCCGGGGTCGAGAAGCCCTCGATCACCATGATGGTCTACGCCAACAACGACGCGCCGCAGGTCGGCCAGGTGATCCAGGCGATGACCCGCGAGGCCGGCTTCGACGTGAAGCTCCAGGCCACCGACTTCACCACCTCGCTCGACCAGGCCGACAAGGGCAGTTTCGAGGCCTACCTCTACAACTGGAGCGGCCGGCCCGACCCGGACGGCAACACCTACAGCTTCCTCGCCTGCAAGACGCCGCTCAACTACTCGCGCTACTGCAACCAGGAGGCCGATTCGGCGATGAACGCCGAACGGCTCACCACCGATGCGGCCCAGCGCAAGGCGGCGTGGAAGCGGCTGGCCGACCGCGTGCTCACCGACAAGCCGCTGGTCTACCTCTTCCACCGCCGGCTGCTCTGGGCCTACTCGCAGAGGCTCACCGGGTTCGGCGAGTATCCGGACGGGCTGGTGCGCTTCACCGGCCTGAAGCTCGACTGATGCTGCGGTTCCTCGCGCGACGCCTGGCGCTGGCGGTCCCGACCCTGGTGCTGGCCTCGATGATCATCTTCGCCCTGCAGCAATTGCTGCCGGGCGACACCGCCACCGCCCTCTCGGGCGAGGAGCGCGACCCGGAGGTGATCGCCTTCATCCGCGCCAAGTACCACCTCGATCGGTCGCTGCCGGTCCGCTACGCCTACTGGGCGACCGGGGTGCTGCAGGGCGATCTCGGCGAGTCGATCCGGCTGCAGAAGCCGGTGATCGAGCTCATCCGCGAGAAGCTGCCGGTGACCCTGGAGCTTGCCTGCCTGGCGATGCTCGTGGCCCTCGTCATCGGGGTTCCGATGGGGATCCTCTCGGCGGTCCGGCCCGGGACCTGGATCGACGGGCTCGCTAACGGGGTCGCGCTCTGGGGCCTGTCGGTGCCGAATTTCTGGCTCGGCATCCTGATGATCCTGCTGTTCTCGGTGCAGCTCGGCTGGCTGCCGGCCTCCGGCTACGTCCCGCCGGGCGAGAGCCTGGCGGAGAACCTGCGCTCGATGGCGATGCCGGCCTTCGTGCTCGGCAACGCCATCGCGGCGGTGATGATGCGGCACACGCGGGCGGCGATGCTCGGCGTGCTGCAATCCGACTACGTCCGCACCGCCCGGGCCAAGGGCGTGCCGACCGCCCGGGTGGTCCTGCGCCACGCGCTGCCCAACGCCGCGATCCCGATCATCACGCTCGGTGCGCTCGAATTCGGCCAGCTCCTCTCCGGGGCGGTGCTGACCGAGCAGGTGTTCTCGGTGCCGGGCTTCGGCAAGCTGATGGTGGATGCCGTGTTCAACCGCGACTTCGCGACCGTGCAGGGCGTCGTGATCTGCACCGCCGCGACCTACATCCTGCTCAACCTGGCGGCCGATCTCGCCTCGGCGCTGGTCAACCCGAAGCTCAGGCGCGCATGAGCGAGGCCGGTCTCTCCACCCCGGCCGGGCTGGCCGTGCCGGCCGCCGCGCTGCCGCCGGAGCCGGGGGCCCTTCGCGCGTTCTGGCGCCGCTTCCGCCGCCGCCGCGGCGCGCTCGCCGGCCTCATCGTCGTGGTGCTGCTCAGCCTGCTGGCCCTCGGCGCCGAATGGATCGCGCCCTACGATCCCACCGCCACCGACTGGGGCGCGGTGCGGGCCGCGCCCGACCTCGCCCACCTCTTCGGCACCGACGAGGTCGGGCGCGACGTGCTCTCGCGCATCGTCTTCGGCACAAGGGCCTCGCTCGGGGCCGGCCTGACCTCGGTGGCCCTCGCCGTCGCCCTCGGCCTGCCGCTCGGGATGCTGGCGGGCTATGCCGGCGGCGTCATCGACGGGGCGATCATGCGCCTCACCGACGCGCTGCTCGCCATCCCCTTCCTGATCCTCGCCATCGCGCTCGCCGCCTTCCTGGGCCCGAGCCTGACGAATGCCATGGTGGCGATCGGGCTCTCGGCGACCTCGATCTTCGTGCGGTTGACCCGCGCCCAGGTGCAGGCGGTGGCGGCGGAGGAGTTCGTCGAGGCGGCGCGCGCCGTCGGCAACCCGCCCTGGCGGATCGCGCTCCACCACATCCTGCCCAACATCGTGCCGGCGATCCTGGTCCAGGCCACCCTCACCATCGCGGCGGCGATCATCGCCGAGGCGAGCCTGTCCTTCCTCGGCCTCGGCCAGCAGCCGCCCGAACCGTCCTGGGGCTCGATGCTCAACACCGCCAAGAACTTCCTCGACCAGGCGCCCTGGATGGCGATCTGGCCCGGGGTGTCGATCTTCCTCGCGGTGCTCGCCTTCAACCTCGTCGGCGACGGGTTGCGCGATGCCCTCGATCCGCGGGAGCGGCGATGACCGGGTCCCCTCCCCTGCTGGATGTCCGCGACCTCGCCGTCGCCTTCGACAGCGACGGCGGCACCGTCCACGCGGTCAACGGCGTGAGTTACGGCTTGCGCGAGGGCGAGACCCTCGGGATCGTCGGCGAATCGGGCTCAGGGAAAAGCGTCCACGTGCTCGCCATGCTCGGGCTGGTCCCGCGCCCGCCGGGCCGGATCACCGGCGGTCAGGTTCTCTTCGAAGGCCGCGACCTGCTGGCGCTGCCGGAGCGGTTCTTGCGCCGGGTGCGGGGCCTTGAGATCGGCATGGTGTTCCAGGACCCGATGAGCTCGCTCAACCCGGCGATGACCGTCGGCGCCCAGATCGCCGAGCCGCTGCGTCTGCACCGCGGGCTCGACGCGCGCGAGGCGAAGGCGCGCGCCCGCGACCTCCTCGACCTCGTACGCATCCCCGACGCCGCCCGGCGCCTGGACCAGTACCCGCACGAATTCTCCGGCGGCCAGCGCCAGCGGGTGATGATCGCGATCGGGCTCGCCTGCCGGCCGAAACTCCTGATCGCCGACGAGGCGACCACCGCCCTCGACGTCACCGTGCAGGCCGAGATCGTCGCCCTGGTGCAGGAACTCAAGCGCGAGATCGGCATGGCGATCATCTGGATCACCCACGATCTCGGCGTGGTGGCGGGCATCGCCGACACCGTGCAGGTGATGTATGCCGGCCGCATCGTCGAGCGCGGGCCGGTCGACGCAGTGTTCTCCGATCCGCGCAACGCCTACACGCTCGGGCTGCTGCGCTCCCTGCCGGATCTCAGCCGCGGCCGGGCCGGGCGAGGGCGCCTGCGCCAGATCGAGGGCAGCCCGCCCGACATGCGTCATCCCCCGCCGGGCGATCCGTTCGCGCCCCGCAACCCCTACGCCACCCCGCGCTGCCGGGCCGAGGCGCCGCCGCTGGCGCAGGTGGCGGGCAGCGTGCCGGGCCACCTCGCGGCCGCCTGGTACGACCTGCCGGCGCTGCTGGGAGCCGGGCGATGAAGCCGGTGAAGCCCGAGCCGCTGCTCTCGGTGAAGAACCTGAGCAAGCATTATCCCTTGCGCCACTGGTGGGGTGGCCGGTCGTCCGTCTTCCGCGCGGTCGAGGGCGTGAGCTTCGACATCGCGCCCGGCGAGACGCTCGGCCTCGTCGGCGAATCGGGCTCCGGCAAGTCGACGATCGGCCGGGCGGTGACGATGCTGAACCCGCCGAGCGCCGGCACCGTCGCGTTCGAGGGCATCGACCTGCGCACCCTGCCGGCGCCGGAGATGCGGCGGATGCGCCGGCGCATCCAGGTGATCTTCCAGGACCCCTACGCCGCCCTCAATCCGCGGATGAGCGCCGGCGCCTACGTCGCCGAGCCGTTCCGGCTCCACCGGTCCGAGATGGGCTCGTCCGAGCGTCGCGACGCGGTGGCCGGCCTGTTCCAGCGGGTCGGGCTCGATCCGCGCTTTTCCGGGCGCTACCCGCACCAGTTCTCCGGCGGCCAGCGCCAGCGGCTCTGCATCGCCCGGGCGATCGCGCTCAAGCCCAGCTTCATCGTCGCCGACGAGCCGATCGCGGCGCTCGACGTGTCGATCCAGGCCCAGGTGGTCAACCTGCTGCAGGACCTCCAGGAGGAGCTGGGGCTGTCCTACCTCTTCATCTCCCACGACCTCAGGATGGTGCGCTACCTCTGCCACCGGGTCGCGGTGCTGCGCCGCGGGCGCATCGTGGAACTGGCCGACAGCGACACCCTGTACGAGGATCCGCGCCATCCCTACACCCGGGCGCTGCTCGGCGCGGTGCCGGTGCCCGATCCGGCGGCCGAGCGGGCCCGCCTGCAGGCGACGCGCGCGGCGCCGGCCGCCGTCATCCCGGAGGCCGGGGCGCTGGAGGAGGTCGCCCCCGGGCATTGGGTGGCGCGGGCGGCGGATGCGTAAGAGCTTGCCTGGTGCGTTGCCGGATTTCATACCCGCGTTGGTGTTCCGCACGGGAGGCTGCGCGCATGCCGTCGCTCCCGTCCCCGCGCCGCCGCCTGTGTCGTGTCCCGTGGTCATTCCGGGGTCGCGAAAGCAGAGCCCGGAATGACGGGGAAGCTGTCAATTTCGTCGATCGACCCGATCGACCTCATGAGGAAACGTCACGGTGAGGGATTACTCCAGGCCCGGGCGCTCGCCCGTCTACGCCGCCAACGCCGCCGTTGCGACGTCGCACCCGCTCTCGACCCTCGCGGCGATCGAGGTGCTGCGCTCGGGCGGCAACGCGGTCGATGCCGGCATCGCCGCGGTGGCGGTGCAATGCGTGGTCGATCCGCTGATGACCGGCATCGGCGGCGATTGCTTCGCCCTCTACGCGCCGAAGGGCGCCAAGGCCCCGATCGCCCTCAACGGTTCCGGCCGCAGCCCGGCCGCGGCGCACGATGCCTGGTTCCTGGAACGCGGCATCACGCTCGAGCCCACCTCGCCCCACGCCGTCACGGTGCCCGGCGCGGTCGCCGCCTGGGGCAAGCTGCTTCAGGATCACGGCACCCGCAGCCTCGGCGAGGTGCTGCAGCCGGCGATCCGCTACGCGGAGCACGGCTACCCGGTGCAGCCGCGCGTCGCCCTCGACTGGTCGCGCAGCGTCGAGCGGGTCGCCGGCGATCCGGCCTCCGCCGCGACCTACCTGATCGACGGGCAGGCGCCGGGCGTCGGCACGATCATGCGCCACCCGAAGCTCGCCGCCACGCTCAAGCGCATCGCGGCCGAGGGCCCGCGCGGCTTCTACGAGGGGCCGGTGGCCGAGGACATCGTCGCGCGCCTGCGCGATCTCGGCGGCCTGCACACGCTCGACGACTTCGCCACGGCGGCGCCCGAGGTCGTGACCCCGGTCACCACCCGCTATCGCGGCTACGACGTCTACGAGTGCCCGCCGAGCGGCCAGGGCCTCGCGGTGCTGATGATGCTCAACGTGCTGACGCATTACGACATCGCGGCCCTCTCGGAGCTCGACCGGGTCCACCTCTTCGCGGAAGCCTGCAAGCAGGCCTATCACCACCGCGACGCGCTGTTCGCCGATCCGGTGCTCAACCGGGTGCCGGTGGAGCACCTTCTGTCGGAGGCCTGGCGGGCGAGCGCCCACGGTGCCATCGACATGACCCGCGCCCAGGAGCCGGTGATCTGGCCCGAACTGCTCCACAAGGACACGGTGTATCTCAGCGTCGTCGACCGCGACGGCAACGCGCTCTCGCTGATCAACTCGATCTTCCAGGGCTTCGGCAGCGGCATCACCGCGCCGGAGAGCGGCGTGCTGCTGCACAATCGCGGCCTGTCCTTCCGCGTCGATCCCGGCCACCCGAACACGATCGGGCCGAGGAAGCGGCCGATGCACACCATCATCCCCGGCATGCTGATGCGGGACGGCGAGACGGTGGCGCCGTTCGGCGTGATGGGCGGGCATTACCAGGCGATGGGCCATGTCGAGCTCTTGACCGGCATCATCGACCGCGGCCTCGACGTGCAGGAGGCCCTCGATGCCCCGCGCAGCTTCGCCTATGGCGGCGGCATCGAGATGGAGCCGGGTTTCCCGGACGGCGTCGTCGCCGGGCTCGAGGCGCGCGGCCACCGCATCATCCCGGCCTCCGGCCCGATCGGCGGCGGCCAGATCATCTGGATCGACCGGGCGCGCGGGGTGCTCGCCGCGGGCTCCGACCCGCGCAAGGACGGCAGCGCGCTCGGCTATTGAGGTGACCATGCCCCCCTTCGACATCGACGCTGCCGTCGCAGCACTCCTCGACGCCCGCCGCACGGGCACCCGCCTCGACGTCCTCCCCGAGGGCGCCCGGCCGGGCAGCGAGGCGCAGGCCTACGCGGTCCAGGACGCGGTCGTGCGCGCGCTCGGCCCGGTCGCCGGCTGGAAGGTGGGGGCGCCGAGCGCTACCGCAACCCCGGCCCGGGCCGCGCTCAACGCCGACACCATCTTCGAGACCGAGACCCTGCCGGCCTCGCTGTTCCACCTGATCGGGGCGGAGGCCGAGATCGCCTACCGCTTCGGCCGCGACCTCCCCCCGGAGGCCGGCCCCTACGACCGGGACGCGGTGCTGGCGGCGGTGGAGACCCTGCACCCGGCGATCGAGATCGCCGATACCCGCTTCACCGTGTTCGGCGCGGTCGATCCCCACAGCCAGCGCGCCGACCAGCAGAACCACGGCGTCCTGGTGCTCGGGCCCGGGCTGCGGGACTGGCGCCACCTCGACCCGGTGACGCAAGCGGTGCGGCTCGCCATCGACGGAACCGTTCTCCACGAGAAGGTCGGCGGCAACTCGGCGGTCGACCCCGTGCGCCTGCTGGTCTGGCTCGCCAACGAGGGCGCGCGGTCGCTCGGTGGCCTCAAGGCCGGCCAAGTCGTCACCACCGGCTCCTGCACGGGCACGGATTTCGTCACGGCACCGACGCGGATCGCGGCGGAGTTCCCGGGATTGGGGAGCGTGGCGCTGGCGATCGGGTGAGCGTGGACGGCCGCTTGCGGCAGGGGGGCCGGAACACGGTGCTGGTCGATCGAGCGCCGCGCCCGCCCTCCACCGGCGTCGCCAGCGCGGGCGCGCCCACGGGGCGATGGCGGTCGTCATGGGTTCCCGGCCGGGTACGTCGCAATGCGGCACCCGGTTTCGCAACGTGATGACTCGCCACGTGATGAAATCCGGGAGGAGACTTCCGGATTTCCTCTCATGACGGTTTCCGGCTGATCGCTTCGCGATGCGGAAACCGGCTTCGCTCAGGCGTGCGAAGCCCGCGGCTTCACCGCGCGGGCCGATGCACCGGACGCATCCGAAGGCGCGGCGGTATCATCCAGGGTCGATCCATCGCCCGATGGCCGAATGGACGATCTCCCTGCGCCGGCCGACGGGCACGCGACTCCGCCCTGCTCGCGCCGCAACATCCATCGTCAGAACAGCGGAAGGTCGTTATTCGCTCGATACCCCTTGAGCAAGTTCATCGGGACGGCGCTGATCAAGGCCGAGAAATTCGGTATGTCCGTCTCAAGCTGAAGTGGCGTCGAATTGACTCTGTTCCACCAGTCGGTCGAGATGACATTTGCGCGAAGGCCGTTTTTGCCAGCAAAGAAATTAGAAATCTCTACAGGAGCATTTGCAGGCATACCGGGTCCAGGGGCATAATAATTATATTGTGACATCAATGCCCAAACATGATCCCGGGGCTTTGCCAGCGCGTCCAATTGCTGCTGCATATATCCTGCGATCGTACCCCACTTGGCGACACTCGTGCCCGCCCAGTATTGCTCGACGGCGTCGGCCCAGAAGGTCGTGTTGTCGCGCAACCAGGCGCGCACGCCGTCGGTGATGGCGCCGCCGGAATGCTGCCCCATGCCGACGACGACCCGGCCGGGCTGACCGAGGAGTTCCGACACCGTGTGAGCGCTGGCAGAGCGCGGGATCTGCAAGTCGCCGATCATCGCCTGCGTCAGCGCCGCCAGATCGTGGAAATCGGCCTCGCTCCAATCGCCCTCGAACCGGTGATAATCCAGGATGACGAGTTCGCTGCGTACCTCCGCCAGGAAGCCCAGGACCTGACCGAGACCGTCCTTGTACGAGAGATTGGTCAGGTAATCGCCATGACAGAACTGGAACCTGTCAGTGCCGCTGCCGTCGATGCGCAACCGGATGTCGAGCGCCCGGATTCCCTGCTCCAGTTGCTCCTGCAGGCTGAGGTACTGGGTCTGCACCCACTGCTGCGATACGCCGGTGGCCGCATAGGTGCCGGCATCGTGCGTTCCCGGCAGGGTGAGCTCGGGGATTGTGAGATTCTGCAGGCAGACGGAATACGCCTCCATCCAGTTCTTCGACCAATGCTTGACGGATGACCGCAGAGCGGACCAATCCGACGTCGTTCCGTCCGGGCCGTAGACGGGGACCGGGTACGCGGATAAGGGCTTCTGCTCGAAGCCGGGAAAGTATCCGATTGCGATCGTGACGACACCATCGTGTATCCACCCGACCGGCGAGTGGTTGCTGCCGTCCCGCGGCGGATAGACGGCGTAGCCCGGGGGAACGCCGACCCATTCCACCGAGAACCCATATCCTGCCTCGGACGGTGGATACGGGCTCGGCAGGTTGTTGACCCCGTTCTTGGCGACGTGAATCCTCACCTCGAAATGTTCGACACCGTCCAGGACATAGATCGCATCGGCAGCATCGTCGATGCTGTATGTGAACGCACCCTGATCGAATTCACTATAGAATTGCGCAAAATCGTTCGCCCTGACGCGATCGACGGGAGCCCACCCCATCTGATATTTTGACTGTCCGATCAACTTGAGATCATGTGGCGTTGCGTTGACGATCTGAAGAGAAAATCCAGTGGTTGTCACACTATGGCTCCGAATCTCGAATCACCGGGATCAAGTCGGAATGTATATTCTATCGCCCCTGCGTCAATGCATGACGGCAGCACGCGATCGAGAAGATGATTTTTAAAATTGCGTAGATTGCCGAAAAACAAGAGACCTAGTAATTTATACAGCCGGTTTTCGAATCGGCGGCGCTCATCGACGCTCCTCCGCGGACCGGCCCCGCCTCCGGCGGGTCACGGGTCCGCGCGTCGTCCGCCCGCGTCCAGCGCCGCCGGCCGCCCGATGAGGTAGCCCTGCACCTCCGTGCAGCCCTCCCGCCGCACCGCCGCGAACTGCTCCTCGGTCTCGATGCCCTCGGCGGTGACGGTCGCGCCGAGCTGCGCCCCGATGCCGACCACTGCGCGCACGATGGCGGCGGTGCCGGGATCGGCAATGTCGGCGACGAAGGACCGGTCGATCTTGATCGTGTCGAAGGGAAAGCGGCGCAGGTAGCTCAGGGACGAGTAGCCGGTGCCGAAATCGTCGAGCGCGATCCGCACCCCGAGGCGTCGCAAGGCCCGCAGCCGGTCGGCCGCCTCGCCCTCGATCGGCACGGTCTCGGTGATCTCGATCTCGAGGCGGTGCGGCGGAAGCCCGGATGCGCGCAGGGCGCCCCGGACGGTGGCGACGAAGGGGCCGTGCCGCATCTGCACCGCCGAGACGTTGACGGCGACCCGGGCGCCGTCGGTCCAGGCCGCCGCGTCGTGGCAGGCCCGGCGCAGGATCCAGGCGCCGAGGCGGTCGATCAGCCCGGTCTCCTCGGCGAGCGGGATGAAGGCCCCGGGGGGCACGAGGCCGCGGGTCGGGTGGCGCCAGCGCACCAGCGCCTCGCGGCACACGGTCCGCCGCTCCGCCGCGGTGACGATCGGCTGGTAGTGCAGCGCGAACTCAGCCCGCTCGAGGCCGAGGCGCAGATCGAGCTCGAGGCCCTGCCGCTCCTCGGCCGCCGCGTCCATCGCCGGGTCGTAGAGCCGGAAGGTGTTGCAGCCGGCGGCCTTGGCGCCGTAGAGTGCCCGGTCGGCCCGGGCCATCAGGGTGTCGGCGTCGCCGCCGTGCCGGGAGCTCAGCACCACACCGATGCTGACGCCGACATGCATCGGCCGGCCGGCGACCGTGATGGGGGCCTGCATCGCCTCGACGAGGGCGGCGGCGGCCTGCGAGGCCGCCAGGGCATCGGATTCGGGGAGCAGCACCGCGAACTCGTCGCCGCCGAGCCGCGCGATCGTGTCGCGCGGGACGAGGACCGCCCGCATCCGCCGGGCGACCTCGCGGAGCAGCGCGTCGCCCGCGGCGTGGCCGAGCGTGTCGTTGACGACCTTGAACCGGTCGAGGTCGAGCCATAGCAGCGCGCAGCCGCCCGCCGCCAGCAGGGCGTCGAGGCGCTCGCGGAACAGGACCCGGTTCGGGAGGTCGGTGAGCGCGTCGTGGCGCGCCATGTGGGCGATCCGCCGCTCGGCCTCGCGGCGCGCCGTGACGTCCTCGACCTGCAGCAGGGTGGAAGGGGGCGAGGCGGCGACGGGATCGGACGGCAGGTGCAGGCGCACCGCCGAGACCCGGGCCCAGAGCGTGCCGCCGTCCCGGCGGCGAAAGCGCAGCTCGGCCGTCGCCGGCCCGTCCTCCCCGGCCGCGCGGGCCAGCACGTCGCCGAGGAGGCCCGCCTCCTCGGGCGGGACGAGGGCGGCGAGCGGCCGCCCCAGGAGACCGGCCGCGTCGATGTCGAGCGCGTCGCGGAAGGCGCGGTTCGCCTCGACGAGCAGGCCCTCGGCATCGACCACCAGCATCCCGGACGGGGCGTGCTCGAGGATGCCGCGGAAATGGCTCGCGCTGCGGCGCGCCTCGGCCTCGGCGGCCCGGAGCGCCGCCTGCTCGCGCTTGAGCCCGGTGATGTCGAAATGGGCCCCGGTGCGGGCGCCGCCCGCGCGCGCATGCTCGATCACCCGGATCCAGCGCTCGCCCGGCAGCGGCACCTCGAACGGCGCGCCCTCGAAGCGCAGGGATTCGCGCAGGCGCGCCAGGAGCTGGTCCGGGGGCGCCTCGGCGGCCTGCTGCCAGGCCCGCACGACCACCGCCTCGAAGGTCAGGCCGACGGCCTCGGCCGGGGCCACGCCGTAGAGCTGGCCGAACTGCCGGTTGGCCGAGACGATGCGCCCGTCGGCATTCGCCGCCGCGATGCCGTCCGGCGCGCCCTGGGCCGCCTCCGCGGCGGCGCGGGAGCCTGCGGGCGCGGCCTCCCGGGTGATCGGCCGCCACAGCCGCACCCGGCCGAGGCCCGGGATGGTCTGGGTCGAGACCCGCAGCCAGGTGCCGCGATGCTCGAACTCGTAGGGACGGGTCTGGGCCTGGTGGCGGGCGATCCCGCTCGCGACGTATTCCTCGATGTAGGGCAGCTCGTCGGAGGTCAGGCGGGTGCGGTAGAACCGCAGCAGGTTCTCGCGGTAAGGCTCGCCGGCCCGCACGAACCCGTCATGCTCGGGGAAGAGGTACAGGAAGGTCTGGTTCCAGCCGAGGGTCCGGTCGTCGGCGTCGAAGGCGCACAGGCCGATGTCGAGGCCGTCCAGCAGGTCGGCGAGGAGGCCGAGGCTCGGCCTGGGCTTCAGCATGCGGGCGACCTCGATGGCACGATGCGTCGCGACCGGTCGCGGCGACCGGTCCTCCGGGACGTGCGGATCGACGGCGGCCCGCTCCACGTCCCGCTCACCGTAGCCGCAACCGGGCTGACGCTCCCTTAACGTCAGGCGTGTCGCGCGTCGGGGCTCCGCCGGGCCGCGCGGGGCATCGGTGCGCACGCGGCGCTTGCCTCGCGGGCCCGGATAGGCTGTGAAGGGCGAACAGACGACAGGGCGACCTCGCGCGGGAACGACGCGGGCGCCCGGGAGGAGCCCACGATGATCCGTTTGACCGCCGCCCTGACCGGAGCCGCCTTGACGCTCGCGGCGCTCGCCGCCCCGGCCGCGGCGCAGATCTCCGACGACAGGGTGCGGATCGGCGTGCTCACCGACCTCTCGGGCCCCTACGCCGACAGCGGCGGGCGCGGCTCGGTGGCGGCGGCCGAGATGGCGGTCAAGGATTTCGGCGGCAGCATACGGGGCAAGCCGGTCGAGATCGTCTCGGCCGACCACCAGAACAAGCCGGACGTGGCGTCCAGCATCGCCCGGCGCTGGTACGACGTCGACCAGGTCGACGCCATCGTCGACCTGCCGGTGACGGCGATCGCGCTCGCCGTGCAGGCGGTCGCCAAGGAGAAGAACCGCACGGTGATGATCACCGCGGCGGCGACCTCCGACCTCACCGCCAAGACCTGCTCGCCCGTGAGCTCGCACTGGACCGACGACACCCACGCGCTCACCGCCGGCACGGCGCGGGCGGTGTTCGAGCGCGGCGGGAAGTCGTGGTACTTCATCACCGTCGACCACGCCTTCGGCCACGCCCTGCAGAAGGAGGCGACCACGGTCGTCGAGTCGCTCGGCGGCAAGGTGGTCGGCACCTCGCGCCACCCGATCAACACCGCCGACTACTCCTCCTTCCTGCTCCAGGCCCAGAGCTCGGGGGCGGACGTCGTCGCCTTCGCCAGCGTCGGCGACGACTTCACCAAGGCGGTCAAGCAGGCCGACGAGTTCGGCCTGACCGGGGGCCGCCAGACGCTGACGGGCTTCCTCGTCTACGTCACCGACATCAAGGGCCTCGGCCTGCCGGTGGCGCGCGGCCTGACCTTCTCCTCGGCGTTCTACTGGGACCAGAACGACGCCGCCCGGGCCTTCGCCACGCGCTTCCACGAGCGCACCGGCGCGATGCCGACGAAGAACCAGGCGCTGATCTACGCCGCGGTGACCCACTACCTGAAGGCGGTCGACAAGGCCGGCACCGACGAGGC
The DNA here is from genome assembly GCF_001653715.1 of Methylobacterium platani. GTDB lineage: Bacteria > Pseudomonadota > Alphaproteobacteria > Rhizobiales > Beijerinckiaceae > Methylobacterium > Methylobacterium platani. Next base: position 15,626 of record NZ_LWHQ01000016.1, read on the forward strand.
GGTCGCCGCCAACGCCGCCATGCGCAGCCTGCCGGTGGCGTTCTTCGACCACCCCGCCACCTTGCGGGCCGACGGGCGCCTCCTCTACGATCCGGTGCTCTACCGGGCCAAGGAGCCCGCCGCCTCCAAGGGCCCGTGGGACCTCTATGAGGTGCTGCGCACCATCCCGCAGGGCGAGGCCTTCCTGCCGATGAACCCGGCCTGCGCCCCGAAGGAGCGCGGATGAGCGGTGCGAGCCGGACGGGCGATCCCGCCCTCGCCGCGGGGTTCGACCTCAGGCGCCTGCCGGAGGGGTTCATCGCGAACCCCTACCCGGCCTACGCGGCCCTGCGCGCCCACGCGCCGGTCCACCGGATGGGCCGGGGGCCTTCGGGCGAGGACCAGATCCTGCTCACGCGCTACGCCGACCTGGAGCGGGTCTACAAGGACGCCGCGACCTTCAGCTCGGACAAGACCGTCGAGTTCGGGGCCAAGTTCCGGATCGACTCCCGGGGCGAGGCCGGGCCCTCGCCGCTCTACCGGCACCACACGACGAGCCTCGTCTTCAACGATCCGCCGCGCCACACGCGGGTCCGGCGCATCATCGCGGGGGCGTTCACGCCGCGGGCGATCGCCGCGATGGAGGCCGGCATCGTCGCGCTGGTCGATCACCTCCTCGACGCCGCCGAGGCGCGGGGCCGCATCGACCTGATCGAGGACTTCGCCGCCGCGATTCCCGTCGAGGTGATCGGCAACCTGCTGGGCGTCCCGCGGAGCGAGCGCGGGCCGCTGCGCGACTGGTCGCTGGCGATCCTCGGCGCCCTCGAGCCCGTCCTGTCGCCGGAGGTCGAGGCCGCCGGCGACCGGGCGGTGACGGGGTTCCTGGCCTATCTCGAGCACCTCGTCGCCGACCGTCGCCGCCGGCCGGGCGATCCGGACAAGGATATCCTCACCCGCCTGATCCAGGGCGAGGTCGGCGGCGAGCGGCTCTCGCCCGAGGAACTGCTGCAGAACTGCATCTTCATCCTGAATGCCGGGCACGAGACCACCACCAACCTGATCGGCAACGGCCTCCACCTGCTGACCGAGCATCCCGACGCCCGCGCGCGGCTCCTCGCCGAGCCGGAGCTGATGCGAAAGGGCGTCGAGGAGGTGCTGCGCTTCGAGAGCTCGAACCAGCTCGGCAACCGCGTGGCGACGACGGGCTTCGCGATCGAGGGCCAGGACTTCCCGGCCGGGACCCAGATCACGCTCTGCATCGGCGCCGCCAACCGCGATCCGGCGCAGTTCCCCGATCCCGACACCTTCGACGTCGCCCGCGATCCCAACCGCCACCTCGCCTTCGCGAGCGGCATCCACCAATGCGTCGGCATGGCGGTGGCCCGGCTCGAGGGCCGGATCGCGCTGTCGCGCTTCCTCGCCCGCTTCCCGGATTACCGCCTCGACGGGATGCCGGAGCGCTCGCAGCGGGTGCGCTTCCGCGGCTTCCTGCGGCTGCCGGCGCGGCTGGGATAGGCGCTTCCCTCAAGCACAAGCGACCTCAAGCGCTTGTGTGCGGGCGGGGCGTGGGCAGGCCTCCCGCCGCGCCCTACTCTCCCGCCGGCGATCGACGAGCCGAAGGGATCTTTGCATGACGCTCCACCGCCGCGCCGTGCTGGCCGGCTCCTTCGCCTGTTCCCTGGCGGCCGGCCTGGCCTCCGGCCGCGCCTCTGCGCAGGGCGACGGCCTGATCCGCCGCCCGATCCCCTCCACCGGCGAGACGGTGCCGGCGATCGGCATAGGCACCTCGCGGCGCTACGACGTGGCGCCGGATTCGGACGCGATGGCGCCGCTGCGCGAGACGGTGGCGCGGTTCGTGGCGCTCGGCGGCACGGTGATCGACACCGCGCCGGATTACGGCCGGGCCGAGGAGGTGCTGGGCCGGATCCTGACGGACACGGGCTTGCGCGAAAAAGTCTTCCTGTGCAGCAAGGTGGCGGCGCGGGGACGCGAGGCGGGGCAGGCGCAGATCGCGCAGTCGTTCCGCCGCCTCGGCACCGACCGGATCGACCTGATCGCGGTCCACAACCTGATCGACCCGGCGGCGCAGCTGCCGCTCCTGCGCGAGCTGAAGGAGAGGAAGCGCATCCGCTACCTCGGCGCCACCACCTGGGCCGAGGGGCAGTACGGCGACCTCGAGGCCCTGATGAAGGCCGAGACGCTCGACGTGATCCAGGTCAACTACGCGGTCGACGCCCGCCGGGCCGCCGAGCGCATCCTGCCGCTGGCGCGGGACCGCGGCGTCGCCGTGATGGTCAACGTGCCGTTCGGGCGCGAGCGGCTGTTCAACCTGGTGCGCGGCCGCGACCTGCCGCCTTTCGCCGCCGAGTTCGACTGCGCGAGCTGGCCGCAATTCTTTCTCAAGTACGTCCTGTCGCACGAGGCGGTGACCTGCCCGGTGCCGGGCACCGCGCAGGTCCGCTACGTCGAGGACAATCTCGGCGCCGCCCGCGGGCGCCTGCCCGACGCCGCCACCCGCCGCAAGATGGAGGAACTGATCGATGGCCTGTGATCGCCGCACGCTGCTGACCGGGGCGCTCGCCCTCGCGCTCGCCGCCGCTCCCGCCGTCGCCGGGACCGCCCTGGCGCAGGAGTCGAAGATCCCGATCGCCGTGATCGGCGGCGGCAACATCGGCGGCACCATCGGGGGCCTGTGGGTCAAGGCCGGCCATCCGGTGATGTTCGCCTCGCGCCACCCGGAGGAGCTGAAGCCCCTCGTCGAGACGCTCGGACCGCCGGCCAGGGCCGGCACGGTCGAGCAGGCGCTCGCCTTCGGCGACGCGGTGCTGATCGCGGTGCCGTACCGGGCCTATCCGGAGCTGGGGAAGACCTACGCCGCCGCCCTGAAGGGCAAGGTCGTGCTGGATGCCGGCAACGCCACCAAGGCGCGGGACGGCGACCTCGCGGCGGAGGCCGAGAGCGCCGGCATCGGCGCCACCTCGGCCAGGTACCTGCCCGGCGCCCGGCTGGTCCGGGCCTTCAACGCCGCGAACTACAAGCTCTTCGCCCAGAACGCCCACCGCAGCGGCGCCCCGATGGCGGTGCCGATCGCCGGCGACGACAAGCAGGCCCTGGAGGTCGCCGCCGCGCTGGTGCGCGATGCCGGCTTCGACCCCGTGGTGGTCGGCGGCCTGGATGCCGCGAGGAAGTTCCAGATGGGCAGCCCCGGCTTCCAGCGCGACGCCACCGGCCCAGAGGCCCGCAAGGCCTTCGGGGTCGCCGAATGAGCGCTGCGCCCGGCGCCGCGGGGGCGGCGCGCGGCGGCCTCGCGGTGCCGGCCTGGCTGCGGCGCCTCACCGACGTGCGGCCGGAGGAGGTGCCGGCGCTCGGCTGGGCCTGGCTCTACATCTTCGCGCTGCTCTCGTCCTACTACGTGATGCGGCCGATCCGCGACCAGATGGGGCTCGCCGGCGGGCTCGAGAACCTGCCCTGGCTGTTCACCGCCACGCTGGTGGGCATGCTGGTGCTCAACGTGCCGTTCGGCTGGCTGGTGCGCCGGCTGCCGCGGGCCCGCTTCATCCCGATCACCTACCGCTTCTTCGCCGCCAACATCCTGGTCTTCGCGGTCGTCCTCTACCGCAGCGGGCCCGAGGAGGCGGTGTGGATCGGCCGGGTGTTCTTCGTCTGGCTGTCGATCTTCAACCTGTTCGTGGTCTCGATCTTCTGGGCCACCATCGTCGACGTGTTCGACACCGAGCAGGGCAAGCGGCTGTTCGGCTTCATCGCGGCGGGCGCGACGCTCGGCGCCATCACCGGCTCGGCCTTCACCGCCGTGCTGGCGCGGGACGTGCCCACCCCGTTCCTGCTGCTCGCGGCGGCCGCCCTCCTCGAGCTCGCCGTCGTCAGCATGCGCGGGCTCTCGCGGATCTCGGACGCGCTGTCGCGCGAGCCGGGGGCGGCGACCCAGGCGATCGGCGGCAGCCCCTTCGCCGGCATCAGCCGGGCCCTGCGCTCGCCCTACCTCATCGGCATCAGCCTGTTCCTGCTGCTGTTCTCGATCACCACGACCTTCCTGTACTTCGAGCAGGCCGGCATCGCGAAGCGCACCTTCCCGGACCGGGCCTCGCAGACGACGTTCTTCGCCTCCGTCGACCTCGCGGTGAACGTGCTGACGCTCGGCGTCCAGCTCTTCCTCACCGGGCGGATCGTGCGCCGGCTCGGCGTCGGGCTCACCCTGGCGATCCTGCCGCTCGTCAGCGCGCTCGGCTTCGGGCTGCTCGCGGTGGCGCCCACCATCGCCAGCGTGGTGGTGTTCGGCGTGCTGCGCCGGGCCGGCAACTTCGCCATCGCCCGGCCGGTGCGCGAGGTGCTGTTCACCGTGCTGCCGCGCGAGGACCGCTACAAGGCCAAGGCCTTCATCGACACGGTGGTGTACCGCCTCGGCGACCAGGTCGGCGCGTGGTCCTACGCCCTCGTGGCCTGGCTCGGCCTGAGCGCCACCGCTCTCTCGGTGGTGGCGGTGCCCCTGTCGCTCGCCTGGCTCGTCAACGGGCTCTGGCTCGGGCGCCAGCAGGAGGCTATGGCGAGGGAGAGGGCACCGGCACCGGCGGAGGCGGGCGATGGCTGAGACCGAGGCGGCATTGCGCGAGGCGATCGTCGAGACCTGCCGCAGCATGGCGGCCCAGGGGCTGAACCAGGGCACCTCCGGCAACGTCTCGGCCCGGTTCGGCGGGGGCCTGCTCGTCACCCCGTCGGGCCTGCCCTACGAGGAGATGACGCCCGACGACATCGTGCCGATGACGATGGACGGCCGGGCCGACCATCGGCTCCCGCCCTCCTCCGAATGGCGCTTCCACCGCGACATCCTGCGGGCCCGGCCCGACGTCGCGGCGATCGTCCACGCCCACCCGACCTACTGCACCGCCTTCGCGATGTGCCGCAAGGACATCCCGGCGGCCCACTACATGATCGCCGCCGCCGGCGGGCCGACCGTGCGCTGCGGCGGCTACGCGCTGTTCGGGACGGAGGAGCTGTCGCAACGCGCGCTCGAGGCGCTCCAGGACCGCACCTGCTGCCTGCTCGCCAACCACGGCATGATCGCCACCGGGCCGAATCTGGCGAAGGCCCTGTGGCTCGCGGTCGAGCTCGAGACCCTGTGCCGGCAATACGCCGTGGCGCTCCAGGTCGGACGGCCGCACATCCTGAGCGAGGCCGAGGTGGCCGAGGCGATGGAGCGGTTCAAGTCGTACGGGCCGCGGCCCAAGACGGACCGGACATGAGACGGACCGGACATGAGACGGGCGAGCCTACCGGACGCGCGCCGGGATCCCGACCTCGCGCTGCACCTCGACGCTGTCGACGCCCGGCACGTCGCGCAGCTTTCCGAGCGCGCTGCGGCTGATCGATCCGGTCGCGACGCCGAGGATGTCGAGCTTGTCCTGCACCTTCAGGCCGATCGCGCTCGCGGCCTGGACGGTGCTCTCGAACCGGTCGGAATCCGGGATCGAGACGCTGACCTGCACCTCACTCATGGCGAACTCCCACGCTCATCGAGCACGATATAGGTAGCGCGCCGGCGAGGACGAAGCCAGGCAAGGCGACGGCGCGGGCGCCGTCCGGTTCGAAGCCCCCGGATGGTGCTGCGGCCGATCGGGCCGGCGCGCCGTCATACCCTCGCGCCGTGGCATCAGGGCCGAGGCGAGGAAATGGAGACCGTGCGAGCTCGAGCCAGCGCCTTCGGACGGGTCCGTTCGAAGGCGCTGCGGTGTTACAGTTCCATCTTCATCGCCTGCGGATAGTACCGGAACCCGCCCTGCCCGTTCTCGGCGACGTGGCCGATGCCCGGCCAGGCGAAGTGGTAGGCCAGCACCGGGATGCGGTTCTTGGCCAGCATGGTCAGCATCCTGAGCCGCGTCTGGGCCGACTGCTTCGGGTCGGTGTCGTAGGCGAACTCGGTCAGCGGCTTCTCCATCAGCAGCACCGGGTGATGCGTCAGGTCGCCGAGGTAGCAGAGGCTGTCCTTGCCCGAGGTGATCATGAACATCGTGTGGCCGATGCTGTGGCCCGGCGCCGCCAGGGCCTGGATCCCGGGCAGGAATTCCTGGCCGTCCTTGACGAAGACGAGGCGGTCGCGGATCGGCAGCAGGTTCTTGCGCGCCGTGTCGAGGAAGGCGCTGAACGAGGCCGGGACCTTGGCGGGATCGGTCCAGTAGTCGAAATCGGCCTGCGAGATGTAGTACTGGGCGTTCGGAAAGTGCGGCGTGCCGTCGTCGGCGACGCAGCCGCCGCAATGGTCGACATGGGCGTGGCTCATCACCACGGCGTCGATGTCCTTCGGGTCGATGCCGGCCTGGCGCATCGTGGTGAGCAGCTTGCCGGTGGTCGGCCCGAACAGCTTGAGCGAGCCCATCCCGGTATCGAACAGCACCAGCTTGCTGCCGGTGTTGAGGATCAGGATGTTCTGCTCCAGCACCGCGTTCGAGAGCGGCAGGAAGTTGTTGTTGAGCTGCGCATCCATCTCGGCCGGGGTGAGGCCGAGGAAGTTGGCATGGGGGTCGCCGAGCGGCAGGGTGCCGTCGGAGACCATCGTGGCCTCGGCGTCGCCGAGGGCGAAGCGGTAGAAGTAGGGGCTCTGGCTGCGCAGCATCGGCGCCTTGGCGCCTGCCGCGCCGGGGAGACCGGCCGTGACCGCGGCCGCCGCCGCGCCGAGCATGAGGCCGCGCCGGCTCGGAGCATCCAACCGAATCGTCATCGAGATTTCCTCCACGGGTGAGCCGCGGGCGCTCTTGTGCGCGCGCGAAGCCGGGGGATCTCCGTCGGCTCGGCGCGGCCGGAACCTCTGCGGTACCATCGTTGTCCGTCGGCCCGGAAACATTGTCAAACCGGTCTTCCGGCGGAACCGGCCGCTCGCGCCGGCTGCCGCCCGAGCGGGCACGGCCGGGGTGCCGGCGCCCAAATAGCGGGCCGGCTGCCCACGGCGCCGGCATCCGGCCGGGACCGGAATTGACAGCGTTTCAAGGCACTTCCTACACCCGCCGGCAGGGAGGACCTCCGATGACGAGCCACGATTTCGACTACGACCTGGTGGTGCGCGGAGGCATGCTCGCCGGTCCGGCCGAGGTGTTCGAGGCCGATCTCGGCGTGCGCGACGGGGTGATCGCCGCGGTCGGCCGGTCGCTGCGGCGCGGGCGCGAGGAGATCGACGCCAGGGGCCTTATCGTCACTCCGGGCGGCCTCGATCCGCATTGCCACATCGAGGAGCCGTCCGAGGACGGCGGCGTGCAGGAGGAGAGCTTTGCGAGCGGCTCGGCCGCGGCGCTCGCCGGCGGCACCACCTCGTTCATCTGCTTCGTGCCGCAATGGAAGGGGCACCCGATCGCCGCGACGGCAGCCGGCTACGAGGCCCGGGCGCGCGCCTCGCGGGCCGATTACAGCTTTCACCAGATCATCACCGACCCGACGCCCGACGTGCTGGAGCGCGAGGTGCCGGCGCTGGTCGCCCGCGGCATCCGCAGCCTCAAGGTCTTCCTCACCTACGATCCCCTGCGACTCACCGACGGCCAGTTCCTCGAGGTGCTGGCGACCGCCCGGCGCCTCGGCGCCTTCGTGACGGTGCATTGCGAGAACTACGACGCGATCGGCTGGCGCATCCGCGCGCTGCTCGACGCCGGACTCACCGACCCGCTCCAGCACGCCTGGGCCCGCCCGCCGGTGGTCGAGCGCGAGGCGACGCACCGCGCCATCGCGCTCGCCGAGCTCGTCGACCAGCCGATCCAGGTCTTCCACGTCTCCTGCGACGAGGCGGCCGAGGAGATCGCCCGGGCGCGGACCCGCGGCGTCAAGGTCTGGGGCGAGACCTGCCCGCAATACCTGACCCTCTCGACCGACGACCTCGCCCGGCCCGATTTCGAGGGCGCCAAGGTGGTGTGCTCGCCCGCCCTCCGGGCGCCCGGCGAATCCGAGCGGATCTGGTCGCGCATCCGCGAGGGCACCCTCGACGTCGTCTCCTCCGACCATTGCGGCTTCTCCTTCGCCACCGCCAAGCGCGATCCGGGCAGCAGCGGCTACGGCCAGGGCGGGGCCAAGGCCCGCCCCGACGGGATGCCGGCCTTCAACGCGATCCCGAACGGCGTGCCCGGCATCGAGACCCGCCTGCCGGTGCTCTTCTCCGAGGGCGTCTCTTCCGGGCGCATCGATCTGCCGACCTTCGTGCGCCTGACCTCGACCAACGCCGCGCGCCTGTTCGGCCTCGCCGGCCGGAAAGGGACCCTGGCCCCCGGGGCGGATGCCGACCTCGTGCTGTGGAACCCGGATGCCGAGCGGGTCCTGACCAATTCGGACCTCCACCACGCCATCGACTACACGCCCTGGGAGGGGATGCGCCTGAAGGGCCTGCCGGTCACGACCGTCCGGCGCGGCGAGATCGCGGTGCGCGACGGCAAGGTGCTGGCCGAGCCCGGCTCCGGCCGCTTCCTCGCCCGTGGGCCTTACGCGCTCGCCACCCCGTCGGGTCGGGTGCCGGACGGCTTCGACGCGGCGGCGCGGCGCTGAGGCCCTCGACGTCGGCCGCGGCCTGGCCGACCATGCCGGCTTCCTCGGGAGGACCGGCATGGCGACCGTGAGACTATGGACCGACGCGGAGGCGGATGCCGATCCCCGCGTCAAGGCGGTGTTCGACGACATCCGGGCTTTGCGCCGCTCGGACTTCATCAACAATTTCTGGCGCGCGCTGGCCAACCAGCCGGCCGTCCTGGAGCGGACCTGGGCCGACCTGAAGCAGGTGATGGCCGCCGACGGCGCCCTCGACCCGCTGACCAAGGAGCTGATCTACATCGCGGTCTCGACCGCCAACGGCTGCAGCTACTGCATCCATTCCCACACCGCCGCCGCGCGGGCCAAGGGCATGACCGAGGCCCAGCACGGCGAGCTGCTGGCGGTGATCGGCATGGCAAGCACCACCAACGCGCTCGTCACCGGGATGCAGGTGCCGGTGGACCGGGAGTTTCAGGTGTAGGACACCCTCGCCTCTACGGCTTGCAGATACACAACACGAAGCCCGACCCCGTGTAGAAACGAGCGCTTTCCCCTCCCCCTTGCGGGGAGGGGAGGCGCGCGATCGTTGAAGGGGAAGCGCTCGAACCGAGACGTGTGACTGCGATAGCCTCAAGCGGCGAGCGCCGCCTCCTTCGTCTCGGGGGTGGCGAGCATCGCGGCGGCGCCGAGGAGGCTCGTCGCGATGACGTACCAGGCGGGCGCGAGCGGATCGCCGGTGACGCCGATCAGCCAGGTCACCACCAGCTGGGTCGTGCCGCCGAACACCGTCACGACGAAGGCGTAGGCCACCGAGAGGCCGGCGCTGCGCACGCTGCGCGGCAGGAGCTCGGGGATCGCCACCAGGCTCGCCGCGCCGCTCATCGCGCCGAGCGCCGCGATCAGGGCCGACATGCTGAGCAGCGTCGCCGGGCCGGGATCCCGCGTCATCAGCAGGAAGGCCGGGTAGGCGACGAGCAGCAGCAGGATCCGCGGCACGATCATCACCCGGCGCCGGCCGTAGGCGTCGGCGAGCCGGCCGGCCAGCACCGAGAACACCAGGACGCAGGCGCCGACCACCGCCGTCGCGGCGATCGACAGGCTCGCCGGCAGCTTCAGCGTCGTGATCGCGTAGGTGGTCATGTAGTTGCCGACATAGGTCGAGACCGTGCCGCAGAGCAGGATCGGCACGACCAGCGCCAGCGTGCGGCCGTGCTCCCGCAGCAGACGGGCGAGCACGGCGCCGGCGGTGGCCTCCGCGTGGCCGGTGCTCTCGCCGGCGGTCTCCGGCATCGCGCGGCGGATGTAGATCCCGACCGGGATGATGAGCAGGCCGAGCAGGAACGGGATCCGCCAGCCCCAGGCCTGCATCTGCTCAGGGCTCAGGCCCAGCGACAGCACGACGCCGATCGTGCCGGCGCACAGGGTGGCGAGGCCCTGGCTGGCGATCTGCCAGCTGGCATAGAGGCCGCGCTTGCCCGGAGGCGCGCTCTCGATGAGGTAGGCGGTGGACGGACCGACCTCGCCGCCGAGCGCGAAGCCCTGGATCAGGCGCCCGATCACCACGAGGATCGGCGCGGCCATGCCGATCGTGGCGTAGCCGGGGGTGAGCGCCAGCATCAGCATGCCGACCGCCATCAGGGCGATGGTCAGCATCATCGCGGGCTTGCGGCCGGCGCGGTCGGCATAGGCGCCGATGACCACGCCGCCGATCGGCCGCGTGACGAAGCCGATGCCGAAGGTGGCGACGGAGGCCAGCAGGCTGACCCAGGCGTCGCCGGCCGGGAAGAAGGTCTGGCCGATCGTGACGGCGAAGAAGGCGTAGGTGGTGAAGTCGTAGAATTCGAGGGTGTTGCCGATCACCGCGGCGACGACGCCGCGCCGGCGCGCCGCCTCGTCCGCGGCGGCGGGGGGTGCCTCGATTTCTGCCTCGTCGAGAGTGGTGGTGGCGGTCATGGTCGCTCCTCCGGGGCGCTTCGCAGGCCTCACGCGGGAGCGGGGTGCCCCCGGTGCGCGTCGGGCCGGGGCCGAGCCCCGGCCCTCCCCCGGCCTGTCGTTGTTTCGTCGAGCTTGGAGACCGGACGCATCCGTGTCCAAGACCGTTCGGGAACGGAAGCATTCCCGCGAGGAATGACGCCGGGGTCAGGCGCCGCCCGCCTCCCCGCGAAACACCTCTTCCATCTCGCGCCGGAACCGGATCGCCGGATCGTCGGCTGCGAACGACACGTCCTCCCACGACACCGGCGTCCCGGCGGCGACGGGCCGAGTGAGGGTGAGGCCGTGGGCGAGGCCGATCGGCAGGCCGCCGGCCGCAAGCGAATCGCGCGCCGGCATCAGCCGGCCGTAGACCGTGTAGCCGCCCTCCCCGTCGAGGCGCTCGCCGGCCTTCAGGTCGCGCTTGGCGGTCGCCACCACGTCGCCGGAGAAGCCCCGTGTGGTGCCGGTCGCCTCGCCCCTGACCGCGATGCTGGCGACCGAGAGCCCGAGCTCGAGCCCGATCAGGTGATAGGGCTTGTACATCGCGCTGTAGGTACCGCTCGAGTCGGTCTTCAGGCCGTATTCCGAGAAGCACTTGCGGACGTAGTCGGAGGGCGCCTCGAAGGTGGCGTAGACGCCCCAGCGCAGGTCGCGGAACACCGGGCGGCCGTCTCGCTCCAGCGACGACACCACCTCGACCGTGCCGTCCACCGGCAGGATGCCGCCGGCGGATTCGGGGCGGAGCAGGGTCGGCAGGTCGTCGACGCCGCAAGGTGGAAAGGCGAGGCCGGCCGGCGGCGGGGTCAGGTCGCAGGCATTGGCGACCGCCGCCATCTCCAGCGCCGACTTGGTGCCGTCGAGGAAGGAATTGAACATCTGCGGGTTGAAGTCGCCGCCGGCGACCTGCTCGGGCGTGAAGCCGTAATGGCCCCAGACCGTCTCGGGGGTCGAGGCGTGGTAGACCGGCAGGTACTTGGTGCCCTTGCCGGCGCAGACCACCCGGAAGCCGGCCGTGCGGGCCCAGTCGACGATCTCGGCGATGAGCGCCGGCTGGTCGCCGTAGGCGAAGGAATAGACGATGCCGGCCTCCGCCGCCTTGCGGGCGATGAGGGGACCGGCGAGCGCGTCGGCCTCGACGTTGACCATCACGATGTGGCGCTTGTGCCGGCAGCAGGCGAGCGCGTGGCGGATGCCGGCGCCCGGGTGCCCGGTCGCCTCGACGATCACCTCGATCCCGTCGGCGGCGATCAGCCCTTCCGCGTCGTCGGTGAGGAAGGTCGTGCCGTTGCGCATCGCCTCGGCCGCGCTCTTCGCCTCATGGCGCTCCGCCGGCCAGCCGACCCGCGCGAGCGCCGCCCGCGCCCGCTGCGGGTCGAGATCGGCGATGCCGACGACGTGCAGGCCCGGCGTGCGGGGCACCTGCGACAGGAACATCGAGCCGAACTTGCCGGCCCCGATCACCCCGATCCGCACCGGATTGCCGGCCTCTGCCCGCGCCGCGAGCTTGTGGTACAGGCCCATCTCGTCCTCCCGGGCGGCGCAGGGGCCGCCCTGCCCTTCCCTCGGCGCGCGTTCCGGGCGCCGTTGCGTGAACCGTCACGGATCGGCAGCATGAGGTCAACCGGCGCGGAAGGCCGGGCGGGGATGGGGTAGGGGCATGGCATTCACCTTCGCGCGGCTGACGCCGGAACTGCTGATCACCGACCTGGCGGCGAGCCTGCGTTTCTGGGTCGACCTGATCGGCTTCCGGGTCGCCTACGACCGGCCGGAGGAGGGCTTCGCCTATCTCGACCGCGACGGGGCGCAGGTGATGCTGGAGACGCGCAACACCGCCTCGCGGCAATGGCTCACCGGTCCGCTGGAGGTGCCGCTCGGCCGCGGCATCAACTTCGAGATCGGGGTTGCGGCGGTCGAGCCGATCCTGGGACGGCTGGAGGCGGCGGGCTGGCCCCTCTACATGGCGGTCGAGGACGCCTGGTACCGGGCCGGCGAGGTCGAGGTCGGGCAGCGCCAGTTCCTGGTGCAGGACCCGGACGGCTACCTCCTGCGGCCGGCCGCGAGCCTGGGGCGGCGGCCCGCGACCGGGAGGGCGTCGTGACTGCGACCCGCCTCAGATCTCGATCTCCGTCCCCACCTCCATCACCTGCCGGGTCGGCACGCAGAAGAAGGCGCCGGTGCGCTCGCCGTTGCGGGCCATGAAGGCGAACAGGGTCTCGCGCCAGCCCGCCATGCCGCGGTGGTTGTGCTTGGGGATGACCGTCTCGTGGCCGATGAAGACCGTGACGTCCTCGACGAACTCGGCCGGCAGGCCGCGATGCGCGACCGCGCAGGCGAGCCCGTCGGGGATCGAGGCGTCCTCCATGTAGCCGTAGCGGAGCGTCACCCGGTAGAGGTCGGGGGCGATCCGGATGACCTCGGCGCGCTCGGTCTCCGGCACCACCGGCTTCTCCTCGTAGAGGGCGGTGACGATGGTGCAGCGGGACGGCAAGGCGTGGCTGCGCTCCACCAGCCGGCTCATGTGGAGCGGGATGCCCTTGGTCGCCGCCGACAGGAAGGCCCCCGCCCCCGGCAGCCGGATCGGCGGGTCGGCCCGCAGGCGTGCCAGGAACGCGCCCTCGTCCTGGCGGGCGCCGACCCGGTAGGCCTCGATCAGCCGCGTGCCCTGGAGCCAGGTCAGCATCGTCACGGCGACGATCGCGGTCAGCACCAGGGGATACCAGCCGCCCTCGAACACCTTCACGCTGTTGGCGGCGAGGAAGACGAGGTCGATCGTCAGGAACAGCCCGTTGACCAGGAGGACGAGCAGCAGGTTGTAGCCCCAGCGCCGGGCGATCAGGGCGGCGAGCAGCGTGGTGATCGCCATCAGCAGCGACACCGCGATGCCGTAGGCGCCGGCGAGCGCGTCCGAGGTCTCGAAGATCAGGACGGCGCTCAGGGTCGCGGCGGCGAGCAGCCAGTTGACGATCGGCACGTAGATCTGGCCGCGCTCGTCCCGCGCCGTGTGGATGATCCGGATATAGGGCAGGAAGCCGAGCTGCACCGCCTGCTGGGTGAGCGAGAACACGCCCGAGATGATCGCCTGCGAGGCGATGACGGTGGCGAGCGTCGCCAAGCCGATCAGCGGGTAATGCGCCCAGTCCGGGCTGAGGCGGTAGAACGGGTTCTCGATCGCGTCGGGCTCGGCGAGGAGAACGGCGCCCTGTCCGAAATAGTTGATGACGAGGGCCGGCAGCACCAGGCCGAACCAGGCGAGCCGGATCGGCCGGGCGCCGAAATGCCCGAGATCGGCGTACATCGCCTCGCCGCCGGTGACGGCCAGGAAGGCGGCGCCGAGCATCGCGAAGCTGACGCCCCAGCCCGCATGGGTGAGGAAGTCGATCGCCTTCAGGGGGTTGAGCGCCGCGAGGATCTGCGGCGATTGCAGGATGCCGCCCAACCCCAGCAGGGCGAGGACGAAGAACCACACCAGCATCACCGGCCCGAAGATCCGCCCGATGAAGGCCGCGCCCTTGCTCTGGATCAGGAACAGACCGACCAGGATCACCATCGTGATCGGCACCACCGCGCGGGCGAGGCCGGGCGCCTCGACCTTCAGGCCCTCGACGGCGCTGAGCACCGAGATCGCCGGCGTGATCGCCCCGTCGCCGTAGAGGAGAGCGGCGCCGATCAGCCCGACGACGAGGAGCAGGCCGGCCCAGCTGCGCGGCTCGGCGTGGCGGGCGCCGAGCAGCGCCAGCATCGCCACGATGCCGCCCTCGCCGTGATTGTCGGCCCGCAGGATCAGCACCGCGTACTTGAGCGAGACGACGACGATGAGCGCCCACAGGATCAGCGACACCGCGCCGATCACCGCGGCGGGCTCGGCGTGGCCGTGGCCGGCCGCCCGCACCGCCTCCTTGAAGGCGTAGAGCGGGCTGGTGCCGATATCGCCGTAGACGACGCCGAGCGCGCCGAGGAGCAGCGCGGGCTTCAGCGGCCGCGCCGGCTCCCGCTCGTCCGTCCTCGACGAAGTTTCCTCTTCCGTGCCGATGAGCTGGCCCACGGGTCGCCTCCGCCGGCACGCCCGGGCGCTTCGGCCCCGCTGCCGCATCCAGCAACGCGGATCCCCGCCTCGGGCTCCGTCGCGTCAGCGGCCTAGGCGAAGAAGCCATGCCGCCGCAGCGGCGCCCGGCCCGGCAGGGGACGTCGCGGCGCGACGCATGCCGGGCTCGGCGACCGTCCGGGGCGGGACCGATCGTCCGGACGAGCGGCGTGACGGGGCGGCGGACCCGGCGTGGCCGCCATGGAGATATCATGCCGATATCAACCACCGATTGTATAATTATAGTAGGAATTGCTTCACGTCTCGCTGTTAGTGATTGCCACTGCGAGGAGACGACAGAATGTCCATCAGGGCGCGCGTATTCGGGGGGTTCGGGCTGATCCTCCTGCTGACGGTCGCAGTCGCGGCGATCGGGTGGCACAGCCTGACGGGCTTCGCCCGGCGGGTCGACACGGCCAACGCGGCGCAGCTGCTGGCCGGCGAGATCGGCGATCTCGCGCTCGCCACCGACCGCGCCCTCAAGAGCGACGATGCGCGCCGGGACGACGCCCTGCGGGCGGCGATCGGCCGGGTGCGGGCGAGCGCCGGCGCCTTCTCGGGCCGCCTCGCCGACGACCCGAAGGCGGCGTCCTCCGCCGCCGGCATCGCCGATGCGCTGGACGGGTTCGAGGCGGCGGTGACGGCCTTCGGCGCCCAGAAGGCGACGACGCGCGCGCTCCAGGACCGCCACGCCGCCCTGATCGCCGAGCTGCAGAACACCGTGACGGGCATCGGCACGGCGCAGGAGCGCCAGCTCGCCCGGGCCGGCCAGGCCCTCGACAGGGCGCTCGCCGACCAGAAGAGCGCCACCAACACGGCCGTCGTCGTGGCCTTCGCGATCCGCTCGGCGCTCGAGATGCAGGTGCTGCAGGTCGGCTTCCTGGCCGGCGACGGCGAGGACGGCAAGCTGGAGATCCAGTCGAAGGTCAATTCCGTCGCCGTGCTGCTGCGCCGCCTCGGCGCCATGACCTCGATCGAAACCGTCCAGCCCGCGCTGACGGCCCTCGAAGCCTACCAGGCCAAGGTCGAGGAGCCGTTCGGGGCCGGCGGCAAGGCTGAGCGCGGCGAGGAGCTGGCGCCGCTGTTCGGCGGCCTGATCGTCGGCCTGCGCCAGATCGAGCAGGCGCAGAACAACGCCCAGACCGCCGCCCAGGTGACCCTGCGCCAGCAGCAGGACAAGGTCTCCTCGGGCACGGGTCTGCTCATCGCCAGCGGCAAGGCGATCTCCGCCGCCAAGGAGGCGCAGATGCAGGAGCAGCGCCTGATCCTGGCCCGCGACGCCGAGGCCGCCCAGGCGGTCGACGCCGCCGCCGACATCCTGATCGACCAGGCCGAGACGATCCTGTACGGCGACATCGACGCCGCCGCGCAAGGCGTGCTGCGCGACCTGACCGCGAAGGTGCGCGGGTTCAAGGACAGCATCCCGGAGATCGTCAAGGCCAACGCGGCGCAAGGGCAGATCTTCGCCGACCTCGACCGCCGCTCGGCCGAGCTGGTCTCGGCCGCGCAGGGCATCGGCGCGAACGAGCTGACCCAGCTCGCCGCCGAGCGCGACCGCGCCCTGTGGCTGCTCGCCGGCGGCGTGGCGCTCGCCTGCGCCATCGGCGGTGCCCTCGCCCTGCTCATCGGGCGCGGCATCACCCGGCCGATCGACCGGCTGTCGGGCGCCATGCGGGCGCTCGCCGGGGGCGATCTCGCCACCGAGGTCCCGGCCCTGACGCGCCGCGACGAGATCGGCGCCATGGCCGGCACCGTGCGGGTGTTCCGCGAGGCGCTGGTCGCCAAGGCGGAGGCCGACCGCGCCGCCGCCGCGGAGGCCGCCGCCAAGGCCGAGCGGGCCGCCCGCCTCGACGCGGTGACCCGCACCTTCGAGGCCAACGTGGTGGCGATGACCGCGACGCTCGCCGAGGCCGCCACCGGCATGGAGGCGACCGCCCGGACCATGACCCAGGCCGCCGAGACCACCAACGGCCGCTCGACCGAGGTGGCGGGCGCCGCCGAGCAGACGCTCGCCAACGTCCAGATGGTGGCGGCGGCGAGCGAGGAGCTCTCGGTCTCGATCGGCGGCATCGCCGCCCAGGTGGCGCAATCCTCCGGGATCGCCCGCGACGCGGTCGACCAGGCCCGCCGGACCGACGAGACGGTGCAGCGGCTGGTGAAGTCCGCCGACCAGATCGGCGACATCGTCAACCTGATCTCGTCGATCGCCGGCCAGACCAACCTGCTGGCGCTCAACGCCACGATCGAGGCGGCGCGGGCCGGCGAGGCCGGCCGCGGCTTCGCGGTGGTGGCCGCCGAGGTCAAGGAGCTGGCGAGCCAGACGAGCCGCGCCACCGCCGAGATCGCCCAGCAGATCGGCCACATCCAGGAGACCACCGGCGGCGTCGTGCTGGCGATCCGGGACATCTCGGGGGTGATCGAGCGGATGTCGGAGATCGCCGAGGGCGTCGCCGGCGCGGTCGACCAGCAGGGCTCGGCGACCCAGGAGATCGCCCGCAATGTCCAGCACGCGGCGCAGGGGACGCAGGCCGTGACCACCGGCATCGTGGCGGTGCAGCGCGAGGCCGGCAGCACCGGCGCGGCCGCGACGGAGGTGCTCGGCGCCGCCGACCGGCTCGGCCGCTACGCCGGCGAGCTGGAGCGCGAGGTGGCGGTGTTCCTGGAGGGGGTGAAGGCGGCCTGACCGGGGCGGACGCGGAATGCGGACGGTGCGAGGGGGCGGATGGGGGAGAGACCCCGTCCGTCCCCTCGCTGCATCGGGACGCCCGAAGCGAGTCGATGACGGCCGTTCAGCGGCCCCTCGCGGGCGGCGCCGCCCTCATGCCGAAGGTCTTGCGCGGGCCGGGACCGCCCTGCCCCGCCCGGCCCGGAGCCGGGCCCGCCTGAGCCGGACGATCGGGCGCCGCCGACGCATCGGCGCGGGGCCCGCGCCGCCCGGCCGGTACGACGATCCTGAACAGGGCGAAGAGCCAGAAGGCCATGACGGCCCAGCGGCCGAAGAGGCCGTCCGCGGCCTGGCGCAGGGTGATCACGTCGGGATCGTCGGCGGATTGGACGAACTCGACGGCCTCGCCGCCCCAGCTCGCGAACGAGCTGTAGTCGAGATCGCGCGTGCCGCTCTCCGGAGCGGAGCGCCGCGCCGCCGTGACGGAGCAGAACGAGACCAGGAACGCATAGCGCGTGCATCGGGCCTCGGTAGCCGTCCAGTCCGTCGCCGGGACCCATTGCCCGCGATGAGCGGTGTCTCGCAGCAGGACGGGCCCGGGCAGGACGATGGCGTAGAGCGCTGCCCCGCCCAGCAGCAATCGAGCCAGCAACGTCTTCATGATCGCTCCATTCCTGCGCGCGCCGGCCGCTTCCGCACCTATGCGCCGCCCTCCTGCGAGAGAGGGAACCCGGGCCGTCCGGCCATGCCGATACCGTCGCGCAACTCCATCGCTCCGCGATGGTCCCATCGAATCCTGAACATCCTACTTGCATGACCTAGAGAAATTATCGTCAAAATCGGGTTATCTTCGCGAAGATATAACGTATTTGAACAATGAGCGGCGTCGATTTAAGTGGTATAAGATCTTATTTTGCGTCTTTATGCAGTAAATCATTAGAACAGACTTATATTCACGATGCTTCTTCGAATGCCAACCGCAAGTCCAAAGGCTCCTCCCCGGAGCGCGATGCGGGGCCGGTCCAGGCCCGAGGCCCACCGGACGACGAGAGGCGAACGCCGTCCGGCATGAGGGAACGCGGGGACCGACGACGCGGCCGCGCATCACTGCGAGCGCGCAGCTGGCGCGCATCGTCGCGGAAGCGGCCGTAGGCGACGACGTCCGCCGGGGCGCCGCCGGCGGCGTAGGCCGCGTGCATCGCCCGCCAGGTCGTGGCCGGAACGAGCGGGTCGTTGTCGCCGTAGAGCCAGAGCGAGGGCACGCGGCTGCGGGCGCCGAGGCCGCGCACGGCCTCGACCATGGAAGCCTCCCAGCCCGGGCTCGCGGTCCTCACGCCGCCGAGGACATTGACCATGGCCCGGACGCGCCGGCCGCGAGGGCGTTGAAGCCGCCGAAGCCCGCTCCCGCCACGATCACCCGACAGGCGTCGAGCATCGGGTCGCGCCGCATGATCGGAGCCGCGGGCCAGAGGGGGTCCGGCGCCTGCATGCCGGATGTCCGCATCGTCTCCGCCGCCCGTCCCGGAACGCTGCCGAGCGCGAGGACGGCGCAGAGGGCGAGGCGCAGCGGCAGGAGGGCGGACCTGCGCGGAACGATCACGCCCGTTCGCCGCAAGGCCCGCCGGCGGAGGAGCGGTCGAGGGCCGCCACGACCCGGGTGCTCCGCAGGCTACGCCCCGACCCGCACCGTCAGCGCACCCAGGTCCCCGAGCTCCGCCCTCACCACGTCCCCCGGCGCGACCGGGAGCGGCACCGTGGTGGTGCCGGTGGTGACGATCTCCTCGGCGCGCAGGGTGATCCCCTGGCCCGACAGGGCATTGGCGAGCCAGGTGAGCGCGAGGCGCGGGTCGTCGAGGGCGTTGCCGCCGCGGCCGTCATGGGGCGCCCTCCCCTCCGCGGCGATCCGGGTCGGCATGGCGGCGAGGTCGAGGCTGCGCCAGCCCTCGGGCGCGGGCGGGCCGAGGACGAAGAGGTGGGCGCAGGCATTGTCGGCGATCAGCGCCGCCTCCCCTGCCCTCTCGAAGGCGGCGAGCCGCGAATCCGGGAACTCGATCGCCGGATGGGCCGCCTCCACCGCCGCCATCACCTCCTCGACGGTGTAGGGCTCGGGGCGAGGCGGCAGGTCGCGGCCGATCCGGAACGCCACCTCGGGCTCGGCCACCCGCATCTGGTTGCCGGCGAGCGGCACCACGTCGTCCGGCGACAGGACCTGCTCGGCGAGCAGTCGCCCGGCGAGCGGCCCGTCGGCGCCGATATGGCGCTGGCCGGCGAGGCTCGTCGCGGCGATCTTCCAGCCGTAGAGGGTCGAGGCGCTGCGCGGCTCCAGCAGCGCCTGGATCCGGTAGGCGGCGGCGCGATCGGCAGGCGCGAGCTCGGGCGGCAGGGCGTCGAGCAGGCGGCCCTCGCGCCAGTGCTGCCAGAGCAGGTCGGAGGCGGCCTGGAGCGTCACGCGACCCTCCCGGTCAGGCCGCCGTCGACGGGGAGCGCCACGCCGGTGATGTAGGCCGCCTCGTCGGAGGCGAGGAACAGGGCGGCGTTGGCGACGTCCCAGGCGGTGCCCATCCGGCCCATCGGGCAGGCGGCGTCGCGGGCGCGCACCATCTCGTCCGGGTCCTGGTACTGGCCGGAGATCTGCTGGTGGATCAGCGGCGTGTTCATCAGCCCGGGCATGATCGCGTTCGCCCGGATCCCGTCCTTCGCGTATTGCAGCGCGAGCCCCAGGGTGAAGTTGTTCACCGCGGCCTTCGCGGCGTAGTACGCCGCGTAGGGGTATCCGGTGTAGCGGATCGCCGCCGCCGACGAGATGTTGACGATGCTGCCCGCGCGCTGCGCCAGCATGTGCGGCAGCACGTGCTTGCAGGTGAGGAAGCAGGTGGTGAGGTTGAGGTCGAGGGTGCGGTGCCAGTCGGCCTCGCTCAGCTCGACCGGCCCGCCCATCTGGGCGTAGCCGACGTTGTTGTGCAGCACGTCGATGCGGCCTTGCGCAGCCATCACCTCGGCGACGAGGGCCGCGACCGCGCCCGAATCGGTGGCGTCGCAAGCGGCCGCCGTGGCGGCGCCGTCCTCGCGGCGGATGATCTCGGCGGTCTCCTCCGCCGCCTCGCGCCGCACGTCGACGCAGACCACCCGGGCGCCGTGGCGCGCGAAGGTCACCGCCGCGGCCTTGCCGTTGCCCCAGCCCGGCCCCGCCGAGCCGGCGCCGAACAGCAGCGCCACCTTGCCCTCGAGCCGCCGCGAGCCCGGGGCGCTCCCGCCCTCCGCCATGGTGATCCTCCCTGCGTCGTTCGTCGTTCGCGCCCGTCGGCGCATCGAATTCTTGCTTGCTCCGCGCCTGTCGGCGCGGTGCCCGGCACCCTATAGAGATCGGCGAGCGGCCGCAAAGCGAAGACGGCCAGAGCGACGACGGTCCC
This sequence comes from Methylobacterium platani, assembly GCF_001653715.1. GTDB lineage: Bacteria > Pseudomonadota > Alphaproteobacteria > Rhizobiales > Beijerinckiaceae > Methylobacterium > Methylobacterium platani. Next base: position 36,246 of record NZ_LWHQ01000016.1, read on the forward strand.
AGGAGGAGACGCCATGCCGACCCGCATCATCGCCGAGACCCCGCCCCGCCTGCCCGCCGACCTGATCGCGCGGTTTTCCGCCGTGCCGGTCGCGGTGGTGGTCGACCTGCTGGAGGGCCGCACCCAGGTCGATCCGGCGATCCGGCCGCTGCGGCGCATCGCCGGCGGGCCGGCGCTCCTCGGCAGCGCCGTCACTGCGCTGTGCGAGCCGAAGGATTACGGCGCCGTGCACCACGCCATCGCGGTGGCCGAGGCCGGCGACGTGGTGGTGATCGATGCCGGGGGCCGGGGCGACGTCGCGATGATCGGCGACCTGCTCTCGACCGCGGCGCGGCGCAAGGGCATCGTCGGGCTCGTCGCCGACGGGGCGGTGCGCGACACCGGGATCCTCGGCGGCTGGGGCGACTTCGCGGTGTTCACCCGCCACGTCACCGCCCGCGGGCCCGCCTCGAAGGACGGCGGCACGGTCAACGCGGCGGTCACGATCGGCGGCGCGCCGGTCCGCCCCGGCGACCTGATCCTCGGCGACGACGACGGCGTCGTGGTGATCCCGCGCGAGGCGGCGGACGGCCTGATCGCCAAGGCCGAGGAGCGGGCGCGCGCCGAGATCGGCTGGGAGAAGCGGCTCTCGGCCGGCGAGACGACGCTCGCCGTCTTCGCCGTGCCGGACGCGGTCCGGGGCTAACGTCCCGGTTCCTGCCCCCGCGCTTCCTCGACCGTGACCCGGGGCACCGCGAAGCGGTCCCCGGTGCGGGCGTAGAGGTCGCCGTAGAGCCGGCCGACCGGCAGGAAGGCGCCATCGCGCAGGTGGCGCCCGTCCGGGGTGAACAGGTCGGGGTTGGCCTGCAGCGACACCACCTGCCCGAGCACGATCCTTCGCTCGGGGGAGAGGTCGATCACCGTGTGGGTGCGGCAGCCGAGGCTCGCCGGCGCCTCGGCGATCCGGCGGGGCGCGACGCCGGTGCAGGGCAGGAGCGTCAGCCCCGCCGCCGGGATCTCGCTCTCGCCGGGCGGGAACTCGGCGGCGCAGACCGTCATCGCCGCGACCAGCGCTTCATCCACGAGGTTGACCACGAATTCGCCGGTCTCGGCGATGGCGCGGGGCGTGTCCTTGAGCGTCCCGTCGGAGCGCAGGTTGAAGCTGAGGGCCACGATCGGCGGCTCCTCGGCCAGCACCTGGAAGAAGCTGATCGGGGCCGCGTTGTCGATGCCGCTCCTCGAGCGCGTGGTCACCAGCGCGATCGGCCGCGGGGTGACGAGGGCGGTGAGCAGGCGGTAGCGGTCGCGGGCGGGCAGGTCGTCGAAGCGGAGGTCCATCGGATTCCGTTGAGGGTGAGGCAGCGTCGGAGAGGCGCGCGCAAGTTGCAGGCCACGCGCCGGAGGACCGAGACCGTGCGGGACGGCCCGGCCGACCGACCCTCCCGCCTCGCACGATCGAGCCGACGACGCGCCGCCTCCTGCCTCACGCGGAAGGCCTCTCCCTCGATCATACGCCGACCACGGCCAGACTTCGACGATAGAACTTCGGTGCCGCAACCGTCGATCCGGCCTGCCGCCCTGGCGCATCCGTGAACTCACGAGCGGTATCGTAACGCCTTCAGATCATCCATAATATACTTGCAATATGTTATCATGTTTACGAGTTAGTGCTTAAAAAATTTGATCCGACGAGGGTCGCGTGCAAATTCACCCCCCCTCGACGACGGATCGATCCCATGCAGGGTGCGATGGACGCATTCTTCAACCCGGCGCTGACGAAGATCATCCTGACGAGCTTCGTCTGCGGCTCCTTCGGCGGACTCGTCGGCCACCTCATCAACAACGAGAAATCCAGAGCCCTGAGATCGGACAATCCGGACACGACCTGGTTCGCCTATCCCTCCAAATTCCAGAGCTGCCTGATCGGAGCGGGCGGATCGATCGCGTTCCTGTTCTTCATCGCCGCGATCGGCGGATTGAACGAGTTCAACACGCTCAACGAGTATCTCCGAGTGATCTCGGTCAGCGTCATCGCGGGCTTCGGCGCACAGAGCCTCCTGCCTCGCATGGTCGGCAACCTCGAAAGGCAATTGTCCGAGGTTGATAACAAGATGTCCCGCGTCGGACATCAAGTCGAGGAGGTTCGAGACGAAGCGCAATCCGCCGTCAGAAGCGCGCAGGAAGCGATCACGCAGGCGAACAATGCCAGGATCGAAGCCGAGCAAAGATACAATGAACTCAGGGATACGATCAACCTGAACAACGAACTGATAAAAGCCTGCGCGAAAGATACAGATCCTCAAGATTGGGCAAGTCAGCTCAAGCGCGCCGAGGATCTGGCGAGACAAGGTACCGCCACGAGCGCACTCTGGATCAACATCGCCAGATTGCAGAGGTTCAAGATTTCACTCGACAGCGCGATCGTCACGCTCGACATGCTGATCATGAAATACGAAAACAAGGAAATGCCGAAAGATCACAATTTCATTGCCGCCTATTTTAACAGAACGTGCTATCATGAATTGCGATTTTTGAAAAACAGCAACGCCGCGGATCGGCAGCTGGCCCTCGCGGATGCCAGGGCATGCCTCATGCACGCGAGCGACCCTGCATTTGAGATCAATCAGATGCGGGGCGACGAAGACTTATCAGAACTTGTCAAAACCGATGAGTTCAACTCGATTGTCAGTGCGCCCACTCCGCCCCCCCTTGATCTAAACTCCAATTCTATCGAGCATCCGCATCGACTCCTCCTTTCGCCGTCGAAATATCTCGACCGAGCCTTTCAAATATGGCCGTGGACGAGCCTTTCGTCAAGGAAAGGATGGTCGAGATCACTCCGGCAACGACGTCGGAGCGCATCATCGCCTGTTAAAGACCGATTAAGAAAGACCTGGGCGCGTGGTCCCTTCGCGGCCTCGCGTCATGACGGCAGCGCAGCTTTCGGCAGCAGCATGTGCACCCCCTTGTTGCCGTCCACCGTCTGCGTGATGCGCAGGTTGCCGGCGAGCGAGCACAGCATGTAGGCTTGGTTGCGGGTGAGCGCGGTGCGGGCGCAGACGTGGCGGATCATCTCGCGGACCGCCTGGCGCATCGCCTCGTCGAGGCTCTCGTGCAGGCCGATCGACATCAGGTCGGTCGGCGTCTCGGCGAAGGGCCAGTCGAGGGCCAGGTCTTTCGCCAAGTCCTTGCGCACCGTGAGCCGGAACGTGCCGGTGAGCCCGGTCTCGAGCGCGGTGATGCAGACCTCGCCGTCGCCCTGCACGCCGTGGCCGTCGCCGGCATAGAACCCCGCCCCCTCCGCGAAGACCGGCAGGTACAGGGTGGTGCCGGCCTTCAGCTCCTTGTTGTCCATGTTGCCGCCGAAGCGGCGCGGCACCGGCGAAGTCACCCGGCCCCAGGCCGGCGGCGGCGATGTCGCCAGGATGCCGAAGAACGGGTCGAGCGGCAGTTCCGTGCCCCAGGGCAGCACCGCGACGCCGCGCGCGGCATCGATGTCCGGGTGGATCGTCTCGTAATCCTCGAACTCGTCCGGCAGCGTACCGAGGAGCGGCAGGATCGCCACGAAGCCCCAATCCATCCGGAACTTGAGGTCGAGGATGTCGACCTGCAGCACGTCGCCCGGCACCGCGCCGCGGACATGGACCGGCCCGGTGACGAAGTGCGGGCCGATGCCGGGCGAGAGCGCGTCAAGCGCCTCGAGGTAGTCGGCCGGGTGGCGGGCGGGATCGGGATGGAGCGAGGCTCGCCCGCCGGCCGGGTGGGAATGCAGCGTGACGGTGTCGCCGGACTCGACCGTCAGCACCGGCGGCAGGGCGGCATCGAAATAGCCCAGCACCATCGTGTCGGGGGTGGCGGGGATCTCGTGATGACGGGACATAGATCCTCCCGGAGGCGGGACCGGAGTGTGTCAGCGCCTGGCGGGCTTGCAAGAGCCGAGCCGGACCGCAGACAGGAGCGCGCGTCCGGCGCATGATGCCCCAAAACCGGCGGGAGGCAGTCATGGCGGAGACCTGGATCGAGGCGGCCCTGAACGGGCCGTGGGGGCGCGAGCGCCAGCCCGGCATCCCGATCACCGTCGACGAGGTGGTGGCCGACGGGCTCGCGGCGGTGGCGGAGGGCGCGGCGATCGTCCACGTCCACGCCTACGACGCGCAGACCGGGCGCCAGAACGACGCCTGGGAGACCTATGCCCGCATCATCGAGGGCATCCGGGCGAAGTCCGACGCGATCGTCTACCCGACCATTCCCCTCGCCGGCTCCGACTATGCCGCCAGCGCGGCGATCCGCTACGCCCACACGGAAGAGCTGGCCCGGCGCGGCCTGATCGAGTGGGCGGTGTGCGATCCGGGCTCGACCACCTTCCTGCGCCACGACGAGGCGTCGGACGAGGAGAGCGGCTTCATCTACCAGAACCCGATGGCCGACATCCGCGAGGGCCTGCGCATCGCCCGCACCCACCGGATCCGGCCCGGCTACGCCATCTACGAGCCGGGCTTCACCCGCCTGGGCGCGGCGCTGGCCGACCTGGAGCCGCGCCCGCCGGTGCCGGTCTACCGCTTCATGTTCTCGGACGAGTTCGCCTGGGGCTTCCCGCCGCGTCCGGGCTACCTCGACGCGCACCTGGCGCTGCTCGCCGAATGCGCGCCGGGCGCCCCCTGGATGGTGGCGGGCCTCGGCGTCGACATCCTGCCGCTGGTGCCGGCGGCGGTCGCCCGCGGCGGCCATGTCAGGGTCGGGCTCGAGGATGCGCCGTGGGGATCGGAGCGGGGCAACCGCGACTGGGTCGCGGCGGCGCGCCGCGCGATCGAGGCGGCGGGCGGGACGGTCGCGGGGGCGGAGGCCGTGCGGCGGGATCTGGCGGAGCGGGACGGGGCGGGTTGACCCTCCGCTCTCACGCCGCCCGCAACGTCTCGATCTGCGCCAGCGCCGCCGCCCGGGCCGCCTCGATCCGGCGCTGCAGGTCCGGCAGGTCGGCGCCGGCGAGGCAGGCTTCCTCGATCTCGCGGCAGAGGTCGGACAGGCCGGTGAAGCCGAGGAGCCCGGCGGCGGAGATCATCGCGTGGGCGTCGTGGGCGAGGCCGGCGCGGTCGCCGCTGCGGGCGCGGAAGCGCTGCTCCAGCTCGGCCGCCAGCATCCCGAGCAGGCCGTCGATCCGCTCCGGGCCCATCAGCGTGCGGGCCTGCGCGAAGGCCTCGACGTCGACCAGCGCCGGGACCGGGACGGGGCCGCCGCCGTCGGCGCGGTGCCGGGCGATCGCCGCGGCGAGCTCGGCACGCTTGAACGGCTTGCCGACATGGCCGTCCATGCCGGCGGCCCGGAAGGTCTCGAGCTGGGCCGGCAGCACGTTGGCGGTCATCGCGACGATCGGCACGCGCCCGACCGGCGCGGGCATCGCCCGGATCATCTTCGTGGCGGTGATCCCGTCCATGCCGGGCATCTGCACGTCCATCAGCACGAGGTCGTAGGGGCGCGCCCGCACCGCCTCGATCGCCGCCGCGCCGTCGCCGGCGACGTCGACGCCGTGGCCGTCGGCCTCCAGCACCGCCCGGGCGAGGTCCTGGTTGATCGGCACGTCCTCGACGAGGAGGAGGCGGGCCGGGCGCACCGGCGCGGGCCGTCCCTCGGCCTCCTCCGCCGCCGGGGCCGGGCAGGCCGGCAGCCTCACCCGGAACCAGAAGGTCGAGCCGGCGCCCGGCCGACTGTCGACGCCGATCGCGCCGCCCATCAGCTCGACGAGGCCCTTGCAGATGGCCAGCCCCAAGCCGCTGCCGCCGTATTGCCGGCGGATCGAGCCGTCGACCTGGCTGAAGCGCTGGAACAGGCGGCCGTGCTGCTCGGGGGCGATGCCGATGCCGGTGTCGGAGACCGAGAAGCGCAGGGCACCCCCCTCTGCCTCGACCTCGACCCGCACCGCGACCCGGCCGGCGGGGGTGAACTTGACCGCGTTGTTGAGGAGGTTGAGCAGGATCTGGCGCAGGCGGTCGGGATCGCCCCGGACCCAGTCCGGCACCGCGGAATCGAGGGCGACGTCGAGGGCGAGGCCCTTGGGCTCGGACAGGCCGCGCACGATCGAGGCGGCGTTGTCGACCAGCGCCGCGGGGGCGAAGGGCACCTCGGCGAGCGCGATGCCGCCGGCCTCGATGCGCGAGAAGTCGAGGATGTCGTCGACGACGGTCAGCAGCGCCCCGCCCGCCGCGGCGATCCGGTCGACGTAGCGCCGGTGCCGGCCCGGCAGGGTGCGGTCGGCGAGCAGGAGGTCGGCATAGCCGATGACGCCGTTCAGCGGCGTGCGGATCTCGTGGCTCATCGAGGCGAGGAAGTCGGTCTTGGCCTGGCTCGCCCGCTCGGCGGTGATCCGCGCCTCCTCGAGCGCGCGGGCGTGGCGCTGGCGCTCGCCGACGTCGCGGAAGGTCGCGATGATCGCGGGCTCGCCGGGCGCGGCGCCGGGGATACGCCGGAACGCCCCCTCGACCCAGACCCACCCCCCCGTCCGGTGACGGGCGCGGCAGACCACGCTGACCTGCGGCTCGCCGGCGGCGAGGCGACGGGCCTGGGTCACCAGCAGGGCGAGGTCCTCGCGGTGGACGCCGTCGCGCAGGCGCATCGCGACGGCCTCCTCCGGCGTGTAGCCGAGGAGGCGCCGCACCGCCGGCGAGACGTAGCTGCGCCGGCCGTCGTCGTGGGCGAGCACGATCAGCTCGCTGGTGTTCTCGGCGAGCAAGCGGTAGCGCGCCTCGCCGGCCGAGAGCATGCCGGCGGCGCGGCGCGCCTCCGCCTCGAGGTCGCGGTGGCGCGTCAGCGCCCGGGTCAGCCCGAAGCCGAGGCCGACCAGCACGGTGCTGATCCCGAGCACCACCGCGGCGTCCTGCCGGACGCCGTCGCGCCAGGCCGCGAGCGTCTCGTCCTTCGAGACGCCGGTGGTGACGAGGAGCGGCGCGCCGGAGACGCGCTGGAAGCTGCCGTAGCGCGGCACGCCGTCGATCGGCGAGGCGCTGCCCTCGTAGGTGCCGCCGGCCGCCCCGGCCGCCGCCCGCATCAGGGTGCCGCCGGCGACGCTCAGGCCCACCTTGTCCGGCACGTAGGGATGGCGCACCAGGATCACGCCGTCGCTGCGCAGGAGGCCGATGGCGCCGTTCGGCCCGAGGTCGAGCTGGCCGTAGAGCCGCTGCAGCTCGGTGAGCGAGAGGTCGGCCACCGCGACGAGGGGCGTCTCGCCCGGGCGCGGCATCACCATCCGGGCGACGCTGACGAACCAGGAATCGGCCGGCCCGATCCGGGTCGGCCAGCCGATGGCGAGTTCGGACTGGCCCACCGCCAGGGCGGCGCGCACCAGCTCCGCATCGGTCGAGCGGCCCTCGGCGCCGACCCCGCCCTGCCCGAACAGCACGCCGGCGGTGGTGCCGTCGAGCACCCGCACGGCCATCACCGCCGGGATGTGGGCCATCAGGCCGGAGAGGAGCTGGCGGGTATAGGTCGGGCTCGCCCCGAAGGTGTGCGCGTCGACCCGGGCGGCGGCGGCGCTGAGCAGCATGTCGACCGAGGAGACGAGGCGGTTCGCCTCCTGGCCCAGCGCCTGCACCACCGCCTCGGCGGTGCTGCGGGCGTCGCGGATCGTGCGCTCGTAGTCGCGGGTGTCGGTCCAGACCGTGACCGTGGCAAGCCCGAGGCAGGTCGTCAGCACGCCCGCCCAGACGCCGACGACGAGACTGCGGTAGGACCGTTTCAGGTTCATCTCTCAAGCGCCCCGCGCGCCGTCCGGGAGCCGCGCGAGGGCTCCCGGGCGGGCTGCCCGTCAGGCGTACGAGGCGGGCCGCCCCGCCGCAAGGGGATCTTGTCAGAGCAAGCGTGGCGGTGGGACGGCGATCGGGCCGTTACATCGCCTCGAACCGGATCGGCTGGGCGCCCTTGAGCAGCGTCATGCGGCCGAGGTCGTAGACGTGCTCGATGCCGGTGGTGATGGTCAGGAAGTGGTTGCCGGCGAGCTGGCCGACCTTGCTGGCGAAGTGGACGCCGCCATAGGCGAGCAGGATCTCGGTCTCGCTGATGCCGCCCGGATAGAGGATCATCTGGCCCGGCGCCGGGTAGCTGGTGTGGTTCTCGTAGCCGACGCCGAAATCGAGGTCGCCGAGGGGCATCCACACGCCCTCGCCGCTCCAGCGCACGTGGATGACCTCGCTGACGAAGGGCAGCGCCTTGAGGAAGGCGGCGCAGGTCTGGGGCGCCTTCTCGAGCTCGAGCCGGCCGACGAGGTCGAACGGGCCGGCCTTGATCTTCAGTTCCGTCACGGGGATTCTCCTGGTTGGGTGTGGATCGGGGGCCGGCCTCTAAAGCGAGGACCGGGCCAAGGAATCCGGCCGCAGATGCCGCAGCACGTCGACGAGCAGGCGCGTCGCGACGTCGACGTCGGCCTCCGTGACCGATTCGGCCGGGGAGTGGCTGAGCCCGCCGGCGCAGCGCACGAACAGCATCGCGATCGGGCACAGGCCGGCGAGCGCGAGGCCGTCATGGCCGGCCCCGCTCGGCAGGCGCAAGGGGCCGAGGCCCAGCCGCGCGATCCCGTCGGCGAGCGCGTCCGTCAGCCCGGGCGCGCAGGCGGCGGCGAGCTCGTCGTAGCTGCCCTGCGCACTCACGCTCACGCCGCGGCGCGCGGCGATCGCCTCCCAGGTCTCGCGCAGGCGCGCCAGTGCGGCGTGGCGCACGGCGTCGCTCGGGCTGCGCAGGTCGAGGCTGAACCGGGTGCGGGCCGGGATGACGTTGACGGCACCCCGCGGCACCTCGATCTGGCCGACCGTGGCGACGAGGTCGGGCGCGGCGTTCGCCTCGGCCTCGACCGCCAGCACCATCTCGGCGGCGGCCGCAAGGGCGTCGCGGCGCAGACGCATCGGCACCGTGCCGGCGTGTCCGGCCCGGCCCTCGACGGTGACGACGAGGCGGCTCGCCCCGGCGATCGCCGTGACGATGCCGACCGGCAGCCCCGCATCCTCCAGGACCGGTCCCTGCTCGATATGGACCTCGAGGTAGCCGAGCGTCGCGGCGGGATCCCGGGCGAGGGCGGGAAGGCCGGCGGGGTCGCAGCCGAAACCGGTCAGCGCCTGCCCCAGGCTCACCCCGTCGGCGTCGCGGGCGTCCAGGAAGCCGGGTCCGACCAGCCCGGCGAGCGCCCGCGAGCCGGTGAGGGTGACGGGGAAGCGCACCCCCTCCTCGTCGCCGAAGGCCAGCACCTCGATCGCGAAGGGCAGGCGCTCGGCCGTCCGGTGCAGCGCCTCGACGGCGGCGATCGCCACCACGACGCCGAGGTTGCCGTCGTAGCGGCCGGCATCGCGCACGGTGTCGATGTGCGAGCCGAGGAGCAGGGTCGGGGCACCGGGGATCGCCGCCTCGTAGCGGCCGATCACCGTGGCGGCGGCGTCGCGCCGCACGCTCATCCCGGCCTCCTCCATCCAGGCCGCGACCTGCCGGGCGGCGGCATCGTGGGCGGGGGTGAGGTAGAGGCGGGTGAGCCCGTCGGGATCGGCGCTGTGGCGCGCGAGTTCGTCGAGGCGGGCCATCACGCCCGCGCCGAGGGTCGTGCCGGTGTGCTGCATGGCGGTCCCGTGTCCGATCAGTGCGCCCGGGGTATGGCCGGGGCGGAGGGCTGTCCAGCCTCGACCGGCGCGGCCAGCACGGCGTCGGTCGACGCAACGACCTCGCCGTCGAGGACCCGGCGGGCGCGCTCGCGGTCGATGTCGCCCTCCCAGGCCGCCACCACCACGGTCGCCACGCAGTTGCCGACGAGGTTGCCGAGCGCCCGGGCGATGCCGATGAACCAGTCGACCGAGAGCACCAGCACGAGGCCGATCACCGGGATCGCCGGCACCGCCGAGAGCGTGGCGGCCAGCACCACGATCGCCGAGCCCGGGACGCCGTGCGCGCCCTTCGAGGTGAGGAGCGAGATGCCGAGGATCAGCGCGAGGTCGTGGAACGACAGGGCCGTGCCGGTGGCCTGGGCGATGAACACCGTCGCCAGGGTGAGGTAGAGCGAGAAGGCGTCGAGGTTGAACGAGTAGCCGGTCGGGATGACGAGGCCGACGGTCGAATCGCGGATGCCGAGCGCCTCGAGCTTGCGCATCACCTGCGGCAGCACGCTGTCCGACGAGGCGGTGCCGGCCACCACCAGCAATTCCTCGCGCAGGTAGGCGAGCAGCTTGAACAGGCTGAAGCCGGAGAGCCGCAGGATGCCGCCGAGCACCACGACCACGAACAGGGCGACGCCGACGTAGAACGTCATGACCAGCTTGGCCAGCTGCAGCAGCGAGCCGGCGCCGTAGCGCCCGACCGTGAACGCCACCGCGCCGAGCACGCCGAGGGGCGCCAGCCGGACGATGAGGCCGATCATCTTGAACAAAACCGCGGTGATGCGCTCGATCGAGGCGGCGAGCGGCCGGCCGCTCTCGCCGATGAGCGACAGCCCGGCGCCGAACAGCACCGCGATGATCAGCACCTGCAGGATGTCGCCGCGGGTGAACGCATCGAAGATCGTGGTCGGGATGAGCTTGAGCAGGAACCCGGTGGTGTCGGTGACCTGGCCGACATTCGCCGTGTAGCCGGCGAGCAGCCTGGCATCGAGGGTGGCGGGGTCGATCCCCATGCCCTCGCCCGGGCGGACGAGGTCGGCGAGGACGAGGCCGAGCAGGAGGGCGATCGTCGTCACCGCCTCGAAGTAGACCAGCGCCTTCAGGCCGACGCGGCCGACCTTGCGCAGGTCGCCGGCCCCGACGATGCCGTGGACCACGACGCCGAAGACCAGCGGCGCGATCGCCATCTTGATGAGCTTGATGAAGCCGTCGCCCAGCGGCTTCAGCGCCACCGCGAGATCCGGCCGGACGATCCCCAGCGCCACGCCGAGCACCAGGGCGACGACGACCTGACCGAACAGCGAGCGGAGGAAGCGGGGCATCGGCGGTCCTTCCCGGGGGATGTCGGTCCCGGCGGGGGCGTCCCAGCCCTCTTTCCTGCCCGGACCGAAGACCAACCGTTGGGGCGCCGCGCCCTGGACGTCCAATATTCCGTTGCGTATGGTCCAGTCGTCTTTCGTCTGGATACGGTCCGGAAACGTCCCCTCTCGGAGTCGGTCGCCCGTGGAGCTGCGGCACCTGCGCTACTTCGTGGCGGTGGCGGAGTCCCTGAGCTTCACCGCGGCGGCGGAGCGGCTCGGCGTGTCGCAGCCGCCGCTCAGCCAGCAGATCCGCGACCTCGAGGCGGAGCTCGGCACGCCGCTCCTCTGGCGCACCAGCCGCAGCGTCGCCCTGACCCCGGCGGGCAGCGCCTTCCTGTCCCGGGCCCGCGCCGTCCTGGCGGAGGTGGAGGAGGCCTGCGCCGAGGCCCGGGCCGTCGGGGCCGGACGCACCGGCACCCTCGATATCGGCCTCACCGGCTCGATCCTGGCCGGGCCGCTGGGGCGGCTGATCCGCCGCTTCGGCGAGCGTTATCCCGGGGTGCTGGTGCGCCTGCACGAGATGCCGCCGGGCGAGCAGCCGGCGGCGCTCCACGCCCATCGCACCGATCTCGGCTTCCTGCGCCGCCCGCCGGACGACCCGACCCTGCGGACGGTGCGGGCCTGGCCCGAGGCGGTCGGCGTCGCCCTGCCGGCGGGGCACCGCCTCGCGGCCCGCGCCGAGATCGCCCTGGGCGATCTCGCCGGGGAGGCCTTCGTGTCGCTGCGCCTGCGCGATTCGCGCTTCGCGACCTACCTGCGCGACGCCTGCCTCGCCGCCGGCTTCGCGCCGCACCTGGTGCAGCAGGTGGTCGAATCGGCCTCGCTGGTGAACCTCGTGGCGGCGGGCCTCGGCGTCGCCCTGGTGCCCGAGTCGATCGGCACCCTGGCGCGGCCCGACATCGCCTATCGCCGCCTCGCCTCTCCCGCCCCGGTCGCCGACGTCTGCGCCCTCTACCGGGCGCCGGCGAGCGCCGTCACCGGCAACTTCCTCGCCCTGATGCGGGACGAGCTCGGCCCGACCGGCCCCGCCGCATCGGGCTCGCCCGGCTCCGCCTCGTCGATCCGCTCGTAGGGTTTCTGAAATCTTCCCCGGGCGATAAGCAGGGTCCCCGCGCGGGGCCAGGCGGTCCGCGGGATCGGGGCTGCTTGAGGGAATCCGAGGGTTCGCGCATGACCGAGAAGACCCGCGTCGCCGTCCTGTACGGCGGCAGATCCGGCGAGCACGAGGTCTCGCTGCGCTCCGCCGCCTCGGTGGTGCGCCACCTCGACCGCACCCGCTTCGAGGTGATCCCGGTCAGCATCGACAAGGCCGGGCGCTGGCAGCGCCACGACCTGCGCCGGATCGAGCAGACCGGCGACGAGAGCCTGAGCATCCCGCCCGAGAGCCCCGAGGTGCGACTGGCGCAAGGATCCGGGGAAGGGTCGGGCGGACGCGCCGCCGTGGTCGGCCTCGACGGGGATCGCGCGCGCACCGAGATCGACGTGGTGTTCCCGGTCCTGCACGGGCCGCTCTGCGAGGACGGGACCCTGCAGGGCCTGCTGGAGCTGACCGAGACCGCCTATGTCGGCTCGGGCGTGATGGCCTCGGCGGTCGGCATGGACAAGGACGTCACCAAGCGGCTGGCCGGGCTCGCGGGCATCCCGATCGCGCCCTACCGCGCCTTCACCCGGCGGGCCTACGAGCGCGGCGCGGTCTCCCTTGACGAGATCGCCGCGACCCTGTCGCTGCCGGTCTTCGTCAAGCCCTGCAACATGGGCTCGAGCGTCGGCATCCATAAGGTCAAGGACTGGGCCGCCCTGCCGGCGGCGCTCGCCGATGCGTTCCGGTACGACGTCAAGGTGCTGGTCGAGCAGGGCATCGACGCCCGCGAGATCGAGGTGGCGGTGCTCGACGGCGACCCGCCTTTCGTCAGCGTCGCGAGCGAGCTGAATCCGCAAGGACACCACGACTTCTATTCCTACGCCGCCAAGTACCTCGACCCCGAGGGCGCCAGCGTCGACCTGCCGGCCGGCATCTCGCCCGAGCAGATGGAGCGGGTGCGGGGGCTGGCGCTCCAGGCGTTCGAGGCGCTCGAATGCAGCGGGCTCGCCCGGGTCGACTTCTTCCTCGACCGGCAGAGCGGCGCCTTCACCCTCAACGAGGTCAACACCCTGCCGGGCTTCACCTCGATCAGCATGTACCCGAAGATGATGGAGGCCTCGGGGGTCTCGTATCCGGAGCTCCTGACCCGCCTCGTGGACCTCGCCCTCGACCGGCACCGGACGCGGCGGGACCTGAAGCGCGAATTCGCCGATTGATCCCGGATCTCCCCGGCGGCGCCCGCCGCCGGGGCTTGCACCGGCCCCCCGATCCGTGCTGCCTCGCCGCACGCTTCGGACAAGGACGGATCGATGCCTGGACGCCGCTACGCCACCCTGGACGTGTTCACCGACACCGCGCTCGCCGGCAACCCGCTCGCGGTGGTGCTCGAGGCCGAGGGGCTGGACGAGGCCGCGATGCAGGCCATCGCCCGCGAGTTCAACCTGTCGGAGACGGTGTTCGTGCTGCCGCCGGCCGAGAGCCGGCACCGGGCGCGGCTGCGGATCTTCACGCCGACCCAGGAGCTCGCCTTCGCGGGCCACCCGACGGTGGGCACCGCGGTGCTGCTCGCCCTCGGCGACCGGCGGGCGGAGGTCGCCGACGCGGTGGCGTTCGGGCTCGAGGAGCAGGTCGGGGTGGTGCCCTGCGTCGTCGAGACCGGCGAGCGCGTCGGCCGAGCCCGCTTCCGCCTGCCGCGCCTGCCGGAGAGCTGGGGCGAGGAGCCGGACGCGACGCGCCTCGCCGGGGCGCTCGGCCTCCTGCCGTCCGAGATCGGGTTCTCCCGCCACCGGCCGAGCCGCTACAGCGCCGGCACGCCGTTCCACCTCGTCCCGGTCCGGAACCTCGACGCCCTGGGGCGGGCGCGGGCGAGCGCCGATTCCCTGACCGAGGCCCTCGGGCCGGGGGCCAAGGTCTTCCTCTACACCGGCGAGACCGGGGATCCGCGCCACAGCTTCCGCGCCAGGATGTTCGCGCCCGCCGCCGGCATCGCCGAGGACCCGGCGACCGGCGGCGCGGTCGCGGCCTTCGCGGGCGCCCTGATGCAGCACGAGCCGCTCGGCAGCGGCACCCACGACCTCACGATCGCGCAGGGGTTCGAGATGGGCCGGCCGAGCGAGATCGCGCTCCAGCTCACGATCGAGGACGGGGCGTTGCGGGCGGCCGAGATCGGCGGCAGCGCCGTGCTCGTCTCCGAGGGCGAGCTGCACCTGTGACGGGGATCACGGTCACCCCGGCGCGCCGCGTCGAGGCCCGGATGGTCGCGCATGACTGGGCCTGGGCGCGGGAGAACCGGGCGCGGATCGCGGCGCATTGGGAGGCGCGCCGGGCGGCGCGCCCGGCGATGTTCAACGGCACGGTGCTGATGCTGCGCCGCTGGGATCTCGCGGACGGGGTTCTCACGGCCGAGCTGTTCGAGGCCGAGTACGCCGCCCTCACCGCCCTCAAGGACTGGGGCTTCCCGGACGCGAGCGTGCTCAACGTCTTCGCCGCCGTGGTGCCGCGCACGTCCGACGGCACCTACATCCTCGGCGAGATGGGCCCGCACACCGCCGCCGCGGGCCGGGTCTACTTTCCCTGCGGCACGCCGGACCCGACCGATATCGGCGCGGATGGCCGCGTCGACCTCGCGGCGAGCGCGCTGCGCGAGCTGCGCGAGGAGACCGGCCTGACCGCCCCGGACGGGCCGGATCCCGGCTGGGCGATCGTCCGCGACGGCGGCCTGATGGCGCTCCTGCGCCCGGTGCCGCTCGGCCGGGACGAGGCGGCGGTGATGGCGACGATCAACGCCCACCTCGCCGCGGAAGCCGAGCCGGAGCTGTCGGCGATCGTCCCTGTGCGGGCGGCGGCGGATCTCGATTCCGCCCGGATGCCCGGCTTCGTCCGGCACTACCTCGCCGGCGTGCTGGCCTGAGCGGAGACCCGCGCGACAGGCCCCGCCACGGTTCACAGCCGACCCCCGTCCCGCTACGCTCGCCCGAACGGCGCCCGGACGCGGCGCCCCCGGGGGGCCAGCCATGAAGACGATGCCGACGATCGCGACCCTGGCGCTCCTCGGGGGCGGCCTCGCCGCCGGGCCGGCCGGGGCGGAGGTGACGCGGTTCGAGACCGTCGCGGCCGAGACGCCGGCCCTCCAGGGCCGCAGCTTCGGCGAACGCGGCCGGGCCGAGAAGATCACCGGGCGGGCGACCATCGCCCTCGACCCCGCCGATCCGCACAACGCGGTCATCGCCGACATCGCGCTCAGCCCCCGCAACGCGGAAGGCCGGGTCGAGGCGACGGCCGACGTGGTGCTGCTGCGCCCCGAGCACCCGAACGGCCTGCTCCTCGTCGAGATTCCCAATCGCGGCCGCAAGCTGATCGGCCCGCTGGTCGA
This sequence comes from Methylobacterium platani, assembly GCF_001653715.1. GTDB lineage: Bacteria > Pseudomonadota > Alphaproteobacteria > Rhizobiales > Beijerinckiaceae > Methylobacterium > Methylobacterium platani. The sequence goes on from NZ_LWHQ01000016.1 coordinate 51,657, forward strand.
GGGCTCCTCGACCGAGGCGTCGGGCCGGCTCGAGCAGGCCGACGATGCCGGCCGGGGCTTCCTGCTGTCGCGCGGGTACACGCTCGCCTGGATCGGCTGGCAGGGCGACATCGCCCCGAATGCCGGCAAGGCCGGAGCCGGGATGGGCATCCGCCTGCCGGTGCTCGCCGGGATCACCGGGCCGTCGCGCGAGGAATGGAGCTTCGACAACACGAAGTCCCCGGTCGAGGCGCCGCTGACCTGGCCCGCCGCCGACCTCGATCCGGGCAAGGCCCGCCTCACCGTGCGGGCGCGCCCCGAGGACCCGCGCACCACGCCCCCCGGCCTGTCGTTCCGCTTCCTCGACGCGACGCGCATCGAGATCACCCGGCCGGCCGGGTTCGACGGCAGCGCGCTCTACGAATTGAGCTACACCGCCCGCGACCCGGCGGTGATGGGCTTGGGGCTCGCGGCGATCCGCGACGTCGCGACCTTCCTGCGCCACGACGCCAGCGACCGGAACCCGCTCGCCGCGAACGGGCGCAGCACCATCGACCGGGCGATCGGCTTCGGCATCTCCCAATCGGGCCGGGTCCTGCGCGACGTGCTCTATCTCGGCCTCAACGAGGACGAGCAGGGCCGGATGGTGTTCGACGGGATGATGCCGCACATCGCCGGCAGCCGGCGCAGCTTCACCAATGCCCGCTTCGCCCAGCCCGGCCGCAATCCCGGCCCCCATCTCGACCGCACCTACCCGGCCGACCAGTTCCCCTTCGCCTACGCGACGACGACCGACGCCCTGACCGGCCGCCGCGACGGCCTGTTCCTGCGCTGCCGGCTGACCAGCACCTGCCCGAAGCTGATGCATGTCGACAGCGAGTACGAGCTGTGGGGCTCGCGCGGGGCGCTGGTGACCACCGACACGCGCGGCGCCGCGCTGGAGCAGCCGCCGGAGGTCCGGGTCTACATGGTCACCGGCGCGCCGCACTTCGCGAACCCGGACGCCCGGACGACGGACGATCCCGGTTGCGCCCTGCCGGTGAGCCCGCTCCATGCCGGCGCCGCCTCGCGCGCGCTCCTCGCCGCCCTCGAGTCCTGGATCACCGACGGCGTCGCGCCGCCGGCGAGCCGCTACCCGTCGCGGGCCGACGGCACGCTGGGCGCGCCCGCCCATCTCTACCCCCCGATCCCCGGCCTGCCCTATACCGGGCTCTACAACCCGGCCCAGTGGATCGAACCGGGCAATCCGCCGGTGGTGCGCGGCTCCTACCCGCTGCTGCTGCCGAAGGTCGATCCCGACGGCAACACGCTGGCGGGCATCCGCCTGCCGCTGATCGAGGCGCCGCGGGCGACCTACACCGCCTGGAACCCGACCCGCGGCGTCGCCGCCGACACCCTGTGCAACCAGAAGGGCGGCGTGCTCCCCTTCGCGGCGACGAAGGCGGCGGCGGAAGCCGCCCACGACCCGCGGCCCTCGCTGGAGGAGCGCTACCCGGATGCCGGCGCCTACGCGGCGGCCGTGAAGGCCGCGGCCGACCGGATGGTGGCCGAGCGGACGCTGCTGCCGGCGGATGCCGCCGAGATGGCGCGGGACGCGGCCGAGGGACGGCTGGCGCGCTGAGGACGGGACCCGCGGGGCGTCTCGCGGGTTCCCGCTCCGGATATCCTCACAGCGGACACGCCATGGTCGCCCAGCTCGTCGCACTCGTCCGGGAGGCCGCCGCGCAGGCCCGCCTCGTCGCCCGGGGCTACCCCGCGGGTTGCGGCGCCGACGCCCTGCCCTGGACGGTGATCAAGCCGTTCGACGACCACGTCCGCGGCCATGTCGAGCGCGACCCGCGGATCGAGGACGGCCGCGACCAGGTCCTGATCGCCGCCGTGAACCTCGCCGAGGCGAGGCCGGGGGACGAGGACGACGTCCCCGAACGCGAGCGCCTGGTCAAGGCGATCAACGACCTCGAATGGGTGGTGTTGAGCCGGGGCATCGCCAACCGCGCGGCGGCTGCCGCGGGCTACGGCGAAGCAGGGGCGCGGCTGCGGGAGGCGGCGGACCGGCCGTCGCCCTGAGCGGCGCGAATGGGCGGCCTGGCCGTGCATCCGCGCGACTCGTGCGAGCCTTCCCTCAAGTCCGAGCCTTCCCTCAAGTCGAAGTCTCGTCGTCCGAAATGCACCGGATGGCAAAACCGGTGCGTTGGTCGATCGCGCCGATTGTTTTGAACCCCATCATCGTCCTCCTGGGCCCTTCGGCCCCAGGAGGACGACGCCGATGACCGAGGCTCGCGTCGGCGAGATCGCGCCGCCCGGCGGACCATCTGCCCGATCCGCAAACCTCCCTCTCCCGGCATCCGCAGGGCTGTCCGGGGAAAGTTGTAACGCGCCTCCCCTCTCCCGTGTGGGAGAGGGGCCGGGGGTGAGGGTGCTACGGTTCTGAGTCAGGCTCCAAGCGCAGAGCTGCCAGCACGAAGGTTGGAGTTCTACGCGGAAGCGTAGCACCCTCACCCCTACCCCTCTCCCACACGGGAGAGGGGATCCCGCGCTTGACTCTGAAGGAGATTTTCTCCGGACAGCCCTGCCGCCCGCGGGGAGAGGGGAAAGCTCGCGATTCGTTGTTACCCGGACAGCCCTGCGGCGGCCGTGCCGTGGCCGTGACACCCAAGGTCCGGGGCCCGTCGCCTGCATTCCGGGCTTGCGCATCACATAAGCGTCTGCTTATTTGTTGCCATGATCGAGGACGACATCTTCCGGGCCCTGGCGGACCCGACTCGACGCGCGATCTTCGAGAAGCTCGCGGGCGGGCGCATGAACGCCAGCGCACTCCGACAGGGCATGGCGATCAGCCAGCCCGCGATGTCCCAGCACCTCGCCGTGCTGCGGGGCGCCGGGCTCGTGCGCGAGGCGCGGCAGGGCCGTTTCGTGAACTACGACGTCGATCCGGAAGGGGTGGCGCTCATCGCGCAATGGCTGGCGAAGTACCGCGCCTACTGGCCCGCCCGCATCGACGCGCTCAAGGCCGTGCTGAAGGAGATGGACCAATGAGCGACGCGGCGTGCGACGAGCCCTGCCCCGGCATCGAGCAGGCCTACGACCTGGGCGAGCCGCTCGAGAAGGTGTGGCGCGCGCTCAGCATCCCGGCGCTTCGCGAGCATTGGCTGCCCGGGTCGGCGCTGGCCGCGCCCGAGCCGGTCGCCGTCACGCCCGGGGAAGAGGTCAGCTACCGGATGCGCGAGGCCGCCCCGCCCTACCTCGAGAGCACGGTGACGTTCCACATCGCCCCGAACGGGACGGGCGGCACCTGCCTGCGCATCGTCCATGACCTGACGGATGCCCGGCTCGCGCCCCCGACGACGGCCGCCGCGAACGGCAACATGCCGATGCTGCGCGCCGCCTGACGCGGCTCGTCTCGACGTCCCACCCTGGAAGATTCGCCATCCCGGAAGATCGGAGGTCGCCGATGCGCGACGCGATGCAACTCGTCCCCATGGTCGTCGAGCAGTCCAGCCGCGGGGAGCGGTCCTTCGACATCTATTCCCGCCTCCTGCGCGAGCGCATCGTCTTCCTCAACGGGGAGGTGAACGACACGGTCTCGGCGCTGGTCTGCGCCCAGCTGCTGTTCCTGGAGGCGGAGAACCCGACGCGGCCGATCCACCTCTACATCAACTCGCCGGGCGGCGGCGTCACGAGCGGCTTTGCGATGTACGACACCATGCGCCACATCCGCGCGCCGGTGCACACGCTGTGCATGGGGGTGGCCTACTCGATGGGCTCGTTCCTGCTCATGGCCGGCGAGCCCGGGGAGCGGTCCGTGCTGCCCAACGCCAGCATCCTCGTCCACCAGCCGCTCGGCGGATACAAGGGACAGGCGTCCGACATCCTCATCCACGCCGCGGAGACGCTGCGGGTGAAGCAGCGCATGACGCGGCTCTACGCCGACCATTGCGGGCGGTCCTACGAGGAGTTCGAGCGCGCCATGGATCGCGACCGCTTCATGACGGCGGAGGAGGCGCTCGACTGGGGCCTCGTCGACCGCATCCTTCCCCCCGCGCGGACGGGCGGCCCCGCATCGGTTGCCTGACGCACGAGGGCCGAGCCGGCGTCGTCCGTGTCGTCGCAGAAACCAACCATGGAGGATCGTCGCGATGCTCGTCTCGGTGAACGGTGTGCGGCTCTTCATGGATGTCGCCAATTTCGGCCTCGTGCCGGACGGCGACACCATGCGCGAGAAGCCGGTGCTCCTCATGCTGCACGGTGGGCCGGGCTGGGATCACACCGGCTTCAAGGAGGCGTTCGCAACCTTGAGCGACGTCGCCCAGGTCGTCTTCTGCGACCTTCGCGGCAACGGTCGCAGCGAGGGAAACGATCCCGCGACCTGGAACCTGGCGCAGTGGGCCGACGACGTGAAGGGCCTCTGCGACGCGCTCGGCATCGTCCGCCCCGTCGTCTGCGGTCTCTCGTTCGGCGGCTTCGTTGCGCAAGCCTACGCCACCCGCTACCCCGAGCACCCGGGCAAGCTCATCCTGCTCGGCACGGCCGCCAGGATCGACTTCCCGACGATCTTCGCCGCGTTCGAGCGTGTCGGCGGCCCGGACATCGGCGCGCTGGCGGAGAGCTACTGGACGAACCCGACCCCGGAGGGACGGGCCCGCTACATCGAGCGATGCAGGCCGTTCTACCGACACCGCCGCGACCGGCCGCCCCCGAACTTGTCGCGCATCATCATGCGGACGGAGGTGGCGCTGCACTTCAACGGCCCCCGCAACGAGCAAGGACGGTTCGATTTCCGCGGCGACCTCGCGACCTTGCGCTGCCCCGTGCTGCTGATGGCGGGGGAGCACGACCCCATCGTGCCGATGCCCCTGGCCGAGGAGACCGCCGCGGCCATTCCCTCTCACCTCCTGCGCTTCGAGCGCCTGGACCAATGCGCCCACGACGTTCACGGGGATGATCGGGAGAGGGTGTTCGGTACGATCCGCGCATTCATCACCGCCATGCACCCGCCATCCGCCTAGGGCCGAAATCCGCTCCCGACGCGGTCACGCCCGTCGCATTTCGGCCCGGGCCGGGCGGCGTGAGGCAGGTCCCGCCCTCGGCGGGGCGCGATGCCGGCTCCTGCTGCCGGGTGGACGCGCCGCGGACTTGCCGCCCGGGGGCCGCTCCCGTAAGCTCGCAAGTCGTTGCGTGCAAAGAAGAATTAGTGTGATTCCAAACTACCGGACCGTCGGGACCGCCCGCCGGTGACGCAAGCCCTGGCGACCCGCGGGGCCCCGAGCCTCGCCTCCTTACGGCCGCTCGCCCCGTTCTTCTGCCTCTACGTCACCTTCGGGGCGACGCTCGGCTTCCTGTCGGGCGGGGCGCCGCTGATCCTGCGGGCGCGCGGGCTCAACCTCGCCGAGGTCGGGCTCCTGCAGCTCATCAACCTGCCGGTCGGGCTGACCTTCCTGTGGGCCGCCCTCCTCGACCGGGTGCGGCTGCCGTTCCTCGGCCGGCGCCTCGGCTGGATCGTCGCGGCGCAAGGGATGACGGTCGGGCTGCTCGCGGTCATGAGCCTCGGCGAGCACTGGCCGCTCGGCGCGCTGCTGGCGCTGGCCGTCGCCACCTGCGCGGGCATCGCCACGATGGACATCGCCCTCGAGGCCCTGGTGGTCGAGACCGTGCCGCCGGAGCGGCGGGCCTTCGTCGCCTCGGCCAAGCTCTGCGGCGCCTCGCTCGGCGGCATCCTGGGGGTCGGGGTGCTGGTCGGCTCCTACGATCTCCTCGGCTGGCGGGCGGCGGTGCTCGCCTGCGCGGCCCTCGACGCGCTCTGCCTCCTGCCGATCCTCGCCTATCCGGAGGCGCGGCTGCAGCGCCCCGGCGGGGCGCCGGAGAGCCGGTCCGGCTCGCTCGCGCGGCTGCGGGCGCTCGCCGGCCCCATCGCGGCGCTCGGCGCCTACTTCGCCGCCGCCTACCTTCTCGCCGGCCCCAACACCCTGGCGCTCCTCGATCTCGGGGTGCCGCTGTCCCGGGTCGGGGCGCTGACCGGCACCGTCCTGCCGGCGGTCAACCTCGTGATGGCGCTGGTGGCCGGGGGCCTGGCGGCGCGCTTCGGCACCGTGCGGCTGGTCGTGCTCGGCGGGGCCGGGGTGCTCGCCGCCGGCGGCCTGATGGCGGCGGCCTGCGCGGCCCGGTCGCAGGAGCTGGCGGTGGCCGCCACGGTGCTGAACTTCGTCTTCGGCGGCTTTCTCGGAGTGCCGGTGTTCAACATGATCTATCGCTGGGCACAGGGGCCGCGGCCCGCCACCGACTACGCGCTGCTGTTCGGCGCCGCCTTCTTCGCCGCGATGCCGCTGCGGGTCGCCGCCCCGGCGCTCGCAGCTTGCGCCGGCTGGCCGGGCTACTTCGCCGCCGCGATGCCGCCCTACGCCGCGGCGCTGGCGTGGCTCGCCCTCCGGATCGCCCGCACCCTGCGGGACGACCGGCGATGATCCCGGAGATCGCCGCCGCCGTGCCGGCCTCGCTCGGCACCTACCGCGCCGGCGTGGCGGCGGGCCCGGGCGGGCCGGCGGCGACGCCGCTCACGGCGCTGCACGACCCCGCCGTGTTCGATGCCGCGCTCGCGGCCTTCGAGGCCGGGCTCGGGGCGGCGCCGGGCACGACCGACCGACGCGCCCTCGTCTCGTACTGGAGCCAGTTCTACCTCGCGCCGCTCGCCACCCCGGCGCTGACGGCGCTGGTGCGCCTGCGCCGGCCGCTGCCGCTCGCCTTCGCGACGACGAGCCTCGAACTCGACGCCGCCGGCCGGCCGGCCCGCTTCCTGGTCGAGCCCGAGGCGGCGTACCGGATGCCCGGCCGCTCCGCCGGGCTGATGGGCCTCGTCGAGGACCACCTGCGGCCCTTCGTCGAGCTGTGCCGGGCCCGCTGCGGCATCGCCCCCCGGGTGATCTGGGGCAACGCCGCGGTGATCCTCGACCACGTCGCGCGCGAGCTCGGCGAGCCCGAGACCCTGGCCTGCCCGGAGGTCGCGGCCTGCCTCGGCTGGTGCGGCGGAGCGCCTTGCGCCGGGAATCCCCTCGCCCAGGCCCTGTGCGCGGCCGGCGGCAGCCGGCGCCGCCGCGTCTGCTGCCTGCGCCGGCGGCTGCCGGGGGTGGCCTCTTGCGGGGCGCTGTGCCCGGCCGGGCGATGCCGAGGCTGACAGATCGCCCGGACGATGCCAGGCCGCACCCGGCGGCGCGCGTCATCGCGGCGAACGGTTCAGGAAGATGCGCGTCTCCTCCTCCGTGACGTGCTCGCACAGTCCGAGCACCCGCAGAAAGCTCGGGATCACGGACACCTCCCGCTCGACCGCGTCGTCGTAGTCGATCGACACGACGTGATCGCAGCCGAACCGTTCCCTGAAGGGGGTCAGGCGCTCATCGTAGTCCAGGAGCCATGTATCCTCGTTCGTATAGGCGACGGAGTCACGGCAGTCGCTGCCGGACAAGCCGTGTTTTTCCATTTCGCCCTTGTACGACCGCAGAAAATCGACCCGGTTGCGCAGGTAGACGACGATCAGGACAGGCGCTGGCATGAGGCCCGCCAACCAATCGAATTCATCTTCGTATCGCAGATACGACAGACCTTCAGCCGAGAATATCAATCTATTTTCTTCGTTAGCCGCCGCAAATTCATCGACTCTGCGCCGAACATCATCCTTGTAGGCTTGATCGCAAAGCAACTTTGTCACATGCCGGAACGGGGAGTTGCGATGCGCCCGCATGGCGGAGGCATGGAGTTCCGCATGGTTGTCCCCGATATGCATGCCTTGGTAGAAGGCGTAACCGTGATCGCGCAACCACTCACGACGCTGCCAGAGGAAATTCTGGATCGATGTCGTGCCGGTCTTGTGCGTTCCGATATGCACGATCGATTTGTAGTGTGCCATACTTCACATCCGAGGCGATCCGCAAAACGCCGCGGACGGCGCTTCACGCAAGACCAGGGACCCCTCTTCACGCAAACCGGAAAGACGACGACCGCGACACGATCGTCGTTCACGGCCCGACGGCGTCGTACCGCACGCAGTATCACATAACTAATCCAATGCGATGATTTGATAGATTTCATCGCTAATCTCGGCAACGTCGACGAAAATCGCATGTCGCGTCTGCCGGTCGTAGACATGAATGCCCGGACGTTGCACGGGGTGCTGGCTCTCGCCGCCGGACAACAGGATCTCGCTGTTGGCCAGATTGTTCTTACGGCTGATCGTCCGCCGTCGGCTGCTTCCGATCAGCATGAACCGGTCGGTCATGCAGAAGCCCCTGGCATAGCCATCGACCTTGAGAACGGGTTTCGGCCCGAAGGCCGAGCCTTCCCGAAACTCGATCACGCTCCCCGTCAGCGAATCGACGACGTACACGTTGCCTTCACAGAAGGAGACGCTGTGCGGTTGATTGAGACCGTCAAACAGCACCTCTCCGGTTTTCACGTCATAGACGCAACCGTTTCGGAGGCCGTTCCTGCGACGCGGCCCGAACTTCGAAGCGATCAAGCGGCCATTCGCCCAGCAGATGTCGTTGATATGCTCGATGTCCGATCCGAATGCATCGAAGCTTGTCTGGCAAGAATATAATTCGCAGTTATCTTTAAAAATAAGATTATTTGCCGTAGAAACACAAATCAGATCAGGGCCGTCAAGGACAATTCCATGAATATCCTTAACATCTGGAATATTTTTATATTTCAAAATATTATATGACCTATCGAGGTAGGCGATTTGATCGGAGGAGCCCTGTAGGGCCATCACGATCCGGTCCCCGTCGACGACGACTCCGGTCGTCCCGAGGAGGTCAGGCCGATTCAGTCCGAAGCCGGCGAGCGTGATGTTCACGATCGCCTCCTGCGAGCAAGTGACCGTCAACTCCGCAAAATTGTTTGGCGACCTATGACCATTGTTGCAAAACGTTACCAGAAATTTCGAATCTTTCATCGACGATTTTACCTTAGCACGCTAGATGAGGACGAGTCTTCAAGACGAATTCTGCACTGTTGTATCCCACCTCCGTCCGATGACGGCGGCGGCCCGGCGCATTACGTTTCATAACCGGCTACGGGATGCCAGCAGCAATCATGAGAGGCGTCGGACCGTCCGCCGGGCGCAGCGCACGTCCTTCGCCCCGCCCGAACCGGGTCCAGTGCTCGAAGCAGGAGGTGAGCTCACCTCGTCGCAACGCATCCTCGACATCCGGATTGGCGGTCATGTAGGCGATCTCGTTGAATGACTCCGCATTTGTGTCGATATCGAGGTACGCCTTGAGAAACCCTCGCATCAGCGAGCCGACGACCGCATCCGACACATGTAAGCAATCCTGCGCGTAAACATTTGCCCTCGGCGACATTGTCACAATCTCATACGTAGGGTAATAAACAACATTGTCGTTCGATCTGGCGAAAACTTCTGCGGCAGCACGCAACGTCGATTTAGAATACATATTTGCGACGAATATATCATCCCCTGAAAAAGTTTCACTTAGCGGAACAGGTGATACGGTTACGACGATGTGAGCGTGAGGGTTGATTTGGTTGATCAGCCCATGAATTTCGTGGAGCTCAGACAGATTGTCTGCAAAATCCGTCGACTGCAGCTCGTATCGGTCGGGCTGGCGCCGAACCGCGTAGAAGCTCGGTGCTGCATTGAGATGTCGCCCGAGCGCACGATCGAACCAGACCTCGTTGAGGCCCAGCGTCAGAACAATGACGGATACGCCTCGAACTCTAGAAAAGTACTCATCAGTCAAGTAGGCCCGCCGCTCGATCGCACGCTCCAATGTAACCGGCTTGATTCCCGGTGACAGCTGCAGGTCGACCCATCCGTCCGCGCGCTCCTCGAACATCGTCTCATCGATATGTGGACGATTGATGACCCATTCGATTTCATTCCGGATTGAATGAGTCGTGAACTTGTTGGTAAAGCCGTTGGGTCGCGCCGACCACTCGGTCTTCGGAGAGACGATCCTACGACTCTGGACTGCGATACCGTTATAAATCAGATGCTCTTCTATGTTACGAGCAAAACACGATCCGATGCAGAAAAAATCATCCCCGATGTCGATCTTGAATTTTGCATCGTGACGAATGTCGACCAACGGCTCGGAGAAGCGGCCGATCTGCCCGTGCCATTGCGACGCCGGCGCCTTCATAATATTAGTCCAGGCCGAAATTCCATTCAATTTATGCATGTCAACCAGCGCCCTGCATTGCCAAAATTGCTAAATCGTTCCTGCGCGGCCTAACAAGATTAATCTTGTCAGCACGAGCGACATCTCTACTCATCGCTTATAGGAGATCGTCACGAACTTGTCCACGATTACGCTGCGCAGTTGCCACGGTGCGATGCAATGTGAATTTTGTCGCATATCGAGTTGGCGTCCGGGATTGAAATTTATCTCGATTCATTTGATAAAAATACACGCTCCTCTCGTCCATCGTATTCGCAGTTTTGGCAAGCCAATCGGCAGATTAATCAGACTGCATTGCACTGAACCACTTTAAACAACCGACATCGACCCCAGAATATTTTGACATCTTGCAGTTATTTAGCATAAAAAAATCTGCCTTATAGTTTTTCATGCAGATGTCGTTCGAAAAACTGAACAAATCTTCGATGATCGCGGCTCGAACTCCGAAGTCGTGGCCAGGTGCGATCCGGATCGCCGCCGCTGGACCGGCGGAGCGGCCTCGCCTCATGGTCCGTCAGGCGCGCGCGATGCAGCGCCACATCCGCGACCTCGGCCGCTCTTCGGTGGCCTCGACGGTGTCGGCGTGCCGGCCCGTGACGGCAAGGGCGCATCCACGCCGCTCAGCGACGGGCGGAGAGGGTCGGGTATCGCGCGGGCGATGCAGGCCCGGGCGATGGCGGCGTCGCGCTCCTCACCCCTCGACCGGCGGCAACGCCGCCACCAGCGCCGCCACGAACGCCGCCACCGCCCGCGGGAGGCGCCGGTCGCGCATGGTCTGGACCTCGATGCCGCGGGCGAGGCTGCGGCGGGACCGGATCGGCAGGGCCCGGAATGCGTCGCGCGCGACCTCGCCCTCGAGCGCGATCGACGAGACCAGGGTCAGCCCGCGGGTGCGGCGCACGAAGGGCAGCAGGGCCGAGAGGGCGTTCGCGGTCAGCACCGGCTCGATCGCGATGGTCTCGACCGCGCAGGCCGCGTCGAGGATGGTCCGCAGCGTCGTGTCGCGCGGCAGGAGCGCGACCGGGTAGGCGGCGACGTCGGACAGGCCGATCAGCCGGCGCCCGGCGAGGGGATGATCGGGCGCGCAGAGGGCCACCATGTCGAGGCTGGTGCGGTACGCGACCGCGACGCCGGCGCTCGGCACGAGGCTGAAGGTGATGCCGATGTCGACGTCGCCCTGGACCACCCGGTGGGTGACCTGGGCCGGCGGCAGCACGCTCAGCTCGAACCGGATGCCCGGATGGCGCCCGTGGAACGCGGCGATCAGACCGGGGACGAGGTCGACCGCGAAGGCGTCGGTACAGGCGATGCGCACCGATCCCCGCCACAGGCCCTCCAGCTCGCGGATCTCGGTGACGACCTGCTCGGCGCTCGACAGCACGTGGTGGGCGTGGCGGGCCAGGAGCTCGCCGGCCTGGCTCAGCACCATGCCGCGCGGCCGGCGCTCGAACAGCGGGCAGGCGAGCTCGGCCTCGAGATTGGCGATCTGCCGGCTGATCGCCGAGGGCGCGACGTTGAGGCGGGCGGAGGCCGCCGCGATCGACCCGTCCCGGGCGACCGCCAGGAAGTAGCGCAACGCCGTGGTCTGCATCGCGGGCCCCCATTTGCCTTGCCGTTTCGGCAACGACCCTATCGCCAAATTCGTCTTGCTGCGATCGGATCTGCGCAACATCCTGGCAGGGCGAATTTTGCGGCAGTGCAACATGACGGGCCGAGACGCCCGCGCTGCCCCGGACGAGGCGGAGCCGACATGCCGACACGGATCGACGCGGACCGGATGCGCCGGGTGGGACGGCTCGGGCTGGCGGGCCTCGCGCTCGCGGGGCTCCTCGCCGGGGCGGCCGGCCCGGCGCTCGCCGGCAAGGCCAACGACACCCTGGTCTACGCCTCCGACAGCGAGCCGGAGAATCTCAGCCCCTACCACAACAACCTGCGCGAGGGGGTGATCCTGGCCCGCAACGTCTGGGACACGCTTCTCTACCGCGATCCCAAGACCGGCGCGCACCAGCCGATGCTCGCCACCGCCTGGACCTGGGTCGATCCGGTCACCCTCGATCTCACGATCCGCGACGGCGTGACCTTCCACAACGGCGATCCCCTGACGCCCGAGGACGTCGCCTTCACGTTCAACTACGTGCTGACGCCGGAAGCCAAGATCATCACCAAGGGCAACGTCGACTGGATGAAGTCGACCGAGGTGACCGGCCCGCACGGCGTGCGCATCCACCTCAAGGCGCCGTTCCCCGCCGCCCTCGAATACCTGTCGGGCCCGACCCCGATCCTGCCCGCCGCCTACTTCAAGAAGGTGGGCCTCGACGGCTTCAGCAAGGCCCCGGTCGGCACCGGCCCCTACCGCATCGTCTCGACCGAGAGCGGCAAGGGCGTGAAGATGGTGCGCAACGACAAGTACTGGCCCGGCAACCCGGCGGGCAAGGCGAAGATCGGCAAGCTCGAATTCCGCATCATCCCGGACGGCGACAGCCGGATGGCCGAATTGATGACCGGCGGCGTCGACTGGATCTGGCGCGTGCCGACCGACCAGGCCGAGCAGCTGAAGAACGACCCGACGCTCACCGTGGTCTCCGCCGAGACGATGCGGGTCGGCTTCCTGCAATTCGACGTGCTCGGCCGCGCCCAGGAGAAGTCCCCGCTCAAGGACGCGCGGGTGCGCCAGGCGATCTCCTACGCCATCGACCGCAAGGTGATGGTCGACAACCTGGCGCGCGGCGGCGCCCGGGTGATGAACGCGATGTGCTTCATCGAGCAGTTCGGCTGCACCGACGAGGGCGTGCCGCGCTACGCCTACGACCCGGCCAAGGCGCGGGCGCTGCTCAAGGAGGCCGGCTACGGAAACGGCTTCGACATCGACCTCTCGGCCTATCGCGAGCGCGACTACGCCGAGGCGGTGATCGGCTACCTGCGCGCCGTCGGCATCCGGGCGAAGCTCAACTACCTGCGCTACGCCGCGATGCGCGACGCGATGCGGGCGGGCAAGACCTCGATCGGCTACCAGACCTGGGGCTCGTTCTCGATCAACGACGTCTCGGCCTTCACCGGGATCTACTTCCGCGGCGGCGAGGAGGACCTGGCCCGCGATCCGACCGTGATCGCCGACCTCCAGGCCGGCGATACCAGCACCGATCCGGCCACCCGCAAGGCGAAGTACGCCGCGGCGCTGACGCGCATCGCGGCGGAAGCCTACGCCCTGCCGATGTTCTCCTATCCGTCGAACTACGCCTTCACGGCGGACCTGAACTTCACCGCGCAGACCGACGAGGTGCCGCGCTTCTACGCGGCCTCGTGGAAGTAGGAGGGGCGGCGCCATGCTCCGCTTCGCGCTGCGGCGCATCCTGGTGGCGGTCGGCGTCGCGCTGACCGTCTCGGTGGCGAGCTTCCTGCTCCTCCACCTGTCCGGCGACCTCGCCACCGCCATCGCCGGCCCGGAGGCGACCGGCGAGCAGATCGCGGCGATCCGCGCCCAGCACGGGCTCGACCGGCCGCTGGTGGTCCAGTTCGGCGCCTGGGCCTGGCACGCGCTGCACCTCGATTTCGGGCGCTCGTTCTACTTCCCCGAGCAGGTGACGGACCTCCTCGCCGCCCGCCTCCCCGTCACCCTGACCCTCGGGGTGATCGCGCTCGCCGTCGCCCTGCTGGTGGCGATCCCGCTCGGCGTGCTGGCGGCGTTCCACCGCGACACCTGGATCGACCGGACGGCGCTCGCCGTCTCCGTGCTGGGCCAGGCGATGCCGAGCTTCTGGTTCGGCCTCACCCTGATCCTGGTCTTTTCGGTCAACCTGCGCTGGCTGCCGGTCTCCGGCAACGCGACCTGGAAGCACTTCGTCCTGCCGGCGGTGGCCCTCGGCTACTACGCGATGCCGGCGGTGATGCGGCTCACCCGCAACGGCATGCTGGAAGTGCTGTCCTCGGACTACGTCCGCACCGCCCGCGCCAAGGGCCTGCCCCTGCGCAAGATCCTGGTCCGCCACGCGCTCCGCAACGCCGTGATCCCGGTGATCGCGCTCGCCGCGGTGCAGTTCGGCTTCATGCTCGGCGGCTCGATCGTGATCGAGGCGGTGTTCTCGCTCCAGGGCCTCGGGCAGCTCGCCTGGGAATCGATCGCCCGCAACGACTTCCCGGTCGTCCAGGCGATCGTGCTGGTGCTGGCGATGATCTACATCGCGCTGACCCTCGCCGCCGACCTCCTCAACGCCCTCCTGGATCCGAGGCTGCGCGCATGACCGTCCGGCCCGCCTCCCCTCTCGCCCCGGCCTCCGCCGAGGTCGTCCTGCCCGAGACGGCCCTGCCCCCTTCGCGCTCGCCCGCCGCCATCGCGCTCCGGCGCGGCCTGTCGCATGGCGGGTTCCTGATCGGGGCGGCCATCGTCGGGGTGATCGTGCTCGCGGCGCTCGCCGCGCCGCTCATCGCCCCGCACGACCCCTACGCCCAGGACGTGTCGCGCCGGCTGATCCCGCCGTTCTGGCACGCCAAGGGCAGCGCCGCGCACTGGCTCGGCACCGACAAGCTCGGGCGCGACTATCTCAGCCGCCTGATCTACGGCAGCCAGATCTCGCTGCTGATCGGCCTCTCGGCCGCCGTGATCTCGGGGGTGATCGGCACCACGCTCGGGGTGCTCGCCGGCTATTACGGCGGCCGGGTCGACGCGCTGGTGAGCTACGTCGTCACGACGCGGCTCGCCATGCCGGTGGTGCTCGTCGCCCTCGCCATGGCCTCGCTGGTCGGCGGCTCGCTCAAGGTCGTGGTGCTGGTGCTGGGCCTCCTGCTCTGGGACCGTTTCGCCGTGGTCACCCGCGCGGCGACCCGGCAGGTGCGGGCCCAGGACTTCGTCGCCGCGGCGAAGGCCTCGGGCTTCGGGCCGGTGCGGATCCTCGCGCAGGAGATCCTGCCCAACATCCTCAACGCGCTGATCGTGGTGGCGACCCTCGAGATGGCGCACGCGATCCTGCTCGAGGCGGCGCTCTCCTTCCTCGGCCTCGGCGTGCAGCCGCCGCTGCCGTCCTGGGGGCTGATGATCGCCGAGGGCAAGCAGTACATGTTCTTCCAGCCCTGGGTCATCACCATCCCGGGCGTGGCCCTGCTGGTCCTGGTGCTCGGCATCAACCTGCTGGGCGACGGGGTGCGCGACATCACCGCGCCGGAGGGGCGGAATTGACGGCGCACCCGGCGATCAAGAACTAACAATCACCCCTCCACCCGCGCACAGGAAATCCTCCCCATGTCGCGACGCGACGCCATCGCGCTGGCTCACCGGCACTTCGACGACGGCGGCTTCCTCGCCGTGCTCCGCGAGGCGGTCGGCCTGCCGACCGAGAGCCAGGCCCCGGGCCAGGGACCGGCGCTTACGGCCTACCTCACGCAGTTCATGATCCCCCTGGTGAAGCGGCTCGGCTTCGAGACCCGGATCGTCGACAACCCCAAGGCGGGGGCCGGGCCGTTCCTGATCGCCACCCGGCACGAGGGCGACGCCCTGCCGACGATGCTCACCTACGGCCACGGCGACACGGTGCGGAACTACCCCGAGCAGTGGCGCGAGGGCCTGCACCCGCTCGCCGTCACGGTCGAGGGCGAGCGCTGGTACGGCCGCGGCACCGCCGACAACAAGGGTCAGCACCTGATCAACCTCGGCGCGCTCGCGGCGGTGATGCAGGCCCGCGGGGGCAAGCTCGGCTTCAACGTCAAGCTCTTGATCGAGATGGGCGAGGAGGCCGGCTCGCCGGGCCTGCGCGAGGTCTGCCGGGCGGAAGGAGCGGCGCTTGCGTCCGATCTCCTCATCGCCTCCGACGGGCCGCGGATCGAGGCGGCGCGCCCGACGATGTTCCTCGGCTCGCGCGGCGGCTACACCTTCGAGCTCGTGGTGGACTTGCGCGAGGGCGGCCACCATTCGGGCAATTGGGGCGGGCTCCTGCGCAATCCCGGCACGGTGCTGGCGAGCGCCATCGCGAGCCTCGTCGACGGGCGCGGCCGCATCCTCCTCGACGGCTTGCGCCCGCCGGCGATCCCCGAGGGGGTGCGCGCGGCGCTCGCCGACATCACGGTCGGGGGCGATCCGAACGCGCCGTCGATCGACGAGGGCTGGGGCGAGCCGGGCCTGTCCCCGGCCGAGCGGGTCTTCGCCTGGAACACGCTCGAGGTCCTGGCCTTCAAGTGCGGCGATCCGGACGGGCCGCAGAACGCCGTGCCGCCGTCGGCCAAGGCGACGATGCAGCTGCGCTTCGTCGTCGGCACCGACTGGCAGGGGCTGCTGCCGGCGATCCGGGCCCATCTCGACGCGCAGGGCTTCCCGATGGTCGAGGTGCGCGAGACCCGCACCGAGGTCTTCCGCGCCACCCGCCTGCCGGTCGAGGATCCGTGGGTGGACTGGGCTCTGGCCTCGATCGCGGCGAGCACCGGCAAGCGCCCGGCCCTGCTGCCCAATCTCGGCGGCTCGCTGCCGAACGACGCCTTCTCGGAGATCCTCGGGCTGCCGACGCTCTGGGTGCCGCATTCCTACCCGGCCTGCTCGCAGCACGCGCCGGACGAGCACCTGCTCGGCCCGTCGACCCGCGAGGCCCTGGGGCTGATGGCGGGGCTGTTCTTCGACCTCGGCGAGACCGGGCCGGCGGTGCTGGCGAGGCGCAAGGCGGCGGCGTGATCCGATTGGCGCTTGCCCCATACGAACAAGAATAGAGCACGCCTCCCCTCTCCAGGCGATGCCGGGCTTGCCCGGTATCGCTGCAAGGTGTGGGAGAGGGGATCCCGCGTTTTACTGGTGTCACGGCAAATCCGACTGGCTCGTAACCGACGTGACGTCATGGACTTCGCCTGATCGGCGGGCGCGAAGGGGAAGACGATGAGCGAACCGATCGTCCGGATCCGCAACCTGACCCTCGCCCTGCCGCGGGGCGCCGACCGGCCGCACGCGGTCGAGGACCTGAGCCTCGACCTGATGCCGGGAAAGATCCTCTGCGTCGTCGGCGAATCGGGCTCGGGCAAGTCGATGAGCGCCTACGCCCTCACCGGGCTCCTGCCCGAGGCCCTCGCGGTGGCGGGCGGCGAGATCCGGTTCGAGGGCCGGGACCTCCTTCGCCTCGACGAGCGCGCCTGGCGCGACATCCGCGGCCGGCGGATCGCGATGATCTTCCAGGAGCCGATGACGGCGCTCAATCCGGTGATGCGGATCGGCGACCAGATCGCCGAGATGTTCGAGGCCCACGACCTCCTGACCCCGCGGGAGCGCCGCGAGCGGGCGGTGGCGCTCGCCGGCGAGGTGGGCTTGCCGAACCCGGAGCAGATCGTCCGCTCCTATCCCCACCAGCTCTCCGGCGGCCAGCGCCAGCGGGCGATGATCGCGATGGCGCTGGCGCTGGAACCCGCCGTGCTGGTTGCCGACGAGCCGACCACGGCGCTCGACGTCACGACGCAAGCCCAGATCCTGAAGCTGGTCCGCGACCTTCAGGCCCGCCGTGGCATGGCGGTCCTGTTCATCACCCACGATTTCGGCGTGGTCGCCGACATCGCCGACCATGTCGCGGTGCTCCAGCGCGGACGGCTGGTCGAATCCGGCCCCGCCGAGACGGTGCTGCGCCGCCCGCAGGCCGCCTATACCCGGGCCCTGCTCGCCGCGGTGCCGAGCCTGACCCCGCCGGAGCGGGCGCCGGTCACCGGGGCGCCGGTGGCGCTCGCGGTCGCGGGCCTCGCCAAGACCTACGCGACCGCCGGCGGGCTGTTCGGCAAGCCGCGGGTGGTGGCGGCGGTCAAGGACGTCGGCTTCGACCTGCGCCGGGGCGAGACCCTGGGCCTCGTCGGCGAATCGGGCTCCGGCAAGTCGACCACCGCGCGGCTGGCGATCCGCCTGATCGAGCCCGACCGCGGCACGGTGCGCCTCGGCAGCCTCGACTTCACGGCGCTCGGGCCGACACGGCTCCGCGACGAGCGCCGGCGGATCCAGATGATCTTCCAGGACCCCTTCGCCTCGCTCAATCCCCGCCGCACCGTCGAGCAGATCATCGCCGGCGGTCCGATCGCCCACGGCACCCCGTCCCGCCGGGCGAAGGCGCGGGCGCGCGAGCTCCTCGACCTCGTCGGCCTGCCGCCGACCGCCGCCGAGCGCTACCCGAACGCCTTCTCGGGCGGCCAGCGCCAGCGCATCGGCATCGCCCGGGCGCTCGCCATGGAGCCGGACGTGCTCGTCGCCGACGAGGCGGTCTCGGCCCTCGACGTCTCGGTCCAGGCGCAGGTGCTGGCGCTGCTGGAGGACCTGAAGACGCGCCTCGGCATCGCGATGCTGTTCATCACCCACGACCTGCGGGTCGCGGCGACGATCTGCGACCGGATCGCCGTGATGCATCGCGGCGAGATCGTCGAGACCAACCGGACCGCGGCCCTGTTCCGGGCGCCGGAGCATCCCTACACGCAGAGCCTGCTGGCGGCGGTGCCGGGGGCGTCCTTCGCGGCCGGGCCGGCGTGATCGGAGCCGGACGACCACAGACGCGCGCCCGGTGGTAGACGGTCGGGATCGCCCGGGATAACCGCCCCGAGCCCCACCCCGAACCCGCGAGCCGACCCCATGGTGCCGTCCCCTCCCCCGCCCGCCGCCGCGACGCGGCCGGCCTTCGCCCGGTGGATGGGCACGACGAACCAGGTCACCCGCACCTTCCTGTCGGCCGGGGCGATTCCCGGCCTGATCAACCTCGGCGGCGGCCTGCCCGATCCGAGCATCTTCCCGACCGGGCGGCTCGCCGAGTTCGCCCGCCGGGCGGTGGCCGAGCATCCGGGCGAGGCGCTGGGCTACGGGCCGATCGAGGGGCTGGCGCCCCTGCGCGACGCCGTCGCGCGCCGCTTCAGCTCGCCCGCCCTGCCGCTGACGCGGGCCAACGTGCTGGTGACGACCTCCGGGATGCAGGGGCTCGACCTCCTCGGCAAGGTGCTGCTGGACGAAGGCGGGCTGATCGCCGGCCAGTACCCGACCTATCTCGGCGCCCTCGATGCCTGGCGCCCGCGCGCGCCGTCGTTCCGCAACCTGATGCTGGCCGCGCCGGGCTTCGACGCCGAGGCGGCGCTCGCGGGGGCGCAATTCGCCTACGCGGTGCCGAACTTCTCGAACCCCACCGGCCGCCTCGTCGACCTGGAGACCCGCCGGGCGCTCGTCGCGGCGGCGCACCGGACCGGGACCTGGCTCGTCGAGGACGACCCCTACGGCACGCTGCACTACGACGGCGCGCCGCTGCCGCGGCTGATCGACGTGTCGGCGCAGGCCGCGCCGGGCGAGTCCTATGCCGGCCCGGTGATCTACATGGGCACGCTGTCGAAGGAGATCGCCCCGGGCCTGCGCATCGGGTGGATCGTCGCGGCGCCCGCGATGATCGAGGCGCTGACCCTCGCCAAGCAGGGCTCGGACCTCTGCACCAGCGGCGTGACCCAGCGCGTGGCGCTCTCGGCGATCGAGACCGGCCTCGTCGACGAGATCCGGCCGGCCCTCGTCGCGCTGTACCGCGAGCGCCGGGACGCGCTCTGCGCGGCGCTCGGTGCTCACCTTTCCGAGTGGTTCGACTGGGAGGTGCCGGTCGGCGGCATGTTCGTCTGGGCGCTCGCCAAGGACCCGGGATTCGACACCGACGCGCTGCTGACCCACGCGCTCGCGGCCGGGATCTGCTTCTCGCCGAGCAGCGTCTTCGACGCGACGGGGACGAACCGGCGGGGGATGCGGCTCAACTTCACCCTCAATCCACCGGAGCGGCTCGACGAGGGGATGCGGCGCCTGGGGCTGGCCGTCGCGGCCTATCGGCACGGACGCGACGGCGCCTGAGGGCGCTCACGCCACCGACCGCTCCGGCGCCCGCATCCGGGGCGCCTCGCCCCCCGCGCGGCGGACCTCCGCCTCGCGGCACAGCATCCCGGCGAGCACCCGCGCCCGCTCGGCCCAGTGGTCGCGCTCGGCGCGCAGGGCCGCGAGGTCGTCGCGGCCGACCGCCAGGGCGACCGCGAGGTCGTCGACCTCGGCCGAGAGGGCGTGGGCCCGGTCGCGCTCGCGGGCGAGCGCGGCGCGCAGCACCGCGAGCGCCGCCGATTCCGCCTCCGGCGGGGTGATCTCCGGGCCGGCCGGCGCGGCCGGGGCCGGGGCCGGGGCCGGACGGGCGGGGGCCGGATCGTCCGCCGCCGGCGCGGGCTCGGCCGCGGCGACCAGGGTCGGCACCGCCGCCACCGCGATCGGGGTCCCCTCCTCCTCCAGCACCAGGCCGTGCAGCATCGCGAACACCCCGTCGCCGTCGAGGCGGGCGAGGTCGAAGCCGCTCTCGGCGGCGAGCCCGCACCACAGGGCCTGGCCGCGGGCGGACTGGCCGACGAAGGCCATCGACCAGTCCGGGAAGCCGCGGGCCTCGACCGGGCCGCATTGCAGCACCGTCACGTCGCCGTGGCGCTCGTCGCGCTGGATGCGCTCGAAGGTGTCCTCCACGCCGCTCCGCGGCCCCTCCAGCACCTGCGCGAAGGCGCCGCCGTTGAACATCAGGGCGCCGGTGACGCCGACCCGGCGGTTGTTGGCCTGCGAGGCGGCGAGGATCTGGCGGACCGCCGCCGTGACCTCGTGGTCGGGACCCTGGAGCAGGTTCTTGCTGGCATAGACCAGCCGGTACAGGTCGCTCATGCGCGGGCTCCGGAGAAGGGCGCGTCGGGGGCGCCGAGGAGGCGCAGGAGGTCGTCGGAGGCCAGCGGCTTGCTGATGAGGTAGCCCTGGACGTCGGTGCAGCCCTCGGCGCGGATGCGGCGCAGCTGCTCGGCCGTCTCGACGCCCTCCGCCACCGTGGTCATGCCGAGGCTGCGGCCGAGGCCGGCGATCGCCCGGATGATCGCCTCGCCGTCGGCCTTGGCCTCCATGTCGGCGACGAAGGAGCGGTCGATCTTGATCTTGTCGAACGGGAAGGCGCGCAGGTAGCTCAGGGACGAGTAGCCGGTGCCGAAATCGTCCATCGACACCCGCACGCCCAGGTCCCGCAGGCGGTGGAGGGTGTGCAGGGTCTTCTCGTTGTCCTGCAGCAGCACGCCCTCGGTGATCTCGATCTCGAGCCGCGCGGCCGGCAGGCCGGTATTGGCGAGCGCCGACACGATGGTCTCGACGAGGCGGTCGCTCTTGAACTGCGCCGGCGAGACGTTGACGGCGACCGCCAGGGGCTGCGGCCAGCCGGCGGCGTCGCGGCAGGCCTGGCGGATCACCCACTCGCCGATCGGCACGATCAGGCCGATCTCCTCGGCGAGCGGGATGAAGTCGAGGGGCGAGACCAGCCCGCGCTCCGGGTGGCGCCAGCGGATCAGGGCCTCGCAGCCGACCAGGCGCTCGTCGGCGAGGTTGAGCTGGGGCTGGTAGTGGAGCTCGAACTCGCGCCGGGCGAGCGCCTGGCGCATGTCGAGCTCGAGGCGCCGGCGCGCCTGCATCCGCGCATCCATCGCCGGCTCGAAGAACCGGAACGTGCTCCGCCCGTCGAGCTTGGCGCGGTAGAGGGCGAGGTCGGCGTTCTTCAGGAGGCGGTCGGCGTCCTGGCCGTCCGCCGGCGCCAGGGCGACGCCGACGCTCGCCCCGATCGAGAGCAGCTGGCCCTCGATCATGTAGGTGCGGCCGACGAGGTCGACGACGCGGCGCGCCAGCGCCTGGGCCTCGCCGGGCGTCGACACGCCGGCCTGCAGCACCACGAACTCGTCGCCGCCGATCCGCGCCACGGTGTCGCCGGCCCGGACCATCGCGCGCAGGCGGTCCGCCACCTTCTGGAGGAGCGCGTCGCCGACCGGGTGGCCGAGGGTGTCGTTGACCGGCTTGAAGCGGTCGAGGTCGACGAGGAGCACCGCGCAGCCCTCGGCGTTGTGCTCCAGGCGGGCGAGCGCCGCGTCGAGGTGCTCGCGCAGCTTGAGGCGGTTCGGCAGCCCGGT
Source organism: Methylobacterium platani (assembly GCF_001653715.1). GTDB lineage: Bacteria > Pseudomonadota > Alphaproteobacteria > Rhizobiales > Beijerinckiaceae > Methylobacterium > Methylobacterium platani. The sequence goes on from NZ_LWHQ01000016.1 coordinate 73,739, forward strand.
GAGCGGATCGAGGCGGGCGAGGTCGTGGGCCCGGCTCTCCGCCGCCCGGCGGGCGCTGACATCCTCCAGCACCAGGGCGACGCCCTCGCCCGGGACCGAATGCATCTCGACCTGGACGCGGTGGCCGTCGAGCGCCACGTCGAGGCCGAGCGGGCCGCGCAGGCGGGCGACGATCTCCCACGCGCCGAGGCCGGTCCCGGCGCGGGCGAGGCGCAGGAGCCGGCGGACCGTGGGCGCGCCGGAAAGCCCGGACCGGCGCAGCAGCGCGAGGGCCGGCGCGGAGCCGTGGGCGACGCGGCCGTCGGGATCGACCAGCAGGACCCCGTGCCGGACGGCGTCGAGGCCGCGGGCGAGGCGCTGCGGCGCGGTCGCGTCCGGCCCGCACACCGGCCCGGAACACGGCGAAGGATCGGGCAAGGGGTCCGGCATGACCCGCAGGGCGGCGGAGAGGGAGGCTGTCATAGGAGGCGGGCTCCGCGCGGACGCCGACTCGGCGCCGGTGCGATACTGGATAGGACTATATTGCTGCGATTAATGCTTCGTCTCTCCCAGCCGGGACCGGATCGATTTTCCGACAGATCCGCCGTTGGCTGGGAACAATCCGTGCGATTACGTCACCGCATACGATCGTAACCGCCCGACGCATGAAGGGCTCCGACATCGTGTCGTCACATGACTAACGGATCGCCGACGGACGATCATCGATGAAAGCGATGACCTATAGTCATGTGATCAGACGATCCGGGCGGCTCCACAGGAACGTCGCAGCGGGCAGGTTTCGTCCCCGATCCGAAGACGACCATGCCGATCCGCCCCGCATCGGTTCGCCCCTATCCCCGCAGCACGTCGAGCCGGTACGCCCCGGTCCGGATCTGCCGCTCGACCGCGAGGGGGCCGCGGGTCTCGCGGATGAACAGGTCGGCGGCCTCGTCGCCGGTGAGCGGATAGTCGGTCTCGCCGGTCCAGTGCACCAGGACGACGTCGCCGCCGGGCGCGAGGCCGGCCCGGACACGGGCCGCGAGGCGGGCGACGTCGGCGGCATCGAGATAGTAGACCACCTCCGACAGGAGGATCAGGTCGAAGCGGCCCTCCGGCCAGGCGCCCGGCACCTGGGCGCGGGCGAAGCGGACGCCCGGGAGGTCGCGGCAGCGGGTCCGGGCCCGGTCCAGGGCGGCCTCGGCGACATCGAGGCCCAGCAGGGCGTCGCAGCGGTGGGCGAGTGCCGCCGTGAGCACCCCGATCGAGCAGCCGACCTCCAGGGCGGCGGCGTAATGCGGGCGGGGCAAGGCCGCGAGGGTGGCGGCGTACTTGTCGCGCTCGTAGGGGCTGGCGGCGAAGTTCCACGGGTCGGGATCGGCGGCGTAGGCCGCGTCGAAGTAGCCCGGGGGCAGCGAGGTCGTGTGGCGGCTCATCCGGTCATCCTCGTCTTCCGTCCTCAGGGGGCGACCTCGAGGAAGATCTCGTGGCGCTCGGTGAAGCGGGCGATCATCGCCGGCTCCAGGCGGAAGCCGGCGGGATCGTCGGCGATGAGGTCGGTGGTCTGCGAGCGGTGGGCGGCGATCGCCGCCGCCTTGGCGGCGCGGTGGCGCGCGGCGTCGAGGCGGGCGCCCCGGGGCGGCCCGCCGACCTCGGTCTCCGGCGGCAGGGTCCAGCCCCAGACCGGGTAGGCGTGGAGCCGGATCCCGCCGAGGCGGTCCCGGGCGCGGCCGGCGATGGCCGCGCTCGCCCGGTGGTCGCAATGCGGGTCGTGGGCCCAGGTCACGAACAGGGCGCCGGCGCCGCAGGCCCGGGCCGCCGCCGCGACCAGCTCGGCCGCCGCCTCGGCCGCCGGGCCGGAATCCGGCACGAACCGGTCCGGCAGGCGCAGGAACGTCACGTGCTCGCCGGCCAGCCCGAGCCGGGCCGCCGCCGCCAGGGTCTCGGCTTCGCGCAGAGCCCGCAGGCGCCCGGGCGGGTGGCTCGGGGAGTTCGGGTGCGAGCCGACCCCGTCGCTCACCACGACGAGGCGGACCGGGATCCCGAGACGGCAGGCCTCGGCGATGAGCCCGCCGCAGCCGAGGCTCTCGTCGTCCGGGTGCGGCGCCACCACGACGATCCCGCCCGCCGGCACGATCGCCCGCAGGTCGCGCACCGGCAGCGCCTCGGCGGCGCGGAGGAAGGCGTCGGCCCGCATCAGCGCGGCGCCCGGAAGAGCGCGGCGACCGGCCCCTCGGCGGCGAGGATCGTCGCGGCGGCGCCGGTGAGCGCCCGGTCGGGGGCGGGCTGGCGCAGGTAGGTCGCGAGGTCGCGCGACAGCCGCTCCAGCGGATGCCCGCGCAGGAAACCCTGGAGGCCGACCGAGCGCTGGGCGAGGCCCAGCACCTCGAGCCCCGCCCGCTCGACCGCGAGGCGCGTCAGGTCGACGAAGGCGACGATGCGCTCCGCCGGCAGGGCGCCGTCGGCGACGAGGCCCGCCGCCCGCGCCACGAACAGGCGCGCGCCTTCGAGGGCGATGGCGCCCTCGCCGAGGCGGGCGAGCTGATGGGGATCGTCGCCACGCCCGGTCCGGGCGAGGTGGCCGCGCCAGGCCTCGAACACCGCCTCGATGCCGCCGAGCTGCACCGCCGCGAAGCGCCAGGCGCCGCCGGAGAAGTGCGGCTGGCGGTGGTAGTCGTCCGGGCCGCCGACGAGGCGCAGGGGCGCGAGGCCGGTGAGGTCGACGGTGCCGGTGGCCGAGGCGCGCATCCCCTGCGCGCGCCAGGCCGAGAGGTCGGCCCGCGCGCCTGGCTCGAGGGCGACGACGAGCATCCGGGGCGCCGTCTCGCCCGGGCGGCGCGCCGTCACCAGGGCGCGGGTGACGTGGCCCGCTCCCGACGCGAAGGTCTTGGCTCCGGTCAGGCGCCCGTCCGCGCCGAGGACAAGGCCCCCCGGCGACGGCTCGGTGTTCCAGACCCCGAACAGGTGGCCGGCGCGGGCCTCCGCGAACAGGGCGCGCCGCGCCTCGGGGTCGGCGAAGCGGGCGACGAGCTGGAGCGCGTTGACGTGGCCCTCATAGACCCGGCCGAGCGCCAGGCTGCCGGACCCGACGAGGCGCAGCACCTCGGCGAGGTCGGCGGCGCCCGGCGCGTCGCCGAGGCCGGCACCGCCCTCCCCGGCGGGGACCGGGGCGGCGAGGAGGCCGCCCCAAGCGAGATCGGCCACGTCCTCGGCCGGGAAGCCGTCGTCGCGGTCCTGCGCATCGGCCCGCGACGCGGCGAGGCCGGCGACGCGGCGGGCGGCCGCGACCGGATCGCGGCCCGGCTCGGACGGGGTGGCGGCCGGCCGGGACGGGATCCGGAGGTCCATCGCCGGCAGAGGAGCGCGATCAGGCATTGCGGGCCTCCTCCGGCGCGGCGGCGAGGGCGGGCCGGGCCCGGCCGGCGGCGAGGACGCGCAAAGCCCGGACGGCCTGGACCCCGCACCGGAGGCCGGCGAGCAGCCGGCCGGCGCGCCGGGCCTGCCGGGGCAGCGCGGCCGGGTGCAGGGGCCGGCGGGCGAGGAGCGGGCTCGCCGCCTCGATCGCCGCGAGGCGCGCGCCGAGGGTGGGCAGGCCGGCGATGCGGCGCGCCTCCCCCGCCTCGATCCGCAGCCAGGGTGCCCAGAGCCGGGTGCGGTGCAGCCGCCCGGCGGCGTGCAGGCGCCGCAGCCGGCGGCCCCAGGCGAAGCGGAACACGGCGCGGCTCACCGGTTCGAGGCGCGGGTCGCAGGGGCTCTCGGGCGCGGCGCAGAGCCGGCGCATCGTGTCGGCCGCGCCCCCCGCGGCGCGGCCGTCGAGCCGCCCCGAGGTGACGACGACGATGTCCGGGGCGTGGCGCACCCGGGCATCGACATCCAGGAGGGCGGCGACGAAGGCGCGGTCCTCGCCGAGCGGGATCGCCGGCATGCCGCCCGCGGCGCGGTAGGCGGCGAGGCGGACCGCGAGCGTCGCACCCGAGCGGGTGGCGTGGCGCGGCCAGGGATCGTGCGCGACCGGGTCGACCAGCGCTTCGAGCTCGACGAGCCGCGCCTCGTAGACGTCCTCGAGCCGGCCGCGGGCGTGCAGCGCCTCCGGCAGGCGCGCGGCCTCCGCGTCGTCGAGGGCGATGCGCCCGGCCACGGCGTCGGCGCCCCGCGCCAGGGCGGCGAGATTGCGCGCCACCCAGTCCGGCGGCACGCGGCTGTCGGCGTCGGTGGTCAGGATCACGCCGTCGGACGACGTCTCCTCCAGCCACGCGGCGGCGGCCTCCATCGCCTCGCGCCGGGCCCAGCCGGCATGGGCGTCGGGACGGTCGCGCGCGATCACCCGCAGCGGCAGGCGCAGGTCGGGCGCGAGCCCCGCCACGGCCTGCGCCGTGCCGTCGGTGCAGTTGTTGAGGAACAGCACGATGCCGAGGGCGTCCGGCGCGATCCCTTCCTGCCCGGCGAGGGCGGCGAGGCAGGCGCCGATCCGGTCGACCTCGTTGCGGACCGGCACGGCGACGACCCAGCGCGGCGCGGGCGGGCCGCCCGGCCTCGACCCCGACCCCGGCCCCGGCCCCCGGGGGGGTCGGGCCAGGTCCTTCTCGTCTGGATCGGTCACGCGCAGGCTCCCCGGCGGCCGCGTCGCTCGTCGCGGCGGCCCTCCGGACGGAAGATAGGACATACTCCGCTGGAGTTATTGGGGGTGCGACCAAATCGACCGCGACCGCCGGGACCGGCCGGCCTGCTGCCCGCAACCCGCTGCAGCGGCTCCCGTCCTCCGGGGGCCGGCGCGCGCAGCTCGGCCGTTTGTCTCGCCCGCGCGCCTTCGGCTATCCTGCCGGCATGACCGGATGCGCCGATTCCCGCCTCCTCCGCCGCCTCGCGGCCTGCCTCGCCCTCGGCGCGTGCGCCCTCGCGCCGGAGCCCGGCGCGGCGCAGGGCCTCGCCGGCTTCGGCTTCCTGCCCGTCTTCACCTGGCCGGGATCTTGGCCGGGATCTTGGCCCGGATCTTGGCCGGGATCCCGGCCGGGAGAGCCCGGCGAGGACGGGCGCTGGTCCGGCTCCTACGCCCGGCTGTCGACGGGGTTCGAGGCGGTGTCGTCGCGGCGCTTCGGCAGCTATGCCGGCCCGACCTTCGGCTTCGAGGGCGGGCGGATGTGGCAGGAGGGCCGGTTCGTCTACGGCATCTCCGGCGGGTTCGACTACCTCGCCGCGACCTCCGGCGGCCTGACGCCCGGCTTCGGCGGCCTCAGCTACACCCGCGACTTCGCGGGCGCGGTGCAGGTGAAGGTCGGCACGCTGCTGACGCCGGACGTGCTGCTCTACGCCCGGGCCGGCGCCGCCGCCGTGCACGGCACGCTGCGGGCCGGGGCGACGCCGGTCTCGGGCCCGTTCTCGCGCGACGACATCGCGGTGCTGCCGAACGCCCATGTCGGGGTCGAGTGGGCGATCACCGACCGCCTCTCGGTCGCCGTCGAGGCCGGTGTGGTGGGCGGCGGCCTGCGCTGAGCCCGTCGCGCGCCGGCCGCCCGCTTCGTTGCCGGCAATATCTTGGCGCAATCGGAAACATCGTTCGCAACATTTACATTCAAAATAATCCCACCCTCTCGATAATCATCGACTATCGATCGAAATCGCCGCTAAATCAGAAGCTTGGCCGCGAGCCGGATCATCCGGCAGCCTGACCTTCTCTCGCGACACCGGGCATCTCTGCTCTCTTCCGGGCCGCCGACGCCGCAAAATTGCCTCGTTGGGGTCCGTACTCACGCTCTGGAAGTGGCCCAGCCCGGGCCGCAACCGGTGGCATCCTCGTCTCCCCGGGGACGCCGCTGCGGCGCGGGCGCACGAGGAAGATCGCATGATCCCGGTCGACCGGACGTCGCCGCGCACGATCCCGAGCCGCCTGCCGGGCCGGCGCCGGACGGCGCGACGCGGGGAGCGCTGATCCGCGATGCGCCGCGCCATCATCCATGTCGGCACGCCCCGCACCGGCACCTCGTCGCTGCAGATGCTGCTCCACACCCGCCGGGACGATCTCGGCCGGGCGGGCATCCTCTATCCCGCCCTGACGCCGGCCTCCGCGGCCGCGCCCCATGTCAGCCACCAGCATCTCGGCGAGACCCTGGACGGGCGCCGGCCGCGGCGCGAGCGGGGCAAGCTCCTCGCCGCCCTCGACCGGGCGCTGGCCGAGAGCCGGCACGACGTCGCCCTGCTGTCCTACGAGAGCCTGTGCCTGCTGCCGCCCTGGCACCGCGCGCCGAAGCTCCTCTGCGGCCTGTTCGAGCGCCGGGGCTTCCGGCCCGAGATCCTGATGACGGTGCGCCCGCAGGAGGCCTACCTGCAGTCGCAATATACCTGGCGGATCCAGTTCCTGCGCGAGGCCCGGGCCTTCGCGGCGGCGTTCGAGGCCGAGCTGCGGGCGCGCCGGTTCGACTACACGAGCGGCCTCGGGAGCTGGGCCCGGGCCGCCGCATGGCGGGTGCATCTCGTGCCGGTGCAGGACCGGCGCTCGCCGGCGCCGCTGGTCGAGCGGATCGCGGCCGAGCTCGGGCTCGCCGACCGGCTCCTGCCGCTCCTGACGCCGGCGGACCTCGCCTACCGCACCAACGAGAGCCTCGGGCCGGTCGGCGTCGAGGTGTCGCGCCGCCTGCGCGCGCAAGGGGCCGGCGGGGCGCAGGGCCTCACCCGCGCGGTCACCGCGCGCATCGACGCCCTGGCGCACGAGCGCGGCCTCGACGCCGAGCCGTTCCGGGCCCTCGATGCGGGCATGATCGAGCGGGTCCGCGCGCTCTACGGGCGCCGCAACGACGCCCTCGCCCGCCGGGTCTGGGGCACCGGCTGGGACAGCCGCGTCGCCGATCCGCCGGCCCGGGCGGTGAACGAGCTGGCGCGGCTCGGGCCCGCCACCGGGCCGGAATCGGCGGTGGCGGAGATCCTCGGCCTCGTCCGCCGCGAGTTCGCGGACCGGCTGCCGGCCGGACCGCCGGGCCTGCTCGGCCGGGCGGCGTCGCAGGTCGTGCGGTTCGCCCGGACGCTCGCGTAGCGATCCCCGCCCGGCCATTCTGCGAGCGCCTGGGACCGGATCGGGTCCCGTCGCGTTGAGGGCCGGGCGCCGGCCCGGCGCCCGCGATCCGGGAACAGGCATGACGTCACGTCCATCCGCAATCCGCACCGCCCTGTTGCTCGGCGCGGCGCTCGCCCTGCCGGCCCAGGCACAGAGCCAGGCCCCGAGCCCAGCCCCGACGGCGCCCGCCCCGCCCGTCGGCGCGGCGACGGCGACGCCGGACAACGCGGTGCTGCTCACCGTCTTCCTGCGCCACGACCAGTCGCGACCGCTCTCCGAGCTGAACGCACAGCTCGCGAAGCAGGGTTTCTACAAGGCCTTCCCGCCCCCGGGCATGGAGGTGGTGTCCTGGACGGTGGCGATGGGGATCGGCCAGATCATCGTCCTGCGCCTGCCGGCGACGCGCCTGCGCGAGGTCAACCGCGTCCTCGAGGACACCGCCTGGGGCGCCTACCGCACCGAGTTCTATCCGACCTACGACTACAGGGCGGTCGGGATGGCGGAGCACGACAAGGCGAGGTAGGGCGCACGCGGCCCGCCCGCAGCGAGGGGCACCGCCGCGGGCGCCCCTCCCACGATGCCGCGGAACGCCCGCCCCTACCGGTCGGCCTTCTCGCCCCGGGCCTCGCGGGCGACGTAGCCCTTCGTCACCGGCACGATCTGGGCGAAGACCGCCTCGGCCATGCGCTCCTCCTCCTCGAGCGACTGGCGCAGGGTCTCGACGTCCCGGGCCTGCCCGGCCTCCTCGGCGAGCGCGATCAGCGAGGTGTAGGCGGCGATCTCGTAGGTCTCGACCGAGTAGTCGGTGTAGAGGTTCTTCAGGACCTCGTCGCCGGTCACGCTGTGGACCAGCGCCGCGACGTTGCCGACCGTCTGGGTCACCACGTCCTTGAGGAGCGAGCGGTCCTCGCCGTGGCCGTGCAGCAGGTCGGCGAGGCGGGCGACCTGCTGGTCGGTCTCGCTCCGGTGCAGCCGCAGGGCCTGGGTCAGCTCGGGATAGTGCTCGTAGCGCTCGATCTGGCGCTGGATCATCTGCGCCGCCTGCTTCTCCAGGGCGTGGGTGTTGCGCAGGGCCGTGACGTAGATCGCGTGCGCGGTCTCGGTCGTCGCGGAACCGGCCTTGCTCGCGGTCGCGGTGGTGGTCATCGCGGAATCTCTCGCCTGGTGATGGGTGGCGGACAAACTGCTCGGGGGTATCCCGGGTTCGACCTCGGCCGTGCCGGCACGGGCGTGACGAAACCGCGCGCGGCTCCCCCGGGCGATGGGGAGTGGCAAGCCCCGATGGTTTCGTGTAGAGGTGCGCCACCCTCGCCCGCATACGGCGAGGTTTTTCGCCTTGGCAGACCGCGCTGGACGACATCCCGGCCCGGCCGAGCCGCGTGCGGAAGGCGGCCCCGAGAGGGCCGCGCCTCCTTCGACCCGTCACACTGAAAGGACACGCGATGTCGATCACGGCGGAGCGCAAGACCGCGCTCATCAAGGAACATGCCCGCGGCGGTACGGATACCGGCTCGCCGGAGGTGCAGGTCGCGATCCTCACCGAGCGGATCCAGAACCTCACCGGGCACTTCAAGACCCACACCAAGGACAACCACTCGCGCCGCGGCCTGCTCAAGCTGGTGTCGCAGCGCCGGTCGCTCCTCGACTACCTGAAGCGCAAGGACGAGGCCCGCTACCGCGCCCTCATCGAGCGCCTCGGCATCCGCCGCTAAGGCGGGACCCACGCGGTTCGGGCACCGGTCCGGGCCGCGTTTTCGCGGGTGAGCCTTGAGGCTCCCCCGTCCCGGGTGGGCCGGAATGGGTCCGGCCGCCCCACTCTGCCGGGACCCGCGCTCGAGGCGCGGGCCGCGACCGCCAGGGCAGGATCGCCGGTGGCTCACCCCCGAGCCCCTCGCCGTCTTGCGCTGGCGCCGCCCACCCGGACCGCAGGAAGGCATGACGACAATGTTCGACGTTCAACGCGAAGAGCTGCTGTGGGGCGGGCGCAAGCTCGTGCTCGAGACCGGCAAGGTCGCCCGCCAGGCCGACGGCGCCGTGGTCGCCACCTACGGCGAGACCTCGGTGCTCGCCACCGTGGTGTCGATGAAGGAGCCGAAGCCCGGCATCGACTTCCTTCCCCTCACGGTGAACTACCAGGAGCGGACCTACGCCGCCGGCCGCATCCCGGGCGGCTACTTCAAGCGCGAGGGCCGTCCCTCCGAGAAGGAGACCCTGGTCTCCCGCCTGATCGACCGGCCGATCCGCCCCCTCTTCGTCGAGGGCTGGCGCAACGACACCCAGGTCGTCGTCACGGTGCTCTCGCACGACCTCGAGACCGATCCCGACATCCTCGCCATGGTGGCGGCCTCCGCGGCGCTGACCCTCTCGGGCGTGCCGTTCATGGGCCCGATCGCCGCCGCGCGCGTCGGCTATGTCGGCGGCCAGTACAAGCTGAACCCGCCCATCCAGGAGATGGAGGGCTCGACCCTCGACCTCGTCGTCGCCGGCACCCAGGACGCCGTGCTGATGGTCGAGTCCGAGGCGCGTGAGCTGCCCGAGGACGTGATGCTCGGGGCCGTGATGTTCGGCCACAAGCACTTCCAGCCGGTCATCGAGGCGATCGTCCGTCTCGCCGAGAAGGCCGCCAAGGAGCCGCGCAACTTCCAGCCCGCGGACAATTCCGAGGTCGAGAAGGCCGTGCTCGAGGTCGGCGAGGCCGATCTGCGCGAGGCCTACAAGAACACCGTCAAGCAGGAGCGCTACGCCGCCGTCGACGCCGTGAAGGCGAAGGTGATGGCCGCGCTCGCGCCGCCTGAGGGCGAGGCCCGCTTCGAGGCCGAGAAGATCAAGGCCGCCTTCAAGGAGGCCCAGTCGAAGGTGGTCCGCTGGAACATCCTCGACACGGGGTCCCGCATCGACGGCCGCGACGTGAAGACCGTGCGTCCGATCGTGTCCGAGGTCGGCGTGCTGCCCCGCACCCACGGCTCGGCTTTGTTCACCCGCGGCGAGACCCAGGCGCTGGTGGTGGCGACTTTGGGCACCGGCGACGACGAGCAGTTCATCGACGCGCTCTCGGGCACCTACAAGGAGACGTTCCTCCTCCACTACAACTTCCCGCCCTATTCGGTGGGCGAGACCGGCCGCATGGGCTCGCCCGGCCGCCGCGAGATCGGCCACGGCAAGCTCGCCTGGCGCGCCGTGCACCCGGTCCTGCCGGCCGCCCACGAGTTCCCCTACACGATCCGCGTCGTGTCGGAGATCACCGAGTCGAACGGCTCGTCCTCGATGGCCTCGGTCTGCGGCGCCTCGCTGTCGCTGATGGATGCCGGCGTGCCCCTGCGCCGTCCGGTGGCCGGCATCGCCATGGGCCTCATCCTCGAGGGTGAGCGCTACGCGGTGCTGTCCGACATCCTCGGCGACGAGGACCATCTCGGCGACATGGACTTCAAGGTGGCCGGCACGGAGGAGGGCATCACCTCGCTCCAGATGGACATCAAGATCGCCGGCATCACCGAGGAGATCATGCGGGTGGCGCTCGCCCAGGCCAAGGACGGCCGCGCCACCATCCTCGCCGAGATGGCGAAGGCCCTGACCGCCGCCCGTCCCGAGCTCGGCGAGCACGCGCCGCGCATCGAGACGATGCAGATCCCGACCGACAAGATCCGTGAAGTGATCGGCACCGGCGGCAAGGTGATCCGCGAGATCGTCGAGAAGACCGGCGCCAAGATCGACATCCAGGACACCGGCATCATCAAGATCGCCTCGGCCGACGGCAAGGCGATCAAGGCGGCCTACAACTGGATCCGCTCGATCGTGGCCGAGGCCGAGGTCGGCATGATCTACGAGGGCACGGTCGTGAAGACGATGGAGTTCGGCGCCTTCGTCAACTTCTTCGGCGCCAAGGACGGCCTCGTCCACATCTCCGAGCTCGCCGCCCAGCGCGTCGCCAAGGTCACCGACGTGGTGAAGGAGGGCGACAAGGTGAAGGTGAAGTTCCTCGGCCAGGACGACCGCGGCAAGATCCGCCTCTCGATGAAGGTCGTCGACCAGGAGACCGGCGAGGACCTGACCGAGAAGCTGAAGGCCCAGCGCGACGCCGACCGCTCCCGCGAGCGCCAGCCCCGCGGCGAGTGATCGGCTGACATCCGCGGCGGGGTCCCGACGGGTCCCCGCCACGCGCCCTGCGAAGCGCGGTCCCTCGGGACCGCGCTTTTTTCATGCGCGACGCCTTTGCGCGCAGACCGCCCGCCGCGCGATCGATGCGATCGCGTCGAGATGCGAATCCGAACTCTCCCGGTCGCCGTGGAACATCCGGTCCGGTCACCGGAACATGTTTGACGGGACATGCATCCGATACGCCGATGAGTCGGTCTCTGGCTCGCCCTGCGACACGGCCATCGTCGAGCCGGTTCCCGACGATTCGCACGGATGTATGGGTAAAATATTCATAGATTCCCATTACGTTAGGTTATCCGAGGAGATATGCACTCATGCTGGCAGCGCGTAGCCCTGGATCGACGGATCTCGACCCAGGGAAACGGGGCTGTGCCGGTCCGCGCCGGCCCGCTGCCGCCGCCACCCTCGACGAGGCTCTCCAGCGGATCGAGGCGGAGGGCCTGTGGGCGGAGGTCGACGCGAAGCTCAAGACGACGGGCCGGCTCCTGACCAACTCGCCGCAACTGGAAGATATCTGCCGTCTGATCCTGTGGTCGGAAAACCGGCGCATCGCGACCAACTGGCTCTGGGGCGTCACGCTCATCATGTGGCTCTCGATCCCGTTCGACGGCCTCGTCGTGCCCGATGCGCTCCCGGCGATCGTCGCCGGACATGCGGTCCTGACCACGCTCGCCCTCGTCCCGGCCCTGAGGGCCTGGAGGCAGCCCGGATCGGACACGGCCCAAGGGGTGACCGCCTGCCTGTTCGTCTCCATCGTCATGCTCGCCGCCGTCCTGACCGGCAGGCAGGCGGGCGGCACGAATTTCGAGCGTTTCGTCATGGTCGGCTTCTTCGGCATGGCGACGGCGGTCGCCCTGCTCCCGTTGCGTGTGCGCTGGACGGCGCTGACCGTCCTCGTCCTCAACGCGAACTTCGTGATGTGCCAGTTCATCAACCCGGCCGTGGACGGTGCGGCAGGCGTGCTGTTCACGCTGTACTTCTGCGCCATCAGCGGTGCTCTCGTCGCGGCCCGCGCGGCGATGAACAGCCGGCAACGGCGCTCCGCCCTGCTGTGGTTGAGGGAAACGCGCAAGACTGCCCTGCTGAAGGAAAGCCACGACCGCCTGCACGTCATGGCCTACACCGATGCGTTGACCGGCCTGCGCAACCGGCAGGCGATCAGCGAGGATTTCGCCGGCCTGCTCCGGGACGCCCCGGCCGGCGAGGCCCTGTCCGTCGGCATGATCGACATCGACGACTTCAAGCGCCTGAACGACAGCCGGGGCCACGCCGCGGGCGACCAGGCGTTGCGTGCGGTCGGGTCCCTGCTCCTGGACTTCTCGACCGCCCACGGGGCGATCTGCGGCCGGATCGGCGGCGAAGAGTTTCTGGTGCTGATGCCGCGCATGGCGACCGAGGACGCCCTGGCCCGGGTCAAGACCCTGATGGAGACCCTGCACCGGATGAACGTCCCGAATCCGGGCTCGCGCGTGGCCGACCGGGTCACCCTGAGCGCCGGCCTCGTAACGGTGATCGCGGGCGAGACCGAAGGCTGCCATCCGGAATTCGTGATGCGCCGGGCCGACGTCGCCCTGTACGATGCCAAGAACCGCGGCCGCAACCGCGTCGTCGCGACGACGCTGTCGCCCGCGCCGGGCGTCAGGGAGCTGACGGCCCTCGTCGAAGAGGCGCAGCGGCGCCCGGCGGCGGCGGGGAATCGCGGATGTCGGGCGTAGGGACGCGGGATGCGTCGATGGGGATGTGCGCCCACCGGTGAGAGCCGGCCGCCGATCCGCGGGTGCTCGCCTGGATCGATGCCCGGGCGATCGAGACCCTGTACCTGTCGGCCGTCACGGTGGCCGAGCGCCGGTTCGGCATCGTCACCCTGCCGTCGGGCAAACGACGCGACATCCTCCACCGGCGTCTCGAGGCGCAGGTGCTGGCGTTGTTCGCGCACCGCGTCCGGCCCTTCGACCTCGATGCCGCCACGGCCTGTGCCGGCCTCATGGTCGCCATCCGCGACACGAGCCCGTTCGAGGCCGCCGGGTTGCGCACGATCGACCCGTGGGACGCGGTACGGGAACCGAAGGCCGGTCGGTCGTAGCGACGGCTCGACCGTCCCGCGGCCTTCCCGGTCAGTCCCGACTCTGGTTCAAGATCTGTCACGGGCCGAAGCCGATTCGCCCGCCCGGGAGGCAGCGCATGAGCGACGATCTCGTCTTCTACACCCACCCGATGTCCCGCGGCCGCATCGCCCGCTGGATGCTGGAGGAGGTCGGGGCGCCCTACCGCACCGAGATCGTCGGCTACGGCCCGGCGATGAAGGAGGCGGCCTACCGGGCCGTCAACCCGCTCGCCAAGGTGCCGGCCCTGACCCATCGCGGCGTCACCGTGACCGAGACGGCGGCGATCTGCGCCTACCTGGCCGACGCTTTCCCCGACGCCGGCCTCGCTCCGGCCCCGGGCGATCCGGAGCGGGGCGCCTATTACCGTTGGCTGTTCTTCGCCGCCGGGCCGGTCGAGGCGGCGGTGACCGACAAGGCGCTGGGCGTCGTGGTGCCGGAGGAGCGCCGCCGCATGGTCGGCTACGGCAGCATGGCGGAGGTGCTCGACGCGCTCGAAGGGGCGGTCTCGGGCCGCGAATACCTCGCCGGCGGGCGCTTCTCGGCGGCGGATCTCTATGTCGGCTCGCACCTGATGTGGGGGATGCAGTTCGGCGGGATCGAGCGGCGCCCTGCCTACGAGGCCTACGTGGCGCGCCTCGCCGGCCGCCCGGCCGCCGTCAGGGCGCGGGAGATCGACGACCGGCTCATCGCCGAGTCGCCGCAGGGCTGAGCGGGGTCTGCCCCAGGGAACGTCCGGCCTCCGCCCGCGTTCGCACCGCGACGTGAGCGGACACTCGTCCGCCCCTCGAGCCTGACGGAGATCCCATGGCCAACGACCTGATGCACGACGTGTTCGGCGGCGAGCGCAACCTGACCACCAAGGAGCGCACCATCTCGGTCGTGCTCGGGCTCGGCCTGGCCGCCGCCGCGGCCCAGCCGCGGCCGAACAAGTTCCTGAGCCTCGCGGCCCTGGTCGCCGGCTCGCTGCTGGCGATCCGCGGCGCCACCGGCCATTGCGCCGCCAAGTCGCTGATGAACGGCAGCTCGCACGCGCCGGCGCGGGTCTGAACGACGGACGGGGCGCCGCGAGCGCCCCGCTCCCGACCCGACGGTCGATTTCGCGAAAAAGACAAGGCCCGCGCCGGCATCCCGGGGCGGGCCTTTCCGTAGGGGGAGGGGGGACCGGCGGGACCCGCCGGCCCGGACGATCAGAGGGCCGTGGTGCGGCGGCGGCCCTGGATGAAGCCGAAGATCGCCAGCACGATGACCGCGCCGACGACCGAGGCGATCAGGCCCGCGCCCTGGTTGGGGGCGTACCATCCGGTGACCTGGCCCAGGAACGTCGCCACGAAGGCGCCGACGATGCCGAGCAGGGTGGTCATGATGAAGCCGCTCGGCTCGTTGGCCGAGCCGGGCATGATGAACTTGGCGATGACACCGGCGACGAAGCCGATGATGATGGTCCACAGGATCGCAAGCATTGGGGTCTGCCCTTCGGCTCCGCTTCGATGCAGGGCAAACGCACGAGGTTGGGCCGTGGTTGCTTGTCGATCCTCCGGCGTCTCGCAGATCCTCGATACGGGAGCCCGGCCGCCTTCAGGCGTAGCGGAACACCGGCACCCGCTGGGACGGGATCAGCAGATCGCGCAGCCCCTGCCAGCCGGCCTGGATCTGTTGCAGGATCTCGACCGACAGGACCGACCACATCGCCAGGCTGAGCACGATGTTCGCGCCGGCGACGACGAGAAGCCAGGTCGGAAACGGCCCGGCGCGGGCATCCCTGCGGTGCCGCATGACCGCGAGCGCGGCAGCCGCCAGGGGCGGGCCGACGAGGAGCGGGACGAGCGCCATGATCCAGACCAGGGCCTCGCCCCGCAAGGCCAGGAGGCGCCCCGCTGCCACGGCGGCCAGGATGCGGACGGAGCGTCGAAACCGCCCGGCCGCGGCTTCGACCGGGATCAGGCAGCCGCAGCTCGTGCAGACGAGGCGACCTGCCCGGACCGGCAGGCGGCAGGCCGGACAGGGGGCGCCGAACGCCGCTCGGCGATCGGGCGGGCGATCGGGCGCGAGGACCGTCCTCATGCGGCCAGTCCGGCCGCGCGCAGCCGGAACATGCGGGCATTGATCGCCTTGGCCGTCTGATAGGCGTCGATCATCGACCAGATCCATACGATCCAACCCAGCATCACCAGCCAGAGCAGGATCGAGCCGAGCAGCATCAGGATGCCCTTGGCGACCTGGCCGTTGTACATCTGCCCGATTCCGCAGATGACCAGAGACAGCACGAGGGCGATGCCGGGCGATTTCCCGCCCGAGAGCTCGATGTCGCCGGCGAAGGCGGCAGGCGTGATCTGGTTCGTCACCTGGACGACGGTGGCGCCGGCCTCGGCCGTCACGCGGGGCGGAGCCGGCCTTGCCGCCTCGCGGAAGATGGCGGCGAGGCGCGGCTCGTCGGCCGCCGCCACCCACCGCTCGCTGCCGACGGCCATCACGGTCGAGCTCGCCATGACGCGGCCGTCCCGGGCGTAGTCCTTGATCTGGTGACCCGAATAGGGACCGTAGGTCTGGCCCTCGGCATGCAGGTACCACTGTCCGTCGAGAGGATGCGGCGGCGGCCGCGTGTCGGCGGTGGCAGGAAGAGACGCCTGTTGCTGCGGCACGGCGCCGAGGCCGGGCATGGTCGGGCGTTCGTCGGCCTGCATCGTCGTCAATCCTCAATGGTATGGCCTGCACGCATCGCCGTGCGACGCCCGGACCCCGGCGCGCATGCGCCGCTCCTCAAAGGAACACAAAAAGATCAGAAGCGATCACAGGGCCGGAAACTATTCGCATCCGGCTCCTGATCGCACCTAGACTATGGCAGATCCAGTCCTCCGGTTGCAATCCGGATCCTGAAATTTCCCCCGAGGTTGCCGCCCGGCCGGCGTCCACGTCGTTAAGATTGTCTGACGGAGGACGTCGAGCCGGGCGGCGCGGCGGCGGAGCCCTTTACGCGACCCACGGTTCGGCGGCACAAGGCCTCGGCGCGCGGTTCCAGCGCCCCGAGGAGTTCCCGATGAGCATCACCCGTTTCGAGACCGGCCCCCGGATGAGCCAGGCGGTGGTCCATAACGGCACCGCCTACCTCGCCGGCCAGGTCGCGGACCAGGTCTCGAACAACGAGGGCGTCGAGGCGCAGACCAAGGACATCCTCGCCCAGATCGACGCGCTGCTCGCCAGCGTCGGCAGCGACAAGACCCGGATCCTCTCGGCCACCATCTACCTCGCCGACATGTCGACCTTCGCCGAGATGAACCGGGCCTGGGACGGCTGGGTCGCGGCCGGCCACGCCCCGGCCCGTGCCACCGTCGAGGCGAAGCTCGCCGCCCCGCAATACCGGGTCGAGATCTCGATCATCGCCGCGACCGGGGCCTGACGACGATGCGGCTCCTCCGGCGCGGCTTCCTGCGGGCGACGGCCTGCCTCCTCGCCCTCGCGGCGGCGCCTGCCGGCACCGCGGCGGCCGCGCCGGAGCGGGTCGTCAACGTCTACAACTGGTCGGACTACGTCGACCCGAAGATGCTCGACGCCTTCACGCGCGAGACCGGCATCAAGGTCGTCTACGACACCTACGACACCAACGAGATCCTCGAGACCAAGCTGCTCGCCGGCCGCTCGGGCTACGACATCGTGGTGCCGACGGGGCCGTTCCTGCAGCGCCTGATCAAGGCCGGCGCGTTCCAGCCCCTCGACAAGGCCAAGCTGCCCAATCTCAGGAACGCCTGGCCCGAGGTGACGGCGCGGCTCGCCGCCTACGATCCCGGCAACGCCTACGCGGTCGACTACATGTGGGGCACCACCGGCATCGGGGTGAACACCGCGCTGGTGCGCGAGCGCCTCGGACCCAACCAGCCGCTCAACACCTGGGACATCGTCCTGCGTCCGGAGCTGATCGCCAAGCTCAAGGATTGCGGCGTCACGATGCTCGATTCGCCGGACGACATATTTCCGAGCGTGCTGCAGGCGCTCGGCCTGAAACCCGATTCGCGCCGGATCGACGACCTCGACCGGGCCGGCGACGCGCTGTTCCGCATCCGCGGCGCGGTGCAGAAGTTCCACTCCTCCGAGTACATCAACCAGCTCGCCAACGGCGACGTCTGCCTGTCGGTCGGCTATTCGGGCGACGTGCTGCAGGCCAGGCGGCGTGCCCGCGAGGCCAAGAACGACGTCGACATCGCCTACACCATCCCGCAGCAGGGCGCCCTGATGTGGTTCGACGCCTTCGCGATCCCCAAGGACGCACCGCACGCGGCGGAGGCCCACGCCTTCATCGACTTCATGATGCGGCCCGAGGTGGCGGCGGCCAACACCAACTTCGTCTCCTACGCCAGCGGCAACCTCGCCGCGAAGGCGCTGGTGAAGCCCGAGATCCTGTCCGATCCCGGCATCTACCCGGACGAGGCCACCTTCCGCCGGCTGTTCACCAACACCGCCTACGACGACCGGACCCAGCGGGTGGTGACGCGGCTGTGGACGCGGGTGCGCACGGGACGCTGACGCGACCCGGTACGCCGCAGACCCACGGCCACGCTTCGGCCTAACGGCCGATGCAGGCGCGGCGGCGCCCATGCTACCCATGGGGCATGGGCGATCCCTGCGAACCCGTCCTGATGCTGCTCCGGACCGCCGACGAGGCGGTGCCGCCCCTCGCCGGATCCCTGGCGGCCAAGGGCTACGGCATCGTCGATGCGGGCGGCGGCGAGCTGCCCGCGGGACCGCTGCAGGCCGGGACCCGGGTGGTCGATCTGGCGCTGGTGAGCGCGGGCCTGTCCGCCTCGCCGGATCTGCCGGGGGTCGCGACCCGGCTGCGCGCGGTCTGGCCGCGCCTGCCGCTGGTCGGCCTGCCCGGGGCCGCGCCCGCATCCGGCCTGCCGGTTCTGCCCGGCGACCTGAGCCTGCCTGAGATCTGCGAGCGCCTGGACGAGATCGTGCTCGCGGCGGCGCAGAGCCGCGCCGATGCCGCCGCGCTGCGGCGCACCAGCCTCGGCCTCGTCGCGCAGCTGCGCCAGGCGAGGCTGGGGCTGACCGATGCGGTGGCGGATGCGCGCCGCCTCCTGGCCGAGGCGCGGCGCCTCTCCGCGAGGGACCGGCCCGGCGACCGCCGGTCGTGAGGTCTTCCGCGAGGCCGGCCCGCTCGCGGCGGGGCGGACCGGCCGTCCCGTGCATCAATCCTTGAGGTCGTCCGGCACCTTGCCGCCGTTCTCCTCGAGCTTCTTGATGACCTGCTTGTGCAGCCACACGTTCATGGTGGCCGAATCCTCGGTGTCGCCGGTGTAGTTCAGCTCCTTGGCCAGCTCCTTGCGGGCCGACAGGCTGCTGTCGAGGTGGAGCAGCTTCATCAGGTCGACGATCGAGGTGCGCCAGTTGAGCGGCTGGCCGGCCTTGGAGGCGAGGTCGTTGAGCACCGCCTCGACGTCGACCTTACCGTCGACCTTCGGCACCGTGCCGCCGGAGGCCGCGCCCGAGCCGCCGCCGAGGGCGCCGCCGGCGGAAGTGGTATCGGTCTTGGGCGCCTCGCCCGGCGTCTGCGCCTGGGCCTCGCCGCCGCCGAAGGGGTGCAGGATCTTGCTGACGATCGTCCCGAGCAGGCTCATCGTGTCATCCTCCGTCAGGGGCTCTAGCGTGGGGGGCCGCGGGCGGCCGGAACAGGATCTAGGGCGCGCCTCTTCCGCGTGGCCGCGCCGGCACGGTAACGAACGGCCCCGCTCGACGTTCCTCGCCGGCACGGGAGGACGGCCCCGACACTGCTCAGCCCGACTTGCCCGGCCCGACTTGCCCGGCCCGACTTGCCCGGCCCGACTTGCCCGGCCGCGACCGATGCGCCGCGCGCGCAGGGTCCGCGCATCCCGGCGCTTCACGGGCCCGCAGGATCGGGTAAGGACTGCCCGGGGCATCACGACCGTGGAAGAGGCATGACAGGGGATCCGATCCGCCGGGCGCTCGACGACGTCTGGTACTGCGTCGGCGAGAGCCGCAGCGTCCGGCCCGGCGGGATGCGGGCGGTGAGCCTCGGCGAGGAGGCGATCGTGGTCGGGCGCGAGGAATCGGGGGCGCTGTTCGCCCTGCGCGACCGCTGCCCGCATCGCGGCATGGCCCTGTCGGCCGGTCGCCTCGTCGACGGCAACCTCGTCTGCCCGTTCCACGGCTGGCAGTTCCGGCCCGACGGCGCCTGCGCGGCGATTCCCGCGCTCGCCCGCCGGGACGACGCCAACTTCGCCTCGGTCCGCCTCGCCCGCTTCGCGGTGGCGGAGCGATCCGGCCTGATCTGGGTGCACGCCGCGGCGAATCCGAACGCGCCCGCCCCGGAGGCGGCGCCGCCGATCCCGGAGGTCGACTTCGCCTATTGCGGCCAGCTCGTCGAGATCCTGGAGGTCGAGGCCTCGTTCGACCTCGTGGCGCTGAGCTTCGTCGACCCGGCCCACGTCGCCTACGTGCACGATTCCTGGTGGTGGCGCCCGTCGAAGACGATGAAGGAGAAGGTGAAGCACTTCGCGCCCTCGCCCTTCGGCTTCACCATGACGAGCCACACGGCCAAGACCGCCTCCCTCGCCTACCGGCTGCTCGGCTCGATCCCCGAGGTCGAGATCGAGTTCCGCCTGCCGGGCGTGCGGCTGGAGCGCATCACCGCCGGCGAGAAGCGGCTGGCGAACTACACCTTCGCCTCGCCGCTCGCCAACGGCCGCACCGCGCTCATCAACGCGATGTACTGGAACATCTCGGGCCTCAACCTGCTGAAGCCCGTCGCCCGGCCGCTGATGCGCCAGTTCCTCGGCCAGGACCGGGACGTGCTCCAGATCGCCCAGCGCGGCCTCGACCGGAAGCCCGCCATGGTGCTGATGGGCGAGAGCGACGTGCAGTCGCAATGGTACTTCAGCCTCAAGCGCGAGTTCCTGCGTGCCCGCGAGGCCGGCGCCACCTTCGTCAACCCGCTCGAGCCACGGGAGCTGCGCTGGCGCAGTTGAGGCGCCGGTGCCGATGGGGCGATGCCTGGGAATTCCATCCTGAGTGGCGCAGCGGACGCAGAAATTCTTCCGGTTACGCGTCGCCGCGCTATCGCGCTCCAGGGGCTTTGGCCTATGCAGGCCGGATTGCTGCCCCGGAGATTCGGATGTCGGAGGACATCTTTCGCATCGTCTACAAGAGCAAGGCGGCCCACCCGGCGGAGGTGATGCTGGGGCAGGGCCACGTCGCCGCCCTGCTCGCCAGTGCCCGGCGGCGCAACCTGGCGGCCGACGTCTCCGGCGTCCTAGTCTATACGGGGCTCGGCTTCTTCCAGGTGCTGGAGGGACCGCGATCCGGCGTCCAGCCGATCTTCGAATCGATCCTGGTCGACCGGCGCCACCATACCCTGGCGGTGATCGAGATGGACGTCGCGGCCGAGCGCCGCTTCCCCGGCTGGTCGATGGGCTTCCTCGGCACCGACCGGGAACTCGACGACCGGCTCAACCGCAGCGGCCTCGGCGCGGCCGGCGCGCCCGAGACCTTCGACCAGCTCCTGCGCCGGGCCCTGCTCGTCCTCGTCGACAGCCCGATCAGCATGCCGTGGCTCGGCGCGCGGGCGGCGTTCGACGAGGCCTCGGGCTCCGCCCGCGCGCGGTGGCCCTGAGGGCCGCTCAGCCCGCCGCCGGCACCGCCGCCAGCAACCCCACCGCCAGGGCCGGGCCGCAGGTCGACGCGAAGGCGGCGGCCTCCGGGGCGAGGCGCGGCGCGACGAGGTCGGCCAAGTCCTCGGCCGGGCGCCCGAGGCGACCGGCGAGGCGGGCGGCGACGAAGCGGCCGGCACCGCAGACCACCACGGGCGCCGCATCGGGCAGCTCGCCCCGGGACAGGATCAGGCCGGCGGCGTCGTGCAGCAGGCGCGCCTGCGCCTCGGCGAAGAAGCCGGCGAGCGCCGTCCAGTCGCCCCCCGTGCCCTCGTGCCGGTCGCGGCCGATCATCCGGGCGAGGCGGATCTCGGTCTCGCAGATCGACTTGCCCTTGAGGTCGGCGGTGTCCTGCTGGTCCTCGGCCTCCGGCAGGAGACCGAGCAGGCGGTAGATGTCGGCCGTGGTGGCGAAGCACTCGGCCATCAGCGCCGTGCGCCGGCCGCGGAACGGCGCGGCCCGCGCGAGCGCCAGGACCGGTGTGCGCACCACGCCGGTATAGACGAGTTCCCCCGTCTCGAGCCGCTCGGCGTCGCTGTAGCCGAGGGCGCACGGCCGCCCGCCGACGACCGGGATCAGGTCGGCGGTGGTCGAGCCGACATCGACCAGGAGGGCGTCCGGCCGCAGGGTCCCGACCAGGGCGGCGGTGGCGTGCCAGTTGGCGCTGGCGACGTCCGCCGCCTGCGCTGCGGCGGCCCCGGGCGCGACGAGGCCGGCGCGCCCGGCATAGATCGCGACCTCGCCGGGGAGCGTCCCGGCGGCCCAGCCGGCGAGCTGCGCCACGCCGTCGGCGCGGTCGGAAAAGCAGTCGGTCAGCTCGCCGGTCATCGTGACGGCGTGGCGGGCGGGCTCCCGGACCCAGTCCGGCAAACCGGCGAAGGTGGCGTCGAGGGCCGGCAACCCGTTCCAGAGCGGGCAGCGCGCCTGCACCACCGCCCGCACCCGGCCGTCCTCGACCAGGGCCGCCTTGACATGGACCCCGCCGAGGTCCCAGCCGATGACGCGACGGAGCGGAGCGGAGGAAGGGCGATGGGTCACGGTGGAATCCCGGTCACGATGCGGCGGGTCCGGGTGGCATGAGCGGCGCCCCTTCCGCAACCCGGACAGAGGTGGTGCCGGTCCTCGACCTGCGCGGCGGCCTCGTGGTGCGGGCCCGGGCCGGCGACCGCGCGCGCTACGCGCCGATCGTCACCCCGCTCTCGGGCAGCCCCGCCCCCGCCGACGTGGCGCGCGGGCTCCTCTCGGCCTGGCCGGCGCGGCGGCTCTACGTCGCCGACCTCGATGCGATCGTCGACGGGGCGCCGCCCGACCTCGCCGCGCTGCGGGCGATCGCCGCCGCCTGCCCCTGGGTGGAGCTGTGGGTCGATGCCGGCTTCGCGACCGCGGACGACGTCGAGGCGTTCCTGGCAGCAGACCTCGGCCGGCCGGTGCTCGGCAGCGAGAGCCAGGCCGATGCCGGACTGGTGCGGCGGGTCGGCGCCCGGGCGGTCCTCTCCCTCGACAGCTGCGACGGCACCCCGATCGGTCCGGCGGAACTGCACGAGGATCCCTCGGCCTGGCCGCCGGAGGTGATCGTGATGACGCTGTCGCGGGTCGGCAGCGGCGCCGGGCCGGACCTTGCCGGGCTCACGGCCCTGAAGGCGCGTGCGCCGCAGACTGCCTTCTACGCCGCCGGGGGCTTGCGCGGGCCGGAGGACCTGCCGGCGCTGGCGGCGGCGGGCGCGGCCGGGGTGCTGGTCGCGAGCGCGATCCATGACGGGCGGCTGCGGGCGCGGGCATGAAAAAGGGAGGGCCCGGTGGGGCCCTCCCGATCATCGGCTCAGCGTCCGAGAAAAATGGAGGCCAGTCGCTGGAACAGCCCCTGCGGCGGAGGCGGCGGGGGCGGCGGTGGAGGCGCCGCTGACTGTTCCGGACGGTTTCCTGTCTAGGCGACGTTCGCCGCGAAGGGGTGCTGGGCGGTCTTGTACTGCTGCGTGACCTCGGCGGCGGTCGGCGTGCCCTTGATGGCGCGCTCGATCGACAGCTTCGTGGCCTCGTAGTTGTACTTCTCGATCTTGGCGTCGTCCGCGGCTTCCCAGTGGATGAACACGCCGACCAGGATGTACAGGTCGTCGGCCTCGTTCGCCGGGATGATGCCCTCGGCCACGCAATCCTGCACCGCCTTGGCGACGGCGTGCTGGGCCGGGCCGAACATCTGGACGGCCTGGCGGGCGTCGTTGATGGTGACCTTGTTGAACAGCAGGGTGTTGGGCTTGCACGGCAGGTTCGGCGCGACCACCGCGAGCAGGCTGGTGAAGCCGTGCTTGTTGTTGGTCAGGCTGTTGCAGAACGCCGTCTCGGCGGCGCTGCCGCGCGGGCCGATGATGAGGTCGATATGCGCCACCTCGTTGCCGTCACCGACGAGGGCCTCGCCCACCATCACCTTATTGATCGTCGCCATGTGGGGGTTCTCCCAGGTGTCGATAAGGTTAGCCGGCCGCTCAATGAATGCGGCCCGGCTCCGCCATCCTTGCTGTCGGCGTTCAGCGCGAAGCCGAACCGGTTGTCCGGATAGCGGGCGGACACTACAGCGGCGCTGAACCGTGAACAAGCCGGCGAGGGCGGTACATTGGGCCATGCCGGGGCCGAAACGGCGCGGAAAGCCGCGCGGCGACTAGGACTTATTGGCAGCTTGCGGCCTGCCCGGCCGTCGCCTCCGCCTTCCTCTGATCGAGGGCGTCGAGGAACAGGGTCGCCACGGTGAGGTCGGCGCTGGTGCCCGGGTTGTGACCGGCCGCCTTGAGCGCCGCATCGCGGGCGAGCAAGGCCGCCCGCGCGCCCTCGCCGAGGGTCAGGCCGTGCAGCGCGGCCTTCGCCTCCGCCCGCACCCGCTCGGCCGTCTCGATGCCGAACTTGCGGGCGAGGTGGCTGTCGGGAAAGCCGGTCAGGAAGGCGAGGTGGACCGCCGTGGTGGTCCAGGGCTCGGACAGGCCGGCCGCGCGCGCCGCCGCCAGCGCCGGCAGCCCGGTCTCGAACAGGTCCTCGAAGCCGGTGACGTAGGCGCGCGCGATCCGGTCGCGCCCCGCGGCTTGCGCCATCGCGGCGAGCAGCGGCGGCGCGGGCGCGTCCGTCGTCACGTCGTGGCGCTCGGCCCGGCCGAGGCCGCCGGGCGCAGCGAGCCGGATCGCCGCGAAGACGCCGGCCGCATCCGTCGCGTCGAGCCCGGCCAGCACCGCCGCGAGGGCCGGCCGCAGGGGGCCGGGCCGCTCGGCCGCGGCGGCCAGCGGCGCGCAGAGCAGCACGATCCCCAGATTGGTGTTCTGGCCGACCCCGGCCCGGGTGGCCGACACGGCGCCCTCCGCCCGCGCCCCGACCCGGGCGCCGGAGGCCGCGAGGACGGGCGCGGAGAGCACCGCGCTCGCCTCGAAATCCGCCACCGACATCCGGTGCCCGGCGGCATGGACGTGGACGTTGCCGGGCTTGATCGCGGCGAGCTCCGCCCGGCACGCGGCGAGGTAGGCCTCGGCGATCGCCGCCGGAGACAGGACCGTCATCCTCCCGCCCCGGTCGCGGCGAGCCGGGGCGTCCGTCCCGCCCGGACCGCCGCCAGGAAGCCGGCCGCGACCTCGCGGGCGATGTCGACCCCCGTCACCTGCTGCAGGCCCGACCAGGCCGGCATGCTGTTGACCTCGAGCACCTGGAAACCGCCCTCGCCGTCCTCGACGAGGTCGATGCCGGTATAGCCGCAGCCGACCGCCGCGGCGGCCGCCTCGGCCAGCTCCGCCGCCCGGGCGGGCGGGCGCCAGGGCAGCGGCCGGCCGCCGCGATGGACGTTGGTGATCCAGCCGTCGCCCTCGCGGATCATTCCGGCGACCGCCCGGCCGGCGCAGACGAAGACCCGGTAATCCTGCCACGCCCCGTCCTGCCTGGCGACGTAGCGCTGGAGGTAGTAGACCCGGCCGACCAGCTCCTCGGGCGGCAGCTCGTCCGGGCTCGCGATCAGCTGCAGCCCCTCGCCTTGCGAGCCGAACAGGGGTTTCAGCACCAGCGGCCGGCCGGGCGCCGCCTCCCGGGCGATGACCTCGGCGGCGGCCTCGCGGCGCGAGAGCACGAAGGTCTCGGGCGTCGGGATGCGGCGGCGGGCGAGCAGCAGGCTCGTCATCGCCTTGTCGACCGAGCGCTCGATGGCGCCCGGCCCGTTCCACACCACGGTCCCGGCGGCCTCGAGCGCGTGGAGGGCGCCGAGCCGCATCGTCGTCGCCTCGAAGGTGCCGCCCGCGATGGTGCGCAGCAGGACCCCGTCCGGCAGGGCGCCGCCGAAGCCCGGTACCCGCAGGGGCTCGGCGTGCCCGGTCTCGACCGTGACGTCGGCGAGCGAGAACAGCACGGGCGCCGCGCCGAGATCGCCGAGGGCGGCCAGCAGCCGGGCCTTGTGCCAGGCGCCGTTGTCGGCCGCGAGCCCGATCCGCATGGGGGGTTCTCTCACGCGAAGGAGCGCGCCACCAGTTCCGGCACCAGCCGGCCGGCGCGGTGGCTGGCGCCGGAGCGGAGCGAGGTCACCACCACCTCGGCCGGGCTGAACAGGTGCTTGTCGATGGCGTAGAAGTCGCCGTTGAAGCGGGCGAAGATCTCGGCAAAGGGCGCGCCGTGGTCGCGCGAGGTGGTGCTCGGCAACGCCTCGGCCAGCCCCCTGGCGTCGGCATCGTCGGCGTCGACGAAGAGCTGGACCCGGCCGCCGTAGATGATGGCGTCGTTGGTGCGGCCCATCGCCTGGATGAAGTCCGGATGCGGCGGGCTCAAGGGGGCGGCGCCGATCCCGTCGACGATGGCGTCGAGATCGAACCCGACCGAGTGCGCCTTGTGCAGGGCGACCTCCAGCACCCGGGCGACCACCTGGGTCGCGCCGGCGAGGCTCTGGGTCGGGGCATAGATGAAGGTGACGTCGGCGGCCGCCACGCCCGCGGCCTGCGCCACCTTGGCGACGACCGAGGCCGGCGGCGGGCTGCCCGATTCGAGCACCAGGGCGATGCGGCCGGCGGGATCGCGGTAGGCCAGCTCCTCGAACAGGTGCTCGACCGCCGCCGCCGCCCGGCCGGGGCCGGAGCCGAGGGCGAAGAAGCCCGAATCGCCCTCCTCGTCGGCGAGGCTCCAGCCGGCATACTGGCTGCCGAGGCAGGCGAGCACCGGATCGGTGCTGTGCACGGTGAGCGTGAACGGCCAGGCCTCGAGCGGACCGGCGGGCCCCACTGTCACGGTGCCGAGGCCGCCGAGGCAGATCTCGGCGATGCGCCGCCCGGCCTCGATCGAGCCCCGTGCCCCGGCCCCGGCATCGATCAGCCGCGCCCCGTCCGGCGCCTGCGTCACGGCGAGCCGCAGACGGGCGGCGTCGTTCGCCAGGGCGTCGACCAGGGGGGCGGCCAGCGCATTGACGCTCGGGCGGGACGGGGTAGTGGCAACTGAACTCATCGGGTGGCTCCCTCGGGGGGTCGAATGGCGCCCCGGTATGGTCCGTCAGATCGGTCGGGGTCTTCACCGGCCCCGTTTGAACGAGAGGGACTAGATCCTCTCACTCGCGAACTCGCAAATTCACATGCCGGGTTGCGCGCATCCCCTCTCCCCGCGGGCGGGGAGAGGGCTCCGGCGACTTCATGGTCGACGGAGCGAGGCGGCAATCGAGGGTGAGGGGGTGTTTCCGGAGGGATCTCATCCGGAAACACCCCCTCACCCTCGCGGCGAACCTGCGGTTCGCTGCTCCCTGAGCCCCTTCGGAGCTCAGGCCTCTCCCCGCCCGCGGGGAGAGGAGGATCCTCGCGCTCGTCCTTCGAGGATGA
The DNA here is from genome assembly GCF_001653715.1 of Methylobacterium platani. GTDB lineage: Bacteria > Pseudomonadota > Alphaproteobacteria > Rhizobiales > Beijerinckiaceae > Methylobacterium > Methylobacterium platani. The sequence continues at coordinate 100,491 of NZ_LWHQ01000016.1, forward strand.
AGCGGGGACCGGCGAAAGCCAATCCGGTATCGGCCGCGCCCTCCTCCAGCCGCACCCGCAACTCTGCGGCCCGCAGCCCGACGGTCCGCCGCGCCTCGCCCGCATCACCCCCCTCGGCGATCACCGTGCAGACCGGCGCCCCCGCCTCGACGCGGCTGCCGGGGGATGGGCGGTCCATCGCCCAGTCGGGCCAGTCGAGGGGCGGCACGGCGGGAATCGCCGACGCGGCGTACAGGATCTCGCTCGCGGCGGCCCCCGGGAGGCACGGGCGATGCTCCGGCAGCCGTCCGCGCGAGGCCGCGATGTGGGCGGCGAAGAGCGGGACCGGCCCGCGGTCGAGCACGTCGAGGGTGGCGCCGGGGCGCGGATTGACCTCGAGCAGCCACCAGCGCTCGCCCTCGACCAGAAGGTCGGCGCTGACGAGGCCGGAGAGGCCAGTCGCCGCGACGAGGGCGGCGAGCACCCGCTCGGCCGCGTCGCGCACCCGGGGCGGCAGGGCGGCCGGCCCGGCGGCGCCGGCGTAGCGGAACGGGCGGTCCGGCCCCGGCGCCGCCCATTGCTCCGTCACCGCCAGCACCGCGACGTCGCGCCCGTCGGCGAGCGCGGCGAGGGAGCGGGGCAGGCCCGGCATCCGGCGCTGGAGATAGGTGCCGGCCGGGAGCGGACCCGGCGCGGCCGGGCGGATGTGGCCGCCGCCCGAGGCGCCGCGCCCCTTCGCCAGCCAGGCCTCCGGATCGGGCACCGGCGCCAGAGCGATCTCGGGGTGCGGGATGTCGAGGCGCCGGCACAGGGCCGCGAAGCCGGCCGGATCCTTCAGGGCCGCGACCGCCTCGGGAGACGCGCCGAGCAGGGCGTGGCGCCCGGCAAGCGCGCGCATCAGCTCCGGCGCGCCCTCGAACCCCGAGCCGAGGACGAGGCCGATCGCGTTCTCCGCCTCCGCCGCGAGGCCGGCGAGCGCCGCCGCGACGCCCCGTGCACCGAGGCCGGTGCCGAAGCGGCCGGGCACGCGGCGGTAGCCGGCGGCGAGCGCGCGGGTATCGGCATCGCCGAACAGGTCGGCGACGAAGGGACGGTAGCCGGCGCGGCGCGCGGCGGCGGCGAGCGCCCGGCCCGACTGCGCCGCGATCAGGACCGCCTCGGGCCTCACGCCGCGGCCGGGCGGTCGGCCAGCTCGACGGCGAGGCGGTAGGCCTCGCGGAAATCGAGGACGAGGGGCCGGTCGGCCTGGAGCAGGCGGCGGAACAGGCCGGCCTGGGTCCCGTACTTCACGTTGCCGATGGCGAGCGCCCCGATGCCGACGCCCCGCCCGCCCGGCAGCGGCACCGCATCGGCGTGGACGTCGATCCCGGCGATGCCGGCCGGCGGCACGGCGTTGACGTCGGCGGCGACGAGGAGGCGGGTCGCCCGGGTCAGGTCGTCGGCGCTCAGCACCTGCACGCCCGCGGCGGCGGCGGACAGGATCACCTCCGCGTCCCGGGCCGCGTCGAGGCGCCCCTCCGGCGTCGCGCCGTCGGCGGCCTCGACGGCGACGCCGAAGCGCGCCCGCATGCCGTCGGCGATCGCCGCCACCCGCTCGCGGCCGTTATAGCCGACGATGACCGGCTGCGCGCCCTCCTGCGCGGCGATCACCGCGGCGCAATAGGCGACGACGCCGGTGCCGCCGAAGATCGCGACGCGCTTGCCGTTCAGCGCCTCGCCGAACTTCTCCTTCAGCGCCTTGCGCGTGCAGGCCACCATGGCGGCGCCGGTGGTGAAGGAGCCGGCCGGATCGGCGAAGACGTGGTTGGCGAAGGGCGGCACGAAGGCGCCGGTCGCGGCGTCGACCATGTCGAGGGCGGCTTCCGCGTTCTTGCCGCCGATGAAGATCGCCGTGCGGGTACCGTCCTGCGGCGCGCGGGAGAAGATCGAGTCCTGGACCAGCGGCACCACCTCGCCGGGCTCGACGCTCGTGTAGGTCGAGACGACGTCGAAGCCCGCATCCACCGCCATGTTCACGTCGAACGGGCTCATGTGCTTGAGCGGGGTCAGCATGTGCAGGATCGAGCGGCTCAAGCGGACCTCCTCACGGAACGACGGCGCGGCGGACCTCGCCCGAATCGCCAGGGAGGACGGCCGCGCCGCTTGTAAGCCGTGCGGCCCCGTCTGTGGCCTGTCCATTGGTGCAGTGCGCCGGAGGGGGCCGGCTGCCGCCTCGATCGGGTGCCGCGCCCCGGGGGCGTCCGGTCCGACTGGCTCGACAGTCTCGACGATCTCCTGGTCGTTCCGGGGCCGCGCAGCGGAGCCCAATCAGACAGGCCGCACATCGCAACTGACTTATACCACGAATCAATACATGATGATTTCCGAGCCGATCAGGCAGAATCGGCAGTGCGTGTCATCGACGCGGAGAATGTCGAACCGCACTGGACACGATTGACGTTTCCGGCGATCGTGCCGCACACGCCCGCATCATGGCTGAAGGGAATGTTCGACCATGCTCACCGGCTCCTGCCTCTGCGGCACGGTCGCGTTCACCGTCGAGGAGCCGCTGCCCGGCCTCTACCAGTGCCATTGCTCGCTGTGCCGCAAGGCGACCGGGTCGTCGAACAACACCGCCGCGATCGTGGCGACGTCGCGCTTCCGCTGGATGCGGGGCGGGGAGGCGATCCGCTCCTTCGTGCGCGACACCGGCTACCGCAACGATTTCTGCACCACCTGCGGCAGCACGGTCCCGAACCTGATGACGTCGGGCGAGACGATGTGGATTCCGGCGGGGCTCCTCGACGAGCCGACCGGCGCGGCCGTCACGACGCATCTGTTCGTGGCCTCCAAGGCGGAGTGGGACGAGATCGGCGGCACTGGGCAATCGTACCCGGGCATGCCCGACCGGCTGCCCTGACGATCGGCCGCTCGCGCGCCCTACGATGCGTCGACCTCCGCCCCCCGGTTGCGCCCGCGGGCGATGCGGAAGGCGAGGTCCGGGTGGCGGGCGCGCAGGGACGCGACGAGGGCCTCGGCCTCGGCCTCGTCGCGGGTCAGCGCGAAGCCGGTCGGCCCCCAGGAGCTCTGGCCGAAGCCGGCGATGCCGGCGGCCTCGACGTCGGCGAGCGCCGCCGCCACCGCCGCGCTGGCGTAGCGCCCGCCCTGATGGGGGGCGAAGTAGTCGCCGATCCGGCGCTGGATCTCGGTGATGCCGGCGCCGAACCGGGCCAGGTCCTCCGTGACCGCCGCCGGGAGCACCTGCATCAGCACCGTGCGGCAGATCTCGGCGGCCTCGGGGGCGGGGAAACGGGGGAGCTGGCGGAAGGCGCGGCGCTCCTCGGCGCCGTGCACGCCGGTGCGGCCGGCATCGAGGATCAGCACCACCCGCCACGCCTCGGGGAAGGGCAGCCGGGCGATCACCGGCGGCGGCGCGTCGCCGTCGTCGCGGCCGCCGTCGACGATCAGGCCGCCGGTGACGAAGGCGGCGAGGCCGACGCCGGAGCGGTTGCCGCGGTCGAGCACGTCGGCGAAGGCCGCCGGCGAGAACGGCGCGCCGTGCAGCGCGGCGAGTGCTGCGGCGACCGCGAGGGCGAGCTGCGTGCCCGAGCCGAAGCCGGCATGGGCCGGGATGGCGTCCGCGAGGTGGAAGGCGCCGGCCTCCGGCACCCCGAGATGGCGGGCGGCGAGGGAGGCGTAGCCGCGCACCCGCTCGCACTCGCCGGCGATGCCGGGCGCGTCGGCCCCGGTGACCGTCAGGCCGTCGGCCCGGGCGGCGGTAAGGTCGATGGCGGGGGCGTCGAGCCCGAGGCCGATGCTGCCGAAGCGCCGGCCGAGCCCGCCATGCAGGTCGAGGAAGCCGAAATGCAGCCGGGCCGGGGCGCGCACCCGCACCCTCGCCCGCGCCGTCCCCACCTCGTGCGCCAAACCGGCCTCGCTTCCTGCTTCCCGGGTGAAGCGGCTCCGCGGGAGCCGTTTCGGGGCCGGACTGTCCCACACCGGCCGCCGGCTGGGCAACTCGGGCACGGCGGATATTCGCCCGGCGGGAGGCCGGGCCGAAGCCGGACTTTCGGGGGACTTGCCTGGCCGGGGGCCCGGGTGCAACCGTCCCTGCGTGACGCAGCGCCCGGCGGGACGCCGCGCGGCAGGAACCAGCGAGGGCGGATGACGGCCTGGATCGACGGGCAGGCGGTGGAACGGGGCACGGCGGTCGCGGCGGCGGCGTCGCTGCTCGCGGAGGCGCACGGCCCGGTGATCGCCGGTCTCTGCGCCGAGGCCGCCGCCGTGCAGGCGGCGTACGACCTCGCCCGGGCGATCGGCGCCTCCCTGGATCCCGCCGCGGGCGCGGGCCTCTACGCCGATCTCGGGGCTCTGGCCTCGGGCGGCGCCATGACCACCACCCCGGCCGAGGCGCGGGGCCGGGCCGACCTGGTGCTGGTGCTCGGCGCCGCGCCGTGGGCCTCCGGGCTCCCGGGCGACCTGGCGGTGGAGGCGCCGGTGCGCGGCCGCGCGGCCGGGCAGCCCCGCGCGCTCCTCGCCCTCGGCGGCCCCGGCGACGGCGGCGTCCGGCACGTGGCGTACCCCGCGGGCGAGGCCGGGCTGCCGGCGGATATCGGGCTGCTGCGCGGCCTCGTCGCCGGCCGGATCGCCGGCCCCCATCCCCTCGCCGACCTCGCGTCGCGCCTGCGCGGGGCGCTCTACGGCGTCGTGGTCTACGATCCCTCCGAGATCGGCGCCCTCGCGGCCGAGATGCTGAACGGCCTCGTCAAGGACCTCAACGAGGTCACGCGCTGCTTCGCGCTGCCGCTCGGCGACCCCCATCAGGGCCGGGCGGTGACCCAGGTCGCCGCCTGGAGCACCGGCCAGGGACCGCGGGTCGGCTTCGGCCGCGGGCGCCCGGAGCACGATCCCTGGCGCTTCGACGCCGCGCGCCAGGCCGAATCCGGCGAGATCGACGCCGCGCTCTGGCTCGCCTCCCTGCCGGCCCCCCTCCCCGCCTGGACCCGCAGGGTGCCGACCGTCGCGCTCCTCGGCGCGCCGACGGGCGACGAGGCGCGGGTGGTGATCGGCGTCGGCGTGCCGGGCGAGGCCTTCGGCGCCGCCCTCTGGCACCCGCGCCGCGCGGCCATCGCGTGGCAGGAGGCGGCCCGGCAGGAGGCGCCCCGGCAAGAGGCGGCCCGCGGGGCGGGCGCGCCGCAGCCCGACGTCCTGCCGTCCGCGGCGGCGATCCTCGCCGACCTTCAGGCCCGGCTCGCGGCCTTCCCCGTCTCGAACCCGGAGCGCTCCGCCTCATGCTGACCCGCATCGCCGGCGGCCGGGTGGTCGATCCGACCGCCGGGCGCGACGCCGTCAGTGACGTCTGGATCGAGGACGGCCGCGTCGTCGCCCCCTCGGACCGCGCGCCCGACCGCACCATCGACGCCGCCGGCTGCATCGTCATGGCGGGCGGCGTCGAGGTCCACTCGCACATCGCCGGCGGCAACGTGGTGCTGGCGCGCCTGCTGCTGCCGGAGCTCGGCGTCTCCGAGCCCGACGCGCCGAACCCGCACGGGTCGGGCCGCGACGTCGGGATGCTCTACGCCCGGATGGGCTACACCACCGCGGTCGAGCCGGCGATGCCGCCGGTCAACGCGCTCGCGACCCAGCTCGAGCTCGCCGAGATCCCGCTCCTCGACCGGGGCGGGCTGTGCGTGATGGGCAACGACGACCAGCTGCTGCAGCTCCTGCGCGACCGCGAGAGCGCGGATGCCGTGCGCGACCTCGTGGCGCTCAACGTCGCGACCTCGCGGGCGCTCGGGGTCAAGGTCATCAATGCCGGCGGCGCCGACGCCTTCAAGGACGGGGCGGTCCGCTTCGCCCTCGACGACGAGGTGCCGGCCTACGGGCTGACCTCGCGCACCATCCTCAACGGGCTCCTCGACGCGGTCGAGGCGCTGAAGGTGCCGCACCCGCTCCACGTCCATTGCAGCAATCTCGGCCTGCCGGGGGCCGACGACAGCCTGATCGAGACGCTGGAAGCGGCGGAAGGCCGGCGGATCCACTTCGCCCACGCCCAGTTCTACGCCTACGCGGCGGTCGACAAGGACAACCCGCTGACCGGCGGCTTCACCTCGGCCGCGCCGCGCATCGCCGAGGCGCTGGCGCGCCATCCCAACGCTACCCTCGATATCGGCCAGGTGGTGTTCGGCCAGACCGCGACGATCTCGCTCGACATCCTGCGCCAGTTCTCCGGCCGCAAGGCGGCGAGCCCGAGGAAATGGATCGTCAATGCCGGCGACGCCGAGGGCGGCGGCATCGTGCCGTTCCGCTACCGCGACCGCGGCCCGACCTCGTCGCTGCAATTCGCCATCGGGCTCGAGATGATGCTGCTCTCGCCCGACCCGGAGCGCACCATCCTGACCACCGACCACCCGAATGGCGGGCCCTTCACCGCCTATCCGCGCATCCTCCACCTCCTGATGGACAAGGAGGCCCGCGACCGCGAGGTCGCCGCCCACCCGAAGGTCGCCGCCGAACGCTCGGGCCTGGCAGGCATCGAGCGCGAATACACCTTGTCGGAGGTGGCGCAGCTCACCCGCTCGGGCCCGGCGAAGCTCCTCGGCCTCGCCGATCGCGGCCACCTGCGCCCCGGGGCACGAGCCGACGTCGCGATCTACCGCGACCAGCCGGACCGGACCGCGATGTTCGCCCGCGCCCACCGGGTGCTGAAGGACGGCGCGGTGATCGTCGAGGACGGCGAGGTCGTCGCCTGGACCCGCGGCCATACGCTCAGCCTCTCCGTCGAGGCCGATGCCGGCATGGCGCGGCGGACCGATGCCTATCTCCAGGGCCGCTTCGGCGCCGGTCTCTCGAGCTTCACCGTACCCGATGCGGCTTTTCCCGATCGTGAGGTCTTCGAGGCGGTGTCATGCCGGACCTGATTCTCCACGGCATCCGGGTCGAGGACACCTTCGCGGAGGCCTTCGACATGGCGGCCACCGCCCTGGTGCTGACCGCCGAGACGCCCGAATGGGCGATGATCGCCGCGACCACGATGACGGGCTTCGCCACCTCGGTGATCGGCTGCGGTGCCGAGGCCGGGATCGATGCCGTGCTCTCGCCCGGCGAGACCCCGGACGGGCGCCCGGGCGTGCGGGTGCTGCTGCTCGGCTTCGATGCCGGCGGCCTCAAGGACCAGCTCCTGCGCCGGGTCGGGCAATGCGTGCTGACCTCGCCGGGCAGCGCGGTCTTCGCCGGGATCGCCTGGGACGACCCCAACGTCGGCAAGGCCCTGAAGCTCGGCGGCGCGATCCGCTATTTCGGCGACGGCTTCGCCACGGCCAAGCGCGTCGAAGGCCGGCGCTACTGGCGCACGCCGGTGATGGACGGCGAGTTCCTGTGCGAGCACTCGGTCCCGACGATCAATGGCGCGGTCGGCGGCGGCAACCTGCTGTTCCTCGGCCGGCGCTTCTCCGACACCCTGCGGGTGGCCGAGATCGCGGTCGCGGCGGCGCGCACGATCCCCGACGTGATCCTGCCCTTCCCGGGCGGCGTGGTGCGCTCCGGCTCCAAGGTCGGCGCGCGCACCAAGGGCATGATGGCCTCGACCAACGACGCCTACTGCCCGACCCTCAAGGGCCGCGCCGGCTCGGCCCTGCCGCCGGAGGTCGACGTGGTCTTGGAGATCGTCATCGACGGGCTGTCGTCGGCGAGCGTCGCGGCCGCGATGCGGGCGGCGCTCCACGCCTCGACCAGGGCCGGGGCCGATCTCGGCCTCGTCGCGGTCACGGCGGGCAATTACGGCGGCAACCTCGGCCGCCACCACTTCCACCTTCGCGACCTCATCGGGGAGGCCGCATGAGCACCCTCACGCTCCGCGAGGCGCCCGAGCGCCTGGACCTCGCCGGCCTCACCCCCGCCGCCCTCGCCGGCCTGTCGGAGGCGGAGGCCGCCCGCCTGGTCGTCGGCACCGGCCGGCGCGGCCTCACGCTGGGCGACTGCTTCGCGCTTCGGCTCGACGGCTCGGACGAGGTACGGATCGTCGGCGCCACCGACCGGCTCGACCGGGTCGGCGCGGGCCTGTCCGCCGGGCGGATCGTGGTCGAGGGCGATGTCGGCCAGCGCCTCGGCGCCGGCATGACGGGCGGGACGGTGACCGTCTCCGGCTCCGCCGGCCCCTTCGCCGGCACGGCCGCCAGGGGCGGCACGATCCGCATCGCCGGCGATGCCGGCGAGAGCGCCGGCGGCGCCCTCCACGGCGCGGCGGCCGGGCTCGACGGCGCGACGCTGGTGATCGACGGCACGGCCGGCGATCGCCTCGGCGACCGGATGCGCGCCGGGCTGATCGTCGCGACGGCGGCCGGCGCCCATGCGGGCTCCCGGATGATCGCCGGCACGATCGTGGCCGACGCGATCGGCGACCATCCCGGCTACGGCATGCGCCGCGGCACCCTGGTCGCCGCTCGCCACGGCGCCCTGCTGCCGACCTTCGTCGAGACCGGGCGGCAGGACCTCGTGGTGCTGAAGCTCCTGGCGAAGTCGCTGGACGCCCTGGCGCCGGAGGCGGCGTCGCTCCTGCGGGCGCCGATGCGCCGCTACGGCGGCGACCTCGCGACGCTGGGCAAGGGCGAGCTGTTCACGCCGGCGGGGTGAGAGCAACGACCACGGGCCGGGGTTGCCTCTCCGACGGTTCTCCCCCCCTCGATGTCATCCCGGGGCCGCACAGCGGAACCCGGAATGGCATGGGACATGGCAGAATAGCCCACCGTAGCTACTCAGCGACCATCCGATTCTCTGCGCGATCTTCGCCTTATCTATTTCTGGATCGATAAAGCACCGGATCCCCTCTCCCGTGTGGGAGAGGGGTAGGGGTGAGGGTGACACGCTTCAGGATCAATCTCTGGACGTCACGCTGCCAGCACGACGTTCAGCGCTCTATACTGAAGCGTGTCACCCTCACGCGGGATCTTCGATCCCCCGGCCCCTCTCCCACGCCTTGCAGCGATACCGGGCAAGGATCCTCCGGCAAGCCCGGCATCGCCTGGAGAGGGGAGTCGCGCTCTACCTTTTTCGAATTGAAGAATCGCAAATCGTATTACAACCTCGCCTGGATCTTCTTCGCGATCGCGCCCAGCCGCTGCTCCAGCAGGGTCGGCACCTCGCAGACATAGGTCAGCGACTGGCTGCGCTCCTGGAAGATGCGCTTGTCCCAGGCGAAGCGGGTCTCGAGCTCGGTCAGCTCCTTGGTGTCGGGCACGTCCGGCGCGGTCTTCACCTCGCTGATCTTCCCGGCCTCGTCGCGGATGCGCTCGGCCATCACCCGCTGGCCGCGGGCGTAGCGGCCGATGCCGGCCACCACCTTGTCGCGCTCGCCGTTCAGCACCTCGAACACGCCGGCGAAGACGCGGGTCAGGCGGGCGTCCTTCTCGGCCTTGTCCAGCTTCCCCGCGAAGGCGTCGAGGAGGCCGTCGACCTCCTCCAGCGGCAGCCGGCGCGACGCGATCTTCTGGGCGAGCAGGGCCGCGTCGGTGTCGTTGCCCCACTCGGCCAGCGCCTGGGTCGGGTCGGGCCCGGTCCAGACCGCGCCGGGGCCGAGGGTCGAGACCTTGCGCTGGGCGCAGGGCCAGTCGGGATCGGCCTTGGGCTGGGCGAGCGCCGGGGCGGCGCCGAGGATCAGCAGCGTGGCGAGAGCGGAACGGAGCATCATGGACATCTCTCTCACAGGCGGTCAGCCCGCATCTCCGGCCGGGCCGCCGCGCCGGGCGAGCAGCCCGCGGCCGGGATCGTAGGCGGCCACCGCCATGACGAAGAACGCGAGTCCGGTCCCGACCACGACCGCGCAGGAAACCGGGTTGAAGGCGCCGTAGAGCGCGAAGCGCACCAGCTCGACGGCGTGGGTGAACGGGTTGATCTGGCAGATCCAGTAGAGCGTCGCGCTCGATTCGTTGATCCGCCACAGCGGGTAGAGCGCCGAGGAGGCGAAGAACATCGGGAAGATCACGAAGTTCATCACGCTGGCGAAGTTCTCGAGCTGGCGCACGAGCGACGACAGGAACAGCCCGATCGCGCCGAGCATCAGCCCCGCGGCGAGGAAGGCCGGCAGGGCGTAGAGGTAGCCCATCCACGGGATGTCGGTCTCGAAGAAGCTCGCCACGGCCAGGAACACGTAGGCCTGGATCAAGGAGACGATCACCCCGGCGACGAGCTTGGCGAAGAGCAGGCTCCAGCGCGGATAGGGGCTGGTGAGCAGCACCCGCATCGAGCCGACCTCGCGGTCGTAGACCATCGACAGCGAGGATTGCATGCCGTTGAACAGCTGGATCATCACCGCGAGGCCCGGCACGACGTAGACCTCGTAGAGGACGTAGGTCTCGTAAGGCGGCGTGATCGACAGGCCGAGGGTGTTGCGGAATCCGGCGGCGAAGATGAACAGCCAGACCAGCGGCCGCACCAGCGCCGAGAAGAACCGCTCCTTCTGGTTGAAGAAGCGCAACAGCTCCCGGCGGACGATGCCGGCGAGCGCGATGAGGTAGCCGCCGGCATCGAGCCGTCCGCGGACCGGGGTGAGGCTCGCCCCCGCGCTCATGCGACCCTCCTCGGCTCGGGTCCGCGCGCGGCGGTCATCTGGCGGAACGCGGTCTCGAGGGAGCCGGAGGGCTCGCTCAAGGCCCCGGCGAGGCCGCGGGCGACGATGCGGCCGCGATGCAGCACCACGACCCGGTCGCCCGCGTCGACCTCGTCGAAGATGTGGGTGGCCCAGAGCACCGACAGCCCCTCCTCCCGCACCAGCGCGCGGACGATGGCGACGATGTCGGCGCGGGATTCGAGGTCGAGGCCGACGGTCGGCTCGTCGAGGAGCAGCAGGTCGGGGGCGTGGATCAGCGCCCGGGCGATCTCGATCCGCCGCGACTGGCCGCCCGACAGGGTGCGGATCTTGTCGTCGCGCCGCTCCAGGAGGCCGATGCGGGCAAGCAGCGACTCGATCCGCGCCAGAGCCGCCTTGCGGGGAATGCCGTGGAGCGCCGCGTGGTAGAGCAGGTTCTGGCGCACCGTCAGGTCGGTATCGAGGGTGCGGGCCTGGAACACCACGCCGAGGCGGGCGAGCGCACGCGACGGCTCGCGGTTCAGGTCGTGCCCGAGCAGCGCGACCCGGCCGGCCTGGCTGGCGTAGAGCCGCGTCACCACCGAGAACAGGGTGGTCTTGCCGGCGCCGTTCGGCCCGAGCAGCGCCACGAAGGCGGCGCGCGGCACCGCGAACGACACGTCGTCGAGCGCCGTGCGGGCGCCGAAGCGATGGGTCACGCCCTCGACCGCCAGCGCCTCCGCGCTCATCGGCCGAGCGCCCAGCGGGCGTCCCGCACCGCGTCGAGACACTCGTCGTATTCCTTCTCGCCGAGTTCCCGCTCGGCGACGCGCAGCTCCTTCTTGAGCGTCCGCGCGACCGCCTCGGGCGGCGACTTCGCCAGCTCGGCCTTGATCGTCGCGATGCCGTCCCGGCACGACGCCGCGTCGTCGGCGCGAGCGGGGAGCGCCGTCAGCAGGATGAGGGCGGCGAGGGCGAGACGCATCCGTGGGATTCCTCCGGTTCTTTCGGGGCGATGTAGGCCGCGCGGGGGGAGCCGCAAACCCCTGTCACTTCACGATGAAGCGCCCGGTCATGCCGCGGCTCTCCAGTCCCTGGACCGACCACGGGAACTCGCCCGCCCGCACCGTCACGAACTCCACCGCGATCGTGCCCTGGTCGTCGAATTCGAGGTGGTGCGGCGGCCCGGCCATGTGCACCTCGAGGTGATTGATGACGATCTGGTTCATCCACACGCCGCGGAAGAACTCGCTGGCGAAGAACTTGTACTCCTTCTGCCCCTTGGCGGTGATGCGCAGCCGGTAGGACTTGCCGGCCTCCATCTCGATGTCCTTCACCGGGACGGCGTAGTCGTTGTCCTCGGCGCCGAGGACCAGGTCGGGCAGGTCGGTGCGGCCCTTGGTGAGGTCGTGGGCGAAGGCGTGGGTGGCGAGGAGGCTCGCGGTGAGGGCGGCGGTGAGAAGGACGCGCATGGATGATCCGGATGGGAGGTCGAGCACATTCCCCTCTCCCGTGTGGGAGAGGGGCCGGGGGTGAGGGTGCTACGGTTCTGAGTCTGACTCCAACCGTCACGCTGCCAGCACGACGGCAGGATCTACATTCGGAAGCGTGTCACCCTCACCCCTACCCCTCTCCCAAACGGGAGAGGGGATCCCGCGCTCCACTGGTCTCGGAGCGCGGTGGGGAAAACTACTGCGGCGAGACCGCGACGCCCCACGGCAACAGGCCGACGGGAATGCTCTTCGTCACCTTCATCGCCGCGACGTCGATCACCGAGACGTCGTTCGAGGTGCCGTTGGTGGTGAAGAGCAGCTTCTGGTCGGGCGTGAAGGCGAGCTGCCACACCCGCTGGCCGACCGGCAGGTACTTCTCGACCTCGTAGGTCCTGGCATCGATCACCGCGACCCGGTTGGCGGGGCCGAGCGCCACGAAGCCCTTGGTCCCGTCCCGGGTCAGGCGGATGCCGACCGGCTGGATCTGCTCGTCGGTGACGCCCGGGATCTTGAAGGTGATCTTCTTGACCACCTTGCGGGTCTCGACGTCGATGACCGAGACGGTGCCGCCGACCTCGGCCGAGACCCAGAGCCACTTGCCGTCCTGGCTGAACTCGGCGAAGCGGGGCCGGGCGTCGACCAGCACGTTGTCGATCACCTGGAAGGTCTTGGTGTCGATGAAGTGGGCCATGTTGGTGGTCTCGGAGGTGTTGACCAGGATCGAGCCGTCCGGGCTCAACCCCATCCCCTCCGGCTCGACGCCGACCGGCACCTCGGCCACCACCTTGTTCTTCTCGATGTCGAGCACCGTGACCTGGCTGTCGTCCTCGTTGGCGACGTAGAGCGGGTTGCCGGAGGGGCTGGCGATGAACTGCTCCGGGTCCGGCCCCGAGCGCAGCGAGCGCACGACCTTGCCGGTCTTGGTGTCCAGCACGTCGATGCGGTCGTCGTCGCTGGCGCAGACGTAGAGCAGGCTCCCGTCCTTCCCCACCGTGATCCCGCGCGGGCGCCGCCCGACCGGCCAGGTCGCCGTGACCTTCAGGCTGTCGACGTCGATGACGCTGACCGAGTTGCCCTTCTCGTTGGTGACATAGACCGTGGTGGCATGGGCGGGCGCGGCGGCGAGGAGCGCGGCCGCGAGCATCGCGCAGGGCGCCGGTCCGATCCGGTGACGGCTCATTCATCCTCCCTTCCGGCCGCGCTCTTGTCCCCGCGGTCCGTCTTCTGGTCTCGGGTTCTTACATCTCGGGTACTTACCTGGCCCGCCGCGCCATCGCGCGCGAGACCGACTTATGGCCGGGTCACGACTTCGTCAGCTTGCACTGCGTCTCCGGCAGGTCGATCCCGAGCGTGTCGAGCGGCGTGCGCTGGTGCAGGTAGCCCTGCTCGGGGGCCACCGCCACCAGCGCCTGGGGCTGGACCAGCAGCAGCGGCTGGCGCAGCTGGTGGTCCCAGGGACGGAAGCTCAAGGCCACGCCCTTGTAGCCCGGCAGGCTGAAGGCCGGATCGGCGATGGCGGCCGCGAGCGCCGCCGGGTCGACCGTCCTCTTCTGGAAGGCGGCCTCGCCCACCGCCCGCACCGCCGCCCAGACCTGGTAGTCGAGCGGGCGCATCAGCCGGCCGGCGAGGCGGCGGAAGCGGTTCTGGGCCTGGGCGGCGCCCCACACTTCCAGGGTCGGGTGCCAGGTGGTCGGGACGAGGCCCTGCGTGCCGACGACGGGCCGCGGATCGACGGTGTGGAACGGCACGTAGTCGCCGAAATCGCCGGCCTCGTCCGCCACCACGGCGACGTCGTAGTCGAGGCCGCGGGTGAAGACGAGGGCCTCGGCCCGGGTCGGGGTGTCGCCGCGGGCCCGCGCCAGCGGCCCGAAGGTCCAGGGCCGCTCCGCGCTGACCTGGAGCCCGAACTTCTTCGCCGAGCGCTTCATCGCCTCGGCCCACAGCTTGTCGCCGTCCTGCGGACCGGTGATGAGGAAGAGCTTGCGCCAGCGCATGAAGGCGAGGAACTGCGCCAGGGCATCGGTCTGCATCGCCCGGCTCGGGGCGACGTGGAACACGTCGGCGCGGCAATCGGTCCCGCGCAGGCGGTCGTCGGGCGCGGCCGCGTTGAACAGGGTGACGCCCGATCCTTTCAGCGCGTCGGCCACCGCCAGCACCTCGTCGGCGGGCAGCGCCAGCACGATGAAGCGCAGGCCCTTGGCGGCGAGGCCGCGGGCGGCCTCCACCGGGCTCTGCGGCGTCGGCTCGCCGGGGGCGGCGGTGCCCAAGGCCACCGCGTCGAGGGCGTAGCTCTGGCGCACGAAGCGGCCGGTCGTGGTGTTGTCCTGGATCGCGAGCTTCGCGCCGGCCAGCCCCTCGTCCTCGGGGGCGGCCTGGGCGTCGTAGGAGGACGGGGCCGGGGCCGGCCGGTAGATCAGGCCGATGCGGATCTCCGCGGCCTGCGGCGCGGCCGCCGGGGGCGCGGCGGGCGCCTGCTGCTGCGCGCGGGCGGCCGGCATTCCCGCCAGCGAGGCGAGGAGGCCGAGGGAGGCGAGGGTGGCCTTGCGGAACTGTGCCATGCGGGCGGCACGCTACCAGGGATTCTCCGGCGGCCTCAACGCCTCATCGATGAGGATTCCTTAAGACCCGCACCCTCCCCCGAAAGTCCGAAGGCGGGCGCCCGGCCTGCGCGTTGCGCCGCCGGCCGTCGGCGTGCGAGGGTCCGCCCGATGCTGGTTCTCCGCGCCCTTCCGGCCCTCGCGGCCCTGCTCGTCGGCCTGCCCGCCGCCGCGGCGCAGGACAAGCCACCGACGGACACGTCTCGAATGGACAAGGCGGCGGTGTTCGGGATCGAGCTCGCCGAGCCCGGCACGATCGGGCCGCGCCCCTTGCGGCCGGAGGATGCGCGGCGGCTCGGCCTCGCCAGCGAGGCCCTGCGCCGGGCGGTGACGGAGCGCGGGCTCGAGCCGGTGGATCTCGGCCCCCAGGCCGCGGCGATCCGGCGCGACGCGCCGTTCTACAAATGCGAGGGCTGCGCGGAGACGATCGCCCGGGCGGCCGGGGCGGCCCTCGTCGTCTACGGCTACGTCCAGCGCAGCGCCCCCCAGGTGCTCAACCTGAGCATCACCATCACGGAGGCCGGGAGCGGCAAGGTGCTGCGCGGCGGCCAGGTGGTGATCCAGGGCGATACCGACGACACCTGGCTCCACGGCGTCCGGTCGCTGGTGAAGAACCGCCTCTTCGCCGAGCCGCTGCCGAACCGGACCTGATCCCCGTGCCCCCCACCTCCCCTCCCCGCACCCGCCTCCTCGTCAGCGTGCGCGACGCCGCCGAGGCGGCACTCGCCCGCGATCACGGCGCCGACCTGATCGACGCCAAGGACCCCGACCGCGGCGCCCTCGGGGCGCTGCCGGCCGACACGGTACGGGCGATCGCGGCCGCCGCCGGCGACCGGCTGTCGAGCGCGGTGGCGGGCGAGCCGCGGGACGGGGCGCAGGCCACGGCCTGCCTCGCGGCGCTCGCCGGCACCGGTGTCGGCTACCTCAAGATCGCCTGGGCGCCGGGGCGGGAATCGGCCGGATTGCGCCTGCCCGCCGGTCTCCCGGTGATCGCGGTCCTGTTCGCCGAGGACGGGCCGGACGGGGCCGACGTGCCGGCGCTCGCCGCCGCCGGGTTCGCGGGCGCGATGATCGATACCAGGGGCAAGGACGGGCGCCGGCTCACCGACCACCTGCCGCTTCCGCGCCTCGCCGGCTTCACGGCCGCGTGCCGGGCGCACGGGCTGCTCTCGGGTCTCGCCGGCTCGCTCGCCCTCGACGACATCCCGGCCCTGGCGGCTTTGGGGCCGGGCTATCTCGGCTTCCGCGGCGGGTTGTGCGCGGCGGCGGACCGGACGGGGCGGCTCGATCCGCAGCGGATCGCGGAAGGCGCGCGACGCCTCGCGGCGATCGTGCCCCGCGTCGAGGCCGCGTGATCGTGACCGTGCGGGCGGGGGCTGGTCGCGAGCGGATCCGAGCCAAGATATGGCGCGGGATCCCCTCTCTCGTGTGGGCAGGGCTGCCGGGGGTCGAGGATGGCGCGAATTTTCTCCCTCTCCCCGCGCGCGGCTGGACTGTCCGGGGAAAAGAAATAGCGCGAGCTTTCCCCCTCCCCCCTCTGCGGGGGAGGGTGCCC
>NZ_LWHQ01000016.1:116775-155677 GCF_001653715.1 Methylobacterium platani
TTCCTGTCCCCGGACAGCCCTGCACCCGCGGGGAGAGGGGGAACCCGCGCCATTTCCTCGAAAGCCCTGCCCGCGCAGGACGTGCCGCATGAGCCACGCTCTCAACGTCGTGAAGGTCGGCGGCAGCCTGGTGGCCGATCGGGACCGGCTGGGCCGGCTGCTCGGCGCGCTCGTGGACGGATGCGACGGCCCGGTGGTGGTCGTGCCCGGCGGCGGCGGCCTCGCCGATGCGGTGCGGACGGCGCAAGGGGCGCTCGGCTTCCCCGATCCCCTCGCCCATCGCCTCGCCCTCGACGCCATGGCGGGCATGGCGCGGATCTTCGCCGCGCTCGAGCCGCGCCTGTCCGTGACGGAAGCCCCCGCGGACGCGCTCGCCGCCGGGGCCGTGCCGGTCTGGGACCCCTCGGCGCTCAAGGCCGGCCGGCCGGAGATCCCCGAGACCTGGGACGTCACCTCGGACAGCCTGGCGCTCTGGCTCGCGACCCGCCTCGGCGCGGCGACCTGCCTGCTCGTCAAATCCGCCGATCCGCGGCCCGGGGCCGGGCCGGCGGAGCTTGCCCGGGCCGGGCTGGCCGATGCCGCCTTTCCGGTCTTCGCCGCCCGCTTTCCCGGCCGGATCGTGCTGCGCGGTCCCGGCGGCGATCGGCTCTGCCGCGAGGCCGTCGCGGAGTGCGCCGCGTGAGGGAGCATCTCGTCTTCGTCACCGGGCGCCTCGCCAAGGCGCGGCTGGAAAAAATCGCCGCCGGCCTGCCGCCGGAGCGCTTCGCCTGGACGATCGCGGATGCCGGCGTGAAGGTCGCGGCGCTGATGACAGAAGAGATCATCCGCCGCCGGGTGACGATCCCCGAGGGCGCGACGCGGATCATCCTGCCCGGGCGCTGCCGGGCCGATCCGGCGGCGCTCGCCGCGCATTTCGGCCTGCCGGTGGAGCGCGGGCCGGACGAGATCGTCGACCTGCCGGTCTTTCTCGGGCTCGCCGGGCGGAACGTGGACCTGTCGCGCCACGACGTCCGCATCTTCTCCGAGATCGTCGATGCGTCGCGGCTGTCGCCGGAGGAGATCCTGGTCCGGGCGCGCGACCTCGCCCGGCGCGGGGCCGACGTGATCGATCTCGGCGGGCTGCCGGACACGCCGTTCCCGCATCTCGGCGACACCGTGCGGCTGCTCAAGTCGGAGGGATTGCGGGTCAGCGTCGATTCGTTCTCGGCCGACGAATTGCGCCAGGGCGCGGCGGCCGGCGCCGATTTCCTGCTGAGCCTCAACGAGGAGACGCTGGATCTCGCCTTCGAGACCGAGGCGGTGCCGGTGCTGGTGCCGATGCGGCCCGAGGACCTGCCCTCCCTCGACCGGGCGATCGACCGGATGCAGCGGGCCGGCAAGCCCTTCATCGCCGACCCGATCCTCGAGCCGATCCATTTCGGCTTCGCCGCCTCGCTGGTGCGCTACCACGAGACGAGGCGGCGCCATCCCGACATCGCCATGATGATGGGCACCGGCAACCTGACCGAGCTCACCGAGGCCGACAGCCTCGGGGTGACGGCGCTGCTGATGGGGGTGTGCTCGGAACTGTCGATCGGCAACGTCCTGATCGTGCAGGTCTCGAACCACACCCGCCGCACGGTCGAGGAGCACGACGCCGCCCGCCGGGTGATGTACGCGGCCAGAGCCGACGCGGCCCTGCCGAAGGGCTACGGCCGGGCGCTGCTCGCGCTCCACGACAAGCGCCCCTACACCCAGACGCCCGAGGAGATCGCGGGCCTCGCCGCCGAGGTGCGCGACCCCAATTACCGCGTGGCGATCGCCGAGGACGGGGTGCACATCTACAACCGCGACATCCACAGGACCGGGCACGACGCGATGGCGTTCTTCCCCGACCTCGGCGTCGAGGGGGACGGGGCCCACGCCTTCTACCTCGGCGGGGAGTTGACCAAGGCGGAACTCGCCTGGCGCCTCGGCAAGCGCTACGTGCAGGACGAGCCGCTGGACTGGGGCTGCGCCATGGACGCCGAGGTCGAGGACACCACCCGCTTCAAGGCCCCGGGCCACACGCGCCACAGCGGGAAGCCGTAAGCCGTGCCGCTGATCCTCGAGACCATCGTGACGACGGCCTCCCCCGACGGCGCCGTGCACCTGGTGCCGTTCGGGCTGATCCGGGAGGGCGACGATTACTGGGTGGCGCCGTTCCGGCCCTCGCCGACCATCGCCAACCTGGAGGCGCAGCCGTTCTTCGCCGCGGTCGCCCCCGCCGACATCCGGGTGATCGCCGGCTGCGTCACCGGCCGGCGCGACTGGCCGACCGTGCCGTGCCGCACGATTCCCGTGCCGCGGCTCGCCGAGGCCTACGGCCACATGGAATTGCAGGTCGTGGAGGTGCGCGACGACCCCGTCCGCCCGCGCTTCCGCGGCCGGGTGGTGCATGGGGAAGCGCACCGGCCCTTCCTCGGCCACAACCGGGCGGTCAACGCGGTGCTGGAGGCGGCGATCCTGTCGACGCGCCTGCACATTCTGGCGCCCGAGACGGTGCTGGCCGAGCTGCACCATCACCGCATCGCCGTCGAGAAGACGGCCGGGCCCGCCGAGCGCGAGGCCTGGAACTGGATCGCCGCGAAGGTCGCAGCCGCCCTGCCGCAGGCAGCGGCCGCGTCCCTCGCGATCGATGACGCATGAGACACGCGCGAACAGGAGAGACCCGATGAAGCGCATCATCGCGGCGGCCCTCGTGGCCGCCTTCGCGGCGGCCCCCGCCGCCCAGGCCCACGGCCCGACCCGCAAGAAGGTCGAGGAGAAGGTCACGATCAACGCAAGCCCCGACAAGGTCTGGGCCGTGGTCGGGAACTTCCAGGACATGAGCTGGCTGCCGCCGGTCGAGAAGACCGAGGGCAAGGGCGGCAACGAGATCAAGGCCACCCGCACCCTGACCCTGAAGGGCGGCGCCACCGTCGAGGAAGAGCTCTACAAGTACTCGGCCGAGAACAAGAGCCTGTCGTACCGGATCGACAAGGTCGACGTGAAGGTGCTGCCGGTCAACAACTACTCCTCGACGATCAAGGTCGAGCCGGCCGACGGCGGCAAGGCGTCCGAGGTGGTGTGGGACGGCGCGTTCTACCGCGGCTACATGAACAACGACCCGCCGCCCGAGCTGAGCGACGAGGCGGCGATCAAGGCGGTCAAGGCGCTGTACCGCAGCGGCCTCGACAACCTGAAGGCGAAGCTCGAGAAGGGCAACTCGTGAGCCCGGGCAGGTTCCGGAACCGCGTCGTGCGGTTTTCCGATCAGAGCCTGCATCGCGAGGAAGCCTTGAGCGAACGACGCATCGGCGCGCCGCTGCGCGGCCGCTCGACCCGGCGCCTCGCCGGGCTCTGCCTGCCCGGTCTCGTCGGGATCCTGGGGATCGGCCTCGCGCCGGTCCCCTCGCGGGCGGCGGAGGCGTTCCTCACCGCCCAGACCGCCGAGACGGTCGACGTGGTCGACCTCGACGCCCGCAAGGTGGTGGCGACGATTCCCGTGCCCGGGGCACCGGCCGGCATCGCCCTGTCGCCGGACCGCTCCCGCGTCTACGTCACCGCGCCGGAGGGCAAGGCGCTCGTGGTGATCGACGCCGCCGCGCGGCGGGTCGAGCGCCGGGTGCCGCTCGGCGGCGGGCCCCTCGGGGTCGGGGTGAACCCGGTGAGCGGGGCGGTCTACGTCGCCGACTGGTACGCCAAGCGGCTGTGGGAGGTCGATCCCACGACCCTCGCGGTGGCGGGCGAGATCGCGGTCGGCACCTCGCCGTCGGGCATCGCGGTGACGCCGGACGGCCGGTTCCTGCTGGCGGCGGACCGGGACGACGACGCCCTGTCCCTCGTCGACACCGCGACGCGGCAGCGGGTCGCGGTGATCCCGGTCGGCACGCGACCGTTCGGAGTCACGATCGACGCCGAGGGCCGACGCGCATACGCGGCCAATGTCGGCTCGAACGACGTCTCGGTGATCGACATCGCGGCGCGGCGGGAGGTCGGCCGGGTCAAGGTCGGCGAGCGGCCCTACGCGGTGGCGCTCGCCCGGGGCCGCGCCTTCGTCACCGACCAGTATGGCGGCACCGTCAGCACCTTCGACACCGCCACCCTGGCGCCGGGGCCCCGCCTCGATGTCGGCGAGTACCCGGAGGGCATCCAGGCGAGCCCGGACGGCCGAACCGTCTACGTCGCGAACTGGGAATCGAACACCCTCACGGTGATCGATGCCGCGGCCCTGAAGGTGACCGGGACGGTGAAGACCGCGGACGGACCGCGGGCCTTCGGGCAGTTCCTGCGCTGAGACCCTGCGGGACCACCCGTTCGCGGATCGGCACCGAGGGGTAGTTCGACGCGAACGGGTTGGTCACCCGCCCGCCTTGCGCCCGTGCCGGGGCAGCGAGCAGCAGCAGGACGGCCGCCGCGCCGAGCCACATCGGAGGCCGGCGGGTCAGAGGCCGGCCGCCTTGCGCAGGGCGGCGTTGATCCGCTCCTGCCAGCCCGGCCCCTCCTCCTGGAAATGGTCGAGCACGTCGCGGTCGAGGCGCAGGGACACGGTCTCGCGCAGGCCGGGCACGGCGGCCGTCCTGGCACCCGCCTTCACGGCAGGCTTGGCCTCGGGCGCCGGGCCTTCGGGCGTCTTGCGGGTCACGGCCCGGAACGCGGCCTCGGCGGCTTGCCGGGGATCGCTGCCGCGGCGGGAACGGTCGAATGACATCAAGGGTCCTCCTCGCCCAGCCCTACCATGCCGGAGCCGGACCCGAAAACGACGAAGGCCCGCCGGCGCACCGACGAGCCTTAAGGGGCAGGGTCCACGTTTCAGGGTGCGGGGGATCTCGCACGGTACGATTGCGATGGCCGACTCGGCCCCGTACCGTATTCAGCCCGCCCTGAAGCCACTATCCCTGTCGCGAATAGTCCGGTGGCGTTTCCTGGTCACCGGCATCGGCATGTGTCGCGTGAGGGCTGCAACCTTGAGACTTCATGGCTACCTCCTCGAGTTCTGCTCGACGAAGACTATGCTGCTCCTCCGCGGAGCGATGGTCAAGCGAAATTCGTAGCCGGCTGGGTCGATCTTCAGCGAGGACTAAAAACCTTACGGAAGATGAATCAGGCGGCGCGGCCGGGCTGTCCGGGAAAGAGGAGAGTCACCGGTTTCCCCTCTCCCCGCGGGCGGGGAGAGGCCCGGGCTCCGAAGGGGCTCGGGGAGCAGCGAACCGCAGGTTCGCCGCGAGGGTGAGGGGGTGTTTCCGGAGGAGCCTCACTCGTTGAGACCCCCTCACCCTCGCTCCGGCTTCGCCTCCGCTTGCCGCGTCTCCTGAACGGAGACACGGCGCTCTCCCCGCAACGAAGTCGGGCAAGCCCGACTTCGTCCGTCACTCGCGGATCCCGGGCAAGCCCGGGATCCGTCGGGGAGAGGCGGAGATCCGCGTTTCTTCTTTCCGGGCGGTCCGGCCTGGGTCGGGCGTGCGACGCGGCAGGCCCGGGCGCGGCGCGGGCTCTCTCGGGCCCGAAAACGACGAAGGCCCGCCGGCGCACCGACGAGCCTTAAAGAGGCAGGGTCCACGTTTCAGGGTGCGGGGGATCTCGCACGGTACGATTGCGATGGCCGACTCGGCCCCGTACCGTATTCAGCCCGCCCTGAAGCCACTATCCCTGTCGCGAATAGTCCGGTGGCGTTTCCTGGTCACCGGCATCGGTATGTGTCGCGTGAGGGCTGCAACCTTGAGATCTCATGGCTACCTCCTCGAGTTCGACTCGACGAAGACTATGCTGCCCCTCCGCGGAGGGATGGTCAAGAGGGATTTGGTGCCGACTTTTTTGAACTGCCGCGCTGGAACAAAACCTAAGGACAGGTTAAGGGCGTCGCCGCTTCGGCGGATCCGGGCCGTGCCGGGGTCGAGCGTCAGGCCACGTGAGCGTCAGGCCACGCGAGTGTCAGGCTACGTGCAGGATGGCGTCCTTCATCACCCGGGCGACGATGTCGCAGGTGAGCGCGCTCGCGGCGCAGTGGGTCACCTGCCGGTCGCGGTGGTCGTGGTCGAGGCGCGGGTCGCAGGCGCTGGCCAGGAAGTAGCCCGCATCGGTGATGCTCATCACGTAGACGTCCGAGGCCCGGCCGGTATGCCGGTCGATCAGCATGAACTGGGTGTAGGCCTGCTCGAAGTCGGGCCGGCCGCGCAGGGACGGTCCGCGCTCGACCAGCACGCCGTGGGGCGCGAGCTGGTGCGATGCGGCGTCCAGCACCTCGGCGGCGATGCCGCGCAGGAGCGCCACGCGCTGCTCGTCCTCGGGCGAGAGCGGCGCCTCGGCCTGATGCTCCGGCTCGGCCTCCGCCTCGCGCCGGCGGCGATGCTCCTCGAAGAAGGTCCCGAAATCCGACAGCACCACGTCCGGGCACCGGGGAACCGCCATGGCCTCCGTCATCGCACCACGCTCCCTTCGCTCCTGAGGTCGTCCCGACAGGTCGCCCAAGCTTAACGCCGCGTCCCGCCGATGAGATCCGGTCCGGTCCGGGCGCGACGGCGCTTTCCCCTCCGGCATGCGTCACGGACCGCCCGCGAGCGCCGCCGCGACCCGCGCGCAGGCGGGGTGACCGGCACCGGCGACGAGGTCGGGCGCGACGGTCTGCTGCCAGACCAGGAAGCCGGAGCCGCCGAGCGTCAGGATCGCCGAGCGCCCGGTCCGGGCGCGGCCCTCCTCGACGACGACCGAGAGGCGGAAGACCTGGCGCGGCGACGGGACCGGGCCGGCGGAGCCCGGCAGGGAGCGGATCGCCGCGGGGTTCAGCCGTCGGACCAGGGCGGCGAGGTCGAAGCGGCCGCCCTCGTTGTAGACCGTCAGCGCCGGCCGCAGGCGGGCCGCGAGGGCGGGCGTCATCGAGGGCAGGCGGTCGATCTCGTCGGTGCTGGCGAAGGGCGCGTTGCGCGGCCCCCAGGGCAGGCCCCGGGCGCGGTATTGCGGCAGCTCCGCCCCGCCGTTCGGCTCCGGCACGTCGTCCGGGTCGCGGTAGTCGACGATCTCGGCGGCGAGCGCCAGCACCTCGCGGTCCGGGACGCCGAGGAGCCGGAACGCCTCCTCCATCGCCGGGCGCGGGCTGGCGTTGAGGTCGACGAGCGTGCCCTGGTCCTGGAGCGCGAGGAAGGCGGTGCGGCCCGGCGCCAGCGGACAGGCGACGACGGTGCCGTCCTCGGGCAGCCCGATACCGGCCTGGCGGGTGGTCCGCCCCAGATCGAGCTCGTAGGCGATCAGGCGGGCGATCCCGTCCGCCGCGCCCTGGAGCCGGACGGCGTCGGCCCGGGCCTGGGCGAGGCCGGTGGCGGAGCGGACCTGCAGGATCGCCGCCGCCAGGACGGCGCCGACGACGATGAAGATCGCCAGCACCGAGAGCAGCACGAAGCCGGCCTCGCCGTCGCCGTGGGCGGCCTCCCCCGGCGGTCGCCGTCGCGGCGGCCTCACGGTCCGGGATCGAGGGCGATCAGGAGGGGGGGCCATCGGCGGCGATCCGCGGGAGAGAAGGCGACCTGGATCTCGACGAGGAGCGGCGGCCGGTCGGGCCGCGACCAGGCCGGCAGCCAGGCCGGCCGGGCGCCCTTGGTCGGCGCACCGTAATAGCGGAGCACGAGCCCGCCGATGCCGCCGAGGATCGCCTCGCTGCGGGGTGCCGCCGGCCGGTCCGGCCGCGCCTCCGCCTCGACGCGGATCTCGCGCAGGTCGAAGGCGCCGGCCCGGCCCGGCACCCGCGCGAGCGTCACCGCGAGCTCGGTCGGGCGCTCGAGGGTCTGGTCCGGGGCGAGCGCGGCGACGAGCCCGTCGGGACCGCCGCGCAGGGTCGGCCGGCTTCCGTCGGGGCGGCTCTGCGCCAAGCTGCCGAGGGTGCGCCGCAGGTGGTCGCGGACCGATTGCACCTCCTCGGCCCCGGCGGCCCGGGCGGCGGCGGTCGCGGCACCGCCGGCGATCCGCACGGCGTTGAGCAGCAGCACCCCGATCAACCCGGCGAGCGCGAGGCAGACCAGGGTCTCGACCAGGGTGAAGCCGGCCTGCGCGGCGGCGGGATCGCGCCGTGCGCGGGTCATTCGCGCGGCTCCGGGATCAGCGTCGCGTAGAGCAGCGCCCCCTCAGGCCCGCCGCGGGCGACCCGGAGCTGCCAGAGCGGCGGCACGCGGGCGAGGCCGAGGACCGGGCGCAGGTCGGTGATGCTGAGCGTCCAGGGGGTGCCGTCCGAGAAGGCGCCCTGGAGAATGCCCGGCCGCAGCGGGCCGTCGGCGAGGCGGCGCAGGACGACCCCCTCCGCCTCGTCGGCCGCGACGCGGCTCGCCTCGATCCGCCGGACCGCCCCCGCCGCCGTGCCGGCGATCTGGATCGCCATGATCGTGGCGGCGGCCGCGATGCCGAAGGCGACCAGGACCTCGACGGTGGTGAAGCCGTCCTCTTGGCCGTCCTCTTGGCCGTCCTCTTGGCGCCGGGCGGCGCGCCGGAGGATCCCTCGTCCCCGCGCGCTCATCGCCCGTCCTCCCGCAGCACCCGGCCGGTGAGCGCGCTGACCGACAGCACCCGGCGCGCGGCGCCCGCGGCGAGCACGATCCGCCCGCCGGAGGCGCTGCCGTCGGGCAGGAGCCGCAATTCACCGGGTACCGGCCGCCCGGTCGGGCCCGGCTCGACCGCGACCGCGAGGCCGCCGACCGGGATCGGCGCCGCGCCCGGGCGGGAGCTGACGAAGCGGGCGCCCTGCGGCTCGAAGGCGAGGCGCCCGGCCCGGCCGGTGCGGATCGCCTCGGCCCGCAACCGGCCGATCTCGGCCGCGACGGTCTCGGAGACGAGGAGCGCGCGCCGGTCGAGGGCGCCGGGGCCGAGCGACTGGAACGCGACCCCGGCGGCAAGCCCCAGGATCGCCATCGTCACCAGCATCTCGACGAGGGTGAAGCCCGCCTGCCCGGCGCCCTCGCCCATCAGCCGGCCGCCCCGACGAGGAGCGCGGCGTGCAGGCCGAGCGCCAGGAACGGCCCGAACGGCAGGGCGGTGTCGCGCCCCACCCGCCGCCCCGCGAGGGCGAGGAGGCCGAGACCCGCGAGGGCCGACAGGCTGGCCGCCAGGATCAGCACCGGCAGGCCGGCGAGCCCCGTCCAGGCGGCGGCGGCGGCGATGAACTTGACGTCGCCGAGGCCGAGGCCGATCCGGCCGGTGAGCCGCGCGTGCAGGGCGCGCAGGGACCGGAACAGCGCGTAGGCGACGGCCGCCTCGGCGAGGGCCGAGCCGAGGCCCCACGCCCCCTCGCGCCAGGCCGCCACGGACAGGCCGAGGAGCAGCAGCGCGAGGTTGAGCGCGTCCGGGATGATGCGGGAGCGCAGGTCGATCAGGCTCGCCGGCAGCGTCAGCGGCAGCGGCAGCAGGGCGGGCAGCACCGCGCCGGCGAGGAGGGCGGCCGACATCACGCCCGCCGGCCCGGGCGCGAGCGGGCCGGCGCGAGGGCGAGGATCCGGTCCGGCGGGATCCGCGCCGAAGGGGGCGGCAGCGGGGTGCCGGCCGGGACGAGCGGCGACGCGACCGGGACGGCCGGCAGGGCCGCGGGCCCCGGCATCGCGCCGGGCGCGGGCGGCCCGGCCCCGGCGGCCCGGCCCCGGCTCCATTCGCGCAGGTGCAGCCAGTACACGTAGGCCGCGAGCGAGGCCGCCGTCACGGCGGCAAGCCACAGGGCGAGGAGCAGGGTGGCGGGCACCCGGCCGTTCAGCTCGCGCATCAGCCCGAGGGCGAAGGCGGCGTACCAGGACACGCCGGAGACCGCGCCGGAGACCAGGAAGATGCCGGTGCGCAGGCCCGACACCCCGTCGAGCATCGGCCGGGACAGGTCGCGCAGGACGCCGGGCAGCACGACGGCGTGGATCAGGAGGCCGTTGATCGTGAGCACCAGCACCACGGCGATCTTGGCCCAGAGCTTCGGGTTGTCGAACTTGTCGGGCGACTCGACCGCGTAGACGGCGAGGAAGCCGAGCCCCGAGAGCCAGAGCAGGCCGAGGCCGACCGAGACGACCTTGCTGACGAACAGGAAGATCCGGGCGATCTCGCCCGGCAGGCTGCCCCAGCGCATCCAGCGCAGGATCCAGAAATCGAGCATCGTCGCGCCGCCGAGGCCGAAGGACAGCCCGATGAGGTGCACGGCGACGAGCAGCGTCAGGACGCGGACCGGCGGCAGCGGCGCCGGCAGCGGCAGCGCGAGCGGTTCGGCGGCGAGCGCCGCGCCGCCGAGGGCCAGGAACGCGGCGAGCGAGAATCCGGCGAGCGGGAGCCCCGCGACCGCCCGGGACCGCCGGCGGGACCCGCCTGCACGGCCCGAATGTTCGGCTGAGCGGTCCATGCTTCTCCCCTGCCGTTGTCCCAGAGCCTCGCCGTCGCGGCGCGGATCCTGGCGGGAATTGGATAACAAATCCCGACTCGCGCCGCGGCCCGCCCCTCCGTCAGGAGCGGCAGTGATGGCTTCTTTACGAAGGGATGGCACGTTGCCGGGCAGTTCTCCGCCCGTCCCGAGGCCGCACGATGCTCGTCACAACCATGCAGGACCGTCGCGTTTCGCGAAAATCCCCCGAGGCGACGCGCGACGGGAGCCAGTCCGGCTTCTCCCTGGTCGAGCTGCTCGTCGTCCTGGCGATCATCGGCATGATCGCCACGATGGTGACCCCGCAGGTGCTCGGCTATCTCGGCCGCGCCAAGGGCGAGACGGCGCGCATCCAGGTCAAGAACATCGCCCAGGCGGTCGAGCTCTACTACCTCGACCTCGGCGCCTACCCGACGACCCAGCAGGGCCTGCAGGCGCTGGTGCAGCCGACCGGCGCGGCCTGGCGCGGCCCCTACGTGCGCGACGCCCGCGGGCTGACCGACCCCTGGGGCCACGCCTATCTCTACCGCGCCCCGGGCACCGGCGGCACGCCGTTCGAGGTCTACAGCCTCGGCGCCGACGGCAAGGCCGGCGGCGGCGGCGACCAGGCCGACGTCGCGAGCAACTGACGGCCGGGGGCCGGCTCCGGTCCTCGGCCCGCCTTCCGGCAGTATCGGGACCCGGGAAAGACAATCGGACCGCGCGCCTCACCGAGTGTCGACCGGTCGCCGACGAGGCGATCGTCTCGGGAGATCGGACCTGACGTCGCGCCCGGACGGTGATCGAGCAGGCGACTGCTCCGGCATGCCGCACGCGGAAGCTGCAAATACCATTTGCAGCAACTGCCGGAGCGGGGCCGCGGCGACGCCTTCAACTCCTCGTTAACCATAACTCCCCTAACGTCCCGGCCATCACGGCGGGTGCGAAGGGACGGCGAGCGGATGACGAGAGGTGCGCCTGTCCTCGCCCTGGCGCTCGCCTGCAGCTGGCCGCTCGCCGCCCGCGCCGCCGAGCCGATCCACCCTCATGCCGGCGCGCGGGATCCGGGCGCCCTCGTCCTGCGGGGCGACGACCGGCTGATCGGCGGCGAGGCGCCGGCCCGGGAGCCGATCCCCGGCGGCCCGGTGAGCCTCAACCTCGTCGAGGTGCCGCTGCCGGTGGCCGCCAAGGCGGTCTTCGCCGACACGCTCGGCTGGGGCTACAGCCTGGACGAGCGGGCCTCCGGCACGATCACCCTGCAGACCGGCGGGCCGGTGAGCCGCGAGGCGCTGCTGCGGATGGTCGAGACCGCGCTGGCGAGCCGCGGCCTGTCCCTGCGCCGCCACGGCCGCAGCGTGCAGATCGTGCCCGCCGGCACCGCTCCCGACCTCCGGCCGGTCCAGGGCGTGGGCGCCGAAGCGGGCGCGGTCGCGGTGCCCCTGCGCTGGATCTCGGCCGTCGAGATGCAGGCGATCCTCGGCTCGGTCGCGCCGCGCGAGGTGGTGCTGCGGGCCGACCGGGCGCGCAACCTGCTGATCCTGTCGGGCGACGCCAACCAGATCCGGGTTCTGCGCCAGACCATCGCGGTGTTCGACGTCGACTGGATGCGCGGCATGTCGACCGCGATGGTGCCGGTGCGCAGCTCCAACCCGACGGCCCTCGCCCGCGACCTGACCCAGATCTTCGGCGGCGAGACCGCCGGCACCGGCGACGTCATCCGCTTCATCCCCAACGAGGCGCTGAACGCGATCCTGGTGGTGAGCGCGCGCGCCGCCTATCTCGACCGCGCCCGGGCGCTGCTGGAGCAGCTCGAGACCCTGGCCGCCGACCGCGAGCGCCAGCTCTTCGTCTACCGGATCCAGAACCGCTCGGCCAAGGAACTCGCCGCCGTGCTGCAGGGCGTGGTCATGGCGGAGATGGGCGGCGCCTACGGAGCCGCCGGGATGGGGGGCGGCTACGGCGGCGGCGCCTACGGGGGGACCTCCGGGGGTTACGCCGCCATGAGCGGCGGGCTTCCGGGCGGCGGGCTTCCGGGCGGCGGGCTCGGCGGGGGCCTCGGGGGGGCGGGCGCCATGGGGGCCGGGGCGGCGGGCGGCGGCGCGGCGGGCGGCGCCTCCCCGTCGGGCTCGGGCTGGGCCTCGGGGTCCGCCGGCGATCCCGGCACGGGGGCGGCGGGGCTCGGCGGCCCGTCCGGCGCGGCGGGCGGCGGGTTCGGGGGATTCGGCACGGCGGGATTCGCCACGGGAGGCCTCGGCACCGGCGCACCCGCCGGCGGGGGCATGTTCGGCGGCGGGGGCTATGGCGGCGGGCTCGACCCGACCGTCGCGGGCGGCCCCGGGATGCGGCGGGACGCGATCGGCATCGTGGCCGACGACGCCAACAACAGCCTGGTGATCTCGGCGACGCGCAACCAGTACGACAAGATCCTGCGCATCCTCGGCCGCCTCGACGCGATGCCGACCCAGGTGCTGCTCGAGACGGTCATCGCCGAGGTGACGCTCAACGACAACCTCGCCTTCGGCGTGCAGTGGTTCCTCAAGCAGCAGGGCAGCCGGTTCAACCTCGGCAGCACCGATACCAGCAAGGCGGCGACGGGCCTCGGGCTCAGCGGCACCTCCGGGCTGGTCGCCGCGGCGGCCCGCGGGGTGCCGGGCTTCAACTACCTGCTCGCCGGCACCGACTTCAACGTGGTGCTCAACGCGCTCCAGGGCGTGACGCGGGTCAACGTCATCTCGTCGCCCAACATCACGGTGCTCGACAACCGCACCGCCAAGCTCCAGGTCGGCGATCAGGTGCCGATCATCAAGCAGTCGGGCCAGAGCGCCCTCGTCGCCGGCGCGCCGATCCTCAACCAGATCGAGATGAAGGACACCGGCGTGATCCTCTCGGTCACGCCGCGGGTGAACAAGAACGGCCTCGTGGTGCTCGACATCAACCAGGAGGTCAGCGACGTCGTCCCGACCACGACCTCGGCGATCGACTCGCCGACGATCCGCCAGCGCCGGGTCGCCACCAGCGTCGCGGTGAGCGACGGCCACAGCCTCGCCATCGGCGGCATGGTGCAGGAGAAGGCGCAGATCACCAACGAGAACCTGCCGGTGCTGAGCGACCTGCCGGTGATCGGCCCGGCCTTCCGCAACCGGGTCGACCAGCGGGTCCGCACCGAGCTCCTGGTGTTCATCCGCCCCCGGGTGATCCGCGGCACCGTCGAGGCCGACCGCATCGCCGAGGATTTCCGCCAGCAGTTCCGGGCGATGATGCCGGTGCGCCCGGTGCTGCCGCCCCCGCCCCTGCCGATCGCGCACGAGGGCACGCAGGGCATCCTGCGGCGGATGCTGGATTGAGGCTCCGCCGGCCCCGGCCGGCCCGTCCTCAGTCGAGGTGGAACACCTCTTCCATCGAGGCCCACCACTCGCCCTCGGCCCGCGTCGCGAAGGGCTGCTGGCACGGGATGGTCAGGCTCCACCATTCCTGGTTCTTCGCGTCGGCCGCCATCCTGGCCATGTCGGCGGCGAAGTCGCTGCCGTGGTACTCCCAGGTGCCGAACAGCAGGTTCTCCGGCTCGCGCAGGAAGATCGTGTAGTTGCGGATGTTGCAGCGGCTGATGAGGTCGAGCACCTCCGGCCACACCGCCGCGTGCAGCCGCTTGTAGGTCTCGACCTGGTCCGGGTTCACCCCGATGACCATTCCCATCCGTTTCATGCTTCGTCCTCCCCCTCAGGCCCGGTCGAGCCGGTAGACCGCCGCGGCGTTGCCGCCGAACACCGCGTCGTGATGGGCCGGCGCCACCAGGGCGCGGCACTGCGCGAACCAGCCGCCGTGGTCGCCCGCGAGGTTCACGACCGGCCAGTCGCTGCCCCAGATCACCCGGTCCGGACCGAACAGCTCCAGGATCGCCTCGGCAGGAGCGCGCACGGCGCCCGCGCCGCCCTCCCCCGCCTCGGTCAGGAGGCCGGAGAGCTTGCAGGAGACGTTCGGCCGGGCGGCGAGCGCCGCCATCGCCTCCCGCCAGCCGGGCGAGCCGCCCGCGCCGATCGCCGGCTTGGCGCCGTGGTCGATCACGATGCGCAGGGCGGGATGGCGCTCCGCGAAGACGAGCAGGGCCCCGAGATGGCGCGGCCGGACCAGGGCGTCGAAGGCGAGGTCGCGGGCGAGCATCGCGGCGATCGCCGGGGCGAGGCCCGGATCGGCGATCCAGTCGTCGTCGGGATGGTCCTGCAGCATCGGCCGCAGGCCCTTGAGGCGCGGGTCGCGGGCGAGGCGGGCGATTCTCCCGGGCGCGTCCGCCGCCTTGAGGTCGGTCCAGCCGACGACGCCGCGGATGACGGGGCTGCGGGCGGCGAGCGCCAGCATCGCCTCGGTCTCGGCCTCGTCCTCGAGGGTCTGGACCAGCACGGTGCCGTCGATCCCGGAGGCGGCGAGGTGCGGGGCGAGGTCGTCGAGGGTGAAGTCGCGGTGGATCGCCGCCAGTTCCGGCGGCGGCCACCGGCCGGCCCGGTCGGCGATGCGCCAGAGGTGGTGGTGGGCGTCGATGCGTGCGGGCATGGTCAGACCGGGACGGCGTCGTGGAGGAGGCCGCGGGCCTTCAGCCGGGTCCAGAACCCGTCCGGGATCGGCGTCGCGAACCAGGCGGCGTTGGCGGCGACCTGCGCGGCGTCGCGGGCCCCGGTCACGACCGTGAGCGCGGCCGGGTGGAGCAGCGGGAATTGCAGGGCGGCCGCCTCCAGCCGCACGCCCTCCTCGGCGCAGGCCGCGCGCAGGGCGTCGGCCCGCGCGGCGATCGCGGGCGGCGCCTCGGCGTAGTTGAAGGTGTTCTGGCCGGCGAGCAGCCCGGAATTGAACGCGCCGGCCACCGCGATGCCGATGCCGCGGCGGGCGCAGTCGTCCATCAGGCCGAGGCTCTCCTGCTCCAGGAGCGTGTAGCGCCCGGCCAGCATGCAGATGTCGAGATCGGCGGCCGCGACGGCCTCGGCGACGATCTCCCACTCGTTGACGCCGAGCCCGATCGCCCGCACGGCCCCCTCCTCGCGCAGCCGGGTCAGCGCCCGGAAGCCGCCGCCCGTCGTCAGCTGCTCCCAGTGATGGGCGTGGCGCTCGCCGTGGGTGACGCGGCCGATGTCGTGGACGAACAGGATGTCGGGCGCGACGAGGCCGAGGCGCTGCCGGCTCGCCTCGAAGGAGCGCAGCACGCCGTCGTGGCTGTAGTCGAAGGTCGGGCGGAACGGCAGCGGGTCGGCGTAGCCCTCCTCCATCGGCCCGACGCCCGGGTCCGGCACCATCACGCGGCCGACCTTGGTGCTGACGAGGTAGGCCTCGCGGGGATGCTCCGTGAGCAGGGTGCCGAGCCGGCGCTCCGCGCGGGTGAAGCCGTAGAACGGGGCGGTGTCGAAGTAGCGGATGCCCCGCTCCCAGGCCGCCCCGACCGCGCCGGCGGCCTCGTCGAGGCGCGTCGCCTGGTAGAGGCCGCCCATCTGCGCGCCGCCGAGCCCGAGGGCGGTGAGGGTCAGGCCGGTGCGGGCGTGGGTGCGGGGAGTGGCGGGGTGCATGGGGGTCCTCGGAGATGGGGGCAGCGAATTCCGCCAGACGGCCGAGTCACGGCGGCGACCGCCGTACCGTGCGACCTGCCGAGCCGTACACCGTGGAATGCGGCGCGCTCAGTACAGCACGTTCTTCGCTTCCTCCGTCCCGATATTCTCCTTCGTCACCACCACCACGCCGGTGTCGATGAACTTCTCCACCTTCTGCTTGGCCAGCACCTTGGCGACGGTGGCGACGCCGAGCTCGCCCATCCGGAACGAGCCCTGGACGACGATCGCCGCCAGCGTGCCGTCCTTGACGAAGTCCTGCAGGTCCTGGTTGCCGTCGAAGCCGACGCCGACGACCTTGTCGGCCCGGCCGGACTGCTTGAGGGCGCGGCCCATGCCGATCGCGGTCGGCTCGTTGGCGCCGAAGAGGCCCTTGAGGTCGGGGTTGGCGGCCAGCACGTCGGCGGTCTGGTTGAGGGCCGTCGCCATCTGGGACTGCGAGTAGTACGGCCCGACGATCTGCAGCTTCGACTGCGCCTTGATGGTGTCGGTGAAGCCGCCGACGCGGCCGATCTCCGAGCCGGTGCCGGCGACGTAGGACATCACCGCGATCTTGCCCTCGGGGCCGGTGCGCGCGATCAGGGCGCGGGCGGCGAGCTCCCCGGCCTTGCGGTTGTCGGTGGCGAGGAACGACTGATAGTAGGCCTCCGCCTCCTTCGCGAGCCCGGAATCGA
This sequence comes from Methylobacterium platani, assembly GCF_001653715.1. Classification (GTDB taxonomy): domain Bacteria; phylum Pseudomonadota; class Alphaproteobacteria; order Rhizobiales; family Beijerinckiaceae; genus Methylobacterium; species Methylobacterium platani. The sequence continues at coordinate 133,376 of NZ_LWHQ01000016.1, forward strand.
GGATCACGACCGGGATGCGGGCCTCCCAGGCCTTCTTGACCGCCGGCACCAGGGCGTCCGGGTCGGAGGGCGCCAGCACGATGCCGGCGACGCGGCGGTTGACCGCGTTCTCCACCATGTTGACCTGATCGGCGATGGCGGATTCGGCCGCCGGTCCCTGGAAGGTCATGGTCTGGCCCGGGACGTCCTTCATGGCGGCCTCGGCGCCCTTCCGGACGTTCTGCCAGAAGGTCGAGTTCACCGTCTTGACGATCACGGCGATCTCGCCGGCCCGCGCCGGGACGGCGGCGAGGAGGCCGGAGACGAGCAGGGCGGCGGCCAGGCCCTTCTTGGAAAGGTCCCTCTCGGAAAAGCCCTCCTTGGAAAAGTCCTTGGCGGAAAAGTCTCTCATGGGGTCCCCTCCAGGATGGGCGCCGGGTTCTCCCGGTCGCGGGTGCGCGTCAGCGGCGGTTGCGGAGCTGGTCGATCCAGACGGTCAGCAGGATGACGAGGCCGATGACGATCTGCTGGGTGAAGGCCGAGACCCCGTTCATGTTGAGGCCGTTGCGCAGGATGCCGATCACGAAGGCGCCGATCACCGTGCCGGAGATCGTGCCCACCCCGCCGGCGAGCGAGGTGCCGCCGATGACGGCGCTGGCGATCGCGTCGAGCTCGTACATCACGCCCTCGTTCGGCTGGGCGGTGACGAGGCGGGACATCAGCACGCAGCCGGTGAGCCCGGCGAGCAGCCCCGACAGCACGTAGGTGAGCGTCACCACCCGGTCCACCGCGACGCCCGAGAGCCGCGCCGCCTCGGCGTTCGAGCCGACCGCGTAGACGTGGCGGCCGATGACCGAGCGCCGGAGGAGAAAGGCCACCGCGAGCGCGAGGCCCGCCATCAGCAGCACCGGGTAGGGGATGCCGGGAAACAGCACCTCGGGAAAACCGTCGTCGCCGACCCGCACGAGGCGCAGGAGCGCGCCGTTGCCGAGCTCGCCGAACGACTCGCCGAGGCCCGACACCGCCCGCGCCCCGGTGATCTGGAGCGCGAGGCCGCGGGCGATCAGCATCATGCCGAGCGTCGCGATGAAGGGCGGCAGCTTCAGCCGCGTGACGACGAGGCCGTTGACGAGGCCGCAGACCCCGCCGACGCCGATCCCGGCGAGCATCGCGAGCGGCACGGCCAAGCCGAGCTCCTTGACGCAGAGCGCCGCGACGACCCCGGCGAGCGCCAGGACCGAGCCGACCGAGAGGTCGATGCCGCCCGCGACGATCACGACCGTCGCGCCGATGCCGAGCAGCGCGATCGAGGTGACCTGGAGGCCGATGCTCATCCCGTTGCCGAGCGACAGGAAGGCGGGGCTCGTGAGCGAGAACGCCGCCACCAGGGCGACGAGGCTGCCGAGCGCCGCGAATGTCTGGATCAGGTCCTTCTGCCGGTCGGACAGGCGGGAGCGCGCGGCGGCGACGGGAGGGGTGAGTCCGGCCGGCATCTCAGCCCTCCCGGCCACCGAAGCCCGAGGCGTAGTGCATGATCTCCTCCTGGTCGGTGCGGGCGGTGTCGAGGATGCGCACCAGCCGGCCGCGGTGGAACACCGCGACGCGATCGGTCATCCCGAGGATCTCGGGCAGTTCGGAGCTGATCAGCACCACGCCGATGCCGCGGGCGGCGAGCCGGTCCATGATCGTGTAGATCGCGAGCTTCGCGCCGACGTCGATGCCGCGGGTCGGCTTGTCGAACAGCATCACCTTCGCGTCGCGGAACAGCCACTTGCCGATGATGATCTTCTGCTGGTTGCCGCCCGACAGGAGCCGCACCGGCTGGCGCAGCGACGGCGTCCTGATGCCGAGCCGGTCGACGTAGTCCTGCGCCGCCGCCGCGTGGCGGGCGGCATCGATCAGGCCGAGGCGGCTCGCCACCGCGCCGAGATTGGCGAGCGTCAGGTTGGCGTCGACCGGCATCGTCACCGCCAATCCTTGCGCCTTGCGGTCCTCCGACAGGTAGGCGATGCCGGCCGCGATCGCGTCGCGGGGGTCGCGGATCGAGAGCCGCCGGCCCTCGATCGCGAGCGTGCCGGATTCGAGCGGGTCGGCGCCGAAGACGGCGCGGGCGACCTCGGTGCGGCCGGCCCCCATCAGGCCTGCGAAGCCGAGGATCTCGCCGCGGCGCAAAGCGAAGCTCACGTCCCGGAAGGCGCCGGCGCGGGTGAGGCCTGCGGCCTCCAGGATCACGTCGCCGGTCGGGACGGACGTGCGCTCCGGGAACTTCTCGTCGAGGGCGCGGCCGACCATCCGGGCGACGATCTGGTCGATGGTGGTGGCGGCGAGCGCGTCGGTCGCGACGTGGCGCCCGTCGCGCAGGACCGTCACCCGGTCGACGATCTCGCGCATCTCGTCGAGGCGGTGCGAGATGTAGACGATGCCGACGCCCGCCGCCTTGAGGTCGCGGATCACGCGGAACAGGCTCTGCGCCTCTTGCTCGGTCAGCGACGAGGTCGGCTCGTCCATGATGAGCAGCTCGGCCTCGAGCGACAGGGCCTTGGCGATCTCGACGAGCTGGCGCTGCGCCATCGAGAGGCCGCGCACCGGCGCGTCGGGATCGATGGCCGCGCCGAGCCGGTCGAGGCAGGCCTGCGCCCCCGCCCGCAGGGCGTGCCGGTCGACCAGGAAGCCCCGGCGCGGCTCGCGGCCGAGGAAGATGTTCTCCGCCACGCTGAGATGGGCCACCAGGTTGAGCTCCTGGTGGATCATCGCGATCCCGGCGGCCTCGGCCTCCAGCGGCGAGGCGAAGCGGCGCTCGACGCCCTTGTAGAGGAGACGCCCGGCGCTCGGCGCGTGGACGCCGCCGATGATCTTCATCAGGGTCGACTTGCCGGCGCCGTTCTCGCCGCAGACGGCGTGGACCTCGCCGCGCCGCAGGTTGAAATCGACGCCCGCGAGCGCCCGCACGCCCGGAAACTCCTTGGCGATGCCCGACAGTGCCAGGAGCGGGGCTGCGCCCGCCGGCGTCCGGCCTGCATCGATCGCGTGGCCGTTCGGCACGGCCGCGTCGTCACCGCCGTCGAGCACGACAGCAGCCCTCCCCGGGGCGATTCGTTTCGCTCTGGCTGCAATCGTTATCAGGTTCGCCGAATTGGTAAAGCCACTTTGCCGACCTTGCGGCAGGTACTCTCCCGATAACTCGCCATGATAGAGGTTCGACGTCGGCTCCCGGCGGCCGCGCTTGCGCTCGGACGGTCGTCGGCGCAGCATCGCCCGGCGCAGTGGTCAGGCCAGTTCGGGAGAGACGGATGAGTGCGGGCAGCCCGGTCGAGGGCCGGCTCTACCAGCAGGTGGCCGATCGGATCCGGGCTCAGATCCAGGCCGGGGGCCTGCGGGCCGGCGACCGGCTGCCGGCCGAGCGCGACCTGGCCCAGCAGCTCGGCGTCTCCCGCCCCTCCTTGCGCGAGGCGCTGATCGCGCTGGAGATCGACGGCACGGTCGAGATCCGCATGGGATCCGGCATCTACGTCCAGGCCGCCCGGGGCGCGGCCCGCACGGCACCGGCCGGGGACAGCCCGGAGGAGCTGATGCAGGCCCGCGCCGCCCTCGAGGGCGCGGTCGCGGCGCTCGCCGCCGCCCGGGTCACGCCGGAGCACCTGGGCGCCCTGCGGGCGGCGCTCGACCGCATGGGCGCCGACATCGCCGAGGGCCGCCCGGCCATCGACAGCGACCGGGCGTTCCACCTGACCCTCGCCGGGCAGACCGGCAACAGCGTGCTCGTCCGCCTCGTCGCCGGGCTGTTCGACGACCGCCACAGCCCGATCGCCGCCCGCTTGCGCAGCCGCTTCGATTCCCCCGCGACCTGGGCCCTGGCGCTGGCCGAGCACGAGGCGGTGCTGGCGGCGCTCGCGGCCCGCGACCCGCTGCGGGCGCAGGCGGCGATGCACGCGCATCTCGAGCAATCGACCCGGCGCTGGCTGGAGGAGGAGCCGCGGTAGACCGGAGACGATCGAAACCCGATCGGCACCTACGTCCCCGGCAGGTACCCGGCCACCCGCAGCGCCGCCTCGACCTCCTCGCACAGGGCGCCTTCGGGATCGTCGTTCACGGGCGGCGGCGGCGTGAGCGGCACCATCGGCGGGAACTGCGCGACCGCGTCGGGCGGGGCGGCCAGCACCGTGTCCTCCGTCACCGCCTCGCCGTCCTCGGGCAGCCTGTGCGGGCGCAGGGTGGAGATCAGACGGCCGATCATGCGTGTCCCCCCTTCACCTCCTCCGGTCCGGCCAGGGCCGGTGGCACAATCTATGCGTGCAGTGCCGAGCAGGGCAAGCGTGCCGTCAACGTGCGCGAGGCCGGTTTCGATCCCAGCCTCTTCCGTCGCGCCCCCGCGCCACCATCTCGGGTCTCTCCCGCCCGCCCGAGGAACCCGCCGATGCCCTGGACCACCGCCCTGATCCCGCCGCAGGCCGGTCGCCGCGCGATTCTCACCGGCGGAACGAGCGGCATCGGCTACGAGGCGGCGCTCGCGCTCGCCGGAGCGGGGGCCGAGATCGTGCTGGCCGCCCGCGACCCGGGCAAGGCCGAGGACAGGGCCGCGGCGATCCGGCGGGCGCATCCGGCGGCCCGGATCGAGATCCGCGCCCTCGACACCGCGCGCCTCGCCTCGGTGCGGACCTTCGCGTCGCAGTGGCGCGAGGAGGGGCGGCCGATCGACGTCCTGCTCCTCAATGCCGGCATCGCCGCGGTGCCGCGGCGCGAGGAGACCGAGGACGGGTTCGAGCGCCAGCTCGCCACCAACTATCTCGGCCACTTCGCCCTGACCGGGCTGCTGCTGCCGAGCCTGCGGCCGGAAGCCGGGACGCGGGTCGTCGCGGTGGCGAGCATCGCCCACCGGTCCGGACGCATCGCCTTCGACGACCTGCAGCTGCGCCGCGGCTACGGGCCGCAATCGGCCTACCGGCAGACCAAGCTGGCGATGCTGCTCTTCGCCCTCGAGCTCGACCGGCGGCTGCGCGCCGCCGGCTCGCCGGTGCGGGCGATCGCGGCCCATCCCGGCATCGCCGCGACGGCGATCGCCCGGCGCGGCGACCGGGCCGGGCCGCTGGCCGCGCGCATCGGCGCCGGCCTCCTCGGGCTCCTCGGCCAGTCGTCGGCCCGGGGCGCCCTGCCGCTCCTCCACGCCGCCGCCGCGCCGGAGGCCGAGGGCGGCGGCTATTACGGCCCGGACGGCCTGTGGGAGATCCGCGGCCATCCTGCGCCGGCGAGGATCGAACCCCACGCCCGCGACCCCGGGACGGCGGCGCGGCTCTGGGCCCTGTCCGAGGCGGCGACGGGCGTGACCTACCGGTTCTGACGCAGCGCTACTCGTCGTCCTCGTCGATCGCCGGAGCCGGGAGCGTGTGCCCGACCGGACGCGCCGGGGGCGCCGTCGTCACGGATCCGGTCGCCAGGGATCCTGTCGCCAGGGACTTCGTCGCCATGGGAGACGCCGGGAACGGGGCCCTGGCGACCTGCCGGCGGGACGGCATCAGTCCGGCCGCGAAGGCGACGAAGCCGGCGGCGTCGCGCAGGTCCTCGGGCTGGCGCGGATCGCGGGCGATCAGCTCGGCCTCGCGCTGCAGGCGGGCGTTGCAGGCGGCCGTGGCCATGCCGCCGCGCGGCGTGCAGGCGTCGTGCCGGGCGCAGGCCGCGTCGAGGGCATCGATCGGCGGCAGCGGCGCGTTGTTGCCCGGGCCGCAGTAGTTGCCGTGGATGAGGAGCGCCGGCGGCCGGCCGGACTGGGCGAGAGCCGGCGCGGCGAGGCCGCAGGCGAGGACGAGCGGGACGGCGAAGGCCGTCCGCGGCGAGGTCGTTTTAGACAAGATGATCCTGGGCAAGCGCATCGATCTGGTCCCTCCGCTCCCCTCGGCCAGCCAACCGGCCCGCACCGGCGGGGTTCCCGCCTTGCGTCCAACCGTCCCGCTTCGGGACCGGCGGCTGACGGCGGGCCGGATGAACTCCGCCCCCCTCCCGGTGTTGGAGGCTGCATGCCGGCGCGGCGTCGGCCGGGCGACGGGCGGACTCAGGGACGACGGACTTGGTGATGACGGACTTGGTGACGACGGACTTGCCGGACCCGCCCGGACGCGAAATGTAGGACCGATGATCGCATCCGATTCCGATATGCCCCGGCCGCACGAGCCGTCGGACGGCGGCCCGACCCTCGATGCGGCGAGCCGGGAGCGGCTCGGCCGCTATCTCCAGGCCCTCTACGAACCGGTGCTCGACGAGGGGCTCGACCCGCGCCTCGCCGAGCTGATGCAGCAGCTCGACCGCGACCGGGCCGGCCGGGAGGGCGATCCCGACCGTTGAGGGCGGCTCAGCGGTAGCCGGCGGCCTGCAGTTCGAACAATTCGGCGTAGCGCCCGCCCTGCGCCACCAGCTCGGCGTGGGTCCCCTCCTCGCGCACGCGGCCCCCGGACAGGACCGCGATCCGGTCGGCCCGGCGCACGGTGGAGAAGCGGTGCGAGATCAGGAGCGCGGTGCGCCCCGCCGCGAGGTCGGCGAAGCGGCGGAACACCTCGGCCTCGGCCCCGGCATCGAGGGCCGCCGTCGGCTCGTCGAGGACCAGCATCGCGGCGTCGCGGCGGTAGGCGCGGGCGATCGCCACCTTCTGCCACTCGCCGCCCGACAGCTCGACCCCGTCCTCGAAGCGCCGGCCGAGGCGCTGGTCGTAGGAGGCCGGCAGGCGCTCGATCACCGCGTCGGCGAGCGCCCGGCGCGCCGCCGCCTCGATCCCGTCCCGGTCCGTGCGCGCCTCGATGCGGCCGACCGCGATGTTGTCGCCCGCCGTGAAGTCGAACCGCATGAAGTCCTGGAAGATCACGCCGATGCGGGCGCGCAAGGAGTCGAGGTCGTACTCGGCGAGGTCGCGGCCATCCAGCAGGATCCGCCCCTCCGTCGGCGCGTAGAGCCGGGCGAGCAGCTTGACGATCGTGGTCTTGCCGGCGCCGTTCTCGCCCACCAGCGCCACCACCTCGCCGGCCCGGATGCGCAGGGACAGGTGGCGCACGGCCCAGCGCTCCTCGCCGGGATAGCGGTAGCCGACCTCCTCGAACACGAAGCCCTCGCGCAGGCGCTCGGGCACCGGGAGCGTGCCGGAGCGGATCGTCGGCGCGATGGTGAAGAACGAGAACAGGTCGTCGAGGTACTGCGCCTGACCGAGGAGCTGCGAGGCGCCGAGCAGGAGCCCCTCGACGAGGCCGCGCAGGCGCAGGAAAGCGCCGCCCAGGAAGGTGAGGTCGCCGACCGTGAGCGTGCCGGCGAGCGCCTCCCCGGCGATGACCAGGTAGGCCGCGTAGTAGGCAAGGGTGCCCAGGCTCGCGAAGGCGCCGCCGGCGAGCGCCCGGTGCCGGGCGAGCTCCCGGTTCTCGGCGAGCAGGCGGGCGGCGAGCTCGCGGAAGCGCTCGGCGAGGTGGGAGGCCAGGCCGAACAGCTTCACCTCCTTGGCGCCGTGCGCGTCGGCGCCGAGATAGCGCAGGTAGTCGGTCTCGCGCCGGTCCGGGCTGCGTCGCCAGGCGAGGCGGTAGCCGCGGGCGTTGAAGTGCAGCTCGTTGAGGAAGGCCGGGAGCAGGGCCAGCACCAGGAGCAGCACCAGCCCGGGCAGCATCGTGCCGACCGCCACCGCCAGGGTGATCGCGGTGACGAGGTCCTGGAGCTGGCCGAGCAGCTGGCCGATCAGGTTCGAGCGCCACGCCACCTGCCGGCGGGCGCGCTCGAGCCGGTCCTGCACCGCGCTGTCCTCGAACTGCTCGAGGTCGAGGGCGGCGGCGTGCGCCATCAGGCGCAACGAGGTGGCGTTGCCGACCTTCTCGGCCAGCACCCCGTCGACGTAGGAGGTCGCCCGCCCGAGCAGGTCCGAGGCGACCGCGAGCCCGAGCTCGATGCCGACGAGGAGCCCGATATGGTGCAGCCGCGGATCGGCGAGCCAGCCGGCCTCCGGCGGCGGGCCGCCCCGTCCCGCCACCACGGCATCGACCACGAGCTTGGCCACGTAGAGCATCAGGGCCGGCAGCCCGGCGCGGAGCAGGCGCAGGGTGAGGCTCGCGAGAGTGAGCCGCGGATCGGTCGCGACGGCGAGGCGGAACAGGGCCGGCAGGTGGCGCAGGGGCCCGAGCCGGGCGCTCGCGGCACGGCGCCAGGTGGCGAAGCGGCTGTCGGTGGAGGCGTCCATGGGGCGGATATAGGTCTGCCGGCCCCGCTTTTGCCCCTTCCAGGATGGCGCGGGGGAGGGGTCACCCGTGCGAGCCTCGAAGCTCGAGTGAGGACGGGAACTTCGCCGCCCGCCCCGCGTCGACTCGGCAGAGCTTCACGAAGGACGAACACCATGCCGGCCCGCCTCCTCGCCCCCCTCCTCGCCCTCGGGCTGCTCGGCCCCCTCCCCGCCCTCGCGCAAGCTCCGGTGAGCGAGACCGGCACCGGCGGCGGGCCGGCCTCGACGATCCGGGCGCCCAACACCAGCGCCGTCGGCCAGACCGTGCCGAAGCCGGGCGCGCTCGGCCCCGACGAGACCGGCACCGTCTCCCCGCGCAACCGCCGGGAGGAGCGGCGCGAGGACCAGATCATGAAGGGCATCTGCATCGGCTGCTCGAAGTAGCGGCCAAAGCGGACCTGACCTGCATCCAGGGACTTCCTCGAATGATGGGACTTGCGGCGAGCGGGGTGGCGGCGGCATGACGCGGAGGAGCCTCCCTTAGAAGAGTTCCGATGCCCGCCTATCGCTCCCGCACCACCACCCACGGCCGCAACATGGCCGGCGCCCGCGGCCTGTGGCGCGCCACCGGCATGAAGGACGCCGATTTCGGCAAGCCGATCATCGCGGTGGTGAACTCGTTCACGCAGTTCGTGCCCGGCCACGTCCACCTGAAGGACCTCGGCCAGCTCGTGGCGCGCGAGATCGAGGCGGCGGGCGGCGTCGCCAAGGAGTTCAACACCATCGCGGTCGACGACGGCATCGCGATGGGCCACGACGGCATGCTCTACTCGCTGCCGTCCCGCGACCTGATCGCCGATTCGGTCGAGTACATGGTCAACGCGCATTGCGCCGACGCCATGGTGTGCATCTCGAACTGCGACAAGATCACCCCCGGCATGCTGATGGCGGCGCTCCGCCTCAACATCCCGGTGGTGTTCGTCTCCGGCGGGCCGATGGAGGCCGGCAAGGTCCACCTCTCGACCGGTATCAGAAAAGTCGATCTCGTCGACGCGATGATCGCCGCCGCCGACGACCGCGTCACCGACGAGGACGTGCAGGTGATCGAGCGCTCGGCCTGCCCGACCTGCGGCTCGTGCTCGGGCATGTTCACGGCCAATTCCATGAACTGCCTCACCGAGGCGCTCGGCCTGTCGCTGCCCGGCAACGGCTCGGTGCTGGCGACCCACGCCGACCGCAAGCGCCTGTTCGTCGAGGCCGGCCACCTCATCGTCGACCTCGCCCGGCGCCACTACGAGCAGGACGACGCCTCCGTGCTGCCGCGTGCGATCGCCTCGATGACGGCGTTCGAGAACGCCATGACCCTCGACATCGCCATGGGCGGCTCGACCAACACGGTGCTGCACCTCCTCGCCGCGGCCTACGAGGGCGAGGTGCCGTTCACCATGGCCGATATCGACCGGCTGTCGCGCCGGGTGCCGGTCCTGTGCAAGGTCGCGCCCGCCGTCGCCAACGTCCACATGGAGGACGTGCACCGCGCCGGCGGCATCATGGCGATCCTCGGCGAGCTCGACCGGGCGGGACTCATCGACACGCAAGTCGGCAACGTCGCCGCCGGCACCCTCAAGGAGGCGCTGGCGCGCTGGGACGTGCGCCAGACCGGCAGCGAGAGCGTGCGCGAGTTCTACCGCGCCGCGCCCGGCGGCGTGCCGACCCAGGTCGCCTTCAGCCAGGCCTCGCGCTTCGACGAGCTCGACCTCGACCGCGAGGGCGGGGTGGTGCGCGATTCAGCCCACGCCTACTCGCAGGATGGCGGCCTCGCGGTCCTGTACGGCAACCTGGCGGAGGACGGCTGCATCGTGAAGACCGCCGGGGTGGACGCCAGCATCCTGACCTTCTCGGGCCCGGCCCACGTCTTCGAGAGCCAGGACGCGGCGGTCGAAGGCATCTTAGGGAGCAAGGTCAAGGCCGGCGAGGTGGTGCTGATCCGCTACGAGGGCCCCCGCGGCGGCCCCGGCATGCAGGAGATGCTGTATCCGACGAGCTACCTGAAGTCGAAGGGCCTCGGAAAGGCTTGCGCGCTCGTCACCGACGGGCGCTTCTCGGGCGGCTCCTCGGGCCTGTCGATCGGCCACGTCTCGCCGGAAGCGGCGGAAGGCGGGTTGATCGGCCTCGTCGAGCAGGGCGACCGGATCGAGATCGACATCCCGAACCGGCGCATCCACCTCGCGGTCTCTTCTGACGAGATCGAGCGCCGCCGCGCCGCGCAAGTCGCGAAGGGCTGGCAGCCTGCCGCTCCCCGCAAGCGCAAGGTGAGCGCCGCGCTGCGGGCCTTCGCCAGCATGACCACCAGCGCCGCCCACGGGGCCGTGCGGAAGATCTGAGCTGCAAGGATCCCCCATGGCGATCGTGCGGCTGACGCCTCCGGAAGCCCGCCGGGTCGCCCTGGCGGCGCAAGGGTTTCACGCCGCACGCCCTGCCACGGCCGGTCCCCGGCACCTCGCGGCCACGATCGACCGGCTCGGCCTGCACCAGATCGACAGCGTCAACGTTCTGGTGCGGGCGCATTACCTGCCGGCCTTCTCACGGCTCGGCGCCTACGACACCGCCCTCCTCGACCGCCGCGCCTGGGGCTCCAGGCGAGACCGGCGGCTGTTCGAGTACTGGGCGCATGAATGCTCGCTGCTGCCGCTCGCCCTCCATCCGCTCCTGCGTTGGCGCATGGCCCGGGCCGATCGGGGCGAGGCCGGCTACCGGGCGATGCGGACCTTCGCCACCGAGCGCCGGCCCGAGGCGATGGCGTTGCTTGCGCGGCTTCGCGACGAAGGCCCGCTCTCGGCCTCCGACATCCAGACCGGCCGAGCCGGCTGGTGGGCGTGGAGCGAGCCCAAGCGCATGCTCGAATGGCTGTTCTACGCCGGCCACGTTACCACCGCGACGCGGCGGCGCAGCTTCGAGCGGGTCTACGACCTCACCGAGCGGGTGATCCCGCCGGACATTGTGTCCTTGCCCGACGTGCCGGAGGCAGAGGCGCAGGCCCAGCTTGTCGCCCTCTCCGCCCGAGCGCTCGGCCTCGCCACGGCGTCAGAACTCCGCGACTATTTCCGCCTCGACGCCCCTGACGCCGCCGCGGCCATCGCCCGGCTGGTGGAGGAGGGCCTCCTGCTCCCGGCCGAGGTGCCCGGCTGGCCCCCCGCCTATCTCCACCGCGACGCCACGATCCCCCGCCGCGTCTCGGCCCAAGCCTTGCTCGCCCCCTTCGACCCCCTGGTCTGGGAGCGCGCCCGCACCGAGCGCCTGTTCGGTTTCCGCTATCGCATCGAGATCTACACCCCGGCGGCGCAGCGGCAGTACGGGTATTACGTGCTGCCGTTCCTGTTCGGGGAGGAGTTGGTGGGGCGGGTGGATCTGAAGTCGGACCGGGCGGGTGGGCGGCTCCTGGTGCATGCGGTGCATTGGGAGCCGGGGGTGGTGGAGGGGACGCGGGAGGCGTTGGAGGTGGAATTGGGGGTTTTGGCGGGGTGGTTGGGGTTGGGAGAGGCGAACTGCCCCCTGAGCGATCTAAAGCCCAAGCCTAGATCGTAGGGCTATCGATCCACTGCCTCTCGCGAACGAGAATCCCTTCGAAGCGCAAGTCGTCAATCATCCGTCTCATGCGGAAATATATATTATTATCAAATAAAACATGTTGCACATAGCATGCGTCCAAGCTAACCCTAAGAATGACCTCAATCTGTTAGTATTTTTCATCCAGATCGAGAGCTGTATACTGAAGATAAAAAAATTAAAAAAAATTATGGTTGATCTCGCCAAGCTGTAAGGATAATGCAGCAACACGGCGATACACGCAATCGTAATTGCTACAAAACCGTAATTCATAAATTTTATTGTGCGTTCATAAATTAATATCATAACACAAGTTTCAATCAGTGGCGCAATTATGACACCCGCTAGGAAGATAGATTTTCTCTCCGTCACTTCGTTTTCGTCATAGTCTACGCCGAGTGCCTGCAGTATAAATACAACTGCAATTTGCAACAAAAAATAAATTCCCGCAAGTAAGGTTGCCTTAGTCAGAGGCGTCTTACCCGGACAAAAAATAGCATCGACATATCGAATCATTATTATCTCTGATTTAGGCGGATATTTACATATCCGCCCTGTGATTGTCAATTACCACCAACCCATTCGGTATAATAACCAGGATCAGACGCTATATTTTGATTTATTTCGTTTATATATGCGTTCCAGTCCACGTTTCGGTTATGATTTTCTATCGCGCCTCGGATGAAATTTATGCCATCTCCTCCTAAATCATACGCATCGCTAATAGCAACTCCACGACTTATCCAATCAAGCATTTTCGCCGTAGCCCCCAAAGCTCCAGCCGTCGGCTCTGGAGAAGGATAGGTGTTAATTGGAAACCAACCTTGCCCAGTTATAAAACTGTAAGCCGACAAATCTGATCCAAAAATATCTATTGGCTCAAGAGGTAGGTAGTTATTTTCTCCGCCTATAATATATTCGATAGCCATTTATATTCTTCTGCTTATTTATATATCCCGTTGAACATGTCGAGTATATCATTCATTTCCCTTGCGTCAATGAGAGGTTTCTGTCACAACCTAGAATTTTCATGTACTTTATAATAAATCCAAGATTTTGCATTTTTAAATCAGGAGTTTAACATCAAGATCGCGCACCTTCTGATTGCAACTCGCATGTGGTAAAAATAAGATAATGCATAATTCCGCTTTTTGTGAGTTGTCACGGATCGATAATCAAGAAATTGAAGGGGAGCATACTAAAATAAATTATGCAAATTGCTTTTACAATAAATAATTAATACTCATTTTTGACTAAGGATAGATTTAATGAATTCGGAGAGACCATCCGGCAGAGACAATATTCATGATTTACTACTGCCCCTCAGAACTCTTGCCTGCGCGGCTGCGCATGCGGCAAACGCGGCTACATCTCGTGCACCGACGCCTTCGAAAGGCATATCGCGCACCGCGAATTCATTTCTTGTTACAAGCCGTTGGCGAGCGAATGCGTAGCCCGTTCGTTGGTGCCAGTGCACTAACGCTCGATCCAGCACGCTGGCCCGACTACCTGCGGCACCGGTGGCCCATGTCGTCCTCGGAGCAAACCAATCAGCTCACCCTGATCATCGATCAAGCAGGAGATCGCCCTGATGGCGACCGGCCTCGCAGGCGCTTCATCCCGCGGGAGCCTGGATGTCGACTGGGGCAGTCTCTTGTGCATCTCCGGTTCGCTATTCCGGATCGTGAGCGGCACGGCATTGAACCAGCGTCTGTCGGACGCACACATCGTGAAATCGGTGAACGTCCTGCTGACCGTGTCGAGGCTCAGGTTGGCGGCCTGAGGGCCAATGCATCCTGGCGCAGATCACGCGCGGCCCGATGCCCCTCAACTCACCTCCACCTGCACCACCCCCGGCACCGCCCGCAGCGCCCCCGCGATCTGCGGCGTCGCCTGGTACTTCCCCCCCAGCTTCACCTCCACCTCCCGCTCACCCCCATCGAGGATCAGGATCAGCGACACCTCCCCCTCCCCGCGCACCTGCAACCGCTGCTGCACGCTGGAGATCGGGCGCTCGTCGCGCAGGTAGATCCGCATGCCCTTCTGGTGGCGGGCAGCGGCCTGGTCGAGGGGTTCGCAGGTCTGGATGCGGGCGCGGACGTCCTCGCCCTCGGTGCTGGCCTGGAGCTGGAGCACCAGGGCGGCGCCGGGTTCCAGCATGTCGCGGTAATGCGAGAGGCCTTCGGAGAAGATAATCGCCTCGAAATGGCCGGTCTGGTCGGAGAGCGTGACGATGCCGAGCTTGTTGCCGGTCTTGGTGCGGCGCTCGGCGCGGTCGAGCACGCTCGCCGCGACGCGACCGACCGTCGAGGTGCCGGCGCGGACCGAGCGGCAGAACTCGGCCCAGGTCTGCACCCGGAGCTTTTGCAGGAGGTCGCCGTACTCGTCGAGCGGGTGGCCGGAGAGGAAGAAGCCGACCGCGTCGTATTCGCGCTTGAGCCGGTCGGCCATCGGCCAGTTCTCGTAAGCCGGGATGCGCAAAGCCACCTCGGCCGCGACGACGCCGCCGAACATGTCCATCATGCCGACGGTCTCGGCTTCCGCCGCGCCTTGGGCGAGCCGCATCATCGGCTCGACGGCGGCGAAGGCCTTGGCCCGGTCGGGCTCGATCACGTCGAGGGCGCCGGCGGCGACGAGGTTTTCCAGCGTGCGCTTGTTGACCTGCTTCGGGTTGAGGCGCCGGGCGAAGTCGCCGAGATCGCGGAAGGGGGCGTCGCCGCGGGCCTGGACGATCGCCTCGACGGCGGCGCGGCCGACGCCCTTGATGGCGGCGAGCGCGTAGCGGATCGCGCCGTCATGCACCTCGAAGGTGACGCCGGAGCGGTTCACGTTCGGCGGCTCGACCTTGATGCCGAGGCGCTGCGCGTCCTGGCGCAGCTCGGCGAGCTTGTCGGTGTTGTCGATGTCGAGCGACATTGAGGCGGCCATGAACTCGACCGGATAATTCGCCTTGAGATACGCGGTCTGGTAGGTGATCAGCGCGTAGGCCGCGGCGTGCGACTTGTTGAAGCCGTAATCGGCGAACTTGGCGAGGAGGTCGAAGATCTCGTTGGCCTTGGCCTTGTCGAGGCCGCGCTCGACCGCGCCCTTCACGAAGCGGTCGCGCTGGGCGTCCATCTCCGCCTTGATCTTCTTGCCCATGGCGCGGCGCAGGAGGTCGGCGTCGCCGAGCGAGTAGCCGGCGAGAACCTTCGCCACCTCCATCACCTGTTCCTGGTAGACGATGATGCCGAAGGTCTCGGCGAGGATCGGCTCCAGCTTCTCGTGCGGGTACCAGTTCTTCTCGTTGCCGGCGTCGCGGCCGAGCTTGCGCTCGCAATAGACCGGGATGTTGGCCATCGGGCCTGGGCGGTAGAGCGCCACCAGCGCGATGATGTCCTCGAACCGGTCGGCGCACATCTCGACCAGCGCCTTGCGCATGCCGGCCGATTCCACCTGGAACACGCCCACCGTCTCGCCTTTCCTCAGGCGCTCGTAGGTGAGGGTGTCGTCGATCGGCAGCGAGGGCAGGTCGACCTCGATCCCGCGCAGCTTCAGGAGGTCGGTCGCGGCGCGCAAGACCGTCAGGGTCTTGAGGCCGAGGAAGTCGAACTTGACGAGGCCCGCCTGCTCGACCCACTTCATGTTGAACTGGGTCACCCGCATCCCGGTCTTCGGATCGCGGTAGAGCGGCACCAGTTCTTCGAGCGGCCGGTCGCCGATCACCACGCCGGCGGCGTGGGTCGAGGCGTGGCGGTGCAGGCCCTCGAGCTTCTTGGCGATGCTCATGAGCCGCGCGACGACCGGCTCCTCCTCGATCGCGCTCTGGAGCTTCGGCTCGCCCTCGATGGCTTGCGCCAGCGTCACGGGGTTCGCCGGGTTCTGCGGCACCAGCTTCGTCAGCTTGTCGACCTGGCCGTAGGGCATCTCCAGCACCCGGCCGACGTCGCGCAAGACGCCGCGGGCGAGCAGCGTACCGAAGGTGATGATCTGGCCGACCTGACCCTCGCCGTAGCGCTCCTGCACGTAGCGGATCACCCGCTCGCGGCCCTCGACGCAGAAATCGATGTCGAAATCCGGCATCGAGACGCGCTCGGGGTTGAGGAAGCGCTCGAACAGCAGGCCGAAGCGGATCGGGTCGAGATCGGTGATGAGGAGCGACCACGCGACGAGCGAGCCGGCGCCCGAGCCGCGGCCCGGCCCGACCGGGATGTCGTGCTCCTTGGCCCACTTGATGAAGTCCGAGACGATCAGGAAGTAGCCCGGGAACTTCATGTTGGTGATGACGCGGATCTCGTATTCGAGCCGGTCGCGGTAATCCTTCTCCGTCAGCCCCTCGGCCGGGCCGTGCTGGCGCAGGCGCTCGGTCAGGCCTTCCTCGGCCTGGCGGCGCAGCTCGGCCGCCTCGTCGGGGGCGATCTCCTTCGCGACTGCCGTCGTCGCGGCGGCGGCGAGCGCCTGCTGGGCCGCGCCCTCCGGCGTGCCTTGCGCGGGCGTCGTGAGGCTCGGGGCGCCGAAGCTCGGCAGGATGGGCTTGCGGGTGCGCGCCCGGTAGGCGCAGCGCATCGCGATCTCGACGGTCGCCTGGAGCGCGTCGGGCAGGTCGCGGAAGAGCGCGGCCATCTCTCCCCTTGTCTTGAAGGCGTGGCGCGGGGTCAGGCGCCGGCGCTTGTCGTCGGAGACGAGCCGCCCTTCGGCGACGGCGAGCAGCGCGTCGTGCGCCTCGTAATCCTCCGGTTTGGCGAAGTAGGGCTCGTTCGTCGCGACGAGCGAGAGGCCGTGCGTGTCGGCGAGCCGGATCAGCTCGCCCTCGACGGCGCGCTCGTCGGGCAGGCCGTGGCGCTGCAATTCGACGTAGAGGTGGTCCTCGCCGAAGGCCGCCTTGAGGGCCTCCAGCCGGGCGAGCGCCAGTTCGGGCCGGTTCGCCCGGAGTGCCGCATCGACCGGGCCGCCCATGCCGCCGGTGAGCGCGACGAGGCCGCCGGCGCACTCCTTGAGCGCCTGGGCGGAGACCCGCGGCACCTCGCCGAGCTGGTTGTCGAAATAGGCGCGGCTTGCCAGCCGCAGCAGATGGCCGTAGCCGGTCTCGTCCTTGGCGAGCAGCACGATGTGCGGATGCGTCGCGTTCAGCTTGGCGTTCGCTTCCGGCGCCTCGAAGGCGACGCTGAGCTGCATCCCGGCGATCGGCTGGATGCCGGATCCGGCCGCCTTTTCGGAGAATTCGAGCGCGCCGAACAGGTTGTTGGTGTCGGTGAGCGCCAGCGCGGGCTGCCGGTCGGCGCCCGCGGCCTTCACGAGGTCGCCGATCTTGAGCGCGCCCTCGAGCAGGGAATACGAGGAGTGGACGTGCAGGTGGACGTAGCCGACGGGCTTCAGGATCTGCAAGGCGACTCTCGCTCCGACGTGAGCGAGGCAGGATTCCCGGTGGAGGTTGAGGAGTCACGACCCGGGGCGCCTCACCGGGCCGAAAATCGTTGGGGATTCACCGCCAAATCGGCGGAACCCCGCTGGACGTGGCCGCACGGCCACGCCGCCGCCTCAGTGCATCGGCGACAGGGCCACCGCCCACAGGACGACGGCGCCGGTGAGCAGGCCCATCGAGGCGACCTCCGTGACAGCGAGGAGGATCTTGCGTATGTTCATGGTCTGTCCCCTTGGACCACCCTGGCGATGCCCGAATGTTTGTTCGTGTTTTGTTCCATGTCAAAGGGGTGAGGGGCCGGATCCGGTCGATGTGGTGAACGGTTGGTTGACGGGGTGGCGCCGGCCGGAATCGATGGATCAGGGGGGTATGACCCGGACCGCGTTGCGGCTCGGTCGTCCACGGCCTATTTAGGCGCAACCTTGACGGTGGGTCGCGGCCCGCCGGCAGACATCGTTTTTCGTTCTTCAAGCACGAGGTGGCGCATGGCGCGCGACGTGTCCGACGCGACCCCGCTCAGCGCGCGGTCCGAGCTGATCGAGTGGTTCGCGCAAGGCGAGAAGCCGCACGACGCCTTCGCCATAGGGACCGAGCACGAGAAGGTCCCGTTCTACCGCGCCGACCACGCACCGGTGCCCTACGAGGGCGCGCGCGGGATCGAGGCCCTGCTCGACGGCCTGCGGGCGATCACCGGCTGGGAGACGATCGAGGATGCGGGCCGGGTGATCGGCCTGTCGGCGGTCGAGGGCGGGGGCGCGATCTCGCTCGAGCCCGGCGGCCAGTTCGAGCTCTCGGGCGCGCCGCTGGCGGACGTGCACGCGACCGCGCACGAGCTCAGCGTCCATCTCGACGCGGTGCGGCAGGCCGCCGATCCCCTCGGCATCGGCTTCCTCACCCTCGGCATGAGCCCAAAATGGACCAGGGAGGAAACTCCCGTGATGCCGAAGAGCCGCTATCGCATCATGAAGGGCTACATGCCGAAGGTCGGCTCCCTCGGCCTCGACATGATGCTGCGCACCGCCACCGTGCAGGTGAACCTCGACTTCTCGTCCGAGGCCGACATGGTGACGAAGATGCGGGTCGGGCTGGCCTTGCAGCCGGTCGCGACCGCGCTCTTCGCCAACTCGCCCTTCACCGACGGCAAGCCGAACGGCTTCCTGTCGCGCCGCTCCGAGATCTGGCGCGACACCGATCCGAACCGCACCGGCATGCTGCCCTTCGCCTTCGACGAGGGGTTCGGGTACGAGGCCTACGCGGACTGGCTCCTCGACGTGCCGATGTACTTCGTCAAGCGCGGCGAGACCTACCACGACGTCAGCGGCGCCTCGTTCCGCGACCTGATGGAGGGGCGGCTCGCCGCCCTGCCGGGCGAGCGCGCCACGGTCTCGGACTGGGCCAACCACGCCTCGACCGCCTTCCCCGAGGTGCGGCTGAAGCGCTTCCTCGAGATGCGCGGCGCCGATGTCGGCGACGCCAACATGATCGCCGCGCAGGCCGCGTTCTGGACCGGGCTCTACTACGACCCGGCCGCCCTCGACGGCGCCTGGCAGCTGGTGCGCGAGCTCTCGGCCGAGGAACGCGAGACGATGCGCGCCGAGGCGCCGCGCCTCGGGCTCGACGCCGCGGCCGGCAAGCGACGGCTGCGGGATCTCGCCCGCGACGCGCTGGCGCTGGCGGAAGCGGGGCTGAAGGCGCGGGGCCGCCGCGACGCGCAAGGGCGCGACGAGACGCTCCACCTCGCGCCGCTCCACGCCATCGCCGCCTCGCGGACCCGGGCCGAGGACCTGCTCGCGCTCTACCACGGGCCGTGGAACGGCGCGGTCGATCCGGCCTTCGGCGCCTGCGCGTTCTGACGCGGCCCGACAATCGCGGGAGCCGGGCCCCGGCTCCCGCTCAAGCTTAGCCGGACCGGCCCGCCCCGTCGCCGCAGTCGATCCGGGGGCGGCCGGAGCACCGCCACAGGGTAAGCGTCGCCGTTACGGACTGACGGATCGTCAATCTGCTCCGAATCCTGGAACAGATCCCGGCCTTTGGTCGTTCTTGAGGCCTACGGGGCACGTTCCTCAGACTGATCGGAGAAATCCAGTATGTCTCGCATCACCACCCTCGCCGTCATGGCCGGCGCCGCCGCTGCCCTGACCGCCGGCACCGTCGGCGTTCAGGCCGCGCCGCTCCCGGCGACGACCTCGGCCGCGATCGCCGGCTCGGGTGCGACCGTCGACCAGGTGCGCTGGCGCGGCGGCGGCTATTACGGCGGGTACCGCGGCTATCGCGGCTACGGCTACCGTCGCGGCATCGGCGCCGGCGGCGCCCTGGCGGCCGGCGCGGCCCTCGGCATCATCGGCGGCGCGCTCGCGGCCGGCTCGGCCTCCTCCTACGGCTACGGCTACCCGGCCTATGGCGGCTACTACGGCGGCGGTTACGCCCCGGTCGGCGGCTACGGCTACGGCTACAGCTATCCGTCCTACGGCTACAGCTACCCGGCCTACGGCGGCTACTACGGCTACGGCTACTGAGACCGGCCGCACCGGCCGACCCGAGGCGAGCCCGGCGCAGGATGCCTCCTGCGTCGGGCTTTCCTTTGCTTGGGCTTTCCTTCGGACGGGCTTCCTCGCCCGTGCCGGATGTGCTCAACCGGTGGGCGACCAGCCTCACCCGAGCGACCATGCCCCGACACGACCTCGACCTGCGCGGGCTCAAATGCCCCCTGCCGGTCCTGCGCACCGCCAAGGCCCTGCGCGGCCTCGCGCCCGGCGACGGGCTGTCGGTGCGCTGCACCGATCCGATGGCCGCCATCGACATTCCCAACCTGCTGCGCGAGCGCGGCGACCACCTCGACCGGATGCTCCGGGAGGACGGGGTCCTGACCTTCGAGATCCGGCGCGGCACGGGAGCCCGCCGAGAGGATGGCGGAGCCGACAGCCAGGAGAGCGCCGCGTGAGCCGAGACGACACCCCGCCGCGGATCGAGGGTACCCGCACCGTCTACGAGGGCTGGGCGCGCTACCTCGTCGCGGAGGTGCGGATGCCGGACGGCCGCCGGATCGGCCGCGAGGTCGAGGATCACGGGCCCGCCGTGGCCGTGCTGCCCTACGATCCCGAGCGCCGGGTCGCCCTGCTGGTGCGGCAGTTCCGCACCCCGCCCTGCTTCGTCGACGGTACCGCGTCGTTGCTGGAGGCACCGGCGGGCCTGCGCGAGGAGGACGACCCGGAGGCCTGCGCCCGGCGCGAGGCCTTCGAGGAGGTGGGCCTGCGCCTGTCGCGGCTCGAGCCCGCCGGACGGGTCTGGTCTCTGCCGGGCCTCTCGACCGAGCGGATGGACCTCTTCCTGGCCGCCTACGCGCGGACCGACCGCGAGGGCGCCGGCGGCGGGCTGCCCGAGGAGAACGAGAGCATCGAGGTGGTGGAGGTCGCGCTGGCGGACCTCGCCGCCATGGCCGACCGGGGCGAGGTCGACGACATGAAGACCCTCTGCCTCGTCCAGACCCTGCGCCTGCGGCACCCGGCCCTGTTCGCCGCCGTCGGCGCTTGAAACTCGCGCGCCGGACGGTCTTGCGCCGAAGGGACGCCTTGAGGCGGAAAGGCAAGCACGGCATCCTGAACGGGCGGTGTACGACCACCGTCGTTCACGGGTTCGTGATCAGGGCTGGCGTCTTGTTCAGCAGTTGTTAACTTTGGGCGGTTCCGATAGCCCTCCGTCGCAGGGGCCTCGACAGGAGACGCCGATGTTCAACATTGGACCCTTCCACCGTCCGACCGGCCAGCCCACCGGGGACTACGCCGCGCTCCTCCCGCTGGAGCCCGAGTCCCTGGATCGTGCCGCCGGTCCGCAGCGCGAGCCCTCGGCCGCCCCGGCGGAGCCGAGCATGACGCGGCACGCCCTCTCGATGCTGGTTCTGCTCTGCCTCACCCTGGCGGTGCATTCGGCGGTCGGCTGGTGGACGATCCCCGGCAGGGCCCCGGTCCTGGCGCCCTCGGCCCAGAGCGCCCCGACGATCCACGTCTCGAGCGTCCGCTCGCCGTCCTGAGCCGGCACGGAGCGGGCACGGCCTTCCGCCTCTCCTCCGCCTTGCCCCTACGGCATTTGTCGCGGCGATGGTGAGCCGGCAACGCCGGATCCCGGGGCGGACCGGCGCGTTGCCGCCGCGTGAGAGGAGCCGGCGCCCCGCCGCTCCTCGACCGACTGTACTTTGGTCATGATCGTGACGAGAACCGGGCGGTTTTGCGGTGAGCCCTCTTGCGCACACCGCCCGAGTCGTTAACGTCACGTTCAAATCCAAGAAAATCAGTCGTGATTCGCGCAAGGGAGCCAGCGCATGTCCCAGGTCATTCGCGTCAAGCCCACCCAGGACGGCACCTACACGGTCTACCGCGGCACGCTCGTGCTCGTCAGCGGCCTGACCCGTGCGCAGGCCGAGATCTACGAGGCCACGCTCGCCCAGAACGAGCGCAAGCCCGATCAGTCGATCCACTGAGCGTCTCGCGCTGCGGCGCGCCCGCTTCCGGCAGCTCCGGCCCACGCCGACGACGCCCCGCGCCGTCGGTCCAGACCTTCCGCGGAGGCCGCCGTCGCGCCCTCCGACTCGTCCGGCGCCATGCCGGGTGACGAAACAAGGCCGCGGACGCTCGTCGGCCGCAGCCTCACGACGGGGTGACCGTACCGGCCTGCCGGTCGCGAACGGCGCTGCCGGCAGCCTTCCGGGAGCTTGTGTGACCATCCTTTCTATCAAAAAATCTTGATAAATCAGGGATGTTCTACACTATCACCCGGCTGCGAGAACCCGCTCGAGCGGGTTTACCTGGCGGTGAACCGAACCATCAGGATATATCCTATCCTCAGGCTCACGCTGAGAACCCGCCCGATCGATTTCGCTGTCGATAAAATCCTAGATAATCAGGGATATTCCATCCTTCCACCTCATCCGGAGGCGTCAGGCGATCGAAGATCGACCGACACATCAGGATGAGGTGAGTGCGCATGATATCCCTGATCATCCAGATTCTGCCGAGAGACAAATCGCTTACGCAGGCCGGCACGGCGAGGTGCACGGTCCACGACACCGCGACCTCGGCCCGACCATAGGGGCGGACGATCCTCGTGAGTCTCCCCCTTTCCCGGACGACGGAAACAAAGTGGAAGGAGA
>NZ_LWHQ01000016.1:155742-229806 GCF_001653715.1 Methylobacterium platani
GTCGTCCGGGAAAGGGGGTCGGCCAACGATGGGCCGCGAGGCCGACCGCAGGGCGACGGAGATCGTGTCGTGCACCGTGGGCGAGGTGGAACGGGAGGAAGATCCTGCTCGCCTCGCCTCGCCCCGACCGACGATCGTCGATCGCATCGGGAGGGGGGCGGATCGGGAGGGAATGCGGGCGGGAACGGCCGGTCCCGTCACCGCCCGGTCCAGCGCGGCGGCCGCTTGCCGAGGAACGCCTCCATGCCCTCGCGGAAATCCGCGCTGGTGTAGCATTGCAGGATCAGGTCGTCCCCGGCCTCGGACGGCGCCGCGTCGCGGACGCGGCGCAGGCCCTCCTTGGTGGCGGCGAGGGTGAGCGGCGCGTGGCCGGCGACCAGGCGGGCGAGGTCGGTCGCCCGCGCCTGCAGGGCCGCGTCGTCCGCCACCACATCGCTCACCAGCCCGATCGCCCGCGCCTCCTCGGCCTCGACCAGACGGGCGGTGAAGATCATCTCCTTGACCCGGGCGGCGCCGACCAGGGCCGAGAGGCGGCGCAGGTTGGCGACCGAGAGGCAGTTGCCGAGGGTGCGGGCGATCGGGAAGCCGAACCGGGCGTCGCGCGTGGCGATGCGCAGGTCGCACGCCGCGGCGATCGCCGCGCCCCCGCCGGTGCAGGCCCCGGCGATCGCCGCGATGGTCGGCTTCCGGCACTGTTCGAGCGCGCCGAGCACCCGGTCCATGAAGCGCTCGTAGCCCAGCGCGTCCTCGGGCGTGGCGAAGGCGCGGAACTGCGCGATGTCGGTGCCGGCCGCGAAGGCGCGCTCCCCCGCCCCCCGGATCACCACCGCGCGGATCGCCGGATCGGCGTCGATGGCGAGGCTGAGATCGTGCAGGCGCTCGTACATCGCGAAGGTCAGGGCGTTGCGTGCCTGCGGCCGGTTGAGGGTGAGGCGGGCGATGCCCTCGGCATCGACCTCGTAGAGCAGCTCGTCGGTGTCGGTCATGGTGCGGAAGTCCGGATGCGGCGTGCGGCCCGGAGCCTAGCGCCTGCCCTGCTTCCCGTCTCCCGGTGACGCACCGTCGCGCACCGGAGCGCGGCGCCCGCCCCGACGTTGATGCGCGACCATCCGGAACGGAGACGACGCATGAGCAAGGCAGCCGAATCGCACGACGAGACGTACGCGGCCTTCCGCGAGGCGGTGAACATGGCGCCGGGCGAGCTGGAAAAATGGCTCGACAGCGAGGAGAGCCGGTCGGTCGGCTGGAGCGACGGCGCCAAGAAGGAGAGCGCGAAGGGGGCCGAATCGGTCGGCCACCATCAGGGGCGCCGGATCGTCGAGATCAAGCACACCAAGAAGGCCGACCTCACCGACGAGGACTACGCCGACATGCGCAAGGTGGTGGGGTACGTGAAGCGCCACCTCGCGCAGGGCGGGCCGGGGGAGGACATGAAGACCTCGCGCTGGCGCTACTCCCTGATGAACTGGGGCCACGATCCGCTGAAGGATTGAGGCAAACCGGCCACAGCGACATGGTGGCGCGGGCGAGAGTTCAAGTTTCTCCCGCGCCGCCCCCCTTTCGAGAACTGTTTTGCGTCACCGGACCCATTGCCGGAACGAACCATGCTCCGGCCCCAGTTCGGCCCGGATCTTGCTCATCCTCGCAGGTACCTCAACGTCTTCGCATCGCCGCGGCGGTGTGGCTGAGTGGGGGTCAAGCAGACACGGCCGGGCACGAGCGGCCGGAAGCGGGCAGCATGGGGGTCCGGGATGGCGGGAGCGGGCGTGCGGCGTGGCCGGGCATGGCGTGCTCGGTCGTGGCGGATTCAGTCTTCGCGGGTTCGATCTTGGCGGGGTCGATCTTGGCGCGGCCGCGCCTGGGGAGCCGGCATGGGCGTCGTGCTGGCCGGCCTCGGTCTCGCCGGGGTGGCGGGCGGCCTCACCCCGGCCCTCGGGGGGCTGTCGCGCGACGTCGCGACGGCGCTCGACCCGGATTCCGACGGGCCGCCGGCCCGCGTCACCCTCGGCCCCGGCGGGCGCGACGTGCGGCTGTGGGGCGATCTCAACGACGGCACCGCCGCGCGCCTGGCGCGCCTGCTGGACGCGAATCCGGGCGTGACCCGGCTGCACCTGACCAGCGACGGCGGCCTCGTCGACGAGGGCGCGGCGATCGGCGCGCTCGTGGCCGAGCGGGGCCTGTCCACCTACGTGCCGGATTACTGCGTCTCGGCCTGCACCCTGGCCTTCGTGCGCGGGCGCGAGCGGATCATCCTGGCCGACAGCCGGCTCGGCTTCCACGCCCCCTACGAGCCGGGCGCGTTCGGCGCCATGATCCAGGTCGATGCGAGCGAGGAGCGCGGCCGCTATCTCGCCGCCGGCCTCGAGCCCGCCTTCGTCGACCAGGCCCTCGCCACCCCCTCCCGAGACATCTGGATGCCCGATGCCGGCCGCCTGCGCGCCGCCGGGGTCGTCACCCGGGTGGTCGATCCGGGCGCGTTGCCGGATTCGACCCTCGACGACGACGACAGCCTGGCCGGCGCCCGGGCGGCGGCCCTGCGCGCCGTCGGCCTGCTCTCCGCCTTCGCGGGCCGCCGGCCGGAGCTGCTCGACGGTATCGCCGCCCGCTACCGCGAGAGCTACCGGCAGGGTCGCAGCGAGAGCGAGGGCCTCGACCTCCTGCGGTCCGAGGCGGCGGGCGCGGTGCGCACGGCCTTCGCGGGCGCCGACGACGCGACCCTCGCCGCCCTCGGCCGCCTCGTCCTCGACGCCATGGCGGCGAGCGACGGCGAGGAGACCTGCCGCGCCATCGGCCGGGACGGCGACTTCGTGACCGCGGCCGAGACGCTGCGCGAGGGCCGGGACGCCGGCCGGATGCGGGCCCTCCTCGACCGGGCGCTCGCCGGGCCGGCGCCGGTCCTGCCCGCGCCCGTCGCATTCCGGCCCGGGCATGGCCGGGGCTGCGCCGATCTGCGCCGGCGCCTCGCCGCGACCCTGGCCAGGGGCGGCGGCCCGCGCCTGCGCGAGGCGCTGCTCGGCCGCGCCGCCCGGCGCCAGGAAGCCTCGGCCCTTCCGGAAGCCCCGGCCCTGCCGGAGGAGCCCTGAGCGTCGAGAAGCGGCGACGGGCCTTCGCCGGCACGATCCGGCGAACGCGATCACGCCGACAACGTGAGAGCGTCGCCGACCACCGGACTGCCCCGATGATCCTCCGCGGCACGCTTACGCCGACCGGGCCGGCCCTCGCGCTCCTCGCCCTGGCGCGCCGTCTCGCGGGTCATGCGGCGGGTGGCCGGCGCGCTCCAGGCGCTGCATGGCGGGCTGGTCGGCGATGACGTGACCTGGATGGCGCTGGGCCTGGCGCTGTTCGCGGTGGGGTGAGCCGGCTCATCCGGCCGGGCGGGCGGCGGCAGGCTTGCACCGTTCGCCGATTTTCCGTTCTCCAGGCCGATCTCGAGCCGCGTCAGGCGATCGGACAGCTTGGCGGACGCCTCCACCACGGCGACCCGGGTCGCCGCCTCGATCTTCGCCACCAAGGCCTCGTCGCGGGCTGCACCGACGGCCCGGTCTTGATCGTCCTGCGTCAACCGCCGCTCGATCGCATCGACGCGGTCGGTCAGCTTCTGAATGTTCGTATCGAGCCGCTTGACCTCGTCGAGGATCAGGACGGCATCCTTCAGGGCACCCAGCACGGTCCTGCTCACGATCCGTCTGCCTCAGGACTGGTGTTCGAGGCGATCGTTGATCGCGCGCAGCTCGTTCAGGATCGCCTCTGAATAGGCATCGAGCTTCGTTTCGGCGTCGTAGATCTCGTGAGGCTCGCGATGCATCGCGGGCTCGGGCGCAGGCTGGCTCTCGGCGCGCACCGGATGGCCGGTCACGGTAGCGTCGAGAGGAGCATCCCGACGCCGGCCGCGCTCGCGGTCCTTGCGCTCGTCGCGATCACGCTTCTGCATCATCGCGGACGGCTCGGACTCGAGCTCCTCGACGCGCACGGTCATGACGCGCAGCACGTCCTCGGAGATGCGCATCTGGCGCTCCATCTCGGCGAGGGCCGCCGGGGGAGCGTCGATGTTGAGGAGGGCGAAGTGCGCCTTGCGGTTCTTGCGGATGCGGTAGGCGAGGGACTTCACGCCCCACATCTCGGTCTTCTCGACCTTGCCGCCGTTCTGCTCGATGACGGACTTGTACGCATCGATGAGCGATTCGACTTTCTCGGTCGGCATATCGCCGGGCACGTTCACCAAGCTGCGATAATGAGTCATTGCGCGAAATCATCAGAACGCCTTGAGCAAATATATATACCTTCATCGACGCATGGCAATGCATCTGCAAAGACATATCCCATAAATCTTTCCGATCTTATACAGGCCATCACATCAATAAATCGCAATATTTTCATCAATCTTCAGACTATAACAAAATCGCCCGCACGAATTCCGATACATAAGTTTCTTGAAAAATTCAGATTTTCATGACATGTTCGATCGACAAATAGGGCATCCGATCGCGAATCACGTTCGCAACCGCGCAGTGATGACGAGGGAACGGCCGGTCCATGGCATCGGACGGTCTGCAAGCCGGTGGCGTCACGCCTCGGACCTTTCCCGCTCCTCGGCCCGCATCGTCCCTCCCCCACCCCCGGACGGCCAGCGCAGCCGGGCCACGTAGGGGTACAGGGCCGGCAGCACCACCAGCGTCAGGAGGGTCGCGGTGACGAGGCCGCCGATGACCACGGTGGCCAGCGGGCGCTGGACCTCGGCGCCGGCGCTGGTCGAGAGCGCCATCGGCAGGAAGCCGAGCGTCGCGACGAGCGCCGTCGTCATCACCGGGCGCAGGCGGCGCTCGGCCGCCTCGGTGGCGGCGGCGCGGGGCGAGAGGCCGGCGCGCTCGAGGTCGCGCAGCAGGCTCATCAGCACCACGCCGTTGAGCACCGCGATGCCGAAGGTGGCGATGAAGCCGATCGCCGCCGAGACCGAGAACGGCAGGCCACGGGCGTAGAGCGCCAGGATGCCGCCCGTCGCCGCCACCGGCACGTTGAGGAAGATCAGGCCGGCGACGCGGATGTCGGAGAACAGCACCACCAGCAGCACCAGGATCGCCGCCAGCGCCGCCGGCACCACCACGGAGAGCCGGGCGGTCGCCTCCTGCAGGTTCTGGAACTGGCCGCTCCAGACCAGCGAGTAGCGCGGCGGCAGGCCGACCTGCGCCGCCACGGCGGCTTGCGCCTCGGCGACGAAACCCTGCACGTCGCGCCCGCGCACGTTGGCCTGGACCGAGATGCGCCGCTGCAGCCGCTCGCGGCTGATCTGGGCCGGGCCGGTGGCGACCTCGACCGAGGCGACGAGGGAGAGCGGCATGCTGCCCGTCCCGGTCCCCCTGCCGCCGCGCCCGACCGGCAGGGCGCGCACGCGCTCGATGTCGGCGCGGTCGGCCGCGGCGAGCCGCACCACGATGTCGGTGATGGCGTTGTCGTCGCGATAGACCTGGCCCGACGGCCGGCCGCCGATCGCCTCGACCACGTCGAGGACGTCGCTGGCGCTGACGCCGTAGCGGGCGGCCGCCGCCCGGTCGATCGTGACCGACAGGGCCGGCATGCCGGCCTGGGCCTCGGCCTTCACGTCGCTCGCGCCCGGCACGGCGGAGACCGCCCGCACGATGGCGTCGGCCTTGTCCTTCAGGACCGCGAGGTCGTCGCCGTAGAGGCTGATCGCGACGTCGCCGCGCACGCCCTCCAGCAGGTCGTCCATCCGCATCTGGATCGGCTGCGAGAAGGCGTAGGCGACCCCCGGCACCTCCCGGCGCAGGCGCTCGCCGAACGCCGCGACGAGGCCGTCCTGGCTCGTCGCCGTGGTCCAGGTCGCGGGGTCCGACAGGGTGATGAAGCTGTCGGTCGATTCCACGCCCATCGGGTCGGTCGGGATCTCGGCGCTGCCGGTGAGCGAGACCACCCGCTTCACCTCCGGGAAGGATGTCAGCACCGACTCGATCCGGCGCATGACGGCGAGCGAGGCGTCGAGGTTGATGCCCGGCAGCTTCTCCGAGGTGACGACGATCGAGCCCTCGGAGAGCTTCGGCAGGAACTCGCCGCCGAGCCGGGTGGCGAGACAACAGCTCCCGGCGAACAGCGCCAGCGTGACGAGACCGGTCGCCCCCGCCCGCCGCTCGGCGCCGAGCAGGACGGGCGTGTAGACCGCCCGCATCCCGCGCACGAGGCGCGTCTCGCGCTCGCCGACCCCGCGACCGGCCAGGACCAGGGCGGCGAGCGCCGGCATCAGGGTCAGGGTGACGAGGAGCGAGCCGGCGAGCGCCAGGATCACGGTCAGCGCCATCGGCCGGAACATCTTGCCGGCCACTCCTTCGAGCGCCAGCACCGGCAGGTAGACCAGGATGATGATCGCCACCGCGACCATCACGGGCTTGGCCACCTCCGCCGCCGCGTCGCGGATGACCGCCCGGGCCGGCCGCTCCGGGTGCTCGCCGCCGGCGCGCAGCACGTTCTCGATCATCACCACCGCGCCGTCGACGATCAGGCCGAAATCGATGGCGCCCAGGCTCATCAGGTTGCCCGACAGGCCGAGCACCCGCATCCCCGCGAAGGCCAGGAGCATCGAGAGCGGGATCGCGGCCGCCACCACGAGGCCGGCCCGCAGGTTGCCGAGCAGCAGGAGCAGCACGACGATCACCAGCACCGCCCCCTCGACGAGGTTGTGGGCCACGGTGCGGATCGTGCGCGCGACGAGGGCGGAGCGGTCGTAATACGGCCGGATCGCGATGCCGGGCGGCAGTTGCGGGCGCAATTCCTCGATCGTCGCCTTCACCCGCTCGACGACGGCGCTGGCATTCTCGCCCTGCTGCATCATGGCGATGCCCACCACGGTCTCGCCGGCAGCGTCGTGGGTCACGGCGCCGAGGCGCACCTTGGGCGCCTCCACCACCTCGCCGAGGCTCGCGACCGTCACCGGCACGCCGCCGGGCTTCGTCGCCACGACGATCCGGGCGATGTCCTCCGGGCCGGTCGCGAGGCCGAGGCCCCGGATCACCTCCTGCTGGTCGTTGTGCTCGAGATAGGCCCCGCCCCGGGCGAGGTTGTTCGCGGACAAGGCCGCGTAGACCCGGCTCAGGGAGACGCCGTAGCGCTGCAGGCTCTCGGCCGAGACCCGGACCTCGTAGGTCGGCAGCTGCCCGCCGTAGATGTTCACGTCGGCGATGCCCGGCGTGAGCTTCAACCGCGGCGCGATCGTCCATTGCAGGATGCGCTTCAGCTCCATCGGCGAGGTGGCCGGCCCGCGCAGCTCGAACTGGTAGATCTCGCCCAACCCCGTCGCCATCGGCCCCATCTGCGGGTCGCCGATGCCGGCCGGCATCATCGCCTTGGCCTGGGGCAGGCGCTGGAAGACCTGGGACCGGGCCTCGGTGATCGGCATCGCCTCGTCGAAGGTGACGTAGACCGCCGAGACGCCGAAGCGCGAGGTCGAGCGGATGCCGGTGAGCCCCGGGGCGCCGGCCATCGCGCTCTCCACGGGAAAGCTCACCAGCCGCTCGACCTCGAGCGGCCCGAGCCCGGGCGAGAGCGTCAGGACCATCACCTGCTTGGGCGAGATGTCCGGCACCGCGTCGATCGACAGGCCCCGCAAGGAGACGATGCCGCCGGCGGCAGCCGCGAGCGCCACGACGAGGACGAGCCAGCGGCGGCGGATCAGGAGGGCGAACCAGGCCGTCATCGCGCCCTCAATCCGTCGCGCCGAGGAGGCTGCGCAGCAGGATCGCCTTGAGGCCGAAGCTGCCTTGCGTCGCCACCGTCTCGCCGACGGCGACACCCTTCGTCACCTCGACCCAGTCGGCCCGCTGCACCCCGAGGGCCAGCGCCCGCTTCTCGAACCGGTCGTCGCCCGTCCGCACGAAGGCGACCGGCCCGTCCTCGGTCTGCTGCACGGCGCTCGCGGGGATCGTCGTGCCCTCCCGCCCGAGATCGGCGGCGATCTCGACCGACACGAACATGTTGGCGCGTAACGACCCGCCCGGATTGGCGATCTCGATGCGGGCCGGCGCGGTGTCGGTGGCGGGGTCGATCGCGGCGTTGACCGAGCGGACCCGGCCCTCGAAGACCGGGTGATCGGGCACCGGGGCCCGGATCGTGGCGGCATCGCCGGCCTTCACCGCAGCGATGTCGCGGCCGTAGAGGTTGGCCAGCACCTGGATCCGCGACGGGTCGGCCACCGTGAAGGCGTCGCGCCCGGTATCGACCACCTCGCCGAGCGTGATGCCGCTCGTCGTCACCACGCCGTCGATCGGCGACACGATGGCGCTGGTGCCGGCCGGCGCCCCGGGCTCGGGGGCGAGCCGCGCATATTGCGCCGAGTACAGGTCGACCCTGGCCTTCGCGGCGAGCGTCGCGGCATGCGCCTTGGCGAGGTCGACCTGGCGGCGGTCGACCTCGGCCTGGGCGACGCCCATCACCTTGAGGAGGTCCTGGCCGCGCTTCAGGTTGAGCCCGGCCACCGTCTCGGTGGCCTGGGCCTCGGCGAGGCTGGCCTGCGCCTCGGCGAGGCCGTTGCGGGCCTCGAGCAGGCCGGCGGCGTCGAGGGTCGCGAGGGTCTGGCCGGCCCGTACGGCATCGCCCGGCTGGACCGCGAGCGCGAGCACCCGCCCGGCGGTGCGGGGCTTGAGATGGGTGACCCGGCGCTCGTCGAAGGCGACCGTGCCGGGCGTGCGCACCGGCAGGACGATGCGGCGGATCTCGGCCGTGCCGAGGCCGAGCCCGATGCGCACCTGACCGGCCGCGTCGAGGGTCACGCGGTTCGGATCGGCCGGGGCCGCCTTCTCCTCGGCCTCCGGGGCGGCGGCGGGCGTCGACAGGCCGAGCGTGGCCAGGACGGGCGCCAGCGCCGCCTCGAGCGTGTCGCGGGACCACCAGCCGGCGCCCGCGAGGCCGGCCAGCACGACGAGGAGCGCGAGGCCGCGCCACGGCGGCCGCCCGCCCGGGCGCGACGGTCGCACGCCCGGCGTCTCGTTCGTCCGCTGCCTCGGACGCGCCTCGCTCTCGGCGACGCGCGCGACGGTCTCGACGGCCAGGAGCACGGCCTCTCTCACCCTGCTGGATTGGAATGATTCCAACACCTAGATGCGGGGCGGGGCCTCGCCATTAAATTCGCGTTCATCCGGCGGTTTCCGCGGGGACGCCGCGGGCGTTCCGCGGCAGAACCCCATGTCGAAGGCCAGAGGTGGAGTCGTGGCTAGACTGCTCTTGATCGAGGACGACGCCGCGACCGCGGAGGAGATCCTGGGCGACCTGCGGGGGCGCGGGCACGACGTCGCCTGGGCGGCGACCGGGCCGGAGGGAGCGGAGCGCGCGCGGGGCGCTCCCGTCGACGCGATCGTCCTCGACCGGATGCTGCCGGGGCTCGACGGCCTGAGCCTGCTGCAGGCCCTGCGCGGTGCCGGCGACCGGACGCCGGCCCTGGTGCTCTCGGCGCTCTCCGACGTCGACGAGCGCATCCGGGGCCTGCGGGCCGGGGGCGACGACTACCTCGCCAAGCCCTTCGTTCTGGCCGAGCTCGCCGCGCGGATCGAGGCGCTCCTGCGCCGCCCGGCCGATACCCGCGAGACGCTCCTGCGGGTCGGCAGCCTGGAGATCGACCTGATCGCCGGGACCGGCCGGCGCGGCAGCCGCGACCTCGACCTGCTGCCGCGCGAACTCACCCTGCTCGAATACCTGATGCGCCGCCCCGGCCAGGTCGTGACCCGGGCGCTGCTGTTCGAGGAGGTGTGGAACTACCGCTTCACCCCGAGATCGAACCTCATCGACGTGCATCTCGGCCGCCTGCGCCGCAAGCTCGAGGCCGCCGGCGAGCCGCCGGTGATCCACAGCGTGCGCGGCATCGGCTTCACGCTCGTTCCCGACGATCCCGCGCCATGACGAGCCGGATGACGGATCTGGTGCGCTCCACCACGTTCCGCTGGGCGCTCGGCATCGCCCTGTGGTCGGCCCTGCTCGCGCTCGCGATGTTCGGCTTCGTCTACTGGCAGACGGCGGCGTTCCTGCGGGAGGAGCTGGCCGAGACGCTGCGGCTCGAGGTGCGGGCCGCCGCCGAGGATCCGGCCGGCGCGGCGGGCCGCGTCGAGACCTGGATCGCCATGGACCGCCACGCCACCCATTACGGCGGCGTGTTCGCGCGCGACGGCGCGCGGCGGGCCGGCAACCTCGTCGCGCGGCCCCCGGGCCTTGCCCGCGACGGCGACGCCGCCCGGGTCGGCGCGACGATCGAGACCACGGACGGCCCGGTCGCCGACGAGATCTGGGCGACGGCGCTGGCGCTCCCCGACGGCGGCACCGTGGTGATCGGCCACGACACCGACGAGATCGACCGGGTGCGCGCGACGACCCTGCGGGCGATGGGCCTCGGGCTGGCGCCGGCCCTCGTGCTGTCGGGCCTCGGCGGCCTGGTGCTGGCGAGCCGGGCGCGCCGGCGCCTCGCCGCGACGGAGGCCGCGCTCGCCGGGATCCGGCGCGGCGACCTGCGCCGGCGCCTGCCGGTCGGTACCCGGGACGACGAGTTCGATCGCCTCGCCCGCGACGTCAACCGGATGCTCGACGAGATCGAGCGCCTGCTGGAGGAGGTCCGCAGCGTCGGCGACGCGGTGGCGCACGACCTGCGCACGCCGCTGACCCGGCTGCGGGCGCGCCTGGAGCGCAGCCGCGAGCAGGCGACGAGCGTCGAGGAACTCCGCGCGGCGATCGACCAGGGCCTCGCCTGGATCGACCAGACCCTCGCGATGGTCACCGCCATCCTGCGCATCGGCGAGATCGAGCACGGCCGCCGCGCCGCCGGCTTCGCGGGCTTCGACCTCGCCACCGTGGTGCGCGAGGCGGCCGAGCTGTTCGCGCCCCTGGCCGAGGATGGCGGGATCTCGCTCGCGGTCGCGGTCGCGGACGGTGCGGTCCCGATCCGGGGCGACCGCGACCTCGTCTTCGAGGCGCTGGCGAATCTCATCGACAACGCGGTGAAGTTCACGCCCCCGGGCGGCACGGTGCGGGTCGGCCTCGCCGAGACCGGGCGCGGCGCCCTCGTCACCGTCGAGGATACCGGCCCGGGGATCCCGCCCCCGGAGCGCGCGCGGGTCTTCCGCCGCTTCTACCGCGCCGAGCCCGCCCGGGGGACGCCCGGCAACGGCCTCGGCCTCGGCCTCGTCGCGGCGATCGCCGGGCTGCACGGCTTTTCCGTCGAGGTCGGGGAGGCGGAGGGCGGCGGCGCCCGGTTCGCGATGCTGTGCCCGCGGGAGGCGGGACCGTCGAGGGATGCTCCTTTCAAGACAAAGGCGCGCGATCCCCTCTCCCGAGTGGGCGAGGGGTAGGGGCGATCGGAGCGCGCGCGAGGGTGCTACGGTTCCGCAGACAGCGCCGAGCGTCGAGCTGCCGGCACGAGGCTCGGCGTTCATACCGAACCGTAGCCCCCTCACCCCCTGGTCCCTCTCCCGAACGGGAGAGGGGAGACCTGCGCCCTGTTCTTGTGCCGGAGAGGTCTTCAGCCGGCCCTCACGGTGCCAGGTCGTGGACCGGCGCCTTGACCGGGGTGTCGGCGCTGTCGAGCACGGTGTCGCTCACCGGGGTGGGCGTGAGCGGGCCGCGATCGATCGCCGGCGGGGTCGGCAGCTGCAGCTGCTCGCTGGTATAGGCCCAACCTTGGGCGACCTTCTCGGGATCGTCGTTCAGCCGCTCGCCGTAGCTCGGGACGATCCGGCGGATCTTCGCCTGCCACTCGGGCGTGGCGACGTTCTTGGCGAAGACCTTCTCCAGCACCTGCAGCATGATCGGCGCCGCCGTCGAGGCGCCCGGCGAGGCGCCGAGCAGGGCCGCGATGCTGCCGTCCTTGGCATTGACGATCTCGGTGCCGAGCTTCAGCACGCCGCCCTTGTCCGCGTCGCGCTTGATGATCTGCACCCGCTGGCCGGCCTGCCACAGGCGCCACTCGCCCTTCCTGGCCTTGGGGAAGTACTCGCGCAGGGCCGCCAGGCGGTCGTCGTCGGAGAGCATCAGCTGGCCGGCCAGGTATTCGACCAGCGGGAACTCGTCGAGCCCGACCTTCATCATCGGCCAGACGTTGCTGGTCGTGGTCGAGGTGAGCAGGTCGAGATACGAGCCCTCCTTCAGGAACTTGGTCGAGAAGGTCGCGAACGGCCCGAACAGGATGACGCGCTTGCCCCCCAGCACCCGGGTGTCGAGGTGGGGCACCGACATCGGCGGCGAGCCGACCGAGGCCTTGCCGTAGGCCTTGGCGAGGTGGAGCGTCGCGACGTCCGGATTCTCGTTGATCAGGAACGAGCCGCCGACCGGGAAGCCGGCATAGTCCTGGCCCTCCGGGATGCCGGAGGCCTGCAGCAGGTGCAGCGCCCCGCCGCCGGCGCCGATGAACACGAACTTCGCGTCGATGGCGCGGCGCGACCCGTCCTTGAGGTTGCGGGCGGTGACCCGCCAGGACCCGTCCGGGTTCTTCGCGATGCCCTGGACCTCGGTCGAGAGGTCGAGGCCGAAGCTCTTCTGGCCCTTCAGGTGGGCGACGTACTGGCGCGTGACCTCGCCCCACTCGACGTCGGTGCCGAGCGGCGACCAGGTGGCGGCGACCTTCTGGTTCGGATCGCGCCCCTCCATCATCAGGGGCACCCACTTCCCGAGCTGCTCGGGATCGGTCGAGAACTCCATCCCGGCAAACAGCGGGCTCGCCTTCAGCGCCTCGTAGCGCTTCCTGAGATAGGCGATGTTGTCGTCACCCCAGACGAAGCTCATATGGGGCGTGTAGTTGATGAAGGACTTCGGATCCTTCAGGACGCCGTTCTTGACCTGCCAGGCCAGGAACTGGCGGGTGACCTGGAACGCCTCGTTGATCTCGACCGCCTTGGCGATCTCGACCTTGCCCTTCTTCTCAGGGGTGTAGTTCAGCTCGGCGAGCGCCGAGTGGCCGGTGCCGGCGTTGTTCCAGCCGTTCGAGCTCTCCATCGCCACCTGGTCGAGGCGCTCGAGCATCCGGATCGACCAGCCGGGCTCGAGCTCGTTCAGCCACACGCCGAGCGTCGCGCTCATGATGCCGCCGCCGATCAGCAGCACGTCGACCTTGTCGGCCCCTTGCGCCAGGACGGGCGCGCCGGGCAGCGCCGCGGCCGCGAGCCCGGCGGCGGCGCCGCCGAGGATCTGGCGCCGGTTCATGCCGGTCGGGCAGGTGGTCGTGTCGTCGGCGCGCATGGCCCAATCCCGTTCTCGTGCGGGCCGGCAGGCGCGCGACGCACCCCCGGCCGTGACAGGCGTCGAAGCGCGAGGCGAGCGGGAGCGCTCGTCGCGAGGCCTTTTTCGGGTGGTTTCCTCGAGGACGGC
Source organism: Methylobacterium platani (assembly GCF_001653715.1). GTDB lineage: Bacteria > Pseudomonadota > Alphaproteobacteria > Rhizobiales > Beijerinckiaceae > Methylobacterium > Methylobacterium platani. Next base: position 169,084 of record NZ_LWHQ01000016.1, read on the forward strand.
CGCGGCACCCCGACCGGGATCGGTCGGTTTCCTCGCGACGCATGGCCCCGCTTCCGCGCGCGGACGGGGGAAGAGTCGCCTGCCCGGGATGCGAGGCGGCACGGCGCGGACGAACCGCGGGCCGGCCTCAGTTGGCGGCGGCGACGATGGCCGGTTCGGCTCGATGCTGTTGCGGCCGGCTCATAGACGATGCGCGCGGCCAGGACAATCGCCGCCCCGCCCTCACAGCCGCGCGGCGATCACCTCGGGCAGGGTGACCGGCCGGCCGGCCTCGCGGGCGAGGCGCAGCAGGGTCGACTGGCGGAAGCGCAGGTCCGCCGTGACCTCGCGGCCGATCCAGTCCGGCAGGACGACGTCCTGCGCCTCGTGCTCCAGCTCGATCTCGGCCAGCACCATGCCGGCGAGCGCGCCGCGATACTCGTCCACGACCCAGACCGCGCCGTCATGCGGCACGCAGTGGCGGGTCTTCTCGATCAGGCAGGTCTCGCAGACCAGGTGCAGCATCGCCTCGGCGTCGGCGCGCGGGATCTCGTACTCGAATTCCGGCCGCGCCAGGCCGTCGCGCCGGCCCTTGACGGTCAGCCACGCCGTCTCCTCGTCGAGCCGCACCCGCACCTTGCCGCCGCCGAACTCGCCCACCAACCCGTCGGTGAGGCGGTGCCGGCTCACGGCATGCTCGCGCCACCCCGCATGGGCCACCAGGAACTTCCGCTCGACCTCGTACCGCATCGCCCTCGACCGTCCATGCCCCGCCCGGGGGGACGCGGCCATGACCTTGCGAACGCCCGGCAGGCTCGGCCGTTGCCGGGGCGGCGGGGCTGATAACCGATCGTGCCCGCGAGGACCAGGGCGAAGCCTCCCCCCGGACGGCGGGGAACGGGATGATTCCGCTTGGGTTTTCGGTCCTGCAGCATTTTTGCCGCAGGGTCATGCCTCGGTGACGGCGAGGCGCGAGCCGAGCGGGACGCGGCCCTGCTGCGGGACGGGGCCGTCCCGTCACTCCGCCATCAGGCGCTTCAGCACCCCCGCATACCGGGCCGCCACCGCCGCCCGGGCGACGTGGCGCCCGCCCGCCACGACCTGGCGGCCCGCCACCCAGACCGCGTCCACCGCCCGCGATCCCGCGGCGAAGATCCAGCCGTCGAGGAGGGCATCGCCCCGCCGTTCGATCAGCGCCGGATCCGCCCCGTCGAGGGCGACGCAATCGGCCGGCGCCCCGACGGCGAGGCCGCCCCCGTCCGCCGCGAGCGCCTGCCCGCCGCCGGCGAGCGCGGCGTCGAACAGGGCCCGCCCGGTCGAGGCGCCGGGGGCGGCCAGCACGTTGCGCTGCCGCTGCCCCAGGCGCTGGGCGTATTCGAGCTGGCGCAGCTCGTCGGCGGCGCCGACCAGCACGTTCGAATCGGTGCCGACCCCGTAGCGCCCGCCCGCCGCGACGAAGCCGGGGGCGGGGAAGATGCCGTCGCCGAGGCTCGCCTCGGTCACCGGGCATAGGCCCGCGACGGCGCCGCTCGCGGCGAGGCGCGCCGTCTCGCCCGGATTCATGTGGGTGGCGTGGATCAGGCACCAGCGCGCATCGAGCCCGGCCCGGTCGAGGAGCCAGTCCACCGGCCGCGCGCCGGACCAGCCCACGCATTCCTCCACCTCGCGCACCTGCTCGGCGGCGTGGATGTGGACCGGCCCGCCCGCCGCCAGGGCGACCGCGGCCGAGAGATCGTCCGGCGCCACCGCCCGCAGGCTGTGGGGCGCGACGCCGAGGGTGGCGCCGGGGAGATCGGCCACCGCGGCGCGGGAGGCCTCGACCAGGCGGGCGAACAGGTCGAGGTCGCTGACGAAGCGGCGCTGGCCCTCCGTCGGGGCAGCGCCGCCGAAATTCGACCAGCGGTAGAGCACCGGCAGCAGGGTGAGGCGCAGGCCGGTCAGCGAGGCCGCCGCGGCGATCCGCTCGGCCATCTCGGCGACCTGGGCATAGGGCCGGCCGTCGGGCGCGTGGTGCAGGTAATGGAACTCGCCGACCCGGGTGAAGCCGGATTCGAGCATCTCGACATAGGCCTGCGCCGCCACCGCCTCGGCCTCGTCGGGCGTCATCCGCAGGGCGAAGCGGTACATCGTCTCGCGCCAGGTCCAGAACGTGTCGGCGGAGGGCCCGCGCCGCTCGGCGAGCCCCGCCATGCCGCGCTGGAAGGCGTGGCTGTGGAGGTTGGGCAGGCCCGGCACCAGCACGGCCACCCGCTCGTCCCCCGGTCGCGGCCCGGCACCGGCCTCGACGCCCGAGAACCGCCCCTCCGCCACGGTCAGCCTGACATCGGCCTGCCAGCCCGTCGGCGTCAGGGCGTGGGCGGCGTGCAGCACGGTCATCGGCGCATCTCCTGCAAGGCGTCGGGAGCCAGGAACGGGAGCCAGGGATGGGCGCGAGGCCCGGACGGCCCGCTCCCCTCGCTTCATGTCTATACAAAGCCGCTCTATCATGTCTATACATATAGGCGAATCAGGAGGGCCCGCATGAGCGAGAGTGAAGGACCGCCGCAGGTCTGGCGCAACGTCCGGCTCGCCACCTTCGCGCCCGGTCTTCCCGGCCTCGGTGCGGTGGAGGACGGCGCGCTGGCGCTCCGCGACGGCCGCATCGCCTACGCGGGGGCGGAGGCCGACCTGCCGGGGGCGGCGCTCGCCGGGGCCGAGATCGTCGACGGCGAGGGCCGCTGGATCACCCCGGGGCTGATCGACTGCCACACCCACCTCGTCTGGGCCGGCGACCGGGCGCACGAGTTCGAGCTGCGCCTGCGCGGCGCCTCCTACGAGGAGGTGGCGCGGGCCGGCGGCGGCATCGTCTCGTCGGTCGGCGCCCTGCGCGCCGCGAGCGAGGACGACCTGGTGCGACAGACCCTGCCGCGGCTCGACGCGCTGATGGCGGAGGGCGTCACCACGCTCGAGGTGAAGTCGGGCTACGGCCTCGATCTTTCCAGCGAGCGCAAGGCGCTCGGCGCCGCGCGCCGGCTCGGCGAGCTGCGCCCGGTCGGGATCCGCACCACGTTCCTCGGCGCCCACGCCCTGCCGCCGGAAGCCGGCGGCGACAAGGATGCCTACATCGCGCAGGTCGCCGACACGATGCTGCCGGCGCTCGCCGCGGAAGGGCTCGTCGATGCGGTCGACGCATTCTGCGAGGGCATCGCCTTCTCGCCCGATCAGGTCGCGCGGGTGTTCGACCGGGCGCAGGCCCTCGGGCTTCCGGTGAAGCTCCACGCCGACCAGCTCTCGAATCTCGGCGGCGCGGCGCTCGCCGCCCGCTACCGCGCCCTCTCGGCCGACCACCTGGAGCATACCGACGAGGCCGGGGCGATCGCCATGGCGCGGAGCGGCACCGTCGCGGTGCTCCTGCCCGGCGCCTACTACTTCATCCGCGAGACGACGCTGCCGCCGGTCGACCTGTTCCGCCGCCACGGCGTGCCGCTGGCGGTCGCGACCGACGCCAATCCCGGCACCTCGCCGCTGACCTCGCTGCTGCTCGCCATGAACATGGCGGCGACGCTGTTCCGCCTCACCGTCGAGGAATGCCTGGCCGGGGTCACCCGCGAGGCCGCCCGCGCCCTCGGCCTCCTGCCGGAGGTGGGCACGCTCGAGGCGGGCAAGCGCGCCGACCTCGCGGTGTGGTCGGTCGAGCGGCCGGCCGAGCTCGTCTACCGCATGGGCTTCAACCCGCTCCACGCCCGCATCCGGGGGACACGATGACCGAGACGATCACCCTGGTGCCGGGCGCGGTGCCCCTCGCCCACTGGCGCGCGATCTACCGCGGGGCCCCCGCCGTCCTCGATCCGTCCTGCGCCCCGGCGGTGGCCGAGAGCGCGGCGGCGGTCGCCCGCATCCTCGCCCGGGGCGAGCCGGTCTACGGGATCAATACCGGGTTCGGGAAGCTCGCGAGCGTGCGCATCGACGCCGCCGACCTCGCGACGCTCCAGCGCAACATCGTGCTCTCCCACGCCGCCGGCGTCGGCGAGCCGAGCCCGGTGCCGGTGGTGCGGCTGATGCTGGCGCTCAAGCTCGCGAGCCTGGCTCAAGGCGCGTCCGGCGTGCAGCCCGCCACCCTCGACCTGCTCTCCGCGATGCTCGCCCGCGACGTGATCCCGGTCGTGCCGTGCCAGGGCTCGGTGGGAGCGTCGGGCGATCTCGCGCCGCTCGCCCACATGGCCGCGGTGATGATCGGGGTCGGCGAGGCGACGACGCCGGAGGGCCGGATGCCGGCCGCCGAGGCCCTGGCCTCCGTCGGGCTCTCGCCCGCCGCCCTCGGGCCGAAGGAGGGCCTGGCGCTCCTCAACGGCACCCAGTTCTCGACCGCCAACGCGCTCGCCGGCCTGTTCGAGGCCGAGGGGCTGATGCAGGCGGCGCTCGTCGTGGGTGCGCTCGCGACCGATGCGGCGCGGGGCTCCGACGCGCCGTTCGATCCGCGCATCCACGCATTGCGCCGGCATCGCGGCCAGATCGAGACCGCCTCCGCCCTGCGGGCGCTCATGGCCGGCAGCGCCATCCGGGCTTCGCACCTTGTCGGCGACGAGCGGGTGCAGGATCCCTATTGCCTGCGCTGCCAGCCGCAGGTGATGGGCGCCTGCCTCGACCTCCTGCGCCAGGCCGCCGAGACCCTGGCCACGGAGGCGAACGGCGTCTCCGACAACCCGCTGATCTTCCCCGAGTCCGACGAGGCCCTGTCCGGCGGCAACTTCCACGCCGAGCCGGTGGCCTTCGCGGCCGACACGATCGCCATGGCGCTGTGCGAGATCGGCTCCCTGTCCGAGCGGCGCATCGCCATGCTGGTCGATCCGGCGCTGTCCGGCCTGCCGGCCTTCCTGACGCCGAAGCCGGGGCTGAATTCCGGCTTCATGATCCCGCAGGTGACGGCGGCGGCGCTGGTCTCCGAGAACAAGCAGCGGGCGATGCCGGCGAGCGTCGATTCGATTCCGACCTCGGCCAACCAGGAGGACCACGTCTCGATGGCTGCCCACGGCGCCCGCCGCCTCCTGCCGATGGCCGAGAACGCCGCCGCCGTGGTGGCGATCGAGGCGCTGGCGGCGGCGCAGGGCTGCGACTTCCACGCCCCGCTCACCTCGAGCCCGGCGCTCGAGGCGGTGCGGGCGCGGCTGCGATCGGACGTGCCGCATCTCGACGACGACCGGCACTTCCATCCCGACATCGCGGCCGCGCTCGCGCTGGTGCGCGACGGCAGCCTTGTCGCGGCGGCGGACGGGGTCTCGCTGCCGGTCCTGGGCTGAGATCCGTTCCGGTATTCCGACACCATCGTCTTTCCGAAACGAAGACGTCCCCGAACCTCTTCATCCGGAGTCCCGCCCATGACCCGCATCGACAACGCCCGCACCATCCGCGCGCCCCACGGCTCCACCCTCACCGCCAAGAGCTGGCTGACCGAGGCGCCGCTCCGGATGCTGATGAACAACCTCGATCCCGACGTCGCCGAGCGGCCGGGCGAGCTGGTGGTCTATGGCGGCATCGGCCGGGCGGCGCGGGACTGGGCGAGCTTCGACCGCATCGTCGCGGCGTTGCGCGACCTCGACGACGACCAGACCCTGCTGGTGCAATCGGGCAAGCCGGTGGGCGTGTTCCGCACCCATGCGGATGCCCCGCGGGTTCTGATCGCCAACTCGAATCTCGTGCCGCACTGGGCGACCTGGGAGCATTTCCACGAGCTCGATCGCAAGGGTCTGATGATGTACGGCCAGATGACGGCCGGCTCCTGGATCTACATCGGCAGCCAGGGCATCGTGCAGGGCACCTACGAGACCTTCGTGGAGATGGGGCGCCAGCATTACGCCGGCGACCTGTCCGGCCGCTGGATCCTCACCGCCGGCCTCGGCGGCATGGGCGGTGCGCAGACGCTCGCCGCCACCATGGCGGGAGCCTCGTGCCTCGCCGTCGAGGCGCAGGCCTCGCGCATCGAGTTTCGCCTGCGCACCGGCTACGTCGACGTCCAGGCCCGCGACCTCGACCACGCCCTGGCGCTGATCGCGGAATCCTGCCGGACCAAGACCCCGCGCTCGGTGGCGCTGCTCGGCAACGCCGCGGAGGTGTTCGGCGAGCTCTACGCCCGCGGCGTGCGGCCCGACTGCGTCACCGACCAGACCTCGGCCCACGATCCGGTCAACGGCTACCTGCCGGCGGGCTGGACCGTGGCCGAGTGGGAGGCCAGGCGCGAGAGCGACCCGGCCGCGGTCGCCGCGGCGGCGAAGCGCTCGATGGCGGTGCACGTCCGGGCGATGCTCGATTTCCACCGCGCCGGGGTGCCGGTGGTCGATTACGGCAACAACATCCGGCAGATGGCCCTGGAGGAGGGCGTCGAGGACGCCTTCGCCTTCCCGGGCTTCGTGCCGGCCTATATCCGCCCGCTGTTCTGCCGCGGCATCGGGCCGTTCCGGTGGTGCGCGCTCTCGGGCGACCCGGAGGACATCTACCGCACCGACGCCAAGGTGAAGGAGCTGCTGCCCGACAACCACCACCTCCACCGCTGGCTCGACATGGCGCGGGAGAAGATCCGGTTCCAGGGCCTGCCGGCGCGGATCTGCTGGGTCGGCCTCGGCGACCGCCACCGCCTCGGCCTCGCCTTCAACGAGATGGTGCGCAACGGCGACGTGAAGGCCCCGATCGTCATCGGCCGCGACCACCTCGATTCCGGCTCGGTCGCCTCGCCGAACCGCGAGACGGAGGCCATGCGCGACGGCTCGGACGCGGTCTCGGACTGGCCGCTCCTCAACGCGCTCCTCAACACCGCGTCGGGCGCGACCTGGGTCTCGCTGCACCATGGCGGCGGCGTCGGGATGGGGTTTTCACAGCATGCCGGCATGGTGATCGTCTGCGACGGCAGCGAGGCCGCCGACCGGCGCCTGGAGCGGGTGCTGTGGAACGATCCCGCCACCGGCGTGATGCGCCACGCCGATGCCGGCTACGACGACGCGGTGGCCTGCGCCCGCGAGCATGGGCTGGATCTGCCGAGCCTGGGGTGAGGGCCGGCCTCCACCGCGCACCGGTCCTCCCGTGGGACCGGTCTTGCGGAGGATTTCCTAATCCAGCGCACAACCTCGTCCAGAGGGCCTGTTCGAGCGGGATCGTCTTTCATGAAGCGGGAAACGGCAGGAGATATCCTGACCCCGACCTCATCTTGGGGTGGGAGCGTAGGATATTCCTGGTTATCCGGGTCCAACCGATAGAAAAACCGCTCGAACAGGCGCGGAGGTGGAAGGGCAGGCTGTCACATTCATTCTCAGGATGTGGAATAACGCCCGAACACGTTCTCCGGATGAGGTGAAGGGCTGGAAGAGCCACCCATCACATCGGACAGGCGCCGAGCCCGGACCGTCCGGATGCCGCCCGACGTATTTCGGGAACCGCGCCATGTCCGGCCCCGACCCCCCGCGCCGAGCGTCGGACAGGGCGAAACCGCCCCGGCTTCGACGGGCCGCATCCGATCCCCAGGCCGGCCGTCCCGCGCCCGCTCCGTCCACTGCCGGAATCTTCGGGATTGTGGGGATACTGTCCCGGACCCGGTCCCCGACCGGGTGCTCGTCCCCGCTGTCCCCGATGTACGTCGTCCCGCCGATCCTCGCGGGGACCACCGCCCGCAAAAGCCACTTGTTAGGAGCGACCGTCACCATTCCGCCGTCCGGTCCAGGTCCGACGGCCGTTCCCGGGCAGCGATGGCCGTCGGGGCGTACTTCACGAACGGTTCGCCATACGCCTCGCCCTGGCGAAAACCCGGATCTGCCGCCCTCGCGCATCGTCGCCCGACTCCTTCGGCCGTCGTGAATCCGCTCGTACGATGCGAGGTCCGGCGAGTCGAGAACGTGATCCTCCATCCCGGAGAGTCCCACAGGAAAGCTGATCGGAGTCGAGTCCAGTCGGCTCCTCCCCGTTCGACAGATGCCGTGACGACGTGATTCGTTCCGATGCGTGCCGTGGACTCCTGTGGGTGCCCTGTGGACCCTGTCTCGACTCGCGATTGCGGGTGGCGACTCGGCCGGTGAGCCGTCATCCGCCTTTTCCCCAGAATGCACCGCTTAGAGTGTTACAGGAATCTTTATGGATTTAGGCGCTTCGGCGGCGGCGATTCCTGGAACCCGCCCAAATGCTTAATACCGGGGGGCCGTTCCCGAAGTGCCGAGGATCCGTCCCCGTTGTACCGGCAATCCCGTCCCCGAAGTGCCGTGCCGGCGTTCCCGATCGCACGGTGACCGTTCCCGAAGTGCCGATCCGACCCCCGGGCGTTCCCGAAGTGCCGAGTCCACCCGACTCGTTCACAGGGATTCCGGGGATTTCCCCTCGGGGCCGTCCCCGTTCTCCCCGCTCCGACCCGTACATCGGGAACGGGGCGGCCTGTGGATCAGCGGGCGTCGCGCACGAAGCGCTCGGCGAAGCCCAGGAAGGCGCTCTCGTAGTTCTTCGGCTCGCGGTCGGAATCGCCCTCGAGCCAGTGGTCGAACTCGGTCTTCAGGCCGTAGACGTCCCAGCCCGGATGGGCCTTGCGGCACAAGGCGATCGTCTCGTCCGAGAGGTGGCGGAACAGCGGCAGCTCGGCGGACGCCTTCGGCTTGCGGGTGCGCTTCGGCTTCGGGGCCGGCTCGATCAGCACCGCCTCGGTGGCGAGGTCGCGGCGGATCATCCGCAGGTGCGGCTCGCCGCGCTCCTTCTCCTCGAGCCGCAGCACGAAGCCCGGCAGCTCGTCGGCCTTGGCGATCTTGGCGATCTCGAACTTGAACCGGCGATAGGTGCCCTCGGCCCCCGACTTCTCGAACAGGGTCGGCAGGCTGATGGCGAACCCCCCCTCCCCCGCTCCCCCGGCATGCTTGCGGGCGATGCGGTAGAGCCAGCGCTCGCGCCCGCCGGTGATGCCGAAATAGGCCGGGTCGATGGCGAGCACCCCGCCATCCATCAGCACGCCCTCGTAGAACCAGTCCGACAGGGTGATCGACATGCCGCGGCTGGCATTGGTCTCCTCGTCGATCGTGTCGTCGAAGGCGTCGATCCAGCTGAACTGGCGCTCCTTGCGCTTGGCCTTCTCGGCCCGGATGTTGGTGCGCACCGAGGTCGATTGCAGGCGAAACAGCGCGTCGCGCAGGAGCTTGTACTGCCGCCCGCCGGTCTCGCGGCCGATGCCCTTCAGGAGGTCGTAGGGCATGAAGTTGAGCTTGCGCGGGATGTCGTTGCGGCCGCGCTTCTTCATCTCGCAGATCGTCGAGGCGGCCCAGATCAGGATGTCGGCATCCCAGATCGTCGCCATGCCGTAGGCCTGGTTCGGCAGCACCCGCACCCAGACCGAGCCGTCGGGGCTCGTATAGTCGATCTCCTTCAGGCGCTTCTGCTTGGCGATCGAGAAGAACGGCCGCTCCATCGTCTCCCGCTGGTCGCGGAAGTGCACGAAGGGCACCACCATGTCGATCTGGTCGTTGCGCCGATGGCTCATCGTCACGCCCGTGTTGGTCCCGCAGCCGGCAGCCCCGGCCCTCGCCGCGCCGTGCCCGCCCCTGCCGCCCTGCCGTCCGGAATCCCGTTCATAGGCTCGACGCTACGGCCCGCCCGGCTTCCAAATCGTGGACGCCAATGGGTTTTCGGATGCCGTCCCCGATCCTCTTCAATCGCGGTTAACGTCGATTCCGGGTTGTCCCGCCATCCCCGCCGGCCGGCGGGGCCCCCGATCCGGCCGGAACCGCCGCCGCTTCCCGGCCGTTCTCCCGCCACAGCCAAGCTCGCTCCGGGACCTGCCATGCGCCTCGCCGCCGCCGCCGTTCTTCTCGCCGCCGGACTGACCCCGGCCCACGCCCAGGGCGCCGCCCGGGGCGCCCAGGACGGCGCCGCGCGGGGCGAGGCGATCGCCGGCCCGGTGGGCGCGGTGGTGGGGAGCGCGATCGGGGCCGCCGTCGGCACCGCCAACAGCGTCCTGGGCATCGACCGGCGCGAGCGCTTCCGCATCTACGCCGCCGGCGAGCACCGGCCGTCCTTCCGCACCGAGGGCCCGGTGCGAGTCGGCGCGGTGCTGCCGCCCGAGGGCGTGATCTACTACGACGTGCCGCCGGAATTCGCCCTGAAGGGCTACAACTACACCATCGTCAACGACCACCCGGTCCTGGTCGAGCCCGGCACCCGCCGGATCGTCGAGGTGATCGACTGACGGGGACGGGCGAGCGATCGACGGTGACGCGGGCGCCGGGTTCGGGGTAAGAGCCTGCGGGACAAGAAACCCACACCCGGCATGTCACGAGCCTCCGATCCCCCGCGCGCCGTCCACGATCCCGACCGGCTCGCCGCGCTCGAGGCCCATGCCGTGCTCGATACCCTGCCCGAGCAGGGTTTCGACGACGTCGTGCGGCTCGCCGGCCGCCTGTGCGACACGCCGATCGCGCTGGTGAGCCTCGTCGCCGGCACCCGGCAATGGTTCAAGGCCCGCACCGGCTTTCCCCTGCCCCAGACCGATCTCGGCCGCTCGGTCTGCGCCCATGCCCTCGCGCATCCCGATTCGCTCCTCGTCATCCCGGACCTGACCCAGGATCCCCGCACCCGCGCCAATCCCCTCGTCACCGCCTCGCCCGGCATCCGGTTCTATGCCGGGGCGCCTTTGCGCACGCCGGAGGGGCACGTGCTCGGCACGCTCTGCGTGATCGACTACGTGTCGCGGCCCGGCGGCCTGACCGCGACCGAGGCGGACGACTTGCGGGCGCTGGCGCGCCAGGTGACGGGCCATCTGGCGATGCGCCGGGCGGCCGCCGAGCGCGAGGCGGCCTTGCGGGCGGCGCAGGCCACCGAGGAGCGCTACCGCCTGGCGGCGCGGGCCACCCGCGACGCGATCTGGGACTGGGATTTCGCCACCGACCACGTGCTGTGGAACGAGGCGCTCGAGGCCGCCTACGGCCATCCCCTGGCGGCGGTCGCGCCGACCGGCGCGTGGTGGATCGACCACATCCACCCCGACGACCGCGCCCGGATCGACGCCTCGATCCACGCCGTCATCGACGGCACCGGAACGACCTGGAGCGACGAGTACCGCTTCCGCCGCGCCGACGGCTCCTACGCCGACGTCTTCGACCGCGGCTCGGTGATCCGCGACGCGACGGGCCGCGCGGTCCGGATGATCGGCGCCATGCTCGATCTCAGCGAGCGCAAGCGCGCCGAGGCCGCCCGGCGCGAATCCGAGCGCCGGCTCGACCTCGAGCGCGGCCTGCTCGAATCGGTCTTCCGGCAGGCGCCGGTCGGCATCTCGGTCGCCGGCCTGGGCCCGGGCGCGCCGAACCTCATCAACGCCCGGGCCGAGGAGATCCTCGGCCACGGCCTCGGCGAGCCCGCGCTCGCGCGCTACGATTCCTTCCGCGCCGTGCATGCCGACGGACGCCCCTACGCTCCGGACGACTACCCGTCCTTGCGCGCGCTGCGCGACGGCGCGGTGGTGACCGGCGAGGTGATGCGCTACCGCAACGCCGCGACCGGGGACCTGCGCATGCTCGAGGTCTCGAGCGCGCCGGTGCGCGACGAGGACGGGGCGATCCGGGCGGCGGTCACGGTCTTCCTCGACGTGACCGAGCAGCGCCGGGCCGAGGCGCAGCTGCGCCGCCTCGCCCTCGTCGCCGAGCAGTCGAGCGACCTCATCGCCATCGCGGATGCCGACGGGCGGATCGACTACGTCAACCCGGCCGGTCGCGCCCTGGTGGGGCTGGAGCGCGAGGCGGCGTGGGACGGCCGCCTGACCGACCTCTTCGCGCCCGAGGACCTGCCCTTCGCCGAAGGCACGATCCTGCCGGCGGTCCGGGCCGGCGGAAGCTGGAGCGGCGAGTACCGCCTGCGCCACGTCGCGACCGGGGCCGTGGTGCCGGTGCGCTACAACCTCTTCGCCCTACGGGGGCCGGCAGGAGCCTCGAGCGGGCCCGGCGGGGCCTTGCCTGGGCCCGGCGGGGCCTTGCATTCGCCCGGCGGGGCCTCGCATTCGCCCGGCGGGGGCCTGGAGGGCTTCGCGGCGGTGAGCCACGACATCTCGGCGCGCAAGGCGGCGGAGGCGCAGCAGGAGATCCTCAACCGCGAGCTGAGCCACCGGCTCAAGAACACCTTGGCGATGGTGCAGGCGATCGCCATGCAGACCCTGCGCGACGCCACCGACCCGGCCACCGCCCGCGAGGCGCTGGTGGCCCGGCTGGTGGCGCTCGGCAAGGCGCACGACCTGCTGCTGACCGGCGAGGGCGAGAGCGCCTCCCTGCGCGCGGTGCTCGAAGGGGCGCTGGCGATCCACGACGACGGCCGGTCCGGCCGCTTCCGGCTCGCCGGACCGCCGGTGGCCTGCGGGGCGCGGGCGGCGCTCTCGCTCGCCCTGATGGCGCACGAGCTCGCCACCAACGCGGTCAAGTACGGCGCCCTCAGCGTGCCCGAGGGCTACGTCGCCCTCGACTGGACGATCGCCGACCCGGCCGCGCCGGTCCTCTCCCTGCGCTGGCAGGAGCATGGCGGGCCCCGGGTGACGTCGCCCGCCCGCAGGGGCTTCGGCTCGCGCCTGATCGCCCGGGGGCTCGCCGGCACCGTCGACGGCGAGGTCGCCACGCTCTACCCGCCCGAGGGCGTGGTCTGCACCCTCACCGCTCCCCTGGCGGAGCTCCTGGCCGGGGAGTGACGGCCGCCCGGTCGGCGCGCCCGCTCAAGGTTCTCGATTGCCGCATTTTCTTGCGACGAACCGGTATCGGCCTCGTCGAAAAAGGCTCCGGCCGACCTCGCGGGGAAAGACCCACACTCGCCGGAGGACGGCAAATCCACGCCGCCCACGGCCAGGGTTGAAACGTCGTAGAATCCAAAAAACAACGATGTCATCCGCAAAAGGTGGTGCGGGATCCGATATTCGATGCTAAAACCGTTAGACCTTCTGAGTTTCGAGACCCAGAAGTTTCCTTCACGCGCTCTTCGGGGCGCGTTTTTTTTGACCTATGTTATAGTTTGTCATCAGGGCACGAAAAAAGGGCCACGATGCATGCATCGTGGCCCCCGCTCGAGACTGGCTCGTGGCTTAGAAGTCGCGCTGGACGCGCATGCGGACCTGGAACGTGTCCGCGTAGTTGGTGGTGGGCAGCAGCGCACCGTTGGCGGCCACCGGCAGGCCGGCGGCGTTCACACCGGCCGCGACGCCGCCCGGAGCCTTGTTGGTGTCGATGACACGGCCGTTCTTGATGTCGACGCGGTTGTAGAGACCCTCGACGCCGATATCGAGGTCCTTCACCGGCGACCAGATCAGGCTCGCGCCGGCGACGATCTGGCTCGTGTCGCGCAGGGCGGCACTGAACAGGAAGTTGCCGGGGCTGTTGACCGGGTTGCCGAGGCCGTTGAAGTTCAGGCCGCCGAGCAGGTTGCGGCTGGTCTTGCCGAACGACATCTCGCCGTAGCTGCCGATGATCGCCGACCGCCACTCGGGCGCCCAGTAGTGCAGGTACGAACCGACGACCGTCCAGCTGGTCGACAGCTCCATCTTGCCGGTCAGCGGGTTGACGGCGGCATCGGTGAAGTAGGTCGCGAAGGGCGAGCCCTGGGTGTTGCCGGCGCTGGCGGTGTAGGTGCCGATATACTGGGAGTAGCCGGTATAGATCTGGGCGCCTTCACCGTACGAACCCTGCAGGTACAGGGCGTCGCCCGGGGCGATGAACGGCAGGTTGAACTTCACGCCACCCTGCACGGCCCAGCCGTACTCGGTGTTGACGCGCGGGGTGAGGACCGAGCCGGCCGCGATGGTGGCGCCGCCGAAGGTCAGGACGGTGGCGGCGTTGCCGGCGTTCAGCTCGTGCACGGCGGCCGAGAGCTGGGCCGAGCCCCAGGCGGCGTCGTAGCGCAGGGCGCCGACGAAGTCGGGCATGCGGTTGGTCTGGCGCAGGTCGTAGAACGCCTCGCCGATCGGCACGCCGGCCGCGTTGGTGGCGATGACCGGGCTCAGGTTGGCGGCCGCGGCGGTGAAGACCGCGAACTGGCTCGCCGTGTTGCCGGCGGTGGCGGTGCCGAACAGCGGGTTCTTGCGGAACGTCGGATCTTCGATCGACAGGGTCGCCGAGAAGCCGTCGCCGAAGGTGGCGGTGTAGGCGAGCAGGTTGGTGGAGGCGACGTCCGAGCCCAGCGAGGTGCCGATGATCTCGAAGTCGTGGGCGTAGAAGTCGTAGAACGAGGCCGCGCGACCGGCGGTGAGGCCGGCGAACTGGATGAAGGCCTTGTCGACGTTCACGTATTGCTGGGCGCGGCCGAACGTGTCGACGCCGAGCGCCGGGAAGGCGTTGGCGATGCGCTGCTGCGTGCCCGAGTTCAGGTAGGCGCCGGTGCGGGAGGCGAGCTCGAACCGGACGAAGGCGCGCAGGGTGCCGTAGGCGGTCTGCGTGCGGGCGTCGAGGTTGAGGCGGCCGAGGCCGCGGTAACCCATCAGGTCGCCGTTGTTGCCCGAGCGCGAGTAGCCCTGCGAGTAGCCGGCCTCGAAGCGGGCGCGGCCGGAGACGCGCAGGCAGGTATCGGTGCCCGGGACGAAGAAGAAGCCGGCCCCGTAGGCCGAGCAGACACGAACGAACTCGACAGGCGCCGCCTTCTTGATCGGCAGATCGGCAGCCTGCGCCCCCGCAACGACGGTCAGGCCGGCGGCCGACCCGAGCAGAAGGCTCTTCACGAGCTTCATAGAGACCTCCAAAGATTTCGGACCCGGGGTTGAACGACTGCGGTTCCTCGCCTTGCGGCTGATCTGAAACACGTCGTCCTTGACCCCTGATGGTTCAGGCATCTCCCCGCGGGGGGCGCCTGCCCAACCGCACCGGGTTGCTCCCGATGCAGGCGTAGCATGTGCGAGCCGTCTGTCTTCATCAATACGAGTCGCGTCTCGTTTGGTATAAATGGCCCGGTTTCGAAAGTCGTGTTGCCAAACGGCCACGTTGTCGACGCAGTTGCGGATATTACAATACAAAATCAGTTCGTAAATGCCTTATTTGACCCGGTTCTGCGGAAGACGTGAGTTGTGTTAGCGCATGTGATGATGGGGATACGGTTTGGTGCGCGCACTTGCTGCGTCAACGAAGTCTTCATGACTGAGACGGTTCGAAAAAACGAACGATGAGGCACGCCGTTCATCCCGCGCCCGACGTCACGACGGATCGTCGAGATCACGACGCGCGGGATGAATTCGTAGAAAGATCGTGACGAGATGCGTGTCGCTGGTGTCGCCGGGCGCATTTCACCGGTGATCATCGCGTGGCGGGCCGATCTACAAGGTCACGCGAAGAGCTAACAAGCCGGACGCTTCGGTGCGTCTGGGCCGTGACCGGTCTCGGCTGCGACCGTCAGGGCCCGGAGGGCGGGGTGACGGGGCCGGCCGGCCCTGCCGCGTCGCGCCCGGGCTTTCCATCGCCCTGCGGCGCGCTTCCCGGATGACGGCGGGACTGGGCCCGGCGCGTGTCGCCGCGTCGTGCGGCCCGGTGGTGATTCGGGCGATGAGGGGACCGGTCCGCGGATGCGGGCGGCCGGCGCCGCTACCGCTTGCGGGGCAGGTGGAGCTGCCAAGGTAAGCATCATGCTGGCGATCGTCACGGCGGCGTGCAGGAGGTGCAGGACCAGGGAAGAATCGGGCATGCGGGAATCGGGCCTGGGCGTCGTCCCTGCGGACGGGCCGTGCGCAGCCGGGATCTCGCCATGCAGCAAACAGGCCCCCGGCCGGGGAGCTCAGGACGGCAGCAGCGCTTGCGCGGTCGCGGCCCGGGCCAGGGTGGCGAGCGTGTCGGGCTGCGTCACGATTCCGACGACGCGGCGATCCGGCCCGGTCACGACGACGGCGTGGGTGCGGCCGTCGGCGAGGGCCGGGACCAGCGCCGTGGCGGGCCCGTCGGGCGCCGCGATCCTGGCCGGGGACATCCCTTGCGCGACGTCGTCGGCCCGCCGATCGCCCGAGTCCGACGATCCGGGACAGGCGCGACATCCCCGTCATGCTGGCTCGGGTTCCCTCGGGTCTGCGGGGCGTGACGGCGCGTGCCTCCAGGGAATGAGCTTCGGCTTGCAAGCGGGCGAGGCACCAGGCCCGCCATGACGGCAGCCGATGGCTCGCCCGGTCCGGGGCGGGCGACAGCCGGTGGAGGGCCGTCCGGCCGCTCAGAACCGGATCGCCCCGCTCCCGTTCACCGCCCGCACCGTGCCGCTCGGCCGTCCGCTCGTCCCGACGAGGGCGAGGCGGCGCTCGGCCCCGGGCGCCAGGTGGAACCAGTTGTCCGCCGGGCGCCCCGGCCCGTCGAGCGCGACATGGACGCCGAGGGCGTGCCGCTCCGACGCGACGCGCAGGGCGATGCCGTCCCGCTCCGCGACGAGCGCGGCCGACAGGCCGATCTCGCGCGGCGTCGCGTCCCGGCCGGAAGGGAAGTGGAACGCCTCGGCGAGGAGCGTCCCGTCGGGAGCGCTCAGGCGCAGGTGGGCCAGATTGTGCGCCGCCGGGCCGAAGCGGTAGGCGTTCGCCGCGTCGAAGAAGCGGCCGAGCAGCGCGGCCGAGGTCAGGCTGACGGCCCCGCGGGGGGGAAGCGAGACCGGCCGTTCCGCCCGGGCCGCGACCTTGCCGGCCGCGCTCGCGAAGGTGAGCGCGACGACGAGGTCGAGGGCGGCGGCGGTCTCGTTCAGCAGGTGGGCGCGCAGGCCGTTCAGGCCCTCGTCGGAGAGCACGGCCTGCACCGGCCGGAAGGCGCGCCGGAGGGCGTACCAGGCCGATTTCGGCCGCCCGGCGACGTCGACCACGCCCCAGCCGGCCCCCGGCGCGAGGTCGCGCCAGAGCCAGACCAGCCCGCCGGCGGTGACCGAGCCCGGCCGGCGCCACTCCGCGAAGGTCGCCTCCATCACCTCGGCGGTCGCCGCGCGCCCGAGCGTCAGGTAGCGCGCGGGATCGTCGCGGCGCAAAGCCTCCGGATCGACGCCGTAGAGGGCTCCGACATAGTGGTCGCGCACGCCCTCGAAATCCCAGTCGGCGCCCCGGTCGCGCGGCACGCCGGCGGCCCAGCCGGGCGCGCGCGGATCGGTCAGGCCGGCCTCGGCGAGCGAGGCCGGCTCCGGCACGTTGGCGAAGGCCAGGCACTCGGAGGCGAAGCGCACCTCGGCCCGGCGGGCATCCTCGAACGGCCGGCGATAGGCGCCGACGCCGTAGTAATGGGTCACGCCGGCATCGGTGGAGAACGGCAGGTCGCCGCCCGAGGGCGAGTTCGGCACCACGACGAGGTCGGGCCGGCGCGCGGCCGCCGCCTCGCGCAAGCGCGCCTCCACCGCGGCCGCGCGCCAGACGGAGTCGGGGAATCCCAGCATCGCGGCCTGCTGCTCGACCTCGCTGCCGCCGCCGACGACGCAGAGCGAGGGCGACGCCTGGAGCCGGTCGAGGAGCTGGGCGATCTCGGCGTCGAGCGCCGCCCGGAAGGCCGGATCGTCGGTCGGATAGTCGAAATTGGCCAGCATCAGGTCCTGCCAGACCAGGATGCCGAGCTCGTCGCACAGGTCGTGGAAGGCCTGGCCCTCGTAGAGCATCGTGCCGCCGACCCGCAGCATGGTCATGCCGGCCTCGACGGCGAGGCCCAACAGCGGGGCGTAGGCGTCCCGGTCGCCCGGCAGCCCGACGAGGTCGGCCGGAGTCCAGCAGGCGCCGCGGCAGAAGACCGGCACGCCGTTGACCGCGAGGCTCAGGCCCTCCGCGAAGGGCCGCAGCATCGTCACGGTGCGGAAGCCGACCCGGCCGAGATCGAAAGTTTGGCCCCCGATCTCGACCGCGGCGGCGTGCAGCCGCGGCTCGCCGTGGGTGTGGGGCCACCACAGCGCGACCTCGGGAAGCTCCAGCCGCCCCTCGAACCGGCCGGGCGCGGTCTCGGGCAGCACCGCCTCGCGGCCGTCGCACCGGAGGATCGCCGGGCCGACGGCCTCCGGGATTGTCAGGCGGAGCGTGAGGATCCCGGTCCCGTCCGCGACGGCGCTGCGCAGGTCGATGCCGGTGGGCCGGCCCCCCTCCCCTCTCCGGGTGATCGGCCGGTACGGGCCGACCGCGTCGACGCTGGGGCACCAGCCCGGCATGAAGCCGAGGAGCGTCGTGCGGGCGTGGCGCAGCGATCCCGGCGTGGCGAGCTGAGGCCGCCAGCGCCCGCGCTTGTGCGGCCGGGCGAGATCCTGCGCCAGCGAGCGGAACGCGAGGGCGAGGCTGTGGGTGCCGTCGAGGTCGACCGCGACCTCGTGGGCGAGGAACATCGAGCGGCCGGCGAGCAGGAGCGTTCCGTCGAGCCAGACCTCGCAGAGCGTCGCGAGCCCCTCGAAGCGCAGGATCTCGCGGCCCCGGCCGGTGATCGCCGTGCGGTACCAGACGTCGGAGCCGTGCAGCGGCGTCGGCTCGGCCTCCGACCAGCGCCCGGCCGCGCGCAGCGCCCCCGCGGCGGTGCCGGGCACCGGGGCGGGGATGAAGCCGGTGAGCGCCCCGAGGTCGCCGGGGCCGGCGCAGGCGCCGGGCGCGGTGACGATCATCTCCCACGGCCCGTCGAGGGTCCGGTCGACGTTGCGTAGAAGGGCCATGGCGTCCTTGGAGGCTGTCTCGAGGGCTCGGCGAACCCTCGTATCCTCCACTTCACCCCGGGGCCGCGCAGCGGAACCCGGGATCCATGACCGCTGGCGATTCAGGACAAGGCGGACGGCATTCCGTCTCATCCGGCATCGTCAGCGGTCATGGATCCCGGGTTGTCGCCTGCGGCGAGCCCCGGGATGACGCGAAGGGCTGTCACGGTGTGTCCGGTCGACCGGCGCCTCACCCCGCCGCCAGCGCCCGGTCGAGGGCATCGAACACGGCCGCGTAGCTCGCCTCGGCGGCGGCGAGCCGCTCGGGCAGGCCTGCGAGCTTGCCGCGGGCATAGGCGCGGGCGAGCTGGAACTGGAACGCCTTGGCCTCCTGCGCGAGCCGCGTCGCCGCTTCGGCCGCCGCGCCGAACCGCCCCGCGCCCTCGGCCTCCAGCCATGCGAGGTGGCTGCCGAGCAGCTCGAAATTGGCCCCGAGCTGGCGCGTGGTGTTGAAGGCGTAGGTGTGGAAGGCCGAGAGCGGCCGCTGCACGAAGGCGTCGTCCTTCGCGGCGAGCGCCGCGCGGAAGGCCGTGACCGGGTTGGCCCCCGGCGCCTGGGCCCGGTGCCGGCGCAGCAGCGCGAGCGCCGCTCCGGCGAGCGCCGGACCCGCGAGGCCCGGGCCGCACGGCTTCACGAACTCGGCATAGGGCAGCAGCTCGCCGCGGGCGAAGATCCCGGCGTAATCCTCGCCTTCGAGCGTGAAGCGGCCGGCATTGTGGACGTAGTCGAGCCGTCGCCGCGCGGGGTCGAGGGCCAGGATCGCGATCGTGGTCTTCGAGGCCTCGCGCCGGTAGGTGGTCCCGGCGGTGTCGGGCAGGAAGAAGGCGTTGACCTCGACCAGCACCGGGAGCCCGCGGGCCGCCTGGATCAGGCTGTGGCTCTCCAGGTCCTCGTAGAGCGCGAGCTCGAGGATCTCGAGGCCGTAGAGCGCCTCGAGGTCGGCGGCCTTCGGCTTGAAGAAGGTGAACTGGTCGCCCTCGAAATCCTGGCGCAGGGTGAAGCCCAGCATCGCCTGGGGGCTGAGCCCCCGCAGGTGCAGGAGCTCGATCCAGAGGTCGACGTAGCAGTTCGTCTCCGGCCAGGTCCGGTCGGGGGCGTGGAGCGCGTGCGGGGTGTAGCGGGGGGCCGCGGGCGTCTCCGTCCGCGGCGCCTCGACGACGTGAGCGAGGGCGGCCGACATCGCGGCCTCAGCCGAAGAGCTGGGCGCGGACCTCCGCCGGCCAGGCGTCGAGGTCGAGGCCGTGGTGGCGCAGGAGCGCGAGGGTGATCCGCTCCAGCCCGAACCCGACGCAGGCCGTGTGGGCGGTGGTGCCGTCGGCCTGCTGGATGCCCCAGGTCGTGCCGAAATGGTCCTGGTGGTAGTTGAAGCTGAGGCAGGCGGTCGGCTTGTCCTCGCTGTTGACCGGCACGTTCAGCTCGAACTTCAGCGCCTGGGCGCGCTGGTTGTTGGCCAGCATCTTGCCGGCGCGGCCGAAGAACGGGTCGTTGGCCGGATCGATGGCGAGCGGCAGGCCGAGGTCGCTCATCATCTTGGTGCCGCGGGCCAGCCACAGCTCGCGGAAGGCCAGCACCTGCTCCGGCGTACCCATGCGGACGTATTCGCGCATCCGGAACAGCTGCATCCGGGTCGGCTCCAGCGAGGGCTCGTGCCGGAAGCAGTAGGATTGCAGGTCGAACAGGAGCCCGCCTTCGGGCAGCCGGCCGCGGGCGGCGGCGACCGGATAGAGCGGGTAGCAGGCGGCGGGCGTCAGGACGATGTCGGTGGCGGCTTGGCTGGCGGTCCAGTCCTCGTCGGCATCGAGGCAGGCGAGCAGCCGCGCGTGGTCGGCCTCGTTGCCGCAGAAGCTGTGCACCGTGCCGGCGAGGTGCGGGAAGCCCTTGAGGTAGCCGCTGCGCTCGAAGCTGGAGCGGGCCATGCCGGGCGGGAAGCGCAGGGCCTCGGCGCCGTCGGCCCCGCCGATGCGCGAGACCAGCCGGTCCAGGGCCTCGACCACGCTCTCGAAGGCGCCGGAGCGGCCGTAGAGACCGTCGACCCCGGTGCGGATCAGGAGCCCGCGGTCGAACAGGCGGTCGAGGAACGAGCGCGGCTCGGAGGCCGGCTCGGAGATCGCCTCGTCGGCGACGGGCAGGAGGTCGGAGGAGAGGCTCTGGTCCATCACGCGCTCAGGAGCTTGCCGCTGCCCTTCTGCACCAGCAGGAGGTTGGCGGTGTTGGAGAGGATGCGGTCGTTGCTGATCATCAGCGGCGCCGAGAGGACGTCGCGCAGCTGCCGGCCGAGGCTGAACGGGGTGCCGTTCTTGTAGCCGGCGATGCCGACGACGCCGAGCGCCCGCTGCACGATGTCGACGGCCTGGCCCGAGACGGTGGTCTTGACGTTGTTGAGCATGATCGAGAAGCCGATCGCCCCGAGCGCATCCGGGTCGCCCTTGGCGTCCTCGTAGCGCGCGAGCCCGGCGACGACGGTGCTCTTCATCGCCTGGAGCTCGTTGGCGGCCTCCGCCAGGCGCAGCGCCCCCGGCGGCACCTGGCCGGGCTTCTTGCGCGCCTCGCCCTGCACGAAGGCGCGGGCGCGGTCGACCGCGTAGGCGGCGATCCCGTACCACACGCTGCCCCAGAGCAGGTGCGAGGCGGCGAGCATCGACTGGGCGGCGATCTCCGCGAAGGGCTTCTGCAGCACCTGGACCAGCGGCACGCCCTCGGCCTTGAGCAGGAAGCCGTCGCTGCAGGTGCCGCGCATGCCGAGCGTGTCCCACACGCCGGTGCGCGCGAGGGTGATCTGGTCGCGGAGCAGCGCCACCAGCACCTGGTCGGAGGTCGCGGCCTCGGGGTGGCGGCGGGCGGTGGCGAGGATCAGGTCGGCCTGGGCGCCGTAGGAGATGACGCTCGCCTCCTTGGTCAGGCGGAACGCATCGCCCTCGGCCTCGACCGCGCACAGGCTGTTGCGCAGGTCGCCGCCGATGCCGGCCTCGGTGGTCGAGGAGGCGATCAGCAGCTGCTCGGCCGCGATCCGCTCCATCAGCGTGCAATGCCAGGCGCTGTCGCGGCCGTGGGTCACGAGGCTCGCGAGCTTGATGTGGTGCATCGCGAACACCATCGCGGCGGCCGAGCAGGCGCGCCCGAGGATGGCGCAGATCTCGGCGATCTCGCTCATCGAGGCCCCCTCCCCGCCCAGGGAGCGCGGCACCTGGATGCCGAGCAGGCGCTCGGCCTTGAGGGCGGCGACCGCCTCGGCCGGGAACCGGCCCTCGCGGTCGACCGCGTCGGCGTGGCGGGCGGCGGCCTCCGCGACGCGCCTGCCCCGCGCGTCGAGGGCCTCCGCCGGCGCGGCGACGGGAACCGTCGCCGCGACCTCGACGTGCATGTTCATGCGGCCTCCTGCTGGCGGAGGCCCGCCACGGTGTCCCGGATGATGCGGATGGTCGAGAACGAGCGCCGGCCGAGCGCCGAGTCGGGGAACTCGATCTCGAACCGCTCCTCGAGGGCCAGCATCAGCTGGACCGAGCCGAAGGAATCGAGGCCCTTCTCGAACAGGTCGTCGTCGTCCGACAGCGTGTCGACCACGCCCTTGAGCGACTCGAGCGACTTCAGAACGTCCCGGATGTCGGAGATTTCGACCATGAGGCTCCACCTTCTTTCGTGAGATACGAGTCGCATCTGGCAGATGAGATTGCAATCTCGGGCGTATTTTTTGGTAAATTTTCGGATGTCTATTTGAGGGAAAGAACTGCGCCACTGCGGAGCAGGCGTGTCGATCCGGGTCGATACCGGATACTCAACTCGGAACAGCTTAACGGTTGGCGAAGGGACGCGCCTTCGCCGGGGCCTGGATTCCGTCAAGCTTACGGATTTCCAAGCGGGCGAGGTCCCAAGCGTGGCGAGGTCCCAAGCGTGCGGGCTGGCAGGCGTGCGGAGAATCGTCGTGCGCAAGGCCCGCGTCGCTGCGCGGGCGTCTCGGGTCTCCACGGAGGGGGGACGAACGGAGGGGGTGGGGTCGCGACGCCGATCCGGACCCTAGCGCCGCGCACGCCCGCGATGAAGCGGCCGGCGCCGCCCCATTTCGAGGTAGGCCGCTCGCCCGTCGGGAGGCGCCGCACCCGCGGCCGGGGGATGCGGACGGGAGGTGCGGCCCCCGGCATCGCGGTCCCCTGCCCTGCCGGCGCCCCGAGCCTACGGGGCTTGTGCGAGGCTGGCGCCGGGTCATTCCTGCCGATTGCGAATCGGGGCATTTGCAGGTCAATTGCAGTTTCAGCGCCGAACCGGCGAAATTTCTGCAAACGGGGTCCGCGAGGATGAATCAGCATATGCCGCCGCAACCCCCTGCCCCGGTCGCGCCCGCCGCGATGATCGGCGCCCATGCCGCGACGTTGCGCGCGCAGCTGCAGGCGATCTCCTCCGGGCTGTTCCCGCCCACCGCCGCCAAGGGCCTGCGCCGCTTCACCTCGACCGAGGCCGCCCGGATCATCGGCGTGACGGTGTCGCGGCTGCAGCAGCTCGCCGCCGACGGGCTCGGGCCGCAGCCGGAGGTCTCGGCCAACGGCCGGCGCTCCTACAGCCTCTCCGACATCCACGGCCTGCGCGCCTACCTGGACGAGAACACGCGCGGCGGCCGGCGCTACCAGCCGCGGCGGTCGGCGACCGAGCACCTGCAGGTCGTCGCGGTGGCGAACTTCAAGGGCGGATCGGGCAAGACCACCACCACTGCCCACCTCGCCCAGTCCCTGGTGCTGCGCGGCTACCGGGTGCTCGCCATCGACCTCGACCCCCAGGCCAGCCTCTCGGCCCTGATGGGCGTGCAGCCCGAGCTCGATGTCGGGGCCGACGAGACGCTCTACGGCGCGATCCGCTACGACGACGCCCGGCCGCTCAGCACCGTGGTGCGCCCGACCTACTTCACCGGCCTCGACCTGGTGCCGGCCAACCTCGAGCTGATGGAGTTCGAGCACGAGACCCCGCGGGCGCTGAGCCGGCGCCGGGCCGGCGAACCGCTGTTCTTCGACCGGGTCGCCCACGCGATCGACACGGTGGCGGCGGATTACGACATCGTCGTCATCGATTGCCCGCCCCAGCTCGGCTACCTCACCCTCTCGGCGCTCTGCGCCGCGACCTCGCTGCTCGTCACCGTGCATCCGCAGATGCTCGACGTCGCCTCGATGAGCCAGTTCCTGGCGATGACCGAGGACCTGCTCGGCGTGGTGGCGGAATCCGGCGGGCGGCTGCAATACGACTGGCTGCGCTACCTCGTGACCCGCTACGAGCAGCAGGACGCGCCGCAGACCCGCATCGTCGGCATGCTGCGCACCCTGTTCGAGGACGCGGTGCTGACCGCGCCGATGCTGAAATCCTCGGCGGTCTCCGATGCCGGCCTGTCGAAGCAGACCCTGTACGAGATCGGCCGCGAGAGCGTGACCCGCTCGACCTACGACCGGGCGCTCGAATCCCTCGAGGCGGTCAACGGCGAGATCGAGGGCCTGATCCGCCGCGCCTGGGGCCGGTCATGAGCCGCAAGTCGAACCTCGACGCGCTGTTCGGCGCGCGCCCGGCGCCGCAGCCGGCGGCCCCGCCGCCCGAGCCCGAGGCGTTTGCAGCTGCAAACCCCGAGCCGGCCGAGCCCGAGTTCGCAGCTGCAAACCCGCGCGCGCCGGAGCGCAGCCGCAGCGGCCCGGTGCGGGCGATGAGCAGCACCCTGCGCGGGCTCGCCGCCCGGGCCGACGCCGCCGCCGAGATCGAGGCCGGCACCGTGGTGGTCGAGATCGCCCCCGAGCGGATCGACGATTCCTTCATCGCCGACCGGGTGGCGGACGAGACCGATCCGGGCCTGCCGGCCCTCGTCGAGAGCATCCGCGAGAGCGGCCAGCAGGTCCCGATCCTGGTGCGGCCGCATCCCGACGACCCGGAGCGCTACCAGGTCGCCTACGGTCGCCGTCGCATCCAGGCGGCGCGCCGCCTCGCCCGGCCGGTCCGCGCGGTGGTGCGCCCGCTCTCGGATGCCGAGCTGGTGGTGGCCCAGGGCAAGGAGAACCTGGAGCGGCAGGACCTGAGCTACATCGAGCGCGCCTTCTTCGCGCTCCGGCTCGAGGAGCACGGCTTCGCACGCGCCACGATCACCGCCGCGATGGGCGTCGGCAAGGGCGACCTCTCGACCCTGATCTCGGTCGCCCGCACGGTGCCGCCGGAGATCGTGCGGGCGATCGGCCCGGCGCCGGCGGCGGGCCGCCCGCGCTGGATGCTGCTCGCCGAGCGGATCAGGGCGGCGCGCTCGGGCCGGGTCGCCGCCCTCGTCGCCGATCCGGGCTTCCGGGAAAAGCCCACCAACGAGCGCTTCGCCGCCCTGCTCGACGCGCTGGCGCCGCTCAGCCCGGCCCGGCCGGCGCCGCAGGTCTGGAGCGACGAGGCCGGCCGCGGCATCGCCCGGATCGAGCGCAAGCCGGACCGGGTCGCCGTCACCTTCGACGACCGCGCCGAGCCGGGCCTTGCCGACTACGTCCTCGACCGGCTCCCCGAGATCCTCGCCGCCTACCGGGCCGGCCGCTCGCGGCCCTGACGGCCCCGCGACCCGGGAACCGGAGAGGCGGGCGGGACATGTCTCGGCAGTCCCGCCCGCACCGGAGGCCCGCCATGCGCCGCACCCTGCTGATCCTCGCGCTCCTCGCGCCGACCGCCGTCCTCGCCCAGGGCGCCCCCGGCCAGGGCCGGTCCGACGGGCGCCCCGCCTGCGAGGCCAAGGCCGACCGCAGCGGCATCACCGGCGACAACCGGGCGACCTACCTGCGCGAATGCGAGGCGGGCGAGCGCCTGGTGCGCGGCGATGCCCCGCGCTGACGCGAACGGGCCGGGGCCCGGCGCGTTGGTGGTGCGCGAGGCAACCGTCGCGGAGCATCCGATGACCGATTGGAGGCCCATCGATCGCGCCCCCCAGGATGGGCGCTGGATCATCGCCATTCACCGGGACGAGCCGGACCGGCGCGCCGTGATCCGCTGGGATCCCGGCCGCGCCGGGGACGGCCGGCCCTGGCACGTCGCCACCACCGAGTACGGCTACGCCGCCGACGCATTCACCCACTGGACGCCGTTCCCGGAGCCGCCGGAGCCGGGGCAGGGCACCTGACCGGCCCGATGCTGCCCGACGCCACCGCCCTCGACCTCGGGGAGATCGTCGGGCGCCTCGGCGCCGCGACACTGTGCGGGCTCGCGCCCGGTGCGGAACGGGAATGGCGCGGCAAGGATGCGGGTCTGCGCACCCACACCCTCGTCGCCCTCAGCGCGGCCGTCATCACGGCCGCGGCGCTGAGCCTCTACGTGGTGGTACGCCGGGAGGGCGGCGATGCCGATCCGCTGCGGGTGATCCAGGGCTTGGCCCAGGCGATCGGGTTCATCTCGGCCGGCACGATCCTCGTCGCCCGCCGCAACGTGAAGAACCTCACCACCGCGGCGAGCCTGTGGTTCGCGGCTTCCGCCGGCATCGTCGCCGGGGCCGGGCAGTTCACGCTGCTCGCCGTCGCGATGGGCTTCGGCCTGGCGATCCTGGTCGTGCTGACGCTGCTTCGCCGCCTCGGCCTGGCGCGCGACGAGGATCGGGAGGCGGGCTGAGCGGGAGCGCCGCGCCCCGAAACAGGAGCACCGCCGCGATGGCGTCGCGGCGGTGCTCGCCCTCTTCGAGGGCTTTCCTCCCCAGACCTCGGACCGCTCTCGAGGGCGGCCTGTGTCGTGTCTGTGATCACAGTGGTAGCCGGCGATTCCCCCGTACACAAGCACAATTGTGCGTCATTCGCGGGCAACTGGCACTTTCGTGCTCAGGCACGGGGGTCGCCGGCAGGGGAGGGGGCGTCGGCACCCGCCTCAGATCGGGTGCGCCGAATGGCCCGTCGGCTCGCGCCGATCCCGCTTCGGCCCGCCCGCCTCCGGCCGGATCCGCACCGGCACCGACTTCGCCGCCGGCGTCTTCGACTGGATGTCGTGGTGCGAGAGCGCCATCAGCGGGTTCATCTCGGGATAGTACGCCCCGAGGCACCCGTCCGGGAGCGAGAACGGCGTCACCGTGAGGCCGGTCACGACCCGCTCGATCCCGTCGCCGGCGTCGCTGACCAGGGAGACGACCTGCCCCTCGCCGAGGCCCGCCCGGCGGATCTCGTCGGGGTTCATCAGGAGCACGTCGCGGGTGCCCTCGATCCCGCGCAGGCGGTCGCTGTAGCCGTAGATCGTGGTGTTGAACTGGTCGTTCGACCGCATGGTGATGAGCCGGTAGCGGCCGGGCTCGTCGGCGAACCCGGTCGCCGACATCACCTCCGGCGCGGTGAACTCGGCCTTGCCGCTCTCGGTCTTCCAGACCCGCTCCCGGGCCGAGTTGCCGCGGTAGAACCCGCCCGGGATCCAGAGCCGGTCGTTGAAGTCGTGGAACTCCTCCCGGTAGGTCCTGGCGATCTCGTCGCGGATCAGGCCGTAATCGCCGACCCACTCGTCCCAGCGGACCTTCGGGTTCGGCGCCAGCGTCGCCTTGGCGAGGCCGGCCACGATCGCGACCTCGGATTTCAGGAAGTCGCTCGCCGGGGTGCGGCGTCCCTGCGAGCCGTAGATGCAGCTGAACGTGTCCTCGATGCTCACCGCCTGCGGGCCGCTCGCCTGGCGGTCCTCCTCGGTGCGGCCGAGGCAGGGCAGCAGGTAGGCGATCTCGCCGTTGACGAGGTGCGAGCGGTTGAGCTTGGTCGCGACCTGCACGGTCAGGCGCATCCCGGTCCAGGCCTTCTCCATCCGGTCCTGGTCGGGGATCGCCCGCACGAAGTTGCCGCCGAGGCCGAAGAAGCCCCGCACCTTGCCCGACAGGATGCCCTCGCTCGCCTCGACGGTGTTCAGCCCCTTGTCGCGCGGCGGCGTGAACCCGAACTGCTCGGCGATCCGGTCGAGCGGCACCAGCTCCGGCTTCTCCGAGATGCCGACGGTGCGCTGGCCCTGCACGTTGGAATGGCCCCGCACCGGCGACACGCCGGTGCCGTCGCGCCCGATATTGCCCCTGAGCAGCAGCAGGTTGACGACCATCGCGACGTTCTCGAAGCCGTGGACGTGCTGCGTCAGGCCCATGCCGTAGAAGGCGCAAGTCCGCTCGGCCTCGACGTAGACCTGGCCCGCTGCCTCGATGTCGGCGCGCGAGATCCCGGATTCGCGCTCGATCTCCTCCCAGGGCGTCGCCCGGACCTTCGCCTCGAAGGCGTCCAGCCCGGTCGTGTGTTGGGCGATGAAGTCGACGTCGAGGACGCGGGTGCCCTTCGCCCTGGCGGCGTCGTCGGCGGCAAAGACGTGCTTGCACAGGCCGAGCATCACCGCGATGTCGCCGCCGGGCCGGACCTGATGGTACTGCGCGCTGATCTGCGTCGCCTTGCGGGTCAGCATCTCGACCGGGCTCTGCGGGTTGGTGAAGCTCTCGAGCCCCCGCTCGCGGACCGGATTGAAGGTGATGATCTTCACGCCGCGCTTCGCGGCCTCCTGCAGCGGGTGCAGGAAGCGCGGCGAGTTGGTGCCGGTGTTCTGGCCGAAGAAGAACATCGCGTCGCATTTCGACAGGTCGTCGAACACGACCGTCCCGACGCTGGCGCCGATCACCTTCTTGAGGGCCACCGAGGTCGTCTCGTGGCACATGTTGGAGGAATCGGGCAGGTTGTTGTTGCCGTAGAGCCGGGCGAACAGGGCGTAGAGGTACGAGGTCTCGAGGCTGGCGCGCCCGGAGGAGTAGAACACCACCGATTTCGGATCGAGCTGGCGCAGCTCGGCGCCGATCGCCCTGAACGCCTCGTCCCAGCCGCACGCGACGTAGCGGTCGCCGGTGCGGTCGTAGCGCATCGGGTGGGTGAGGCGGCCCAGCTGCTCGAGGTCGTAGTCGCTCCAGCCGCGCAGCTCGGTCAGCGTGTGCCTGGCGAGGGTTTCGGGCGTGCAGCGCCGCGTGGTCAGCTCCCACAGGGTCGCCTTGGCGCCGTTCTCGCAGAACTCGAAGGGGTGGTAGTTCGCCGGCTTCGCCCAGGAGCACGAGACGCACATGAAGCCTTTCGGCTTGTTCTGGCGAAACAGGGTCTCGGTGGCGAGCGGGGTCGCCCATTCCTTGCCGAACACCTCGGCGATGCCGCGCACCGAGCCCCAGCCGCCGGCCGGGCTGTCGTAGTGGACCGTGTTCTCCTCGACCGACATGCTGGCTCTCCCGTGCGGCAGGCGACGGCTCGCCGCCGACAGGGAACCCGCAGGGATTGGGTAAGTTCGCGGCGGTCCGCCTCAGCCGCCCCGGGCGTTGCGCCGCAGCCGCACCAGGGCCCGGTCGAGGGCGCCGAGGAAGGCGGAGCGGTCCTTCGCCGAGAACGGCTTCGGGCCGCCGGTCACCGCGCCGGCCTCGCGCAGCGACTGCATCAGGTCGCGGGTGGCGAGCGCCATCCCGACGGAGGAATCGGTGAAGGCCTTGCCGGTGGGGCCGAGGACGCTGGCGCCGGCCTTCACGCAGCGGCTCGCCAGCGGCACGTCGGCGGTGACGACGACCGCCTGCGGGCCGGCCCGCTCGGCGATCCAGTCGTCGGCGGCGTCGAACTTGTCCGAGACGATCACCCGCTCGATCCACGGCTCGCGCGGCACCGCGAGGAAGCTGTTGGCCACCACCACCACGTGGGCGCCGTGGCGCCCGGCGACGCGGTAGACCTCGTCCTTCACCGGGCAGGCATCGGCGTCGACGTAGACGGTGATCGCCGCCATGGTCGTCATCGCCCGGGATTGAGGAACAGGCTGTCGAATTCCGGCGGCGCGTAGTCCCGGCCGGTGATGTCGGTGATGACGACGCGATCGTGGCCCTCGGCCTCGAGTTCCTGCGCCTTCTCCAGGGCGCCCTCGGGCGAGGTGCGCTGGTGCGAGAGCGGGCCGTCGGCGGTGTGGGCGGTCACGACGAGATGCATTGTCATCCTGGGTTGCGGGCTGGCGCATTGATCGCACGGACCGGTGCGAGAGGCGAGCGCCCGGACGGGGGAGGGGAGGGCGGCTCCCGCCGCCCCGGCGCGACGCCGGCGCGGCCCGGGGAAGGTCGCGGATGAGGGTTAACGGTGTGTTGACGGGACGGGGCCGTGCGCCCCGGCGAACCCGGCCCGGCCGCGTCCCTCCGGAGCGGTGTAGCCGACCGAGAGCGGGAGAGCCCTCCCGCGCGCCCTCGATCGCGCTGCGGCAGGCGGGATCTCTCGCCAGGGGGGCATCGGCGGTGACGGGTCAGGATCGGGTTGCACTCGAACCCGGGAGACCCCGACGACCGATGCCATGACGAGCGTGCGGATACCGCGCCCGGTTCCTCAATCCGCGGCGCTCCAGCCGACCACCGCCGTCATCGGGTCGCCGGGGCCGCCCTCGGGCCTGAGCGTCCGTCCTTCGATGTGGGCAAAGCCGGCGCGCTCGAGATACAGACCGACGAGCTGGGCGTGTCCCGCACCGTCGAGCTCGTGCCAGATCGTCACCGCCTTGGTCGGGAAGCAGCGGTTCGAGAACGAGATCACCACCGGGGAGCCGGGGCGCAGCACGCGGGCGACCTCGGACAGCACGGCGACGGGCCGCTGCAGGTACTGCACCGCGACGCAGATCAGGGCGGCGTCGAGGCTTGCCGTGTCGAGGGGCAGGTCCGGCGCGGCGTTGAGGTCCTGCACGAAGCGCCGGGTCAGGCGCGGATTGGCGGCGAGTTCCGCGGCGTTCAGGCCGTGGCCGATGACGCTGGCATAGGCGACCTCGTCCGGCAGATGGCTGACCCAGCTCGACATCAGGTCGAGGACGTCGCCCGCCGGGACGACCTCCCGATACAGGTCGGTCACCGCCGCGATCGCCGCGGCGTCGATATGGGTCACGAAGCGGGGTTGCGCGTAGAACAGGGGATCGGGATGGCGATCGATCTTCGCGAATGCGTCCGGCGGCAGCTCCGGCAGATCCTGGTCCATCGTCGGGTGTGCCTCCGAGCCGGGCTTGCGCGCCGACCTCGATCGCCGGCGCGGGAATCGTCGGGTCGAGGACCAGTGTAGGGAGCGCCCGGCGAACTCCCAGTGCGAGTGTTCACGGTGCCGCATCCGTCGCGATCGACGGGCCCGTCATCGGGGCGGCGACCGACGCCCGGCTCGGTGAGCTCACATGCGCCGGGACCCATACGCGCCGGGAGAGGGGCGATGCCTCCGTCACGACGCCTCTCCGCCCCGGCGCGGGACGGAGCGGAGAGGCGCGCCGGCACGGACCGGCTGTCGGCCGTCTCGACCGCCCTCGCGCATCATGCCCGGCCCGCGTCCGACGACGCGCTGCGGGTGACGCGACGCTCCGGGTGAGGCGGCGAAGGCTCCGATCGGCGCGGCGGTCCCGGCACGATCCTCGTCACCGGTCGTCCGCGCCCGCGCCATCGCGCTCCAGAGCGTGCTCGTCGGCCTCGGGCTCTCGCTGTCCGGGATGGTGGCCGCCGTCCTGGGCGCGCTCACGCCGGTGCAGGGGGCGCTCCTGCAGGAGGCGATCGACGTCGCCTTGATCCTGGACGCGATGCGGGTCCTGGCAGGGCCGGGCGGCGCGCACGATGCGGGGGGACGCCTCGACCGGGCCTGCACGTCGTAGGCCGGCATCCCGGGTCCGGACGCCCCGTTTCGCCGTCTCGGCCTCGATCGCCACGGCCTTCGCCCGGGCGGACGCCGAGGCAGCCCGCCGCCTCGCGCCGCCCGGGCGGCCACCCCTTGTCACGCCGCCCGGGCGGCCGCCCCGTGTCCCGCCCCGGCGAGTGCCGCCTCGTAGACGGCGACGTAGCGCGATGCGACGCTCGACCAGCGGTAATCGGACAGGTCCTCGCAGCCCCGCGCGATCTCGCCCCGCTCCAGGCGCGCATGGGCGGTGCGGATGGCCTCGGCGGCGGTCTCGGGCGCGGCGAAATCGGCCAGGCCGATCAAGGGGTGACGCTGCGCAAGCCAAGCGAAGGCGTCGTTCGGATGGGCCACCGGGACGAGTCCGGCGCTCAGCGCCTCGATCAGCGCGATGCCGAAGCCCTCGTATTGCGAGGCCGAGACGAACAGGCTCGATTCGCCGATCAGCGCGCGGACCGCCGGGGCGTCGAGCCCGGTATGCAGGGTGACGGCCCCGGACAGCCCCATCCGGTCGATCTCGGCGGCGAGCGCCTCGGCGGTGACGTCGGAGGGCACCCCGACGATCCGCAGCCGCCAGGCCGGCCCGTCGGCGTTGAGCGCCCGCATGGTCGCGAGCAGGCGGTCGAGGCGCTTGTTGTGGGCGAAGCGGCCGATCGTCAGGAGCGCGCGCCGGGGCTCGGGCGAGGCGGCGCCGGCGAACTTGTCGAGGTCGACGCCGTTCTGGACCACCTCGACGCCGCCCGGCACGATACCGTCGAACAGCTTCGCGTCGCTCTCGCTGCAGGCCACGATCGCCTCGTAGGCCCGCACGCTCATCCGGGTCGGGCCCTCGAACCACAGCTTCTTCAGCCGCGAATGCGCGCTGGTGTGGAAGAAGCCGCCATGGGTCGTCGCCACCATCGGCCGGCGGTGCAGGGGCTTGGCCAGCGCGAAGGCGTCGAAGAAGAAGTCGATGGCGTGGACGTGGACGAGGTCGGCGTCGCCGAGATGCCGGAACGCCGACGGGGCGACCGGATAACGGGACGAGCCGAAGAACGGGATCCGCTCGATCGCGATCCCCTCCAGGACCTCCCGCGCCGGCAGCCGCGCCTCGGGCGCCGAGAACAGCCGGTCGAGGGTCAGCACCCGGACGCGGTGGCCGAGGCGGGCCTGCTCGCGGGCGAGGTTGGCGACGAAATCCTCGAGCCCGCCGCGGTTGGGCAGGAACTGGCGGACCACGTGCAGGATCGACAGGGGCGCGGCGGGAGGCGTCATCGGGTCAGCGCTCGCAGGTCGGCTCGGCCCGGGCGGCGGCCTGGACCGCGGCCACGACCGGGGCGTTGGCTCCGGCGGGATCGAGCTTCAGGGGATAGTCCGGGGCCCACAGATCGCCGGCGGCCCAGGCGGTCCAGCCGACCCATTGCCGGGGATTGCGGTTGAGATGGTCGAGCACCGCGCGCAGCCGCTCCGGGCAGCCCTTGCGGGCCGAGGCGCCGATCTCGCCGAGGAAGGCGCGGCGCTTGGTCTGGGCGAGCCAGCCGGTCAGCCGCTCCACCGCCTGCAGGGCGTCGGCCCCGCGGCTGCACTCGGCGTGGGTGCCGGAGAAATCGGCGTCGAGGTACTGGTGGACCTCGTAGGCGACGTTCTCCCCCGGGTCGACGACCCCGAGCATGATCGCGGCGTTGTTGCCGGTGGGCAGGTCGGCGGTCCAGCTGTGGGCGCCGGTCCAGCCCGAGCCCGGCACCAGCACGAGCTGGGTCGCGCCCGTCTCGCGGATCGCCGCGACCGCCGCGTTGGCCGCCGCGAGCCAGCGGTCGGCCGGGATGTCGTGCGGCTCGTTCATCAGCCCGAACACCACCGAGGCGTCGCCGCGGAAGTGCCGCGCCAGCCGCCGCCAGACGTCGGCGAAGGCCTCCGGCGTGACCATCTCGGAATCGATGCGCGCCTTGCCGTGATAGGCGTAGTTGTGCAGGTCGATCACCGTGCGCATCCCGGCCACGGTCGCGGCCGAGACCGCGGCCTCGAGGCGGCCGAGCTCGTCCGGATCGAGGGGCTGGCGCAGGACCGGCTGCAGCCGCTCCCAGCGGATCGGCAGCCGCATCGCCGTGAGGCCGAGGGCGGCGAAGCGGCCGATCGTCTGGGCCGAGGGGTAGAGGTAGTCGAAGCCGTAGCGCCCCGGCACGGTGCCGAACTCGGCCCCGCTGAGATTGACGCCGCGCAGGCAGGACGGCGCCGCCGCCGCGGGGGCGGGCGGCAGGGCCGGGATCAGGCCGGGGAGGAGCAGGCCGGCGAGGGCGAGGCGGCGGCGCATCCTACTCGGCCGCCTGCGCGCCGACGAGCGCGACCGGCGCCCAGGCCCGGCGGGTGAAGAACGCGGTCGCCCGGCTGTCGACGTTCCAGTGCCGGCGCACCCAGCGGGCGAGCACCAGGTTGATGACCACGGTCCAGCCGACGTTCGCCACCGCGACGCCGAGGATGCCGAAGGGCACCGCCACGAGGCAGAGCAGGACCGCGTAGACGGAGAACAGCACCGCGTTCGCCACCAGGATGTAGCGCTCGCCGCCGCCGATCGTCAGCAGCGAGGCGCCGGGGCCGAAGAACGCCATCACCACCGAGGACAGGCTGAGCACCGCCAGCACGTCGGTATGGGCGGCGAAGTCGGGCTTGAACAGCGCGAGGGCGAACGGCGCCCCGACCGCCATCGCCACGGCGCCCGCCGAGGAGATCGCGAAGCTCGCCAGCGACAGCCGGCCGACGAGGCGCTGGGCGCCCTCGCGGTCGCCGGCCTGGAAGTGGCTGGCGATCATCGGCATGCTGACGGTGTCGATCGCCGCGCTCGGCAGGTTGACCAGCATGGCGTAGCGCAGGGCGACGAAGTAGAAGGCCGCCTGCTCCATGCCGAGCAACGCGCCGACGATCACGGTCTCGAGGAAGGCTGTCCCCGCCACCATCACGTTGTTGGCGGTGAACAGCAGGCTCTCGCCGCGCCAGGCCGGCGCCGCCTCCGGATGGCGCAGGCCCCCGCGCCAGGACTCCCAGCCGTGATGCGCGGCGAGGTGGCGGATCTGGTAGAGCGTCGCCGCGAGGAGCAGCCCGAGCACGATCTCCATCGCGGCGGTCGCGCCGGTGAGGAGGCCGGCGAGCGAGGCGCCCCAGAGCATCGCCGAGCAGGCGCCGCGCCAGATCACCTCCCGCGGCAGCAGCGCGAGCCAGATCCGGCCGTGGATGCGGAAATAGCTCTGCAGGTACTCCGAGAGCGCGAACACCGCCGCGAAGGCGCAGGCGAGGTGGAGCCGGTGATAGGGGTCGGGCAGGGCGTCCTCGGCGACGAAGACCGCCGCGCACAGGGCCAGCATCAGGGCGACCGCGCCCGTGAGCCAGCCGAGATTGTAGCGCACCAGCGCGGCATTGTGGGCCGAGACGCCGTCCTGTGCGCGGTAGTGCTTCAGCACCAGGTTCTGCTGGCCGAGCGCCGCGATCAGCCCGAGCCCGCTGCCGAGGGTGAACAGGAAGACGTAGACGCCGTACTCGTAGGTCGTGAGCAGCCGGCTCGCCACGAGCAGCATCACGAAGCCGAGCACCGCGCTGGCGATCCGCGCCACGAAGGCCGAGGCGAATTGCTGCGAGCGGCCCGATCGGCGCAGCCGCGCCACGAGTGTCAGCATCGTGTCCGTCGCCTCTCGGTGAGCGTCAGGAATCGGCGCGCGCCGCGCCCGCCTCGTCGGCATGGGGTAGCAGCGATCCCCTATCGGGCCTTTAACGCGAACCCGCGCCTTGCCGGGATTATCGCAGAAGCATCGCAGCTTCAGGCCTAAGACGACAAGCTTAGCCATTCACCGCGGCGGCGATGCCGTCTTGTCGGAATGCGCCAAAGGCCGCGTTAACCTTGTGGGGAATTAAGGCTGCATCTCGGCCCCGGCCGGGTGCATTCACATCGGCAGGGGCGCGGCCCGCCGGGACTTCTTTACCGGTGACGGTGATGGTCTTGCCTCGACACGGATCATCCACCCTCCTCGGGAGCCATCCCATGCCTGACCGCGCCCTCGATACGGCGCCCGGAGCTGCGAGCGTCGACCGGCTCGAGCTCGAGGGCGTCGGCGTCTGCGATCTCACCCGCGACGAGCTGTTCGGGCGCCTGCGCGACGCGCTCGACGGGCGCGCGCAGGTCTGCCTCGGCTTCTGCAACGCCAACATGCTGCTCAAGGCCCTCTGCACCCCGGCCTACGCGGCGGCGTTGCGCAGCTTCGTCCTCGTCAGCGACGGGCTCGGCATCGACCTGTGCTCGCTCCTGTTCCGCGGGCGCTTCTTCCGCCAGAACCTCAACGGCACCGACCTGATCCCGGCCTTCCTGGCCGCCGAGACGCGCACGCGCACCCTGTTCCTGCTCGGGGCGAAGCCCGGCATCGCCGAGGCGGCGGCGCGCAACCTGGCGCTCCTCTATCCCCAGCACCGGATCGTCGGCGTCCGGCACGGCTATTTCGGGCCCGGGGAGACCGGCGCCGTGCTGGCCGAGATCAACGCCGCCGCCCCGGACATCCTCCTCGTCGCCCTCGGCAATCCGGCCCAGGAGACCTTCATCGCCGAGAACGCGCACCGGCTCGACGCGCGCCTGCTGATGGGGGTCGGCGCGCTCCTCGACTACGCCGCCGGGGCGGCGACCCGCGCGCCCGCGGCGTTCCGCCTGGTACGGCTCGAATGGCTGTTCCGTCTCCTGCGCGAGCCGCGCCGCCTCGGGCGCCGCTACACGGTCGACATCGTGGTCTTCGTCGCCATGATCCTGCGCCTGCGGCTGGCGAGCCTGATGCGCGCCCGGCCGGTCCGCGTCGCCCGCTCGTGAGCGGCGGGCCGCGACCGTCGAAGGTTTCCGTTCGACCGATGGACCGATGCCGCAGGGGATGCCTCCCTATCGCCCGCGACATCATCCCGAGGCGGTAGCCGATCCGCGATCGACTACCGCCTGAGGGTGAGGTCGAAAACGGGAAAGATCTTTGGTTCAAGCCGCACGGGCTCTTAGACAATGCGGCAAAGATGACGACACAGACTGGCATGCTGCGGCGGCGCATTCGCGCGCCGCGCCCGACGAGACGGAAGGACCTGTGCAGATGCTGACCGACGGCGCGGGCGCGATGCCCGAGGCAGGGTTCGCGCCCGGGGCGGGCGTGCGGCCCGCCGCGACGGAGCCGGTCCCGGTGACGCTCGGCGATGCGTTCGGCTGGTACAGCCCGGGCCCGCGCCGGCGCGGCGTGCTCCTGTGCGGCACCTTCGGGTTCGAGCAATGGTGCGCCTACCGCTCCTGGCGCGAGCTCGCCGGGACGATCGCCGCCGAAGGCTGCCCCACCCTGCGCTTCGATTATCCCGGCCAGGGCGATTCCCGCGATCCGGCCGGCCCCGAGATCCCGGCGGCCCTCGCGGCGATCCGGGCCGGCATCGCCTTCCTGCGCGAGGAGGCGGGGGCCGAGGAGATCGTCGTGGTGGGCCTGCGGCTCGGCGCCACCCTGGCGGCGCTCGCGGGCGCGGATATCGACCGGCTGGTGCTGCTGGCGCCGTTTCCCACCGGCAAGGCCTATCGCCGCGAGATGGCGATGCAGTCGCGGCTCATCGACGTGATGCCCGATCGCTCGCCGATGCCGCAGGAGCCCGACTCGCTGATGGTCGGCAGCTTCCTTCTCGGGCCGCAGACCCTCGCGGACCTCGCCCGGCTCGACCTCCCGGCGGCCGAGCGCGCCCCGGCGCCGCGGATCCTGCTGCTGGGGCCCAAGGTCGACGCGCTCGCCGGGCGCTACCGGGCGCTCGGGAGCGAGGTCGAGGCCGGCCCGTTCCCCGACCTGACCCAGCTCGTCTCCGACCCGCTCTTCTCCCGCACGCCCGACCAGACCTTCGCGCTGGTGCGCGACTTCGCGGTGGCCGGGGCCCCGGAGCCCGCCGCGTCCCGCCCGCTCGCCGATGCGATCCGGCACGGCAACGGCCGGGAAGGCGAGAACTCGCAAGGAGCGGGCTGGCAAGGGGAGGGCTGGCGGGAGGAGGTGTCGCGGTTCGGCCCCGGCCTCGTCGGCATCCTGTGCCGGCCTTGCGGCGCCTGGAGCGGCGACACCGTGCTGGTGGTCAATTCGGGCCGCAACCCGCGGGCCGGGCACGGCCGGCAGACGACGCGGCTCGCCCGGCGGCTCGCCGGGGCCGGCATCGCCTCGTTCCGCTTCGACCTGCGCGGCATCGGCGACAGCGTCCCGCGGCCGGACGGCTCGCTGCCGCTCTACGCGGCGGATTCGGTCGCCGACGTCACCGCGGCGGTCGACCACCTCGTCGCCCTGGGGCACCCGCCCGGCGTGGTCCTGGGCAATTGCAGCGGCGCCTACCAGGCGTTCCAGGCCCTCGGCCGCGATGCCCGCCTGCGCGCCGCGGTGCTGGTCAACCTGTACTGCTTCGACCTGAAGCCCGGCACCGACGTCGAGACGATGGTGCGCGACACCTTCCGCCACAGCCAGGGCTACATGGCCCGCGCCCGCCAGGGCCGGTTCTGGCGCCGGATCCTCACCGGCGACCTCAGCCTTTCGAAGGTGGCCCGCGCCCTCCTGCGCGACGGCGCGGCCCGCCTCGACCGCTGGACCGCCCGGATGCCGTGGCGGACCCTGAGCCGCACCGGCGTCGCCGGCCGGGTCGCCGCCCTGCGCCGCCGCGGCGCCCGGATCTGCCTGGTCTACAGCGCCGACGACCTCGGCATCCCGGCGGTGCAGGCGCATTTCGGCACCTCGGCGGCGGGAATCGCCCGCCGCCTCGGCTATCCGGTCACGATCCTCGACGGCAGCGACCACAACCTCAGCCGGCCGGCCGACCAGGACCGCGTCTTCGCGATCCTCGTGCGGGTGGTGCGCGAGGCGCGGACCGCCGACCGGCCGAACGCCGTCCCCGAACCGGCGGCCCCGCATCCGGTCCGGACCCCGGGCGGGCCGTCCCTGCTCCTGTCGCGCAGCGGCTGAGGACCCGTCGATGAGACCCGAGGCCGCCATGTCCTCCGCCACGCCCTCCGTTCCCGTCCTCTCCCTGCTGGTCTGCACGAAAGGCCGCTCGGCGCAGCTCGAACGGCTGTTCGACTCCCTCCTCGGGCAGACCCGCCCGGACTTCGAGGTGGTGCTCGTCGACCAGAACGAGCCCGGCACCCTCGAGCCGATCGTGGCGCGCTACCGCGACCGGCTCGCGATCGACCACGTCCGCTCGGCGCCGGGCCTGTCGCGGGCCCGCAACGTCGGCCTCGCGCGCTGCCGGGCCGACCTCGTCGCCTTCCCGGACGACGATTGCTGGTACCCGGACACCCTCGTCGCCGAGGTGGTGTGGCTGTTCGCGGCCCATCGGGAGGCCGATGCGGTGACCGGGCGCACCCTCGACGCGACGGGGCGCGAATCCCTCGGCGCCTTCCTGGCCGCCGACCAGGCGGTGGACCGGCGCAACGTGTGGTTCGCCGGCAATTCGAACGGCCTGTTCGTGCGCCGCGCCGCCGCCCGGGCGGTCGGCGGCTTCGACGAGAACCTCGGCGTCGGCGCCGCGACCCCGTTCCGCTCCGGCGAGGAGACCGATTTCCTGCTGCGGCTCCTCGGGCAGGGGAGGGGGGTGATCTTCCGCCACGGCCTCGCCGTCCACCACGACCAAGTCGCCGAGGCCGGCCGCCACCGGCGCGCCGCCGACTATGCCCGCGGCTTCGGCCGGGTGCTGCGGCTCCATCGCTACGGCCTGCCCTACCTCGCCTTCCGCCTCGCCCGCTTCACCGCGAGCGGCGGCCGCGCCCTGCTGCGCCGGGATACCGGTACGGCGCGCGACAAGGCGCTGTGGGCGATCGGGACGGTGGCGGGGTATTGCGCGACGGCCCCGGACTGAATCGTGGAGCTTCTATATGCTGAAGCATTGTCGAAAAACTTCACCGTGAAAATCCAAGAGCTTGTCAGGATCGACATTTTATTTGAGAAAATCCCGGACGACAGTTGTGATTTGCCTGTCATCCCTGATCGTTGATTGTTCAATCATGTCGAAGCCTGCGAGTTGCTGCGCGTTCATGTCGTCCTCCCACTGGTCTCGGCTGGTTCGGTCCGCCGGCCGCGCGGCCGGGGAGGGCGTCGCAGGGTGAGCCGTTCGACGCCCGCGTCCCGGCGTCGAGGAGGTGTCGGGGGCGGGCGCGCTCGGATCGCGCGCCCTGGATCGCGGGTCTCGGCTCAAGCGCTCTTGGCATTCTCCTCGCGGTACTTGCCGAGAGCGACGATCTTCGCGTCGGAGGTGGCCTCCCTGTCCGCGACGATGGTCGTGATCTTGTCGGCCGCCGTGCTCAGATAGGCGGCCAGCCGGTCACCCGTGATGTAGTCGCCGCTCAGCTTGTTCAGCTTCGACCAGCCGTCGGCGAAGCTCTTGCAGAACCGGTCGGAGACGATCGCCACCGCGTACCATTGCGCGGTCTGCCGGATGAAGAACTCGTCGACGGACTTGATGAGGTGCTCGAGGCGGCTCTTGCGGATCGTCTCCATCTCGACCGCGGTGTCGATGGCGGCGACCTGGCTGCCGGCCTGCTCGGCGATGCCGTCCATGAAATCGGCAAACGACTTGAAGAAGAAGGCGATTTCCTCGACGATCTCCTTCATGCGGGCGAGCGCGCTGAGGCTCATGTTCAGCGACTTGATCGTGAGATGGATCGTCTCCTCCTTGCTTCGGGTGCCCTTGAGCAGGGCGGTGATCTTCACGAGCTCGGCGGACTGGGTGCGGCGCTCCTTCTCGTAGGCCTCGGCCTTGTCGACCATCCGCATCTGCATGTCGCGCAGGCTCGCGGCCTGCTGCTGCTGCTCGTCCGTGAGCTTGCCGAGTCCCTTGTCGAGGGCGTTGAACGAATCCTGCAGGCTGGAGACGACCGTCGCCTGCTTCTCGACCGCCGCTTCCTGGGCCTTGAGGTCGTCCGCCTTGGCCTTGACGCGCTTGTCCATCTCGGACAGCTCGACGGCCTTGCTGGGGGCCGCGCCGGCCGAGCCCGCCTCGACGGCGAGCTTCTTGCGCGATTCCTCGAGACCTGTGAGCTCGGCCTTCAGCGCCTGCTTCTTCTCCTCGCCCTTCTTCAGCTCCGCCTTCTCCTCGGCCAGCTTCGTCTGCGTGCGGGCGGATTCGTCGGACCTGTCCCGGCCGGCGCCGGGCGTCGGTCCGCCCTGGCCGCCCTGGCCGCCCGCTTGTCCGCCCTGGGCGCCGGCCTGCCCGCCGAGGGCGCTGCCGAGCGAGGAGGCGATCATGGTGGTCGGGCCGCCGGCCGCCATCGCGATGGCGGGGACGGCGCTCGAGATCATCTGAGCCCCGACCCGGACGATCGACATGACGAAGGCGCGCTGCTCGGCGGTGGACGCCCGCTGCTCGTACTCGCGCGCCTTGCGCTCGAACTGCTCGACCTGGGTCTTGAGGTCGTTCACGAGCGATTCGATGTAGTCCCGCTTGGCCGTCGCCTGGTTGATCTCGTCCTCGAGCGCCTTCTTGTCGGTGAGCCGCGCCCCGAGAACCACCTGGCTCTTGGCCGTGGCATCCGCGGTCTCGGCGATGACCTCTTCGTAGGACCTTGCTATGACCAGCAGCTTGTCGCGAATGTCGATGGCCTTGCTCTTGATGTCTTTCGTAGTCGCGATCAGGTCCTTGCCGAGAAATTTCTTGATCTCGGCTTGATCCTTGTCGCGACGAATGTCGTCCCATTCCGGGAACGTATCGTAGAGCAGTTGGCTGATGGAGGTCGCGACGATTCCCGCCCGGCTCATCGTCGAATCGCTGCTCTTCTGAATCGTGATCAGCTTGTTCATCAACGCGCTGATCTTGACGCGGATGTCGCCCTCTTCCTGTGGCGTCGTGTTGTAGGCGATATAGAGCAGATCGACGGCGTTGTCCGTGTCCCGCTTGGCCAGTTCGACGTTGTATCGTCCCTGGATCTTCTGCACGTAGGAGCCGACGATGCCGGCATTCGACTCCGGCAGCACGATGCTTTCTTTCGAGCGGATCGCATCGACCTCGGCCTTGATCGCCGAATCGAGCTGAGCATTCTGGCTTTGGAATTCGACAACATCAGCCATCGTTCATCACCCTCGGTCTGTGTCGTGAAATCTGCCGGTGAGGCAGGTCAACGCGAGCATCGCTGCTTCACGTCCTCGGGCATGCCGTCCTCGGTCTTGGCGACGAAGTCCGCGATGCCGGAGCTGAAGGCGTCGAGCTCTCTCGAGAGAGTATTGACCCGACGCAAGCGCGCATCCTCGGGATCGACAGCGTGCGCGTCCTTGAGGGTTTCCTCGACGCTGCCGATCAGGAGGTCGTAATTCTGCATCTTGGCGTTGATGACCGCGCTGGCCGCCTGGGCCCGCGAAATTCCACCCTCGATGTCCTGGACGGATCGCCGGTTCGCCTCGGCTTCCTCCTGCGCCTGCGACAGGCTGCTGCGGTTCCGGGCGAGCTGGTCATGCGCCTCGTGCAGGCCGTGCTCCGCGTTCCGCAGGCGCTCGGCCTCGGCGTGGAAATCGGCTTCGGCGTTCCGCATCCAGCCTGCGGCCCTGACGAAGGCCTCGCCCTCGTTGCAGACCCAGGGAAACAGGAACAGGACTGCCCTGCAGATCCTCAGTCTCTCCGCCTGCTCGTTCTGCTCGGACCGGGCGCGCTCGTAATCCTGCCTCTTGGATTCGACGTTCGATCGCTCGGCGTCGACCAGGTTCTCGAACCCCCTTTGTCTCACTTCTCCCTGCGTGATCTCGGTCGCGAGGGTGTCGCGACGCTGCAGCACGGATGCGAGCGCCGATTGCTGCTCGGCGCT
The DNA here is from genome assembly GCF_001653715.1 of Methylobacterium platani. GTDB lineage: Bacteria > Pseudomonadota > Alphaproteobacteria > Rhizobiales > Beijerinckiaceae > Methylobacterium > Methylobacterium platani. The sequence goes on from NZ_LWHQ01000016.1 coordinate 211,048, forward strand.
GCGGGCTTGCTGCTCGGCGACGTAGCGGCCGAAGCATGCCAGCCGGTCCGAGAGCGATCCGCGATCGGCTTCCGCCCGGGTGAGCTTCGCCCGGAGGGTGGCGATTTGCTCCTCGGACAGCACCGCCGCGCTGACATTCGCGAGCGGCAAGCAGATCGTTATTCCCACTCCCAGGAAAAAAATGATTCTTCCCAATGATGTCGATTTTGCTGCACTCAAGCAAAAATCTCCTATTCTTGACCGGGATTGATGCAAGCGAACAACATTTGATGAGATACGAATATCGATAATGGAAAACAGTTTTCCATGTAAATTTTCTTTCAAAACAACAACATAAAATCGGTCTGATTTATTGATGTCAGCGGATTGACACTGAATATAGACGTCTCATCGGTGCGTCAAGCGCGAGAAATGTTCGTATTTGTCTCACGATATGCATTGATACGCAGGGGAAGATTTTTAAGACGCAGAAGCAAATTCGTGCCCATCGGCACCGCGAAGGCCGGCAGGCGCTCTTGGGCGCCGCGACGTCCCAGAGCTGGGACGTCGCGGGCGTCACGGGATCTGCGGGTCGGAGGAGGCTGCCGCACTCGGGGCGAGGCCGACGGGGCGGCGCCGCGACTGCCGGCGCGGGGCGTCCGGCGCTGCGCGCCACGGTCCTCGGGGTCAGGCGCCGGGTCTCGCCCCGGGCGCTGCGGGGTCGGTGGCAGGCGGTGTCGGCCGTGCAGGCTCCGGCCCACGACCAGGGGTCACGCGACGCGGCTGCGATCGAGCGTCGGGCGGGGTCCTCGGTCCGTCGAGCGACGATGCGGCGCGATCGACGAACCGGAAAGGGCGCCGTTCCGGGCCCTCGATCCCCGCGCGCCTTCGCATCGGCGCCAGGCTAAGGAGACCTCGCGGGCCTGGAGCGTTTCCCGACCAGGCGAATGCGGAACAATCAAAGACCGAGAGCGGCGCCCGATTGCACCGTGAGCGGGCGCCGCTCTAGCCCGCCCGGGAGAGGGCCGGCGCCTCGGAGCCTGCCCGCAGCAGGAAGTCCGGGATCGCCTCCCCGAACACCGCGTCCGCCGTCGCCCGGTCGTCGGCCGCGACCGCCGCCGCCAGCCGGTCGAGCCAGCCCTGAAGCTGGGGACGGTCGGCGAAGATCGGCTTGGCCGCCATCACGCCGTCGATCCCCTCCAAGTTCACCATCGGCTCGTCGCGGGCGAACAGGATCTCGTTCAGCCGCTCGCCCGGGCGGGCGCCGGTGACAACCACGTCGATGTCCTCGCCGGGCTCGAAGCCGGCGAGCCGGATCATCCGCTCGGCGAGGTCGCGGATGCGCACCGGCTGGCCCATCTTGAGCACGTAGACGGCGGCGCGCTGGTCGCCGGCATTCGCGTCGCGCGCCTCGCGGTCGGCGTGGGAGGCGGCGGTCAGCACGAGGTCGGCGGCCTCGCGCACCGTCATGAAGTAGCGCACCATGTCGGGGTGGGTCAGCGTCACGGGACCGCCGCGGGCGATCTGCGCCTTGAACACCGGCACCACCGAGCCGACCGAGCCCAGCACGTTGCCGAAGCGCACCGCGACCAGGCGGGTGTCGTCGGGGGTGCGGCCGGCATCGAGGGCCTGGGCGTACATCTCGGCGAAGCGCTTGGTGACGCCGAGCTGCGAGACCGGCTCGATCGCCTTGTCGGTCGAGATCATCACGAGCGCCCGCGCGCCGGAAGCCAGCGTCGCGTCGGCGACGTTGACCGAGCCGAACACGTTGGTCTTGATGCCCTCGCTCCAGTCGCGCTCCAGGTAGGGCACCTGCTTCAGCGCGGCGGCGTGGAAGACGTAGTCGGGCCGGAAGTCCGCCAGCACCCGAAGGAGCCGGTCGCGGTCGCGGATGTCGGCGATGACGCCGGACACCGCGGCGTGGCCGGAGAGCCCGGGCCGGCTCAGCACCCCGTGCAGGGCGGGCTCGGAACTCTCCAGCACCAGCACGGCGCTCGCCCCGAAGGCCACCGCCCGGGCGCAGATCTCGGAGCCGATCGAGCCGCCCCCACCCGTGACGACGACCCGTCGCCCGGTCAGGAAATGCGCGAGCCGCGGCGTGTCGATCGCGACGGTCGGGCGCAGCAGCAGGTCCTCGATCTCGATCGGGGCGAGCTCGGCCCCGCGCCCGGCATCGCCGAGGCTCGTGACGCGCGCGAGCGGCAGGCCGAGGCGGCGCGCCCGCGCGATCAGCGCCTCGGGCTCGGCCTCGGGGGCGAGCGCGCTCGGCGTCGCGACGAGGCGGCGGATCGGCACGCCGCGGGCGGCCAGGCCGGCCACCACCTCCTCGAGGTCGGAGACGGCGCCGAGCACGGGCACGCCGCGCATGGTCTGGCCCTGTTCCTCGGCCCGGGGCGAGAGGATGCCCTTCGGGTCGAGCTTGCGCACGGCGCCCGATTCGATCGCGCGGAGCACCACCTCGATGTCGTGGCCGCGCCCGACCAGCAGGGTCGGGGTGCTGGCGGCCCGCGCCGCGCTCTGGCGCGAGCGGCTGTACTTCAGGTAGCGGAACGCCAGCCGCGGCCCGCCGAGCAGGAAGATCTGCAGGACGAAGTAGAGGCCGATGGCGATCTTGCCGAAGAAATAGATGCCGAACAGGGCCGGCGAGACCAGCACGTAGTCGAGCACGAGCAGCAGCAGCGTGAGCACCGCCACGGCGCGCACGATGTTGGCCAGGTCCGGCAGCGAGGCGAAGCGCCACTTGGTCCGGTAGAGCCCGAAGGCGCGGTAGACCAGCCCGGCGCAGGCCACGAAGGGCGGCAGCAGCACCGGCAGGTGGGTGACCCGCTCGGCCAGCAGCGGGCCGTCGAACCGGATCACGAAGGTGAGGAGCACGGCGAGGGCCGTCGCCACGAGGTCGTGGACGATGATCGTCGCGGTCTTGAGGATCTGTCTGCGCATCGGGAGCCGGGCGCGGTATCGGCCGGGGCTTCCGCGGTGTCAACGCGGGGGGGGCGTCCGGCGTCTCGCGGCGGCGGGATTTGCCAAACGCCGCCGCTCCGCCATCTGGGCATACAGTCAGGGAGCATCGCGGCCGCGCGGTGCCGACAGGGAGGCCCCCGCGCCGCATGCCCAGCCTCGCCTTCTACGGCTCCAGCCTGCTCTCCGCCTACTGGAACGGTGCCGCCACCTATTACCGCGGCCTCATCCGCGACCTCGCCGGCCGGGGCTGGCGGACGACCTTCTACGAGCCCGACGCCTTCGAGCGCCAGCAGCACCGCGACATCGACCCGCCGGATTGGGCCCGGGTCGTCGTCTACCCCGCCACCGAGGCGGCGGCCCGCGGGGTGATCGCCGAGGCGGCGCAGGCCGACGTGGTGGTGAAGGCCTCGGGCGTCGGCGTCTTCGACGACCTGCTGCTCGTCGAACTGGCTCGCACCGCCCGGCCCGACGCGGTGCGGCTGTTCTGGGACGTCGACGCCCCGGCGACGCTCGCCGAGATCGGCGCCTCTCCCGACCATCCGATGCGGCGCGTCCTCCCGGATCTCGACCTCGTCCTGACCTATGGCGGCGGGCCGCCGGTGGTCGAGGCCTATCGGGGCTTCGGCGCGCGCGACTGCGTGCCGATCTACAACGCGCTCGATCCCGACACCCACCACCCGGTGCCGGCCGAGGCACGGTTCTCCGCCGACCTCGCCTTCCTGGGCAACCGGCTGCCCGACCGGGAGGCGCGGGTCGAGGCGTTCTTCCTGAACCCCGCCGCGGGCTTGCCGGAGCGGCGCTTCCTCATCGGCGGCAACGGCTGGGAGTGGCGGGGCCTGCCGGAGAACGTGCGCCGCATCGGCCACGTGCCGACCGCCGACCACAACGCCTTCAACACCTCGCCCCGCGCGGTGCTCAACATCGCCCGCGACTCGATGGCGGCCACCGGCTGGTCGCCGGCGACCCGGGTGTTCGAGGCCGCCGGGGCCGGCGCCTGCCTCATCACCGATGCCTGGACCGGGCTCGAGATGTTCCTGAAGGAGGGCGAGGAGGTGCTGGTCGCCCGCGACGGGCGCGACGTCGCCGCGCATGTCGAGGCGCTGGGCGAGGAGCGGGCGCGGGCGATCGGGCAGGCGGCGCGCCGGCGCATCCTCGGAGAGCACACCTACGCGCGCCGCGGCGCCGAGGTCGACGCGCGCTTACGCCGGGCGCTGGCCGCCCGCCGGGGGCATGCCGCGTGAGCCGGCCCCTCGACCTCGTGGTGCTGGGCCTGAGCCTGTCCTCGTCCTGGGGCAACGGCCACGCCACCACCTACCGGGCGCTGCTGCGGGCCTTCGCGGAGCGCGGCCACCGGGTGACGTTCCTCGAGCGCGACGTGCCCTGGTACGCCGCCCATCGCGACCTCGCGGAACCCGGCTACTGCGACCTCGTGCTCTACCGCGACCTCGCCGGGCTCGTGGCGCTGATGCCGCGGCTTCGCGCCGCCGACGCGGTGATGGTCGGCTCCTACGTGCCCGACGGCGTCGCGGTCGGCGAGATGGCGATCCGGGCCGCGCACGGATCGAGGAAGATCGCCGCCTTCTACGACATCGACACTCCGGTGACGCTGGCCAAGCTCGCCCGCGGCGACCACGAATACCTGACGCCGGACCTGATCCGATCCTACGACCTCTATCTCTCCTTCACCGGCGGCCCGACCCTGGCGCGGCGCGAGTGCGCGCACGGCGCGCCGATGGCCCGGGCGCTCTACTGCTCGGTCGATCCGGAGCATTACGCGCCGCAGGACGGACCGCTGCGCTACGACCTGAGCTATCTCGGCACCTACAGCCCCGACCGGCAGCCGACCCTGGAGCGGCTCCTGATCGAGCCCGCCCGCCGCGCGCCGCAGCGGCGCTTCGCCGTCGCCGGGCCGCAATATCCGGACGACATCGCCTGGCCGGAGAACGTCGCGCGCCTCGACCATGTCGGCCCCGCCGACCACCCGGCCTTCTACGCGGCCAGCCGCTACACCCTGAACGTCACCCGGGCCGACATGATCGCCGCCGGCTACAGCCCGAGCGTGCGCCTGTTCGAGGCCGCCGCCTGCGGCACGCCGCTGATCTCGGATGCCTGGGACGGCCTCGGCACCGTGCTCGAACCCGGCCGCGAGATCCTGGTGGCCGACGGGCCCGAGGCGGTGCTGGCGATCCTCGACCGGCGCGACGAGGCCGCCCGGACCGCGCAGGCCCGGGCCGCGCGGGACCGGGTGCTCGCCCGCCACACCGCCGCCTGCCGGGCGGCGGAGCTCGAATCCGCCCTGCGCGAGGCCGGGGCTGGCGGGCTCCGCCCCGCACCCTAAAAATACTGATACCCTGTATCGCAACGACGGTCCGAGGCACCGCGTTGTGTGCGGGTCGGGTCCGGGAACAATGATCCCGGATTCGCGAGGCGCGGGAGGCGTCCCGGGCGGGTCCGCCCCGCCCGGCCAGGCAAGAGGATCGACCGCATGAGACACCGCGAGAGCACGCTCGTCCTGGTCGCCGGCGGCGCGGGGTTCCTGGGGTCTCATCTCTGCGACCGGTTGCTCGCCGAAGGGCACGAGGTCGTCTGCCTCGACCATTTCGGCACCGGGCGGCGGCGCAACCTGCGCCACCTCGAGCGCGAGCCGCGCTTCGACCTCGTCACCCACGACGTGATCCAGCCGCTGCCGGCCCGCCTGAGGCGCCAGCGCTTCTCCCGGATCTACAACCTCGCCTGCCCGGCCTCGCCGCCGCATTACCAGGCCGACCCGGAGCACACGCTGCTCACCAGCGTGCTCGGCACCCGGCACCTGCTGCTGGCGGCCGAGGAGGGCGGCGCGCGCCTGCTCCAGGCCTCGACCTCCGAGATCTACGGCGACCCGGAGATGCACCCGCAAGCCGAGGGCTACTGGGGCCACGTGAACCCGACGGGGCCGCGCGCCTGCTACGACGAGGGCAAGCGGGCCGCCGAGACCCTGTGCGCCGACTACGCCCGGGCCGGGCGCGTCGCCGTGCGGGTGGCGCGCATCTTCAACACCTACGGGCCGCGGATGCGCGCCGATGACGGGCGGGTGGTCTCGAACGTGATCTGCCAGGCGCTCGCCGGCGACGACATCACGGTCTACGGCGACGGCAACCAGACGCGCTCGTTCTGCTACGTCGACGACCTGATCGACGGCCTGCACCGGCTGATGGAGCACGATCCGGACCGGCGCGACATCGGCGCGGTCAATCTCGGCAACCCGGTCGAGCTGACGGTGTCGGACCTGGTGCGCCGGGTCCTGGCGATGACCGGCTCGCCCTCCTCGGTGGTCCACCACCCGCTCCCTGTCGACGATCCGCGCCGGCGCCGGCCCGACATCGCCCGCGCCTGCGAGATCCTCGGCTGGGCGCCGCGGGTGCCGCTGGAGCAGGGCCTGCGCGCCACGGTGCTGTGGTTCTCCGACGAGGCCGAGGACGGCCCGCGGGCGACCGCGCGGCCGGGGCTCGCCGTGCCGGCGGCCCTGGCCTGACGCGACCGCCGCGTTGCGGCCCCGCCCGCCCCTGAGCTAAGCCGGCCCCGACCTCGCGCGGGAGCCCATGTGCCATGCAGACCTTCGACTCGGACGGCGTCCCGATCGCCTATCTCGACGTCCCACAGAGGGAGGGCGCCGGGGAGCCGATCCTGCTCATCCACGGCTTCGCGTCGAACCACGCCGTCAACTGGGTCAACACCTCCTGGGTGCGCAGCCTGACCGGGGCCGGGCGGCGGGTGATCGCGCTGGACAATCGCGGCCACGGCCGGAGCGGCAAGCTCTACGAGCCGGAGGCCTACGGCTCCGACCTGATGGCCGAGGATGCCCGCCGGCTCCTCGACCACCTGGACATCCCCCGCGCCGACGTGATGGGCTACTCGATGGGCGCGCGGATCACCGCCTTCCTGGCCCTCGCCCATCCGGACCGCGTCCGTTCGGTCGTGCTCGGGGGGCTGGGCATCCACCTCGTCGAGGGGCGGGGGCTGCCGGCCGGCATCTCGGAGGCGATGGAGGCGCCCTCGCGCGACGCCGTCACCGATCCGACGGCGCGGATGTTCCGGGTCTTCGCCGAATCGACCGGCAGCGACCTCAGGGCGCTTGCCGCCTGCATGCGCGGCTCGCGCCAGACCCTGTCGCGGGCCGAGGTCGCGCAGATCGAGGTGCCGGTGCTGGTGGCGGTCGGCACCACCGACACGGTGGCGGGGTCCGGCCCCGCGCTCGCCGCCCTGATCCCGGAGGCGAAGGCCCTCGACATCCCCAACCGCGACCACAACCTCGCCGTCGGCGACAAGGTGCACAAGGCCGGCGTGCTGGAGTTCCTCGACGCGCGGCCCTGACTGGAGCATTTTTCGACGAAGCGGCAGAATCAGAGACCTGGAGCATTTTCCGACGAAGTGGATACCGGTTCGTCTCAGAAAATGCGGCAAAATCAAAGACCTGGAGAGCTTCGCGATTGCAACGCGATCGTGAAGTGCTCTAGACCCCCGGGTCGCGTCGCCGGCCCCGGTATTTCCTGGTAGATTTCCTGGTAGACATGGGCACCCGCCGGGTATCCGGCGGGTTGTCGCGCGAGATCATCGGGAACGGACGGCGCTGCGAGATGGCGGTGATCGGGCAGGTCACCCTGGACCTCGTCCAGGACGTGAAGGCGGCGCGCAGCGCGGCCGAGATCACCGCGGTGCTGACCCGGGCCGGCGGCCTCTTCGGCTACGAGCGCTTCGCCATCGCCGGCGTGCCCCAGAGCGCGGGCGAGAACCTGCCCGACCGGCTCCTGCTGATGCACTGGCCGGCCGAATGGGCGACCCGCTACGTCGAGCGGGCCTACGTCCAGCACGATCCGGTGATGGCGCATGTGCGGCGCACCACCACGCCGTTCCTGTGGTCGGAGGTCCCCGTGGACCGCGACGCCGTCCTGGCGCGGCGGATCATGGACGAGGCCCCGGACTTCGGCCTCGGCGACGGCTTCTGCGTACCGATCCACGACGTCGACGGCACCGAGAGCGCCGCCTCGTTCGGCGCCCCGCGGATGGACCTCTCGGACGAAGCCCGGGCCGGCCTGCACCTCCTGGCGATCTACGCCCACCTCGCCTCGCGCAGCCTCGGCCCCGCCGTCCCGGCGCGGCCCGGCCGTCCCGGCGGGCCCGCCCGCTGCACCCGGCGCGAGATCGAGTGCATCCGGTGGGCCGCCGCCGGCAAGACCGGCTGGGAGACCTCCGAGATCCTGTCCCTGTCGCAGCGCACGGTTGAGGATTACCTGCGCAACGCCGCCCGCAAGCTCGGCGCCGTCAACCGGGTCCAGCTCGTCGCCCAGGCGATGCGCGAGGGGCTGATCGATTAGGGCAGCGCATCGGCGCGCGGCGGCGAAGACGATCGCGCCCTCCCGTCCGTCCTGACGTTGATGGCCGGCAGAGGCATTGCCGCCGGAAGTCGGTCCCGACCGCCTTCCGCAGCGTCCGATCGTCCCGCGTCGCCGGATGATCGCATCTTGAGTTGCAGGGCATCCGGACGCGGCACGAGAATTTCCATTTCAATCTTGCGGAGATGGGAGGAAATATCACCTATTTTTTCGTCATTCTAAGTCATTGCCACGTCGGGCTAGGCATCCCGTAAATTTACGGTCTATCTCATTCTAGGTTCAAAGATCATGAAGGGCGCCAGAGCAAGGAGCCCTGATCTTGATCACGATCATCGATCGCGAAAACTACCGCGACAATGCGGAGCTTCTCGACAGGATATATTGCTTCCGCCACCGCCTGTTCGTCGAGACGATGCGGTGGGAGGCGTGTCGCAAGCCCGACGGACGCGAGCGGGACCAGTTCGACGGGCCGGATTGCATCCACGTCGCCGGCATCGACGGCGGCGGCGAGGTCGTGTCCTACTCGCGCCTCCTGCCGACGACGCGGCCGCACCTGCAGAGCCACGTCTACCCCCAGCTCCTCCAGGGGGCGACGGCCCCGTCGGGACCGCGCATCTTCGAGTGGACCCGCTGCGGCGCCGCGCCGTGGCGCCGGGCGTCGGCGACCGCCAAGGACCCGGTCGCCGGGCGCCAGTTCGTGGCGGTGGCCGAGCTGACCGGGCGTCTCGGCCTCGACGGCTACCTGATCCAGGCCCACCCGATCATGATCACCCATCTGGCGACGCTCGGCTGGGACACCGAGCCGCTGGCGCTGCCGATGATCTACGACGGCAATCCCCTGGTGCCGTTCTTCGCCCGCTGGACCCCGGCGACCGCCGACACGACCCGGGCGGTGTTCGGGCTCGACGGCACCCCCTACGACGTGCCGCGCGGCTTCGGGTCGAGCATCCGGGACGGCGACGGGCGGGGCTTGCGGGCGTCCTGAGGCGCGGACCGCCCTACTCCACCCCGGCCGGGGGCTTCAGGGTCGCGCCGATGCGCGAGGAGACGATCACGGCCTGCGTGCGGCTCTCGACGCCGAGCTTCTGCAGGATCGCCGAGACGTGGGCCTTCACGGTCGCCTCCGAGACGCCGAGCTCGTAGGCGATCTGCTTGTTGAGCAGCCCCTCCGAGAGCATCATCAGCACCCTCACCTGTTGCGGCGTCAGGGTGGCCAGCCGACGCATCAGGTCGGCCGTCTCCTTGTCCTCGGAGGCCGACAGCTCGATGTCCGGCGGCGACCAGTTGCCGCCGGCGAGCACCTGCCCGATCGCCTCGCCGATGCGGTCGACCTCGAGGGATTTCGGGATGAAGCCGGCGGCGCCGAAATCGAGGGCGCGGCGGATCACCACCGGGTCCTCGTTGGCCGAGACGATCACCACGGGGATCGCCGGGTGCTGCGCCCGCAGGTAGATCAGGCCGGAGAAGCCCTGCACCCCCGGCATGGTGAGGTCGAGGAGCACGAGGTCGATCTCGGGCTCGTCGTCGAGGATCTTCGTCAGCGGTTCGAGCCCGCTCGCCTCGATGATCCGGGCGCCGGGCAGGACCGCCGTCACGGCGCCGCGCAGGGCGCCACGAAACAGCGGGTGGTCGTCCGCGACGACGATGGTGGTCTCGGAACCCAACGCACTCCCCGCCACGGCACCCGCGCTCCTTCGGCGCTTCTCGGCCTACTTCTTTTGTCTCTATAGCTTTTTTGGCGCGGGTGAAACCGATGGCTGTACGTTCTCCACGCCGTCGCGAGGGCCGGCCGACTGCGTAGGCCGGCCCCCGGGCGTCGGTCGTCCGGGAGGCGCCCTAGAGCATTTTCCGACGAAGTGGAAACCGGTTCGTCGCAGAAAATGTGGTAAAACAAAGACCTAGAGTACTTCGCGATTGCAACGCGATCGTGAAGTACTCTAGTCGAGCGCGCCGGTGAGGGCGGCGGCGGCGGGCTCGACATAGCCGCGCGCGACGAGATCGGGCCGGGGCGCGGTGCGCCGGGGCGCAGCCTGGACCGGCTGGGGCGTCGTGGTCAGTTCGGCCTGCGGCCGCACGGTCCCGGTGTCGCGCGCCATCTGGCGCATGATCGGCGGAAAGACGGTGACGGCGGCGGAACGATCCTGCGCATGGGCCGGCCACGCGCTGAGGGCGAGAAGAGAAAGTGCAACATACTTCATGGCTGATCTCATCATGACGTCCGGCTGGCCGGCGCCTTTGCATCAAATAATCAGAAAATTTGTTGCAGCGCAATATGAACTATACATCATACGGTGATGTTCACATTGAACGGGAATATCCGTCCAAAAGACCGGATCTGTACGATCGGCGACCTCGATGATGCGAAGAACGGACGCCAGATCACTGATGAATCGGCTGGAATCGGCGCGCGGGTCGTCGCGGGGTTCGGGCGGGCCGATGGCAGGATCGTGCCGGATGCGCCGGCCGGGCCGGCAGACCGGCGTGGGCCGGGCGCCGTCCGGTCAGCGGCCGACGAGGTGCAGCACGATCTCCCGACGGTGCGGCCGGTCGCGGTGCTCGATCAGGTAGATCCCCTGCCAGGTGCCGAGCGCCAGCCGCCCCTCGACCAGCGGGATCGTCAGCGTCGCGTCGGTGAGGAGGGTGCGGATATGGGCCGGCATGTCGTCCGGCCCCTCGATGCCGTGGACATACGGCACGTCCCGCGGCGCCAGCCGGTCGAGGGCGGTCATCAGGTCGGTGCGCACGTCCGGGTCGGCGTTCTCCTGGATCGTCAGCGAGGCCGAGGTGTGGCGGCAGAACACCGTGAGCAGCCCGTGGCGCAGGCCCGCCTCGCGGACGAAGGCGGCGGCCTCGTCGGTGATCTCGGTGAAGCCGGGGCCGCGCGTCTCGACGACGAGGCGGCCGGTGGCCTGGCGGGTGACGGGACCGTTGTCCAGCATCGCGATGCGTCTCATCCGGCGATCTCCCGTCCGGGGTGAACCTCTTTCTCGCCGCGGGCCAGGATGCGCTCCAGCGCCTCGATCCGGTCGGCCTCGGCCGGCGGCTTGTCCCAGCGGATGCGGCTGACGCGGGGAAACCGCATCGCCACACCCGACTTGTGCCGGGTCGAGCGCTGCACGCCCTCGAAGGCGATCTCCAGGACCAGCCCCTTGGCGATCCCGTACTCGACCTCGCGCACCGGGCCGAAGCGCTTGGTGGTGTGGTTGCGGACGTAGCGGTCGAGCTTGCCCAGCTCCTCGTCGGTGAAGCCGTGATAGGCCTTGCCCACCGGCACCAGCTCCTCGGCGCCGTCCGGCGCCTCGCGCCAGACCCCGAACGTGTAGTCGGAGTAGAACGACGAGCGCTTCCCGTGGCCGCGCTGGGCGTACATCATCACGGCATCGACGAGGTAGGGCTCGCGCTTCCACTTCCACCACGGGCCCTTCGGCCGGCCGGGCTGGTAGGGGCTGGCGAGCCGCTTCAGCATCACGCCCTCGATCGCGTCGGCATCGAGCCCGGCGCCGACCGCGGCCGGGTCGGCCCGGGCCGCGGCGAGGGCCGGCCAGTCGGCGAAGGGCACCAGCGGCGAGAGGTCGATGCGGGCGTGGTCGAGCCCGGCGACGAAGGCCTCGAGCCGCGCCCGGCGCTCGGCGAAGGGCAAGGGCCGCAGGTCGTCCTCGCCCTCGGCCAGCAGGTCGTAGGCGCGGACATGGGCCGGGAAGTCCTGCAGCAGCTTGCCCGTCACCGCCTTCCGGTTGAGGCGCTGCTGCAGCACGTTGAAGCTCTGCACCCGCTCCTCGCGCAGGATCAGGAGCTCGCCGTCCAGGGCGCCGGCGAAGGTGATCGCCTCGGCGAGGTCCGGGAAGGCCCCCGTGATGTCCTCGCCGGTGCGCGAGTAGATCTTCTGCACCTGCTTGCCGTCGCGGTCGCGCCCGCCGGCGAGCTGGACCCGGATCCCGTCCCACTTCCACTCGGCCGAGAACGCCTCCGGATCGAGCTTGTCGAGGTCGCTCTCCTCCTCGATCGGGTGCGACAGCATGGCTGGGCGGAACGGCGCCGGGTTGACCGATTCCGGCGGGCCGGACCGGCCCTCGACCCAGGCGAACAGCTCCCGGTAGGGCGCCGCCAGCCCGTGCCAGACCTCCTCGACCGCGTCGGCCTCGTGCCCGCCGAGGCTCGCCACCGCGGTCTTGGCGAGCCGCGCCGAGACGCCGACCCGGAGCTCCCCGGTGATGAGCTTGAGGAGCGCCCAGCGCCCGGTCTCGTCGAGGGCGTCGAGCCAGGCGGAGAGCCGCGCCGGCAGCTCGCCCTTGCCGATGGTGCGCAAGCCCTCCACCACCTCCGACAGGGTCGGGACCGGCGGGTTGTTGTGGCCCGGGCCGGGAGCGCCGTCGCGTTTCGGCCAGATCAGGGCGGTCGCCTCGGCGAGGTCGCCGACGTAGTTGTGCGACATCCGGAACAGCACCGGATCGACCCGCTCCTCGACGAGGCCGCGGATCAGGCCGGGCTTGGCCTCGCGGAAGCTGAGCGAGCCGGTCATGGCGGCGAGCGCGTAGCCGCGATCCGGGTCGGGCGTGTGGCGGAAGAAGTCCTGGAGCAGGCGCAGCTTGGCGTTGCGGCGCGGCTCGTAGGCGAGGCGGTCGAGGAGATGGGCGAAGTCGTTCACGCGGCGCTCTCCGGTGCCGGCTGCGCCGCGGCGGGCTCCTGCGGGTCGGGCTCCGCCTCGCCCTCGTCGCCGTAGCCCAGCATGTGCAGGGGCTTGGCCTTGATCCCTTGCGTGCCGCACCAGTGGACCAGGGCGTCCTCCTGGCCGTGGGTGACCCAGACCTCGCCGGCGCCGGTGTCCCGGATGGTGCGGCAGAGGTCGTCCCAGTCCGAGTGGTCGGAGACGATCAGCGGCAGCTCGACCCCCTTCTGGCGGGCGCGGGCCCGTACCTGCATCCAGCCCGAGGCGAAGCTGGTGACGGGGTCGGGGAACTTGCGCGACCACAGGTCCTGGATCGCGGACGGAGGGCAGATCACGATCCGTCCGCCGAGCTTCGGCCGCTCCGCCGCCACGACCTTGATCGTCTCGCCGAGCGCGATGCCCTCGCGGCGGTAGAGCTCGGTCAGCTTCTCCATCGCGCCGTGCAGGTAGATCGGGTCGGAGAAGCCCTCCTCCCGCAGCAGCGCCATCACCCTCTGCGCCTTGCCGAGCGCGTAGGCGCCGACGATGTGGGTGCGCTCGGGGAAGAGCCGTACCGAGTCGAGCAGCTTCCTCACCTCGTCGCGGGCGACCGGGTGGCGGAAGACCGGCAGGCCGAAGGTCGCCTCGGTGATGAACACGTCGCAGGGCACCACCTCGAAGCCGAGGCAGGTCGGGTCGCGGGCGCGCTTGTAGTCGCCCGAATTGACGATCCGGCAGCCGCCCCGCTCGATCGCGACCTGAGCCGAGCCGAGGACGTGGCCGGCCGGGTGGAAGCGCACCGTGACGTCGCCGAGCCGGATCGACTCGCCGAGCCGCGCCTCCTGGCGGGTCTCGCAGAAACCCTCCCCGTAGCGCACCGCCATGATGCGCAGGGTCTCCGGCGTCGCCAGCACCGCGCCGTGGCCGGCCCGGGCGTGGTCGGCATGGCCGTGGGTGATCAGCGCGCGGGGCACCGGGCGGACCGGATCGATGTGGAAGTCGCCCGGCGGGCAGTACAGCCCCTCGCGGGTCAGGGTGAGCAGCTCGGTCGGGCGCGGCGCCATCGATCCTCGTCGGAGGATGGAAAGCCTCTGTCGCGAGGCGGGCTTGCGTATATAGGCGGTCCGTCCCGTCCGTCCCGTCCCCGGAACCCGTCCGCGATGCCCGCGCCCGCCCGCTCGTCCGGCGATCTCCTCGCCGACCGCCGCTACGCCTGGGCCGAAGGCGCCCTCGCCGAGGGCGATGCGGGCGCCGCCGCCGACCTCGCCGCCCAGGTGCTGGAGCTCGCGCCCGGCTACGGCCCGGCCTGGCTGCTGCTGGGCCGCGCCCGCGCCGCCGATCCGGGCCTGCGGGAGCAGGCCGCCGAGGCGTTCCGGAGGGTGATCGCCCTCGATCCCGAGGACGCGCTGGGGGCCCGGATCCACCTCGCGGAGCTCGGCGAGGCTGCCGGGGACGCGATCTCGCCGGCCTACGTGCGCGCCCTGTTCGACGGCTATGCCGGCCGGTTCGAGCGCCACCTGGTCGAGGGCCTGGGCTATCGCGGCCCGGCGCTGATCCGGGCGGCCCTGGTGCGGCTGCGGGGGCCGGACGTCCGCTTCGGCACCGTCCTCGACCTCGGCTGCGGCACCGGCCTGATGGCGCGGGCGCTGGACGGCCTCGCCGGCACGCTCGTCGGCATCGACCTCTCGCCCGGGATGCTGGCCGAGGCGCGGCGCACCGGCCTCTACGCCCGGCTGCACGAGGGCGACCTGCGGGACGGCCTGGCGCGGGAGCGACCGGGAAGCGCCGACCTGGCGCTGGCGGCCGACGTGTTCATCTACCTGCGCGAGATCGGCCCGGTCTTGCGCGAGGCCGCCCGGGTGCTGGCCCCCGGCGGCCTGTTCGCCTTCACCCTGCAGGGCCATCCGGGCGAGCGCGGCGCCGTGCTCGGCGCCGACGGGCGCTACGCCCACGGCGTCGCGACGGCTCGGGAGGAGGCGGAGGCGGCGGGATTCACGGTCGCGCTGCTGGAGCCTGCGGAGATCCGGCGCCAGAACGGGGCGGGGGTGCCGGGGTGGCTCGCGGTGCTGGCGCGGTAGGCGGCCCGCCGCCCGTCAGCGCTGCCGCCCCTCCCCCGAGGCCTGCGACATCAGGCGGCCGAGGCTGCGCTGGTCGAGGCGGGCGGGGGAGCCGTCGGCGCGGCGCGGCGCGAGGGTGCCGGTGGTGGGCGGATCGAGGGCGGCGGCGAGAGCCGGGCTCGGTGCCCGGTCCTTCTCGCGCAACGCGATCCAGTTCGCGGCCGTGGTCAGGGCGGCGACCGCGATGATGACTTTGATTCCGCCGGTGAGGAGGCGCCACATGACTGGTCGGGACCCACGATCTCGGCGGGTCGGCGATCGACCCGTGCCGTCCACCCTGGGCCACAGGCCTTAACGGGCGGCCTCATCCGGCCCGGGCCCGACCGTCCCACATCGGGAGGAGACAACGCGGTCGCGCGCCCTTCGTTCCGCGAGACGCGGTGCGGCGGAAGATTGGTGGGCCATGCGCCAGGGTCGCGGTTCCTGTTCCCCGAACCCGTGACGCTCCTGCGACTGCTCGGCCCACTGAGCCTCACAGGAATGGGTTGCAGAGAACTGGTCCGCCCCATCCCGTCGTCGCCGACCTCTTTGCCGCACAGCCCGGATGGGTTCCGGAAGCCTCCGGGCGCGCCGGCATCGAGGACGGCCCGTGTAAGCCAGACCGGGCCGGGGGAGCAACCGGAATGCGAACCGGGCGCTTGCGTCTAAACGCGCTGGCGAAAGGCGCTTGACCGCGCGCGAGAAAACCGGGGCGAAAAAACCCGGGTCAGGAGAGAACCCGGCGGGCGCGGGGCCCGCCGGGTGGTATCACGCGCGCTCCCGCCCGGGCGTCAGCGCAGCGAGCCGCAGAAGCGCTGGATCCGGCGGCAGGCCTCTTCCAGGAGCTGGTTCGAGGTCGCGTAGGAGATGCGCAGGTTGGGGCCGAGGCCGAAGGCCGAGCCGTGCACCGAGGCGACGCCCTCGGCCATCAGCAGCTCGGTGACGAAATCCTCGTCGGTCTCGATCACCTTGCCGGATTCGGTGCGCTTGCCGATCAGCTCGGCGCAGGACGGGTAGACGTAGAACGCGCCCTCCGGCGTCGGGCAGCGCAGGCCGTTGGTCTGGTTCAGCATCGACACGACGAGGTCGCGCCGGACCTGGAACGCGGCCCGGAACTCGGCGAGGTGGTCCTGCGGCCCGTCGAGGGCGGCGACCGCGGCCCATTGCGAGATCGTCGCCGCACCCGAGGTCTGCTGGCCCTGGACGAAGTCCATCGCCTTGATCAGCTGCTCGGGGCCGGCGGCGTAGCCGATGCGCCAGCCGGTCATGGCGTAGGACTTCGAGACGCCGTTCATGGTCAGGGTGCGGTCGTAGAGCGCCGGCTCGACCTGGGCCGGGGTCACGAAGGTGAAGTCGCCGTAGACCAGGTGCTCGTACATGTCGTCGGTGAGCACCCAGACGTGGGGGTGGCGCACCAGCACGTCGGTCAGCGCCTTCATCTCGGCGTGGCTGTAGGCGGCGCCCGACGGGTTCGAGGGCGAGTTGAGGATCACCCACTTGGTCTTCGGAGTGATGGCGCGCTCGAGCTCCTCGGGCTGGAGCTTGAAGTTCGTCGCCATCGTGGTCTCGCAGAAGACCGGGGTGCCGCCGCACAGGCCGACCATCTCCGGGTAGGACACCCAGTAGGGCCGCGGGATCACCACCTCGTCGCCCGGGTTCAGGGTGGCGAGCAGCGCGTTGTAGATCACCTGCTTGCCGCCGGTGCCGACGATGGTCTGGCTCGGCTTGTAGTCGAGGCCGTTCTCGCGCTTGAACTTGCGGGCGATCGCCTCGCGCAGGGGCACGATGCCGGAGACCGGCGGATACTTGGTCTCGCCGCGGGCGATCGCCTCGACGGCGGCCTGCTTGATGTGCTGGGGCGTGTCGAAATCCGGCTCGCCGACCGAGAGGCTGATGACGTCGCGCCCCTGGGCCTTCAGGTCCCGCGCCTTCTGGGTCATCACGATGGTGGCGGAGGGTTTCACGCGCGAGAGGGCGTCGGCCAGAAAGCCCATGATGATCGACTCCAGGAACCGTTGGAAGAACGCCCGGTCTGGCCCCTGGCCGTCCGGGTCTTCGAGCGGGCCGGACCCTAGTCGCGCGCGCCATCGCGGGCAAGCGGCACGATGCCCGAAGAAGAGGCTGTGCCGGCTCGCGAAATCGACGGTTCCGGGACGGTTGTGGACAGCCGCGCGGGAGCCGTGACACCGTACCGGACTGTGTCGGAGACCGCGGCGATGGGCGAGGCCGAGTGGGTGCGGCGGGTGAGCGGGGAGATCGGCCTCGCGATCGACCACGCCGCCTGCGATCCGGGCGCCTGGGACGGCGTGATGGCCGAGATCGGCCGCCAGCTGCCGGGGATCTGGCCGGTGCTCCAGGTCGTCGACGCCGCCGCCGGGACCGGCCTGCCGCTCGTCCACTGGGGCTGGGATCCCGCCGACGTCCAATCCTACGAGTCGCATTACGGCACCGTGAACCCGTGGATCCCGGTGATCCTGACCACGCCCGCGATGGTGGCGATGCATTCCGAGGAGCGGATGCCGGCCTCTTCCCTGCGCCACACCGAGTTCTACGCCGACTGGCTGTCGCGCCTCGGCGGCATGACGGCCTCGAGCGGGATCAAGCTCATCGATGCCGGGGGCCGCTTGGCGGTGCTGAACCTGCAGCACGATCTCGGGCGGGCGGCCCGCGACCATGCCCGGCTCGCCGCGGTCATGGAGCGGATCGGGCCGCGGATGCGCCGCGCGATCGAGACGAACCGGGCCTGCTTCCCGCCCGGCGCCGCCCGCGCTCCGGGCGGGACGCTGCTCGCGCGCGTCGCCGACCCGGCCTTCGTGGTGACCCGCGACCTGCGCCTCGTCGAGGCGAGCCGGGCCGGCCACGCGCTGCTGGCCGAGGGCGGGACGGTGCGGCTCGGCGCCCACGACCGGCTCGAGATCCGTCATCCCCGCCTCGCCGCGGCCACGGCGCGCGAGGTGGCGCTGGCCTGCGGCGGGGTTGCACCCGGCGGCGGGCCGCCGGTGCCGGCGGGCGTGGAGGCGGAGAGCTGGTCGGTGACCGCGATCGGCCTGCGCCAGGACCTGCGCGGCATCGCCGGGATGGCGCGGCTCCTGGTGCCGGACCACCTCGCCCTGGTCGTCCTGCGCCGGGCCGCCGCAGCCGACGGGCGCCGGGTGCGCGATCGCCTCGCCGATCTCGGCCTGTCGCCCGCGGAGACCCGGCTCGCCCTGCTGATGGACGGCTCGCGCTCCCTGGTCCAGGCGGCGGAAATCCTCGGCATCCGCCACGAGACCGCCCGCTCGCAGCTGCGCCAGGTCTTCGCCAAGCTCGGGCTGTCGCGCCAGTCCGAGCTCGCCGTGTTCGTCCTCCGGCTCAGGGATCACGCCTGAGCCGGAGCGCTCCGGACAGGACCGTTGCCGGTGCCCGCCGGGGTTCAGCCCGGGATCACGTCCACGATCTCGTAGGTGTCCGGATCGATGATGACGATGTCGTCCCCGACCAGCACGTACCGGAAGCCGCGATAGGCCGGCACCAGGGTGAGGATCGCCGGCGGCAGCACGTGCAGGCTCACCGAGCGCGGCACCGCGACGCCGGCCCGGAGGGCGAAGTTGACCCCCGTCAGCGGCCGCACGCCGGAGCGCACGATGGTCTGGCGGAACTCGGTGCGCTGGGTGGTATCGAGGCGCGAGACGGCGCCGCGGGCCTCGGTCCGGCCGCCGCGCTCGCCACC
>NZ_LWHQ01000017.1:0-12719 GCF_001653715.1 Methylobacterium platani
TCCCGCGCTTGTTTCTAGAGGAGATTTTCCCGGACAGCCTTGCGCCCGCGGGGAGAGGGGAATCCCGCGCCTCTGACCGGACAGCCCTCCATCATCCTGGGATCTGAATTCCGCCGGCGACCCCGCACAGGCTGTCAGGCCGCCCGCACCGTCCCCAGGAAGCGCTCGACCTCGGCGCCGAGGCGCGCCGCCTCCTGCTGCAGCGCCGAGGCCGAGGCGAGGACGCGGGTCGCGGCCCCTTCCGTCTGCTCCGCGGCGCCGGCCACGCCGGCGATGTTCGTCGTCACCTCGCCGGTGCCGCCGGCGGCCTGGGCGACGTTGCGCACGATCGCCTGGGTCGCCGCGCCCTGCTGCTCCACCGCGTCGGTCAGGACGACCGCCACCGCGTCGATCTCCTCGATGGGTCCGGCGATCGCCGCGATGGCGGACACCGCCTGCTGGGTCGAGCCCTGGATCCGGCCGATCTGCTGGGTGATCTCCTCGGTGGCCCGGGCGGTCTGGCCGGCGAGCGCCTTGACCTCGGCGGCGACGACCGCGAAGCCCCGGCCCGCCTCGCCGGCCCGCGCCGCCTCGATGGTGGCGTTGAGGGCCAAGAGGTTGGTCTGCCCGGCGATCGACGAGATCAGCCCGACCACGTCGCCGATGCGCGCGTTGGCCGCGCTCAGGTCCTGGACGAGGGCGGTCGTCCGCTCCGCCTCGCCCACCGCGGCGCGGGCGAGGCCGGCCGCCCCCCGGACCTGCCGGCCGATCTCCTGCACCGACTGGCCGAGCTCCTCGGCCGCCGCCGCCACGGTGCCGACGTTGACGGCCGCCTGCTCGGCCGCCGTCGCGACCGCGAGCGAGCGGATCGCCGTCGCGCCGGCGGTGCCGGACATGGTCCGGGCCGTGGCCTGCAGCTCCGTCGCGGCGCCCGCCACCAGGGCGACGATGCCCCCGACCGCGCCCTCGAAATCCTCGGCCATCGCCCGCATCGTGGCGCGCCGCTGGGTGTCCGCGTCGGCGCGGGCCTCGACGGTCTCCGCTTCCAGGGCCCGGCTGCGGATGAGGGTGTGGCGAAACACCTCGACGCCCCGGGCGACGGCCCCGATCTCGTCGCGGCGGCCGAGATCCGGGATCGCCGCGTCGGCGTCGCCGGCGGCCAGGCGGTTGATCGCCGCGGTCATCCGGTCGAGGGGCTGGGTGACGCCCCGCACGACCACGACGGCACCGAGCCCGGTCAGGAGAACGACCCCCGCCATCAGGGCGGCGTTGACCGCGAAGGCGCGCTGCGCCTCCGCCTCCGCCGCCTCGGCGAGGCGGGCGAGCTGCCCCACCGCCAGGCTCGGAAGGGCCTGGAGCGTGTCGAGGGCCGGCACCACCACCCGGGTGTAGCCGTCGCTGGTCAGGGCGGTCGCGTACTGGCCGGTGATCGCCTCCAGCAGGGGGCCCACCATCTCGCCGTAGGTGCCGCCGAAATGGGTCGACCGGGCCTTCGCCACGGCGGCGGCCAGCGCGGCGCCGTCGGGCAGCCGGCGGACGGCCTCGTCGATCTGCTGGAACAACGCCTCCGCCTGCCCGTACCGAACGAGGATGGCGGCGGCCTCCTGCCGCGTCAGCGGGCTCCGGGCGGCCAGGGCCCGGCCGATCGCGACGCCGACATCGCCGGCCGTGCCGCGGACGATCCAGCTCGCGCGCCGGATCTCGATCAGGTCGGCCAGCTGCCGGTCCCCGGCCCTGATCGGCTGCTCGATGGCCGTCGCGAGGGCGTCCAGCGTGACCAGCATCGCCGGGATGTGGGTGGAGACGGCCGCGACGACGCCGGGATCGCGCTCGGCCCGGGGCCGCGCCGCCTGACGGTCGACCTCGCCGCGCAGCGCGCGGAGCCGGCCATAGGCCGCCGCCGCCGCCGCCGCCTCGCCGAGGCCGGCCCGCTCCGGGCCGATCCGGCGGAGACGCTCGAAGACCTCGTCCATTCCCCGGTCGACCTCGCCGCGCCGCTCCGACAGCCGGACGGCGTTCACGGCGGCCGCCTGTCCGTCGTACTTCAGGACCCCGCTCGAATAGGTCAGTTCGTAGCGCAGCCCATTCATGGCGGAGAGGAGGATCTCGTCGACCTTCGCCAGCCGCGTGATGTTCTCCGAGGCCGTCCAGGCCTGCCGCGACCGCAGCAGGCCGAGACCGAACGTGCCGAGGGCGATGAACGACAGGACCGCCAGGATGGCGATCAGCTTGGATTTCAGTGACAAGGATGTCATTCCCGGCGCATCCAGGTAGGAGTGTCGTGCGCGGTGCAGCGTACGGATGGTTTCCTCGGAGGACGGACTGACGATCTCTCGATGGATCGACAATGGCCGGCCGACGCGAGGGAGGTTGTCCGGAAATTAACTACGACAGATTAATGAAATGACGCAAGGGTAACGAGAAACGACCGGATCGGACGAGGACATCCGGCCGAGATGTTTCCGGGCGATCTCCGGCCCAGCCGCCGCGACGACGGCGCCGCCGTCGCGGGGGCCGGCATCCGTCGTCAGGCGACGTCGAGCCCCAGATCGACGATCGGCGCGCTGTGGGTGATCCACCCCGTCGAGATCAGATCGACCCCCGTCGCCGCGACCGCGCCGACGGTTTCGCGGCTGATCCGGCCCGAGGCCTCGCTGACCGCGCGCCCGTCGATCATCGCCACCGCCCGGCGTAGGGTGTCCGGCGTCATGTTGTCGAGGAGGACCGCGTCGGCGCCGACCGACAGGGCCTCGTCGAGCTGGGCGAGGGTGTCGACCTCGACCTCGATCTTGACGAGGTGGCCGATTCCGGCCCGCGCGCGCCGCACCGCCGGGGCGACGCCGCCGGCCACCGCGACGTGGTTGTCCTTGATCAGCACCGCGTCGTCGAGGCCGAAGCGGTGGTTGGCGCCCCCACCCGCCCGGACCGCGTGCTTCTCCAGGGTCCGCAGGCCCGGCGTGGTCTTGCGGGTGCAGACGATGCGGGCCTTGCCGTGCGGCCGCGCGGCCTCGACCAGGGCGGCGGTGGCGGTGGCGACGCCCGAGAGGCGGCAGAGCAGGTTGAGGGCGACGCGCTCGGCCGAGAGGATCGCCCGCGCCGGGCCGTCGAGGGCGATCACCGCCTCGCCCGGGGCGACCCGGCCGCCGTCCGGCCGCAGCACCCGGACCGTCACGTCCGGATCGAGGAGCGCGAAGGCGAGCATCGCGGCCTCCGTCCCGGCGACGACGCCGTCCTGGCGCGAGACGATGGCGCCGGAGAACCGCGCCCCGGCCGGGACGATGCTGTCGGTGGTGAGGTCGCCGGCGCGGCCGAGATCCTCGAGGAGGGCCGCCCGCACGATCGGCTCGACCATCAGGCGGGGCAGGGGAGGGAGCGGGAGAGTGTCGGTCATCGGGCCTCCTGAGGGATGGGGCCCGCGACGGCATCCGCCGCCGCCAGGGCCTGGCCTAGGGTGATCTCGGTGGAACGGGGGGCGGATTGCCCCGGATGATCGGCCCGCCAATGGGCGCCGCGGCTCTCGCGCCGGCCGAGGGCGGCGACCGCGACGAGCAGGCCCGCCGCCGCCTCCGCCGAGCCGGCCCGCGCGAGGGCGGCGAGCCGGGCCACCGCCCGGGCGAGGCCGGCGGCGTCCCGCACCAGCCCGACCTCCGCCTCCATCAGGGCGCGGATCTCCGGCAGCGCGTCCGGGGCGGAAACCGGGTCCGGGGCGCGGCTCGGGCCGGCGGCCCGGCCCTCCATCCCCCGGATGTCCGCCGCGATCAGGTCGGCGAAGGCCATCGCCTCGAGGAGCGAGTTGCTGGCCAGCCGGTTCGCCCCGTGCAGCCCGGTCGCCGCGACCTCGCCGCAGGCCCGGAGGCCGGGGAGCGAGGAGCGCCCGCGCCCGTCCACCCGGATCCCGCCCATGTGGTAGTGGGCCGCGGGCCGCACCGGGATCGGGTTCGTCGCCGGGTCGAGCCCGGCGGCCCGGCAGAGGGCGGCGACGGTCGGGAAGCGGCGCGCGACGTCGAGGCGGCGCGCGTCGAGGAACACCGCCTCGCCGCGGCCGGTGCGTAGCGCGATCGCCCGGGCGACGACGTCGCGCGGCGCCAGTTCGGCCCCGCTGATGCCGGCCATCACCCGGCCGCCCCCGGCATCGACCAGGATCGCGCCCTCGCCGCGCAGGGCCTCGGTGGCGAGCGGGAGCGGACCGCCGGTGGACACCGCGATCGCCGTCGGGTGGAACTGCACGAATTCGGGGTCGCGCAGGACCGCCCCGGCCCGCGCCGCGAGCACGAGGCCGGAGCCGACGGCGCCGGCCGGGTTCGTGGTCGAGCGGTAGAGCCCGCCGAGGCCGCCGGTCGCCAGCACCACCGCCCGGGCCGGCAGGTCGATCGGGCCATGCCCGGTCCGGACCGCGAGGCCGGTCACCCGGCCGTTCCCGTCCTGCATCAGCGCCGTCGCCCGCCCGACCACGACCGTGACCGACGGGCAGGCCGCCACCGCCCGGGCGAGGGTGCGCAGCACCGCCGCGCCGGTGGCGTCGCCGCCCGCCTTGACGATCCGGCGACGGGAATGGGCCGCTTCGAGGCCGAGCGCCGGGGCGCCGTCCGGCCCGCGGTCGAAGGCGAGGCCGAGCCCGGTGAGCCAATCCACCAGGCCGGGACCGGCCTCGGCGACGCGCCGCGCCACCTCCGGGTCGCTCAGGCCCGCCCCGGCCGCGAGCGTGTCGGCGGCGTGGAGGGCGGGGGCGTCGTCCGCGCCGATCGCCGCCGCGATGCCGCCCTGCGCCCAGGCGGTCGCGGTCTCCTCGCCGAGGGACGCGGCGGTGACGAGGGTGACGGGGAGCGGCGCCAGCCTCAGGGCCGTGGCGAGGCCGGCAACGCCGGCCCCGACCACGACGACGCGATCGGCGCTCACGGCCGCACCGCCAGCATGCGCTCGACGGCGCGCCGCGCCGGGGCGATCAGCGCGTCCGGCACCGTGACCTCGTGGGTCAGCTCTTCCAGGCTGCGCCGGATTTTTCCCAAGGTGATCCGCTTCATGTGCGGGCAGAGGTTGCACGGCTTGACGAAGGCCACGTCCGGATTGCGGATCGCGAGGTTGTCGGCCATCGCGCATTCGGTGATCAGCACCACCTGCGCCGGCCGGCGCGTCTCGACGTAATCCTGCATCGCCGCGGTCGAGCCGGCGAAATCGGCCTGCGCCACCACCGCGGGCGGGCATTCGGGGTGGGCGAGCACCGTCACGCCCGGATAGGCCTCCCTCGCCTCGCGGATGTCGTCCGCCGTGAAGCGCTCGTGCACCTCGCAATGCCCGGCCCAGGTCAGGATCTCGATGTGGGGCAGCTCGGCCTGGACGTTGCGGGCGAGGTACTCGTCCGGGATCATCAGGACGCGCGGGGCGCCGAGCGACTCGACCACCGCCTTCGCGTTGCCGGAGGTGCAGCAGAGATCCGATCCCGCTTTCACGGCCGCGGAGGTGTTGACGTAGGTCACCACCGGCACGCCCGGGTAGCGGCGGCGCAAGTCCCGCACGTCGGCGGCGGTGATCGAATCCGCCAGCGAGCAGCCGGCCGCGGGATCGGGGATCAGCACGGTCTTGTCCGGGTTCAGGATCTTGGCGGTCTCGGCCATGAAGTGCACGCCGGCGAGCACGATCACGTCGGCATCGGTGCGAGCGGCCTCGCGAGCGAGCGCCAGGCTGTCGCCGACGATGTCCGCCACCGTGTGGAAGATCTCCGGTGATTGATAATTGTGCGCCAGCACCACAGCGTTGCGCGCCCGCTTGAGCGCCTGGATCGCCGCGATGTCCTCGGCGAGCGCCGGCCACTCGATCGCCGGCACGTGGTGGCGGACCCGGTCGTAGAGCGCCGCCAGGGGCAATGTCGCAGGGGGACGTGTCGCAAGGGGAGGATCGCCCGCCCGGTCGAGGAATGCCGCGTCCATTCGCGCCTCCGAGATATGCTCATAATGAGCATTTACCCGGCTAGACTAGTCCCGGGATCCGGGCCTGTCCAGATATGTTTGATCTGAGCATAAGTGCGTCAGGACGACGCGGATCGAGGGCGCGATCCCCCTGCCGGCGGCCTCAGCCCGCCCGGCCCGCCGGCAATCTCAGGCCGGGGGCGGGCCGTTCCAGCAGCACCTCGCGGCGGAAGCGCATCAAGCGGGCCGGGCGGCCGCCGGTCTCGGCGGTGACGGACTCGGTCTCCTCGACGAGGCCCTGCTGGGCGACGAGGCGGCGGAAATTCTGCTTGTGCAGCAGCACGCCCGACAGGGCCTCGACCACCCGCTGGAGCTGGCCGAGGGTGAAGGCCGGCGGCATCAGCTCGAAGACGACCGGCCGGTACTTGATCTTGCCGCGCAGGCGCCCGAGGGCGGTGGCGAGCATGCGGCGGTGATCGAAGGCCATCGCCTGCCCGGCGAGGCTGTCGGCGGCCCCGGCTTCCGGCACGAGGCCGGCCTCGAACAGGAGCTCGTAGCGCTCCAGCACCCGCTCCTCGTTCCAGCCGCCGGCCGCCCCGAAGGTCAGGCCGATCCGGTCGCCGCGGCGCCGGCCCTCCGCGGGGCTCGCGGCCTCCTCGGCCCAGGCCTCCAGGCGGGCGACGACGGCGTCGAGGGCGGGCGGCCGCCCGGCCCGCCGGTCCTCGTAGGGGAAGTAGCGGTACCAGCTTTGCCAGGTCGCGTCGGCGGCGGGCCGCGCCTCGCGCACCAGGGCGAGATAGGCGACCGAGAGGGCGTGCTGGCCGCCCTCGTCCCTGCCGTCCCGGCGGCGGTCGCGGTCGCCGAAGGTGTAGAGCTGCTCGACGTAGCCGAGGCTCTGGCCGGTCTGGCGCTCGACCCAGGCCCGCAGGCCCCGCTCCAGGGTCGGATGCGCCGGTTCGAGCGGTCCCGCCGGCAGGCCCTCGCCCCGGCCGGCGGGCTGGCCCGCCACCGGCACGGTGAGGACGCGCGGCTCGTCCAGCGTCGCCGCCAGGATCGCCGCCGCGAGGCCGACCAGGGGTGCCGCCGCACTCGGTTCCGCCTCGTCCATCGCCCGCCCCCTCCGACCCGGCGGGGACTTACCATGATCGGCTGCCCTGACCAGTCTTTCGGCCCATATTCTGTCAGGGCTTCGCACCGGCAAACGACGGCGCCTCAAGGTGCGATGCGGCGCGCCTCGATCCGCGGGACCGCCGCCTGCACGGTGACAGCGTAATGGTCGCCCTGGACGACCTCCAGAATGGCGCGAGTCCGGTAGGCGACGACGTTCGTGCCGCCGACATGCCGCAGGCTGTCGTACAAGAGGCCGTGCCCGCCGGCCGCCCGCACGGCCTCGCCGAAGCGTTGCGACGCGGTGTAATCCTGAGGATCGAGGATCCCCGGCAGCTCAGGCGGTGTCCCGCGCAAGTCGCGGTAGCGGCCCTCGAGCCGCGCCGTATAGATGCGATAGGTCCGGGTCAGCGCTGGTAGGTCCGTCGCGACCGCCTCGCGGCGCAGATTATGACCGACCTCGGCCACCGCGGTGCGCAACGAGGCGGCGGCGTACCAGGCGCCGAGATCGGCGCCGTTGAAGCGCATGCCCCCGGGCGCCACGTGCAGGAACGACGCCATGACGACGCTCGCATTCGGCCGGCCGTAGACCCACTCCGCCTCGGGCAGTCGGGCAAGCCGCTCCGCCACCAGGCGGTCGTTGGTCCACCCGGCCAGGTCCATCACCGCCGCGAGATCGGCGGCGGTCGCGACGGTGTCGAACAGGCCGATCGGCGGGAAGCGCGACGGGATCAGCCGGTAGGTCGGCTGCGGCGCCGGCGCGTCGGTCACGCGAGAACCGGTCACGCAAGAGCTGGTCATGACAGCACGATGTCGGCGTCGGTGACGGGAGCGGCGTCGCGGTCGACCGCGTTCGGGGCCAGGAACAGGCCGCCGCGGGCGGCGTCGAGGAAGCGGCGCACGGCGAGAAGCCCGTCCTGCGTGCCGCCCGTCACCAGGGCGAGCGGCGGCTGCCCACCGAACAGGGGCGCCCGGTGCGGCCGACGCAGCCAGGCGATCCCCTCCTGCTCGTCGGCGTACAGGATCCCCAAGGCCTGATGGATGCCGAGGAGAGCCGAGATCCGCGTCAGCACGTCGACGCCGAGTGCGAGATCCTGGTGCTCCCGCGCAGCCTTGAGCCAGCCGTAATAGGTCGAGCGCGACGGTAGCCCGAGGATCAGCAGGCGCTCGCCCTCGTCGAGACGCCACAGGTCGGCGATGGCCGTGAAGGTCCGCAAGGCCGGTCCGCTCAGGCGGCGCCGGTTCGCCGGGGAGAAACGGTCCGCGTCGAGCCGCGACGGACCTGCATCGATCGCCGGGATCGGCCGGGCACGAGCTTCGGCCATGGCATACCTCCAGTCTGGATCAAGATATAGTCCAGATCCGGACAAGTGCCAACCCGGCCGCTGCGTTCCCTCACGCCGGCACCCGCACCGTCGCCCTGAGGCCCCCGAGCGGCGAATCGTACAGGGCCACGTCGCCGCCATGCGCCCGCGCGATGTCGAGGGCGATGGCGAGGCCGAGGCCCGATCCGCCGGCATCCTGGCGGGCGTCGTCGAGACGCACGAAGGGCTTGAACACCTCCTCGCGCTGCTCGGGCGGGATGCCCGGGCCGTCGTCGTCGATCGAGACGGCGAGCCAGCGCGCCTCCTGGCGGGCGGTGATCGCGATCGTGTCGCCGTAGCGCGCCGCATTGGCCGCGAGGTTGAACAGGCAGCGCCGGAAGGCGTCGGGCCGGACCGTCACGGTCGACTGGCCCTCCAGCGTCACCTCGGAGACGTGGCCGCCCAACCGCTCCACGTCGGTGCGCACGTCCTCGAGCAGCGCGCGCAGGTCGATGGCCGCGGCCGGCTCGCCGGAATCGCCCTTGGCGAAGGCGAGGTAGGCCTCCAGCATCCGGCTCATCTCGTCGACGTCGCGCTGCAGGTCGTCGATCTCGGGGGTCTGTGGCAGGAGCACCAGGGAGAGCCGGAAGCGCGTGATGATGGTGCGTAGGTCGTGGCTCACCCCGTTGAGCATCGTGGTGCGCTGCTCCATCGCCCGCTCGATGCGCCGCTTCATCTCGATGAAGGCGTGGCCGGCCTTGCGCACCTCGCGGGCGCCGCGGGGGCGGAAATCGAGTTCGCGGCCCTTGCCGAAGCTCTCCGCCACGTCGGCGAGCCGCAGGATCGGCCGGATCTGGTTGCGCAGGAACAGGATCGCGACGCCGAGCAGCACCATCGAGGAGCCGCCCATCCAGAGCAGGAAGATGTGCGAGTTCGAGGCGTAGGCCTGGCTGCGCCGGGCGATCACCCGCATCACCCCGCCGGGAATCTCGACCCGGATCTCGATCAGGTTCGAGCGCCCGACGGTGTCGATCCAGAACGGCCGGGCGATCTGGCGCCGGATCTCGTCGGACAGGGCCTCGTCGAGGAGCGAGAAGAACGGCCGCGGGCCCGGCACCGGGAGCTTCGCCCCGTCCAGGATGTCGACGTCGAGGTTCAGGCGCTCGCTGGCGATCCGCTCCAGGGTCTCGGAGCCCTTGTCCTGGGGATAGCTCTCGTAGATGTCGATGAGGGCCGCGACGTCGGCGGTCACGGCGGCCGAGAGGCGCCGCGTCACCAGCTGCCAGTGCCGCTCCATGAAGGTGTAGGCGATCACCGATTGCAGCAGCACCATCGGGGCGATGATGATGATGAGCGAGCGGGCGTAGAGCCCCTTCGGCAGCCGGTCGCCGATCACGCGGCCGAGCCGGCGCCAGGCCCGCCGGGGCGTCGGCAGCGTCCCGGCCAGGGTGGGGGCTGCCATCCCGTTAATCCAGGACCAGCCGGTAGCCGACGCCGCGCACGGTCTGCACGTAGCGCGGATTGGCCGGGTCGTCCTCGATGCGGCGCCGCAGGCGGTTCATCTGCACGTCGACGGTGCGCTCGTTGGCGGCGCCGTTGGTGCCGGTCAGCGCCTCGCGCTCGACGTTGCCGCCGCGGGCGAGCGCCAGGATGGTCAGGATCTCGCGCTCGCGCTCGGAGAGGCGGATCGCCTCGTCGTCGCGGGTGAGCTCGCCGCGCTCGATGCGGAACTGGAACGGCCCGAAGCGCACCGCGTCGAGGGGGGCGGCCGTCCCGTCGGCGGGTCCCCGCGCGTTGCGGCGCAGGATGTTGTTGAGGCGCAGGATCAGCTCCCGCGGCTCGAAGGGCTTCGGCAGGTAGTCGTCGGCGCCGATCTCGAGCCCGGTGACCCGGTCGTTCGGGTTCGAGCGCGCGGTCAGCATCAGGATCGGCACGCTCGAGGTCAGGCGGATCTGGCGGGCATAGTCGAAGCCGGTCTCGCCCGGCATCATCACGTCGAGCACCACCGCGTCGAAGACGAGGCTGCGCCCGCGCGCCCGCGCCTCGGCGGCGCTCGCCGCCGCCGTGACCCGGTAGCCGTTCTCGCCGAGGAAGCGGGCGAGGAGGTCGCGCAGGCGGCGGTCGTCGTCGACCACCAGGATGTGGGGAGCGTGGTCGGGGAGTTCCGCCCGGGGGGCGACGGCGGGATCGGCGCTCACGGCGTCGCCTCGGGGGCGGGATCGCCGCGGGCCGGATCACCGCCTGCGATCAGCCGGCTCACGCCGGCGCGCTCGCCCGGCTCGATCATCGCGAGCAGGAACCGGCTCGCCGGATCGCGCAGGGCGGGGCCGGCTTCCGCGAGCGCCCGGCGGACCCGCTCGCCCTGGACGCCGGCGAGGCGCTGGGCGAGCGCGCGCCCTTCCGGCGTGCAGGTGAGGAGGCGGTGGCGCCGGTCGCTCGTGCCGGTGCGCTGCGCGATGTAGCCCTGCTCGATCAATTCCTTCAGCACCCGGTTCAGGCTCTGCTTGGTGATCCGCAGGATATCCAGGAGTTCGGCGATGGTGAGGCCGGGATGCCGGTCGACGAAGTGCAGAACCCGGTGATGGGCGCGGCCGAAGCCGTACTCGGCCAGGATGCGGTCGGGATCGGCGACGAAGTCGCGGTAGGCGAAGAACAGCAGCTCGATCAGGTCGTAATGCGGCGCCTCGGCGGGCTCCCCGCGAGCCGGTTCCCCTTGATCCGTCCCGGCATGGGCGTAGCCTGCCTCCCGCGCATCCTCGTTGGCGGCGTCCGGGATGGGGGCCGGACGGGTCCGGGCGGCCTGGGTCACGGGTCGCACCTCTTCGCGGGAGAGGGCCTTCGCGGGCCCTCGTCATTTATGTCAGTCTTGTTGACATATCTCAGCCTCGTTGATAGGCGTCAACCCCGCCGGCGAAACGAACGAACGCCCCGCGCCCCGCTCGAGCACGAACGTTGCGCGAGAACCAGCCAGGCGGAAACGAACGCATACGAGGATCATCGTCATGTCCGTCATTCCCTTCGACCAGCGTGAAGGCCACATCTGGTTCGACGGCCGCATGGTGCCGTGGGCGGACGCGAAGATTCACGTACTCAGCCACGGCCTGCATTACGGCTCCTGCGTGTTCGAGGGCGAGCGGGCCTATGGCGGCGAGATCTTCAAGTGCACCGAGCACTCGCAGCGCCTGCGCCGCTCGGCCGAGCTCCTCGACTTCGAGGTCCCGTACTCGGTGGCCGAGATCGACGCCGCCAAGAAGCTGGTGCTGAAGGAGAGCGGCCTTTCGGACGCCTACCTGCGCCCGGTCGCCTGGCGCGGCTCGGAGATGATGGGTGTGTCGGCGCAATCCAACACGATCCACCTCGCCATCGCGGCGTGGGAGTGGCCGAGCTACTTCGACCCGGAGACCAAGATGAAGGGCATCCGGCTCGACCTCGCCGATTACCGCCGGCCCGATCCGCGCACCGCGCCGTCGGCCTCGAAGGCGGCCGGCCTCTACATGATCTGCACGATCTCCAAGCACCGGGCCGAGAACAAGGGCTACGCCGACGCCCTGATGCTCGACTGGGAGGACAACGTCGCCGAGTGCACCGGCGCCAACGTGTTCTTCATCCAGAACGGGGTGATCCACACCCCGGCCGCCGACCGCTTCCTCAACGGCATCACCCGCCAGACCGTGATCGATCTGGCGAAGCGCCGCGGCTACGAGGTGGTCGAGCGGCGCATCCGCCCCGAGGAGATGGCGGGCTTCTCGGAGTGCTTCATCACCGGCTCGGCCGCCGAGGTCACCCCGGTCTCGGAGATCGCCCAGTACCGCTTCACCCCGGCGGCGATGACCAAGACCCTGATGGACGACTACTCGGCCGAGGTGCGGCCGCGCGCCAAGGCCGCGTGATCGGGCATTGCGCGAAGGCGGCCTGACCCTCGCGACGCGCGCACGAACCGAAGGCCCCGGGCGGGAGACTGCCCGGGGCCTTCGCGCGTCCGGATCCGTGATTTGCGGGGACAAGCGCCGCCTGCGGCGGTCGGGCCGGGAACGCGGGCGGGGGCTCGCCCGTTGTCTGGTCGGAACATTCAGGGAACATCGAGGGCCCCCATGACCGCCAAGACCGCCGCCAAGAAGTCCGAGACCGAGACGCACGAGACCGAGAACCCGAAGCAGGATCCGAAGGACACCTCGAACCGCATCAAGGATCCGAAGGACTGGACCACCGGCTCCGAGCCGATGACCGGGGCGCAGGCCTCCTACCTCAAGACCCTGGCCGAGCAGGCCAAGGACGACGAGGCGTTCGACCCGGACCTCGACAAGGCGGAGGCGTCGCAGCGGATCGACGCCCTGCGCAAGGAGACCGGCAAGGCCTGAGCGGGCACGCCCCTCCCGCGCGGCGGCCTTCCCGGAGCCGCCGCGCCGCGGCCTCGTCCCCACCTCGT
>NZ_LWHQ01000017.1:12792-19482 GCF_001653715.1 Methylobacterium platani
CCCCCCCCCCCATGGTCGCGTGCATGACCCAGCGTCATGGGGGGTGTTTCCGGCATCTCATTAACGCCTGATGAGGATGTCCCGTCCTAGTGTCCGCCCCGGCGGACCGGGAGACTTCGACGTGCTTGGCAGATCGCGGGACATGAGGGCGGTCCGACGGTTCCTTCGCGATCCGTCCGGGACGACCGCGATCGAGTACGCCCTGATCGCCGGCCTGATCTTCCTCGCGCTGACGGCGGCACTCGCCACCTACGGCGACTCGGCCGGCAGCCTGTTCAACAACATCAAGACCAGGTTCCTCGCCGCCCTCAGCTGAGAGCCTCCGGCCGTCACTCGGCCGCCATCCCGAGATTGTCGAGGCATTGCCGGATCTGCCCGGCCAGGATGTCGGCGAGGGGGTTGGGTTCGCCGGTGCGGTGGCGCATCAGCCCGATGCGGCAGGCCGGCAGGCTCGCGAAGCCGTCCTGCGGCCCGAGCACCCGCATGCCGGGGCGCAGCGCGCTCTCCGGCAGGACGGAGACCGCCAGCCCGGCCAGCACCGCCGCCCCGACCGCGGTCGAGTTCAAGCTCACGAACAGGATCCGGCTCTGGCGCCCGCCGCGCTCCAGCGCCTCGATCGCGGCCCGGCGCCAGTTGCAGTCCGGCCGGCCGAGGGCGAGGGGCACCGGCTGCTCGGCATGGACCGCGTGGCGGCCCGACGTGACCCAGAGCAGGGCCTCGGTGCGGATCGTCTCGACGTTGCGCCGGCCTTTCGCCTCCGTGACGATGGCGAGGTCGATGTCGCCGTCGGCGATCCGGTCGGCCAGCATGTCGGTCGGCTCGCACACCACCGTGACCTCGGCCCGGGGATGGGTGCGGGCGAAGCGCCCGAGGATCTCCGGCAGGTAGCGGTCGGCGTAGTCGTCCGGCAGGCCCAGCCGCACCCGGCCGGCGAGGTCGCCCTCCTCGAAGGTCGCCAGGCACTCGGTCTGCAGCCGCACGATGCGCCGGGCGTAGTCCAGCAGCCGCTCGCCGTCGTCGGTCAGCCGCACGCCGCGTCCGGCCTTGGCGAAGATCTCGCGCCCGATCCGCTCCTCGAGCCGCTTCATCTGCATCGAGACGGCGGATTGCGTCTTGTGCACGCCTTCCGCCGCCCGGGTGAACGAGCCGCTCTCGGCGATCGCCACCAGGGTCCGGAGCTGGTCGATGTCGAGGGGATGCACCGGGACGCTCCGTTATCAATCTCCGTGATGTGACACATCTCAAGCATTCGCTCAACGCATCGACGAGGCGGGGCTATGAAGGAGCCAGCGGAAGAGCGATGGCCGGCGCGTGACGAGGTTCGCGGGCAGCTCCCGCCGGAGACCACGATGACGATCAGCTTCGCCCCCCTCTTCGGTGTTCTCGCGCTCGCGCCCGGCTACGGCCGCAAGGCCGCGCAGATCGTGGCCCGGATCGTCACCCTGTGGATCAACCGCCGCGCCGCCTATCGCCTCGCCGAACTCGACGACCGCGGGCTGAAGGACATCGGCCTCACCCGCAGCGACGTGGAAGGCGTGCTCGATCTCCCCTTCCGGCAGGACCCGACCCTTCCCCTGGTGCATCGACGTCGCGCGCGGCGCCAGCCCCCGCCGCCGGCCGTGAGCCTGCGCCTCGCCGCCCGGGACGGGCAGCCGGTGGACGCGCGCGCGCGGGAGGCGTGAGCCGCGGCCGCTCCCGGCCTTACGGGACGAGGCCGCTCGCGCGATAGGCCGCGATGATGTCGTCGTAGACGGCGACGTCGTTGCGGCCATGCGCGACCACCTGCGCGCCGGACACGGCCGCGAACAGGGCCGCGGCACGGGACCGGAGGCCCTCCCGGTCGCCGGCCCCGCCCAGGCCGAGCACGCGCGCGATCCAGCCCTCGTTCATCGCCCCCCACCGGACAATCTCGGCGCAGATTCCGGCCGGAAGCTCGTTGCGCTCGGCCGACAGCATCCCGGCCAGGCACAGGCGGTTGCCGTTGAGCAGCGTGCTCCGGAACATGTCGGTGTACCGGCCCATCAGGGCGGCACGATCGGCGCCCGTCCCCGGGAGCCCGTCCAGAAGCCCATCCAGGAAGGCGGCGTAGCGGTCGACGTACCGGCGCAGGATCGCCTCGCCGAGGTCCCCCTTGGTGGGGAAGTAGTAGTGGATGCTGGCGCTCTTGATGCCGACATCCTTGGCCAGCTCGCGAAAGCTCAGGCCGCCGTATCCGAGATCCTGAACGGTGAGCCGCGCGGATTCCATGATCCGCTCCCTGGTGTCGCCCGCCATTCCCGATCCCTCGATACCTGACGATAGATAGGCTTTGACAGCCGGGTCGTGAAGCCCTTATGTCGGGCTACCTACCTGACGGCAGGTAGACAATGATCGCGAGGAAGCCCCGATGACGGACAAGCCCTGCCTCTTCACCTCGCCCTCGGCCTTCCCGAACCCGCAGCGCGTGCGCCTGTTCCTGCACGAGAAGGGCATCGCCGACCGGTTTGAGGAGCACATCTACGACATGGCCCCCGGCGGCGAGCAGCGGCAGTGGCGCCACCTCAAGATGAACCCGTGGGGCGAGACGCCGACCCTGCGCCTTGCCGACGGCACCATCCTGTCCGAGACGGCCGCCATCGTCCGCTACCTCGACCAGAGCTTCCCCGGCCGCCGCATCATGGGCGAGACGCCGATGGAACAGGGTCTCGACGCGATGTGGGACAACCGCATCTGGGTCCACATCCTCTATCGCATCACCACGATGTTCCACGTCCTGCACCGGGGCCTGGGGCCGAAGCTCGAGCTGACGCACAACCCGGCCTGGGGCGAGCACTGCCGCAAGGAGGCGCTGGCCCATGCGGCGCTGGTCGACCGGCATCTCTCCGACGGCCGCGACTGGATGCTCGGCGGCGACGAGCCGACCTTCTCGGACATCACCCTGGCGACGGCGGTGGCGTTCTCGAAGTTCCCGGTGAACGCGACGCCCCTCGACGAGCGGTTCGAGCACCTCGACGCATTCTGGCGCCGCTGGCAGATGCGTCCGGCGTTCCGGGCCGCCTATGCCGATCGCAACAGCGGCGTCGCGGAGCTCGACGGCGCGAGGTGACGGGCTCCCCGGACGATCGCGTCCGGCCGTCGCGAGAGGCGGCGACCTGGGGAAGGGCCGGGGCCGCCCCTCACCCCGTGGGCCACGACACCGGCAGCTCGTCGACGCGGCGGATCGCGGCCGATCCCCGCACGACGAGCGGCCGATCCGCGCGCAGGTCGGGAAGCCCGCGCGTGAGCGCCCGCAGGCCCTCCTCCAATTCGATGCGGGCCAGCGCCTCGCCGAGGCAGCGGTGCACGCCGCCGCCGAACACCGGGTGCCAGCGCGGATGGTCGCTCCGGCGGATGTCGAACACGTCCGGGTCGGCGTAGACGGCCGGGTCGCGCATCGCCGACAGCGTCGAGAAGGACATCAGCGTGCCGGCTCGCAGCACGGCGCCCTCCAGGGGGATCTCGGCCAGGGCGAAGCGCGGGAACGAGCCGACCGCCGGCTCGAAGCGCAACGCCTCGGCCACCGCCCCCGGGATCAGCGCCTCGTCCCGGCAGACCGCCTCCCATTGCGCCCGGTCCGCGAGCAGGAGGCCGGCCTGGATCGCGAGCGCGGCGCGCGTGGTGTCGCTGCCTGCCAGGATCAGCGAGACGATCTGCATGCGCGTCTCCGCGGCCGCCTCCGGGTCGTCCTCGTCGATCGCCGGCAGCAGGGCGGAGATCAGGTCGTCCCGCGGGGAGCGGCGGCGCTGCGCCACGAGGTCCTCGACGTAGGCGATGAGCCGGCGCGCCGCCGCGTCGCTCTCGGGGAAGTCCGCCGGTCCCCAGGCCGAGGTGAGGGCGCGCGACATCGCGTAGACCCAGGCCGTGAAGTCCGGCACGTCGCGCTCGGGCAGCCCGAGGATCAGCGCGATCGCCTGCGCGGGGAGGAGAGCGGCGTAGTCGGCGAGCAGGTGCATCCGGCCGCTCGGCCGGTGCTCGGCCACGAGGCCTTCGGCGAGCGCGCGGATGCGCGGGCGCAAGGCCGCCACGACCTGGAACGCGAAGGCGCGGGCGATCGGGGCGCGCCGGCGCCGGTGGACCTCGCCGTTCGACAGGAGCACCGTCTGCCGGAAGAACTCGAACAGCGGCCCCGCCGTGATGCCGCGCAGCAGCGCGAACTCGGTCTCCACCTGCCGGGTGCGCGGATCCGCGACGAGGGCCTGGACGTCGCCGGCCCGCAGCAGCATGACGACGCCGTCGTCGGTCCGGATGCACGGCACGACCGCGCGATGGCGCGCGAGCACCGCGTGGGGATCGGCCTCCAGCACGGCGCGCGGGACGACCACGAGGTCGGTCGGCGGGGCGGCCGCGTGCGTGGGTGTGGCCATCGTCACCCTCCTGTGGTCGATGGCGGGCATCATGAACCGGAACGGGCCGGATTTCAGCGTGCGCCTTCGGGTGACGGAACCTTTCCCATGGGACGAGTGGGCGTGCCGGATGGCCGTCCGCCGGTCGCGCCGGCCCGTGCGGGCCGATGCGGCATCCGTCCCGTTGCATGGTCGTTCTGTCGGGCGGGCTCGCCTGCCGCGATCTTTGCACCCTGCCCGATACAGGAATGGAGCGACAGGAATGGGAGCGGCCGCCGCCGTCAGCCCAGCGCCCACGCACGCATTCCCACCCGATACGATCGCTGCCGACGCGCCGATGCATCGACCCGTCGCCGGCGAGGCGTTCGGCCCATCGCCCGGCACCTCCGACCGCCCCCGTTCGTCAGGTGGTGGGGTATGGCATGTCGAATGCGCGTCCGATCAGCGTCACCGTGCGGATCTCTGCTGGGGGTGGACAGCAGCACGTCACGCGCCCATACTTTTGTGAACGCCGATCATCTTTCCGTGCGTCATCATTTGATCGATCGCGTTGCCGATTTTGCTCGATGCCGGAGAGGTAAACACTTTATTCCGGCTCCATGACGAGGAGGTCGCACCGTTGATCTTTGTCGCGAACGCGCGTGGCGGCGTCACCTATGTCAGCCCGGAATGGTCTGCCTTCACCGGGCAGCCTGCCGCTGATGCCGTGCAACACGGCTGGTTCCGGTGTGTGCATCCCGGCGACCATGAACCTGCCGCCGCCTTCCTGCGTCGTGTCCGAGACCGGCCGAGCGAGTACAGCCTCCGCCTCCGGCTCCGTCGCGCCGATGGAAGCTACGCCTGGGTCGTGATCGGTGCCGTCCCGTCCTACGGCCCGCCCGATCGCACCTTCCTCGGCTATCTCGGCTCCCTGACGGAGATCAGCCCGAGCGATCCGGAGCCGCCGATCGCCTGCGGTACGATGGCACGTTTCATTCCCCCGCCGTTGAACGCGGCGACGCCCCCCGGCACGCCGTTGGAGGCCGTCGCCGACTACCTGCTGATGGCGCATGGCCTCATCGAGCACGACGGTGCCAAGGAGATGCTGCCCGTGCTGCGGCATGCTCTGACGATGGCGGGAGTGCTGCTTGCACGAAGCTCGGCTGCGCCCGATCCCGGCGATCGGTTCCACTGAGGGGCATGTCAGCGAATTCGTGCATTCTCGGGGGCGGGCATGGCACGCACCCGCCGCGCTCACGAACCG
The DNA here is from genome assembly GCF_001653715.1 of Methylobacterium platani. Lineage (GTDB taxonomy): Bacteria > Pseudomonadota > Alphaproteobacteria > Rhizobiales > Beijerinckiaceae > Methylobacterium > Methylobacterium platani. Next base: position 18,397 of record NZ_LWHQ01000017.1, read on the forward strand.
TGAGCGACGGGTTTGGGGGTTCCCGGCGCCGCACCGATCCCGGCCTTGCGCCCGGCCGGAGCGATCAACCGCCGGTGCATGAAACTCCGGGCTGTCACCGGCATTGTGGACGTATGAGTGATCGATCGCGTCGGCCCTTCGCCCTTGTTACCGATGATGACGCGATGATCCGTATGGATGCCTGCGCGATCATCGAGGATGCGGGATTTCAAGCCCTTGAGGCGGGCAACGTCGCGCAGGCGACCGGTCTCCTCGAGGAGCATGCGGGTCGGGTAGACCTGCTCTTCACCGACGTGCAGATGCCGGGCGACGGCGACGGATTCAGCTTGGCGCGTGAAACGGCACGGCGTTGGCCGGACATCAGGATCCTGGTCGCCTCGGGCGAGCGCTCACCCGGTCCGGACGACCTGCCGGAGGGCGCCGTGTTCCTCAACAAGCCGTTCTCGGCCGACCTCGTCCATGATCGTCTCAAGGAGTTGTTTCCGGACGGCGAGCGACCGGAGCCGTTGCGAGATTGATATATTTCTGTATCTTGAAAAGTATTTCATGAATTTCACAGATCAAAACATGGCGTGTGACAAACAGGGTCGAAGGCAAAATTCCACAATACGGCAATTTGTTATTCCGCCTTCATCGAAGCGAACGGGGCTCGTCAGAGACGAAGTCGGCAGTCGATGCGGCCATTGCGCAGAGATGCGGCAATCGCACCTGACCGAGGCCGTGAGCTGGCGGCACGGACTCGATGAGGTGCCGAGCCGCTACGGAACGGCATCATTGTGCGCGCCGCGGTGAACCTCGACCTGGCCGGGCGGATCGAACGGGCTGCGTGCAATCGGCCGCGTGTCGGCGGCACAGGTTTTCCGGCTCTCGATTGGCGTCTGCCGAGGCGCGGCGCGAGCCGCTCGCCCCGGTGAGTCGTGAGCCGTCGGCAGACGGGTCGGGAGCATGCCTTCGTCGTGAGGCCAATCCACGGCCTGCCGCTAGAGCAGCGCCCGATCACGTTGCCGCACGGTCCACGACACGATCTCCGTCGCCCTGCGGTCGGCCTCGCGGCCCATCGTTGGCCGACCCCCTTTCTCGGACGAC
>NZ_LWHQ01000017.1:19489-108590 GCF_001653715.1 Methylobacterium platani
ATCGTCCGCCCCTATGGTCGGGCCGCGGTCGCGGTGTCGTGTACCGTGACGCTGCAATCGGGCGCTGCTCCAGGTCTCTGATTTTGCCGCATTTTCTTCGCCCGACCGGCGTCCGCTCGGTCGGACAATGCACTAGGGCGTTGGTCCCCCGATCGGTCGCCCCGCCTCTGGCCCGAGGCCCGCCGCCGCCTCCCGCCGCTCCAGCACCCCCACCGTCCGGAACGCCAGCGCGAGCCCGACCACCCCGAACAGCGCTGAGCCGATCCCCGTCCCGGCGAGCGCGCCTTCCGGCCCGGCGAGATGCGCGCCCAGCAGCGCCGGCGGCATGGTGCCGAGCGTGGCCCGGCCCCAGTTGAGGGCGCTCGCGGCGAGCGGGAAGCCGAGGTTGTTGAACGAGGCGTTGCCGAGGAAGAGCAGCCCGTTGAAGAACCAGATCGCCCCGCCGGCGAGGCAGAAGAAGCCGAGGAGGTCGGCGCTGGCGCCCTCGAGCCCGAACAGGGCGGTGAGGGGCCCGCGGCCGAGGAACAGGGCGAGCCAGACCGCCGCGACGTAGAGGCCGGTGACGAGCGCGGCGTCGCGCAGGCTCGCCCGCATCCGGTCGAAGCGGCCGGCGCCCCAGTTCTGGCCGAGGATCGGCCCGACCGCGCCCGAGAGCGCGAACAACCCGCCGAAGGCCACCGGGATCACCCGCTCGACCACCGCGTTGCCGGCGACCGTCGCGGTGCCGAAGCCCGCCATGACGTGGGCGAGGAACGCGCTCGCCACCGGCGGGGCGAGGTTGGTGAGCACGGTGGGCAACGCGACGCGCAGGATCGGCCCGGCATCGGTGACGACCGCGGCGAGGCGCGGCCGCGCCACCATCCGGTGGACCCGCACCGCGCCGGAATAGCCCACCCACGCGAAGGCGAGGCGGGCGAGCACGATCGTGACCGCCGCCCCCTCGATGCCGAGCTTGAGGCCGAAGATCAGCAGCGGATCGAGGAGCGCGGTCACGGCGGCGCCGGCGAGCGTCACGTTCATGCCCCGCCTGGCGTCGCCGACCGCCCGCAGCACGCCCGAGAAGCCCATGCCGAGCGCCATCAGGAGGGTCGAGGGCAGGGCGATCCACAGGAAGGTGCGGGCCGCCGGCACGGTCTCGGGCGGCGCGCCGATCAAGCCGAGGAACGGGGTGAGGAGCGGCAGCAGCAGGGCCGTCACCAGGCCCGAGGCGAGGAGCGCCAGGACCAGGGACGAGGCGGCCAGCCGCCGCGCCTCGCCGACGTCGCCGCGCCCGAGCGCCCGCGAGACCAGGGCGCCGACCGCGATCATCATGCCGATATTGATCGAGACCGCGAAGATCTGGACGATGGTGGCGAAACCGAGCGCCGCCGTCAGCACCGGATCGCCGAGCCGGGCGATGTAGAGCAGCGACAGGAGGTCGACGACGAAGATCGCCATCAGGCCGACCGAGCCCGTCGCCGCCATCACCACGACGTGGCGCAGGGTCGAGCCGGCGACGAAGCGGGCGGAGGGGGAAGCGGTGCCGGGGCCGGTCTCCGGCGGGCGCGCCTCACCCATCGGCGCCGGCCCGCTCGCGGGCGATGATGTCCTCGGTCTCGGGGTTGAGCCCGTGCGAGGCGTGGAGCGGCGCGGTCAGGGGCTCGGGCTTGATCCGCACCAGGCTGCGCAGGGGGTCGGCCCGGTCGAGGGGCTCGCCGGCCTGCTGCAGCACCAGCCGGGCGAGGTCGCGCTTGCGCACGTCGTCGACCGTCCGCGCCGCCTCCTCGGCGGGCAGGCCGAGCGCCTCCAGGGTGGCCCGCCCGAAGGCGAGGGCCGATTCGAAGGTCTCGCGGATCTGGTAGTCGACGTCGCGGCCCATCGCCTCGATCGCCTGGATCCGGTCGAACACCCGCACGTAGGTGCGGGCGGCCGGGAACTCGGCGTGGATGAGGTCGACGATCTTGAGCGTCGCCTCCGCGTCGTCGATGCAGATGCAGACCACCTCGGCCTTGCCGGCGCCGGAGGAGCGCAGCACGTCGAGGCGGGTGCCGTCGCCGTAATAGACCCGGAAGCCGAAGCGGGCGGCGCTGCGGATCTGCTCGACGTCCTTGTCGATCACCGTGACGCTCAGGCCCTGCGCCAGCAGCACCTGGTTGAGGATGTGGCCGAAGCGGCCGAAGCCGATCACCAGGACCCGCGCCTCGGCGCCCTCGATCGCCTCGTGCTCGGGTTCGAGCGGGGCGGTGGCGCGCCGCGACAGCACCCCGTCGAGGACCTTGGCGCCGATCGGGCCGATCAGCATCGTGATGGCGGCGAGCGCGATGGCGAGCCGCCCCGCCGGGCCGTCGACGAGGCCGAGCTCCTGGCCGACCGGCAGCAGCACGAAGGCGAACTCGCCGGCCGGGGCCAGCACGGCGGCGCCGCGCAAGCCGTCGAGCCAGGACGAGCCGAACAGCCGGAACAGGCCGGCCACCAGCGCGACCTTGATGAGGATCGCCCCCACGGTCGCGACCGACAGGCCGAGCCAGTTCTGCCCGACGAGCGTCAGGTCGATCGACATGCCGACGCTCATGAAGAACAGGCCGAGCAGCATGCCGCGGAACGGCTCGATATCGGCCTCGAGCTGGTGGCGGAAGTTCGATTCGGCGAGCAGCAGGCCGGCGAGGAACGCCCCCATCGCCATCGACAGCCCGACCTCTTCCATGATGAGGGCGGTGCCGAGCACGACGAGGAGGGCGGCGGCCGTCATCACCTCGCGGGCGCCGCTGGCGGCGAGCAGCCGGAAGAACGGGTTGAGGCCGTAGCGCCCGACGAGCACCACCCCGATCACCGCCGCCACCGCCGTGCCGGCCGATTGCAGCGCCGTGCCGAGCCAGGCCTCGCCGCCCTCGCCGGTGCCGGTCTGGGCGATGAGCGGCAGCAGCGCCAGGATGCCGACGATCGACAGGTCCTGGAACAGCAGCACCGCGAAGGCGCGCTGGCCGTAGGGCGCCGCGAGGTCGCGGCGCTCCTCGAGGAGCTGCAGGGCGACCGCGGTGGCCGAGAGCGCGAGCGCGATGCCGATCACGGTCGCGGCCCCGCCCGACAGCCCGGTGAGGTATCCCAGACCCCCGAGCGCCAGGGCGCAGAGCCCGAGCTGGAGCGTGCCGAGCCCCAGGATGTCGCGCCGCAGCGAGATCAGCCGCGAGATCTCGAGCTCCAGCCCGACGATGAACAGGAGCAGCACCACCCCAAGTTCCGAGACGCTGCGGGCGGTCTCCGGCTCGGTGATGAGCGACAGGCCCGACGGGCCGATGACGACGCCGGCCACGAGGTAGCCGAGCACGGCGCTCTGCCCGAGGAGGCGGAAGATCGGCACGCCGATCACCGCGGCGGACAGGAAGGTCAGGACCGGCGGCAGGAAGCTGGCGTGGTCGGCGGCGGTCGCCATCGCGCGGGATTCTCCCGGGTTCGAGGTCGGCTCAAGCCCTCCCTTACCCCGATCGGGGCCGTCCGGCTAACCCGGTCTTCACCGGTCCGGCGACGGGCATCACGCACGTGCCGCAGGGGAGGTGTCGCTCGCGCGCGCTTTGGATCGGCGCGATTGCGTGGCACAAGAGGTTGACAGGGACAGCCCCGCCTCGCCACATCCCGGATCATGAGCGCCTCCGTGAACCAGACCGACGCCGGTGCCGCCGCACCCGCGAAGCCGCCCCTCGAGATCCTCCTCTGCGCCCCGCGCGGCTTCTGCGCCGGCGTGGTGCGGGCCATCGACGTGGTCGAGCGCGCGCTCGCCCTCTACGGCCCTCCCGTCTACGTGCGGCACGAGATCGTGCACAACAAGTACGTGGTCGAGAGCCTGAAGCGCAAAGGCGCGGTCTTCGTCGCCGAGCTCGACGAGGTGCCGGACGGCAAGGCCCCGGTGATCTTCTCCGCCCACGGCGTGGCGAAGACCGTGCCGCAGAACGCGAACTCGCGCGGGCTGACCACCATCGACGCGACCTGCCCGCTGGTGACCAAGGTCCACCGCGAGGCCGAGATCCACCACAAGCGCGGCCGCCACGTGCTGCTCGTCGGCCATTCCGGCCACCCGGAGGTCGTCGGCACCATGGGCCAGCTGCCCAAGGGCTCGATCACCCTGGTCGAGGATATCGAGCAGATCGAGGCGCTGGAGCCCGAGAGCCGCGACAACCTCGCCTGGGTGACCCAGACCACCCTCTCGGTCGACGACACCCACCACATCGTCGAGGCGCTCAAGCAGAAGTTCCCCAAGATCGTCGGCCCGCACAAGGACGACATCTGCTACGCCACCACCAACCGCCAGGAGGCGGTGAAGCAGGTCGCCCCCCTCGTCGACGCGCTGATCGTCGTCGGCTCGTCGAACTCCTCGAACTCGCAGCGCCTGCGCGAGGTCGCCGAGCGCGTCGGCTGCCCGATCACCCGGCTCGTCAACCGCGCCGAGGACCTGGACTGGGAGGCCTTCTCCGACATCCGCCGGCTCGGGCTGACCGCCGGCGCCTCGGCCCCCGAGGTGCTGGTGGAGGAGATCATCGACGCCTTCGCGACCCGCTACGAGGTCACGGTCGACACCGTCTCGACCACGACCGAGGACATGGTCTTCCCGCTGCCGCGCGAGCTGCGCAGCGAGGCGGCGGAGTAGGGTTAGTACAACCCTCCCGGTCTGGCGTTCGCAGGATGAGGCGCGCTCCCCTCTCCCGTGTGGGAGAGGGGCCGGGGGATCGAAGATCCCGCGTGAGGGTGGCTCGGGTTCCGCAGTGATCCTGAGCCATCGAGCTACGCAGCTCGATGCTGAGTGGCTTATCCTGAACCCGAGCCACCCTCGCGCGATCTTCGATCGCCCCTACCCCTCTCCCACACGGGAGAGGGGATCCCGCGCCTTTTATTGAAGCGCCGATTTTTCGTTCATTCATCCCACCTCTTCGAGCAAAGCAGAACGGCCGTGGCGGTCTACACCGAGGTTCCGGACGAGGCGCTGGCCGCCTTTCTCGCCGCCTACGAGATCGGCGATCTCCTGTCCTACAAGGGCATCGCCGAGGGGGTGGAAAACACCAACTTCATCCTGCACACCACCACCGGTTCCTACATCCTCACTCTCTACGAGAAGCGGGTGAAGCCGGACGACCTGCCGTTCTTCCTCGGCCTGATGGAGCACCTGGCGGCGAACGGCCTCGCCTGCCCGCAGCCGATCCGCACCCGCGACGGCACCACCCTCGGTACGCTCTGCGGCCGGCCGGCGGTGATCGTGTCGTTCCTGGAGGGCGTCTCGGTGCGCCGGCCGGGGGTCAAGCACTGCCGGGCGCTCGGTGCCGCGCTCGCCGGCCTGCACGCCGCCGGGGCCGATTTCGCGCTTGCGCGGCCGAACGCCCTCTCGGTCGCGGGCTGGCGCCCGCTCTTCGAGGCGGCGGAGGCCCAGGCCGACCGGGTCGCGCCGGGCCTCGCCGACCGCACCCGCCAGGATCTGGCGCTCCTCGAGGCATCCTGGCCGCAGGACCTGCCCGGCGGGGTCATCCACGCGGATCTCTTCACCGACAACGTGTTCTTCCTCGGCGACGAGGTCTCGGGCCTGATCGATTTCTACTTCGCCTGCACCGATTCCTTCGCCTACGACCTGGCGATCTGCCTCAACGCCTGGTGCTTCGAGGCGGATTACGCATTCAACCGCACCAAGGGCCAGGCGATGATCGCCGCCTACCAGGCGGTGCGGCCGCTCGCGCCCCGCGAGGTCGCGGCCCTGCCGTTGCTCGCCCGCGGCGCGGCCCTGCGCTTCATGCTGACCCGCCTCGTCGACTGGCTCAACGTGCCCCCCGGCGCCCTGGTCAAGCCGAAGGACCCGCTCGAATACGACCGCAGGCTCGCCTTCCACCGGAAGGTGGCGGCGGCGGAGGAGTATGGGTGGAGTCCGGTGGCGGTGTAAGGGGCGGCTTCCAGCGACGAACGAGTCTTTCCTCATCGACGTTGGTAAGAAAAATCATACCGATGGCACCGATCGTTCGAGGAAGCTCCGATCATGCCTGCCACGACCAAGCGGACCTTCAGCCTGCCCGACGAACAATCCCACTCCATCGACAGTCTTGTGGCCTCCGGCACCTATGCGACCGGCAGTGAGGTGGTGCGAGCGGGTCTGTGAGCCCTGCAGGAGCGCGATGCGGCGGTCGAAACCTGGCTGCGTGACGAGGTCGTGAAGACCGACGACGCGATGGTCAGCGACCCGGGCCGCGGACGATCTACGGACGACGTGCGAGCCGGGCTTCGCGCCCGCCATGCCGCTCGGCTGCGGGACGCCGAGCGGTGAAACGGGCCATCGTCCTCTCGCCGGAGGCCGAAGCCGATCTGCAGGGCATCTACGACCCTATCGCGGACGGATCCGGGACGACACGCGCCCCCGGCCATGTCGAGCGAATCCCGGCGCATCGCGAGGAATTCTCGACCTTTCCGGAGCGCGGATGAAGACGCGACGATCGTCGCCCGGGGTTACGGGTGACCGGGTTCGAGCACCGGGTCACGATCGCATTTCACCTGACGATCGACCACGTCGTGATCAACCGGATCCTCGACGCCGGCCGGGACGTCGAGAGGGCTTTCGACGCGGATGATGCGTCGTAGGAGACGGCCGGCCCGACTGTCCTCACAACCGCGCCAGCAGCTCCGCCTTCTTCGCCGCGAACTCGGCCTCGGTCAGCACGCCCTTGCGGTGCAGCTCCGCCAGGCGCTCGATCGTCCCGAGCACGTCGCCCGTAGGTGCGGCGGCCGGGTGAGCCGGGGGGACGGCCGCGGGCATCGCCGGCGCAGCCTGTGCAATAGGGTCCGTCTCCCGCTCCGGGGCACCCACCACCGGCAGCTCGTCCAGCCGCACCGGCCCGTGCTGGCTGGTGAAGCTCAGGGAGCGGGACGAGCCCTGCTGCTGCGAGACGCCGCCGATCCGGTGGTCGCCGGTGTCGTGGAGCGTCACCCGGCCGGCGGTCTTGATCGCGAGGCGGCGGGCCTCGGGGAAGAAGGCGTAGCGGGTGTCGTTCTGCGACCCGGAGCTGGCCGGCTGGCCGAGGCCGGCCGGCCACCACGAGCCGCCCGAGGACTCGCTCCGGGATCCGCTCCAAGATTCGCTCCAAGGTCCGCTCTCGGACCCGTCCGAGCCGGTCCAGCCGAGGTCCTGACTCCGGTTCGATCCCGGGCTGGATCCCGGACTTTCCGCGGCGAGCGGTGCGAGCTCGTCGCAGAGCGCGACGACCCGGGCCTTGAGGCCGGCATCGAACATGTCGCCGATCATCGTCATGCCGCCGGCCGACCACTGGCCCATGCCGCCGAGGTCGGGATGGTCGAACTGCGCCATCCGGCCGTGGCCGCGGGCGAGCGCCTCGAGAAGGTGGCGGACGGCGTCCGGGCCGACGCCGTGGCGGGTGGCGATCGCGTCGAGATCGGGCATCGTGGCAACTCGCTCCGGGGGCGGGAGACGGGCTTAGCGCAGTCCCACCCCGGGGGGAACGGCTCGCCTCAGCCGAGACCCGGCAGCACCCCGCGCAGGCGCTCCAGCATCCCCGGCAGCCCCCCGGGCCGGGGCGGCAGGGGCGGGATCGTCGGGGAGAGGTGCCAGGCGCCCGGATCGGCGCGCAGCTCGTGCTCGCGCAGGGTGGCGATGCGGGCGATCTTGTCGAGAAGCTCGGCGGCCACGACCTCCGGTTGCCGGAAGACGAAGTTGACGGTGAAGCCGTCGCCGGCGTGGCTGCTCGTCCCGACCGGGTAGTAGTAGTGCGCCTGCGTGCCGGTGATGAGGTCGATCAGCCGGTAGGTCGCGCTCAGCTTGAGCCGGTCGGCAATGGCGATCACCCGCCGGCCCGGAGGGGCGAAGAGCAGGGTGTGGAAGGCCGAGCCGTTGGCCCCGAGCACGACCCGGTGGCGGGCGAACAGGCGCACCTGCTCGGGGAAGCTCAGGAGCTCGGGGTGGACGATCCGCACCCCGTTGGCGGCCAGCACCGCCGTCACCGCCTCCTCGTTGGCGAAGCGCCGGACCCCGTGCGTCAGCCGGGTCTTCGACAGGTAGACCGGTTGCGGGTCGGCATCGACCTCCTCGGGCGCGTAGTAGCCGCGCCCGATCTCACGGCACAGGTCGGCCAGGACCGGGAAGGCGTAGTCGTCCTGCTGCAGCGCGGCCTGGGGCACCAGGAGGGTGGGGATCCGCAGGGGCCGCCCGAACGCGGCGAGGTCCATCACGCTCAGGCCCAGCCGGCCGAGGATCTCCGGGATGAACGGGGTCGCGCCCCAATTCGCGTCGAGCCCCGGCCCGTGGCAGAGCAGGGTCGGGCGCAGGCCCCCATCGCCGCAATCGAGGAGCGGCCAGAACCGCGCCAGGGTGTTGATGACGAAATGGCCGTAATGCGGGTGGATCGCCCCGACATAGAGGTAGGTGCCCTCCGGCGCCGTCTCGGTCACCGGGCCCTGGCCCTCCGGCCACTCGGTCGTCTGCCAGGTCGGGATGCGGTCGCCGCCGTGGTGGTCGAGGGATTCGGGCACCATCCGGCCGGCGGCGTCGAAGATCGCCGGTACCTTGTCGAGATGGGGCACGCGCGCGAGGTAGTGGGCGTTCTCGACCAGGCGCAGGGCCGGTCGGCCCTCCCGCACCTCGGCACGGCCGTAGAACGCTTCGCTCCGCTGCAGGATCATGCCGCTCTTGTCGGTTCCCGGAGGCCGGTCCTTCGGCGCGGGCCGTCAGGCCTGCGCCGCCGGGCTCGCATCGCCCGGGACCTCGATCACTGCCCTTAAGCCGCCGAGTGCGGCCGCGTCGAGGCGCAGGCGCCCGCGATACAGGGCGGCGAGGTCGGAGACGATCGAGAGGCCGAGGCCTGAGCCGGGCTTGGTCTCGTCGAGGCGCCGGCCGCGGGCGAGCACCGCGACCCGGGCCTCCGGCGGCAGGCCCGGCCCGTCATCCTCCACCGTGACGATGAGGTGCGGGTACTCGCCCTGGCCGATCACCTCGGCGCGGATCGAGACGCGGCCTTGCGCCCACTTGGCGGCGTTGTCGACGAGGTTGCCGATCATCTCCTCGAAATCCTGGCGCTCGCCGCGGAAGCGCAGGCCCGGGGTGACGCTGGTGTCGAAGGTCAGGTCCTTGTCGTAGAAGATCTTGCCGAAGGTGCGGACCAGGGCCGCCACCACCGGCTCGACGTCGGTGAAGGTGCCGAGCGCGCCGGCGAGCGCCGCGGCCCGGGCGCGGTCGAGGTGGTAGTTCACCTGGTCGCGCATCACCGCGGCCTGCTCGCGCACCTTCACGGCGAGCTCGCTGTTGGCATCCCCCGTCGAGGCCTCGTTGACGATGATGCTCAACGGGGTCTTGAGCGCGTGCGCCAGGTTGCCGACCTGGGTGCGGGCCCGCTCGAGGATCTCGCGGTTGGTCTCGAGGAGCAGGTTCACCTCGCCGGCGAGCGGCGCGATGTCCCGCGGGTACTCGCCCGAGATGCGGTCGGCCTCGCCCCGGCGGATCGCGCCGAGCGCCGCCCGCAGCTTGATCAGCGGCGCGAGGCCGAAGCGGATCTGCAACAGGGTGGTGAGGCCGAGCGACAGGCCGAGGAGCGAGAAGGTGATGGTGAGCGCGAGCGTGAAGCGCCGCATGTCGGCGGCGATCTCGTCCGAGGGGCCGGCGACCCGCACGATGTAGCGGCCCTCCTCGCCGAGATCGACGGTGCGCTCGATGATGCGCAGCGGCCGGTCGTCCTGGGCCTTGCCGTAGCCCTTGCGCAGCTGCCCGGCCCCGGCCTCGCCGACCGCGTTGTCGGGGGGCTGGAGCGGCACGCCGACGAGGGAGCGCGAGGTGCGCAGGTCCCGCGGCCGGGCATTCGGCCGGCCGACCTGCCAGTACCAGCCCGACAGGGGCAGGTCGAAGCGCGGGTCGCCGAGCGCCCCGAAGCTGCGCGCCTCGGAATCGGAGGGCGAGACGAGGTTGGTGGCGAGATCGTTGGCGTAGACGAGGAGCCGGCTGTCGAAGGCCCGCTCGGTGGTCTCGCGGTAGAGGGTCGAGAGGATCAGCCCGGCGATCAGCAGGATGAGCGCGCTGGAGATGAGCGACGACACCGCGAGGCGCACCGCGATCGAGCGCTTGCGCCACGGCCGCCAGCCGAGCCAGGCGAGGCGCCCGGCGGCGCGCGGCGGGCCGAGGGCGACGCCGCCGGCAAGGCCGGTCTCGGCGGCCGGCGTCTCGGCCGCGGCGCGACCGGGGCCGGTCACGGCACCGGCCCGCCGGCGCCCGCGTCGATCAGGTAGCCGAGGCCGCGCACGGTCTGGATCAGGTCGACCGCGAGCTTCTTGCGCAGGCGTCCGACGAAGACCTCGATGGTGTTCGAGTCGCGGTCGAAATCCTGGTCGTAGAGGTGCTCGGTCAGCTCGGCCCGGGAGACGACCCGGCCGGTATGGTGCATCAGGTAGGAGAGCAGCCGGTACTCGTGCGAGGTGAGCTTGACCGGGCTGCCGTCGACGAAGACGCGGCCCGACCGGGTGTCGAGCACCACCGGCCCGGCGCTGATCTGGCTCGTCGCGTGGCCGGCGGTGCGGCGGAGCAGCGCGCGCACCCGGGCCAGCAGCTCCTCCATGTGGAAGGGCTTGGTGACGTAGTCGTCCGCGCCGGCGTCGAAGCCGTTGACCTTGTCGCTCCAGCGGTCGCGGGCGGTGAGGATGATGACGGGCGTCTTCACCTGCGCCCGGCGCCAGCCCGACAGCACCGAGACGCCGTCGGCCTTCGGCAGGCCCATGTCGAGGATGATGCAGTCGTAGGGCTCGGTCTCGCCGAGGAAGGCGCCCTCCTCGCCGTCGAACGCCTTGTCGACGGCGTAGCCCGCCTCCTCCAGGGCGCTCACGACCTGGCGGTTGAGATCCCGGTCATCCTCGACCACGAGCAGACGCACGACCCGAACTCCCCGCTGCGAACCAAACCCGGGATCACCACTGGCCGGCTACTTTTCCCGACCGGGCATCCACCATCACGTGCACGAACTGGCCGTCCTTGCGCAAGGCCGTCAGCATGTAGACCAGCGCCTCGTCCCGGCGGCAGAGGTTGGCCCGCACGATGTCGGCCCGGGGCACGGCGGCGCGCGCCGCGCGGATCGCCGCCACCGGCTCGACCACCCGCTTCTCCGCCACCGCCTCGCGCAGGTCGCCGGAGGAGAGGCAGGTCTGGGTGGTCTCGGCGGCCTTGACCGGCCGGGCCGGCACCGCCCCGGTGGCGGTCTCGTCCCGCTCCTCCGCGGCCGCGAGCCAGCCCGAAGCGCCGGCGAGGCCGACGAGGGCGGGAAGCAGGAGGAGAACGAGCTGGCGCATGCCGGGGACCATCGTCGCCGGGCACTGAATGCACCCTGAATGCGAAAGTGCCGGGTTTCCTCGCCTCGGCCCGGTCACATCCTCGTGTGCCGCACGGGACCGGCTCGCGGGCCGGCTGTGGCGCGGGCGCCGCGGGTGAACCGAACCGGCACCGTCCCGGTTATGGTTAAGGCTGCGTTCACCGCGCCGTTCGACCCTGCAATCCGTCACCAGGGAGAGGCTTCTTGCGCCCCGCCGCGATCCCGTTCCTCGCCGCCGCGTGGCTCGTCGCCGGAGCGGCGCATGCCCAGGAGGCGGCTCCCGCGCCGGACCCGACGTCCGGGTCGGGCTCCCTCGTCGCCGAGGCGGCGGGCGGTCCCCTGCTGCTGCGCATCCGCCCCCGCGACGAAGCGCCGGAGGACGGCCCGGGCGCCGACGCGGCCGAGGCCGCCCGCGCGGCGGAGGGCGCTCGCCTCGCCGCGCTCGCCCGCGCCGCGGCCGCCCGGGAGGCGTTCGAGGCGCGGATCACCGCACGGGCCAACCGGGCGATCGCCTCGGTCTGCACCGGCTGCCTCGGCCCGGTGCCGCGTTCCCTGGCGCTGGCGCCGCCGGAGGGCGGGCCCGCAGCGGCGCGGCTGGTCCCGGCGTCGATCGCCATGACGGAGCCCTGAACCGGCCCGCCCGACGGCCGGTCACGGCGATCGCCCCTGCGCGGGCGACGATGCGTCCGCACCTGAAAATGCGCTCGACAACCTCAAGTCGCCAAGACAATCTGAGCCTTAACCGCGGTGATGGGACACGGTGTCCCAAGGGCACGAGCGATGACGGCCGAAAGGCCCGTCGCTGCTCGTCGATGGGCCATGGTCATCGCGCCGCGGCTGGGGGGACGAAGAAGAATGACGGCCGAGATTGCACTTCTGAACCGGTCCGCTCTCGCTTTGGCGGCCGATAGCGCCGTCACCCTGAGAATAGGATCGAGCCAAAAAACCTATAACACGGCGGAAAAAATCTTCGAATTTTCCTGCAACCAGCCCATCGCGCTGATGATCTACAACAATGTGGATTATGTCGGTGTGCCGCTCGACGTGGTCGTCCGGAAGCATCGCGTCGATTGCAAGCAAAAATTCTCGACCCTCAAGCAGGCGGCGGACGAGTTCGTCTCCTACCTGCTGAACTTCAAGCGCACGGCCGATCAGGAAAAATCGTACTTCGCGGCCGTTCTCATCGACAAATATCAGGAAATTTTTAACAAATTCTACGACGAATTCGCGATGTCGTCGCTCAAGATGAAGGGAAAGAAGCTCTCGCTCAACTCCTATGCGACCTTGACCCGCTTGATAACGGCCGCGCTGACGGCCGCTCAAACGACCGTGATGGACGATTTCCTCACCGACATCACGCTCGACCAGTTCAAGGAAGCCTATGGCTCGGTGTGCGACGATGCGATCAAGATCGTGTTTCGATCGCTGGATCCGTCGAGCGAGCACCGGGAGCTTCTCTATCAGCTCGCGTTCGCGGTCATGCGCAGCTCCGACGGCTCCGATTTCCTGACGGGGCTGGTCTTCGGCGGCTTCGGCTTGGACGACCTGTTTCCGACGCTGCATTATTTCGAGATGGACGGAATCTATTTCGGCCAGATGAAAATCATCAATCGCAGCGAGATCGACATCGACCGGAACGGCCATCTCGCGCAGATCGTCTCGTTCGCTCAGAAGGAGATGGCGGAGCGATTCATCTACGGCATCGATGCATCGTTCCGTGACGATATCGCGGATTTCGTCTCGAAAGTGATCGATAAAATTGCAGAAACAAAACCGCGGTCATTTACTGCGTCCGAGAAGCGTACGATTCGTCGAGAGGTGTTGAAAAGCTTCCACAGCACTCTCGACCAGTTCCGGGGGCATGAGCACCAGTCAATACTTGACATCGTCAATTTTATGTCCAAAAAGGAGCTGGCCGAAATGGCCAGTGCTCTGGTCGAGCTTACGTCCGCGAAGCGGCGGTTCTCGACGGCGCAAGAGACCGTCGGCGGGCCCATCGACGTGGCGATCGTGTCGCGCAGCGAGGGGTTCATATGGATCAAGAGGAAGCACTATTTCGACCGTGAGTCGAACCCGGGCTTCTTCAACCGAGTTTACACGCCACAGGCGGTAGGAGATGCGAATGGCCAAGCAAGCGAGTCGCGACCAGCAGGCTCAACCAGCGGGTCGTGAGCCGATCCACGACAATCGCTATGTGGCGGACTGGAACAGGAAAACCCGAAAGGACATCATCCGCGACACCATCGCCGATCTGGGGATGGCGTTGAAGGGGGCCCGGGACAAGGGGCGCCTGTCGGAGGATTGAGGCTCCGTCGTTCGAAAATTGTCGGACGCGGACGCCGCATTGCGGGGTAGCCCCGTGTCGACCCGCGCCTTATGACCGCGTCTGCCTCGCAGGACGCCGCGGACGCTCGCCTGCGGATCGGACGGGCGAGGCGCCGGCCCCGCTGCCCCGAGAGCGACGTGATCCGCCCAGCCCTCCCGATCCTCTTCGCCCTTCTCGCCACCCCCGCCCGTGCGGTGGTCGGCGGGAGCGAGGCGCCCGATGCGGCGCTCGCCCGCTCGAGCGTGATGGTGCTGTCCTCCCGCGGCGGGGTCTGCACCGGCATCGTGCTCGCCCGCGACGTGGTGCTCACCGCGGCCCATTGCGCCGCGCCCGGTGTCGAGCACCGCGTGCATTACCGCGACGAGGCCGGGGCGCCGGTGATGCTCGGGCTCGCCGCCCGGGCGGTGCATCCGGGCTACGATGCGGGGGCGATCGCCGGGCGGCGGCGCTCGATCGACCTCGCGCTGCTGCGCACCGAGACGCCGCTTCCGGCCCGCTTCGTCCCGGCCGCGCTCTCGGAAGCGCCGGTCCCCGCCGGCACGGCCCTGACGCTCGGCGGCTACGGCGTGGCGCGGCCCGGCGACCACCGCAGCACCGGCACCTTCCGCACCGCGACCCTGCCGCTGGTCGAGCCCTACGGCCCGAGCCGCATCCTGGCCTGGCTGAAGGGGCCTGCGGCCTCCGGCGCTTGCGAGGGCGATTCCGGCGGGCCGATCGCCGGGTCGGCGGGGAGCGTCGTGGCGGTGACGACCTGGGCGAGCGGATCCGGGAAGGCGCCGTGCGGCGGCGTCTCGCAGGGCGTGCTGGTCGGGCCGCAGCGGGACTGGATCGCCCGCACGACCGCCGGCTGGGGCGCTCCGGCACGGTGGGAATGAGTCCGCTCGCGCGGACGTGACGCCGGCACGCTCACGGTTTCGTTGCCGCTGCGGCCCCGTGCCGGTGCGGAACCACACCCTCGGCGCGAGACTTCACTTGTCGAGCGTGGCCGCACGCTTCTAGGGTGGTCTCATGCGCGTCTCCCCGTCCCGCCTCCGTTCCACCCTGGCCGCCCTCGCGGTGGCCGCGCCCCTCGGCCTGTGGAGCGGCGCCGCCGGCGCCGTGGTGCGCGGCGAGGTGACCCGCGACCCCGACGGCCTGCGCAGCTCGGTGGTGCGGATCGAGAGCACCACCGGCGAGATGTGCTCGGGCTCGCTCATCGCCCCCGACCTGGTGCTGACCGCCGCCCACTGCGTGATGCGCAAGGCCGGCTACTGGGTCGTGGTCGTCGACCGCACCTTCCGCCAGCGCCGCCTGCGGGCGATCGCGGCATCGATGCATCCGGATTTCGTGCCCGGCACCACGCCGGAGAACCAGCCCGGCACCGACCTCGCCATCCTCAAGCTCGACGCGCGCCTCGGCCCGGATTTCCGCCCCCTCGATCTCCGCTCTGGCGGCGACATCCCGCAGGGCGACACCGTCGCCATCGCCGGCTACGGCGTGGTGGCGGAGAACCGCCGCGGCACCGCCCGGGTGCTGCGCCAGGCCCGCCTCGTCTCTCTCGGCGAGCTTCAGGTCGCCAACACCGTCACGGTGGTGGCCGACCGCGCGACGCTGGCCGAGACCGCCGGCGCCGGGGCCTGCCTCGGCGATTCCGGCGGCCCGATCCTGCGCGCCGGCCCCGGCGGCTACCAGCTCGTCGGGGTGGTGAGCTGGTCGAGCGGCGCCGCCCAGCAGGGCCGGGTCCGCACCGCCTGCGGCGGCTTCACCGCCGTGACGCCGATCGGCCAGCATGCCGGCTGGATCAACGCCCGCGTCGCCGAGCTCGCCCGCTTCGAGCCCGGCGAGTCGATGCCCGCTGGCGCCCGTCCCCATCCGTCGGACTGGACGGGAGGCCGGTGAGGCGCTGACACGAGCTTGACTGTTTCGCGGCCAGGCCGTCCAACGGGCCCCGGTCAACCCCGGAGGTCCCGATGAGCCAAGCCGTGTTCAGTGTCGCCCGCATCCTCGTCGTGGTCCTGTTCTGCGTCTCCGGCGCCCAGAAGCTGATGAATCCCGGCATGGTCGCCGGCGCGATCTCGGCCAAGGGGCTGCCCTACCCGCAGGTGCTGGCCTACCTCACCATCGCGGCCGAGCTCGGCCTCGGCCTGCTGATCGCCCTCGGCTTCTACGCCCGCGCGGCCGCCGTGCTGCTCGCCGTCTTCACCCTCGCGACGATCGTGGTCTTCCACAATTTCTGGTCGATGACCGGCGACGCCGTCCGGACCAACCAGATCCAGGCGATGAAGAACCTCTCGATCATCGGCGGCCTCCTGATGATCGCGGCCGCCGGTCCCGGCCGCTTCGCCCTCAACCGGCGCTGAACGCGAGGCTTTTTCGTCCCGCGGCCGCCGGAACGGCGCCCCTCCCGGCACGTTGACCGGCTCCTGAGGGAGCGCCATCGGCGACGGCGAGCGGAGCAGGTGAGGGTCATGGCCGCGGACACAGCATCGCCGGACGGGGCGGAGGCGGCCTTCCGCAGCTTCGCCGAGGGCGCCGGGCTGATGATCTGGCGCGCCGACCGGCAGGCGCGCCTGATCTACGTCAATCCGGCCTGGACGGAGTTCCGCGGCCGCCCGGCCGAGCAGGAGATCGGCCACGGCTGGAAGGACGGCCTTCATCCCGAGGACCGCGCCGACCACGAGGCCGCCCTGGCGGCGGCCTATGCCCGGCGGGCGCCGCACAGCGCCGAGTACCGCCTGCGCCGCCGCGACGGCGCCTTCCGGTGGGTCCACGGCCACGCCTATCCGCTGCACCGGGACGGGGATTTCACCGGCTTCGCCGGCTCCTGCTTCGACATCACCGAGCGCAAGGCGGCCGAGGAGCAGGCGGCCAAGGCGCTCGCGGAGCAGGAGGCGCTGCTCGCCGAGATCTACCACCGGGTGCGCAACAACCTGCAGGTCACGGTCAGCCTGATCGGGCTGTTCGGCCGCGCCGCGGCGCCGGCCTGCCGCCCGGCCTTCGACGCGCTCGGCCAGCGGGTCCGGGCGATCGCCCTGGTGCAGCAGCACCTGCACGAGGCGCCGCAGATCGCCAGCGTCGACCTCGCCGACTACCTGACGCGCCTCGCCGAGGGCCTGAGCCAGCTGCGACGGGCCGGGCGGATCGCCGTCACGGTCGAGGCCGGGCGCACGGTGCTGCTCGAGCCGCGCATCGTCAACGCCCTCGGCATGATCCTGGCCGAGATCGTCGCGGAATGCCTCGACGGCACCGGGGAGGGTGTGTCCTGCGTCACCCGGGTCGAGGTGCCGGCGGGGGACCCCGGCGAACCGGTGCGGGTGCGGATCGCCTCGAGCGGCGTCGCCGGCGCGCCGCCTCCCGGCGTGCCGCGCCTCGGGCCGCGGCTGATCGCGGCCTATGCGGGCCAGGCCGAGATCGCGGTCTCGGGGGCCGGCACCCCGGAGGCGCCGCTCGACCTGACGCTGCCGCGGTGACGCGGTGGCGGGGACGGGCCGGCCCGCCTATATGCCGGGTCTCACGCCGTCATCATCTTCGGATCCCATGCTGCCGCCCATCGACGAGATCGTCTCCAACTTCGAGTTCCTGGACGAGTGGGAGGACCGCCATCAGTACCTGATGGAGCTCGGCCGCAAGCTGCCGCCCCTGCCCGAGGAGGCCCACAGCGAGGCCAACCGGGTGCGCGGCTGCGTCAGCCAGGTCTGGCTCGAGACGGAGGTCGACCGCTCCGGCCCCGAGCCGCGGCTGCATTTCCGCGGCGACAGCGACGCCCACATCACCAAGGGCGTGGTGGCGGTGCTGATCGCCTTCTTCGACGGCCGCACCGCGACCGAGGCCGCCCGGGCCGACGCGCTCGGGCTGTTCCAGACCCTCGGCCTCTCCGAGCACCTGACGGCGCAGCGCTCGAACGGCGCCCGCGCGATGATGGACCGCATCCGGGCCGATGCCGAGGGGGTCGCGGCGGCCGCGTAACGCCGCGCGGCCCTTGCGGCGGCCGGCCCGGGACGGCACATCCGTGCCGTATGCCACATCCCGGGGAGCCGCATGACCCTTCGCCTGAGCCCGCCCGCCGCCGCACCGACGGCGCCCGCCCGGCCCGTCACCGTCACGGTCCACGGCCGCGCGGTGACCGACCCCTATGCCTGGCTCAAGGCGGAGAACTGGAAGGACGTGCTGAAGGATCCGGCCGCCCTGCCGGCGGAGATCCGCACCCTGCTCGCGGCCGAGAACGCCTACGCGGAAGCGGCGCTCGCCGGCACCACCGCCTTGCGCGAGACCCTGGTGGCCGAGATGCGCGGGCGCATCCGCGAGGACGACGGCAGCGTGCCGGACCTCGACGGCCCCTTCGCCTACTACACCCGCTACCGCGAGGGCGGGCAGCACCCGCTGGTCTGCCGCCGCCCGGCGGCCCTCGTCGCTCCCGGCCTCGTCGGCGACCTGTCGGGCGAGGGTGAAGAGATCCTGATCGACGGCGACCGGGAAGGGGAGGGGCACGCCTTCTTCAGCCTGGAGGGCGCCGCCCATTCCGACGACCACGCCCTCGTCGCCTGGAGCGCCGACACCAAGGGCTCCGAGCTCTACACCATCCGGATCCGCGATCTCGCGACGGGGCAGGACCGCGAGGACCGGGTGGCCGCCACCACCGGCGACGTGGTGTGGAGCGCCGACGGCAAGGCGTTCTGGTACGTCGCCGTCGACGAGAACCACCGCCCGGCGACCGTGATGCTGCACCGCCTCGGCACGCCGCAGAGCGACGACGCGACGGTCTACGAGGAGAGCGACGCGGGCTTCTTCGTCGGCATCGGCGAGACCCAGTCCGGCGCCTACCTGGTGGTGACGGCGAACGACCACGAGACCTCCGAGGTCCACCTCGCCGAGCGCGCCACGCCCTTCGCGCCCCTGCGCGTCGTGGCGCCGCGCGAGCACAAGCTGATCTACTCGGTCGAGCATCGCGGCGACGACGTGTTCGTGCTGACCAACGCCGACGGCGCCGAGGACTTCAAGATCGCGGTGGCGCCGGTCGCGGATCCGGCCCGGGCGAACTGGCGCGACCTCATCCCGCACCGCGCCGGCGTGATGATCCGGTTCCAGCACGTGCTCGCCCGCCATCTCGTGCGGCTCGAACTGGAGAACGCCCGCCCGCGCCTGATCGTGCGCGACGCGGAGAGCGGCGCCGAGCATACGGTCGCCTTCGCCGAGGAGGCCTATTCGCTCGGCCTCTCGCCGGGCCACGCCTTCGACACGGACCTCGTCCGCTTCACCTACTCGTCGATGACGACGCCGGCGGAGACCTACGACTATCACGCCGCGACCCGCGAGCGGACCCTGCGCAAGCGCCAGGACGTGCCGAGCGGCCACGACCCGGCGGCCTACGTGACCCGGCGGCTGTTCGCCACCGCGCCGGACGGCGAGGAGGTGCCGGTCTCGCTGCTGCACCGGCGCGACACCCCCCTCGACGGCACCGCGCCGCTGCTGCTCTACGGCTACGGCTCCTACGGTTCGCTGATGTCGGCGGCCTTCCGCACCAACCCGCTCTCGCTCGTCGATCGCGGCTTCGTCTACGCCATCGCGCATGTCCGCGGCGGCACCGAGAAGGGCTGGCGCTGGTACCTCGACGGCAAGCGCGAGAAGAAGCCCAACACCTTCTCGGATTTCGTCGCCTGCGCTCGCGCCCTGATCGCGGCGCGCTACACGGGGGCGGGCCGCATCGTCGCCCATGGCGGCAGCGCCGGCGGCATGCTGATGGGGGCGGTCGCGAACATGGCGCCCGAGCTCTTCGCCGGCATCGTCGCCGACGTGCCCTTCGTCGACGTCCTCAACACCATGCTGGACGGCGACCTGCCGCTGACCCCGCCGGAATGGCCCGAATGGGGCAACCCGGGCGCCGACCTCCAGGCCTTCGAGACCATCCTGTCCTACTCGCCCTACGACACCATCACGGCTCAGGCCTACCCGGCGATCCTGGCGCTCGGCGGCCTCACCGACCCGCGGGTGACCTACTGGGAGCCGGCGAAATGGGTCGCGCGCCTGCGCGCCACCATGACCGGGGGCGGCCCGGTGCTCCTGCGCACCAACATGGAGGCCGGCCACGGCGGCGCCGCGGGCCGCTTCGACCGGCTGGAGGAGGTGGCGCTGATCTACGCCTTCGCGCTGGCGGCGGCGGGAGCGGAGGCTTAGGCTCCCGCACCTGAACGCAAGAACCCTCCCCCCTTCTGCGGGGGAGGGTTCAGGCGGCGGCTCTCACACCGGCCGCATCGTCCCGCCCGTCCCGACATGCCGGCTGCGCAGCCGGAAGGCCAGGACCAGCATGAAGGCCCCGAAGGCGATGGCGTAGCCGCCCATCCAGTAGGTCAGCACCAGGAGCGACAGGGCCGGGCTCGCGATCAGGGCGATCGCGAACAGCACCGACAGGGCGCCGCCGATCGCCAGCCACCAGCGACCGTGATCGAGGTGGAGCCGGAAGGCGGCGGCGATCATCAGGGCGCCGGTCACCAGCGCCCAGGCGGCGATGAGGTAGACGAAGGCGACCAGCGCGCTGCCCGGCATCAGGAAGGCGAGGACGCCGACCAGGATGTTGATCGCGCCCGCGGCGAGCAGGTAGCCCCAGCGCTGGTGCCGCTCCGCCGCCCGGACCGCGGCGACGATCTCGGCGATGCCGTCGACCAGCATGTAGGCCGAGAAGAAGATCACCAGCGTCAGCAGGGTGGCGCCGGGCGCCACCAGCGCCACGATCCCGAACAGGATCGCGAAGACGCCGCGCAGGGCAATCAGCCACCAGTTGCGGGCGAGGACCGCGCTCATCGCGTCGAGGCGGGCGAGCGGGTCGGTCGCGCTGCCGTAAGGGGAGGCGCCGCCGGGCGCCGTATTCGGAAGGGGAGATGCTGTGCTCATCCGATCATCCTCCGGTATGAGGGCCGCCAAGGTCCGGCGTACCCAGGGTGAACGTCGTCGGAGCGCGGCCGTTCCGCCCGCCCGCGGCCGCTCGAGTACGCAAGACGAGGCGCGCTCGGGTTTCATCCCGGCGCCGGCCCGACTTTTTTGCCGCATTGCGGAACCCGCGCCTCCGCCGCTGCGTCTACAGGGCCGAGGCGGGCGCCTTGGCCCGGCCCGGAGCCGGGCCGTCGCGTGGATTTCACGACATGCTGGACGATCAGTCGCGGGCGGAGGCCCCGGTGGGACGGGACGCGCCGGCGTCCGTCGTGACGCAGGGAAATGCGACGCGGGCCGAGAACACCCGCGCGCTCCAGGAGAACACCCGCGCCCTGCGCGAGCGCGTGCCGCAGGACGAGGCGGCGGGCAAGCCGGGCGACGCGGACGAGACGACGTCCGACGACCGGAGCGACGACGGCAAGCAGAAGAAGCCGGGCCTGGTCCGGCGCCATCCGCTGTGGTTCGTCCTCGGTGCGGTGGTCCTGCTCCTCGCGGCGGCCGGCGGCTACTGGTACTGGCTCACGTACGTCCACCCCTACGAGAGCACCGACGACGCCTTCGTCGACGCGCGCCAGTTCGCGGTCTCGCCGAAGGTGTCGGGCACCATCACCGCCGTGCCGGTGACCGACAACCAGCACGTCGAGGCCGGCGCGGTCCTGTTCCAGATCGACACGCGCGACTACGAGGTCGCGCTTCAGCAGGCGCGGGCGCAGGTCCAGTCGGCCCAGGCGCAGATCCAGGGCTTCGAGGCGCAGATCCTGGCCCAGCAGGGGAGCATCCAGGAGGCCAAGGCCCAGGTCGAGCAGGCCAAGGCGGCGCTCCAGTTCGCCAAGCAGGACGCGGCGCGCTACCAGGATCTCGCCCAGCGCGGCGCCGGCTCGGTGCAGCAATCGCAGCAATCGACCTCGAACCTGCAGCAGCAGCAGGCGAACGTCGATCGCGCCAACGCCGCCGTGACGGTGGCCCAGCGCCAGATCGGCTCGCTCCAGGCCCAGAAGGCCGGCGCCGAGGCGAGCCTCGCCCAGGCCCGGGCGCAGGAGGCGCAGGCGAAGCTGAACCTCGACTACACGACCGTCACGACGGCTCAAGGAGGGCGGGTGGTGCGCCTCACCGGCGCGGTCGGGCAGTTCGCGCAGGCGGGGCAGGCGCTCAGCATGTTCGTACCGGACGACATCTGGGTCACGGCGAACTTCAAGGAGACCCAGATCACCGACATGCGCCCGGGCCAGCCGGTCGACGTCGAGATCGACGCCTATCCGGACCATAAAATCACCGGCAAGGTCGATTCGGTCCAGCCGGGCTCGGGCACCGCCTTCAGCCTGCTGCCGGCCGAGAACGCCACCGGCAACTACGTCAAGGTGGTGCAGCGCGTGCCCGTGAAGATTTCGGTCGACAACTGGCCGAAGGACGTCTCGATCGGCCCCGGCATGTCGGTCGTCCCGACGGTGCGGGTCCGCTGAGGGGCCTGCCGTGAGCGGTCAGAACCCCGCCGACAGCGCCGCCGGCGACCACAATCCCTGGATCATCGCCATGGTGGTGGCGCTCGCCACCTTCATGGAGGTGCTCGACACCACCATCGCCAACGTGGCGCTGCGCTACATCGCGGGCGGCCTGGCGGTCGGCCCCGACGAGGCGGCCTGGGTGGTGACGAGCTACCTCGTCGCCAACGCGATCGTGCTCACCGCGTCGAGCTTCCTCGCCAAGCGCTACGGCCGCAAGGCGTTCTTCATGGCGGCGATCGCGCTGTTCACCGTCTCCTCGGTGCTGTGCGGCCTCGCCTGGAGCCTCGAATCGCTCCTGTTCTTCCGGATCCTCCAGGGGCTCGGCGGCGGCGGCATGGCGCCGCTGGCGCAATCGATCCTGGCGGATTCCTTCCCGCCGGAGAAGCGCGGCCAGGCCTTCGCCCTCTACGGCGTCGCGATCGTGGTCGCCCCGGTGGTCGGGCCGACGCTCGGCGGCTGGCTCTCCGACCAGTATTCCTGGCACTGGTGCTTCCTCATCAACGCCCCGGTCGGCGTCGTCGCCCTGTTCCTGATCTGGTGGCTGGTGCAGGACCCGAAATCGGCGGTCGAGGAGAGGAAGCGCCTGCGCCGCGAGGGCGTGCGCTTCGACATCGTCGGCTTCGTCCTGGTCGCGACCTTCCTCGGCTCGCTCGAGGTCGTCCTCGACGAGGGCCAGCGCAAGGACTGGTTCGGCTCGAACCTGATCGTGGTCTTCGCCTGCCTGATGGTGCTGTCGTTCGTCGCGATGATCCCGTGGGAGCTGAAGCACAAGAACCCGGTCATCGACCTGCGCCTGCTCGGCCAGCGCCAGTTCGGTTCCTGCTTCCTGGTGATGCTCGCCACCGGCGCCATCCTGATCGCCACGACGCAGTTCCTGCCGCAACTGCTTCAGGACTATTTCGGCTACACCGCCACCTGGGCCGGCCTGGCCTTGTCACCGGGCGGCATCGTCACCTGCGTGATGATGTTCGTGATCGGCCGCGTCTCGACGTTCGTCCAGCCGAAATACCTCATCGCCACCGGCGCCACCATCATCGCCTTCGCGATGTACGAGCTCACCAACCTGTACGGTGACCTCAACTTCGGCTTCTTCGTCTGGTCGCGGGTCTATATCGGCATCGGCCTGCCGATGATCTTCCTGTCGATCACCGCGGCCTCGTACGAGGGCATCTCCAAGGACCAGACCGATCAGGCCTCGGCGCTGATCAACGTCGCCCGCAACGTCGGCGGCTCGATGGGCGTGTCGCTGGCCCAGAATATCCTGGCCTATCGCCAGCAATTCCACACCAGCCGGCTCGTCGAGCACATCGTTCCCTCGGAGCCAGCCTACAAGGAGACCTTGCGGGCCGCGACGCAGTTCTTCTCGACCCGCGGCGCCAGCACGGTCGATGCCCAGAACCAAGCCATCGCCTGGATCGGCCAACAGGTTCAGACCCAGTCCGCTTTTCTCGCTTACATCGACGTGTTCTGGGCGCTCGCCGTGGTCTCGGCCTGCGCCGTGCCGCTGGCGATGATCCTCAAGAACGTGAAGCGCGGCGGCGAGGCGCCGGTGGGGGGGCACTGAGCGTTGCCATCGGGATCGAAGCTCGTCGTCTACGCCGCGCTGGCCGGCAACCTCGCCATCGCGGTCACCAAGCTCGCGGCGGCAGCGTATACCGGTTCCGGGGCGATGTTCACGGAAGCGGTGCACTCCTTCGTCGATACCGGCAACCAGGGCCTGCTGCTCTACGGGATGCGCCGCGCCGCGCGGCCGGCCGACGACAGCCACAACTTCGGGCACGGGCTGGAGCTGTACTTCTGGTCCTTCGTCGTCGCGCTGCTGATCTTCACCCTCGGCGGCGCCTACGCGGTCTACGAGGGCGTCGAGAAGCTGCGCCATCCCGAGCCGATGACGACGCCATGGGTCAACGTCGCGGTGCTGGGCCTGTCGGCGGTGTTCGAGGGGCTGTCCTTCCGCACGGCGCGTCGCGAGATGCGGGCCCGCTTCGCCCGCGAATCGCTCTGGCAGGCGGTCGCCCGCAGCAAGGACCCGAGCACCTTCGCGATCATCCTGGAGGACGGGGCGGCGCTGATCGGCCTGGGGCTGGCGCTCGCCGGCGTGGTCGCGAGCGGCTTCCTCGGCCGGCCCGAGGGCGACGGCATCGCCTCGGTGGCGATCGGGCTCCTGCTCGTCGCGACCGCCGGCGTGCTGTTCCGCGAGACCCGCAGCCTGCTCACCGGCGAGAGCGCCTCGCCCCGGCTGATCGAGACCGCGCGGGAGATCCTGGCCGGCGACCCCCGGGTGGTGCGGATCGAGCGGATGCGCAGCCTGCAGCTCGGGCCCGGCACGGTGCTGCTCGCCGTCACCCTCGATCTCGCCCCCGGCCTCTCCGCCGACGGCCTGCGCCGCGCCACCGCGGACCTGCGCGCCGCGATCCGCCACGGCCTGCCGGGCATCGCCCATCTCTATTTCCAGCTGCCGGCGCGGGAGCACGAGGGCGCGGACGCGAGCGAACGATCGGTAAAAAAATCCTGAACGAGCCGGAACCGGCCGGCGCATCATCCGTTGATGCAGTGTCTCCGGCGCCGGGCCGTCCTTGCCCTGCGCTGCTCCCGTGGCCGCTTCGCTCAAGCTGAGGCCCGGGATCACGGGATCAGGGGAGCTGGCTCAGGGCTGCGGGCGGTGCCTCGTTCGGCCTGCGGGTATCGATCTGCTCCGCGATCGCCGCGACTGGCTGGTACAGGTCGAGGCGCTGATCGATCATGCCGTCGAGTCGGTTATAGACCTCGGCGACCGTCAGGCTGCGCAGCTTCCGCCCCTCGCGACGGAAGAACAGGCTGCGATTGGCCTTCGCCGCCGCCCGGAACGATGCCTGGGCCGGCTGATGCGGCTTCTCGGCCGTCAATTCCATGAACTTACCGGCGCTCGCGGCCCCCAGGAAATGCGCGAAGTAGCATTCCGTGGTCGTCAGGTCGCGCCCGAGGCGCTGCTCGACCCGCGAGCGGTCGCGCTTCATCATCTCGCCGGCCATCAGGCTCGCCGCGTAGGGGTCGCGGCGCAGGGCCAGCACCCGGCGCCGGTCGGCGTCCTTCAGCACCACCAGCGTCCCGCCCCGCTTCTCGATCAGGTCGGCCTCGGTCGCATATCCGTGCTTGGCGCCGAAGTTGCGCAGGAGTTCGAGCCAGGTGCCGGTGAGGAACTGGAACAGCCCCTCGGCAGTCGAGGTGCCGGCGCGGACGCTCGGCTGGAAGCTCGATTCCTTGTCGGCGAGCGCCATCAGGTAGACCGGATCGACCTCGGTCTCGCGGGCGGCCCGCACGATGGTCTCGACCAGCGCCCGCGGCACCTTCTTGTCGCCGAACACCACCCGGCCGTCCTCGGTCTCCTCCGGCAGGGCGGTCACCTCGGGCAAGGAGATCTCGGGCAGGGAGATCTCGGGGGCGGGAGAGGCCGCCCGGGGCAGGGAGGCGTCCTGGGCCAGAGAAGCCTCTTGAACCACGGAGGCGTCCTGGGCCGCGGAGCCGGTCTGGGCCAGCGACATCTCCGGCGACAGGGACGCCTCCCGGGTCGACGGCGCATCGGCGCGGGGCGCGTCGTCGCCCGGAATCACCGCCTCCGGCGCCGTGCTCGCCGGCACCGTGTCCTGCACGTCCTGGCGCAGGCGCTCGAGGTCCTGCCGGATCAGCGCAGAGGTGCTCGGAGTCTCCTCGACGAGGGCCGGGCCCGGCCAGTCCGGCATCAGGCCGCGGGACGCGGCGGGCGGACGGGGGGCGGAGAAGTCGATCCGGTCATGCGCCTCGGCCGCCGGGGCCACGGCGTCCTGCGGCAGGCAGGCCGCGAAGGCGACGCCGACCGCGAGCGCCGCGGCGGTCTTGCGGGCGAGCGAGGCCGCCAGGGACACCGTGTGGCTGCGCGCTCTCGAATGATGGCCTTCGCGGGCGGTCAGCCAGCGGATGGTATCGGTGCCCGCCTCGGGCACGAGTCGGCCAGCGTCGTCGGCGCAGGGCGCCGGCTCCGGGTGAACCCCCATCTCCAACCTTTTGTCCTTGGCGCGGAACCGGTCCTGTCGGGGCCGCGCCGTTGCTTCGCTCGTCCGCACCTCTGGCCGCCGGGTGTGTCCATAATGGGACGAGGCCGGGGCAGGCCCGGCGGCGATTTTGCGGCGCGGCCTCCGGCGGGGGGCGGGGCCCAGCGCTGTCAGAGCCTCAGGGAGCGACCGGCGGCGCGCGAAAAAATCGTGCACCCTTCGGGAACCAAAGACTCCGCCGGGCATTTCCAGTCGCCACGCGGAAGTAGAGCGAACGATTGCTCCAGCGCCCCTTCCGGGGTCCGCGGGTCTGAAAGAGGACAATCCCTACCGATGAGCATGCAGCCCGGTCGGCGCGTCGGCGTCGCTTTCGTCGGGATGGGTGGGGCTGTCGCCACCACTGCCATCGCCGGCATCGAGATGATCAAGTCCGGTTCGAATCGTCTCGATGGTCTGCCCCTTGCGGGCCATGCCGTGGCCGGGATGGTCGGTTACAAGGATCTGGTCTTCGGCGGGTGGGACCTCAATGGCGACGATCTCGGCGCCGCGGCGGCCGGTCACGGCGTCCTCACCCGGCAGGACATCGAGAACGGCGCCCAGGTGCTCAACGGCATGAAGCCGTGGCCGGCGGTCGGCAGCGCCAAGTTCTGCAAGAACATCGACGGCGGCAACCGCATCGTCGCCAAGGACCACCGCGAGGCGGTCGACTGCATCGCCGGCGACCTTAAGCGCTTCCGCGAGGAATCGGGCGTCGACGACGTGGTGGTGGTCAACCTCGCCTCGACCGAGCGCTGGCCCGACCTCGACGACCCGACGCTGAACTCGGCGGCCGCCTTCGAGCGCGGCCTCGATTCGAGCGACGAGGCGATCAGCCCGGCGATGCTCTACGCCTACGCGGCGATCAAGAACGGCATCCCCTACGCCAACTTCACGCCGTCGGTCGCCGCCGACGTGCCGGCGCTGGTCGATCTCGCCAAGCAGATGAACGTCCCGGTCGCCGGCAAGGACGGCAAGACCGGCCAGACGATGATGAAGACGGTGCTGGCCCCGGCGCTCAAGTCGCGGGCGCTGCACGTCGACGGCTGGTTCTCGACCAACATCCTCGGCAACCGCGACGGCCTCGCCCTCAACGACAAGGACTCGCTCCAGTCCAAGCTCAACACCAAGGGTACGGTGCTGGATTCGATCCTCGGCTACCCGGTCGAGGATCACCTGGTCCACATCCACTACTATCGCCCGCGCGGCGACGACAAGGAAGCCTGGGACAACATCGACGTCACCGGTTTCCTCGGCCAGCGGATGCAGATCAAGATCAACTTCCTGTGCAAGGACTCGATCCTGGCCGCCCCGCTGGTGATCGAGATCGCCCGCGTCCTCGACCTCGCCAAGAAGCGCGGCGACGGCGGCGTGCAGGAGCAGCTGTCGCTGTTCTTCAAGGCGCCGATGGTCAAGAACGGCCACGGCCCCGAGCACGCCTTCGGCGCGCAGGAGCGCATGCTGCTCGACTGGCTCGGCGTCCACTAGGAATGGCCGCCAACCACGACGCGGCTGGCGGGGCTCACGCCCCGCTCGCCCTGCGCGAGCTTCTCGTGGAGCTCAACGACATCAAGCGCGTCCGATCCGCCGGGCGCGACGGCTCGATCGCCGAGCGGCTCTTCCTCCAGGCCTGGGCGGCGCTGGCCGGCGGCGCCGATCCGGCGGACCTCGCCCTCGACATCACCGCCAAGGCGCTCGCGGCCTCCCGCCTCGGCGACCTCGACGCGGCGTTCCTCGCCGTGGCCGGCCTCTCCGCGGATCAGGCCTCCGCCGTGCTGGTGCGGGGCTTCGACGAGGTCGCCGGCCCGCTCGACCCGGCCCTCGCCGACCGCCTGCGCGCCCGCCTCGCCGCGCCGCGGGAGTGGACACCCGGTCCGCTGCCGCACTTCGCGCGGCTCCAGGCCGACCAGCCCCGGGCCGGCGTCACCTGCCCGGGCAAGCCGCGCATCCTGCTCGAGCCGCCCGAGAACCATGCCGAGCACTGCCTGACCGTCGCGGTCTACGGCGTGGCGCTCAGCCCGTTCTACGGTGCCGACCCGACCACGGTCTTCGTCGCGGCCCTCGCCCACCACCTGCACAACGCCCTGATGCCGGATGCCGGCTTCACCGGCGAGATCCTGCTCGGCGACCACCTCGATGCGGTGATCGCGACCTTGAGCGAGCGGGCCCTGTCGGAGCTGGACGCGCCGCTGCGGGACGTGGTCGCCGCCTCGCGCAAGATCCTGGCGGACGATCGCACGGCGGAGGGCCGGGCCTTCCACGCGGCCGACGTGATCGACCGGGTGCTGCAGATCGCCCAGCACCTGCGGGCCGCCTCGCTCACCATGGATACGGTGCTCGGCGAGATGGCGCTCGTCCATGACGGCCCGGTGAAGGGCTTCCACGATCGGGTGCTCGCCGACATGCGGCTGCCGTGACGAGGGCGGCGGACGCCCTTTCGGGTCCCTCGGGGGATCCGTTCGGGAGTCCGCCCGTCCTTGGGCGTCCGCGCCCGCGCTCTATCTCACGTCAGAGCCTGCTGCAGGGCGGGCGCCGCGAGGAAACGCATCCGTGATCCCGTTCGGGCTCCTCTCGCCGGTGACCGGCGAGGCGCTGCACCACGATACGCCCCATTCCCTGCGCGAGGGCAAGCGCGGCCCGCGCTGGCCGGTGGTCGACGGCATTCCCTACCTGCGGGTCGGGCGCGACGGCCTGATCGGCGAGGTGCTCGGCCATCTCGACAAGGGCGCGCCGGGCCACGCCCTCGAAGTGCTGCTGGCCGACCAGGACGATTGGTGGACCGGGCCGAGGGCCGATCCCGCGACCCTGCGCGACCTCGTGCGCGAGATGAAGTACGTCTCGCTGCGCGAGGCCTGCGCCCGCCTCGGCTGGGGCCGGGTCGGCGACTACTTCGTCAACCGCTGGACCGACCCGACCTATCTCGCCGGCCTCGCCCTGCTGGAGGCGCACTGGAACAAGCCCTCTTGCGCCTTCGAGCTCGCCTGCGGCATCGGCCATTACCTGCGCGAGCTGCAGGGGCGGGGCGTGCGGGTCTCGGGCGGCGACGTGGTCTTCGCCAAGCTCTGGGTCGCCCGCCACTGGGTCGCCGGGCAGCGGCCGCAGCTCGTCTGCTTCGACGCCGCCTCGCCGCACTGGCCGATCGACCAGGCGCCCGTCGACCTCGTGATGTGCCACGACGCCTTCTACTTCCTGCCCGAGAAGGCCCGGATCCTCGAAGCCCTGCGCAAGACCGCCGGCGAGGAGGGATGGCTGGCGCTCAGCCACGTCCACAACAGCGCCCGGCCGGGCTTCTCCGCCGGGCACGCGGTCTCGGGAACCGAGATCGAGGAGCTGTTTCCCGACGGCCTCGTCTACGACGACGACGAGCTGACCCGGGCGCTGGTCGAGGCCCGCGCGCCGGTGCCGGCCGCGCCGGCCGCCCTCGACCACGTCGAGGCCTTCTCGGTCGTCTGCGGCCCCGGCATGCGCCCGGCGCCCCGGCCCCTGGTCGATGGCCTGACCCTGCCGCGGGAGGGGGCGCACTTACGCCTCAACCCGCTCTACGCGCCCGATCCGGCGGGGGGCACCACCATCGCCTGGCCGTCCGAGCGCTACCGCGACGAATACGCGCCGCGTGCCACCTACCCGCTGCACTCCGAGGGACCCGAGACCCTGGAGATGACGCCCGACACCCTCGACCGCGCCCGCATCCGCGAGTTCGTCGACCTGCCGGAGCGGTGGTGATGCCGGATTCGATCGGCTGGGGCATCGTCGGGTTCGGCTGGGTCGCCCGGGACTTCATGGCGCCGGCGATCCGGGAGGCCGGTCACCGCCTCGTGGCGGTCTGCGATCCGGGGGCCGAGGCGCGGGCCGCCGCCGCTGCGCTCGGCGCGCGGGGTCACGCCGACCTCGCCGGGCTCATCGCCGAGCAGGCGGTCGAGGCGGTCTACGTCGCCACCCCCAACCATCTCCATCGCGGCGCCGTCGAGGCGCTGGCGGAATCCGGCAAGGCGATCCTGTGCGAGAAGCCGATGGCGGCCGCGCTCCCCGACGCCGAGGCGATGGCGGCGTCGGTGGCCCGGACCGGCATCCTCTACGGCACCGCCTTCGACCAGCGCCACCACCCGGCCCACAAGCTCCTGCGCGACGAGATCCGCGCCGGCCGGGTCGGCACCGTCACGGCGGTCCGGATCGTCTATGCCTGCTGGCTCGACCGGGGCTGGACGGCGATTCCCGGGCAGGCCAACTGGCGCATCGATGAGGCCCAGGCCGGCGGCGGGGCCTTGATGGACCTCGCCCCCCACGGCCTCGACCTGACCGACTTCCTCCTCGACGAACCGATCCTCGACGTCACGGCGCTGACCCAGGCCCGCGCCCAGGATTACGCCGTCGACGACGGCGCGCTGGTGATCGGCCGGACCGGTTCGGGCGTGCTGGCGAGCCTGCACGTCGCCTATAACTGCCCCGACGCGCTGCCGCGGCGGCGTCTCGAGATCGCCGGCACCCGGGGCCTGCTCGTCGCGACCGACACGATGGGCCAGGAGGCCGGCGGCCGCGTCACCTTCACGAGCGGCGCCACGGGCGAGAGCGTGCCGCTCCCCTTCGACGCGGCGGCCTCGCCGTTCCTGGAGCAGGTGCGGGCCTTCGGGCGCAGCGTCCGCGATCCGGCCGGGCGCGACGCCTGGTCGGCCGCGCGCGACCTCCACACGATGCGCCTCCTCGCCCGCGCCTACGCCGCCTCGCCCTCGCATCTGCCCGCCCGATCCCCCGTCATGCCGGCCGCCTGAGGCCCGCGGAGAAGTTTCCTCATCGTGGACAAACCCACCGCCCCCCGCCCGTATTCCTACGGCCAGAAACGCATCGTCGAGGGCCTCCCCGGGCGCCTGCCGGACGCGGTCCGCGCCTATCTCGACGTGCTGCCCCCGGGAAGGATCGTCGGCTTCCCGCTCGCGCCCCTCGACCGCACCGGGGTGCCGTGCTGGTTCGTGTCGCTGTTCCTCGACGATCCCTACTTCGTCGGCGCGATGCCGAGCGGCATCGGCTACGGCGCCACCGACGACGAGGCGATCATCGGCTCGGTGGCGGAGATCGCCGAGAACCTGATGCCGAGCCTGGCGCTGATCCCGCGCAAGAAGGAGCGCGGCAGCTACCACGACCTCGTGCGGGTGTTCGGTGCGAATTCGGTCGCCGATCCGCTCACCCTCGGCCTGCCGGCGGGAAGCCCGGTCGACCGCGACACCGTGCTCGAATGGACCGGCACCGTGCGGGCGCGCACCGGAGAGACGGTGCTGATGCCGCTCGACCTCGCGGCGACCGACTATTTCGAGCTGTCGCCGCGCTACCAGCCCTTCACCAACCTGATCACCAACGGGCTCGGCGCCGGGCCGGACGTCGAGTTCGCCCTCGGGCACGGGCTGCTCGAGCTGCTCCAGCGCGACGGCAACGGCCTCCTGTTCCGCGCCCTCGACCAGGGCGTGATGCTCGACACGTCGGAAGGCCTGGGGCCAGAGACGCGCGGCATGCTCGACCGGCTGGAGGCGTTGGGCATCCGCGCGATGCCGAAATTCGCCACCGACCAGTTCGGCTTCACCAACGTCTACTGCGTCGGCTACGACGTCGACCCCTCCCGCGCCCCGGCGCCGATCGCGCTCTCGGCCTGCGGCGAGGCCTGCGATCCCGACCGCGAGCGGGCCCTGCGCAAGGCGATCCTGGAATTCCAGGCGGCCAGGGTGCGCAAGACCTTCGGGCACGGGCCGCTGGATCTCGCCCGCTCGATCACCCCGCCGGGCTACGTCGACGCCTTCATCGAGAAGGCGCTGCCGAGCCTCGACCTCGAGGAGGGGAGGGCGCTCGCCGCGATGCTCGACTGGATCGACAAGCCGGCCGAGACCCTGCGGGGCTTCCTCAGCCAGACGGTCTATTCCGAGCGCGCGACCAAGCGCTTCACCGACCTGCCGACGCAACCCGCGCCCACCGGCCAGGACCGCGCCCGCATCGCCCGCGAGCGGCTGGAGGCCGAGGGCTTCGACGTGCTCTACGTCGACGCCTCGCCGCCGGGCGGCGGGGTGGGCATCGTCAAGGCGATCGTGCCGGGGCTCGAGGTCGAGACCATGAGCTACGCCCGCATCGGCGAGCGCAACACGCGCAAGCTCCTCGAGCGCGACCACCCGCTGATCCGCTTCGGTGAGGAGAGCGAGAGCCTGCGCCCGGTGCGCCTGACGCCCGAGGCCCTGGAGCGCTTCGGCGGCCAGCCGCTCTTCGACGTCGCGCTGGCGGAGACGATCGTCGGGCCGCTCTATCCGCTCTACCGCGAGCCGGAATCGCACCACGCGCCGTTCCGCCTCGAACGCCGGGGGAGGGCGGCATGAGCCTGCGCTTCGCCTACAACACCAACGGGGCGGCCAATCACCGCCTCGACGACGCGCTCGATCTCGTCGCGGATGCCGGCTACGACGGCGTCGCGCTGACCCTCGACATCCACCACCTCGACCCGTTCGCGGAAGGCTGGGCGCGGGAAGCCGAGCGGGTGCGCGGCCGGCTCTACGCCTTGGGCCTCGGCTCGGTGATCGAGACCGGGGCCCGCTTCCTCCTCGACCCGCGGGCCAAGCACGAGCCGACCCTGGTGACGGCGGATGCGGCGGGCCGCGCCCGCCGGGTCGCGTTCCTGCACCGGGCCGTCGACATCGCGGCGATCCTGGGCTCGGAGGCCGTGTCGTTCTGGGCCGGCGTGCCGAAGCCCGGCATCGATCCCGCCGAGGCGCGGGGCTGGCTGCGGGACGGCCTGGAGCAGGTCGTCGCCTACGCCGCCGAGCGCCGGGTGGTCGCCGCCCTCGAACCCGAGCCCGGCATGCTGGTCGAGACCCTGGACGACTACGCCGCCCTCGCCATCCCGGGCCTGCGGCTGGCTCTCGATACCGGCCACTGCCTGGTGACGCAGGAGCGCGAGCCCGCCGCGGCGGTTCGCGAGTTCGCCGAAAGCCTCGGCACCGTGGCGATCGAGGACATGGCGCGCGGCAGCCACGTCCACCTGCCCTTCGGCGAGGGCGACATGGACGTGGCGGGCGTGCTCGACGCCCTCGACGCCATCGATTTCGACAGGCTCGTCTGCGTCGAGCTCTCCCGCGAGAGCCACCGGGCCGACCGGATGATCCCGGATTCGCTCCGCTACCTCAGGGAGTGCCGCCGATGAGGATCTGCTTCGTCAGCCGGCGCTACTTCCCGGCGATTTCCGGCATGAGCGTCTACGCCCAGAACCTCTTGCGCGAGCTCGTCGGCGCCGGCCACGACGTCACGATGGTGAGCCAGTACCGGGGCGACGCCTTCGGCACCAAGGTCTATGGCGGCGGCCCGCCGCCGCCGGTCCCGGGCGTGCGGGTGATCGGCCTCGAGCAGCGCGGCGAGCAGGAGAGCGGCGACTTCGAGCGCGACATCGCCACGATGGTCGAGACGATCGCGGCCGAGCACGCCAGGCAGCCCTTCGACGTGCTGCACGCCCAGTACGGCTACCCGACGGGCTTCGCCACGCTGATCGCCTCCGAGCGACTGGGCGTGCCGAACGTGGTCTCGATCCAGGGCGGCGACGGCCACTGGGTCGGCTCGTGCTGCGAGACCCATCGGCTGGCCATGGTGCGGGTGCTGGCCCATGCCAACGCGCTGCTGATCGGCGGCCGCTCCTTCGTGGCCGAGGTCTGCGACCGGCTCGGCAGCGATCCCGGTCGCTTCACCATCGTGCCGGGCGCCGTCGACACCGCGCGCTTCCGGCCGCCGGCGGGCTGGCAGCCGGGTGACGCCGCCGACCCGGTGCGGCTGTTCTACCACGGCCGGGTCGACCGCCGGAAAGGCGTGCTGGACTTCCTCGATGCCTTGAGCCTGCTGCGCCTGCGCGGCACGCCGTTCTCAGGCGTCATCTCCGGCATCGGGCCCGACGTGGAGCCGGCCCGCGCGCTCGCCGCCGATCTCGGCTTCTCGGAGGCCGACGTCCGCTTCACCGGCTACGCCGAGTACGACGCGGTGCCGGGCCTCTACGCGATGGGCGACGTGTTCGTCTCGCCGACCTACGCGGAGGGGTTCTCCAACACCATCCTGGAGGCGATGGCGGCCGGCCAGGCGGTGGTCTCGACCCACTCGGTCGGCGTCTCGGACTGCCTGCGCGATAACGAGAACGGGCTCATGGTCCAGCCCGGCGACGTGCCGGCTCTGGCCGAGGCCCTGCACCGGATCGTCACCGACCGCTCACTTCGCGCCCGCCTCGCGGCGGCCGCCCTGGAGGAGTGCCGGCGGGTCTATTCCTGGCAGGCGGTGGGGCGGCAGATCATGGAGGTCTACGCCGCGGTGAAGGACGAGCGGCCGGATCCCGGGTTCGATCCGGACCTGCCGCACGACCCGAATTGCCGCTTCCGGGCGGAGCCGCATCTGTTGTGAGGTTCGCTCCCGGATCGTGCGCATGTCCCCTCTCCCCGCCCGCGGGGAGAGGAGAACCCGCGCCATCCAAGTCGTCGTCAGTCGAGTCCCATGCCCACAGCCCTCGCCCTCTCGCCCCATCTCGACGACGCCGCCTTCTCCTGCGGCGGCACCCTGGCGCAGCTCGCGAGTGCCGGGTGGCGGGTCGTGATGGTGACGCTGCTCACCGCGAGCGTGCCGGAGCCGGCGGGGTTCGCGCTGGCCTGCCAGCTCGACAAGGGGCTCGGGCCGGAGGTCGACTACATGGCGTTGCGCCGCGACGAGGACCGGGCGGCGGCGGCCGCGCTCGGCCTCGGCCCGCCGGTCCACGTCGCCCTGTGGGAGGCGCCGCATCGCGGCTACGCCTCGGCGCCCGAGCTCTTCGCCGAAACCCGGGCCGACGACCGGCTCGCCGACGACCTCGCCCCGGTCCTCGCGCGCCTGATGGACGAGGGGGCGCCCGACCTGCTCCTGGCGCCGCAGGGGGTGGGCGGCCACGTCGATCACGTCCAGCTGGTGCGGGCGCTCACCGCGCTCGCACCCGCCTGCCCGATTCTGTGGTGGCGCGACTTCCCCTACACCGTGCGCGCCCCCGACCCGAAGGAGCCGTTCCGCGAGACCTTCGCGGCCCTGGCGCCCGTCACCGTGCGCCTGTCCCCGGAGGAGGCGGCGGCCAAGCACGCCGCCTGCGCGGCCTATGCGAGCCAGATCGGCTTCCAGTTCGGCGGCCCCATCGGCCTCGCCGAGCGCCTGGACGCCGAGGGCGCGCGCGAGCATTTCCGCCTCGCCGGCACGATGCCGGACGGGCTCGCCCTCGCGTGAGCGACGGGCCGGCCGCACCGAAGAGCCTGGC
The DNA here is from genome assembly GCF_001653715.1 of Methylobacterium platani. Taxonomy (GTDB): domain Bacteria; phylum Pseudomonadota; class Alphaproteobacteria; order Rhizobiales; family Beijerinckiaceae; genus Methylobacterium; species Methylobacterium platani. The sequence continues at coordinate 54,832 of NZ_LWHQ01000017.1, forward strand.
CGATCCCGGCGCCCTCGCGGCGCGCCACGCCCTCGTCGCGGCCAGTCCCCACCTCGCGCCCCTGCGCCGCCTCGCCGAGCGGATCCGGGCCGAGCAGGACCGGCCGGTGCCGGAGGCGGACCCGCTGGACGGAGGCGTGAACGCCCGCCTGCTGCTGCTGCTCGAGACCCCCGGCCCGGCCACCGGCCGCACCGCCTTCGTCTCCCGCGACAACCCGACCGGCACCGCCGCCAACCTGTTCCGCTTCCTCGCCGGCGCCGGCATCCCGCGGGGCGACACCCTGATCTGGAACGCCGTGCCGTGGGTGATCCACGCGCCCGGCGCCCGCAACCGGGCGCCGCGCACGGGCGAGATCCGGGCGGCGCGGGCCTACCTGCCGCCGCTCGTCGCCCTGATGCCGGACCTCGCGGTCGTGGTCCTGTCGGGCCGGGTCGCGCAGGGGCTGGCGTCGGGCCTCGCCGAGGCGCGTCCCGGCCTGCCCGCGGTGGCGATCCCGCATCCGAGCCCGACCTATGTCTGCACCAGTCCGGCGGTGCCCGAACGCATCGCCGCGGGCCTCGCGCAGGCGGCCCGCCACCTCGGCCTCCCCGGCTGATTGCCCGCTGCCGCATGGTCCGGCTGGTCATTCGGCGGCGGAGGGCCTACATGGCGAGCACATGCGAGCGGGGCTCGGTCGGAGTGCCGCCGGGCACCCTTGTGCGCGAGCCTGGCCGCGAACGGCCGCGGGCTCGCGCCGGCGACCAGCGGAGTCGGACGCCGACGCGATGAATTTCGCCACGCAGGACAAGAACCTCGCGCAGGCCCAGCGGCTGCGCGACGCGGCGGCCGGGACGGCGCCGCCGCGCGACGAGGATCCGGCCGGGCAAGATCCCGGACAGGATCCCGGGCGTGACCCGTCGGCGCCGGAGGAGCGCCACGCCCGCCACCGCCGACGCTATGCCTGGATCGGCACGGTGGCGAGCGTCGTGCTGTTCGTCATCTCCCTCGGGGTGCTCGGCAAGCTCGTCTCCACCGTCACCTGGGCCGACCTGCGCACCGCCTTCCTGGCGGCGACGCCGAACCAGATCGGGCTCGCCATCCTGCTGGTGGTGGTGAGCTACCTCTTCCTCACCTGCTACGACGCGCTGGCCCTGCGCCAGCTCAGGCTGAAGGTGCCCTACCGCACCACCGCGCTCGCCTCCTTCACCAGCTACGCGGTGAGCTTCAACCTCGGCTTCCCGCTGCTGACGGCCGGCACGGTGCGCTACTGGATCTATTCCGGGCAGGGCTTGAGCCCCGGGCGCATCGCGGCGCTCACCATCGTGGCGGGCTTCACCTTCTGGCTCGGCATGGGGGCGGTGCTCGGCATCAGCCTGATCCGCGAGGCCGAGCCGCTCTCGCACCTCACCTACACGAGCGTCCTGTTCAACCAGGGCCTCGGGGTCGCGACGCTGGCCGCCGTCCTCGGCTACCTCGCCTGGGTCACGGTCGGGCGGCGCAGCGTCAAGGTGCGGGGCTGGCGCCTGGAGCTGCCGGGCCTGAAGCTGTCCCTGAGCCAGATGCTCGTCGGCGCCGGCGACGTCTGCGCGGCGGCCGGCGTGCTCTACGTGCTGCTGCCGGCCGGCCACGGCGTCAGCTTCGAGGCCTTCGTGGCGATCTACGTGCTCGCCGCGATGCTCGGCATCGCCAGCCACGCGCCGGGCGGGCTCGGGGTGTTCGAGGCCACGGTGCTGCTGGCCCTCTCGGGCCTGCCGCGGGAATCGGTGCTCGGCGCGCTGCTGCTGTTCCGGGTCTGCTACTACCTGGTGCCGTTCGTGGTGGCGCTGGCCGCCCTCGGCGCCTATGAGATCGCCAAGCGGGCGCGCCTCACCCCGCGGGAGGCGCCCGACGATGATGCCGCCGAGAGCGACCCGACGCCCTGAGCCCGGGCCCACGCCGGACGGCGCGGCCCCGGACGAGCCGGCCGCGCCGCCGCCGTTCCTGCCGGGGGCGGCCGGCACGCTCTCCTCCGCCCGGCGGGCGGCCTGGCGCGGGGCGTTCTGCGCCGTCCTGATCCTCGTCGGCGGCCTGACCTGGCTGCACGGCCCCGATCTCGGCACCGGATTGATGGCCGTCCTCGCCCTCCTGGCCGGCGGCCTCGTCGCCGCGCCGCGCCGGGGCGAGCCGGTGCCGCGCTCCGACGCGCAAGCCAGGAGCGGCCGCCACGGCATCGCCGAGGCGCTGCTCGCCAACATCCCCGACCCGGTCATCCTGATCGACCGCCGCGCCCTGGTGATCGAGACCAACGCCGCCGCCCGCGCGCTCCTGCCCTCCCTGCGCACGCGCCACCCGCTCTCCTTCGCGCTGCGCGACCCCGACGTGCTCGACGGCATCGAGACGGTCCTGCGCACCGGCGAGCCGCTGAAGACCCTGTATTCCCCCCGGGTGCCGACCGAGCGCACCTTCGAGGTGCAGATCGGCGCCATGCAGGGCGGCGAGGCCGGGCGGGGCGGCCCGAACGTGGTGCTGTTCCTGCGCGACCTCACCTCGGCCCAGCGCCTCGAGACGATGCGGGTCGATTTCGTCGCCAATGCCAGCCACGAGCTGCGTACCCCGCTCGCCTCGCTGCTCGGCTTCATCGAGACCCTGCAGGGCCCGGCCCGGGACGACACCAAGGCGCGCGAGCGCTTCCTCGGCATCATGCGGGTGCAGGCCCTGCGGATGACGCGGCTGATCGACGACCTGCTGTCGCTCTCCCGCATCGAGTTGCGCGCCCACGTGCCGCCGACCGAGGTGGTCGACGTCGCCCCGCTCGCCCGCCAGATCGCCGACGCGCTCGGGCTCATCGCCCGCGAGCGCGGCGTCGCCATCGCCCTCGATGCCGAGCCGGGCCCGCAGCGGGTCCTCGGCGACCGCGACGAGATCCTGCGGGTGATCGAGAACCTGGTCGAGAACGCCGTGAAGTACGGCGGCGACGGCGGCCGGGTCGACGTGCGGCTCGGCCGCCTGCCGGCGGAGGACGGGCGGCCGCCCCAGATCGAGATCGCGGTGCGCGACGAGGGCGCCGGCATCGCGCCCGAGCACCTGCCGCGCCTGACCGAGCGGTTCTACCGGGTCGACGCCGCCTCGAGCCGGCAACAGGGCGGCACGGGCCTGGGCCTCGCCATCGTCAAGCACATCCTCAACCGCCATCGCGGCCGGCTGGTGATCGAGAGCACGCCGGGGGAGGGGGCGACCTTCCGCGCCCTGCTTCCCGCCCACGGCGAGTCCAGGGCGGCGGCCATCCCCGATCAGGGGCAGGCGACGAGCAGCCGCCCGGTATAGTCGACCGCCGCCGCCGCGGCGGCGCCCGGGGTGCCGGTGGCCTCCCCGTCGGGGATCAGCTGCTCGCCCTCCTGGGCCTCCCGGGCCGGGCGGTTGAGCTTGAGCACGCAATCCGGGCTGCCCGACAGCCTGACCGGATCCCCCGGCGGCAGCCCGAAGGCGACGTAGAAGTCCGGGTCGTCGAAGCTCACCACCAGGGTGCGCACCGGAGCGGCGGGCCCCTGCGGCACCAGGGTGAACTCCATGGTGAGGCGCCCATGCGCGAAGCTCGCCTTCGGGCCGGGGCCGGCCTTGAGGACGAGGGGGCGCCCGTTGAGCTTTCCCTGCGTGAAGAACGCGGTCTCGGCCATCGCGTCCAGGCGCTCGACGGCCATCGCGTCGAGCTTGGCCGGATCCGGCACCCCGTCGCGCTTCGAATCGAGGTTCAGGACCGCGAAGGCGGAGTATTCCGGATCGAAGGTCCAGGATTCCCGGATCGCCACCAGGTTGCGCTTCTGGTCGAGCACCAGCTCGGCCCGGGCCTGCACCCAGACGTGCGGGTGCGCGAGCGCCGCTCCCGCCGTGCCGCACAGCATCGCCAAGGCCGCCAGTCCGCGCCCGATCATCATCCGCTCCCGCCTCGGCCCGCGCCCGATCGTGTCCCGACCGTGTCCCGGGACCGCTCCGCCCTCTGGAGCGAGAGCGCGGCGAAACCATGTTCGTGACGCAACGGCCGGCGGCGATCCCGGCCATGTCGCAACGCCGCCCCGCACCCCACATCCGTCGCGGGAGACCGCCACCATGACCGCACCCGCCCGCCGCCTCACCCTGCCCGTCGAGGGCATGACCTGCGCCTCCTGCACCGGCCGGGTCGAACGGGTGCTGAAGCGGGTGCCGGGCGTGCAGGCGGTGGCGGTCAACCTCGCCACCGGCCGCGCCACCCTCGACCTCGCGCCCGACAACGACCCGACCGCGCTCACGGCTGCGGTGGAGGGCGCCGGCTACGCCGTGCCCGAGACGGTGACCGAACTCTCCGTCGAGGGCATGACCTGCGCCTCCTGCACCGGCCGGGTCGAGCGGGTGCTGACAAGCGTGCCCGGCGTGCGGGCGGCGAGCGCCAACCTCGCCACCGGCCGGGTCAGCGTGCGCCATCCCGACGGCCTCGTGCCGCGCGACGCCCTCGAGGCGGCCGTGCGCGAGGCCGGCTACGAGCCGCGCCCGGCGACGGCGCAGGCGGAGGGGGCGCCGGCGGCGCCCCGCGAGGCCGACGCCCTGACCCGCGACCTGATCCTCGCCGCGCTGCTGTCGCTTCCGGTCGTGGTGCTCGACATGGGCGCGCATGGCGCCGGCCACGGCCTTCTGCCCATGGCCGGGATTTTCGGGATTTCCTGGAGCGCCGGCCTCCAGGCCGTGCTCGCCACCCTGGTGCTCGCCGGGCCCGGCCGGCGCTTCTTTACCCGCGGCCTGCCCGGCCTGGTGCGGGGCCACCCGGACATGAACGCGCTCGTCGCCCTCGGCGCCGGCGCCGCCTACCTCTACTCCCTCGTCGCGACCCTCGCGCCCGGCCTGCTGCCGGCGGGCGCGGCCCACATCTACTTCGAGGCCTCGGTCCTCATCGTCACCCTGATCCTGCTCGGCCGCACCCTCGAGGCGCGGGCCCGGGGCCGCACCGGCGCGGCGATCGCCCGCCTCGTCGGCCTCGCGCCGAAGACCGCGCTCCTCCTGCGGGACGGCGCCGAGACCGAGGTGCCGGCGGCCGATCTCCGGGTCGGCGACCGGGTCCGGGTCCGCCCCGGCGAGCGCCTGCCGGCGGACGGCCGGGTCGTCGAGGGCACGTCCCGCGTCGACGAGAGCATGCTGACCGGCGAGCCGGTGCCGGCGGCGAAGGGCCCGGGCGACGCGGTCACCGGCGGCACCGTCAACGGCACCGGGGCGCTCACCGTCGCGGTCGAGCGGGTCGGCGCCGACACCGCGCTCGCGCAGATCGTCCGCATGGTCGAGGCGGCGCAGGGTGCGAAGCTCCCGATCCAGGCCGTGGCCGACCGGGTCACCGCCCGGTTCGTGCCGGCGGTGCTCGGCCTCTCCCTCCTGACGCTCCTCGCCTGGCTCGCCCTCGCGCCGGCCCCGGCGCTCGGGGAGGCCCTGGTCCACGCCGTCGCGGTGCTGATCATCGCCTGCCCGTGCGCCATGGGGCTGGCGACGCCGACCTCGATCATGGTCGGCACCGGCCGGGCGGCGGAGCGCGGCGTGCTGTTCCGCAGCGGCGCCGGCCTGCAGGCGCTGGAGGACGTGCGCGTGGTCGCCTTCGACAAGACCGGCACCCTGACCGAGGGCCGCCCCGCCCTCACCGACCTGATCCCGGCTCCCGGCTTCGATCCCGACGCGGTGCTGGCCGCCGCCGCCGCCCTCGAATCCCGCTCCGAGCACCCGATCGCCCGCGCCATCGTCGCGGCGGCGGCCGAGAAGGGGCTGGCCCTGCCGCCGGTGAGCGACTTCGTGGCGGTGCCGGGCCACGGCGTCACCGGCCGGGCCGGCGGGCGGCCGGTCGCGATCGGCGCCGCCCGTCACCTCGCCGGCCTCGACCTCGCGGGCCTGGAGACCGAGGCCGAGCGCCTGGCCGGACAGGGCCGCTCGCCGGTCTTCGTCGCCCTCGACGGCGTGCCGGCGGCGGTCCTCGCCGTCTCCGACCCGGTCAAGCCCGGCGCCGCCGCGGCGGTCCGGGCGCTGATCGACCAGGGCCTCGCGGTCGCCCTCGTCACCGGCGACGCGCGGGGCACCGCCGAGGGCGTCGCCCGCCGCCTCGGCATCGCCACCGTGCTCGCCGAGGTGCTGCCCGCGGGAAAGCGCGACGCCGTCCGGGCTCTGCGCGAGCGCTACGGCCCGGTCGCCTTCGTGGGCGACGGCATCAACGACGCCCCGGCGCTCGCCGAGGCCGAGATCGGGCTTGCCATCGGCACCGGCACCGACGTGGCGGTGGAGAGCGCCGACGTGGTGCTGATGGCCGGCGATCCCGCCACCGTCGCCGAGGCCCTGCGCCTGTCGCGCGCCGTGATGCGCAACATCCGCCAGAACCTGTTCTGGGCCTTCGCCTACAACGCGGCGCTGATCCCGGTCGCGGCCGGGGTGCTGCGGGCGGTCGGCGGGCCGTCGCTGTCGCCGGTCCTGGCGGCCGGCGCCATGGCCTTGTCGAGCGTGTTCGTGGTCGGCAACGCGCTGCGGCTCAGGCGGGCGTGAGGCCCGGCGGCCTCACCGTCCCGTCGCGAGGGCCGGGCAGTTCCCCTGCTCCAGCGGCCGGAACGCCTGCTCGCCCGGGATCGTCGCGACCGTCTCGTAGAAGTCCCACTCGCCCATCGAGGCGGCGGGCGCCTTGACGCGGAAGACGAAGACGTCGTGTACCATCCGCCCGTCCGGGCGCAGGCGCGCGTTGCGCACGACCTCGTCGGCGATCGGCACCCGGTGCATCGCCGCCATCACGGCGCCGGCCTCGTCGGTGCCGGCGGCGGCCGCCGCCTTCAGGTAGTGGCGCACCGCCGAATAGATCCCGGCATGGATCGCCGAGGGCACGGTGCCGTGGCGCGCCCGGAACCGGGCCGAGAACGCCCGGGTGCCCGGGTCGAGGTCCCAGTAGAAGCCCTCGGTCAGCACCGTGCCCTGCGCGGTCTCGAGCCCGATGCTCCGCACGTCCATCACGGTGAGGAAGAAGGCCGCGAGACGCTGGCCGCCGCCGAGCAGCCCGAAGTCGCGCGCCGCCTTGACGCCGGTGATCGTGTCGCCGCCGGCATTGGCGAGCGCCACGATGTCGGCGCCCGACCCTTGCGCGGTGACGATCTGCGACGAGAGGTCGGCGGCCGGGAAGGGATGGCGCACCGAGCCGAGGACGCGCCCGCCCTTGCGGGCGACGAGCTGGCGCGTATCGGCCTCGAGCTGGTTGCCCAGCGCGTAATCGGCGGTGACGAGCTGCCAGGTCGTGCCGGGCTGCGTCAGGGTCGTCGCGACGCCGGCGACCTGGACGTAGGTGTCCCACATCCACTGCACGATGTGGCTCGGCAGGCAGGAATCGCCGGTGAGCCGCGCGGTGCCGCCCGGGAACAGGCCGAGGCGGTTCTTGGCCTTGAGCAGCGGCGGCAGGGCGAGCTGGATCGAGGCGTTCGACATGTCGGTCAGCACGTCGACGCCCTGGCGGTCGATCCACTCGCGGGCGAGGGCGGAGGCCACGTCGGCCTTGTTCTGGTGGTCGGCGGAGACGACCTCGATGGTCATTCCCCGGCACTCGGCCGCGAGGCAGTCGTCGACCGCCATCTGGGTCGCCGCCACCGAGCCCTTGCCGGTGATGTCGGCATAGACCCCCGCCATGTCGGTGAGGACGCCGATCCTGACCTTGCCGTCCGAGAAGTCGGCGGCGGCGGGGCGTGCGGTGGCGAGGCTCGCGGCGAGGAGGGCGGCGAGGAGGGCCGGGCGCCGCGACCCCGGCATCGAACGCATCGTCACGAGGCCCGGATCCGGTCGAGGCCCGTCCAGTCGAACGCGATGCCGTGGCCGGGCCGGTCCGGCGCCACCGCGGCGCCGTCCTCGATCGCCAGCGGCTCGGCGATGTAGGCGTCGAGGCCGAAGCCGTGCGCCTCGAGGTAGGAGCGGTTCGGGCAGGCGGCGAGGAGGTGCACCGTGACGTCGTGCGCGCCGTGCGACGTGACCGGCAGGTTGAAGGCTTCCGCCAGGTGGGCGATCTTCATGAACGGGGTCACGCCGCCGCAATTGGTCACGTCCGGCTCCGGATAGGTGACGCCGCCGGCCGCGATCAGCTGCTTGAAGTCCCACAGGGTCCGCAGGTTCTCGCCCGCCGCGATCGGCAGGCCGCCCTCGCGCACGACGCGGGCCTGGCCGGCGACGTCGTCCGGGATCACCGGCTCCTCCAGCCAGGTGAGGTCGAAGGGCTGGAACGCCCGCGCGGCGCGGATCGCCTCGTCGGCGCTCCAGCGCATGTTGGCGTCGGCCATCAGCGGGAACCCGTCGCCGAGATGCTCGCGCATCGCCCGCACCCGCTCGACATCCTCGGAGAGCCTGGGCCGTCCCACCTTCATCTTGATGGCGCGAAAGCCCTTCTTCAGGTTGTCGTCGGTCTGGCGCAGCAGCCGGTCGAGGGGCAGCTGGAGGTCGATGCCGCCGGCATAGGCCGGCACGCGCGGATCGTGGCCGCCGAGCAGGGTCCAGAGCGGCTGGCCGAGGCGCTTCGCCTTCAGGTCCCACAGGGCCATGTCGACGGCCGACTGGGCGAGCACCGTCGGGCCGCCGCGGCCGCCGTAATGCTGGCCCCACCACAGGCGCTGCCACAGGTGCTCGATCCGGTCGGCCTCCTGGCCGACGACCTGCTCAGGGACGTCGCGCCGCAGGATCGCCTCGACCGCCGCGCCGTTGCGGCCGCAGGTATAGGTGTAGCCCACGCCCTCGGCGCCGTCGGCATCGCGCAGCCGGACGGTGTTGAGCTCGAAGTCGGGCATGTCGCCGTGCATGCTGTCGCTGAGGGTGACCGCCAGCGGCACCCGGTAGTAGCCGGATTCCAGCGCAACGATGCGGGGCATGGCGTTCCTCCCTGCCTGGCAGCTCATCGGCCGCGCCCGGACAGACCAGTCTTATATTTATGGCCAAGGTCTATTGGCGGGCCGCCATGTGGTCAAGACGTGATCGTGACGTCATGCCGGCGGGCGCCTCGCGATTATTATCGCGGGCGCGCGATGGGCGGCCGGATCGTCGCCCTCGGGGCGATCCATCGTGCGCGATCCAATTTCGGATGGTGCCTACCTTGTGTTGACTTCCGCCGAATTGCCTCCGGGCCCGTCCCGTGCTGATATATCGGACGATCGCCCGATCAACGAGGCGGATGGGAGGAACGGACCGATGAAGCGAGTGATCGCGGGAGCGCTGTCGCTGGGCGCCCTGATGCTGGCAGCGCTGCCGGCCGTGGCGCAGGACAACAAGACGCTCACCGTCTGGTTCAGCAAGGGCTTCTACCGGTCCGAGGACGAGTCGCTCTGGGCGACGATCAAGAAGTTCGAGCAGAAGACCGGGATCAAGGTCGAGCTGTCGCAATACGCGATCCAGGACATGATCCCCAAGACCGTGGCGGCGCTCGATTCCGGCTCGCCGCCCGACGTCGGCTACTCCGACACCTACAACAACCAGGCCGCCGGCAAGTGGGCCTACGAGGGCAAGCTCGAGGACCTCACCGACATCCTCCAGCCGATGATGCCGCGCTTCGCGCCCCAGACCGTCGAGCACGTGCTGCTCATGAACGGGCAGACCGGCAAGAAGGCCTATTACGGCTTCCCGCTCAAGCGCCAGACGCTCCACACCGAGATCTGGGGCGACATGCTGGAGAAGGCCGGCTTCAAGCAGGCCGACATCCCGCAGAAATGGGCCGATTACTGGGCGTTCTGGTGCGACAAGGTCCAGCCGGCCTACCGCAAGGCGTCGGGCACCCGCACCTACGGCATCGGCGCGCCGATGGGCGTCGAGTCGACCGACAGCTTCCAGTCGTTCTACGCCTTCATGGACGCCTACGACGCCCGGCTCGTCGACAGCGACGGCAAGCTGACCGTCGACGATCCGAAGACCCGCGAGGGGCTGGTCAAGGCGCTCAAGGACTACACCGACCCCTACGTGAAGGGCTGCGTGCCGCCCTCGGCCACGACCTGGAAGGACCCCGACAACAACGTCGCCTTCCACAACCGCACCACGGTGATGACGCACAACTTCACCATCTCGATCGCCGCGAAGTGGTACGAGGACAGCGTCAACCCGAACAACACGCCCGAGCAGCGCGAGGCGGCGAAGAAGGCCTACGAGGAGACGATCATCACCGCGCCGTTCCCGGCCCGGCCGGACGGCAAGCCGATGACCTACCGCGCCGACGTCAAGCACGGCGTCGTGTTCTCGGGCGCCAAGAACAAGGCGGCGGCCAAGGAGTTCGTGAAGTTCATCATGGAGGAGGACAACCTCCGTCCCTACGTCGAGGGCGCGATCGGCCGCTGGTTCCCGGTGACGAAGGAGTCGATCGAGAGCCCGTTCTGGCAGGCCGACAAGCACCGCAAGGCCGTCTACAACCAGTTCAAGTCCGGCACCGAGCCGTTCGACTACGTGAAGAACTACAAGTTCACGCTGGTCAACAACGAGAACGTGTTCGCCAAGGCGATGAACCGGGTGGTGAGCGAGAAGGTCCCGGTTGAGAAGGCCGCCGACGAGATGCTGGCCCGCGTCAAGCAAATCGCCGGGCAGTAAGACGGCAGGTCTGATCGTTCGAAGTTAAGGCGCTTCCCCTCCCCCTTGTGGGGAGGGGCTAGGGGTGGGGGTGGTGCAGAAGGCACCTCTGAGCCTTATCCGGCACCACCCCCACCCCCTGACCCCTCCCCACAAGGGGGAGGGGAGGGCGCTCGATCCTTTGAAGGACAGTCCCGCCCAGACCCGCGGAACAAGAGGAGAGGCACACGTGCCTCAACCCACATCATCCAGAGCGGGGTCCGATCGCACGGCGCTCGGGGCCCGCTCTCGGTTTTCGCGTACCCCCCATCCCGGCCTCATCGAGGAGACCGACCATGTCCGCAACGGTCGCTGAGGCAGCGCCGGTCGCCGCGGCCCAGCCCTTCCGCCTGACCTCGTGGCAGGCCTGGGGGCTGATCCTGATCGCGCCCTACCTGCTGATCTTCACTTTCTTCGTCATCTACCCGATCGGCTACGGGTTGTGGCTGGCGCGCAGCCCCGCGAGCTACGTGCATCTGGCGGAAGACCCGATCTTCGCCCGCGCCGTCGTCAACACGCTGATCTTCCTGATCGTCGGCATCAACGTGAAGATGGCGATCGCGCTGCTGCTGTCGGGCTTCTTCACCAACGAGCGGAAGTGGATCCGCTGGCTGTCGGTGCTGTTCATCCTGCCCTGGGCGGTGCCGTCGATCCCCACCATCCTGTCGGTGCGGTTCATGCTGAACCCCGAATGGGGCGTGGTGAACCAGCTGATCTTCCGCTTCACCGGCGACGACGGCCCGAACTGGCTCAACGACCCGTCGCTGGCCCTCACGCTCGCCATCGGCGTCCATATCTGGAAGTCGCTGCCGTTCTGGACGCTGATCCTGCTCGCCGGGCGGCTCGCCATCTCGGCCGACCTCTACGAGGCGGCCTCGGTCGACGGCGCCACCAAGTGGCAGAAGTTTTTGCACGTCACCTGGCCGTCGATGCGAACGCTCTACGTGACCTGCACCATCCTGTCGATGATCTGGACGCTGGGCGACTTCAACTCGGTCTACCTGCTCACCGGCGGCGGTCCCGCCGACCTCACCCACGTGCTCGCGACGCTCGGCATCCGGTATCTGCGCCTCGATCAGGTCGACCACTCGATGGCGGCGGTGGTCTGCGCGATGCCGTTCGTGCTGCCGCTGGTCTACGTGCTGATGAAGAGGCTCTCGAAATGAGCACGACCCTGACAGCCCGCGCGACGCCGTCCGCCGAGGAGCGCTCCGCCGCCCGCACCAACTGGCTGCGCGCGGCCGGCACGGAGGCGAAGCTCCTCCTCATCGGCATCCCGGTCCTGCTCTGGACCGTGATCCCGATCTACCACCTCGTCCTGTTCGCGATCTCGCCGAAGCAGGACGCGATGTCGGGGGCGCTGTTTCCGGCCCACCCGACCCTGCAGAATTTCAAGATCGTCTTCGGGCAGCAGCATTACTTCCTGTCGAACTTCTGGCAGCAATTCTGGAACTCGGCGGTCATCGCCTTCGCGACCGGCGTGCTGACGCTGTTGGTGGCCACCGCGGCGGCCTTCGCGATCAGCCGCCTGAAGGTGAAGGGCGGCCGGACCGTGATGAACATGGCGCTCTTCACCTACTTCATCCCGGCCGCGTTCCTGGCCGTGCCGATGTACAAGACGATGGGAGCGTACGGGCTGCTGAACAGCAAGTGGGCACTGATCCTCGCGATGGTGACGATCGCCAGCCCCTACGCGATCTGGGTGCTGAAGCAGGCCTCCGACAAGCTGCCGGTGGAGCTGGACGAAGCCGCGATCATGGACGGCGCCTCGCCGCCCCAGCTCTTCCGCTTCGTCTACCTGCCGCTGATGGTCCCGTCGCTGGTCGCGATCGGCGTCTACGCGCTGCTGCTCGCCTGGAACGAGTACCTTTTCGCCTTCCTGCTCCTCTCCCGCGACACCGACGTGACCCTGCCGGTGGCCCTGGGCAGCTTCCTGGCGGCGGATGACTCGCCGTGGGAGCTGCTGATGACCACCGGGTTGATCTACGCGATGCCGCCGGCCGCGATCTATTATGTGTTCAAGCGGTATATGGTGGGTGGGTTGACGGCGGGGGCGGTGAAGAGCTGACGGAACGAGCGGTTCAGCAATCTGACATTTGCGGCCGATAGCGAACGTTAGCGTTCGCTATCGGTCTCTTCTATGGCTCAACTACCGCAGCTAATCATGCTTGCCGGAGCAAAAATTCCTATAAATATCGATTATAGGCGCTTTCTCGCACGGTTATATAGATTCACGACGCTACGTCGCGCTCCTGAATGTTTCAATCCTAGACCACGACGGAAAAGCTCGGGTACCTCGTAAGGCGACTTTTCTCCAAATATGATGCCGTGGCGCACGAGTGAGCTGACCTCAGTTGGTGTAAGTCCTAGCTGCGCAATTACTCCATCTGTGAGCGGAACAGACAATTCGTCAGCCTGCGATTTGAATTTATCAAACGCCGTCTTGAGCTCAGCTATCTCTTCTTCCGTTTCTGATACCTTGACACTGCTTGTTGGCTCAACGGCTGTTCTTAGAGATCTGGGAGTGAGGAGCCTGCTGGTGTAGAGGTCAAGCTCCTCCTTGTCCGGCTCGATTTTTGCCGCGCTTGCTAATAAACGGACGAGATCGCGCGGTACAAGGCGACCACGCAGATCAGAGAGAACCGCGATCACCCATGTTGCTGTGTATGCCTCTCTAGTCCTACGTCCAGGTTGATCGTCAGGCCCCAATTTGCTTCCCCAAAGCGGTTCAAGCAGCGTGGCGCGCTCTGCGGCAGGGCGTTCACGAAATCCGTTTGACCAGAGGCCCGGAAGCGCGTTCGATTGGTCTGCTAGCCATGCTGCTAACTCAAGTACGTCCTCTTCAGTCCAGTTGAGGGCAAATGGCGCATACTCCCTGCGAAATTGATCGAGATTTTGTTTGACAGCTGCTTCTACCGTATCGCGGCGTACAAGAGTAAGAATTCCAATCGGTCTACGCGGTTCAGAACGCAGTTTTTGAGGCAAAGAAATTAGCAGCGCTCTCATAGCAGGCTCTACGCCCGCATCCGCTACCGAGCTATATAATTCTTCAAGACCTTCGAATATGGCGATGACGGATTTTTCTTGTCTCCTAAGCTCGCTGAAAAATTCTTCGCCGGCACCTGTAGATCGAGGTCTAAAACCTATGCTCCAAGCGATTATATCTAGCCATATGGAAACCCACTGATTTTCTGTTAAGTTTGAACTAATTCTATCTTTTATGAATGTTGTTGTGTCGTATATGCTGAGTGGCTCGGATAAACCAAGCGCACCGCTGTTAAGACGCCTAGCATCGTCGGCTTCGCGTTGAAATATTTCACTTGATTGAACTGAGGCCGTGACAGGTATTAAATGCGCTGCAACAGCATCTCTAGCTCCAATCAAATCTTGAACAACCAAATTCCAATTATATTTAGATACAATATAACGAGCGGCCAAGGTTTTTCCTGTTCCCTTCGCTCCCTCCGCAATAGCGATCGGCACCTCAGATTTGTATCGAGACGACAGCGCACTAAGCGGCTGCGTGACCAGCGGGCGGGGTACTTTTCCCTGGACGTTTTCAGCTGCTATAAGCTGGTTGGCAAATGACTCAAGCAACTGACGTCGGTTACTCGGTGAAGATTCCGGAGATGCTATAGGCGTGGTATCCTTTCTTTTAAAAGAAAGCTCTGTAGTTAAAAATTCATGGAGACTCTCTGAGAGTGCGCGCGAGAATCCGCTATTTTGCAATTGCTCGACGAAATCGCGCCAATTGCCTGTGGGAACTTGCATATCAGCTAATTCAGGAACGTTGGCTTGAATGTATGGCTGAATTTCTGGTACGGCTGTGTAGATGTCCTGGGATGACGTTACCTCATCAGTGCCAACCACTAGAGTATCGACCAAGCCTGCAATAAGTGGTTCGGTGATTTTTTTATCCATGCCGGTTTGCCGAAAAACGAGCGGCACACGATTCACAACGAGCAGTGGTCGGCGAGGGGTGGCGCCTGCCCGCCGGAACTCACGCGCAAGGAATGCTGAAAAATCCGTCGTAGCGCGAACTGATTGTTCGGCCAAGCTGGTAACGATGATTGGCGATACATCTGGATCCATAGCTAAATTTACGCCAAGCGGAACTAGTCCGGCTCTCACGTCTACGACTATGCCGACCGCCCCAAGTTTTTCACCCACATGAGATAGTAGATCGGCCATCGCAAAAGGGCGCTCTGGCGTCGATAAATGTTCTGGTTTGACTGATGAGCTTGCTAGCTCGTCGATGTCGCGCCGCAACGGCAAGACATAAATATTTCCAGTTAGCAGATGATCGCGCAAGCGCTCTGCGACGAATGTCGTTGTTGCAGGGGCTCCGTCTGTTCCTTCGGAATGTGCAAGGGTAATCAAATCCTCCAAAGAGATTTTCGGTCTTCCGGCAAAAGCTTCAAAAAGATAGCTGATTCCAGGGGCTTCAAGGTCAGCATCAACAAGTAGTATTGGGCCGTTGGCCGCTTCCGCCCAATGCAGTGCAAAGGCGACGGCTGTGGTTGTCCGACCAGTGCCACCCTTCACACTGAGAGCCGCTGCAATAGGCACAGCGCGCCTGTTGGGCTTTAACGCGGGGCGCCGAAAGTCGATCCACCCATCGACAACACCAAACGGTTGCCGTGGGGCTAACGAGACAGTGCCTACTTCTATTTCGATTTCTAGTTCAGAGGCCACAGCTCCGCTGTCTAACGCTATTCGAAGTGGGTTCTTATGTATGCGCGATGGGAAAAGTTCTTCGAGAGCAGTTGCGATGATATCCTCTGCTACGACTGCATCAGTCTGAATCAGAACTCCAAACCACCCGACGCGCGCGGAGACGACCTCTGGAGGAAATGGAGAGGATCCTGGTTCGACGCGCGCGAGACTTCTTGCGACATCGAGCCAAGTCATCAGAGATTGATCAGATATGGTCATCTATTTTTCCTGCACCAATCAATCAGTGACGCGAGCCAATCATAAATCGTATTTGCGTCTTTAACTTTCTCACCATACCGCCATGCTTCATGCAGCACGAGAGGATGGCCTGATAAGCCGGAACGCGCGATCACGATTGGCGGGGCGGGTCGGATGCTCACGCGGGAAATGTTCAGCGCGATCATCAGGTTGACTATATTATGAGAAAAACTGCGGGCTGACTGCGCGTTCGCCCGCTCGTCATCAGTGGATCTTAGATTATTTCTTAGCATATATATAGATTTGAGGCCACATTCAACTGCGTAAAAAAGTAACAGCGCAGCAGAATCTTCTTTGTGCGGTCTTTCTCTTTCGGCGGAGTTAAATAACTCTTCCGAGCGGCGGCGAAGAGTGAGGGCAGGCGGATTGATCATGGTGCGTTGGAAATCCTCCCAGCGCGAATTTTACGAAAAAATCCCGATTGTCAATCGTTGTTTCGAGCTATGGCCTTCTCGGGACGACACCCGAGAAGGCCAAATTATGCAATTTAATAACAATTAAAATAAAACTCTGCACATTTGATGCTTGATTCAGGAAGTAATCGACATTAAAAAAATTCGTACGCCATTTCTCAATTGCTAGAATTATTGCATACTGTCATG
The DNA here is from genome assembly GCF_001653715.1 of Methylobacterium platani. Classification (GTDB taxonomy): domain Bacteria; phylum Pseudomonadota; class Alphaproteobacteria; order Rhizobiales; family Beijerinckiaceae; genus Methylobacterium; species Methylobacterium platani. The sequence goes on from NZ_LWHQ01000017.1 coordinate 70,959, forward strand.
GATATCGCGATTTTTCGTCTGTGCGCAGTTTCTTTATCGTTGCACAAATAACTAAGCCACCGCAGCCACACCCCCCGGCATCAACCGCCCTTCCTCCACCGCATGACACGCCACCCCATCCCGAAACACCGGCACCTCCGCCTTGCACCGGTCATTCGCGAACGGGCAGCGCGGGTGGAAGGTGCAGCCTGACGGCGGGTTGATCGGGTTGGGTATCTCGCCCTGCACCGGCACCCGCTGCCTCCCGACATGCGCAAGATCCGGGACCGCATCGAGGAGCATGCGGGTGTAGGGGTGCTTCGGGGCGGTGAAGAGCTCGCGGCCGCCGCCGATCTCGACGATGCGGCCGAGATACATCACGCCGATGCGGTTCGCCATGTGGCGCACCACGGCGAGGTTGTGGCTGATGAACAGGTAGGTCAGGCCGAGCCGGTCCTGGAGGTCGCGCATCAGGTTCAGGATCTGGGCCTGGACCGAGACGTCGAGGGCCGAGGTCGGCTCGTCGGCGACCAGGAACTCGGCCTCGGAGGCGAGCGCCCGCGCGATGGCGATGCGCTGGCGCTGGCCGCCCGAGAAGGCGTGGGGGTAGCGCTTGCCGTCGTCGGGGTGCAGGCCGACCAGGGTTAGGAGCTCGCCGACCCTACCTTGAATCTCGCGCTCGCCGTTGAGGATCCCGAAGGCGCGGATCGGCTCGGAGACGATCCGGTCGACCCGCCAGCGCGGGTTCATCGAGGCGTAGGGGTCCTGGAAGATCATCTGGATGCGCCGGCGCAGCTGGCGCCGCTCGGCGGCTTGGCGCGGGTCGGTCATCGAGATGCCGGCGATCGAGACCTCGCCGTCGGAGGGCGGCATCAGGCCGACCACCATGCGGGCGACCGTCGACTTGCCGGAGCCGGATTCGCCGACGATCGCCAGGGTCTCGCCCTTGGCGACCGAGAACGAGACGTGGTCGACGGCGCGTAAGTATTGGCGCGGCTGGCGCTCGATCACCCGGTTGAGCCAGGGGCGCGAGACGTCGAACAGGCGGCGCAGGTCGCGGACCTGCACGTAGTCGGGCTGGGGAGCGATCACGGGATTCAAGGCAATATGGGGCTTCATGCGGCGGCCTGTCCGGTCGCGTCGTAGAGGTGGCAGGCGACCCGGTGCGAGCCGACCGTCAGGGGCTCGGGCCGGTCGACCGTGCAGCGGGCGAACACCTTCGGGCAGCGCGGGTTGAAAGCGCAGCCGGGCGGGATCGCCGAGAGCCGCGGCATCGCGCCGGGGATCTGGGCGAGGCGGTCGGCCTCGTGCGACAGGCTCGGAATCGCCCCCATCAGGCCCTTGGCGTAGGGGTGGAGCGGATCGCCCACCACCGCCGCCACCGGGCCGATCTCGGCGACGCGGCCGGCATACATCACCGCCACCCGGTCGGCGGCCTCGGCGATCACCCCCATGTCGTGGGTGATCAGCATCACGGCGGTGCCGTGGTCGCGCCCGAGGCGCTTCAGGAGCGTGATGATCTGGGCCTGGACCGAGACGTCGAGGGCCGTGGTCGGCTCATCCGCAATGATCAGCTCCGGCTCGGCAGCGAGCGCGAGCGCGATGACGACGCGCTGGCGCATGCCGCCGGAGAATTCGTGCGGGAAGCCGTCGATGCGCCGCTCCGGCGCCGGGATGCCGACCTCGGCCAGCAGGTCGATCGCCCGCTGGCGGGCGGCCTTGGCGGAGAGATCGGTATGGGTGCGGATCGTCTCCTCGATCTGCCTTCCGACCCGGTAGAGCGGGTTGAGGCTGGTCAGCGGGTCCTGGAAGATCATGCCGATGCGCTTGCCGCGGACCTTGCGCATCGCTTCCGGGGGGAGGTTGTCGATGCGCTCGCCGTTCAGGCGAATCTCGCCGCCGGCGATGCGGCCGGGCGGGTCGATCAGGCCGATCACCGCCGAGCCGGTCACCGACTTGCCGGCGCCGGACTCGCCGACGACGCCGAGCACCTCGCCGCGGTTGATCTCGAAGGAGACGCCGTCGAGCGCGGTCAGCACGCCGCGGCGGGTGGCGAACTCGACCCGCAGGTCGCGCACCGAGAGGACGGGTTGGGACATGGGGGAACCGGGGGTCATTGCAGCTTGGGGTTCAGGGCGTCGCGCAGCCAGTCGCCCAGCAGGTTGATCGCCAGCACCAGGCCGGCGAGCGCCAGGCCCGGAAAGGCGACGATCCACCACTCGCCCGAGAACAGGAAGCGGTTGCCGGTGCGGATCAGCGTGCCGAGGGAGGGCATCGTCTCCGGCAGGCCGGTGCCGAGGAAGGACAGGGTCGCCTCGGTGATGATGGCGAGCGCCAGGTTGATGGTGGCGATGACGAAGACCGGGCCGGTGACGTTCGGCAGGATGTGGCGGGTGAGGATCACCGGCGCCGACAGGCCGATGAGCCGGCCGGCCTGGACGTAGTCCTTGTTCTTCTCGACCAGCACCGAGCCGCGCACCGTGCGGGCGTACTGGACCCAGAACGACAGGCCGATCGCCACGACGATCAGCGCGATCTGCGCATCCGCCTCCATGTGGCCGCCGGCCACCGCCTTGGCGACGCCGTCGACGATGAGCGCGATCAGGATCGCCGGGAAGGTCAGCTGCACGTCGGCGACGCGCATGATGATCGTGTCGACGAAGCCGCCGGCATAGCCGGCGATCAGCCCGAGGCCGATGCCGATAAAGCCCGACAGGAGCACGCCGAGCACGCCGACGAGGAGCGACAGGCGCATGCCGTAGAACACCGCCGAGAGCACGTCGCGGCCCTGGTCGTCGGTGCCGATCAGGAACGGCGCCTGGCCGTCGGCGTACCAGAGCGGCGGCAGGCTGGCGTTCATCAGCTCGAGCTGCGCCGGGTCGTAGGGATTCTGCGGCGAGATGACGGGGGCCAGCAGCGCCAGGGCGACGAACAAAACCGTCGCCACGAAGGCCGCGATGGCGAGCTTCGAGCGCTTGAAGTTGGCGAAGAGATCCGAATCGAGGAAGCGCGCGAGGCGCGACGGTGGCGCTGCGGCGGGAAGGGCGGGGGAGGCCATGGGCTCTAAACAATCCTCACGTCGCCCGCCGCACCGAGAGGCGCAGGCGCGGATCGACGATGGTGTAGAGGAGATCGACCACGAGGTTGATCGTCACGAAGATGAGGGCGACCAGCAGCAGGTAGGCGGCCATGATCGGCACGTCGACGTTCTGCACCGCCTGCACGAAGAGCAGGCCCATGCCCGGCCACTGGAACACCGTCTCGGTGATGATCGAGAAGGCGATGATCGAGCCGAGCTGGAGGCCGGCGACGGTGATGACCGGGACGAGCGTGTTCTTCAGCGCGTGGCCGAAATGGATCGAGCGGGTGGTGAGGCCCCGGGCGCGGGCGAAGCGGATGTAGTCGGTGCGCAGGACCTCCAGCATCTCGGCCCGGACGAGGCGCATGATCAGCGTCATCTGGAACAGCCCGAGGGTGATCGAGGGCAGGATCAGGGCCTTCCAGCCGGAGACGGTCAGGAAGCCGGTGGTCCACCAGCCGATCCGCACCGTGTCGCCGCGCCCGTAGGACGGCAGCCAGCCGAGCGTCACCGAGAACAGGAAGATGAGCAGGATGCCGATCAGGAAGGTCGGCAGCGAGACGCCGACGAGCGAGATGGCCTGGACGAGCTTCGCGCCGACGCTGTCGCGGTGGAGCGCCGAGTACACCCCCATCAGGATGCCGGCGGTGAGCGCGAACAGGGTGGCGCAGAGCGCGAGTTCGAGCGTCGCGGGCATCCGCTCGGCGAGCAGCGTCGAGACCGGCTGGCGGAACTGGTACGAGTTGCCGAACTGGCCGCGCACGGCGTTGCCGGCATAGCGGGCGAACTGCACCAGCACCGGATCGTCGAGGCCGAGGCTCTGGCGGATCTGCAGCCGCTCGGCATAGGGCGTATCGGGTGCCACGAGCTGGTTCACCGGATCGCCGGCGAAGCGGAACATCGCGAAGGCGATCAGCCCGACCGCCAGCAGCACCCCGACGGATTGCAGCAGGCGGCGGAGAATGAAGGCGAGCATGAGGGGTTTTCTTGTGTTCTCGTGTGGTCCGAGACCGCGTCACGGGCTCTGTTTGGGAAAAAAAGAGCGCTTTCCCCTCCCCCTTGTGGGGAGGGGTCAGGGGTGGGGGTGGTGCAGGAGGCACCGCTGAGACTTCTCCGGCACCACCCCCACCCCTAGCCCCTCCCCACAACTTGCAGCGATACCGGGCAAGCCCGGGATCGCCTGGGGAGGGGAAGTGCTCGCATTTGAAAGAGTTCAGTCAGGCCTCACGGCTCCTTCGACACCCAGTACAGCATCATCTGGTTGTCGGCACGCGGCACTAGCTTCACCTTCTTCGACACGCCCCAGGCCAGCGCCTGCTGATGCAGCGGGATGTAGCCCCAATCGTTCATGACGATCTCGTAGGCCTGCTTGATCATCAGGTTGCGGGCCTCCTGGTCGGTCTCGCGCTCGATCTTGTCGGCGAGCGCGTCGACCTTCGGGTTGCAGTAGTTCCCGAGGTTGGTGGTGCCGCGCGGCGAGGACTTGTCGTTGCGGCAGCCGGCGATCTCGTACAGGATGTTGTGCGAGTCCATCGACGACGGCGTCCACCCCAGCATGTAGAACGAGGTATCGAAGGCGGGCTTGAGGATCTTGGCGAAGTACTTCGCCTTGGGCTGGGCGATCAGGTTCACCTTGACGCCGACGCGGGCGAGCATCGAGGTCACGGCCTGGCAGATCGCCTCGTCGTTGACGTAGCGGTCGTTCGGGCAGTCGAGCGGCACCTCGAAGCCGTTCGGGTAGCCGGCTTCCGCCAAGAGCGCCTTGGCCTTGTTCGGGTCGTAGGCCGGGCGCTTGAACTCGCCGGCGAGGGGGAAGAGCGGCGGGGCGATCAGGAGCGCGGCCGGCGTCGCCTGGCCGCGCATCACGCGCTTGACGATCGCGTCCTCGTCGATCGCCCGGAAGAACGCCTCGCGCACCCGCACGTCCTTGAACGGGTTCTTGCCCTTCACGTTGGAGCCGCGCAGCTCGTCGCTGGTCTGGTCCATGCCGAGATAGATCGTGCGCAGCTCGGGCGCGTTCACCACGACCGCGTTGGCGCTGGAACTGACGCGGCTCTGGTCCTGGAGCGGGACCGGATCGACCCAGTCGACCTCGCCCGAGAGGAGGGCGGCGACGCGGGTGGCGTCGTTGCTGATCGTGGTGAAGACCGCCTCGTCGATGTTCGAGTCGACCTTGCCCCAGTAGCCGTCGAACTTCTTGAACACCGTGCGCACGCCGGGCTGGTGCTCGGTGATGGTGAACGGGCCGGTGCCGTTCTCGTGCAAAGCCGCGTAGCTCGGGGTCGAGGCCGAGACCGGGGTGGGCTTGAGGGCGTCGTGCTTCTCGGCCCAGGCCTTCGACATGATGTACCAGCCGCCGAACTGGTACAGGGCGATCGGGTTGGGGTTCTTCAGCACCATGTCGACGGTGTGGTCGTCCACCTTCACGAAGGTGGCGTCCGCCGGCACGTTGGTCTGGAAGTTCGAGCCCGGCGCCCGCACGCGCTCGGCGGAGAAGATCACGTCGTCGGCGGTGAAGGGCGAGCCGTCGTGGAACTTGACGTTCTTGCGTAAGCGGAAGCGGTAGCGGGTCGGCTCCGGGGTCTCCCAGGACTCGGCGAGGCCCGGGACCAGCTTCAGGTCCTTGTCGCGGGTGACGAGCGATTCGTAGACCGCGCCGTGGGCCGCGATCGTGAACGTCTCTTTCAGGGTGTACGGGTCGAGGGACTTGAGGTCGCCCTGGAAGGCGAACCGGAAGGTGTTGGCGGCCGAGGCCGGCGCGGCACCGGCGATCGCCACGAGGGCGGTGGCGGCGGCGAGGCAGGCCAGCAGCGGACGAAACTTCACAGGCGACATCGACGAGGACACTCCGCGGGGGCAAAAAGGGCGGTCAAGCGCGTTAGAGCATCTTCCGGCGCCGCAGGCGACGCCGAATTGATGAAAAATGATGCATCATACCGGCCCATCCCGCCAGGAGGCCGGATGGGTGTGGAACGATCGCGCAGCACTAACAAGTCCCGGGCCAACAGGCACTCGGGCACGTCCCCGGCCATGCGCCCGGTGCCGGGGCCGCGACATTCACGAGCCGCACAAGGGAGTTGACCGCGCAACGGTCTGCCTGTTGCATCCAGCGCGTCAGTTCCCGCCCCACCATGAGCGTATTGTCACATGCCCGTCATCAACCGCGTTGCCGCCCTCGCCGACGAGATCACGGCCTGGCGCCGCGACTTCCACCAGCATCCCGAGCTGCTGTTCGCCCTCGACCGCACCTCCGGCCTGGTGGCCGAGCGGCTGCGGGCCTTCGGCTGCGACGAGGTGGTGACGGGGCTCGGCAAGACCGGCGTCGTCGCCGTCATCCGCGGCCGCAATTCCGGCTCGGGCAAGGTGATTGGCCTGCGGGCCGACATGGACGCCCTGCCGATCGAGGAGACGAGCGGCGTTCCCCACAGCTCGACGGTGCCGGGCAAGATGCACGCCTGCGGGCATGACGGCCACACCGCGATGCTGCTCGGCGCCGCCAAGTACCTCGCCGAGACCCGCAACTTCGACGGCACGGCGGTGATGATCTTCCAGCCGGCGGAAGAGGGCGGCGGCGGCGCCGACGTGATGCTGAAGGACGGCCTGATGGAGCGCTTCGGCATCCAGGAGGTCTACGGCCTGCACAACAAGCCCGGCATGCCGCTCGGCAGCTTCGCGATCCGCCCCGGCGCGATCATGGCGGCGGCCGACCGGGTCACCATCACGGTCCGCGGCAAGGGCGGCCACGCGGCGGCCCCGCACGACTGCATCGATCCGGTGCTGGTCGCCTCCCACATCGTCACCGCCCTGCAGTCGATCGTCTCGCGCACCGTCGATCCGGTGTCCTCGGCGGTGATCTCGATCACGCAGGTGAAGGCGGGCGACGCCTTCAACGTGATCCCGGAGGTCGCGGTGCTCAACGGCACGGTGCGCACCCTGTCCGAGAGCGTCCGCGACCTGTGCGAGGCGCGCATCGGCCACGTGGCCGCGACCATCGCCGCCGCCTTCGGCGCCACGGCAACCACCGATTACGGCCGCGGCTACCCGGTGACCGCCAACGATCCGGAGAAGACGAGCTTCATGGCCGACGTCGCCGCGGAGGTCTCGGGCGAGGGCGCGGTGGAGCGCGCGGTCCAGCCGATGATGGGCGCGGAGGATTTCTCCTACATGCTGAACGCGCGCCCCGGCGCCTACATCTTCCTCGGCACCGGCCCCGGCGCCGGCCTGCACCACCCGGCCTACGACTTCAACGACCAGGCGACGCCCTACGGCGTCTCGCTGTTCGCCCGGATGATCGAGCGGGCGATGCCGGCGGCCTGACGGGGGGGCGGCCCGGCGCCGACGCGGCGCCGGGCCACGTCCCTCACACCTCGAACGTCACGCCCTGCGCCAGCGGCAGGGTCTTGCCGTAGTTGATGGTGTTGGTGGCGCGCCGCATGTAGGCCTTCCAGGAATCCGAGCCCGCCTCGCGGCCGCCGCCGGTCTCCTTCTCGCCCCCGAAGGCGCCGCCGATCTCGGCACCCGAGGGGCCGATATTGACGTTGGCGATGCCGCAATCGGAGCCGGACGCCGACAGGAAGGTCTCGGCCTCGGACAGGTCCCTGGTGAAGATCGACGAGGACAGGCCGGCCGCGACCGCGTTCTGGGCCTGGATCGCCTGCTCGAGGTCGCCGTAGCGCGTCACGTACAGGATCGGCGCGAAGGTCTCGCGGCGCATCGGGCCGGCCTGCTCGGGCATCTCGACGAGCGCCGGGCGGACATAGGCCGCGCCGTCGCCGCGGATGTCGCGCAGGCGCTCGCCGCCATGCACGGTGCCGCCGATGGCCCGGGCCTCGTCGAGGGCGCGCGCCATGGCGTCGGCGGCGGCGACGTCGATCAGCGGGCCGATCAGGGTGGCGGGGTCGCGCGGATCGCCGATCCGCACCGAGCCGTAGGCCGCCTTCAGGCGCGGCACGAGCGCGTCGTAGACGCTGTCGTGGACGAACAGGCGCCGCAGGGTGGTGCAGCGCTGGCCGGCGGTGCCCATCGCCGCGAAGGCGATGGCGCGAAGTGCGAGATCGAGGTCGGCGGAGGGGGCGACGATGGCGGCGTTGTTGCCGCCGAGCTCGAGGATCGCCCGGGCGAAGCGGGCGGCGAGCTTCGGCGCCACCTGCCGGCCCATCGCGGTCGAGCCGGTGGCGGAGATCAGCGCGACGCGCTCGTCCTCGACCAGCCGCTCGCCGAGCTCCCGGCCGCCGATCATGAGGCCGAGCAGGCCGTCCGGCGCGTCCGATCCGAAGCGCTTCACCGCCCTCATGGCGAGCGCGTGGACGGCGAGCGCGGTGAGCGGGGTCTTCTCCGACGGCTTCCAGATCACCGGATCGCCGCAGACCAGCGCGAGGCCTGCGTTCCACGCCCACACCGCGACGGGGAAGTTGAACGCCGTGATGACGCCGCATACGCCCAGCGGATGCCAGACCTCCATCATGCGGTGGTCCGGCCGCTCGGTGGCGATGGTGAGGCCGTGCAATTGCCGCGACAGGCCGACGGCGAAGTCGCAGATGTCGATCATCTCCTGGACCTCGCCGAGGCCCTCCGAGAGGATCTTGCCGGCTTCCAGCGTCACGAGCCGGCCGAGATCGTCCTTGTGGGCGCGCAGCTCCTCTCCGAGCAGCCGTACCAGCTCGCCGCGGCGCGGACCCGGCACCCGGCGCCAGGCGAGGAAGGCTCGCGCGGCCGCTGCTGCCGCCGCCTCGGCCTCGTCGGGCGTCGTCTGGCGCAAGTGCGCCACCACGCCGCCATCGACCGGCGAGCGCGCCGGGAGCCCGCCCTCCGCGAAGGCCGAGGCCGGGACGCCGAGGCGCTCCAGCACCGCCAGGGTGTCGTCGCGGACGGACAGGGTCGGGGCCATGGCAGGGATCTCCGCGTCTGACGAAGCACGGCCCGCCTCGGGGGAGGCGGGCCGGGTAGGGTTCGCGATCTTACGGGATTCGCTCCCGTTTCACAGCAGGAGCGCGGTCACGCCGCCTTCTGCTTCGGCTGGATCAGCTTGCGGTTGACCAGCACCTCGGCGATCTGGACCGTGTTGAGGGCCGCGCCCTTGCGCAGGTTGTCCGACACGCACCAGAACGACAGGCCGTTCTCGACCGTGATGTCCTCGCGGATGCGCGAGATGTAGGTCGCGTCCTCGCCCGCCGCCTCGTGGGGCGTGATGTAGCCGCCGGGCTCGCGCTTGTCGTCGACCAGGATGCCGGGCGCCGAGCGCAGGATCTGGGTCGCTTCCTCGGCCGAGAGCGGGCGCTCGAACTCGACGTTCACCGCCTCGGAGTGGCCGATGAACACCGGCACGCGCACGCAGGTCGCCGTCAGCTTGATCTTGGGGTCGAGCATCTTCTTCGTCTCGGCCACCATCTTCCACTCTTCCTTGGTGGAGCCGTCCTCCATGAAGACGTCGATGTGCGGGATGACGTTGAAGGCGATGCGCTTGGTGAACTTCTGCATCTTGACCTCGCCGGCGGTGAACACCGCGCGGGTCTGGTTGAACAGCTCGTCCATTCCTTCCTTGCCGGCGCCGGAGACCGACTGGTAGGTGGCGACGACGACGCGCTTGATGGTGGCGGCCTCGTGCAGGGGCTTCAGGGCCACGACGAGCTGCGCGGTCGAGCAATTCGGGTTGGCGATGATGTTCTTCTTGGTGAAGCCCACGACGGCGTCGGCATTCACCTCGGGCACGATCAAGGGCACGTCGGAATCGTAGCGGAAGGCCGACGAGTTATCGATGACGACGCAGCCCTGCTGGCCGATGCGGGGCGACCACTCCTTCGAGGTCTCGCCGCCGGCCGACATCAGGCAGATGTCGGTGTCGGAGAAGTCGTACTGGTCGAGGGCCTGAACCTTCAGGGTCTTGTCGCCGAAGGAGACTTCCTGCCCGAGGCTGCGGCGCGAGGCGAGCGCCACCACGGTGTCGGCCGGGAAGGCGCGCTCGGCCAGGATGTCGAGCATCTCGCGGCCCACATTGCCGGTGGCTCCGACGACGGCAACCTTGTAACCCATCTCAATCGCTCCAGTTCGGATGACTTCCTCCCCGGACGATCTCAGGCGGGCTCCCGAGGAGCCCGGCCTCCGCCCGCCACGGACGGGGAGGGATCCGAGGACGACGCGAGGCTTCAGCCGGCGGCGGTCATCGCCGTCGTGGCTTTGCGTTTCGTCGTGGTCGACACAGGCCGCATGGCGCGGTCAGTCCTCGGACATGGCGACACCCGAGATGGGGTGCGCGAGCGCGGGAAGCAACAGCCCGAACGCGACGATCTGTCAAGGGCCGGAACCGGTCGCCGGCAACAGATCTCGCCTTCCGTCACATGTTAGAGTCTCGTTGACTCTGCTTCCGGCCAGCCGGGGACAAGTCCGGCCGGGTCAAGGAAATCGCTAGAATGCGATGCGATTCCGGGTGGGCGACCCACGCAACCGGAGGAGCGATCCCGTGCGGCAGAGGCCGGACTTCGACGACGCCGCCCTGGCGCGGGCGGGCGAAGCACTTGCGCAGGACATTCTCGTGCAGGACATCGGTCCCGTCGCGCCGCTGCTGCCGCGGCCGCTCCCGCGCGCCGTGCCGCCCTCGTCCTGGCGCCGGCGCGTCGCCGGCCGGACGATCGGCGCCGCGGCGGTGATCGCGCTCCTCAGCGTGCTCGCCAGCGAGCGGCGACAGGCGGATCCGCCGATCGCCCGCGAGGCCGCCTTCGTGCCGCGCTACGCCGCCCCCGCGGTGGCGCCGCCGGCGTGGCGCGAGGCCGCTCCCGACCGCTACCGCCTCGGCGAGGCGACGGGCAGCGCCCGGATCCAGCCCGACCTGCGCGAGGACACGCTGACCGCCGGCGCCTTCGCGGTGCAGGAGGCGCCGTTCCTGCGCCTCGTCGCCGCCGAGACGGCGGAGCCGGACGGGGAGGGGAGCCTGTTCGTCACCCTGGCCCGCCGCGCCGCGGAGGCCGGCGGCCTCTCGGTGGCGCGCACCAGCGAGCGCGGCCAGGTCGCGACGCGGTTCGGGGCGCTCGACACCGTCGACGCGGTGCTCGCCGATGCGGACGGCCGCCGATCCTGCACCGCGTTCCGCCTCAGGGCGGCGCTGCAGGTCGAGGGCTGGCTGTGCGCGCCGCTGGGGCAGTTGCCCGAGCCGCAGGCCGTGGCCTGCGCGGTCGAGCGCCTCGGCGCCCTGCCGGGAGCGTCCCTGTCCCCGCCGATCGCCGAGATGCTGGCCCGGCCGCGCTCGGCCGCCTGCCCGCCGGAGGAGCCCGCCACCACCGCGGCCCTGCCGGCGCCGCGCAGGGCGGTTCGCAAGAATGCGGCGAGAGTGCGGCATTCGCGACCAGCTTCGCCGTGAGCGGGAACCTCGGCCGCGCTCGCACGTCTCTTTCCACAACGGCGTCGTTTCTTAACGAGTGCGGCGCTACCCTGGCGACGTTCATCAAAGGTGCGTCATGCGCTTCCAGACTCTCGCCCTGACCGGGCTCCTCTCCCTCGCGACCCTGGGCGCCGGCACCGCTGCCTCGCAGGCACAGGACAGCTACGTCATCCGCAGCTACAAGGACGGCCAGGGCCTCGCGATCCGCGTCCGGCCGCGCAGCTGGCTCGATGCCGGCAACGTGGTCGAGGCCAATTCGGGCGCGACCGGCAACCCGGCCACCAACCCGCACTTCATCGCCGCGTCCTACCTGAACTCGCCGCCCTACATCGCCAACCGCGAGCGTTTCGGCGGCGCCGGCATCCTGCCCGACCCGATCACCAACGGCCCGTTCATCGGCGCCCGCCGCAGCGCCGTGACGGTCGACCTCTCGGCGATCGACTACCTCGACCCGACCTCGCCGCTGTCGCGGGCGCGCTACGGCTACTGAGCGGACGAGAATCGGCTGGACGTGCGACGGGCCCCGACAGGGGCCCGTTTCGTTTGTGGCAGCCGTCCGGGAAGGGGGAGGGAGCCGGAGGACCTACCGCTCCTCCGCCTTCACCCACTTGATCACCCGCGGCGGCTCGTAGGCCCGGATCCGCGCGACGAGATCCGCCGGCTCGGTGCCGACGATCAGCATCGCCCGGTGCGGCTCGCGCACGAAGCCCTCCCGGACGACGGAATCGAGGAAGCCGAGCAGCCCGTCGTAGAAGCCGCCGGCGTTGAGCACGGCCAGGGGCTTCCTGTGGTAGCCGAGCTGGGCCCAGGTCCAGACCTCGAACATCTCCTCGAAGGTGCCCAGTCCCCCGGGCAGCGCCACGAAACCGTCGGCGAGGTCGGCCATCAAGGCCTTGCGCTCGTGCATCGAGGCGACGACGCGAAGCTCCGTCAGCCCGAGATGCGCGGTCTCCTTCTCGACGAGGCTTTGCGGGATGATGCCGGTCACCCGGCCGCCGGCGGCGAGCACACCGTCGGCGACCGCGCCCATCAGCCCGACCTTGCCGCCGCCATAGACCAGCTCGATCCCGTCTTGAGCGAAGTGGCGCCCGAGCGCGGTCGCCGCCTCACGGTAGAGCGGACGGGCCCCGTCGCTGGAGCCGCAGAAGACGCACAGGCGCATGGGTCACCTCCCTTTCGCTCGCAAGCCGGAATCGTCCTGGACGTCGTCCCACCCACGACCTCAGGATGAGGTTGCGGGTGGGAATGTCCGCGTGACGGCCGACCGGCCCTCAGCCCGCTCGCGCCTGCAGCTCGCGCACGATGGCGTCGCCCATCTCGGTGGTGCCGACCGCGTTGGTGCCCGGCCCGGCGATGTCGCGGGTACGGGTGCCGGCAGCGAGCGTGCGGGTGATGGCACTCTCGAGCTGGTCGGCGGCCTCCAGCAGGCCGAAGGAGTAGCGCAAGGCCATCGCCAGCGAGCCGATCATGGCGATCGGGTTGGCGAGGTTCTGGCCGGCGATGTCGGGGGCCGAGCCGTGGACGGGCTCGTAGAGGGCGCGCCGGGTGCCGTTCTCGACCGCGCCCAGCGAGGCCGAGGGCAGCATCCCGAGGGAGCCGGTCAGCATCGCGGCCACGTCCGACAGGATGTCGCCGAACAGGTTGTCGGTGACGAGGACGTCGTACTGCTTGGGGTTGCGCACCAGCTGCATGGCGCAGTTGTCGGCCAGCACGTGCTCGAGCCCGACATCGGAATACTGCTCGGCGTGGAGCCGGGTGACGGTCTCCTTCCACAGCACGCCGGTCTTCATGACGTTGTGCTTCTCGGCCGAGGCGACCTTGTTGCGGCGCTTGCGGGCGAGGTCGAAGGCGACCGCGGCGATGCGCTCGATCTCGCCGGTGGTGTAGATCTGCGTGTCGATCGCGCGCTTCTGGCCGTCCTCCAGCGTCACGATCTCCTTCGGCTCGCCGAAATAGACGCCGCCGGTGAGCTCGCGCACGATGACGATGTCGAGGCCCTCGACCAGCTCGCGCTTGAGCGCCGAGGCCTCGGCGAGCGCCGGGTAGCAGATCGCCGGGCGGAGGTTCGCGAACAGGCCGAGGTCCTTGCGCAGGCGCAGCAAACCCGCCTCGGGGCGCTTGGCGTAACCGACGCCGGCCCATTTCGGCCCGCCGACGGCGCCGAACAGCACCGCGTCGGCGGCCTTGGCGCGGTCCATCGCGGCTTCCGAGAGCGGGACGCCGTGAGCGTCGATGGCCGCACCCCCGACGAGGTCGGTCTCGGTCTCGAACTGCGCGATGCCGGCGCGGGTGAACCAGGCCAGGACCTTGGAGACTTCCGCCGCCACCTCGGGGCCGATGCCGTCGCCGGGCAGGAGCAGGATCTTGTGCGTGGCCATGGTCGTGACTTTCTAAGAAGAGCGAGGACGGAGGGCCGGACCCTGAACAAGATTTTCAGGATTTTACATGATTTCGCCTAATCCGATCCAATGTCCGTAGAGCGCGGGATCCCCTCTCCCGAGTGGGAGAGGGGTAGGGGTGAGGGTGCTACGGTCCTGAGTCAGGCTCAGATCGTGGTGATGGCAGCTCGACGCTTTGTGCTGGACCCAAAACCGTAGCACCCTCACCCCCGGCCCCTCTCCCACACCTTGCAGCGATACCGGGCAAGCCCGGCATCGCCTGGAGAGGGGAGGTGCGCTATACTTTTATCGGACAGAGCAAGCTGGATTCATATTACGACTTGCGGGCGACGGTGAAGCGGGCGGCCTCGCACAGGGTCGCGGCGGCCGCGCCCCAGGGCTTGAGCGCGGCTTCGCACTCGCCCACCAGGCGCTCGCACTCGGCGCGCGCGCCGTCGAGGCCGAGGCGGTCGACGAGGGTGGCCTTGCCGGCGTCCTTGTCCTTGCCGGTGCGCTTGCCCATCGCCTCGGACGACGCCTCGCGGTCGAGGATGTCGTCGGCGACCTGGAACGCCTGGCCGAGCGCGCGGCCATAAGACAGGAGCGCGCGGCGCTCCTCGGCCGAGGCGCCGCCGACCAGCGCCCCGGCATCGACCGAAAAGGCCAGGATCGCGCCGGTCTTCATCGCCTGGAGCTGGAGCGTGGCATCCACGTCGAGGTTGGCCGGGCCGAAGCGCCCCTCCGCCCCGAGGTCGAGGAGCTGGCCGCCGACCATGCCGCCGAGGCCCGACGCGCGAGCGAGGCCGAGCACCAGCTCGGAGCGGACCAGCGAGTCGGCCTGCCAGGCCGGATCGGCGACGATCTCGAAGGCGAGGGTCTGGAGGGCGTCGCCGACCAGGATCGCGGTCGCCTCGTCGTACTTCTTGTGCACGGTCGGCTGGCCGCGGCGCAGGTCGTCGTCATCCATCGCCGGCAGGTCGTCGTGGACGAGCGAGTAGCAGTGGACCAGCTCGACGCCGGCGCCGGCGGCCATCGCGCCCTCGAACGGGCCGCCGAGCATCCGGGCGGTCTCGATGGCGAGGAACGGGCGCAGGCGCTTGCCGCCGTTGAGCACGGCGTGGCGCATCGCCTCCATCAGCCGGGGCGGCCGGGCGATCTCGCCGGCCTGCACCGCGTCGCCGAGGCGCTCGGCGAGGAAGCCTTCGACGCTCTTCGCCACGGCCGAGAGCCGCGCCGTGAAATCGCCTGCCTGCGGGTATCCTGTGGTGCCGGCCATCGTATTTTCCTGGGGACGGCCCGCGGTCATGTCCTGCGGGGCCCGCGTTGACGTCATGGTGGCCTCGTATCGACGGTCACGCCGAGAGGAGGGTCGAATTCAGGAACCGCGGGTCACGGCGGAGCGCCGGGAGGGCGTGCCGCAGCCGCTGCGGGGCTTGGTCCCGGCGGGGGCGCCACCGGCCCGGGCCCGGGGTCGGCGGCTGGTGCGCGCCGTGCTCCTGGTGCCCGTGATCGTGGTCGCCCTCGTCCTGGTCCTGGCGCTCGTCTATCGCGCGCTGACCCCGCCCTCAACCCTGATGCTCGGCCGCTGGGCCACGCTCCAGCCGGTGACCCGGGAGGCGGTGCCGCTGGAGGCGATCGCCCCGGCCCTGGTCCAGGGTGTCGTGGCGTCGGAGGACCAGCGCTTCTGCCTGCATGGCGGCGTCGACTGGGACGCCCTGTGGAGCGTCGTCGACGACGAGGACGGCCCGAGCCGCGGCGCCTCGACGGTGACGATGCAGACGGTGAAGAACGTCTTCCTGTGGCCGGGCCGCTCCTACCTGCGGAAAGCCCTCGAGATCCCGCTGGCGCTGATGGTCGACACGGTCTGGGGCAAGCGCCGGACGATGGAGATCTACCTCAACGTCGCCGAATGGGGCGAGGGGATCTTCGGGGCCGAGGCCGCCGCCCGGCACTGGTTCGGCAAGTCGGCCCGCGACCTCACCCGGGGCGAGGCGGCGCTGCTGGTGGCCGCCCTGCCGAACCCGTTCCTGCGCAACCCGCGCCGGCCCTCCCGCGCCATGCGGGCGCTCGCCGGGCGGATCCAGGGGCGGACGAGCGGGATCGGGGGATTGAGCCAGTGCGTGCGGCCGTGAGCCGGCGAACGTTCGGCGGGCTCGCGACTTTCCCTGGAGGCCGCCCGGAACGGGGCTGGCGCGGCGGCCTTTCCCCCCGTAACACCGGCCCCGCCCGCCCGCCCTTTGCGGCGCGGCCCTTACAAGGGAAGCACGATGTTCACTCTCGAGATCGACGGCACGGCCGTCGCCATCATCCGGTCGAACGAGGAGCGGGCCCGGGAGCTTCTCGAGGTCGAGGGCTTCAAGGACGACCTGCGCACCATGAAGAGCGACGGCCGCCCGCTGTGGACGGGCAAGCCGGAGTCGCTGAAGCTGCGCCCCGCCACCGAGGACGAGGTCGAGACCTTCGAGGACTCGATGGACGAGGAGGATTTCGAGGACGAGGACGAGCCCCAGGCCGCCAACGACAGCCAGGGCCAGGGCGAGACCGACGACGAGGACGAGGAGGACGACGTCGACATCCTGTTCCTGGTCGACATCGACGACGAGGACGAGGCGTAAGACGCCTCGCGCGGCCGGCCTCGCGCCGGCCGCACCGCCCCGCGGTGGCGATCAGGTCGCGCGCCGCAGGATCCCGATCGCTTCGAGGCCGACCCGCAGGTCGGCTTCGAACCGCTGGTAGGAGGGCAGCCTCGCCAAGCGCCGCAGGTCGACCTCCTCGGCAATCTGATCGAACAGCCCCTCGGGACCTGGTGTGCGGCGCCCCTTGCGACCGCCGAACAGCGCGCGGACGGCGTCGTTCAGCGCCCGCTTGGGATCTTCGACGGACTCGGCCCGTTCCGGGTGCCACGACAGGGCGAGCCGCTCGGGCCAGGCCGAGAAGCCGAAAACCCGGGCTACCGCGTCGTGATCCGCCAGCATCCAGGCTTCCGTCTCGCGCACCGGGATCAACGGGACGATCCGGGCTTCCGGCATCGCGCAGGCATCGCGGGCACGTGCCCGGACCTGCCCGACGAGCCGGGCTTCGATCTGGTCGGCCAGCGACCGCGATGCATCGGCATGAATCACGAACAGGTCGACGCCCTGCCGGTCCCGGCAGATGATGTCCGCGCGCTCGGCGTTGGGTTTTTCGGTGTAGGCGAGGATGTCTTCCTGCAACTCGACCGCCGTGACCGCCTCCGCCTGCACGATGCCGAGCAGAGTGCGGTAGACGATCCTCGGTAGGAAACGTCTGTCGGTCGATCCCTCCGAGAACAGGCCGACTACGAGCCAGGTCATGCGACGAGCCACATCATAGGGTGCGCTCGTCACCGCTCTGGACGATGCGGTCGACGTCCGACCGGGTCAGCCGGTGCTCGCGGTCGCCGAGGGGCAGTTCGTCCACCACGAGGCCGGCGCGCATGCGCGTGCGGCGCGTAACGACCTTGAGCTCCGGATCGACCCGGGAGACCACGTCGACGACGACGATCTCCTCGTCCTCCGTCTCTCGTAGCACGACGAGGGAATGGGTGTTGAGGATCACTTGGAACAGGCGCTCGTCTTCGTCGGAGGCCGTCCGCATGGAGGTGCAGGCACCGCGCAGAACTGCGATCAGGCGGGCGAGGCGGGTGTAGTGGAGGCCGTTCTCCGGTTCCTCGAACAGCAGCACGCTGCGGCGTCGCGGATCGTAGAGGTAGGTCAAGAGGGCCAGCATCCGCAGCGTGCCGTCGGAGAGCACGCGGGAACTGAACTCCTCGCCGTCCTGCGTCGTCAGGAGGAAGCGGTAGCGGCCATAGGCCTCGTCGCGCTCGACCCGGAGGTCCTTCACGCCCGGGATCAGGGCCGACAGGGCGGAGCGGATCAGCCCGACATCGCCGCGAGGGCGCTCGGGCGTCCGCGTCTCCGCCTCGATGCGGGCGAGCACCTTCGCGAGGTTCGAGCCGTCTGGCAGGAGATCGTCCGGTGCGAGGGCATCGCTCGGCTCACGTTCGGCCGAGACTTCGAGCTGCAGGAAGGTCATGCCTTCCAGTTCCTGCCGCAGGGCGAAGAGGTGAGGGAACTCGGTGGCCGTCGTGATCTTGGACAGCACCGTCGCGGTGGCGCGGCCCTTGCGCACCGGGAACGGGCGCGGCAGCCCCTGCCGGCCGTCTTGGTTGACCTGGAAGACCTCATCCAGGGTTTCGAGGAACGGGCTTCGTGCTCTGCCGCTGCCGTAACGGGCCCGCGTCTTGGCGAAATCCTGGGCGATAGGAGAGCGCCGGGCCCAGGCATCGTCGGTCCGGCGGATCGCCGCCGCCTGCTCGCGGCGGACGTAGAGCCGCTCCAGGCCGCCCGGCTCGTCGGTGCGCCGCTCGATCTCCAGTTCGTAGCGCAGGCGGGTATGGGCGAGGGGCTTGCGCTGTCCGAAGGCGTCCTCGATTTCCGGATCGAGCAGCACCTCGACGGCGAACCGCATCGCGTCGGCGGTCGTGCCGTCTGCGCGGCGGCGGAACATCTCGCTCGGGTCGCCGCGCATGGTCCGGACCGCCTCGGGCAGGTCCAGGGCGGCGAGGCGGGAGAGCAGCCGGAGCGCGTCGAAGAAGTTGGACTTCCCCGATGCGTTCGGGCCGGCCATCACCGTGAAGGGTTGCAGGTCGAGGGTCAGGCCCTCGAAGCTCTTGAAGCCGTCGATCTCGACCCGCGTCAGCATCCGAGGCCGCTCAGGCGCCGAGCTTGCGCTTGCGCTGGCCGAGCGTCCGCAGCCGGAGCGCGTTGAGCTTGATGAAGCCCGCCGCGTCGCGGTGGTCGTAGGCGACGGCGCCCTCCTCGAAGGTGACGAGGTCCTGGTCGTAGAGCGAGTTCGGGCTCTCGCGGCCGATGACGTGGACGCCGCCCTTGTAGAGCTTCAGCCGCACCGTGCCGGTGACCATCTCCTGGCTCTTGTCGATCAGGGCCTGGAGCATCTCGCGCTCCGGCGAGAACCAGAAGCCGTTGTAGATCAGCTCGGCGTAGCGCGGCATCAGCTCGTCCTTGAGATGGGCCGCGCCGCGGTCGAGGGTGATCGACTCGATCGCCCGGTGGGCCGGCAGCAGGATGGTGCCGCCGGGGGTCTCGTACATGCCGCGGCTCTTCATGCCGACGAAGCGGTTCTCGACGAGGTCGAGGCGGCCGATGCCGTTGGCGCGTCCCAGCTCGTTGAGCTTGGCCAGCAGCGTCGCCGGGGACAACCTCTCGCCGTCGATCGAGACCGCGTCGCCGCGCTCGAAGCCGATGGTGATGACGGTGGCTACGTCGGGCGCCTCCTCGGGGGAGAGGGTGCGCGAGTAGACGTAGTCCGGCACGACCTCGGCCGGATCCTCCAGCACCTTGCCCTCCGAGGAGGCGTGCAGGAGGTTCGCGTCGACCGAGAACGGCGCCTCGCCGCGCTTGTCCTTGGCGATCGGGATCTGGTGGGCTTCAGCAAACGCCAGCAGCGACTCGCGGGAGCGGAAGTCCCACTCGCGCCAGGGGGCGATCACCGTCACGTCGGGCTTGAGCGCGTAGTAGCCGAGCTCGAACCGGACCTGGTCGTTGCCCTTGCCGGTGGCGCCGTGGGACACGGCATCCGCCCCGACCCGCTCGGCGATCTCGATCTGCTTCTTGGCGATCAGCGGCCGGGCGATCGAGGTGCCGAGGAGATAGATGCCCTCGTACTGGGCGTTGGCCCGGAACATCGGGAAGACGTAGTCGCGGACGAACTCCTCGCGCAGGTCCTCGATGAAGATGTTCTCGGGCTTGATGCCGAGCAGCTCCGCCTTGGCGCGGGCCGGCTCCAGCTCCTCGCCCTGGCCGAGATCGGCGGTGAACGTCACCACCTCGCAGCCGTAGGTGGTCTGGAGCCACTTGAGGATGATCGAGGTGTCGAGGCCGCCCGAGTAGGCGAGCACGACCTTCTTCACGCGCTTCTGGGGCTGGTCGGACATGCGGGGCGGGCCTCGGAGAATGGGGAAGGGATGAACCGCCGCGGGCTTACCAGCCCGGCCCGGCCGCGTGCAACCGCGCTCCTACGGTTCCATCGCCCTCCCGTGGCGAAGCGACGCCCGGGGCGGCGCTTGTGGCCGGGGCCGGCGGACGCGAAGGTGCGGGATCGGTCCAACGGAGGGGTGCGATGCCACGCCGGCCTACGCTCGAATTCTGGTTCGAGTTCGCATCCACCTATTCCTACCTCGCCGCGACGCGGATCGAGGCGCTCGCCGAGGCGGCCGGGGTCACCTTGCGCTGGCGCCCGTTCCTGCTCGGGCCGGTCTTCGCCGCGCAGGGGTGGACCTCCTCGCCGTTCAACCTCTACCCGGCCAAGGGCCGGCACATGTGGCGCGACCTCGCCCGCGAGGCCGCCCGCCTCGGCCTGCCGCCGGTGGTGCGCCCCGAGAGCTTCCCCCAGAACAGCCTGGCGGCGACCCGGGTCGCGGTGCTCGGCGCCGAGGAGCCGTGGATCGGCGCCTATGTCCGGGCGGTCTACGCGGCCGAATTCGCGCGCGGCCACTCGATCGCCGAGCCCGCGGCGATCTCGGGCATCCTCAACGGGCTCGACCTCGACGGCCCGGCGCTGATCCGCGCCGCGACCCAGGAGCCGGTGAAGAGCCGCCTGCGCTCGATCGGCGAGGAGGCGAAGTCCCGCGGCCTGTTCGGCGCCCCGAGCTTCCTGACCGAGGACGGCGAGCTGTTCTGGGGCAACGACCGGCTGGAGCAGGCGCTCGCCTGGGCGGTGGGCGAGCGGCCGGCGGGGATGCGCTGAAGCGCGCTACTCCTTCTCCAGGATCGACACGGTCCCGTCGCGCTCGACGATCGCGACGGCGACCCGGTCGAGGTCGTCGAGCTTCTCCTGGCGGGCGGCGGTGCGGATATCGGCCTGCTGCATCCGCAGGCGGCGCATCGCGGTCTCGTTCCAGCGGCCGTCGCGGAAGACCACGATCGGCGTGCCGTCGACGATGCGCTCGAACCAGACGAAGCGCAGCTTCAGCCACGACACCGCGACATGCATGAGACCGACGGTGAACAGCGCGCTCATCGCGCCGACGAAGGAGCGGTCGTCGCCGAGCACGGCGCTGACCGAGAGGCCGCCGAACAGGAACAGCACCACCATGTCGATCGGCGCCTGCTGGCTCGCGGTGCGGCGCCCGATCAGCCGGATCACGAACAGCACGATGACGTAGGCCGCGGCGGCCTTGAGGACGGTGTTCATCGCTAGGGCACCGCGAATTGCGACCAGGACAGGGTCTCGCCTTGGTCCAGGCGAGCGGTGAGGTTCACGCCGCCGCGGAAGCTCGGCGAGCCGGTGAAGCGGATCACCGCGTGCGTCTCGCCCTTGAGCACCGGGAAGACGAGGCGGATGCTGCCGCCCGCGACCTGCCAGGTCTGCGGCCGCGGCGTGATGCTCTCGAGGCCGAACAGGTCGACGAGTTCCTTGGCGATCGTCACCGCGACTTGGTCGCCGCCGGGCGGGACCCTGGTGTCGAGCCGCACGATCGTCGGCGCGCCGAAGCGGGCCACCGGCTCGTAGTGGATCACGATCGACCCGTCGCCGTTGGAGCGGGTATGCTCGCTGAACGGCCCCCGCCCGAGGAGGCCGAGCGCGCAGACGACCACGAAGGCCAGCATCAGCCAGCGCCCGGCGAGCTCCGCCCGGCGCCAGCGATCCTCGAAGCCGGGGTAGAAGCCGGCCGCGATCTCCTCGCGCATCGGCGGATCGTCGTGGATGATCTTCACGGGGCCTCCCTCGTCGCGAGCGGCCCGCCGCAGGGTTCCGCAGGGTCGCGGGCAACGACATAGCGTCACGAGGCCGAACGGCCATGCCCTCAGGCAGGCTGGAACCCCTTTGCGGCCGGACCTTGAAGGGGACGCTGCGTCAGCCGGCCCCGCGATGGTGTCGGAGCCTCACCGATCCGGCCTGGGACAGCCCCGCGACGAACGGCTTCGCGATCGACCGGCTGCACGACCCCGTCGCGACCTGGACCCCATTCGGCTTGCTCGGGGGGAAGGCCGGCGCGGTGGCGAAGGGCCTGGCGGTCTTTGCCGTCTCGCTCGGCGCGAGCCGGGCCGGCGCCGCCCTGCTGCGGCGGGCGCCCCCGGTCGGACGGGTGCTCTGAGCGATCGCGGCCCCGTCGTCGCCGGCTCTCAGCCCCGCACGGCCGAGGCGTTCGCCGGCAGCGTCGCCGCGGGCGCCTCCGGCTCGCCGGCCGCGACCCAGCGCAGGCACAGGGCGGCGGCGAGCATCGGCAGGGCGAGCGCCATGCAGTAATCCGGCCGCTCCCAGCCCGCCGCCATCAGCATCCCGGCAAGGGCCGGACCGGTGACGGCGCCGAGGCGGCCGACGCTCATGGCAAGCCCGGTGCCGGTGGTGCGCACCGGCGCGGGGAAGATCGGCGGCACCACGGCGTACATCGCGTTGATCGAGCCGTAGAGGCAGAAGCCGATGGCGAGGGCGGCGGCGAGCAGAGCGGCCGGCGTCGCCGGGACGTGGCCGAAGAGCGTGGCGGCGAGGAACAGCCCGGCCATGAAGGCGGCGGCGAGCCGGCGCGTCCCGGCCTTCCGGGCGACGAACCCGAACAGCAGGCAGCCGACCGCGCCGCCGAGATTCATCAGCATCGCCCCCGAGATGCCGCCGCTGACGCCGAGGCCCAGCTCGGTCAGCACCTTCGGGGTCCAGCTGAGGAAGAAGTAGCAGGTCGTCATCACGCAGAAATACGCCGCGCAGGCCGCGAGCGTCCGGGTGCGGTAGGGCGGGCGGGCGATGGCCGCGAGGCTGGTGCCGGCCTCGGCCTCGGCGCGCAAGGGGGCGGGCAGGGCGGCCAGCGCCGGCCGGCCGAGGCGGGCGAGCACCCGGTTGACCTTAGGTAGCGCCCCGGCCGGCCGTCGGGCGATGAGGTAGTCGAGGGATTCCGGCAGGAAGGCCAGCACCGCCGGCACGAGGGCCAAAGCCACGAGGCCGCCGAAGACGTAGACCGAGCGCCAGCCATACGCGGCGATGAGGTAGACCGAGAACGCCCCCCCGAGGGTTGCGCCGAGCGGATAGCCGAGCGACATCAGCGAGATCGACAGGTTGCGCCAGCGGTCGGTGGCGTATTCGGCCACCACGATGTTGACGGTGGCGAGGCCCCCGCCGATGCCGAGGCCGGTGAACAGCCGCACCAGGGCAAGCTCGGTCAGGGTGCCCGCCGCGGCGGCCGCCAGCATGCCGGTGCACAGGATGGCGAGGCACAGGAGCAGGGTGGTGCGCCGGCCGAACCGGTCGCTCAAGGGGGCGATCAGCAGCGCGCCGAGCCCCATCCCGGCGAGCCCGGCGCTGAACAGCAGGCCGAGATCGGTCGGCTTCAGGGCGAAGTCCTTGGCGATCGAGGCCGCCGTGAAGGCGACCACCAGCACGTCGAAGCCGTCGAGCGCGCAGATCAGCACGCAGACGGCGACGGCGGCGACCTGGAACGGGGTCATGGCGCCCTGGCGGATGGCGGCGCGGGGGTCGGATGCGTCCTGTGCGATGGCCATGGCGGTCCTCCCAAAGAGTGCGATCGTCTTTTTCTGATGATGCCCTGGTGCCGACACTCACCGGGTCAATCCGGGGCCGCGCGGCGGACCCCGGAATGACGATGGAGGCCGGTGAGGTGCGTCCGCGGCTCGATCACAGGCCGAGGAGTACAGACGTCACCCCGCCCGGTCCGCCGTATCGATGGTGATCCCGCCGCCGACCACCCGCGAGACGCAGGTGCAGAGCTGGGCGTTCGTCGCCTTCTGGGCGTCGCTGAAGAACACGTCGCGGTGGTCGACCGTGCCGTCGGTGTCGAGGATCTTCACCGTGCACAGGCCGCATTCGCCGCGCCGGCAATCGTGGATCATGCCCACACCCGCCGCCTCCAGCGCCTCCAGCATGGTCCGGTTGCGCGGGACCGTGATCTCTTTCGACAGCCGCGGGATGCGGACCGTGAACGCCTCGGTGGCGTGGCGGCCGCCGGTGCCGAAGGTCTCGAAGCGCAAGCCCTGCGCCGGCCGGCCCGATTCCGCCCAGGCCCGACGGCCCGCCTCCATCATCCCGTAGGGCCCGCACAGATAGGCCTCGCCGCCGGGCGGCAGATCCGCGATCGCCGCTGCGAGGTCGATCCGCCCGCCGGCCTCGTCGGTGACGGTCCGGAGCGCGTCGCCGATCCGCGTCCGCAAGTCGTCGGCGAGCGCCAGGTCCTGCCGGGTCCGCGCCGCGTAGAGCAGGCGGAACGGGCTGCCTGCCCCGTGCAGGGCCAGCGCCATGGCGTGCAGCGGCGTGATGCCGATGCCGCCGGCGACGAGCAGGTAGCCGGGCCGGCCGGGGGTGAGGCCGAAATGGTTGCGCGGGCCCGAGATGCTCAAGCGGGCGCCGGGCTCCAGCCCGTGCATGTAGGCCGAACCGCCGCGGCTGTCGGGCAGCCGCTTCACGGCGATGCGGTAGAGCCCGTCGGCACCCGAATCGAGCAGCGAGTAGGACCGGGTATCCGGCCGCTCGCCGATCATCACCGCCACCCCGAGATGGCTGCCGGGCGGGATCGGGGCGACCGACCCCGTCGGCTCGATTTCCAGGAGGCGGATGTCGGGCGTCAGCGCCCGGGCGGCGCGCAGGCGCGCCGGCTGCCAGTCGGTCGCGGCCATGGCGGCTACTCCGCGGCGAGGCCGACAGGCGCGGACGCCTTGGCCGGGTCGCGGCCCTCCCGCGCCATCATGCCGTCGATCAGGCGATGCGCCCACAGGGCGCCGGCATCGATGTTGAGGTTGTAGAACGGCTGGCGCGGCTGGCGGTCGATCGCCCGCTGCTGGGCCTCCAGCACGTCGTGGTCCTGGTCGTAGACGCCCTTGCCGTCGTTGACGTGGGCGCGGTTGAGGGCCTTCGTCAGCTCCTCGTCGTCGGTGCGCCAGCTGCGCACGAAGTTCCAGAAATAGTGGCAGCTCGTCGCGGTCTCCGGGGTGATGGCGGCCAGGAAGAAGCCGTTGACGCCCTGGCTGCGGTCGCCCTGGCGGGCGCCGGTGCCGGCGAGCGCCACGCCGACATCGCCGGCCACCACCGTCGGCGCCTCGAACCGGATGACCTGCCAGCGGTCGACATGGCCGGGCCGGCCCAGGTTCCGCGCCCAGAACGGCGGCGGCTCGATGTTCTCCATCCAGCGCTCGACCGTGACGCAACGGTCGGTATGCGTCACCTCGAACGGGCTGCGGGTGATGGCGTCGTCGCCGATGCTGCCGGCATGGACGTAGGTCTCGTGGGTCAGGTCCATCAGGTTGTCGATGACGAGGCGGTAATTGCACTTCAGGCCATAGAAGGTGCCGCCCTCGCCGACCCACGGCGCGTCGCTGTTCCAGTGGAAGTCCGGCACGAGGTCGGGATCGGCGAGCGCCGGGTCGCCCATCCAGAGCCAGACCAGGCGGTAGCGCTCCACCGCCGGGAAGGCGCGCACGCAGGCCGAGGGGTTGATCGTCTCCTGCGCCGGCATGAAGGTGCAGCGGCCGGTCGCGTCGAAGACGAGGCCGTGATAGCCGCACATCACCTGGTCGCCCTTGAGGTGGCCGAGCGAGAGCGGCAGCAGCCGGTGCCAGCAGGCATCCTCGAGCGCCGCGACGGCGCCGTCGGTGCGGCGGTAGAGCACCACGTCCTTGTCGCAGATCCGGCGCGGCGTCAGTTCGCGGCCGATCTCGTGGCCCCAGGCGGCGGCGTACCAGGCGTTCAGGGGGAAGCCCTTGGCGTCCGTCATCGTTCTCTCCCTCGTCGTCCTGAGGACCCGCGGGTCTGTCGCCGCGCTGGAGGTCCGGGCGTGCGGCGGCGGGCTTGGCCGTATCGGGTCGCCGGGCGAAGGCTCCGGAGCCTTTCGCCGGCCAGCCGGCCGATGTTGCGCCGCACACAGGTTTCGCGTGCCGGATCAGCCGTTTGGAACTGGTCCGGTTCGATATCCGGACGCTAGCCGGCCCTCGCGGGGCCGGCCATGGACGCGACCCGGAATTTCTTGGACGGATCCGGCGCCCGGCGTTAGCCTCGGACCGCGGAGGCGGGACGGGGAGGAGGCGGCGATGCCGGTGCGGCGGGAGCGGCCGATCCCGGTCTTTCGCCTGTACGGCGAGACCGCCGCGGCCACGGTGCCGAGCTTCGTCCATGCCGAGCGGATCGGCACCAGCGCGGCCCTGCACGACTGGGAGATCGCGCCCCATCGCCACGGCGCGCTGACGCAGGGGCTCGTCGTCACGCGCGGCCACGGCGCCCTGTCGCTCGACGGGCATCGCGAGGCGTTCGCCGCGCCCTGGCTGGTCTGGGTGCCGTCCGGCGTGGTGCACGCCTTCTCGTTCCGGCCCGGGACCGACGGGGTGGTCCTGTCCCTCGCCGACGACTTCCTCGCCGCCGTGCTCGATCCCGATCCCGAGACGGCGCGCCTGCGCGCCGCCGCCGAGGCGACGTTCAGCGGCCGTCCCGGCTCGCCCGAGGAGATCGACCTCGACCTGACGGGGCTCGCCGCGGCCCTGATGCGGGAGGCCGCCGGCGCCCTGCCGGGGGCGGCGAGCGCGGCGGCGGCGCTGGTCAAGCTCCTCGTCGTCGGCGTGCTGCGCAGCCGCGCCGCCCGCTCGATCACCGAGCCGGCGGCGCTCGCCCGCGCCGACCTGCACCGCCGCTTCCGCCGCCTGGTCGAGGCCCACCTGCGCGAGGGCTGGCCGGTCGCCCGCTTCGCCGCCGCGCTCGGGGTCAGCCCGGACCGGCTGCACGCCGCCTGCACCGAGGCGGTGCGGCGCTCGCCGCAGGGCATCCTGCACGACCGGCTGATGCTCGAGGCGAGGCGCAGCCTCCTCTACACCACGCTGCCGGTCTCGAAGATCGCCTTCGACCTCGGCTTCAACGATCCGGCCTATTTCTCGCGCTTCTTCGCGGCGCGGGCGGGGATGAGCCCGGCGGCGTTCCGGCGCCGCGATCAGGGGGAGGGGTGAGGGGAGGGGTGAGGGGGAGGGGTGAGGGGGAGGGGCAGGGGCAGGGGCAGGCGTGAGGGGATCCGGGCGCTCAGCTCACCCGGTCGAACCGGTCCCCCGCCCCCGCCATCACCTGGTTGCGCCCGCCGGCCTTGGCCGCGTAGAGCGCCCGGTCGGCGCGGGCGAGCAGGGTTTCCAGGGTGTCGCCGGCGGTCCAGGCGGCGAGGCCGAGGCTGCCGGTGACCGGGATCGGGCCGCGGCGGCCCGGGACGCGCAGGCGGGCGCAGCCCTGGCGGATCCGCTCCGCCACCACCCCGGCGCTGCCGAGGCCGTGGCCGGGCATCAGCACGGCGAATTCCTCGCCGCCGATCCGGCCGGTGAGCGCCCCGGTCTCCCTGAGCAGGTCGGCGACGGCGCGGATTACCCGGTCGCCGCCGTCGTGGCCGTGCCGGTCGTTGATCGCCTTGAAGTGGTCGATGTCGATCATCAGGGCGCTGAGAAGGTCGTCGCCGGATCCGCGCCCCGCGAGGACGGCCTCGGCCCGGCGCAGGAAGCCGCCGCGGTTGAGGAGCTGGGTCAGCGGATCGGTCTCGGCGTCGCGGATCAGCTGGCGCTGCAGGGCGAGGGCGCGCTCGACCACCCGCAGGCGGGCATGCAGCGCGACGGCCTCCGGCGGCTTCACGATGAAGTCGTCGGCGCCGCTGTCGAGCACCTCGCCGAGCCGCCGCCCGGCCCGGTCGGCTGACATCGCGATCACGGCGAGCGGCCGCGTCGTGCCGGCGAGCGAGCGCAGGGACCAGCACAGTTCGAGCCCGCAGAGCGGCGCGACCTCGAGGCTGGTGATGACGCAGGCCACGTCCTCGTGGGCGGCGACGTGGGTGAGCGCCCGCTCGGAGTCGGAGAACGCATCGACCCGGTGCCCGCCCTCCTCGACGAGGCGGGCGACGGTCTTGCGCAGCAGCGAGCCGGGTTCGACGAGGACGACGCGCATCGGACCTTGCAGGGGATCCGGCCGCGCTCACGCCCGGCCATCGACGAAGAAGTTGTCGTCGAGCATCGGGCACAAAGCATAAGAGGCGGTTAATCGGCGGTCCGGCCGCCGCGCGGATCTTGGCATTGCTTCGGCCTGCCAAGATCTGTCGGCCTAGGCCGAGTCGGCGATCCCTGAAACTAGTACGGAGCGGACGGGATTCGTGCCGGCACGGCGGCTCCGCTGGGCCCGGGCGCCGGGAGTGCCCCGCGGGCGTGCCGAGCTCCGCCGGACGGCGCCTGCTGGATTTCGCCGGCCAGATAGGGCATCGGGCATACATCCCCTTCGAGACACGGCGCCTCATGACCGAGACTTCCCCGATCCCGCAGGCCGCGCGCCCGAAGCTCGTCCTCGCCTCGGCCTCGCCCCGGCGCCTCGCCCTGCTGCAGCAGGCGGGGCTGGAGCCGGACGCCCTGCTGCCGGCCGACCTCGACGAGGCGCCGCTGAAGGGCGAGAAGCCCCGCGACCTCGTGCGGCGGCTCGCCCGGGCCAAGCTCGACGTGGCGGCCGCCGCGGCCCGCGGCAGCGAGGAGCTGCGCCAGGGCTACGTGGTGGCGGCCGACACCGTGGTGGCGGTGGGCCGGCGCATCCTGCCGAAGGCCGAGGTGACCGACGAGGCCGCGGCCTGCCTGCGGCTGCTCTCCGGCCGGGCCCATCGGGTCTACACCGCGATCTGCGTGGTCGGCCCGAAGGACCGTCCCCGCGAGCGGCTGGTCGAGACCCGGGTGCGGTTCAAGCGCCTCTCGTCCCGCGAGATCGACAGCTATCTTGCCAGCGGCGAGTGGCGCGGCAAGGCCGGCGGCTACGCGATCCAGGGGCTCGCCGGCTCCTTCGTGGTCAAGCTCGTCGGGTCCTACAGCGCCGTCGTCGGCCTGCCGCTCTACGAGACGGTCGGGCTGCTCGAGGGCGAGGGGTTCCCGGTCCGCGGCGCCTGGCGCGACGCGGCCTAGGCCGGAAAAGGCGCCCCGATGACGCCCGACGAGACGCCGCCCGACGCCGCCCCGGCGGCCGCCCCCTGCCCGATCTGCGGCAAGCCGGCCGCGCCCGCCTACACGCCGTTCTGCTCCAAGCGCTGCGCCGATGTCGACCTGCAGCGCTGGCTCAGCGGGCGCTACGCCATTCCCGGCCGGGACGAGGACGCCCTCGGCCAGGACGACGGCTCGCGGGAGGAGTGAGGCAGACCGGGGGAGAGTGGGAACGGTGGGGGAGCTTCCCGGTTGACGGCGGCCTGTGACCCACCGACCGCCGGAGGCCGTCCCCCCATGTCGTCCGAGTTCCCGAACCCGCTCACCAAGCATCCCCGTCCGCCCTTCGAGGGCCAGCCGCAGAGCTTTCCCGGCCTGACCGGGCGGATGCGCCCCGAGCCCGATCACGGCGAGGCGAGCTACAAGGGCTCGGGCAAGCTGACCGGCCGGGCCGCCCTGATCACCGGGGGCGATTCCGGCATCGGCCGGGCGGTCGCCATCGCGTATGCCCGCGAGGGCGCCGACGTCGCGATCTCCTACCTGCCCGCCGAGCAGGGCGACGCCGAGGCCGTCGCGCACTGGGTCGAGAAGGCCGGGCGCCGGGCGCTGCTGCTGCCGGGCGACCTCAAGGACGCTTCTCACGGCCGCGAGATCGTCGCCCGCACCGTCGAGGCCTTCGGCCGGCTCGACGTGGTGGTGAACAACGGCGCGTTCCAGCAGCCGAATGAGGACCTCGCGGCCATCGACGACGAGGTCTTCGAGGACCATTTCCGCACCAACGTCTTCGGCGCGTTCTACGTCACCAAGGCGGCGATGGCGCATCTGAAGCCCGGCGCCTCGGTGATCTTCACCTCCTCGGTGAATTCGAAGCACCCGATGCCGTCGCTGCTCGCCTACAGCGCCACGAAGGGCGCGCTGAGCAACCTGGTGCTCAGCCTCGCGCAGCTGCTCGCCGAGAAGGGCGTGCGGGTGAACGGCGTGCTGCCGGGCCCGATCTGGACCCCGTTCATCCCGTCCGGGATGGAGGAGGAGTCCGTCAGGTCCTTCGGCAGCCAGGTCCCGTTCGGCCGCCCGGGCCAGCCGGCGGAACTGGCCTCGGCCTACGTCATGCTGGCCTCCGACGAGAGCAGCTACACCTCGGGCGCGCTCGTCACGGTGGCGGGGGCGATGCCGGTGCTCTGACGACCGCCCCGGCCCCGCCCCGCCCGTTGACGTGACGCAAGGGAAGGCGCAGTCGGGATCGGGCGGGGCCGGACGCGGGAGGGGCGAGGCGGTGCAGCGACGAGACGAGGACGGCTCCGCCGCCGCGTCCAGCCGGCCGGCCGGCGCGGGCCGCGCCGCCTGGCCGGGTTCGGCACCGGCTGCGGCGAGCGCCGTCGCGGCGGGGCTGGTGTGCTGGTTCGTCCTGCTGCCGCAGCTCGCCGAGCGAGCGCCGCCGCCGGCGGGAGGCGATGCCGCGCTCCTGGCCGAGGTCGCCCCGGACGAGCGGTCCGGCGCGCTGGCGACGATGGAGCCCCGCAGCCCGGTGACGGCGAAGGCCCGGCAGGACGCAGGTGCCGGGCAAGAGGAGGGAGCCTGCGGGGTCCGGCTCGCCTGGATCTCCCTGGCGCGTGCGCCGGGCGAGCCGCCGGGATCGGTGCGCATCCTGTCGGGCGGCTACGCCTCGCCGCTGTTCCCGCTCACCGAGACGCCGGCGCGGGTGGCGATCCCGTATCCCGCGCCCTACGAGACCGGGCGCGGCAGCCTGACGGTGCTCGAATCCGGCGCCGCCGCCGTCGTCGCGCTGACGCCGCCCTGGCGGGTCGCGGTCCGGTCCGGCCGCGAGGACCGCGCCGTGACGTGGCACCCGGCGCCGTGCCGGCGGGGCGGCGCGTGATGGGCGCGTGGCTGAGCCGGCAGCTCGGGCCGGCCCCGCTCGCCAGCCTGTGCATGCTGGTGATGACGCTCCTCGGCCTCCTCTCGGCGTTCCGGATCGTGCCGAGCCTGCCGCCCTGGTCGGGCGCCGCCGCCCTCGGCGGCGCGGTGCTCGTCGCCACCGTCCTCGTGGCGTGGCGGATCCTGCGCCTGTGGCCCCGGGTCGCCGGGACCCGGCCGGAGGCGTTCCGCGTCGTGCCACCCGGTGCCGGCACCGGGGAGGCCGCGGCGGCGCTCGCCGGCATGATCGGGCTCGACGGCGTCAAGGCGGAGCTCGGCACCCTGATCCAGCGCCTGAAGGTCGAGGCGGCGCGGCGCGAGGCCGGGCTGCCGATCAGCCCGATCTCCCTGCACATGGTCTTCCTGGGGCCGCCCGGCGTCGGCAAGACGGTGGTCGCGCGGCTCTACGGAGCGGCCTTGCGCGAACTCGGCGTGCTGGAGCGCGGCCACGTGGTCGAGACCGACCGCTCGGGCCTCGTCGCCGGCTATGTCGGGCAGACCGCCCTGAAGACCCGCGCGCGGATCGACGAGGCCCTCGACGGCATCCTGTTCATCGACGAGGCCTACGCCCTGACCGCGCGGGCGGGGGGAGCGGGCGACGGATTCGGCCAGGAGGCGATCGATACCCTCCTGAAGGAGATGGAGGACCGGCGCGACCGGCTGGTCGTGATCGTGGCGGGCTACCCGGAGCCGATGCGGGCCTTCCTCGACAGCAATCCCGGCCTGCCGTCCCGCTTCACCAAGACGATCGCGTTCGAGCCCTACGACGACGACCAGCTCGTCGCCGTCACCCGCGCGATGGCGCGGGCGGAGGGCCTGCGCCTCGAGGAGGCCTGCGACCCGATCCTGCGCCGGCACTTCGCCGCCGCACGGGCGCAGCCGGCCTTCGGCAATGCCCGCGCGGCGCGCACGCTGCTGGAGCGCGCCCGCGAGGCGCAGGCCGTGCGCCTCGCGCCGCTCCTGGCGGAGCGCGGCACCGACCTCACCCTCCTCACTCAGGCCGACCTCGCGGCCGCGACCGGGCACGCCGCACGACAGCCGGACCTGCGACCGACACGATGAGCGTCCTCCGCAAGCTGGCCTTCGTCCATCGGCATCTCTGGCGGCGCGACGCGACGTACCGGGTGGCCTTCGTGATCGGCCCGCCCCCGCTCCTCGGCGCGGCGGTCGCGGCGGCGGCGTGGTTCGCCGTGCAGGCCCCGGCTTTGCAAGCCCCGCCCTCGCAAGCCCCCTCCTGGGCCGTGCCCCAGGCCTCGCCCCCGCCCGCGGCGGACGGCCCGGCCCGGGTCGCGGCTCCGGTGGCGGCCCTGCCGGCGGCCCGGCCCGACGGCGGCGTCGAGGGCCACCGCCCGGGCTGGCAGGGCTCGATCCACGCGATCGCGGTCGCCCCGACCTTCGACGTCGACATCCGGCCGGCCTCGCTGGCGCGGTTTTCCGTCGACCATCCGGGCCTCGACATGGCGGAGATCCTGGCGGCGGGCGGCCCGACCGGGCAGGGCCTCTATGTCGGCGTCGGGGACGGGTTGCTCGTGGTGCGGCATGCCGGCACCTACGCCCTGTCGCTGCGCTACGAGCGCGCCACGAGCCGGCCCGCCTCCTGCCTCGGCCGGATGGTATTCGCCGGCC
This sequence comes from Methylobacterium platani, assembly GCF_001653715.1. Classification (GTDB taxonomy): domain Bacteria; phylum Pseudomonadota; class Alphaproteobacteria; order Rhizobiales; family Beijerinckiaceae; genus Methylobacterium; species Methylobacterium platani. The sequence continues at coordinate 103,251 of NZ_LWHQ01000017.1, forward strand.
GGCGCCTGGTCTCGGAGGTGAGCGTCGCGCTCACGGAAGCCGACCCGCGCAGCTTCGAGCCGGTCCCCTTCGTCCTGCAGCCGGGCCTCTACCCGGTCACGGTGGCGTTCGGCTGCTGGCGCGACGGACGCGCCGTCGAGGACGGGCGGGCGAGCGTCCTGCTGCGCCGGCCCGGCGAGGCGGCGGCGCAGCCGTTGCGCGCCGACGAGCTCGTGCGTCCGGCGCCCTGAGCGCTCAGCGTCCGCAGGCCGGCGCGCCGTAGCCGGCATAGACCACCCGCACGGTCCGGCAGGCGGGGGCCGGCGCCTCGGCGGCGGCCGGCGTCGCGGCGACGACGGCAGCCGGCTCGGGCGTCGGAGCGTCGGCGCCGGCCCGCACCACCAGCGGGGTCGCGACCAGGGACAGGAGCGCGGCGGCGGCAAGCAGGGTCAGGCGCTCGGTCACGGTCGGTCTCCCTCGATGCTTGGGCGATGAAGTCTTGGGTGACGAGGTCTTGCACCGCATCCGGCGCCGGCCTCGTCTGATCTGTATTGTCAACGAGCTTGACCGTTCTCGGGTTCCCGCATCCCGGCGGGATCGTGCGGGGGCGCACGCATGCTTGACTCGGGGGCTGCCGGTTCTAAGGCTCCCCGCCACGTGTAGCGCCCGAGCCGAACCCGCGAGACCATGAACGCCACCGACGCCGACCTCCAGCCGACCCGCTCGTTCCAGGGGCTGATCCTGACGCTCCAGCGGTTCTGGGCCGCGCAAGGCTGCGTGATCCTCCAGCCCTACGACATGGAGGTGGGTGCCGGCACGTTCCATCCCGCCACCACCCTGCGGGCGCTGGGCCCGAAGCCCTGGAAGGCGGCCTACGTCCAGCCCTCGCGCCGGCCGAAGGACGGGCGCTACGGCGAGAACCCGAACCGCCTCCAGCACTATTACCAGTTCCAGGTGATCCTGAAGCCGAACCCGCCGAACCTCCAGGAGCTCTACCTCGATTCGCTGAAGGCCATCGGCGTCGATCTCGCCTTGCACGACATCCGCTTCGTCGAGGACGACTGGGAGAGCCCGACGCTCGGCGCCTGGGGCCTCGGCTGGGAATGCTGGTGCGACGGGATGGAGGTGAGCCAGTTCACCTACTTCCAGCAGGTCGCCGGCTTCGAATGCGCCCCCGTGGCGGGCGAACTGACCTACGGCCTCGAGCGCCTGGCGATGTACGTCCAGGGCGTCGAGAACGTCTACGACCTCAACTTCAACGGCCGCGACGGCGACGAGAAGGTCACCTACGGCGACGTCTTCCTGCAGGCCGAGCAGGAATATTCGCGCCACAACTTCGAGGCCGCCGACACCGAGATGCTGTTCCGGCAGTTCCGCGATGCGGAAAGCGCCTGCCGCGCCTACCTCGAGGCCGGCGAGCCGGGGGCGGAGAGCACCGACCCGCGCCACCGCATGGCGCAGCCGGCCTACGACCAGTGCATCAAGGCCAGCCACGTCTTCAACCTGCTCGACGCGCGCGGGGTGATCTCGGTCACCGAGCGCCAGAGCTACATCCTGCGGGTGCGCGAATTGGCCAAGGCCTGCGGCGAGGCCTGGCGGCGCACCGATGCGGGCGGGCTCGCGGGCGAATCGCCCGCCGCCTGACATCCGCGCCGCCCGGCGCTACACACCCGTCCAATTCCCGTCCCGATTCCGGGCTCTCCTCGGGGAGAGCCTTGAGGCCGCCCGATGCCCGACCTGCTGCTCGAACTCTTCTCCGAGGAAATCCCCGCCCGCATGCAGCGGCGCGCGGCCGAGGACCTGCGCAAGCTCGTCACCGACGCGCTGGTCGAGCGCGGCTTCCTGTACGAGGGCGCCAAGGCCTTCGCGACGCCCCGCCGCCTCGCCCTCCACGTCGCCGGCCTGCCGCCCCGCGGCCAGGACGTGCGCGAGGAGCGAAAAGGCCCCCGCGTCGGTGCCCCCGAGGGCGCGGTGCAGGGCTTTTTGAAGAGCGCCGGCCTCGCCAGCCTCGACGAGGCGACGATCGTCTCCGACCCGAAGAAGGGCGAGTTCTACGTCGCGGTGATCGAGCGGCCCGGCCGCGAGACGATTCAAGTCCTGGCCGAGATCATCCCGGCGATCGTCAGGAGCTTCCCCTGGCCGAAATCGATGCGCTGGGGCGCCGCCTCGCGCGAGCCGGGCTCGTTGCGCTGGGTGCGGCCGCTGCACTCGATCGTCGCGAGCTTCGGCCCCGAGACCGAGACGCCCGAGCTGGTGCCCTTCGCCATCGAGGGCGTCGAGGTCGGGTTCACCACGCGGGGCCACCGCTTCCTGGCGCCGCAGGCGATCGAGGTGCGCCGCTTCGCCGATTACCTGCCGGCCCTGGAGCGGGCCTTCGTGGTGCTCGACGCGGACCGGCGCAAGGACATCATCCTGCACGATGCCCGCGACCTCGCCTTCGCGCGCGGCCTCGACCTCGTCGAGGACGAGGGCCTGCTGGAGGAGGTGGCGGGCCTCGTCGAGTGGCCGGTGACCCTGCTGGGCGCCTTCGACGAGCGCTTCCTCGCCATTCCCCCGGAGGTGATCCGCGCCACCATCCGGGCGAACCAGAAGTGCTTCGTGCTGCGCGGCAGCCCCGGTCCCGACGGGCGCGAGCGGCTGGCCAACGCCTTCATCCTGGTCTCGAACCTGGTGGCCTCCGACGGCGGCGCCGCGATCGTCGCCGGCAACGAGCGGGTGGTGCGGGCACGCCTCTCCGACGCGGCGTTCTTCTGGGAGACCGACCGCAAGGTGCGGCTGGAGGACCGGCTCCCGAAGCTCGAGAGCATCGTGTTCCACGAGAAGCTCGGCACGCAAGGCGCGCGCGTCGAGCGGATCGCCGGCCTCGCCCGGGCGCTGGCGCCCGTGGTCGGGGCCGATGCGGACCTCGCCGAGCGCGCCGCGCGCCTCGCCAAGGCCGACCTCGTCACCGAGATGGTCGGCGAGTTCCCGGAACTGCAGGGCCTGATGGGCCGCTACTACGCCGCCGAGCAGGGCGAGGACCCGGCGGTCGCCGCGGCGATCGAGGAGCATTACAAGCCGCTCGGGCCGAGCGACCGGGTGCCGTCCGAGCCGGTCTCGGTGGCGGTGGCGCTCGCCGACAAGCTCGACACCCTGGTGGGCTTCTGGGCGATCGACGAGAAGCCGACGGGCAGCAAGGATCCGTACGCGCTCCGCCGCGCGGCGCTCGGCGTCATCCGGCTCGTGCTCGCCAGCGAGGCGCGGATCTCGCTCAAGGCGCAGATCGCCGCCGCATCGGCCGGCCACCGCCAGGGCGCGGACGCCTTCGCGGACGACCTCCTCGCCTTCTTCGCCGACCGGCTGAAGGTCTACCTGCGCGACCAGGGCGCCCGCCACGACCTGATCGACGCCGTCTTCGCGCTTCCGGGCCAGGACGACCTGCTGATGGTGGTGCGCCGGGTCGAGGCGCTCGGCCGCTTCCTCGACGGCGAGGACGGCCGGAACCTGCTCGCCGGCTCCCGCCGCGCCGCCAACATCCTGCGCATCGAGGAGAAGAAGGACGGCCTCGCCTACGACGCGGCGCCGGACCGGTCCCTGATGCGCCTGCCCGAGGAATCGGCCCTCGCCGACGCCCTCGACCGCGCCGGCGCCGAGGCGGGCCGGGCGGTGGCGGCGGAGGATTTCGAGGGCGCGATGCGGGCGCTCTCGACCCTGCGGGCGCCGGTCGACGCCTTCTTCGACAAGGTGACGGTGAACGCCGACGATCCGGCCCTGCGCGCCAACCGCCTCGCCCTGCTCAACGGGCTGCGGGCGGCGACCCGGGAGGTGGCGGACTTCTCCCGCATCGGCGGCGAAGGCCGCTGACGCTCCTCTCGGCTGAGGCGTTGCGCGAGCGCCTCAGCACTTCGCCAGGGAACGGTTTAACGACTTTTTCATTGTTTGTGGCCGGCGAGAACCGGTACAAAATGAACCGGTTCGATTCCCATCAAGAGGGCGATGTTCGGCGCCGGATCTCCGGCGGAAGGGATGGCCTGTGCCGCAGCGCACCGCAGGGTGCCGCGCCCGGGCCGTACCCTGCCGCGGCGAGACCCGGCAGTCCCGACCGGGCCCGCCAGGCAGGAGGCAGCCACGATGTCGTTCGGCGGTAAGGCCCGACCCAAGGAGCAGGCCGCTCTGCGGATGCCGGAAGAGTTCGCGCACCCGGCGGAGCACCAGGACGCGGTGCGCGCCCGGATCCGCGCCCATGTGCGGCACATCCTGCTCCAGGCCGGCTCCCGCGCCTCAATCGAGCGGGATTGAGCGCATCAGGCGGCCGGCGGCATCGCGGATCTCGAGGTGCCAGCCCGGCCCCAGCACCGGCAGGCTGCCGCCCGCCCGCATCTCGGCGATGACCGCGCGCGCCTCGGCCTCAGCCTGGTCGGGAGTGTCGGCCTCGACGCCCGTCGGGTCCTCGATCGCACTCGCGGGGCCGACCAGGTTGAAGAAGTAGCGCTGCGGCATGAGGCTGACCACGGTCGGGGAAGGGACGTGCGAGGCTCGCGGCCCGGACGTCGCCGATCGGCCCGCGGCCGATCGGTTGTGAGCGGTGCGATCCCTGAAGGTTAGCAGCCCGGTTCCGGGCTGGCATGTCAGGGAAAAGGCGAGTTGGTCGCAAGCATGAGCGATTCCGCGCCTGCCGCGTTCCTCCGAAGGGAGAGGGCGGCCGCCCCCCTGTTCCCGCCGCCCGCCCGCGGGCGGCCGATGGACCACGGCGCGGCGAAGGCAGGCCGACGATGCATCACGACGCAACCCGATCCCACCCCGAGAGGCCCCGGGCCTCGCTCCGCGGTGTCCTGCTCACCCTCGCCGGCGTGGTGATCGGCAGCGCCGGCTACTACGCCTCCTGGCGCTTCCAGACCCCGATCGGCACCCTCGGCGGCATCGCCGGCCTGGCGCTCTGCGTGATCGGCACCAGCCACGGCCACGACGGCGCCCACACCGCCTGATGCCGGGGCGCGGTCCCCTCCTGCGGCAAAAGGCGACCCGGCGCCGGATGATCCTCCCGGGGGCCGGGTGCGTTGGCCGGAGAGATCCGAACAGGAGACCCCCGATGAGCGCCAACGCCCCCGAACACCGCATCGGCCACGACGTCGACCGCGTCGACCAGGTCAGCAGCGTCCTGCTGCTCGGCGTCGCCGTCGTCGGCGCCGCCCTCACCGTCGCGATCAACGCGGTGCTGGTCTAAGCAGATTTCGCCGAAGTGGTTACCGGTTCGGCGCCAAAAATCTGCGACAAAACAAGAACCTAAGCGGACGAAGCGTTGGCCTGCCACGGTACACGACACCGCGACCTCGGCCCGACCATAGGGGCGGACGATCCTCGTGAGCCTCCCCCTTTCCCGGA
>NZ_LWHQ01000017.1:108705-112976 GCF_001653715.1 Methylobacterium platani
ATGGGCCGCGAGGCCGACCGCAGAGCGACGGAGCTCGTGTCGTGTACCGTGTTGGCCTGCCAACGCAAAGTCTGCTTAGCGCAACCGGCGGGCGGTCGTCACGACGCCCCGCCCGCCGTCGCGTCCGTTTGGCCGGTCGCGGAGACCGGGAGCGACGTGCGGATCACCGCCGCCAGATGCCGATCCGGTTCGAGCGCGCCTGTTCCTCGGCGGCGAGCAGGTCGGGCGTGGCGTCGGCGCTGGCGCGGCCGCCGCCGTTGAACAGGATCAGCTCGGACAGGTCCTGGCCGTCGAGGGAGCAGCGATAGGCGCCGCTCTCGGCCGGCGCGCAGGCGACATCGCGCCGGCGCAGGTAGCGGCCGAGCTCGCGAGCATTGCGGCCCGTCAGCCCGTCGACCCCGACCAGCCGCACCGTGCGCCCGTCGAAATCCAGGGTGCCGGTATCGACCACCGCCGGGTTGCCCCGCAGCACCGCGCGGCTCCCTGGATCCCGGCCCTCGGGGTCCTGGCCCGCCCGCGGATCGGCCGCCGGGTCGGCGACGCTCGCCACCTCCGGCCGCGGCCCCGGGGCGGTCCGTGCGGCCTCCGGCCTGCCCGTTTCACCCTTGCCCGCTTTGGCCCGGGCCGCCAGCGCCTGGGTGACGAAATCGTGCCAGATCAGCGCCGGCATGTCGCCGCCGGTGACGCCGGCCATCGGCGAGTTGTCGTCGTTGCCGAGCCACACACCCACGACGAGGTCGCCGGCAAAGCCGATGAACCAGGCGTCGCGGCTGTCCTGGGTGGTGCCGGTCTTGCCCCCGGCCGGCACCGAGACCCGGGCGTTCTTGCCCGAGCCTTCCCGCACCACGGCGCTGAGCAGGTCGAGCATCGCGGTGCGCGCCGCCTGGTCGCGAGCGGGAGCCGGGGAGCCTTGAGGCCGGGTGTAGAGCGGCTGGTCGCGGGCGAGGATCTGGCGCACGCCGTAGGGCTCGACGCTCTCGGCCCCGGCCGCCACCGCCGCGTAGGCGCGGGTCATCTCCAGCAGGGTCGTCTCGGCCGAGCCGAGGGCGAGGCTCGGCAGGTTCGGCAGGTCCGAGGTGACTCCGAGGCCCCGCGCCGTCTCGATCACCGCCGGGATCCCCACCGCCTCGGCGAGCTGTACCGCCACGGTGTTGATCGAGTGCGCGAAGGCGGTGCGCAGGGAGACCGCGCCGCGGTAGCGGCCGCCGTAATTCTCCGGCTCCCACTCGCCGACCTGGGTCGGCCGGTCGACCATCGTCGAATCCGGCCGGTACCCCTGGCGGAGCGCCGTGAGGTAGACGAACAGCTTGAACAGCGAGCCCGGCTGGCGCTTGGCCTGGGTGACGCGGTTGAACTGGCTGTCGGCGTAGTCGCGCCCGCCGACCATCGCCAGGATCGCCCCGTCGGGGGCCATCGCCACCAGCGCGCCCTGCGAGACCTTGCGCCGCTCGCCGTCCTGGTCGAGGCGGCGGGCGAGCACGCTCTCGGCGATGTTCTGGAGCGTCAGGTCGAGGGTGGTGCGCACCGTGGCGTCCGCCGGCCCGGTGCCGATCAGGCCGCGCACCGACTCGGCGACGCTGTCGACGAAGTAGTTGGTGCCGACCGGCGTCTCCGTCGGCACCCGGACGGTGGCCGGGGCGCGCTTGGCCGCGTCGGCCTCCGGCCGGGTGATCGCGCCGGTCTCCACCATCGCCTCGAGCACCTGGGCGGCGCGGCCCCGCGCCCCGTCGAGGTTGCGGTGGGGGGCGAGCTGCGAGGGCGCGCGCACCAGGCCCGCCAGCATGGCGGCCTCGCTGAGCGTCAGGTCCTTGGCGGACTTTCCGAAATAGCGCTGCGCCGCGGCATCGGCGCCGTACACGCCGGCCCCGAAATAGGCGGCGTTGAGGTAGCGGGTGAGAATCTCGTCCTTCGGCAGCTGCGATTCGAGCCAGAGGGACAGCACCGCCTCCTGCACCTTCCGCTTCAGGGTGCGGTCCTGCGACAGGTAGCTCATCCGCACGAGCTGCTGGGTCAGGGTCGAGCCGCCTTCGCGGGTGCCGCCGGCGGCGGCGTTGCGGAACGCCGCGCGGACGAGCCCGCGCAGGTCGATGCCGTGATGCTCGTAGAATCGGCGGTCCTCGATCGCCACGATCGCCTTGGCGAGGACCGGCGGCACCTCCTTCGGCGAGAGCTTCGCGCCCTTGATGACGCCGCGGGTGGCGAAGGCCTGGCCGTCGGCGGCGCGCACCACCAGGGCCGAGGCGGTCGGCTCGATGGTGAGCCCGCCATTCACCGGCAGGGTCGCGAGCGCGTAGATCGTCGTGGCGAGGACGAGGCCGAGCGCGAGGGCGGCCGTGACGCCGGCGACGCGCAGCCACGGCACCCGCCGGGCGAGGGCGGCCGCGGGCCGCCAGGCCGCCGCGGTCGCGGCGGCGGCGCGCCGGGTCGCCGGATGGGCGGCAAGGCGGCCCCCGGCCGCCCGTGCCCGCAGGATCCCGTCGCGGGCGGCCGGGCCGAGGCGGGCGCCGAACCCGGCGGCGGCGCGGCGGAACCCGCCGAACCGGCCCTGCGCGGCCGCGGGACGCGGGTCCGTCGTCCGCGCCTCCGGGGCCGGAGACTCGGCGGAGGGCCGCGACGCCCCCCCGAGATCGAGCCAGTCACGGGGACGTCCGTCGGATCCGGTCTCGGGGGGCCGCGCGCTCAAGGCTCAGCGTCCGGCCTGGCGCGGCTCGATCCAGCGCACCGGCCGGGCGGCCGGGCGGCTGAAATGCAGCCGGCGGGCGTGATGGCGGCCGCGATAATGGTGGAAGCGGCCGTAATGCCGGCGATGGTGCCAGTGACGGCGGTGGTGCCAGTGGCGGCGGTAATGGCGGCGATGGTGCCAGTGGCGGCGATGCCAGTGCCGCCGGTGCCAGTGCCGGTGGCGGCGCCAGCGCACGGTCTCGACCGTGGAGGGCTGGTCGAGGGCGGTGGTGACGGCGGCGGTCGGCATCAGCGGCGAGGCGCCGGCGAGACCGCCGAGGCCGGTGAGCAGGAACAGGGCCAGCAGCAGGGAACGGATGCGCATCGGAGCTCCGGGCGGGGAATCCACAAGGCACGGCCCGGCACCGGAATGCCTTCGCCGCATCGAGACCGGAACTCAACGCCAAGCTCTGCCGTTCCGTTCCCGTCCGGAGCCGTGCGCCGACGCGCCGGCGGGCAAGCTTGGCAGCTCGCCGGGCGGGCCTTAGGTGTAGTGGCACGGATTCCTGCGCGTTTTGGGAGAGGTATGCCATGCGGCCGGGCGTGAAGCGGCTCTACCTGTGGTCGGCAGCGGCGGCCTTGCTCGCCGGCGGCATCGGCGCGGCGGAGGCCGGCTGCGTCCGGCACGTCGTCAACCGCTCGCCCTACTTCGCGGTGGCGAGCCGCAACGGCGGCCCCAGCGTCGGCATCCCGCCGCATTCCTCGCGCTCGATCCGCATGCTGGCGCCGGGCCGGGTCGACATCGCGACCTATTGCGCGGCACGCGGCCCGCGCGGGCGGCTGGTGCCGGTCGGCCCGCCGGTGGCGCAGGACAACTACACGTTCACGGCGGTCCTCGACCGCTGCTACTACGACCTCGGCGTGATGCGCCTCGGCCTGGGCGGCACCGAGCCCTTCGTGCTCAACGCCCCCCGCCAGGGCGACCTCACGGTCGGCCCGTTCGGCCCGGCCTGCCCGCCGCTCTGAAGGCGCCAGATCAGGGTTGCGCTGCCGGGGTGAACTGGCTAAGAAACCCCCGTCGGCGCTCACCGCGAGGGCCGGCCGGCATTCCCCGATAGCTCAGTTGGTAGAGCAGGCGACTGTTAATCGCCTTGTCGTAGGTTCGAGTCCTACTCGGGGAGCCACTTCTCCTTCGCGCCGATGGCCGAACGAGAGCCTGCGGCGACGCGCTAGCGGCCGCAATCGAGCATGACCCATCCCGCGTGATCCTGATCGAACGGCGTCGGCGACGATGCGTGTTCGAGCCGATGCTCCGCTCCAATCGAACGAGCTCTCGGAGCCTGTTCGAGCGGGATCGTCTGTCATGACGCCGGAAACAGCGGGATATGACCTGCCCTCAACCTCATCCTGAGGTGTGATCGTAGGACATCCCTGATCATTCATGTGTTTCCGATTGTAAAATTGCTCAGGCGGTCTCTTGAGGTGAGCTGAAGCATTTTCCGACTAAGTGGATACCGGGTCGTCTCAGAAAATGCGGCAAAATCAAAGACCTGGCGAGCTTCGCGATCGCGAAGTCACGGTACACGACGCCGCGACCTCGGCCCGACCAT
>NZ_LWHQ01000017.1:113143-226744 GCF_001653715.1 Methylobacterium platani
ACCGCAGGGCGACGGAGCTCGTGGCGTGGACCGTGTCGCGAAGTGCTCTGGAGACCGAAAAACAATTTCAGTCCAGGTCAGGCGGGCTCCGAAACTGCGCGGCTCGGACCCGACGCGCCGAAGGCCGATGCGCGGCCGGATTTCGGCCCGCGTCCCTCACCCGCCGGCATCGGCAGGGGGGGAGCCCCGCCCGCGGCGTCCTCGTCCGGCCGAACGGCAACGGGCCGGACGCCATCGCGCCCGGCCCGCCGGTCCCTCGTCGTATCGGGCGGACCGGGACCGAAGCCCCGGGCCGGCTCAGGCCATCGCCTCGCTGCGCAGCCGCTCGTAGTCGGTCTTCGGCAGCGGCACCGCGCGGGGCTGGCCGAGATCCTTCATCGGGATGCGGTAGGTCTCCCGGGCGCTGAAGGCCGCGACCGCCGACACCGCCGTGACCGCTAGGGTGATGGCGCCGATGGTGAGCGGGATGTTGGTCGAGCCGGGGGGCGCCACGGTGGCGAACAGGGCCGGCAGCATCGCCGTGATGGCGGTGCCGACGTTCTGCGAGATCGCCATCGCGGAGACGCGGGTGCGGGTCGGGAACAGCTCCGGGTAGAAGCTCGGGAAGACCGCATTGTAGCCCTGGTAGACGACGCCCCACATCAGCAGCGACATCACGATCGCCAGCGGCACGTTGGCGACGCTGATCGCGTAGAGGTAGCCGAAGGACAGGAGTCCGGAGCCGAGCGCCCCGACGATGATCGGCGGGCGGCGGCCGATCTTGTCCGACAGGTTGCCGACATACGGGATCACCACGACCGCCAGGATGTTCCCGAGCACCGGGATCCACAGGTAGACGTCCTTGTGGAAGCCGATGCCGTAGGCCGCCTGGACCGCGTAGGCCGCGCCGAAGATGGTGGTGACCACCGGGATCACGTTCATCAGCGCCATGCACACCACCCGCAGCATGTCGGCCCAGGAGGTGGCGAAGGCCTCGACGACCGGCGCGCGGGCGACCGCGCCCTGGCTCTCCTCGGCGGCGAAGGCCGGGGTCTCCTCGACCTCGCGGCGGATGATGTAGCCGGCGATGATGACGAGGAAGCTCAGCAGGAACGGGATGCGCCAGCCCCAGGCGTTGAACGCCTCGGTCGGCATGTAGTGGGCGAGCGGCAGGAACACCGCGGCGGCCAGGATCTGGCCGGCCTGGACGCCCTGCAGGGTGAAGCTGGCGAAGAAGCCGCGGCGGCCGAACGGCGCGTGCTCCATGGTCATCGAGCTCGCCCCCGAGATCTCGCCGGCGACGGCGAAGCCCTGGATCAGCCGCAGGATGACGAGCAGGATCGGGGCGAGGATGCCGACCTGGCTGTAGGTCGGCAGGAGCCCGACCGCGATGGTCGAGAAGCCCATCAGGAACATGCACACGATGAGCACGTGCTTGCGCCCGTGGGTGTCGCCCCAGTGGCCGAGCACGAAGGCGCCGATCGGCCGGCTGACATAGCCGACGCCGTAGGTGGCGAGCGACGCCACGATCGCCACGGTCGGGTTGTTCGACGGGAAGAACAGCTGCGGGAAGACCAGCGAGGCCGCCGTCGCGTAGATGAAGAAGTCGTAGTATTCCAGCGCCGAGCCGATCCAGCCGCTGGCGGCGGCCTTCTTCGATTGCTGGCGGTCGTGGACCTGTCCTGCCGGTGCTGCGCTCATCGGGTGTTCCTCCAGGGTTCGATCGGATCGATGCCGCCTTCGGGAGCCGGGCGGCCTTGGATCGGGTCGGGTGTCAGCTTGGTTTGTCTTCGAGGGTACGCTGGCGAATGGCGTAAAGTAAATTTCAATCGAAAACCGTGGCGCGCAATTCCATATCCGGCGCGGAAACGCAAGGGTACGGCCGAGCTTGCGCCGTGCTCCCGCCGCCGGATGTCAGGCGGCGAGGGGCGCCACGGCGCGGTCGAAGGCCCGCTCCATCGCGGCGGCCGGCGCCTCGCGGCCGGTGAACAGCGCGAAGGCGTCGAGGGCCTGGTGGATGGCGAGCTCGCGCCCGGTCATCGTGCGGGCGCCGATCCGCTTCGCCGCGGTCAGGAGCGGCGTCCAGAGCGGGGAATAGACGGCATCGGCCACCCACATCCCGGGGCGCAGCAGCGACAGGGGGACGGGGGAGCCGCGATCCGGCAGCATGCCGACCGGGGTGCCGTTGACGAGGCCCGTCGCGCCCGCGACCGCCTCCTCGATGTCCCGGCACACCCGCACCGCGGCGTGGCCCCGGAGGGCGGCCGCCACCGCCTCGGCCTTGGCCGGGTCGGCATCGACCATCCGGATCTCGAGCCCGGGGAAGCGGGCGAGCGCCACCGCGACCGCCTTGCCGACGCCGCCGGCGCCGATCAGCGCCACCGGGCCCTCCGGCGTCGGCCCGAAGGCCTGCACGAGGGCGCGGGCAAAGCCCGTCGTGTCGGTGTTGTGGCCGGTGAGCCGTCCGTCCCGGACCACGATCGTGTTGACGGCGCCGATCGCGCGCGCGCCCGGCGACAGGGCGTCGAGGAAGGGCAGGACCCGTTCCTTGTAGGGGAAGGTGACGTTGACGCCCGAGAAGCCGATCGGGGCGAGGGCGGACAAGAGGCCGCGCAGCTGCGTGTCGTCGGCGTTCGCCACGTCGATGAGCTGGTAATGAGCCCGCAGGCCGACCGCTTCGGCGGCGGCCTCGTGCATCGCCGGCGAGGCGGAATGGGCGATCGGCGATCCGATCAGCCCGAGCAGGATCGGTCTAGCCTGTGCGTGAGCCATGGTGCGGCGGCCCCTCGTTCTCGTGCCCGCCCGTGGCGAGCGCTCCCTGAACCGCACATTACCGCCTTCCTGCCCTTATCCTGAGTACCAAGTTGAGCGTCGTTCGTAACATCGTGTTACGGTCTCGGATGGTCGTGGCGCTGCCCGATCGGCTGGCTGGGCGACAGCCCCCGGACCGCCCCTTCGGACGAAGAGCGCGCGACCGCGGCGGGCGCTGACGCCCGCTTTCCGGCTCCCATGTCACAAAAGCCCGCGCGAAGCCGTGCGATGTCACGCCCGGGTCTCGCGCCGGGCGGCACCCATCGAGTTCCGCGGAAGCCCGACCCTCATGCTCCTCACCAGGATCGCCACCTTCCTCATCGGTCGGGCGGAACGGCGCGTCGGTGTCGGTTTCGACTACGTGCGCAGGATCGCGCAGATCGATCTCGGCCTGCTCGGGCGGTACAACAAGATCTTCGGATTCCTCGACCCCAACACCAAGGTGCCGGCTCCGGCGTATCACGTCGCCCGGCTCCGCGGTGCCGTCGCGGCGGATTGCGGCACGTGCGTCGAGGCGGAGATCAACCTTGCCTTGCGTGCAGGGGTCGACGTCGCCTTCGTCGACCGGATCGTGTCCGGGGATTATCGGGATCTTCCCGTCGGGATCGCCGCCGTCGCGACCCTGGCGGACGCGGTCGCCGGGCGTCGCGACGATGCGCCGGAGGCGCGCGAGCGCGTCAGGCAGGCCTACGGTGAGGCCGGCCTGATCGAGATCGCATTCGCCATGAACGGCGCCGCCTTGTTGCCGGGGATCAAGCGCGCGATGGGATTCGTCACCGCCTGCGATCTCGACATCCTGCGCAAGCAGGTGCGGCGCCCGGGCGACCCCACCCCGCGCCCCTCCTGATCCACCGGTCCGGGTGGTCGGGCCCGGCCGCGTGTCATACGAAATCTGACGCATTGCTTCGCAATGCGGATTTCGTATCACGGCTCGGGTCGCACCTGCCCGGGCCGCGCCATCTCCTCGCGCAGGAAGGTCACGAAGCTTCCCGCGAACATGCTGAGCGCGGTGCCGGCCTTCCGGGCGATCCAGGTCTCGAAGACCGGCGCCTCCTCGATCGGCAGCACCCGGATGCCCGGGAAGGCGTCGTACGCGATGGTGAACTGGTCGATCACCGCGATGCCGAGGCCCGCCCGCACCAGCGAGCACACCGTCGAGCCGAACCGTGCCCGGATCGTGATGCCGTAGGACAGGCCGCGCTTGCGGAAGATGTCCGACATGATCCGCCCGTAGGGGTCGTTCGGGTCGATGCCGATCAGGGGATGGCGCACGATCTCGGCGGCCGCGATCGAGGACCGCGCGGCGAGCGGATGGTCGAGCGGCACGATGCAGAACAGGCCGCCGCGGGCCAGCGGCTCGAAGGTCAGGGCCGGGTGGTCGAGGCGGTAGCTCATCGCCACCACCTCGCCCTTGCCGAGCAGCAGGTAGTCGATCGCCTCCTCGAGCTTGAGGATGTTGATGTCGATGACGAGGTGCGGATAGGCCGCCCGCACCCGCTCGATGGCGCGCGGCACCATCACGTGCGAGATCGACGGCACCGAGCCGATCAGCAGGTCCTGGCCCGCCCCGCCCTGCGTCCGTTCCAGCACGAAGCGCAGGTCCTCGACCTTGTCGAAGACCGCGTTGATCTGCGCGAAGACGTGGCGCGCCTGCTCCGACGGCACCAGCCGCCCGCCCCGCCGGTCGAACAGGCGGAAGCCGAGCGAGGTCTCGGTGTACTTCATCAGCCGGCTGATGCCCGGCGCCGAGACGTTGAGGAGCCGCGCCGCGCCGGCGATCGTCCCCGTCACCATCACGGCGCGGGCGACCTCGATCTGGCGCAGGGTCAGCATGGGCGGTCTCCGGAGCGGCGGCGTCGGACGAGATGTGCGGTCAAGTCCGGCCGCGAGGCAAATGCCGCCCGGCCCCCCTCCTCGCCGAGCAAGCCTCGCCGAGCGGCGGGGCGGTGCTACACGAGGGTCCCTCCGGCCCGCCTCTCCGAGGATCCGACCCCGATGCGCGTCCTCTTCGTCCACCAGAACTTCCCGGGCCAGTACCGCCACGTCGCCCCGGCGCTCGCCGCGCGGCCCGGGACCGAGGTGGTGGCGCTCGGCATCAACCCGGCGCCCGCCCTGCCGGGCGTGCGTCACCTGCGCTACGCGGTGCCCGGCCGCTCCACCGCCGGCATCCATCCGCTGGCGGCGAGCTTCGAGACCGCGACCCTGCGGGGCGAGGCGGCGGCGCGGGCCGGCCTGGCGCTCAAGGCCGAGGGCTTCGCGCCGGACGTCATCTGCGGCCATTCGGGCTGGGGCGAGACCCTGTTCCTCAAGGACGTCTGGCCGGGCGCCCGGCTCCTGACCTTCGCGGAGTTCTTCTACGCCGCGACCGGCGCCGATTCCGGCTTCGATCCGGAATTCCCGCCCGCCGAGGGCGATGCCTGGCGCACCCGCGCCCGCAATGCCGGGCAGCTCGTCGCCTTCGAGGCCTCCGACCGGCTGGTCAGCCCCACCGCCTGGCAGGCGAGCCGCATCCCCGCCGCCTTCCGCGACCGCCTCAGCATCATCCACGACGGCATCGACACCGACCTCCTGCGGCCGGATCCGGGGGCGCGCATCACGCTCGGCCGCGACCGCCTGTCCCTCGGGGCCGGGGACGAGGTCGTCACCTTCGTCAACCGCAACCTCGAGCCCTATCGCGGCTACCACAGCTTCATGCGGGCCCTGCCGGAGATCCTGCGCCGGCGGCCGAGGGCCCGGGCGGTGATCGTCGGCGGCAGCGACACCAGCTACGGCGCGCGGCCTCCGGCGGGCCGCGCATCTCATCATCGGACCTGGCGCGACATCTTCCTCGACGAGGTGAAGGCGGACCTCGACCTGTCGCGGGTGCACTTCGTCGGCAAGATTCCCTACCGCGACTACGTCGACCTGCTGCGGATCTCGGCGGTCCACGTCTACCTGACCTACCCGTTCGTCCTGTCCTGGTCGATGCTGGAGGCGATGGCGCTGGGCGCCTGCGTCGTCGGCTCGGCGACGCCGCCGGTCGAGGAGGTGATCCGGGATCGCCGGAACGGAATCCTGGTCGATTTCTTCTCGGCGGCCGCGATCGCCGAGGCGGTGGTCGCGGCGCTGGCCGATCCCGGCACCGTCGCCCCGTTGCGGGCGGCGGCGCGGCAGACCGCCCTCGCCTACGACCTCCGGCGGGTCTGCCTGCCGGCGCATCTGCGCCTGATCGATGAGGTCGCCGCAGGGCGCGGCGCCTGATCCGGCCGCGCCGCCGCCCGGGGATTTCCGAGCGCGCGACAAGCGAGAGGACGAATGTCTCGCCCGCTCAGCAAATGTTAGCTCCCGCCGCGCTACGCTTCCGGGACGAAGAGGGGAGGGGCTCCACGATGCCGCCGAGCATGCACGCCGTCGCGGAGGCGCCGGCCGCGGGAATCCCGCTCTCCGAGCTGCTCGGTGCGCTGAGCCACGCCCTCGACCTCACGGAGGGGCAGCCGCCCGGCCATTGCGTCCGCGCCACCTGGATCGGCATGCATGTCGGCCGCGAGATGGGGCTGGCGCCCGACCGGCTCTGGGAGCTCTACTACACGGTGATGCTGAAGGATCTCGGCTGTTCCAGCAACGCCGCTCGGATCTGCGAGCTGTACCTGTCCGACGACATCGGCTTCAAGCGCGACTTCAAGACGGTGAGCGACAGCCTGCCCCAGGTGCTCGGCTTCGTCTTCTCGCATACCGGGCTCAAGGCGGGCCTCGCCGAGCGCTTCCGGGCGGTCCTCAACATCCTGCAGAACGGCGGCGAGATCGTCGACGACCTGATCCAGACCCGCTGCCAGCGCGGGGCCGCGATCGCCGCGCGGCTGCGCTTTCCCCCGAGCGTCTGCGCGGCGATCCACGCCCTCGACGAGCACTGGAACGGCAAGGGCCGGCCCGACCGCCGCGCCGGGGCCGACATCCCGCTCTACGCCCGCATCGCGCTGCTGGCCCAGGTCGTCGACGTGTTCCACACCAGCGCCGGCCCGGCGGCGGCGCTCGCCGAGGCGCGGGCCCGGGCCGGATCCTGGTTCGACCCCGATGCGGTCGCGGCCCTCGACCGGGCGGCGCAAGGCCCCGGCTTCTGGGAGATCCTGGCCTCCGAGGCGGTGACCGACGCGGTCGCGGGGCTGGAGCCGGCGCGGGCCGGCCTCGTCGTCGACGAGGACTACCTCGACGACATCGCCCGGGCCTTCGCCCAGGTGATCGACGCCAAGAGCCCGTTCACCTCCGGCCATTCCGAGCGGGTCGCGGTCTATGCCGACATGATCGCGGCGGAACTCGGCTACGCGCCCGAGCGCCGGCGCTGGCTGCGCCGGGCGGCGCTCCTGCACGACGTCGGCAAGCTCGGGGTCTCGAACGCGATCCTCGACAAGCCGGCCAAGCTCGACGAGGCCGAGTGGCAGGCGATGCGCAACCACGCCTTCCTGTCGGAGACGATCCTCGCCCGCGTCGCCGCCTTCCACGCCATCGCGCGGATCGGCGGGGCGCATCACGAGCGCCTCGACGGCAAGGGCTACCCCCGCGGCCTGGCGGGCGAGGCCATCGCGCCGGAGACCCGGATCGTCTCGGTCGCCGACGTGTTCGATGCGCTGACCGCCCATCGCCCCTACCGCGCCGCGATGCCGGTCCCGAAGGCGCTCGCCATCATGCGCGAGGAGGTCGGCACCGCCTTCGACCCGGCCTGCTTCGCGGCCCTGGAGCGGGTGGTCGCCGGCCTCGACGGCGACCTGTCCCGGGCGGCCTGACGGCCGCCCTCCGATCATCCGAGCCGGCCTGACGGCCGCCCACTTCTCCCCGAGCGCGGCCTGACGGCCGCCCCGCCCATCACTCGATCGAGGCGGTGGCCTCGACCACTTCGCGCGCCCGGACCGGCGTCACCGTCACCGCGTCGCCGGTGCGGGTAATCGTGACCGCGCGGGGCGCGGCGCCGGCCTCGCGCGGGGTCGAGACCGTGACGCTCTGGCCGGGAGCCAGCACCGCCTCGAACCGCGAGGCGGGGGCGGCGGCCCGGGGGGCCAGGGTCACGACCACCCGGTAGCCGGCGGGCTCGGGCGCGTAGTAGGCCACCCCGGCGAGCGGGCCGAGATCGAGGCTTGCCGCCCCGGCCCGCGGGATCTCGCCGGCCCCGGCGGCGGTGGAAGCGGTCGCCAGCAGGATCGTACTCAGGAACATCGTGCGAAAGGTCGTCATCGTCGTCGTCCCGTCCGTGGCGGGGCCTGCTGGCCCCGCATCCATGGACACACTGTGCGCTGCAGTGCAGCATGGATCAAACAGATCGTATCGATAATGACTATTGATCATATCGATCTATCCCGGATCGACCTCAACCTGCTGGTCGCCCTCGACGCGCTCCTCGCCGAGCGCAGCGTGACCCGGGCGGCCTCCCGCATCGGCATCGGCCAATCGGCGATGAGCTCGGCGCTCGCGCGCCTGCGGCTCCTGTTCGGGGACGAGCTCCTGACCCGCGCCCCCGAGGGGATGCGGCCGACGCCGCGGGCGCTGGCGCTCGCCGAGCCGGTGCGGGCGCTGCTGCGGCAGGTCCAGGTGCTGGTGCGCCGCGACGAGGCCTTCGATCCGCGCACGGTGGTGCGGACCTTCACGATCAGCCTGCCCGACAGCACCGAGGTGCTGCTGGGACCGCGCCTCCTGGCCTATCTGCGCCGCGAGGCGCCGGGGGTCAGCCTGCTCCTGCGCAGCATCGACCGGGCCCACATCCTGCAGGAGATCGACGCCGACCGGGTCGACCTCGCCATCGACCTATCGTTCCACGGCCAGATGCACCACACGCAGCGCCTGCTCTACCGCGACAGCTACGTCTGCCTGTTCAACGCCGAGCTGGTCGGGCTCGCCCCGCCGATCTCGCTCGACGACTACCTCCGCTTCCCCCACGTGCTGACGAGCCTGCGCGAGACCGCCCACGGGGTCGTCGACGACGCGCTGGCCCGGCTCGGCCTCCGCCGCACCCTCGCGGTCACCTCGCCGCGCTTCCTGGCGGTGCCGTTCCTGGTGCGCAGCGCGCCGGTCCTCACCACCATGCATGCCCGCCTGGCGCACCTCTTCGCCGCGACCCTCGGGCTGACGGTGAGCCCCGCCCCCGTCGCCCTCGAGGACGTGGCGGTGGCGATGCTGTGGCACGCCTCCTACGACGACGACCCGGCCCATCGCTGGCTGCGCGACCTGCTGCGGCACCTGGCGGACGAGGCGCCGGCCTTTTCCTGAGCGCCGGGCCTGCCGGCGCCGCGACAAAGCCGCTATGCTCGTCCGCTCCATCACCTCACCGAACCGACCCTGGACCCTCATCCCGTGCGCCTGACCCAGATCACCCACCACGACCTCGACGGCTACGGCGCCGCGACCCTCGTCGCGGCCTATGCCGAGCCGGCGCGCATCGTGCACGTGCCGCGCTACGGCGATGTCGGTCCCGTGGTCGACGACGAGCTGAAGCGCTTGGGGAAAACCAAGGCGGCCGAGATGGTGCTCGTCACCGATCTCGGCATCGAGGAGCCGACGATCGCGTTCCTGCGCCGGTTCGCCGCCATGAACCGCAAGCGCGACCCGGAGGCGCCGCACCGGCTGGTCGTCCTCGACCACCACACCTCCTCGATCGACCAGATGCGCCGCCAGGGGCTGGAGCCGAGGACGGACGCCGACAACCCGCGCCTGTCGCGGTTCGACCTCGGCGACCCGTCGGTCACCGTGCTGGTCGACGAGGGGTCGAGCGCGACCCGGATGGTCGAGACCCACCGCGCCCTGTTCGCCACCCGCGAGCCCGATCCCGCCCGGGTCGAGGATCTGGCGCTGTTCGCGGCCTGCGTCGACGCCCTCGACCTGTGGCGCAAGGAGGATCCCCGCTTCCCCGGCGGCTTCGCCCTCGACGAGATCTTCTGGGACAATGTCGGCACCCTGGTGCCGGTCGGGCATCCGGCGCACGACCCCTTCGTCGCCCGCCTGCTGCTGGACGCGACCGCGCGCCTGCGGTCGGGCGCCACCCCGGCCGAGCTGGAGCGCGCCGTCCCGGCGATCCGCGGCGCCATCGTCGACGACCTGATGCGCGAGGCGCCCGACGACGACCCGGCCCTGACGACGCGCCAGCGCATGGCCCGGGCGCTCGCCCGCTCCGACGCGCTGTTCCACGCGCTGCCGGACGGCACGCTCCTGTCCTTCGCCCTCGACGCCGGCACCTACCAGCGGGTCTCCGACCTGGTGATGGCGAGCGGGCGCGCCAGGCGCCTCGTCAACGTGCAGCGCACCGGCACCCTGTCGTTCCGCTCGATCGACGGCACCGCCCTCGACGGCGCCCGCCTGTTCCGCGGCGGCGGCCACCAGGACGCCGCCGGCGGCAAGCTGCCGAGCGGCACCGCCTTCTCGCTCGCCGACGCCGTCGCCCAGGTCGAGCCGGTGCTGAACCCGCCGAAGGGCGCGGCGGTCGACAGCCCGTTCGCGGCCTTGAAGAACTGGAAGGGGTGAGGGGCGGGGAGGGGCTCCGGTTCGGCTGCCGGACCGGAACCCTCCCGCCCGACCTCCGCTGCGCCGGGGCCGGCTACGACCGCGGCGGGTCCAGCATCACCCAGAGCCGCGCGATCCGCCCGTCGACGATCTCGGCGGCATCCGTCCCGGTCACCGTGACCGGGCCGCCCTCCGGACCGGCCGTCCAGCGCAGGAGGCCGAGGCCGTGATGGCCGACCGCACGGTCCTGCGGGACGAACCGGAAGGTCGGCCCGAACTGATCGAGAAGCCGGCCCGCGACGTCCGCGACGGCCTGCCGCCCCCTGACGATGCCGGTCGGCTCGAACATCACCGGTTCGGCAGCGAAGAGTTCATCGAGGGCAGCCGCCCGCGCACCGGCATCGCGCTCGTTGAAGACGCGGGCGAGATTCGCGCGCAGCAGGCGGTCGTAATCGGGCTCGCCGTCCGCCGGGGCCGTCGTGGTGTCCGGCGTCGTGGCGTCCTGCATGGGGCCGCTCCTTCCGCGCGCGGAGATCACGCCGTCACGAAGGCGAGGATGTCGGCGTTCAGCACGTCGGCGTTCACCGTCAGCATGCCGTGGCTGAAGCCCGGATAGGTCTTGAGCGTGCCGCGGCGCAGGAGCTGCGCCGACATCCGGCCGCTGGCGTCGATCGGGACGATCTGGTCGTCCTCGCCGTGCAGCACCAGGGCCGGCACCGAGATGCTCCGCAGGTCCTCGGTCTGGTCGGTCTCCGAGAAGGCCCTGATGCCGTCGTGATGCGCCTTGGCGCCGCCCATCATGCCTTGGCGCCACCAGTTGCGGATCACGCCCTCGACAGGCTGCACACCCGGCCGGTTGAAGCCGTAGAACGGCCCGCTCGGGACATCGAGGAAGAACTGCGCCCGGTTGGCGGCGAGCGCCGCACGGAAGCCGTCGAAGACCGCGAGCGGCAGGCCGCCGGGATTGGCGTCGGTCTTGAGCATCAGGGGCGGGACGGCGCTGACCAGCACCGCCTTGGCGACCCGCCCCTGCGGCTCGCCGTGGCGCGCGACGTAGCGGGCGACCTCGCCGCCGCCGGTCGAATGCCCGACATGGATCACGTTCGTCAGGCCGAGCCGGTGCACGACGGCCGCGGCATCGGCGGCGTAGTGGTCCATGTCGTGGCCGTCCGAGACCTGCGACGAGCGGCCGTGGCCGCGTCGGTCGTGGGCCACGACCCGGTAGCCGGCCGCCGCGAAGAACAGCATCTGGGCGTCCCAGTCGTCGGACGAGAGCGGCCAGCCGTGATGGAACATGATCGCCGGGGCGTCCCGCGGGCCCCAGTCCTTGTAGAAGATCTGCACGCCGTCGCCGGTGGTGACGAAGCTCATCGGGGGGCTCTCCTGCCGCAGGGCGCCGGCCACGGGGCCGGCGGGCAAGATCTAACACACCGGAGTCGCCGGTGAGGAGCGCGGGGCGTGCCTGGGCTGGGCGCGTCAGTCCTTCTCGTCCGTCGCGTCCTCGTCCGTCGCGTCGTCCGCCGGGCCGTCCGCGCGATCCTCCGGTGATGCGTCCTGCGCACGGCCGTCCTCGCCCTCGGGCGTGCGCCGGAGCGGGGCCTGCGAGAAGGCGGGCTTCGCCGGCCGGTTCTTGCGGGCGTTCGCCGGGGCCGCGGTGTGGGTCGGCATCTCGGCGAGGCGGGCGATGCGCGCCTTGAATTCCTCGGTCGAGGGGCTCCGGGCTGAGCCGGTGATGAACATCTTGGCCATGGCTGGTCCTCCGACGGTGCGGATCACGGATCGGTCCGAGCGCGCGATATCCGCCGCCGGATCGACCTGGCGATGATGCGGGGAGGATGTGTCAGAGCCGGCGCCCGTTACGGTGGGCTACAAGATCCAAAAAAGCCAGCCACAGATCGACCGTTATACGATCGACGATTTTCGTGCCGCTGGCAAGGCGGCTTCTTCTTCGCTTTTGATAGGGTGCGCGGGGGTGTCGTCGACGCCCGGATGCGCGGCCGTGCGCTCCCTCCCGCACCGGGAGACCGGCGCGGCGGGAGCGCGGCGGATCGGCGGCGCGTCAGCGGCGGCGCGGATCGGCGGGGCGGAAGGCGCGCTCCACGGCCTGGGTCGCGCTGGCATAGGCCCGCTCCTCGCTGTCGTGCGGCCGGTCGGACCGCTCCAGCAGCTTGCCGTGCTTGCGGATCGCCCAGCCGAATTTTCCTTTCGGGCTGTTCAGCGGGGCCACCTCGATGGAGAAGGGATAGAATTCGTTGTCGCTCATCCGCGGATTTATGGCACGGAACACCGGGCGAGGACAGACCTCCCGGCCCCGCCAAGCCCGGCCCCGCCATACCCGGGTCGGCGGCTCGACGGGGCGGGCCGGCCCGTGCGATAGCCGGGGCGTAGCCGGCCTCCCGCGGAATGTCAGGGCCGTCGCTCCGGTCCTGCCGCGCCCCGATGACCGCTCCCGGTGCCGGCGGCGCGCCCGGGGACCGTGCCGGAACAAGACCTCGCCGACGGAGTCCGATCCTTGATCCCCTGGGTTCACCTCGATACCAGCGCCATCCCCGGCGAGACCGCCTCCCTGCGCCTGATGCGGCGCGGCGACGAGTTCGCGATCGTGGTCGACTCGATCGAGCTGATGAACAGCCGCCGCAGCGGCTCGGAGCGGGCCCTCGCCTCCCTGGCCTGCGCGCGGCTGCGCGACCGGCCGGCGCCGCGGGTGCTGATCGGCGGGCTCGGCATGGGCTTCACCCTGCGGGCCGCCCTCGCCGAGTTCGGGCCGCGGGCCGAGATCGTCGTCGCCGAGCTGATCCCCGCCGTCGTCGCCTGGGCCCGGGGCCCGCTCGCGCACCTGTTCGCCGGCAGCCTCGACGATCCGCGCGTGGCCCTGCACGAGACCGACGTCCACCACCTCATCGCGAAGGCCCCGGGCGCCTACGACGCCATCCTGCTCGACGTCGACAACGGCCCCGAGGGCCTGGTGCAGCAGACCAACGACCGCCTCTACGACGTCGCGGGCCTCGGCCGCGCCCACCGGGCGCTGCGGCCGGGCGGGCTGCTCGGCGTGTGGTCGGAGAGCCCCGACCGCAAGTTCAAGTCCCGCCTGCAGCGCGGCGGCTTCGCGGTCGAGGAGAACAAGGTGCGCTCGGCCGGCAGCGGCGGGCGGCACGTGGTGTGGATCGGCGAGAAGACGGCCGCGGCGCCCGGGCCCCGCGCCTAGGGCAGCGTCCGATCGCGGCGCAGCCGGACGCGGCTCCCGGACGCGGCTTCTCGGGGGCGGCGGCGCGAGCGCGGATCCAACGACGGATTGATTTGCACCGGCGTGGCCGGCATGCGAGCAATCGTGCAGGTGAGGCGGCGCGCCGCACCAGCTTCGAGCCCGACATGACCGTGCGCGGCCCCAACCTGTCCCTGGAAGGCTCGAGCTTCGGCCCGCGGACGATCCCGGCCTGGCGCGAGGCCGTCGCGCCGTTCTGGGACGTCGAGATCCGCAAGGAGGACACCCCCGATTTCCGCGGCCGCTCGGAGGTCTACCACCTCGGCAACGCGATCATCGGCCTCACCGCGGCCTCCGGCTTGCGCAACGAGCGCTCGCGCGGCCTGATCGCCCGCATGGGCGTCGACCACGTCGCCGCGCAGATCCGGACCGAGGGCCGTGCGACGATCGCGATTACCGGCCGCGAGGCGCCGGTGGCCCCCGGCGACGTCTCGCTGCTCGACCTCGCGCAGCCCCTGTCGATGCGATCGACCGGCTACCGCGCCGTGACGGTCATCATCCCGCGTGCCCTGTTCCCCGACCGGGGCGCCCGCCTCGGCGAGGCCCACGGGACGGTCCTGTGCGCGGCGACCCCGTTCGGCACCCTGGTCGGCGACCACCTGCGGTCGCTCGCCGCGAACGTCCCGCATTTCAGCCCCGCGGAGGCGCGGGCCGCCGCGCAGGCGACCGCGATCCTCCTGGCCGCGGCGGCCCGCATGACGACCGGGAGCGACGCGGTCGAGCGGCCGCTGCAGCGCGCGCCGGTCTTCCTGGCGATCCGCAGCTACATCGACGCGGAGATCGGATCGGCGGATCTCGGCGTCGAGCATCTCTGCCGCCGCTTCGGCGTCTCGCGCAGCGGGCTGTACCGCCTGTTCGCGCCCCTGGGCGGCGTGCTCGAATACGTCCGCCGCCGCCGCCTCGCCCGGGCCTACCGGGACCTGGCGGAGGGCGACGGGCGGGCGGCGCGGGTCTCCGAGATCGCCTTCCGCTACGGCTACGGCAGCCCGGCGAGCTTCACGACGGCGTTTCGCGCCGAGTTCGGCCTGAGCCCGGTCGACGTGAAGGCCGGGGCCCGGGTCGAGGGCGTCGCCGCCTCCCGGCCCGCCCCGGCCGACCCCGCGACCGGCGACTGGGACGGGTTCTACGAGTGGGTCCTGACGCTCGACGCTTGAGACCCTGGCCTGGGAGCGCGGCCCGGGTGCTTGCCCCAGACAACTTGGGACGTGCGCTGAAGCGATTGGGACGCACGAGCCTCGCCGCGCCCCCGCCCATGCACGAGATGTCACCATCCTGTCGGATGGGAGACTCTCACGGTGCGGCGAGCGGGCGGGCGTGACGGCGGAGGGCGGCGCGCCCTCGCCTGGGTCGGGATCGGGAGCGGGCCGCTCGTCCGGCGCTGGATCGGCGTACGGCGGCGCCGTGCCGCCCGGACGCGCCCGGACGAGCGCGCCGGTGCCGAGATCGTCACCCTGACCTGGGCGCAGACCTTCGGGCGGGACGCGGAGCGCGCCCGGGCCGATCGCGCCCGGGGTGCGGGAGCCGACGGGCCGGGGTGGCGGATCGTCGATCCCGGCGAGGGGCGGCCGGGATCGTGAGGACGCCGCGATCGTGAGGACGCCGGGATCGTGAGGACTTGGCGCCGGGAGCCGACCGGACCCCACCCCTACCGCGCCGTCCCGACCTCCAGCGTCCCGAAGGCGGTCCGCCCGTAGCGCTCGGGCCGGTACATGTCCTCGATCGTCGCCGCCGGGTGGACGTAGCGGCCGGGCGTGACCGCCCGCACCGTGTAGGCGACGGTGAAGAAGGCGGATTGGTGCGGGTCGCGGTCGTAGGCCGCCACGAAGCGGTCGTCGCGGAACTCGGTATGGACCGGCTTCACGTCCGACCGGGTCCAGGCGAGGCCGGACGCCGCGTCGGCGTCGAGGAGCTTCGGGTTGTCGATCTCGAGCCCGGCGGGCAGGCGGTCGACGAGGAGCAGGCGCCCGGCGCCGGCCTTGGCCTCGGTCACCGTCAGCACCACCACCAGGCGGTCGTTCTGGCGTAACGCCGCGAGGTCGGCCGGGCTGCCGTCGAGGCGGTGGTAGCTGCGCTCGATCGCGTAGCCCTTCGCCTCGGCCGGCTCCGGCACCGCCGGGTTGCCGGCGATGCCGAGGGCGAGCGGCACCGGCGCGGTGCCGCGATTGGCCACCGTCACCGGCCGCGCCTCCAGGGCGGCGCCGGGGACCGTGCGGGCGAGCGCGCCCGCGACCGGCGCGCCGTCGACCGTGAGCGCCGGCCCTTCCTTGCTCGTTTCCGTGGCGAGCTCCGCCGCCGCCAGCACCAGCCAGGCCTGTTCCTGGGTGCTGGTCGGGCGGGTGCCGCGCTCCTCCGCCACCACCGCGCCCAGGGGGCCGAGCGCGTCGCGGGCGATCCCGGTCTCGGCGGCAAGCGCGATCAGCCCGGCGCCGTCGCGCAGGCGCGAGCCGTAATCGGCCCGGTAGCCGCCGCCGTCGCGCTCGGCGCGCAACGCGGCGAGCGCGGCCTCGAAGGCGGTGCGGGCCCGGCCCCGGTCGCCGAGCAGCGCCAGCGCCGCGGCGATCTGGCCGCGGGCGAGCGGCGTGGCGAAGGCGGCGAGCCGCGTGTCGGCGAGGTAGCGCAGGTCCCCCATCACCGGCCGGCCGTTGCGGGCGAGCACGTAGGCCGCGTAGGCGAGGTCGAGCCCGCCCTCGGTGACCTCGGCGGCGTTGGCGACCGTGTTGCGCAGCCGGTCGAGGGCCAGCGCCAGGGCCGTCGGCGGCACGGCAAAGCCGCGCTCGCGCGCCCGGGTCAGGAAGTCGGTGGCGTAGGCCGTGAGCCACAGGTCCTCGGCGTTGCCCGCCGACCACAGCCCGAAGGCGCCGCTCGAATCCTGGCGCGACAGCACCCGGTCGATGGCGCCGCGCACCCGCTCGTCGGCACTGCCGTCGAGGCCGAGCTGCGACAGGGCGGCGAGGCGGTTGACCGAGAGCAGCGGCAGCGCCCGGCTCACCACCTGCTCGGTGCAGCCGTAGGGGTAGCGGTCGAGCGCCCGGAGCAGGGCCGGCACGTCGATGCCGGCGAACGGCGAGGCCGCCAGGGTGACGGCGCCGGTGCCGGGGATCACCTCGGCGAGGAGGTCGCCCGACAGGGTGAGGCTGGCGCCGGGGGCGAGGGTGCGCACCTCGCGGCGCAGGAGCGTCCCGGTGCCGGGCTGGATGCGCAGGGAGAAGCTCTGGCCGGCGGGCTCGGCCAAGCCAGGTCCGGCCAAGCCAGGTCCGGCCAAGCCAGGTCCGGCCAAGCCAGGTCCGGTCAGCCGCAGGTCGATCCGGGCGAGGCCGGGCCCGGCGGCGGTGAGCGGGATCTCGAGGCTGGCGCGCCCGCCGGGTGCGAGGTGCAGCGTGCGGGCGAGCGCCCCCGCCGGCACCACCACCGGTCCCGAGAGGTCGACATCGACCGCGTAGTCGCCGGCCGGCCCCTCGACGTTGTCGAGGGCGACGTGCAGGCGCGAGCGGTCGCCGACGGCGAGGAAGCGCGGCAGGGTGCCGCTCGCCACCACGGGGTCGCGGATCGTGACGTCGGCGGAGGCGGCGCCGACCCGCGCCGCGCTCCAGGCCGTCACCATCACCCGGGCGGTGCCGTTGAAGGCCGGCAGGGGGAAGCTCACCTCGGCCCGGCCGTCCGGCCCGACCGTGACCACGCCCGAGTATCGTGCCAGCGGCTCCTGCGCCGGGGGCGAGCCCTCCAGCTCCGCCCCGCCGGCATCGCCCCCGGAGCGGATCGCGCCGACCGTGCCCTGCATCCCGTCGATCAGGTAGCCGTAGAGGTCGCGGATCTCGGTCGAGAGCGCCTTCTGGCCGAAGAAGAACCCGAACGGATCGGGCGCGGCGTAGCGGGTGAGGCTGAGGATGCCGGCATCGACCGCCGCCACCGTCACCCTGGCCGCCTCGCCGGGTTTCAGCCCGGTCAGGCGGATCGGCAGGCGCAGCTCGCCCCGGGGCCGGACCTTGGCCGGCGCCTCGAGCGTCACGCCCAGCGCGCGGGCCTCCCGGTCGATCCCGAACCAGGCGAGGCCCATCGCCCGGCCGGGCAGCCGCCGGGCCGCCTGGTCGAGGGGCCGGTAGGCGGTGGCGACGAGGTAGGCGCCCGCGCCCCAGTCCGGCTTCACCGGGATCTCGACGGTGGCGCCGTTCGCCGGCAGGTCGAGGGTGCGGATCTCGTGCACCCGGTCGCTCACCACCGCGACGGTGGCGGTGCCGGCGAAACGCGGGCGCAGGCGGGCCCGCATGGTCTCGCCGCCCGCATAGGCGTCGCGGTCGAGGGTGAGATCGAGGAGGTCGGGCGCGTCGGCGCTCTCTCCCCCGCTCCAGCCGACGTCGAAGGACAGGCTCGCCGCCGCGAAGCCGGGGCCGCGCACCTCCAGGCGGTAACGGCCGAGGTCGACCGGCACCGCCAGCCGGGCCGGCGCACCGGGCTCGAGGACGAGGCGGCCGTCCGCGACCTTGACGGTGGTCTTGACCGGCTCGAAGGCCCAGCGCCCGTCGGCCCGGTACCACTGGGTGCGCCGCTCGACTCGCAGCAGGGTCCAGGTCGCCTCGCCGGGAAGCCGCGTGCCGTCGGGCCGCGCCGCCGCCACCTCGAAACTCGCGCTCGCGCCCTCGCGCAGGTCGCCGGAGGTCTTGCGGATCCCCAGGACCGGGCCGGCGGGCAGGATCGGCAGGGTCAGGCTGCGCTGCACCGCCCGGCCACCGGGCTCGCCGACCTGCAGCGAGATCCTGGCCTCGAACGGGCGCGGCCCGCTCGCCTCCGGCACCGGCGCCCGCACGGTGGCGCGCCCCTGCGCGTCGGTGGCGGCGGGCGCCTCGATCTCCGCCGTCGCCGGGGCGACCGCCTCGTCGTCGAGGCCGGTCGAGAAGTCCGAGAAGCCGCGGATGCCGGAGCGGGCGGCCGGCTGCACCGTCACCGCGCCGCCGACGCCGAGCCCCGCGCCCGGGGCGCCGTAGAGGTAGCGCGCCGCGACCGTCACCGTCGCGGGCTCGCCCGGGCGCAGGGCGGGCTCGGCCGGATCCAGGCTGACCTCGATCCGCTCGGGCACGTAATCCTCGACCAGGAAGCGCGCCTCGCCGACCGGGGGCGCCTTCGGGTCGGTATAGGCGGCGACCCGCCAGGTACCGGCTTGCGCGCCGGGGAGCAGCGGCAGCGAGAGGGCCCGCCCGCCCAGGCCCGCATCGGGCACCTGCACCCGGCGGTCCTCGACCCCGTCCGGGCGCCGCGCCACCAGGGTGAGGGGGAGGTTCTGGATCGCCGCGCCCTTCGCGTCGCGCAGGAGCGCGGTCAGCTGGACCGTCTCGCCGGAGCGGTAGACCCCGCGCTCGGGAAACAGGTAGGCCTCCGCCGCGCCCGGGGCCGGCCGGCCCTTCACGCCGCGATCGGCGAGGTCGAAAGCGCCGAGCGTGAGGTCGAGGAAGCCGTAATCGTCGCCGAGGCGCGCCACCACCAGGCTCGGCGCCGCGCCGCCCTCGCCGCGGGCGAGGCCGGGATCGAAGGCGGCGTGCCCCTGCGCGTCGGTGGCGCGGGTCGCCAGCACCTCGTTGCTGCGGGCGATCAGGCGGATCTCCGCGTCCCGGACGACCGCCGCCGAGGCGAGGGAGCGGGCGAGCACGTGGATCCCGTCCGGTCCCTTGAAGGCGGTGAGCCCGAGATCCGAGACCACGAACCACTGCGTCGCCTCGCTCTGGTCGCCGCCCTCCTCGGCCTCGGCGAGGGACGCGCTGCCGCTCGGCCGCGCCGTCATCACGTAGAGCCCCGGCTCGACCTTGCCGACGGCCTGGAGCACCGGGAAGGCCGTCACCGCCTCGCGGTTGACCTCCGCGGGCGCGGTGTCGAGGGCGCCCTTCCAGACCTGGACGCCGCGCTCGCGGGCGATGGCGCGCAGGCCGGCCCCCGAGAGCTGGGACAGGAACGCCTCGCCACGCAGGGCCGGCAGCAGGCCGCGATCGCCGATGCGCACCACCTCGACGTCGAGCGTCGGGGCGTTGACCGAGACCAGCGGCACGCCGGCCTGGCCGGTGCGGGGCAGCACGTAGTTGCGGCCGGTGAAGCGCACCTGCGGGCCGCGGTCGCGGACGTAGATGTCGTAATCGGCCGCCTTGCGGAGGGTTTCGCCGATGCCGGAGGGCAGGCCCCGGCGCAGGACCACGCCGTAGCGCTCGCCGTGGCGCAGGCCGTCGACGCAGACCTGCTGGCCCTGCGCCGTCACGGCGGCGTCGCTCGCGCCCGACACCGCGACGAAAGGAGCGACATCGGTCTTCGGGTCGATCGCCTCGGAGAAGGTGAAGCAGGCCCGCGGGGCGGCGGCATCGGAATCGACCTTGTAGTCGAGGATCCGGAAGCCGTGCGCCTCGCGCAGGGCCTCGTAGGTCTTCGCCGTCTCCCTGGTCGTCTCCTGATTGGTCGTCTCCTGGTCGCCCGCCAGGGCGAGGCTCGCCGCGTAGGCGTCGAGCGCCGGGCGCCAGCTTTCCTGCCTGGCCAGCACCGCGCCGAGGAGCGCCAGCGCCCGCGCCTCGTCGGCGGGGAGCAGCGCCCGCCGGTAGGCCAGGTAGGCGCCGGCCCGGGCCTCGGCCTTCAGCGTCTGCCTGGTCTCGTAGTCGTCGCTCTCGGCATCGTCGGCGGCCTGCGCCAGGACGGACCAGTTGCGCCCCTCCGCCGGCTCGGCCGCGGCGGCGCGGCGCGCGGCGGCGAGCGCCCCGTCGCGGTCGCCCCTGGCGCGCAGGGCCTCGGCCTCCCGCCGCCACTGGGCGGCGGGCTTCGACGGATCCGGCCTGGCGCCGGCCTCGTCCTTCAGCCGGGCTTCCAGCCGCACCGCCTCGCTGGCGAGCGCCGGGCGGACGAAGGTCTTGGGGCGCGATGCCGGCGCGGCGGTGCGGCGGGGAACCGGGTCGGCGGATTGCTGGGCCGCGGCCGGCAGGCCGGCGAGGAGGGTCAGGATGCCGGCGAGACCCACGGCGGCGCGCCCGACCCGTGTGATGAGCGACATGTCCGGCCTCGCGGCGAGTTCCTGCCCGCCCGGAGCCTAGAGCATCTTCCGAGGAAGTGGGAGCCGGCTCGTCGTCGACGATTCGGCAAACCAAAGGCTTGGAGAGCATTGCGACCGCAGCGCGATCGTGACGTGCTCCGAGGGCGCGATCCGAGCGGGCCGCAATCCGACGGCGCAAGCGGCCCGGTCGATTTCGATCGCGCCGGGAGGCCCGCGAGGCCCCGGCAGGGAGCCCTGGAACTCCGGCCTCGCCTCTGACAAGGTCCGGGGGCTCCGGCGGCCGCCGGCCCGGCCGGCTCCCCCGGTCGTCGGGACCGGAGCCTTCCCGGAGAGCCCGATGCCGCGTCCCGCCCCGCTGCCCGTCGCCGGCCTTCCGGCGCTCCTCGCAGGCGTCTCGGTGCTCCTCGCCGGTCTCGCGCCGGCGGCCTTCGCCCAGGGAACCGCTCCGGCCGCCCCCGGCGCGACGGTCCCCCGGTCCGCAGGGCCGGCCGCGCCCGATCCGGCCTTCGAGGCGGCGCGGGCCGCCTTCGAGGCCCGGCCCGAGGCGGAGCGCCGGGCGGTGCAGGACGCCCTGGTCTGGGTCGGCGGCTACACCAGCGTCGTCACCGGCGCCTTCGGCCGGCGCACCTACGAGGCGATCGGCGCCTGGCAGGCCAAGGGAGCAAGCAAGGGGGGAGGCGGGGCGGCGACCGGCATCCTCGACGAGCCCGCCCGCGCCGCCCTGCTGGCCGCCGGGGAGGCGGCGCGGCGCGCGGCCCGGTTCACGGTCGCGGCCGATCCCGCCACCGGCCTCGTCATCGGGATCCCCGAGCGGCTGCTGGCGAAACGCACCCGCCTGCCCGACGGCAGCCGCTGGCAGAGCCCGGACGGGCGCGTCACCCTCGACACCCGGGCCTTCGCCCCCGGCGGCCCCGACCTCGACGCCCTGTTCGCGCAGAGCGCCGCGGCGGGCCCGGAGCGCCGGGTGACCTACAGCCTGCGGCGCCCCGACTTCACGGTCGTCACCGGCGAGACCCCGGGCGGCAAGTTCTACATCCGCGATGCCGCCGGTCCCGCGGGCCTGCGCGGCTTCAGCCTGTCCTACGACAAGGCCATGGCCCGGGAGGTGGACCGGCTGGCGATCGCCATCGCCAACAGCTTCGTGCCCTTCCCGGGCGATCGCCCGGCCCCGGCCCCGGCGCCGCGCCCGGCCGCGGC
Source organism: Methylobacterium platani (assembly GCF_001653715.1). Classification (GTDB taxonomy): domain Bacteria; phylum Pseudomonadota; class Alphaproteobacteria; order Rhizobiales; family Beijerinckiaceae; genus Methylobacterium; species Methylobacterium platani. The sequence continues at coordinate 134,863 of NZ_LWHQ01000017.1, forward strand.
ATCGCCGGAATCGGGTCCGGCCGCCGCGACCGGGCTCGCCGTCGGCCCCCGCCGGATCGTCGCGGTGCTGCCCGGCGCCTGCCCGGGCCCGCAGGCCGGCGGCGCGCCGGCCCGGATCCTGCGGCGCGACGCGGCCAGCGGCCTCGCGCTCCTCGAGGCCGCAGCAATCGGCCCGCCGCCCGTCCTCGCACCGGCGCCCGCGCCGCCGGGCACGGCGGTCGTGGTGCTCGCGGCGGGTGCGGACGGGCCGAGCGTCGCGACCGGCGACCTCGCCGCGGGCGGCGTGCTCGCCCCGCTCCAGCCCGGCGCCGCCGGGGCCCCGGTCCTCGACCGCACCGGGCGCCTCCTCGGCCTCGTCGCCCGCCTGCCGGCGACGCCCCGCCTCGTCGCAGGCGTGCTGCCGCCGCTCACCCACCCGCTCGTCGGGCTCGACGCGCTCAGGAGCCTCCTCGGCGCGGACGCTCCGCCGGCCCCTGCCGGCGACGGCCCGCCGCTCAGTGCCGGGGCGATCGCCGGGCGCTACGCCGGGGCGGTGGTGGGGGTGCGGTGCGGGGAGTGACCCGCCCCGACGATGCCAGGGCTGTCCGGGGAGCGGCCGGCATCCGGCGCCCGTCACCCGCGGCGCCTGTCCCGCACCGCCTCCTTGGTGCGGGCGAGGGCCGCTTCGGCCGATTTCATGTCGCGCTGCGCGACCAGGACGAAGATCGCGTCGAGGATGTTGAGCTGGGCGATCCGCGCCGCGGCGTTCTCGCCGAGCAGGGGAGAGCCGCGGGCGGTCGAGCACAGGACGACGTCGGCCGTCCCGGCCAGCGGGGAATGCGGGTAGTTGGTGATCGCGATGGTGCGGGCGCCGCGGCGCCGGGCGATCTGCAGCGCCTCGAGGGTCACCAGGGTGGCGCCCGAATGCGAGAAGCCGATCGCCACGTCCCGCGTGCCGAGCAGCGAGGCCGACATCGCCATCATGTGGGCGTCGTCGTAGACCGAGGCGTGGATGCCGATGCGCAGGAACTTGTGGGCGACGTCGCGGGCGATCTGCGCCGAGCCGCCGACGCCGTAGAAGTCCCGCTGCCGGGCCTGCGCGATGAAATCGGCCGCGCGCTCGAAGGCGGAGACGTCGGCGATCGCCAACGTCTCCTCGAGCGCCTGGATCGAGGCCCGGAACACCTTGCTGACGATCTCGGCGCCCGAATCGTCGGGGGAGAGGTCGTCGTGCATCTCCGAGACCGAGACGCGGACGTAGTCGGCGACGTTCTGCCGGAAATCGCGGTAGCCCGAGAAGCCGAGCTTCTTGGCGATCTTGACGACCATGGCCTCCGAAACGCCCGCCGTCTCGGCGACCTCCTTCAGGGCCGTCTCGGTGCTGAAATCGCGCCGCCCGAAGACGCTGTCGACGACCTTGGCCTCGAGCGGCGTCAGGTTCGGCCGCATCATGCGGATCCGCGGTCCGACCGACTTCGGATCCATCACGTCGCTCATCGGGTCCGCCTCCTGCAGAACACGCCACTCTAGTCCGTCGGAGCGCGCGCCGGCCAGCGGTGGCCGGATGGCGCCGGCACTCCCGTCAGACCACGCCCTTGCGCAGGATGAAGCAGCCGTACGGGCCGGGATCGGCGGTGCGGACCACCGCGAAGGCCTGCCGGGCGGCCTCGTAGAAGGCGAACCGCTCCAGCGCCGCGAACGGGACCGGCCGGCCCTCGGCCCGGTCGACGACCGCCTGCATCCGCGCGTGGACCGGCATCAGCCGGTCGGGATCGCCCACGACCGTCATGCGCGTCACGGGGGACGGCACGAAGGTGTCGAGCGGCATCACCGAGAGGATCGCCTCCGCGGCCCGGCCGAGGTCGCAGCCCGCCATGTCGATGACGCGCCCGTGGACGGTGTGGCGGGCGATGCTGGCGGCCGGGTGGTTGACGTCGCAGATCAGCAGGTCGTCGCCGTGTCCCATCGCCATCAGCATGCCGAGCATCTCGGCCGACAAGGCGCGGTCCAGTCCCTTCAGCATGGCACTCCTCTCAGGGTCGGGCTTCGGGCGGGGTCAGGCGCGCGGCGGCGCGGGGCGAAGGACCGGCGCGCGCAGGCCCGCGAGGAGCGGGCGCAGCTGGTCGCGCACCGCCGCGATCATGCCGACCGAGAGCAGGATCCCGCCCCAGACCGCGAGCGTCAGGAACTGGCTGAAGTCGAGGAGGACGCAGGCCGTCGAGATCAGCTGCAGCACGACCAGGGCCAGGACCAGGCCGCCGACCCGGCCGAAGCCGCCGGACGGGCTGATGCCGCCCAGCACGCAGGCGAGGATCGTGACGAGGAGATAGCTCTCGCCGTAGGCCGCGTTGGCGGAGTTGAAGCGCGCCATCATGACGAACCCGGCCGTGGCGGCGACGAGCGAGGCGAGGACGTAGACGCGCAGGAGCGCCGCCCGGGTGTCGATGCCGGAGAAGCGCACCGCCTGCTGGTTCGAGCCCATCAGGGTCAGGACGACGCCGAAGGGCGTGCGGGTGAGGAGCACGCCGAGGGCCGTCGCCACGAGCCCGAGCAGCAGGAGCGGCATCGGGACGCCGAGGACCGCGCCGCTGCCGAGGAACAGGATGGCGGGCGGGAACTCGGATATGACGCTGCCGTGGGTGAGCCCGATCGCCAGGCCCTTGACCAGCGTCATGGTCCCGAGCGTCGCCAGGATCGGCGAGACGCGCAGGTAGCCGATCAGGGTGCCGTTGAGGAGGCCGACGAGCGCCGCCGTCGCGAGGCCGGCGAGCAGCGCGCCGGCCTCGACCGCCAGGAGGACGAGGCCGTCCGCCCCGGCGGGGGCCGATTTCAGCACCGCCGCCGCGGCGAGCGCCGCGAGGTTCGCGGTCGCGATGATCGACAGGTCGAGGCCGCCGGAGAGGAGCGCCACCATCATGGCGAGGGAGAGCAGCCCGAGCTCCGGCAGCTGGTAGGCCATCGAGCGCAGGCCCGCCGGGGCGAACAGCCGGTCGCCGATCAGCGGCGCGGCGGCGAGGCAGAGGAGGGCCAGGAGGGCGAGGAGCCGCAGGTTGGTGCGGCCGACATGCCGCAGCAGGAAGGCCGGCATCAGGCGAGCCCCGGGGAATCGTGCCAGCGGCGGCGGGCGCGGGCCGCCATGCCGGCGACGGCGGCGACGATGACGAGGCCGGTGAAGAAGTCCGACCAGTAGGACGACACCCCGAGCAGCGCGAGGCCGTTCTTCATGATGACGACGAGGGCGAGGCCCAGGATCGCGCCGAGGACGGAGCCGTGGCCGCCCTCGAGGCTCGCCCCGCCGAGCACGGCGGCGGCCACGACCTCGAGCTCGCGCCCGACCAGCGCGGTGGGCGACACCGACTGGGTGTACTGGGCCTGCACCAGGGAGGCGAGGCCGGCGACGAGGCCCATGTAGCCGTAGACGAGCAGGTTGAGGCGGGCCGTGCCGAAGCCGACGCGCCGGGCCGCCTCCGGGTTGCCGCCGAGCGCGAAGACCTGCCGGCCGAAACGGGTCCGGTTGAGCAGGAACCAGGCGGCCAGGAAGGCGAGCACCAGCGCCCAGATCTGCAGGCTCACCGCGTAGACGTTGCCCTTGGCGTCGCTCGTGACGAAGAGGTCGACCGGGTCGCCGAACCAGGCCGGCAGGGTGAAGATGTCCTGCCCCCGGGTGACGGTGAGCAGGATGCCGTAGATCACGCTCTGCGTGGCGATGGTGACGATGATGCTGGCGATGCCGAGCGTGCTCACCAGGACGCCGTTGACGAGGCCGAGCCCGAGCCCGATGCCCCCTGCGATGGCGACGATCTCGCCCCAGCCCGCCCCGGTGGCGTTCGCCACGGTGAGCGCCGCGTACTGCGCCACGGACGCGACCGCCGCGAACGAGATGTCGATGCCGCCGGCGATCAGGACGACCAGCAGCCCCGAGACCAGGATGCCGTTGAACGCGGTCGCGTTCATCATCTCGAGGATGTTCTGGACGCCGAGGAAGTTCGGCCTGAGGGCGGTCAGCACCACCACCATGCCGAGGATGACGAGCCCGAGCCAGAGCTCCTGCGGCGCGCGCCCGCCGCGCGATCCCTTAACCATGCACCATCCTCCTCAGGTCGGGCTCGGCGACGTGATGCGCCATGACCTCGCCGGTCAGCCGGCCGTCCCGCATCACCAGGATCCGGTCGCAATGGTAGAGGACCTCCGGGATCTCGTCGGAGATCATGATGACGGCGAGCCCCTGCGCCGCGAGGTCCTTCACGAGCGCGTAGATGCCGTCCTTGCCGTGCAGGTCGACGCCGACCGTCGGGCTGTCGAGGATCAGGACGCGGGGCCTGGTGGCGAGCCACTTGGCGATCACCACCCGCTGCTGGTTGCCGCCCGACAGGGTCCTGACCGGATCGTCCGGGGTGCCGATCTTGATCGCGAGACGACGGATCCAGTCGCGGATCAGGCCGGCCTCGCGGCGGCGGCGCAGCAGGCCGAGGCGGTCCTTGAGCGTGTCGAGCACCGTGACCGTGACGTTGGCGCCGATCGGCTGGTCGAGGACGAGCGACAGCGACAGCCGGTCCTCCGGCACGTAGGCGATGCCGCGCGCGATGGCGTCGCGGTTGGAGCGGAACGTCACCGCTTCGCCGTCGATCCGGATGGTGCCGGAATCGGGCGCGTTCATCCCGAACAGCGACAGCGCCAGCTCGGTGCGGCCGGAGCCGAGCAGGCCGGTGAGGCCGAGGATCTCGCCGGGATAGAGCGTGAGATCGACGTCGCTGTACTCGCCGGCCTTGCACAGGCCCTCGACGCCGAGCACGGGCCGGTCGCGGGGCAGCGCCCGGTCCTTCGTCTCGTAGGTGAAGGACCGGCCGGACATCAGGACGGCGAGGCGCTGCTCGGTCATGTCCTTCGCGTCGTAGGTGCCGAGCTTCACGCCGTCGCGGATGACCGTGACCCGCTCGGCGATCTCCAGCACCTCGTCGAAGCGGTGGCTGACGAAGAGCACGCTGATGTCGCGGCGCTTCAGCTCGAGGGTCAGCGCCAGCAGCGCGTCGACCTCGTGGCGCGTCAGCGACGCGGTCGGCTCGTCCATGATGACGAGCCTGGCGTCCGCCGCGATCGCCCGGCAGATCGCCACGAGCTGGCGGTTGGCGATCGACAGGTGGGACACCCGCTCGTCGAGGTCGAGCGCGACGCCGATGCGCCGCATCGCCGCCTCGGCGGCGGCGCGCATCGCCTTGCGCTTCACCAGCCCGGCCAGGCCGCGATGCTGCGCGATGGCGATGTTCTCGGCGACCGTGAGGTTCGGGAACAGCGACAGGTCCTGGTAGATCACCTGGATGCCGAGCGCGCTGCTCTCCACCGGGGTGAGCCGCGCGTGCTCGCGCCCCTCGACCACGAGGCGGCCGCCGGGATCGGGGGGCTGCACGCCCGCGATGATCTTGATCATCGTCGACTTGCCCGAGCCGTTGCCGCCGACGAGGCAGTGGATCTCGCCGCGCGCGAGGTCGAAGTCGAGGTCGGACAGGGCCTGGACCCCGCCGAAGCGCTTCGACACGCCCCGCATCTCCAGGAACATTATGGTCGCGTCCCTACTCGCAGGGCTGGTCGGAGGTGAAGAAGAGGCACTGGCAATCTCCTCTCCCCGCGGGCGGGGAGAGGAAAAAATCCGCGTCTTACTTTCCCACACAGATCCCACTGCAATCATGCGCAGTTCATGCTGGGAAGCAGCTCAGAGCCCCATCTTCACCAGGTCGCCGACGGTCGTCTTGTTGATCGTCAGCACGCGGTCGACCTGGATCACGCGCTGCGCCTCGTCGACCGTCGCGGTGCCGAGGGTCGGGATCTCCATGCCGGTCCTGATCGGCGTGCCGTCGAGGACCATGCGGGCGATGGCGACCATGCCGTAGCCGGCATCCTTGGGGTTCCACAGGAAGCCCTCGCGGATCGCGCCGCTCATGATCAGGGCCTGGGCCTGGGCCGGGATCATCGTGCCGACGACGGCGATCTTCTTCTCCAGGCGGCGCTGCCGGACGACGTTGCCGGCGCCGATCGGCCCGTTGGAGCCCATCGACATGATGCCGCGCACGTCCGGGTAGGTCTGCAGCACCTGCTGGGTCACGCGGGTGGAATCGTCGATCAGGTCGGCGCCGGGGAAGCGGTCGGCCGCCATCTTCATCTTGGGATAATGCGCCTTCTGGTAGGCGATGGCGGCGTCGGCCCATGCGTTGTGGCCCGGGGTCGTCAGGGTGCCGACGTAGACGACGTAGTCGCCCTCCTCGCCCATCTCGCGGGCGAGCGCCTTCATCTGCATCTCGCCGTAGTTCTTGGCGCTGATGAGCTCGAGGTCCCAGGTCTTGCCGTCCTGGTTCTCGCCCTCCTGGGTGATGACGACGATGCCGGCGTCCCGCGCGCGCTTCACGGCCTGGGCCGTCACCTTCACGTCGAGGGGGACGAGACCGATGACGTCGACCTTCTTGGCGATCAGGTCGTCGATGAGCTTGACCTGCTGGGCCGGGTCGACCTGGGCCGGCCCGACCATCGTGGTGGCGATGTCGAACTGCTTGCCGGCGGCCTCGAGGCCCTGGTTGAGGATGTTGAACCAGGGAACGCCCGCCGCCTTCACGACCGTGGCCATGGTCTTGGGTGCAGCCGCGAAGGCCCTGGTGGCGCGAAGCGGCCCTGCGACGGCCAGGCCGCCGAGCATCGTGAGAGCGGTGCGTCGATCCATGGTGCGTTCCCCAACCCGTCGCGATCGGCCGTAACGGGCTCATATTATTTACTGCAACACAGGTATGCGTGAAGCGTAGGGCGTGTCAAGACCTCGTCCCGCCGCCTCGCCGGGCACGCCCTCGCTGCGCCGCAGCATGGCGGCGGACCGGCGACAGGTCGGCGGGGGGGCGGAACGCCGCTTCGGCGTGCCGGAAGGTTACTTTACAAATTCACGAACATGCGTGATGTTTTGGCGAGACACAGGAGACCCGCCGGTGACATCCGCCCCCGTGCGCTTCGCGACGCGCCTGAATTCGTTCGCCTCGCAGCCCGACGCCTTCTGGCCCCAGGGGCACGGCAAGCCGACCCCGCTGGAGATGGCGGCCCGCGCCGCGACCGCGCGCGGCCTCACCGATGTCGACCTGAACTTCCCCGATCACCTCGGGCCCGATGCCCGGGCGACCGGCAACGCGATCCGCGACCTCGGCCTGACCGTGAACGGCCTGGCGATGCGGTACTACTCGAACCCGGCCTTCAAGATCGGCGCCTTCACCAACCCCGATCCGGCGGTGCGGCGCGAGGCGATCGACCTCACGAAGCGCGGCATCGACGCGGCCCGCGAGGCGGGCTGCGCCCTGATGACCCTGTGGCTCGGCCAGGACGGCTTCGACTACGCCTTCCAGGCCGATTACGCGAGGCTCTGGGCCGACGAGATCGACGGCATCCGCGAGGTCGCGCTGCACGATCCCGACTGCCTGATCAGCATCGAGTACAAGCCGAACGAGCCGCGTTCCCACAGCCTGCTGCCCGACTGCGCCACGACCCTGCTGGCCCTGCGCGAGATCGACCTGCCGAACCTCGGCGTCACGCTCGACTTCGCGCACGTGCTCTACGCCGACGAGCAGCCGGCCTTCGCGGCGGCCCTGATCGGCCGGTACAGCCGCATCCTCGGCCTGCACCTCAACGACGGCTACGCCAAGCGCGACGACGGGCTGATGGTCGGCGCGGTCCACCCGGTCCAGACGATCGAGCTCCTGCGCCAGGTCCGCCGGGACGGCTTCCACGGGCCGATCTACTTCGACACCTTCCCCGACCTGACCGGGCTCGACCCGGTGGCGGAGTGCGAGGCCAACATCGCCACCGTGACGGCGATGCTCGGCATCGTCGACACGCTCGAGTGCGACAACGGCCTGAGCGCGGCGATCGACCGCCAGGACGCCGTCGCGAGCCAGACCGTGGTCCGCCGGGCGATGCTCGGACGCTGATTTGTTTCCAAGGACCGGACCGTCTTTCAAGAACAGACTGGCCGCCCCCGGCGGCCGCCAAGGGGGAAACGCCATGCGATCGATCATGCTGTCCGGGTTCATGCTGCTCGCCGCGAGCGTCGCGCAGGCGCAGGACCTGAAGCCGCTCAACCCGGACACCGAGACGGACCGGATCGACTGGAGCCAGCTCGCCGCCAAGCTCGGCCCGATGCCCAAGCCGGCCGCCGGCACCCGCGTCGGGGCGGTGTCGAAGACCCTCACCAACGAGTACTGGCGCCTCCTCGGCGAGGGCTACCAGTCGCTGGGCAAGAAGCTCGGCGTGAAGGTCGCCTACCAGGCGGCCCAGAACGAGGGCGACCAGGTCGGCCAGCTGTCGATCGCCGAGACGATGATCGCGCAAGGGGTCGACGTGCTCCTGGTCTCGCCGCAGACCAACGCCAACCTCGAGCCGATCCTCGGCGAGGCGGGCAAGGCCGGCATCCCGGTCGTCAACGTCAACGACGCGGTGATCCCGCAGGCCGCCCACTACGTCGGCAACGTGCAGCGCGACAACGGCGTGCGCGTCGCCCGCTGGTTCATCGCCAACCGCCCGGACGGCGGCAAGCTCGCGGTCATCGAGGGCCAGGCCGGGGTCTTCGCGGCGACCCAGCGCACCGCCGGCTTCAAGTCCACCATCGCGGCGGAGGGCGGCCGGTTCAAGGTCGTGGCGAGCGTGCCGGGCAACTGGGACCGCCAGCTCTCCTACGACGCCGCCACCACTCTCCTGCAGCAGCACCCGGACCTCGTCGGCGTCTACTGCAACAACGACACGATGGCGCTCGGCGTCGTCGAGGCGGTGAAGAACGCGGGCCTTCTCGGCAAGGTCGCGGTGTTCGGCACCGACGGCATCACCGACGCCCACGCCTCGATCCGCGCCGGCGAGCTGACCGGCACCGTCGACAGCTTCCCGGTGCTGACCGGCGAGGTCGCCCTGGAGGCGGCCCTGCGCGTGCTCGCCAAGGAGCCGGTCCCGCGGGTCGTCGCCACGCCGCAGGCCCTGATCACCCGGGACACCATCGAGCGCTACAAGGGCAAGGGCGCCGACCTGCGGGCGGTGCTCGAGGAGGATGCCCGGTCGGGCAAGTGATCGTCGGGCAAGTGATCGATGTCCCGGGGGCGTCGTGCCGCCCCTCGGGGCGCGATGGTTGCGCAAGCGCAGGCCCGAAGGCCGGCTCCCCGCGTGACCTGCCCCCTGTCCCGGACGACCGAAGCGAGAGCGGCGGGAGATCCGGGACCCGGCACGAAAAATCGCGAAGCGTCCGTCTGCCGGCAACGGTGCAAGAGACGGAGCCGCTTCGCGGCACGTCTTCTGCCGGATCCCGGATCTCCTTACCGCGTCGTTGCCGTCGTCCGGGAAAGGGGCGTGGCTGGCGAGGAAGGGCATGCCTGCCGGCCCGCAACCTGACGACGGCCGCGCATGCCCGGCGCGGCACGCCGCAGACTTTGCTGGAGAGTCCGGGACGATCCGGCCCCGTTCGGCCCCTCCCCCCAACCCGCGGTCCCGCCATGTCGCTCGCCATGCTCCCCGCCGAGGCCCCCGCCGCGCCGCCGCGCCTGCTCGTCCAGGGTCTCACCAGGCGCTTCCCGGGCGTGACCGCGCTCGGCGAGATGTCGCTGCGGGTCCGGCCGGGCGAGGTCCACGCGCTGCTCGGCGAGAACGGGGCCGGCAAGTCGACGCTGATGCGGATCCTGTCGGGCGTGCTCAAGCCCGACGAGGGCACGATCGCGGTCGACGGGGAGGTGCTGTCCTTCCGCTCGCCGCTGGCCGCCCGCCGCGCCGGCATCGCGATGATCCACCAGGAGCTGCAGCAGGTCCCCGAGCTGACGGTCGCGCAGAACATGTTCCTGGGCCGCTCCTTGCGCCGGGGCGGGCTCCTCGTCGACCGCGCCCGGCAGGAGGCGCTCGCGGCGGAGGCCCTGGCGCCGCTCGATCCCGCGATCCGGCCGGACGCGCCGGTCCGCAGCCTGCGGGTGGCGCAGCGCCAGATCGTCGAGATCGCCCGCGCGCTCCTCGACGACGCGCGGATCATCGCCATGGACGAGCCGACCTCGAGCCTGACGCCGAGCGAGTTCGAGCGCCTGGCCGCGGTCATCGCCGGGCTGGCCGCCAGGGGCGTCGCGATCGTCTACGTCTCGCACAAGATGGACGAGGTGTTCCGGATCTGCGGCCGCGCGACGATCATGCGCGACGGGCGGTTCGTCGCGGAGGTCGACCTCGCCGGCACCACCGAGAGCGCCGTGGTCGCCATGATGGTCGGCCGCGCCCTCGCAGTCGCGCCCCACCGCTCGTCGGTCCGGTCCGAGACGGTCCTGTCGGTGCGCGGCCTGACCGCCGGGACGCGGGTGGTCGATGCGAGCTTCGACTTGCGGCGCGGCGAGGTCCTGGGCATCGCCGGGCTGATCGGAGCCGGCCGCACCGAGCTCCTGCGGCTCGTCGCCGGCGCCGATCCGCGGACGGCCGGCACGATCACGGTCAACGGCCGGCCGCTCGCCCGGCCCGGCCCCCGCGCGGCGATCGCGGCCGGCATCGGGCTCGTGCCCGAGGAGCGCAAGCGCGACGGCATCGTGCCCCAGCGCTCGATGGTCGCCAACGTGGCCCTGCCCTCGATGCCCCGGTTCGCGCCCCGCTTCCTCGTCCGCCGGCGCCGCCTGCGCGCCGAGGCCGCGCGCCTGCTCGCCGAGGTGAACTTGCGGCCGATGCAGATCGACCGGCCGATCCGCCTGTTCAGCGGCGGCAACCAGCAGAAGGGCATCATCGCCCGCTGGATCGCCGCCGGCACCCAGATCCTGCTCTTCGACGAGCCGACCCGCGGCATCGACATCGGCGCCAAGGCGGAGATCTACGGGCTGATCGAGCGGCTGGCGGCGGAGGGGCGGTCGGTGATCGTCGTCTCCTCGGAACTGCCCGAGCTGCTGCGCCTCTCCGACCGGGTGCTCGTCATGCGCCAGGGCCGGATCGCGGCCGAGCTTCAGCGGAGCGAGCTGAGCGAGCAGGCCATCGTCGCCCACGCGGTTCCCCGGTCGCCCCGCACCGCCTGATCCTTTCCGCCCCTCAGACCTTCCTCGCGCCTTCGAGGCTCCGCCATGCTCACCCTGACCGCCCCCGCGCCCGGCCCGAGGCCGCGCCTGCACGTCCCGTGGCGCGATTTCGGCACGCTTCTCGGCCTCGCGCTCCTGATGCTGGTGTTCTGGCTCGCGGCGCCGGGCTTCCTGACCGAGCGCAACCTCCTCAACATCCTGCAGCAATCGAGCATCAACGCTTGCGTGGCGCTCGGCATGACGCTGGTGATCGTCTCGGGCGGCATCGACCTCTCGGTCGGCCCGGTCGCGGCGCTCTCGGCCGTCCTGTCGGCCTCGCTGATGGTCGGCGGCGTGCCGCCGGCCCTCGCGGTCCTGGCCGGGCTGGCGCTCGGCGCGGCCTGCGGCCTCGTCAACGGCGCGCTGATCTGCTTCGGCGGCCTCCAGCCCTTCATCGTCACGCTCGGGACGCTCAGCACCTATCGGGCGCTGGCGCTGATCGCGACCGACGGCAACCCGGTCTTCGGCGTGCCGCCCGCCTTCCGGGCGGTCGTGAACGGCACCGTCGCCGGCCTCCCGACGGCGGTGATCGTGGTGCTCGTCGTGGCGCTCCTCGCCGGGCTGATCCTGCGCCGGACGCCGTTCGGCGAGTACCTGCTGGCGGTCGGCGGCAACGAGGAGGCCGCCCACATCGCCGGCGTGCCGATCGCCCGCACCAAGATCGGCGCCTACATGCTGTCGGGCCTGCTCGCGGCGCTCGCCGCGACGATCCTCGTCGGCCGCCTCGGCGCCGCCGAGCCGATCCTCGGCAACCTGTGGGAGCTCGACGCCATCGCGGCCGCGGCCATCGGCGGGGCCTCGCTGATGGGCGGCAAGGGCAGCATCCTCGGCACCCTGCTCGGCGCGGTGATCCTCGGCACGATGCGCAACGGCCTGACGCTGATGAACGTGCAGGCCTTCTACCAGCTCCTCGCCACCGGCCTGATCATCCTGCTCGCCATGCTGGTCGACCGCTTCGCCCGGGGGCGCGCATGACCGCGCGCGACGCCGCCCCGGAGGGGGCGGATCCCGGACCGCAGCCCGCGATCGTCGTGGTGGGAAGCCTGCACTACGACATCACGGTCGATGCGCCGGACCGGCCCCGCAAGGGCGAGACGGTGACCGGGCGGCGCTGGGCCCCGCGCTTCGGCGGCAAGGGCGGCAACCAGGCCGCGGCGGCGCAGGCGCAGGGCGTCGCGACCGCCATGGTCGGCGCGGTCGGCGACGACGATTTCGGCCGGGGGCTGCTGGCGGGGCTCGACCGGGCGGGCGTGGACCGCTGCGCCGTCGCGGTCCTGCCCGGGACGGGCTCCGGCATGAGCGTCGCGATCTTCGACGACGACGGCGATTACGGCGCGGTGATCGTGTCGGGCGCGAACCTCGCGATCGCCGCGGAGCAGATCCCGGATGCGCGGCTCGCGGGCGCCCGCGTGCTGATCCTGCAGAACGAGATCCCGGAGGCTGTCAACGCCGCGGTGGCGCGCCGCGCCCGGCGCCTCGGCCTCACCACGATCCTCAATGCCGCGCCGGCCCGGCCCTTCGCCACCGACCTCGCGGACCACGTCGACGTGCTCGTCGTCAACGCGATCGAGGCCGAGATGCTCGGCGCGCGCCCGGTGGCGTCGCTTCCAGACGCCGCGGCGGCCGCCCGCCACCTCGCGGCCCGCGGCGGCCTCGTCGTGGTGACGGCCGGCGGCGCCGGCGTCGCCCTGGCGGGCGGGCGCGTCGCGCCGGTCGCGCTGCCCGGCCTCGCCGTCGAGGTCGTCAGCACGCACGGCGCGGGCGACATGTTCGTCGGCACCTTCGCGGCCCGCCTGGCCCGGGGCGCGCCCTTGGAGGAGGCGCTGCGCGCCGCCAACGAGGCCGCCGCGCGCCTGGTCTCGATGCCGGACCGGGACCGCACGGCGCTGTGACGCGCAGGACCGCCGGCCCGGGCGCTCGCGAGGCCCGGGCCGGAGCCTCAGCCCCCCGGCGTCCAGTCGATCGCGGGCTTCTGCGACAGGATGCGCTCGAAATAGTCCGCCACCGCCTGCGCCCCGCTCGCATGCATCATCGCGACCGGATGAGCGAGGTAGGCCCGGGCCAGGTCGAGCGGGATCTCACCGGCCTGGAGCGCGCCGAGCACCGCGTCGATGAAGGCGTCGTTCGCCTCGTTGAAGTCGGAGGAGAGCTTCTTGCGGTCGTTGAGGGCCTTGATCGGCATCGTGCGGGGTCGTCCTCTCGAAGGTCTGCCCGATTGCGGGGCCGGCCCGACCGGCGGTGCGGCAGCTGGCGTCCGGCCGCGCCACCCGCGACGGAGGGCGCACCACGTACAAGGCATCGCCTCGCCGATCCGGCGAGCGATGATCCGATCATGATGTCGTCAAGGAGAATGGCGCACCCGACACGATTCGAACGTGTGACCTTTGCCTTCGGAGGGCAACGCTCTATCCAGCTGAGCTACGGGTGCTGACCGCGAAGCCTCTGTAGCCCGGCCCGGCCCGGAGCGCAACAGGGAACGGCGCGCCGAATCCGCTTGCTGTGGTCCTGGCGCGGCCGCAGGCGTCGGGCGTCACGCCGCCCGGAAGCAGCGCGCCGCGAGGCCGCGCAAGGCCACCCGGAGGTTGGCGGTGCGGGCGATCGGATCGGCCGCCTGCGTGAACAGCCGCAGGATCAGGGCCTGGCGCTGGGGCGGGGAGGGGGCGAGCGCCAGCGCCTGCGTGCCCTCGGCGACGGCGGTGAGGCGGGCCGGGACCCAGCCCACCCCCTCGATCCGCACCTCGACCGGATCCCCGACCGCGCCGGGCTGCGGCGCGTCGAGCCGCAGGAAGGCGGTCTCCAGGCCGAGACGCGCCAGCATCGCGTCCCGGGCGGTGCCCTCGGCGCGGACACGGACCGGCTCCGCGACATGGAACGCCTCGGTGCCGCGCGGGCGCTCGAAGCAGACCAGGAAGGCCACGAAGGCGAGCAGCATCGCGATCCCGGCCCAGACGAGGTTGAAGGAATCGAGCGGCGAGATCTCGCTCGCGGCCACCGGCGAGACGAACGACCAGAGGATCGCGGCGCCCGACAGGAGGGCGATGCCGCCGAAGCCGGCCGCCATCCGCCAGCGCACGGTCGAGATCGAGCGGTCGCCTCCCTTGTCGGTGACCTTGAAGGGGCGGCCGAAGGGCCGGATGGCGGCCGAGGCCAGCGTGAGGGTGATCGGCAGCGCCGTCATGATGTGCGTCACCTCCATGAACAGCGGCAGGGTCCGCTGGCCCGAGACCCAGCCGCTGTAGATCCACAGCGCCAGCAGCGCCGGCACGCCGTAGCGCAGGAACGACAGGTAGTCGGCGTGAAAGGCCGGCATGCCGAAGAACCAGTAGATCGACGGGGCGACCAGCATCAGCACGATGAAGGGCTTGCACAGCCAGTTCATCACCCCGTGCAGGTAGTGCAGGCGCTGCATCAGGGTGTAGTGCGGCGAGCGGAACGGCCCGTCCTTCAGCAGCGCCACCTGCATCGTGCCGAGGCACCAGCGGGTGCGCTGGGTGATGTATTCCGGCAGGCCCTCCGCCGAGAGGCCGGCGCTGAGGCGCTCGTTGAGCCAGTGGGTGCGGTAGCCGTGGCGCATCAGCGCGTAGGTCAGGTTGATGTCCTCGCAGATGGCGTCGTGCGGGAAGCCGCCCATCGCGGTGACCCGGTCGCGCCGGACGAGGAACGACGTGCCGACGCAGAACGCGCAGCCCCAGGCATCCTTGGCCGGCTGGAACACGTCGAAGAAGATGCGCTGGTCGTCGACCCAGGATTCCGCCGCCATCAGGTTGTGCTGGATCGGGTCGGCGTTGAAGAAGAATTGCGGCGTCTGCACCACCGCCGCGCGCTCGTCGTGGAACAGCCCGACGGTGCGGCGCAGGATATGGGGCGCGATCGCGAAATCCGCGTCGAGGACGAGGATGATCGGCGCGTTCGTCTGCCCGGCCGTCAGCGCCAGGGCGTTGTTGAGGTTGCCGGCCTTGGCGCCCTTGTTGTCGGGCCGCGTGACGTAGCGGGCGCCGACCTCCTCGCAATAGGCCCGCAGCCAGTCGCGGCGGGTGTCGTCGCAGACCCAGACGGTGGCGTCGGGATAATCGACGGCCAGGGCCGGGACGATCGACTTCTCGACCACCTCCCGGGGCTCGTTGTAGGTGCAGATGAAGATGTCGACCGCCGGCCAGTCGCCGCTCGCCTCGTGGCGGGCCTGCTCCCGGTCGGCCTCCCGCGACCGGTCCTCGAACCGGAGCAGGATGAGCGTCGACATCAGCGTGTAGGCGATGGCGATCGTCTCGAAGACGAAGAACAGGTAGGGCCAGATCCGCTCGGGGCTGGCCTCGAGGGCCGGCAGCGTGTCGTGCCAGCGCCAGGCCGCGTAGCACAGGATGAAGACCGCGAAGGTGCCCCCGAACAGGGCGCGCGCCGCCGCGCTCGCCCGGTCGAGCAGCCCCGCCATGACGAGGAGGCCGAGGAGGATGCCGAGATCGGTGGTGAGGACCGCCGAGACGTCCTGGGGTGCTTCGAACATCGTCGCGATTACTCCAGCGTGCGCCCGGTGAAGGGATTCCGGCCGGTGGCGGCGAGGATTCCCCAGGCCGTGGCGCCGAGATGCGGCCGGCGGAAATAGAAGAAGTCGTCCTGCGTGCTCGCCGGGCCGATCCGGATGCCGGTGGTGAGGCGCGGCACGTCGGTGGCGAACAGGAAGCCCGACGGCGAGACCTGGCGGGCGATCGTGCCGAGGAGGCGATCGGCGTCCTGCGTCCGGCCGAGGGCCCGGTCGGTCAGCGCGGCCTGGGCCGTGCCCTCGACCCAGAGGCCGTCGCGGTCCTCGTTGAAGTCGAACCCGCCCGACGCGGCGAGATGGGCCTCGGCATAGGCGATCGAGCGCTGCCAGGACGCGGGCGGCTGCGCGACGCCGATCAGCGGCCAGAGCTGCGTGTCGAGGGCGACGCGATCGAGCGGCTGGAGCCGGCCCTCCGGCGTCGTGCCGAGGCGGAACGCGCCGGCACCGGATTCGAAGACGGCGTCGAGGAAGCCGCGCGCGGTCGCGGCGGTGCGGGCGTCCTCCGGCCGGCCGTCGAGCCGATGGAGCCAGGCGGCCACCGCATGCACATCGAGGTTGTGCTCGGTGGATTTCCACGCGAGGGCCGTCTGCGCCGGATCGAAGCCGTCGCGCCCGCCCGAGAAGCCCTGCGGCGCCCGCCCGTCCGCCGCGTGGGCGGTGATCCAGCCCAGGAGGCGCCGGGCTCCCGCGCGGTAGCCCGCGCCCGGGGCATCCGTATCGAGGTTGAGGAGCGCCAGGGCGGCCCAGGCGACGTTGCCGGTCGCGGTGCCGTCCTGGTAGCCGTCCTCCGCCCACAGGTTCTGCCGGGCATCCCACCAGCCGGGCAGGAGGGCCGGCCCCTCCGCGACCGGCCCGGCCCGGTAGGCGTTGCGGATCCGTCCGTCGCCGAAGGTCCGGTCGTGGCCGAGGGCGTGCAGCAGGGCGTCGCCGATGCGCCGGGCGCGCGGGAGGTCGCCGCAGGCCTGCAGGGCGATCGCCGCGAGGGCGTTGTCGTAGGTGAAGGCCGAGCGGCGCAGCGGATCGGGCAGCTCCGCCTCGTCCGGACCCGGCCGGTAGCTCGCGACGAGGACCGGGCCCGGCCCGGCCGCGTCCACGGCGCTCGCGAGCGACCCGCAGAGGGAGTGCGCCAGGGCGCCGCGCGCCTCCGGGCCCGCCGGCCGGCCCTCCCCCGCCAGCGCGCCCGCGCTCAGCGCGAGGGACAGGGCGAGGGTCAGGCGCGACAGCGCGCCGATCAACGGGTGTTCTCGGTGCTGTGCTGGCGGGCGGGCGCGGCCTGCGCCGAGCCCGGGCCGCCGGACGGCGGATCGGAGATCCGGGCGACCAGCCGCCTGACGCCGTCCGAGACGGCGTCGACCGCCTGCGCGACGCCCCCCGACACGGTGCCCCAGACCTGCCGGGCCTGCGGCGAGGTCGCGCCGCGCACCGCGAGATCGGAGGCCGAGCGCGCCGCATGGGTGGCGCTGGCGGCGAGCACGCCCCAGGCCGCCCTGGCGTCGGGCCCGGTGAAACCCGCCGCCACCGCCTTCCAGGCCACCGAGGCCGAGGGGATCCAGCCGTTCTCCCGGGTGATCGTCACCCATTGCCCGACCGAGCAGGGCGTGGTGCGGCGCGCGGCCTGGGGCAGGTCGGCGGCGGCCTGCTGCGTGCGGGGCGTGTCCCGGGTGCCTGCGGCCGCGGCGGGCGCGGAGGACGGGTCCAGGCTGACGAGGACGTACATCTCGCGCCGCTCGGTCTGCGGGAACGGCACCGCGTATTGCTGGTCGGTCCTGTCGCTGGTCTTCGGCAGGATCTCGCTGACCCAGCCCCGCTGCGGGATCGTCGTGCCGGCCGCCGAGATCCGGACCGCCGTCCCGACCGCCAGTTCCTGCGCCTGCCGGTAGGAGAAGATGCCGACCGCGAAGGCCTGCTCGCAATCGACGAGCGTCGCCACGGAATCGCCCGGGCCGACATGGCGTCCCTGGGCCGCCCCGAGGCTGAGCACCACGCCGCCATTCGCCGCAACCATCCGCGCGTCGGTGAGGCTGTCGAGGCGCCTGCGCTCGGCCTCCTGCAGGCCCTGCAGCGACGTCAGGCTCGCGGCGAGCTGCGTCTCCTCGATGGTGAGGCGCTGCGCGTCGAAGGCGAGGTCGCGCCGCTTCTGGGTGAGCACCGCGAGGCTGTTCGACTGGTTGCCGACGAAGACGCTCTTCTTCACCGCGCCGAGCTCGGCCAGCTTCTGGGCCAGCTTGGCGGCCTCCGCGTCCTTGTCGAACTGGGCCGCCTCCAGCTTGTGCTGGGTCGGGCGCAGCAGGTCGATGCTCGCGGTGTTGCGGTCCACCATGGCCTGCTGGCGCTGCACTACCGCCCGCGTCGACTGGCCCTCGGCATCGGCCGCGGCGACCCGGGCGCGGGCTTCCGCGACCTCGCCGTCGAGCTTGGCCGTCATCTGCTCGACCTGCCGCCGGATCTCGAGGTCGAGGGCGGCGACGTAGGCGTTGTCCGAGTCCTTCTTCTGCCGCGCCGCGAGCAGCGACCCGCGCAGCTCCTCGACCTTGCTGTCGAGGGAGATCAGGGTGGTCCGGTCGACCCGGGCATTGTGGATGCGGGCCACGGCCTCGCCGGGGCGGAGCGCCTGGCCGATCGACGCGGAGACCTGCGTCATCTCGCCGGCGATCGGGGCCGTCAGCAGGCTGATCGGTGCGTTGATCACGGCGCGGTCCGACTGGTCGGCGAGGAGCGGCGGCAGCGTCGCGGTCGTCATCAGCAGGGCGAGCACGGTGGCGACCGAGTAGGCCGAGACGCGGACCATCCGGGTATGGCCGGGCTTCTGGCCTTGCTGCACTGCGGGAGTGGGAGCCAGGGGCGGCAAAGCTGATGTCATGGTGCTCGTCTCGCGTCTGAAAGTCGACGGGGATGGGCTGGCCGGCCGGTCGCGGCGAGATCAGGTGCCGGGCGGATCGGACAATTCGCATCGATTGCGCGCATCGACGCGATGCGCGCAGCTATTCATTGCAGCTTGTTGCTGATTATGCCGGGCAAGATGCTTGGCTAGAGCGCCGACTGGCTTGATGGGATTGCTAGAGATCGACGACGAAGATCGCAACTTGCGACATTGCCGCGCAGTCCGGCGCGGGTAACTTAAGTTAGTCGCCCGCGCTCGCTCATCGTGCCCGGACCGGCCTCGTGCGCCGGTCCGGTCCTGTCACCGCCGCCGCTCGGGCCGGCGAAGCGCTTACAACGGCGGTGCAGCAAAAACCGTTCCGAAAAAATTTACGCACTTTTTACGGGTCCGGCGTCCCGGCACCGTCGCGGCGGCGCGGGCGCCGGGCCGGACGCCGGGGTCTCGACCGCGCGGCCGGGCCGCCATGTCGGCCGTCCCGGCGAGGAGCCGGGAGGCCTGCCGTCCGCGGGGCGGCCGTGCGCGGCTCACCGGAGATAACGCTGTGCCGTCCGCCGCTTCAGAGCCTCACACGATTGCAGCGCGATAGGATGATGCTCTAGACAGCTTCCGGAGCCGCGGCTCCGCAAGAGATAACCCAAGGGCAGGAAACGGTCGTGGAAGAGATCGAAACCAGAACGATCCGCAAGGTCATGTGGCGGCTGATGCCGTTCCTCGTCGTATGCTACTTCGTGGCCTACCTCGACCGGGTCAATGTCGGCTTCGCCAAGCTGCAGATGAACGCGGCCTTGGGGCTGTCGGAGGCCGCCTACGGCTTCGGCGCCGGGCTGTTCTTCATCGCCTACTTCCTGCTCGAGGTGCCGTCGAACCTCGCACTCGACAAGTTCGGCGCGCGGCTGTGGATCGCCCGCATCATGTTCAGCTGGGGCCTGATCTCGGCCCTGTTCGCCTTCATCCAGCCGATCTCGGCGGCGACCGGGATCTCGAACGAGTACGTGTTCTTCGCCTTGCGCTTCCTGCTCGGCATCGCCGAGGCGGGCTTCTTCCCGGGCATCATCTTCTATCTCACGCTGTGGTTCCCGTCGGTCTACCGGGCCCGCGTCGTCGCGATGTTCATGCTGGCGATCCCGTTCTCGTCGATCGTCGGCGCGCCGGTCTCGGGCGCTCTCCTGAACATCACCGGGGCCGGCCTCGACGGCTGGCAGTGGCTGTTCATCCTCGAGGCGCTGCCGTCGATCGTGATGGCCTTCGTGGTGATCTTCTACCTCACCGACCGGCCGGGCCAGGCGAAGTGGCTCGGTGCCGACGAGAAGGCGTGGCTGGAGACGCGCCTCGAGGCCGAGCGCAAGCAGAAGGTCGCCGTCGAGCACCTGAGCATCGGCAAGGCTTTGTCCGACCCGCGGGTGCTGGCCTGCTCGTTCGTGTATTTCTGCCTCAACGCGGCGAGCTACGGCGTGGCGTTCTTCCTGCCGACCATCGTCAAGGGCTTCGGCGTCAGCAACTTCCAGACCGGCCTGCTCTCGGCGCTGCCCTTCGTGTTCGGGGCGATCGGGATGGTGCTGCTCGGCCGCAGCTCCGACCGCACCTTGAAGCGCCGCGAGCACGTCTGCTTCGCGATGATCGTCGCGGCGGTCGGCGTCGCCGGCGCGGGCCTGGTGTCGAGCCCGGTCCTGATCCTCGGGCTGCTCTGCCTGAGCCAGATCGGCGTCTCGGCGACCCCGCCGCTGCTGTGGCCGATCCCGAGCGCCTTCCTGACCGGCACCTCGGCCGCCGCCGGCATCGCGGCGATCAACTCGATCGGCAACCTGTCGGGCTTCGCCGGCCCCTACGTGATGGGCTACCTCAAGGACCTGACCGGCACCTTCACCGCCGGTCTGCTCGTGCTCGGCGCCGTCACCCTCGCGGGCGGCATCGTGGCGATGACCCTGAAGGTCAGCCGCGACCTGGAGACCACGGCCACCAAGGCGGCCGCAGCGGAGTGAGGAGACCCCGCACCGCCGGACGGGTCCGTTCGACGGTGCGGGACCGATGACGGGCGCTCGGGGATCTCAGCCCCCGAGCGCTTTCAGGGCCGGGTAGAGACCGCGATAGCGCGCGAGCCGCCCGGCATACGCCTCGGCGAGGCCGGGATCGGGCCGCACGGTCTCCCCGCGGGAGGGCGCGGTACAGATCGTCCCGGGTGCCTCGCCGGTGACGGCGAGCCGGGCGAGGCGGGCCGCCCCGAAGGCGCCGCCATGCTCGCCCTCGGCGAGCGGATGCAGCGGCAGGTCGAGCACGCTCGCCAGGAGGCGGATCCAGGCCTCGGACCGCGAGCCGCCGCCGATCACGTCCGCCGCCTCGACCACCGTGCCGGAGGCCCGCACCGCGTCGAGGCAGTCGCGCAGCGAGAACGCCACGCCCTCCATCACCGCCTGCGTCAGGGCCGGCCGCTCCGTGCCGGAGGACAGGCCCGCGAAGGCGCCGCGCACCGCGCCGTCGTTGTGCGGCGTGCGCTCGCCGGCGAGGTAGGGCAGGAACAGGGCCTCGCTCGGGCGCTCGACGGAGCCGACCTCGCGGACCAGGGTCGCCTCGTCGGTACCCGTGATGCCGGCCCACCAGGCCAGCGACGCGGCGGCCGAGAGGGTCACGCCCATCTGGTGCCACAGGCCCGGCAGGGCGTGGCAGAAGGCGTGGACCGCGCCTTCCGGATAGGGCCGCGCCCCGTCGGTCGTGGCGAACAGGACCCCGGAGGTCCCGAGCGACACGAAGGCGTCGCCCGGCCGGATCGCCCCGAGCCCGACGGCGCCGGCGGCGTTGTCGCCGGCCCCGCCGGCGAGGATCGGCGGGGTCGTCATGCCCCAGCGCCGCGCGAGATCGGGCCGCAAGCGTCCCGCCGGGGCCGAGCCCTCGACGAGGCGGGGCATCGCGCGACTGTCGAGCCCGGTGGCGGCGAGCGCCTCGGGAGACCAGGCCCGGGCGGCAACGTCGAGCCAGAGGGTACCGGAGGCGTCCGACATCTCGTCGATCGCCTCACCGGTGAGCGCGAGGCGCAGCCAGGCCTTCGGCAGCAGGATCCGGGCGACCTTCGAAAAGATCTCCGGCTCGTGCGTCCGCACCCAGAGCAGCTTCGGCGCGGTGAAGCCCGGCATGGCGATGTTGCCGGCGACCCGGCGCAGGTCCGGGAACGCCGCTTCGAGGGCGGCGCATTCGGCGCTCGCCCGGGTGTCGTTCCACAGGATGCAGGGGCGCAGCACCCGGTCGTCGGCGTCGAGCAGGACCGCGCCGTGCTGCTGGCCCGACAGGCCGATGCCCCGCACCGCCGCGAGCTCCGCCGGGTGGCGGGTTTTCAGGATGTCGAGGGCCTGCTCCAGGGCCGCCCACCATTGCGCCGGATCCTGCTCGCTCCAGCCCGGATGCGGCCGGCTGACGGCGAGGGGAGCGGTGGCGCTGCCGACGACGGCTTGCGCCTCGTCGACCAGGACGGCCTTGAGGCCGGAGGTGCCGAGATCGAGACCGAGGAACATCGGGACACCGGGATCAGGAGAGCGCCGACAGGAGGTCGTCGCGGGTCGGCAGGTCGGCGCCGAGGCGGGTGCAGGTGAGGCCCGCCGCCGCCACCGCCTCGGACAGGACGTCCCGCAGGGTGTCGGCGTCGAGGGCAAGGAGCGCGTCGCGCGCGAGCCGGCCGTCGCGGTCGAGGCGGGCGAGCAGGGCGGCGTGGAAGGTGTCGCCGGCGCCGACCGTGTCGATCACCGCGACCCGGCTGCCCGGGACGGCGACGGTCTCGTTGCCGTGGTAGGCCCGCGCTCCGTCCGGGCCCGCCGTGACGACGACGAGGGCGATCCCGGCGGCGAGCCATCCTTTCGCGATCGCCGCCTCGTCGGCGCCCGCGCCGTAGGCGGCGCGCAGGTCCTCGTCGGAGAGCTTGACGATGTCGGCATGGGCCACGAGTTCGCCGAACCGGGCGTGCCAGCGGGCGAGATCGGGGATCAGGCCGAGGCGCAGGTTCGGGTCGAGGGAGATCACCCGGCGCCGCGCCTCCCGGGCGGCGAGCGTCGCGTAGGCGGTGCCGACGGGCTCGGCCACCAGCGAGAACGACCCCATGGCGATCGCCCGGACCGCGTCGGGCAGGACGGCCGGCAGGTCGCCGACGCCGAGATCGGCGTGGGCGCAAGATCCGGCGTGGAAGCTGTAGGCGGGATGGCCGTCCGCCCCGGTCGACACGACGGCGAGCGGGGTCGGCCGGGCGCTCTCCTTCACGAAGGCGAGGTCGACGCCCTCCGCCGCCAGCCGGTCGGCCAGCATCCGCCCGAAGGCATCCGTCGAGAGCCCGGCCAGGAAGCCGCTCTCCGCTCCGAGCCGGCGGATGCCGATCGCGAGGTTGAACGGCGAGCCGCCCGCCACGGCGAGAGCCGGCAGGCCGCCGCGCTCGGGAGCCGGGCGCCCGGTCTCGACGAACAGGTCGATCAGGGCTTCGCCGCAGACCAGGATCATGGGGGGACTCCTCGGGCGGCCCACATGTTCGAGCCGTCGGTCAGTGCGCTTTCCCAGCCCCGTGGGCGAATGGCTATCCGGGACAAAGAAAAGGCGCGGGTTTCTCCTCTCCCCGCGGGCGGGGAGAGGACTTCATCGACCTTGTCGTCGATGAAGTGAGCGCGGGCGAAGCCGGAGCGAGGGTGAGGGGGTATTCCCGGATGAGTCTCTTCCGGCAGCACCCCCTCACCCTCGCCCTGCGGGCTCCCTTCGCCCCCGACAAGGGGGGCGAAGGCCTCTCCCCGCCCGCGGGGAGAGGAGGACCCGTGCTTACTGGATGCAGTGACAGCTCACGCCGCCAGCGGGTGGCGCGAGCGGTGCGGCAGGGCCCGGCCGTCGCCGTCGAACAGGTGCGTCGCCGACGGGTCGACCGTCAGGCGGATCGCCTCGCCGACCCGCACGGGAGCGCTGCCCTCGATCTGCGCGATCACCGTCGCGCCGCCCGCCACCGTCACGTGGGCCAGCGTCAGGCCGCCGAGGCGCTCGACGTGGCCGACCTCGCCGGCGAGCGCGCCGTCGGCCCCGGGCTTCAGCGCCTCCGGGCGGATGCCGAGCGTCACCGTGGCACCTGGCGCGGCGCGGGTGCCGTCCACCGGCACCACCACCTCGCCGCCGCCCGGCAGGGCCACCCGCACGCCGGCCGGATCGGTGCCGACCGCGCGCACCGGCAGGAGGTTCATCCGCGGGCTGCCGATGAAGCCGGCGACGAACAGGTTCGCCGGGTGATGGTAGAGCTCGAGCGGCGAGCCGACCTGCTCGATGCGGCCGGCATTGAGCACCACGATCTTGTCGGCCATCGTCATCGCCTCGACCTGGTCGTGGGTGACGTAGATCATCGTGGCGGCGAGGTCGCGGTGGAGCCGCGCGAGCTCGATCCGCATCTGGCCGCGCAAAGCCGCGTCGAGGTTCGAGAGCGGCTCGTCGAACAGGAAGATCTTGGGGTGGCGCACGATGGCGCGGCCGATCGCGACGCGCTGGCGCTGGCCGCCGGAGAGGTCCTTCGGCTTGCGGTCGAGATAGGCGTCGAGCTGGAGGATGCGCGAGGCCTCCGCCACCTTGGCGGCGCGCTCGGCCTTCGAGGCGCCGGCGAGCTTGAGGGCGAACGCCATGTTGTCGCGCACGCTCATGTGCGGATAGAGCGCGTAGGACTGGAACACCATCGCGAGCCCGCGATCGGCCGGGCCGACCTCGTTGACCCGGGCGCCGTCGATGAAGAGATCCCCGTCGGTGATCTCCTCGAGGCCGGCGATCATCCGCAGAAGCGTCGACTTCCCGCAGCCCGACGGGCCGACGAAGACCGCGAATTCGCGGTCGGCGATGTCGAGATCGACGCCCTTGATGATCTCGGTGGTGCCGTAGCTCTTGCGCAGGCCGCGCAGACGGAGGGTGGCCATCGCGGGATCTCCTACTTGACGGCGCCGAAGGTGAGGCCGCGCACCAGCTGGCGCTGCGACAGCCAGCCGAAGACCAGGATCGGCGCCACCGCCACCGTCGAGGCGGCGGACAGCTTGGCGAAGAACAGCCCTTGCGGGCTCGAGAACGAGGCGATGAAGGCGGTGAGGGGAGCCGCCGCCGACGAGGTCAGGTTGAGGCTCCAGAACGCCTCGTTCCAGCACAGGATCAGCGAGAGCAGGCCCGTCGAGGCGACACCCGGCAGGGTGAGCGGGAGCAGCAGGTACCAGACCTCGGCGCCGGTGCGGGCGCCGTCCATCCGCCCGGCCTCGAGGATGTCGTGCGGCACCTCCTTGAAGAAGGTGAACAGCATCCAGACCACGATCGGCAGGTTCATCAGCGTGTAGACGACGATGAGGCCGGTCCAGGTGTCGAGGAGCCCGAGGGTGCGGAACACCAGGTAGATCGGCACCAGCACGCCCACGGACGGGAGCATCTTGGTCGAAAGCATCCACAACAGCGTCGAGCGGGTGCGCTTCGTCGGGTGGAAGGCCATGACGTAGGCGGCCGGAATCGCGAGAGCGAGCGCCAGGATCGTGCCGCCGACCGAGATCACCACCGAGTTCAGCGCGAAGGACAGGTAATCGGCCCGGGCCAGCACCTCGCCGTAGCTCTGCAGCGTCGGCGTGAAGGTGAGCGACGGGTTCACCGCCTCCGGCTCGCTCTTGAGGCTCGTGAGCAGCATCCACAGGAGGGGAAAGAACAGCACGAAAGCCGCCCCCCAGCCGAGCACCGCGATGCCGATGCGTTTGGGCAGACTTTGCTTCACCATCCTACACCTCCAGCCGGCGCGCGATGGTGCGCACGAGGAAGAACGCCACGATGTTGGCGAGCACGATCGCCACCACGCCGCCGGCCGAGGCGCCGCCGACATCGTATTGCAGCAGGGCGCGGGCGTAGATCAGGAAGGCGAGGTTGGTGGTGGCGTTGCCGGGCCCGCCTGCCGTCGTCACGTAGATCTCGGCGAAGACGGTGAGGAGAAAGATCGTCTCGATCATCACCACCACGCTGATCGCCCGGGAGAGGTGCGGCAGCACGATGTAGAAGAACTGCGCCAGCGCCCCGGCCCCGTCCATGCGGGCGGCCTCGAGCTGCTCGCGGTCGAGGGACTGGACGGCGGTGAGCAGGATCAGGAGCGCGAAGGGCAGCCACTCCCACGACACGATCAGGATGACCGAGAGCAGCGGATACTCGGCGAACCAGTCGATTGCGGGGAGGCCGAGAGCGCGAGCCACGGCGCCGAAGACGCCGTAGATCGGGTGCATCATCAGGTTCTTCCAGATCAGCGCGGCCACCGTCGGCATGACGAAGAACGGCGCGATCGCGAAGAGACGGGCGACGTTGCGGCCCGGGAACGGCTGGTCGAACAGGACCGCCAGCAGCGTGCCGCCGACCACGGTGATCACCAGCACCGAGCCGACGAGGAGAAGCGTGTTGGTGAGCGAGGCCCAGAAATCCGGGTCGGTGACCAGGAACTCGTAATTGTCGATGCCGGCGAAGCCCGTCACCGTCGGGTCGAGCAGGTTGTAGCGCTGGAGCGAGAACCACACGGTCATCACCAGCGGCACGATCATCCAGATCAGCAGCACGGTGACCGAGGGGCCGAGGAACGGCAGGCCGTTGAAGCGGCGGCCCTTCGCGGGGGCGGGCGCCGGGGTGGTGAGGGTGGACATGGCCGTCGTCGCCTCGCGCGGATTTTTGAGGTCGGGGCAATCCCGGAAAGAAAAGGCACGGGATCCCCTCTCCCGTGTGGGAGAGGGGTAGGGGTGAGGGTGACGCGCTTCAGTATGAAGCTCAGACCGTCGTGCTGGCAGCTCTCCGCTGCGAGCTAGACCCAGAACCGTAGCACCCTCACCCCTGACCCCTCTCCCACACGGGAGAGGGGGACGCGCCATTCCGGTCCAGGTCCAGTGTTACGGACCGCGGACCGGTCCTACTTCGGATAGCCCGCCTGGCGCATCGTCCGCTCGGTCGCCGATTGCGCGGCCTTCAGCGCCGCGTCGATCGTCTGCTGGCCGGTCAGCGTCGCCGCGACCGTCTGGCCGACCTGGGTGCCGATGCCCTGGAACTCGGGGATCGCCACGAACTGCGCGCCGGTATAGGGCCGCGGGTTCTTCGTCTGGCCGTTCGGGTTGGCGCTGTCGATCGCCTTCAGGACGAAGCCGGCGAAGGGCGCGGCCTTCTGGTAATCGGGCGACGTGTAGGTGGACTGCCGGGTGCCCGGCGGCACCGCGACCCAGCCGTTTTCCTTCGCCACCATCTCGACATAGGCCTTGCTCGTCGCCCAGGCGACGAAGGTCTTGGCGGCGTCCTTCTGCTTGGAGGAGGCCGGGATGCCGAGGTCCCAGCTCCACAGCCAGGTCGGCCCGCCCTTGAAGCTGCCGACCGGCATCGGCGCGAAGGCGACCTTGTCGGCGACCTGCGACTGCTTCGGATCGTAGAGCAGGCCGGCCGCGACGGTCGAGTCGATCCACATCGCGCAGCGGCCGCTGGCGAACAGGGCCAGGTTCTCGTTGAAGCCGTTCGAGGTCGCGCCGGGCGGGCCGTAATTCTTCAGCACGTCGGTGTAGTAGGTGAGCGCGTTCTTCCACTCCGGCGTGTCGATCGTGGTCTTCCAGCCCTCGCCGAACCACTGGCCGCCGAAGGTGTCGACCAGCGTCGTGACGTAGGCCATGTTCTCGCCCCAGCCCGGCTTGCCGCGCAGGCAGAGGCCGTAGGTCTGGTTCGCCTTGTCGGTGAGCTTGGCGGCGAAGCCCTTGATCTCGTCGTAGGTCGGCGCCTCCGGCATCGTCAGGCCGGCCTTGTCGAACAGGTCCTTGCGGTAATAGGTCATCGCGCTCTCGCCGTAGAACGGCAGCGCGTAGAGCTTGCCGTCGCGGCTCACGCCCTCGCGGACGGTCTTGAGGAGGTCGTTGGCGTCGTAGTCGGCCGGCAGGCCGTCCATCGGCTCGAGCCAGTTTTGCTTGGCCCAGATCGGCACCTCGTAATTGCCGATGGTCAGGACGTCGAACTGGCCGGCCCTGGTGGCGATGTCGGTGGTGACGCGCTGGCGCAGGACGTTCTCCTCCAGCACCACCCAGCGCAGCTTGATGTCGGGATGCGCCTTCTCGAAGGCCGAGGACAGCTTCTGCATCACCACCATGTCGCCGTTGTTGACGGTGGCGATGGTCAGCGTCGACTCGGCGAGCGCCGGCGTGCCGGCGAGGAGGGAAGCGGCCAGCAGCAGGGTTTGCGTCCGTGTCACGTCGTGTCCTCCCGTCGCGCCGTTCTCCCCCGGGGGGACGGCCTTGTGCGCAATTGGTGAGGGTCCGGCGGGGTGGCGTCAAGCGGGGAGGGCGGAGATGCCTGCCGCAGCGGCATCGTCGTCCACGGGGTTTTCCGCGGACTGGCTGTAGCTTTCAGGCTACAGATCCCCATGCCGACGATCCGACAGACTCTCGTCTTCCGTGCATGGATCGCCAGCCTTCGAGACGAGCGCGCGCGGCTGCGCATCGATACTCGTATCCGACGACTCTCGCTTGCGAATCCGGGCGACGCGAAGACTGTCGGAGGTGGGGGCAGCGAACTACGGATCGATGACGGTCCAGGCTATAGGATCTACTTCACACAGCGCGGATCTGAGATCGTGATTCTGCTTTGTGGAGGCGACAAGCGCACACAGGACAAGGGCATCCTCGCTGCGAAGCATCTCTCGAATCAGGAGTGACGACATGCCTCTCGAGACCGTCCCGTGGGACATCACCGACAGCCTCGATACGCCCGAGCGCGTGGCGCTCTACCTGGAAGCCGTCCTCGAGGACGGCGTTCCCGCACTTCTCGCCGCTGCACTCGGCGACATCGCCCGCGCGCAGGGCGTGGCTCAGATCGCCCAGCGGACCGGACTGTCGCGGGAAACCCTGTATCGCACCCTGTCCGACAAGGGGAACCCGCAGCTCACGACGCTGATGGCCGTGCTCAAGGCGCTCGGCCTGAAGCTGACCGTCGCCCCGGTGGCCGGGGCGGCCTGAGGGACCGCCCCGTCTCGCGTCACGCCGCCCGCCGCGCCGCCTCGTCGAGCGTCGCCTGGATGCCCTGGCGATAGAGCATCCCGAGCCATTCCGAGACCGGCTCCACGAGACGCGGGTCGTCGCCGAGCTCGCCGAAGAGCGCGCGGATGCCGAGCAAGGGGCGCGGATCCGGACCGCCCGCGATCGCCTTCTCGCGCAGGAGCGCCGCCATCGGGTGGCGGATCTCGATGGCGGCACCACGCTCGTCCTCGCCCCGCACCCGGCGCAGCCAGGCGGCGAGCGCCAGCGCCAGGAACTCGACGCTGCCGCCCTGCTCCAGCCGGCCGCGGATCGGGTCGACCAGGACGTTGAGCGGCGCGTCGGTATTGACCCGATCGACCGTGTCGCGGATCGCCGGGTTGGCGAAGCGCGCGACGAGGGTGCGCTTGTAGGCCGCTAGGTCGATCCCCGGCACCGGCGGCACGGTCGGGCCGGTCTCGCGGTCCATCAGCGCGGTCATCACCGCGGCGATGCGGGAATCGGCCATCGCTTCGTCGATGGTGACGGTGCCGGCGAGCCGGCCCAGCCCCGAGACCGCGAGGTGGCTGCCGTTGAGGAGCCTGAGCTTCATGAACTCGTAAGGAGCGACGTCCTCGACGAATTGCGCGCCGACCCGCTCCCAGGCCGGGCGCCCGGCGGGGAAGCGGTCCTCGATCACCCACTGGGTGAAGGTCTCGCTGAAGACCGGCCAGCCGTCGGCGAGGCCGTGGTTCCGCGCCAGCGCCGCCACGTCGGCCGGGGCGGTCACCGGGGTGATGCGGTCGACCATGGTCGAGGGGAAGACGACCTCGGCGGCGATCCACGCGGCGAGATCCGGATCGCGCAGCCGGGCGAGCGCCACCACGGCGTCGCGCAGCACGTCGCCGTTGTGCTGGATGTTGTCGCAGGTGAGCGGCGTGAACGGGGCCCGGCCGGCATCTCGGCGGCGCCGCAGCGCCTCGACGAGGACGCCGACGGCGCTCCGCGGGCGCCCGGGCTCCGCGAGGTCGGCGCGGATCAGCGTGTGGTCGGGGTCGAGCCGCTTCGTCGCCGGGTCGAGGCAGTAGCCGTTCTCGGTCACCGTGAGGCTGACGATGCGGATAGCCGGATCGTCGATCGCGTCGAGCACGGCGGCCGTGGTCTCGCCCGCGAAGGCGACGCCGGCCAGCGATCCGATCACCGTCACGGCCTCGTCGGCGCCCTCGCGCTCGACGAGGGTGTAGAGCGCGTCCTGCGGCGCCAGCGCGTCGATCATCCGCCGGTCGCCCGGCATCAGCCCGACCCCCAGGATGCCGAAGGCCAGTGCCTCCGGATCGCGCTCCATCAGGTCGTGGGTGTAGCGGGCCATGTGCGCCCGGTGGAACCCGCCGAGCCCGAGATGGACGATGCCGGCCCGCACCTGCGCCACGTCGTAGCCGGGCACCCGCACGCTCGGCGCGAGGGAGGCCAGGGTGGCGCGGCTGAGGGGCACGGGGGCGCGGTCGGTGCTCATGGTCGGGGCTCGGGCTGGCGGCGGGCGCGCGGCGCCCGGGATGCCCCTGATTAATGCGCCGTTGCGGCAGCGTCGATGGCGATGCCCGGCCCGGACGCTCCGATCTCGCCCGCAGCTCTACGGGCGGCCCGATCCTTCCTCGATCGCGGTTGCCGAAGCCAGGAGGTGGGACGGGGTCCGATGCATGGTCGCTTGACGACGACAGCTGTTGGCATATTTTGCCAACATGCGAGCGGAACTCCTCATTCGCCGCCGCGTCGCCTTTGGCGAACGGGATTTCGCGGAACTGGTGGTGTGGCGGGTTCCGACGCCGGTTCCGCCCACCGATCATGGATTCAAGTATCGTCTCGTCTACGTCGTGGACGGCATTCGGGTGATCGGCTTCGACAACGAACGCGGGAAGGGCGATCATCGGCATGACGAAGGCCGGGAGACGCCGTACCGCTTCCGCGATGTCGATCGATTGCTCGACGATTTCGTCGAGGCCGTCGAGACCTGGAGGAAGAGCCATGGCAAGGACTGAGATCGACATCGGCCGGACCTTGCGCGAGGCGGCGGCGGACGTGGCGGCGGCCTGGAAGGCGGCGGAGACCGGACAGACCGTCGCGGCCGGGGACCGCCTCGTGTTCCGGGACTGGGACGCCTTGTGCGCGGTGCTGACGCCGAAGCGCCTCGACCTCCTGCGCCATCTCAGGCGCTCGCCGGAGAGCGGCATCCGCCCCCTCGCGCGGGCGCTGGGCCGGGACGTGCGGCGCGTGCACGCCGACGTGGTCGCCCTGGCCGAGCTGGGGCTCGTCGTCCGGGCGGCGGATGGCGGCCTGTCGAGCGAGGTGGACGAGATCGCCTCGACGATCCGGATCGCCGCGTAGGCGCGATGCCGCGCCGTCAGCCCGAACCCGTCTCCTCGCCCGCCTCCTCCCGCATCGCCGCCAGCCCCAGGCGGACGTGGTCGCGAAACAGCCGCACCCGGGCCGGCAATTCGCGGCCGGCGAGGCTGACGGCGCGCAGCACCCCGCCGCGGCTCGCCCAGTCCGGCAGCACCGGCACCAGCGCGCCCTCCTTGAGCGCCCGGGCCGCCACCAGGCTCGGGATGTGGCCGATGCCGGCGCCGGCCCGGGTCAGCCGCAGCACCGTGGCGTAGTCGGTGGCGCGAACCGCCGGCCGGGCGGTGACCTGGCCCTCGCGGCCCTGGCCGTCGGAGAGCCGCACCGGCGCGGCGCCGAGGCGCTCGCGCGACAGGATCAGGTCATGGTCGGAGAGGTCGTCGAGGGTCGCGGGGGCGCCGCGGCCGACGAGGTAGGCGGGCGCGGCGTAGAGGCCGATCATCAGGCTCGCCAGAACCGGCGCGCGGTAGCCCCCGTCCTGCCCCTCGCCGCTGCCGAGGCGCAGCGCCAGGTCGATGCGGTTGGCCGCGAGGTCGAGCCGGGTGTCGGTGATGAGGAGGTCGATCGTGACCTGCGGGTAGCGCGCCCGGAACGTCGCCACGAGGTCCGGCATCACCTCGATGCCGAAATCGATCGAGGTGGTGACCCGCAGGTGGCCCCGCGGCAGGGTGCGGGCGTCCCGCGCCGTCTCCAGCGCGCCGTCGAGGAGGGCGAGGCTCTCCTGCGCCTTGGCGTGGAAGGCCAGGCCCTCCACCGTCGGCGAGACCGCCCGCGGCGTGCGGGCGAGCAGGGTGACGCCGAGTTCCCGCTCCAGCCGCGACACGCGGCGGCTGATGCTGCCCTTGGTTTCCCCCAGAACTTCCGCCGCCTGGGTCACGGTTCCGTGATCGACCACGGCGCAGAAAGCCCGCACATCGGAGAGAACGCCCCCGAAGGTTTCCGATCCAGCAACCATGTGTCCCGGTTTAGCTGTCTTACGCCCGCGACGGAACCGGCTTAATCCGATCGCCGCAAAGACGGGTGCGGCGCGGGAGACCTGATCGCAGGCCCGCCCGGCCCGACGATACGGAGTGTTCTCGTGAAGCTGTCCGTCCTCGCCCTCGGCCTCGCCGCCGGTCTCGCCTTCGCCGCCCCGGCCGTGGCCCAGGGCGCCGCGACCCGCGACCCCGCCCAGATCCCGGCGGGCACCTACGCGGTCGATCCCGGCCACACCCAGGCGCTGTTCACGGTCAACCATTTCGGCTTCTCGCCGTATACCGGCATCTTCTCGGACGTCTCCGGCACCCTGGAGCTGCAGCCGACGAAGCCCGCCGAGAGCCGCCTGAAGGTCACCATCCCGGTCAAGTCGCTCTACACGCCGAGCCAGCACATGCTCGACTCGCTGAAGAGCGACAAGTTCCTCGACGTCGCCCAGTTCCCCGAGATGACCTTCACCTCCACCAAGGTGACGCCCGAGGGCAAGGACAAGGCCAAGGTCACCGGCGACCTGACCCTGCACGGCGTGACCAAGCCCGTGACCCTCGAGGTGACGCTGGTCGGCGGCGGCGCCAACCCGATGAACAAGAAGCAGACCGTCGGCTTCGAGGCCAAGGGCACGCTCAAGCGCTCGGATTTCGGCGTGAAGGCCTTCGTGCCGGCCGTCAGCGACGAGGTCCAGCTGACCCTGCACGGCGCCTTCGAGCGCAAGGACCAGTAATACCGCAGCGCCTTCGAACGGACTCGTTCGAAGGCGCTGCGCAAGCCCGAACGGGCGTCGGCGCCGATGCGCCGGACGCCTTGGCATCAACGTGTCGATGCCAAGGCACAAGGATGTAAGCCCAACCACCCTGAGGTCATCGAGCCATGCGCACGGTCGCGACGCCGCGTCGCTACACCCTCGTGGC
This sequence comes from Methylobacterium platani, assembly GCF_001653715.1. Classification (GTDB taxonomy): domain Bacteria; phylum Pseudomonadota; class Alphaproteobacteria; order Rhizobiales; family Beijerinckiaceae; genus Methylobacterium; species Methylobacterium platani. The sequence continues at coordinate 167,574 of NZ_LWHQ01000017.1, forward strand.
GATCGTGCTGCACTGGCTGATCGCCCTCGGCATCCTGGCCCTCCTGGGCCTCGGCCTCGCGATGACGCGGGGCTCCCTGCCGCCGATGGACCGCTTCGCGTTCTACCAGTGGCACAAGTCGGTCGGCATCACCGTGCTGGGGCTGATGGTCCTGCGCGTCGCCTGGCGCCTGTTCAACAGGCCCCCGCCGCTGCCCGCGGCGATGCCGAAGGCCGAGAAGCGGGCCGCCGGGGCGGCGCATCTCGCGCTCTACGGCCTGCTCGTCGCCATGCCGCTCGTCGGCTGGGCGATGGTCTCGGCCTCGCCCTACAACATCCCGACGGTGCTCTACGGGACGATCCCGTGGCCGCACCTGCCGGTCCTGCCCGAATTGCCCAACAAGGCGGCGGTCGAGGGCGCGCTGAAGCTCGTGCACAGCACCGGCGCCTGGCTGCTGATGGCCTTGCTCGTCCTGCATGTCGGCGCGGCCCTGCGCCACCACCTCGCCCTGCGCGACGACACCCTGTGGCGGATGCTGCCCCTGGTGCGCCGCCCCGGCCCGAAACCCGAGGTCTCCCCGCGATGAACCCCCTCCGCCTCGCCCTCGCCCTCGGCCTGTCCGCCGTGCCCCTGGTGGCCGCTCCCCTGGCCGCGCAGGCGGCCGACTGGACCGTCGATCAATCCAAGAGCCGCATCGGCTTCTCGGGCACCCAGGTCGGTGCGCCCTTCAAGGGCCGCTTCACCCGCTACGACGCGCAGATCAGCTTCGATCCGGCGAAGCCCGAGGCCGGCAAGGCCGTGGTGCTGATCGACATGACCAGCGCCGAGACCGGCGACAAGCAGCGCGACGAGGCCCTGCCGCAGGCCGACTGGTTCAACGCCGGCAAGGACAAGCAGGCCCGCTTCGAGGCGACCCGCTTCGTGCCGAAGGGCGGCGACGCCTACGACGCCGTCGGTACCCTGACGATCCGCGGGATGCGCAAGGACGTGACCCTGCCGTTCACGCTCACCGTCTCGGGCGGCACCGCCCACGCCGTCGGCCATCTCGACCTCGTCCGCACCGATTACGGCGTCGGCCAGGGCTCCTGGGCCAACGACTCGATGGTCGCCCTGCAGGTCGGGGTGGATATCGATCTGACGGCGAGCGCCAAGACCGGCGGATGACGAGACCGGCGGCTGACAAGACCGGCGGGTGACGAGACCGGCGGCTGGCGAGACCGGAATCCGATGGACGCTTGACCGCCGGGCCGCGGGGGCGGATGACCGCGCCCCCGGTCCCGGCCAGCGTGCTCCCCCGATGATCGTCCGTCCCCGTCCCGGCGCCCTCGCGATCCTGTTCGCGCTGCGCGGGTCGATCCTGCCGCAGATCGCCCCGCGGGTGGTCGCCATCACGGCGGTCGCCTGCCTGGTGGTGGCGACGGAGCAGGGCTGGGCCCGTACCCTCCCGCTCCATGCCGGCATCGGGCCGTTCACGCTGATCGGCCTCGCCCTGTCGATCTTCCTCAGCTTCCGCAACAACGCCTGCTACGACCGCTGGTGGGAGGCCCGGAAGGTCTGGGGCGCCCTGATCGTCGAGGCGCGCGGCCTCGCCCGCCTGCTCGGGGCACTGCTGCCGGAGGACGGGGACCGGCGCCGGCGCTGCCTGAACCGGCTGGCCGGCTTCAGCCACGCGCTCCATGCCCGCCTGCGCGGCCAGGACGCCGCGGCGGCGGCCGCGCCGTTCCTGCCGGAGGCCGAGCGCGGGCGCCTCGCGGCCTGCGCCAGTCCCGCCGACGCGGCGCTGGCCGGCCTCGCGGCCGATCTCGGGGACGCGCTGCGGGCCGGCCGCCTGAGCGACGTGTCCTTCGGGCTGGTCGAGCAGAAGCTCGCCGGGCTGTCCGGGGTGCAGGCGGCCTGCGAGCGCATCCAGGGCACGCCCTTGCCCTTCGCCTACACGCTGCTCCTCTACCGCACCGCCTGGCTCTACTGCCTGCTGCTGCCCTTCGGCCTCGCCGAATCCCTCGGCTGGGGCACGCCGGTGGCGACCGCGCTCGTCGCCTACACGTTCTTCGGGCTCGACGCGCTCGGCGACGAGCTGGAGGAGCCGTTCGGCTCGGCCGCCAACGACCTGCCCCTCGACGCGCTCCTGCGCGTCGTCGACGGGGTGGTGCAGGACGCGCTCGGCGAGCCGGTGCCGCCGCCCCTCGATCCCGAGCGCTACTGGCTGCGCTGAGCGCAGCCGCCTGCGCTGAGGGCCGTCCCTACTGGCTCGGCATGGTGAGGACGAGCGGCCCGTTGCGGGTCGCCACCACCGTGTGCTCGTACTGCACCGTCAACGCCTGCGGCCGGCTGTAGAGCGTCCAGGGGTCGTCGTCGCGGTTCTCGGCGAAGTCGGCGCCGAGCGACAGGAACGGCTCGACGGTGAAGACGAGGCCCTCGACCATGATCCGGCGCTCGGAGGCGTCGGGCCAGGTCGCGATCTCGGTCGGCTCCTCGTGCAGCGAGGCGCCGACGCCGTGGCTCGCGAGGTTGCGCACCAGGGTGTAGCCGTTCTTGTGCGCGAAGGCGCCGACCGCCCGGCCGATGCCGGCGAGCGGCTTGCCGGCCCCGACCTGGCGCAGGCCCGTCCACATCGCCCGGCGCCCGTCCCGGCACAGCCGCTCGACCGCCCGGGTCACCGGCGGCACCGCGAAGGAGGCGCCGGTATCGGAGAACCAGCCGTCCTTCTCGGCCGAGACGTCGATGTTGACGAGGTCGCCCGCCGCGATCCGGCGGTCTCCCGGGATGCCGTGGGCGACCTCCTCGTTGACGCTGATGCAGGTCGCGCCGGGAAAGCCGTAGACCGTCTCGGGTGCGGAGCGGGCGCCTTCCCGCTCCAGGACGTCGCGCCCGATCCGGTCGAGCTCGGCCGTCGTCATGCCGGGCTCGATCGCCCGGCCCATGATCTCCAGCGCGTCGGCGACGATGCGGCCGATCCGCCGCAGGCTTTCCAGGTCGTCGTCGCTCGACACCGTCATGTGGTCGTTCCCCGCGCGGCCGGGCCGCAAGCTCGCTCGCGCGCTTGTGCCATCGCGGCGGGGGCGGGCAAAGCCCCGGGGGCTTCCGCGTGATCGGTCCCGGCAGGGTCGAGGCGCGTCACCCCTCTCCGACTTCTTGCAGCGATACCGGGCAAGGATCCTCTGGCAAGCCCGGCATCGCCCGGAGAGGGGATGCCGCGCCCTGACTTCATCGCGAGGGACAGGCGCGCGCGGATCAGCGTCCCGCCAGCGCCCGCGTCAGCGCGCTGCCCGGATCGCCCAGGCCCTCGACGACGCTGAAATGATGCGTCCCGGCGATCTCGTACGCCTCCGTCTCCGCCCCGAGCCCGTGCCAGATCGTCGGGAGCAGGAGGTTCTGGCGGCGGAATTCCGGCAGCTCGTCCCCGCCGGCCACCGCGACCAGCCGGGCGCCCGGGCGCGGGGCGTGGAGGATCGGGCTCTCGGCCCGGGCCTCGTCGGCGTCGAGGTGCAGGACTTGGTTCATCTGCGTCGCGAGGAGCGGGCGCAGGTCGTGGACGCCGCTGATCGAGACGACGCGGGCGATCCGCCCGGCGCAGGCGAGGGCGACGTCCGTGCACAGCATCCGGGTGACGAGATGGCCGCCGGCGGAATGGCCCGACAGGTGGATCGGCCCCGCCACCTCGGCACTCGCGCGGTCGAGGAAGGCGGCGATCTCGGCGGTGATGGCGGCGATGCGCGCCTCAGGGCAGAGCGTGTAGCTCGGCACCGCGACGGCAAAGCCGTGGGCGAGCGCCCCTGCGGCGAGGTGGGACCAGACCGAGCGGTCGAACGCCTTCCAGTAGCCGCCATGGACGAACACCGCGAGGCCGGCAGGTGCGCCCTCGGGCAGGAACAGGTCGTAGGCGTGGCGCGGGCCCGCCCCGTAGGGCAGACCCAGGCGGGCGCGCCCTCGAGCCGCCAGGCGCTCCCGGAACGCCGAGGCGGCCTCGCTCCAGCGCGCCGGATAGGCCTTGGCGCCGGGGATCGCGCCGACATTGTCGTAGGCGCGGTCGATGTCGCCGAGCGGGCCGCCGGTGGTCCAGGTGGGCGCCTGCATCGTCGCGGCCTGCATCAGGCGGCGTCCGGCACGATCGCGGTCGCCTCGATCTCGACCAGGGCGCCCGGCTCGACGAGGTCGGCGACGCCGACCAGCGCCATGGCGGGGAAGTGGCGGCCCATCACCCGGCGGTAGACCGGCCCGAGCTCGGGCAGCGAGGCCCGGTAGGTGTCGACGCTGCGCACGTACCAGGTCAGCCGGGCGACGTGCTCCGGGCCGGCGCCGGCCTCGGCCAGCACGGCGAGGATGTTGCGCAGGATCTGCTCGACCTGGGGCAGGAAGCCCTCGGCCAGCACCTCGTCCGCGTCCCAGCCGATCAGGCCGCCGGTCATCACCACGGTGCCGCGGCCGGCCATGCCGTTGGCGTAGCCCTTCGGCTTCCTCCAGCCCGGCGGCTGGAGGGTGGAGAGGGCGGGGCTCTCGGTCTCGGGGCGGAGCGGGATCGGGCTGGCGGTCATGCGGTCTCTCCCTGAGCGGTGGCGGCGTCCGCCTCGGCCTGCCGGCGCAGGGCGAAGCGCTGCAGCTTGCCGGATTCGGTCTTGGGCAGGGCCGGCACGTAATGCACCGCCCGCGGATACTTGTAGGGCGCGAGGTCGGTCTTGACGTGCTCCTGCAGCGCCTTGGTCAGGGCCTCGCTCCCGGTGAAGCCGGGGTTGAGCACCACGTAGGCCGCGACGATGCGGCCGCGCTCGGGGCAGGGCGCCGCGACGACGCCGACCTCCGCCACGGCCGGATGGGCGAGCAGGCTCGCCTCGACCTCGGGTCCGGCGATGTTGTAGCCGGCCGAGACGATCATGTCGTCGTTGCGGGCCTGGAACCAGAAATAGCCGTCCGCGTCCTGGAGGTAGGTGTCGCCGGTGACGTTCCAGCCGTCCTGCACGTAGACGCTCTGGCGCTCGTCGGCGAGGTAGCGGCAGCCGATCGGCCCGCGCACCGCGAGCCGCCCGGGAACCCCGGGCGGGCACGGCTTGCCCGCGGCATCGATCACCCGCGCCTCGTAGCCCGGCACCGGCCGGCCGGTCGCGCCGGGGCGGATCTCGTCCTCGGGCGAGGCGATGAAGATGTGCAGCATCTCGGTCGCGCCGATGCCGTCCATCAGCTTGAGGCCGGTCGCCTTCGCCCAGGCGTGCCAGGTCGGCGCCGGCAGGGTCTCGCCGGCCGAGACGCACTTTCGGAGCGACGACAGGTCGTGCCGGCCGATCAACCCCAGCATCGCCCGGTAGGCGGTGGGGGCGGTGAACAGCACGGTTGCGCGGTGGCGCTCGATGGCGGCGGCGAGGTCGGTCGGCCCCGCCTTCTCGAGCAGCACCGCCCGGGCGCCGACCCGGAACGGGAACAGCACCAGCCCGCCGAGGCCGAAGGTGAAGGCGAGCGGCGGCGAGCCGATGAACACGTCGTCCTCGGTCGCCCGCAGGACCTCGCGGCCGTAACAGTCGCAGATCGCCAGGAGGTCGCGGTGGTAGTGGATCGTCGCCTTCGGCAGGCCGGTGGTGCCGGAGGTGAAGCCGAGAAGGCACGGATCGTCGGCGCGGGTCGCGGGCGGATCGAACCGGTCGGAGGCGTGGCTGAGGAGTTCCCCGAGCTCGCCCCCGGCGGTGCCGCGCCAGGTGACGACCCGCACCGGATCGGCGCGGCCGTCGGCGGCCTTCGCCATCTCGTCGATCAGGCCGGCATCGCAGAGGGCCAGCGGGATGCGGGCCTTGTCGAGGATCTGGGTCAGTTCACGCGCCCGCAGCAGCGGCATCGTCGCCACCACGATCCCACCCGCCTTGATGATCGCGAGGTAGAGCGCGACCTTGGTCGGGTTGTTGGCCGAGCGCAGCAGCACCCGCCCGCCCGGCACGAGGCCGAGGTCGCCGACCAGGACGTTCGCCATCCGGTCGATCTGGCGCTTCAGCTCGGCGTAGGTCCAGGTCACGTCGGGACCGACCAGCGCCACCCGGTCGCCGCGACCTTGCCCGACGTGCCGGTCGACCAGTTCGACGGTGGCGTTCAGGTGCTCGGGGTAGCCGAGCCGGTCGAGATTGACGAAGTCCGGCATCCGGTCCGGCGGCGGCAGGTTGTCCCGCACGAAGGTGTCGGGGCGGCGGGCCCATGGGCTGCCCCCGCCCTCGGCGGGACGTGCGACGGCCGGGATCTCCGGCATGCGAGTTCCCGGTTCATGGCCGTTCTGCACGGCAGCCTCCATCGGACACTCCTCTCAGGCGAGAATCTGGCGGGCGATGACGAGCTTCTGGACCTCGGTGGCGCCCTCGTAGATCCGCAGCGCCCGGATCTCGCGGTAGAGCGTCTCCGGCACCGAGCCGGAGCGGACGCCCTCGCCGCCATGGAGCTGCACCGCCCGGTCGATCACACCTTGCGCGGCCTCCGTGGCCACCATCTTGGCCATCGCGGCCTCGCGGGTGATGCGGGGCGCGCCGGAATCCCGGGTCCAGGCGGCGCGGTAGACGTGGAGCGCCGCCGTATCGATCGCCGTCGCCATCTCGGCGAGGCTGGTCTGGGTCAGCTGCATCGCGGCGAGGGGCGCCCCGAACAGCTTGCGGGACTGTGCCCGATGGAGCGACGCATCGAGGGCGCGGCGGGCGAAGCCCAAAGCCGCGGCGCCGACGGTCGAGCGGAACACGTCGAGCGTTGCCATCGCGACCTTGAACCCGGCCCCGGCCTCGCCGATGCGGTTCTCCGCCGGCACCCGGCATCCCTCGAAGCGCAGCCGGGCGAGCGGATGGGGCGCGATGGTGTCGAGGCGCTCCGCGACCGTCAGGCCGGGCGTCTCCGCCGGCACGAGGTAGGCCGAGAGGCCGCGCGCCCCCGGCGCCTCGCCGCTGCGGGCGAAGACCACGTAAGTGTCGGCGATGCCGCCGTTCGAGATCCAGGTCTTCTCGCCGTCGAGCCGGACCGTGCCGTCGGGCATCGGCTCGGCCTTGAGCGCGATCTGGGCGACGTCGGAGCCGGCCTCCGGCTCGGTCAGCGCGAAGGCGGCGATGCGGCGGCCCGCACGCACTCCCGGCAGCACCGCGTCCCGCTGCGCCGCCGTGCCGGACAGCGTCAGCGCCCCGGTGCCGAGCCCCTGCATGGCGAAGGCGAAATCGGCCAGCCCGTCATGGCGGGCGAAGGTCTCGCGCAGGAGGCATAAGCCCCGCACGTCGAAGCGCCCGTCCTCGGGGGCGGCGAAGCGCAGGAAGCCGGCCTCGCCGAGGGCCGCGACGAGGCGCCGGCACGAGCCGTCGACGTCGTGATGGTCGACGAGGGCCGGCACCGTGCGGGCGGCCCAGTCTTCGGCCGCGGCAGCGAGGTCGCGGTGGTGCAGCTCGAAGAACGGCCAGTCGAGGAAGCTGCGGTCGGGCATCAGGTCAGTTCCCCTCGAAGACCGGCTTGGTCTTGCCCGCGAACGCCTCGAAGGCGCGGCGGAAGTCCTGGGTCTTCATGCAGAGCGCCTGGGCCATCGCCTCGGCGTCGATGGCGGCGTCCACCCCCATCGCCCATTCCATGTGCAGCATCCGCTTGGTCAGGCCGTTGGCGTAGGCCGGGCCCTGGACCAGGGCGCGGGCGGTCTCGCCGGCCGCGGTCAGGGCGTCGCCCGCCGGGACCAGGCGGTTGAAGAAGCCCCAGCGCTCGCCCTCCTCGGCGCTCATGAAGCGGCCGGTATAGAGAAGCTCGGAGGCCCGGCCCTGGCCGACGATCCGGGGCAGGATCGCGCAGGCGCCCATGTCGCAGCCGGCGAGCCCCACCCGGTTGAACAGGAACGCCACCTTGGCGCCGGCCCCCGCCACCCGCAGGTCGGAGGCCATGGCGATGATCGCGCCCGCTCCCGCGCAGACGCCCTCGACCGCCGCCACGACCGGCTGCGGGCAGGCCCGCATCTCCTTGACGAGATCGCCGGTCATCGTCGTGAAGGCGTGCAGGTCGGCCGCCCCCATCGTGGTCAGCGGCTCGATGATCTCGAACACGTCGCCGCCGCTCGAGAAGTTGCCGCCGGCCCCCGTGACCACCACCGCGGTCACGCTCTCCTCGAAGCGCAGGGCCCGGAAGGTGTCGCGCAGCTCCGCGTAGCTCTCGAAGGTCAGCGGATTCTTCTTCTCCGGCCGGTTCAGCGTCACGGTCGCGATGCCGTCCTGGATCGCGAAGCCGAAATGCTGCGGCGTGAAGCCCGCGAGCGGGGCCGCGATGGCGTTCTGGCGCCTCATGGTGCCTCCCTGGCGTTTTGGTTTCGGCTTAGGCGTGCCGCCCGGCCGCACCGAGGCCTTCAGGGCGGAGAGCTGGGTGGACAGGGCTTCCTGCGCGGCGGGATCGAGGGCGCCGACGAGTTCGGCGATCCAGTCGGCGTGCGCCCGGGCCATCTCGGCGAAGACCGCGCGGCCCTGGCGGGTCAGGCGCACCTGCACCGCCCGGCGGTCGGCCTCCGAGACCTGGCGGTCGATCAGCTCTTCCTGCGCCAGCCGCTCGACGAGGCCGGTGACGTTGCCGTTCGAGACCATCATCCGGCGCGACAATTCCCCGAGCTGGATGCCGTCGGGGGCGCGCTCGAGCTGCGCCATCAGGTCGAAGCGGGGCAGCGTGGTGTTGAACCGGTCGCGCAGGCGGCGGCGGATCTCCGCCTCGATGGTGTTGGCGGTGGTGAGCAGGCGCAGCCACAGCCGCACCTCGGTGCGGTGCGTCGGAAGCTCCGAGGGAATCTCGACCGGTGCGTTCACAGCTCGCCTCCTGCCACCGCGATCGCCTGGCCGGTCACGGCGCCCGCGCCCGGCCCCGCGAGCCACATCACCGCGTCCGCCACCTCCTCGGGGCGGATCAGGCGGCCCATCGGGTTGTGGCGGGTGAACTCGGTCAGGAGGTCGTCGCGCTGGCGGCCGGTCTTCGCCTCCAGCCCGTCGATGGCGCTGCCGACGAGGTCGGTATCGGTGAAGCCGGGGCAGACCGCGTTGACGGTGATGCCGGTGGCGGCCAGTTCCAGGGCCAGCGCCCGGGTGAGGCCCACCACCGCGTGCTTGGCGGCGCAGTAGGCGCTCACGTAGCCGTAGCCCTTCAGCCCGGCGGTGGAGGCGACCGAGACGATCCGTCCCCCGCCGCTCGCCTTCATGCCCGGCACCACCGCGCGGGCCGCGACCAGCACCGGCTCGAGGTTGAGCGCCATCATCCGCCGCAGGGTGTCGACGTCGCTGCGGGCGAGCGGCGCGGTCTCGGCCCCGCCGGCATTGTTGACCAGCACCGCGACCGGGCCGGCCTCATCGGCGGCTTGCGTCAGGGCACGCTCAAGGGCGGTCGCGTCGGTGACGTCGGCCGCCACGGCGTGGGCCGCGCCGAGTTGGTCACGCGCCCGCGCGGCGCTCGAAGGCGTGCGGCCGAGCACCGTCACCCGCTCCCCCGCCGCCACGAACCCGGCCGCGATCGCCCGCCCGATGCCGCGGGCGGCGCCGGTGACCAGGATGTGGCGGGGAGAGAGGTGGATCATGGATATTTCAACCTTAAAGGAATTGGGCGCGGGTCGTTTTCGTAGAGCACTTTCCCCTCCCCCTTGTGGGGAGGGGCTAGGGGTGGGGGTGGTGCCGGATAAGGCTCAGCGGTGCCTCCTGCACCACCCCCACCCCTGACCCTTCCCCACAGGGGGGAGGGGAAGGAGCTACACCGCCACCCTGAGCGGGCTCACGTTCCCGGCCACGGCAAATCCGGCCTTGCCGGCGTAACCCCCGACGATCGCCTGGCGCTCGGCGTGGCTCAGCACGTCCTCGATCCGGGAGAACCCCGCGGGTGCCCGCTTCTCGACCTCGTCGATCACCCGCTCCGGCCCGCCCTTGCGGTTGAGCATCACGATCTCGGCGGTCTTCGGCCGGCGCTCGGCCTCGTAGGCGTGGAGCGCCTGCATCGGGTGCTCGGACCGGGCGAGCGCGTCGCCGAGCGCCCTTGCATCGAGGATCGCCTGCGAGGCGCCGTTCGAGCCGACCGGGTACATCGGGTGGGCGGCGTCGCCGAGCAGCGTCACCCGGCCGTGGGTCCAGCGCGGCAGCGGATCGCGGTCGCACATCGGGTACTCGAAGATCTGCGGCGTCGCCTCGACCAGCGCCGCGAGGTCGAAATCCGGCAGGGCGAAGCGACGGGCGTAGGGCAGGACCTGCGAGCGGTGGGCGGGGCGCGACCAGCTCTCCTTCGGCGGCGGCGAGATCGTGCCGTCCGCCATCTTCACGAACACCACCCAGTTCATCAGCTGGCGGCCGCCCTCGGCCTCGGCGATCGGGTAGAGCACGCATTTGGCGCCCATGCCGCCGCCGATCGCCATGGTGCGGCCGTCGCCCCAAGGTGCCCACTCGGTGGCGCCGCGCCACATCAGCACCCCGTCCCAGCGCGGCGGGCCCTCGTCGGGGAAGAATTTCTTGCGCACCACCGAGTGGATGCCGTCGCAGGCCACCAGCACGTCGCCCCGCAGCGTGCGGCCGGCATCGCCCCGGAGCGCGTCGGTGAAGTGGGCGGTGACCCCGCCCTCGTCCTGGAGGAAGCCGGAGAGCGCGAGGCCGGTCTTGACCGCGTCCGGTCCCAGCCGCTCGCGCACCGCCTCGTACAGAACCGCCTGCAACCGCCCGCGATGGATCGAGAATTGCGGCACCGGGTGGCCGGCATCGATCCCGCGCGGCTCGCGCCAGACCTCCTGGCCCTGGCGGTTGTAGTAGGCGAGTTCCTTGGTGCGGATCGCCACCCGGTCGAGGGCCGGCAGCAGGTCGAGCTCGGCGAGCTCGCGGATCGCGTGCGGCAGGGTGTTGATGCCGACGCCGACCTCGCGGACCTCCGAGGCCTGCTCGACGATCGTGGCGCGGATGCCGCGCCGGTGGAGCATCAGGGCGGTGGCGAGCCCGCCGATCCCGGCGCCGACGATGATGACGCGCATACGTCTACTCCGCATCCGGGGGCGGCAGGAAGTCGACCTCGTGCTTGGCCGAGATCGCCACCACGTCGGCGGGATTGGCCTGCGGCCCGAGATTGTGCAGGGCCCAGAACAGGTCGTAGAGGCGGCGCGCCGGCGAGACCCAGAAGACGCATTTCACGTCGGCATCCGAGCGGTTGAACAGCCCGTGCGGCTGGCCCCGCGGCAGCCGCACCGTGTCGCCCGGCTCGGCCACGCTCTCCTGCCCGTCGAGAACCGCGGTGAGGCGCCCTTGCAGGATGTACAGGAACTCGTCCTGCGTCGGGTGGATGTGCGGCGGCACGAAGGTGCCCGGCGGGAAGGTGGCATGCCAGGACAGCGAGCTCTCGGAATGCTGCTTGGGCACGTAGATCTGCCCGAGGATGTTCCAGCGGACGCCCTCGATGCCGTCACCGGCCCGGGTGATGCCTGCGGTCATGGGGGTCATGCGGTCACTCCTTCGACAGATGTTTCACACATGAAGGAACCGGTCCTTCACCTCCGGCGCCTCGCGGAGAGCCGCGGAGGTGCCGGTCCAGACCACGCGGCCCTTCTCGATCACCACGTGGCGGTCGGCGAAGCGGGCGAGCGCATCGACGTTCTTGTCGATCACCAGGATCGCCTCGCCCTCGTCCTTGATCGCCCGCAGGCAGGCCCAGATCTCCTCGCGGATCAGCGGCGCCAGCCCCTCGGTCGCCTCGTCGAGGACGACGAGGCGCGGGTTGGTCATCAAGGCGCGTCCGATCGCCAGCATCTGCTGCTCGCCGCCCGAGAGCTGGTCGCCGCCGTTGCGCCGCCGCTCCTTCAGGCGCGGGAACAGGCGGTAGACGGCCTCCAGATTCCACTTGGCGCCGCGCCCGCCGCGATGCGTCGCGACGAGGTTCTCCTCGACCGAGAGGGTCGGGAAGACCTGGCGCCCCTCCGGCACCAGCCCGAGGCCGCGTCTCGCGACGAGGTGGGACGGGCGCCCGGCCATGTCCTCGCCGTCGATCAGGATCCGGCCGGCCCGGGGCTTCAGGAGGCCGAAGATCGACTTGACGGTGGTGGTCTTGCCCATGCCGTTGCGGCCGAGCAGCGTCACCACCTCGCCCCTGGCGACGGCGAGGTCGATCCCGAACAGGATGCGGGAATCGCCGTAGGCGCTCTCCAGGCCCTCGACGCTGAGCATCAGGCCGCCTCCTCCTCGCCGAGATAGGCGGCGCGCACCGCCGGATCGGAGCGGACCGCGGACGGCGCGCCGCTGGCGATGACGCGCCCGTAGACCAGCACGCTCATCCGGTCGGCGAGCGCGAACACCGCCTCCATGTCGTGCTCGATCAGCACGATCGTGTGGGTGGATTTCAATTCGCGCATCAGCCCGACCAGGATCGCCGATTCCTCCGGGCCGGTGCCGGCGAGCGGCTCGTCGAGGAGGAGCAGGCGGGCCTTCGTCGCGAGCGCCACCGCCAGTTCGAGCTGGCGCTTCTCGCCGTGCGACAGGCTGCCGGCCCGCCGCGAGGCCCGGTCGGCGAGGCCGACGCGGGACAGCGCGATCATCGCCTCGTCGTTGAGCGCCCGCTCGCTCGCGGCAGGGCGGAAGAACCGGAAGCTCGAGCCGGAGCGGGCCTGGACCGCGAGCGCCACGTTCTCCAGCACTGAGAACCCGTCGAGGATCGAGGTGATCTGGAACGAGCGGGCGAGGCCCCGGCGCACCCGCGCCACCATCGGCAGGGCGGTGATGTCCTCGCCCGCGAGGTGCACCGTGCCGGAATCGCTCGGCAGGCTGCCCGAGAGCTGGTGGATCAGCGTCGTCTTGCCGGCGCCGTTCGGGCCGATGATCGCGTGCAGCTCGCCCGCCGCCACGTCGAGGCTGACGTCGTCGGTGACCTTCAGGGCGCCGTAGGACTTGCGTAAGGACCGGACGGAGAGGAGGGGCGTCACGCGCGCCTCCCGATCTTCGCCGCCAGCCCCGCGAGGCCGCCGCGGGAGAGGAGCACGACGGCCACCAGCATCAGCCCGAGGCCGAGGCGCCAATGGTCGGAATAGTGCGCCAGCACCTCTTCGAGCGCGATCAGCGCCGCGGCGCCGGCCACCGGCCCGACCAGCGTGCCCATGCCGCCGAGCACCACCATGACGATCAATTCGCCTGAGCGCTGCCAGCTCATGTAGGCCGGCGAGACGAACTCGGCCTGGTTGGCGAGCAGCACCCCGGCGAGGCCGGCGATCGCCCCGGCGACGACGTAGGCGGTGAGCCGGTAGGGCAGGGGGGAGAAGCCGATCGCCTGCATCCGCACCGCGTTGTCCCGGCTGCCGCGCAGCACCCGGCCGAAGCGCGAGGCGACGACGCGGCGGAGCACCAGCAGCGCCACCGCCAGCACGGCCAGCACCAGGTAGAACAGGGCGGGATCGCCCTCGATCAGCCGCATCCCGAACAGGGTCGAGCGGCCGGACAGCGGCAAGCCGTCGTCGCCGCCGTAAGCCGCGAGCGAGACCATGAAGAAATACGCCATCTGCCCGAAGGCCAGCGTGATCATGATGAAGTAGACGCCGCGGGTGCGGAGGCTGATCGCCCCGGTGACGAGGGCGAAGAGCGCGCAAGTCACGGCCGCCACCGGCGCCTGCACCGCGAGGTCGCGGATCCCATGGGCGTCGAGGATGCCGACCGCGTAGGCCCCGAGCCCGATGAAGGCGGCGTGGCCGAACGACACCATCGCGCCGTAGCCGAGCACGAGGTCAAGGGAGAGGGCGGCGAGCCCGAAGATCATCATCCGGGTCGCGGTGACGACCAGGAAGGGCAGGCCGGCGGCCTCCGCCGCGACCGGCAGGGCGGCGAGCGCGGCGAGCGCCAGCCCGGCCAGCATCGTGCCGGGTATGGCGGCCCGGCGCCGGGGCGGTTCGGCGGCTACGCGGGCGACCAGGGTGTTCATCGGGACCCCCGCGCCGGGAACAGGCCGGAGGGCCGGAAGAACAGGATCGCCGCCATCAGGATGTAGATCAGCATCGGGGCGAGCGTCCGCCCGGTCTGCGAGGCGGAAGAAGCATCCATCACGCTGCGCAGCAGGATCGGCCCGAAGGTGCGCCCGAGCTGGTCGGCGAGGCCGACGAGGAGCCCGGCCACGAAGGCGCCCCGCACCGAGCCGACGCCGCCGATGACGATGACCACGAAGGTCAGGATCAGCACCGAATCGCCCATGCCGGGATCGACCGACAGGATCGGCGCCACCATCGCGCCGGCGAATCCCGCCAGCATCGCGCCGAGGCCGAACACCACCAGGAACAGCCGGCGGATGTCGACCCCGAGCGCCGCCACCATCGGGCCGTTGCTGGCGCCGGCCCGCAGCCGCATCCCGAGCCGGGTGTGGTTGACGAGGAGGTGCAGGCCCAAGGCCGTGGCGAGGCCGGCGACGATGATCGCGACCCGGTAGAGCGGGTAGTGCAGGGTGCCGACGAGGCGGACCGAGCCCGACAGGGCGTCCGGCACCGGCACGCTCATCGGGGCAGCACCCCAGACGATGCGCACGCCCTCGTTGAGGATCAGGATCAGCCCGAAAGTGGCGAGCACCTGGTCGAGATGGTCGCGCCCGTAGAGGTGGCGCACCACCAGGAATTCCAGGGCGAGCCCGAAGGCGAGCGTCGCCGGCAGCGCCAGCAGCAGCCCGAGGCCGAAGCTGCCGGTGGCGGCGGTGAAGGTGGCTGCGAGGTAGGCGCCGATCATGTAGAGCGCGCCGTGGGCGAGGTTGATGAGGTCCATCACCCCGAAGATCAGCGTCAGCCCGGCTGCCACCAGGAACAGCAGGATGCCGAGCTGGACGCCGTTCAGCGCCTGGATCAGGAACAGGTTGAGCATCGGCCCGGCATCCTTCGTCGGACGATCACTTCATCTTGCACTCGGCGGCGTAGTTGTCCTGATAATTCGAAAAGATCTTCTCGGCGACCTGGGTCTCGTACTTGCCGTCCGGGCGCTTGGCCGCCTTGACGAGGTAGAAATCCTGGATCGGGTAGTGGTTGTTGCCGATCTTGAAGGGGCCGCGCAGGGACTGGAACTCGGCGGCCTTGAGGCCGGCGCGGATCGCGTCCTTGTCCTTCAGGTCGCCCTTGGCGCGCTTGACCGCGGCGTCGATCATCAGGGCGGCGTCGTAGGCCTGCATGGCGTAGGTGCCCGGCACGCTGCCGTACTTCTTCTCGTACGCCGCCACGAAGGCCTTGGATTGCGGATTGTCGAGGTCCGGAGCCCAGTTGGCGCCGCCGTAATACCCCACCGCCGCGTCCTTCTGGGCCGGCAGGGTGCTCTCGTCGACCGTGAAGGCGGAGAGGAACGGGATCGTGCTCAGCCCCGCCTGCCGGTACTGGCGCACCAGGTTGACGCCCATGCCGCCGGGCATGAAGGCGAACACCGCGTCGGGCTGGGCCGCCGAGATCTGGGCGAGCTCGGCCGAGAAGTCGAGCTGGCCGAGCGGCGTGAACATCTCGTTCACCACCTCGCCCTTGTAGGAATGCTTGAACCCGGCGAGCGAGTCCTTGCCGGCCTGGTAGTTCGGTGCCAGCAGGACGAGGCGCTTGTAGCCCTTGTTCTGGGCGTACTTGCCCAGCACCTCGTGCACCTGATCGTTCTGGTAGGAGGAGACGAACAGGTTCGGGTTGCACTCCGCCCCGGCATAGTTCGACGTGCCGGCATTGGGCGAGATCAGGAAGGCGCCGCCATCGGTCACCGGGCGCACCACCGCGCGCAGCACGTTGGAGAAGGTCGGCCCGACCACGAACTCGACCCGGTCGCGCTTCACCAGCTCCCGCGCCTTGTTGGTGGCCACATCCGGCTTGAGCTCGTCGTCGACCGTGACGACCTCGGCGTCGAGCCCGCCGAGCTTCTTGCCGAGCGTGTCGAGGGCCAGCAGGAAGCCGTCCCGGCCCTGCTCGCCGAGCACGGCCGAGGGGCCCGACAGGGTGAACATCAGCCCGACCCGGACCTTCCCCGATCCTTCCCCTTGGCCTTGCGCGGCGGCGGGACCGGCCAGCAGCGTGGCGCCCAACAGCGCGGTCGCGAGGAAGCTGGCGTTCCGGATCGACTTCATCCCGTGTGTCCCCTTCGTGTCGAGAGCATCGTCGGCACTTGTCCGGTGCGCCGCGGCCGAAGTCGAGTCGGCGCGGGAGGCGAGAGCGGCGCTTCTTTCGTCGGATCCCGTCCCCGGCCCACCCGGAATACTTTACGCATGAAATATCGTCTGGCAACCGCTCCTGATGATTTTTCCGCCCTGCCGCATCCTTGTGCAATGCAGCGAGCAGATTGCTGATAAACAAGCCGTTTTCGTCGCTGCATCGCAGCAATCGGACCGGTCCCTCGCGCGGGCCGGTACGGACGGTCGGCATCCGGCGACGATCCGCCCCATGCCCCCTTGGCCCCCTTGCGCCAGAATATTTCAAGTATAAACTTTCTGCGTCGGCGAACCCGCCCTCAGGAGGATCCCCCATGCGCGTCACGGTGATCGGCGGCGGACCCGGCGGCCTCTACTGCGCGCTCCTGACCAAGAAGCGCCGGCCCGACTGGCAGGTCGAGGTCTACGAGCAGAACCGGGCCGACGACACGTTCGGCTTCGGCGTGGTGTTCTCCGACGAGACCCTGCACGAGTTCCTGTCGCGCGATCCGCGTTCCTTCGCGCGCATCCAGGACGCCTTCTCGTACTGGGACGACGTCGCGATCCACAAGGAGGGCCGGGTGATGGCTTGCGGCGGCAACGGCTTTGCCGGGGTCAGCCGGATGCGCCTGCTCCGGATCCTGCAGGAGCGCTGCCGCGAGGAGGGCGTGGACCTCCATTTCGGCGAGAGCGTCCCGCCCGACCGGCTCAAGGAGCGCTTCCCCGATTCCGACGTGATCGTCGCCTGCGACGGCATCAACTCGCGCATCCGCGAGCACTTCCGCGAGGCGTTCCTCCCCGAGGTCGAGATCAAGTCCAACCGGTTCTGCTGGATGGGCTCGACCCGGCCGATGGACGAGTTCAACTACTTCTTCCGCGAGACGCCGCACGGCATCGTCTGCGCCCATACCTACCAGTACGAGCCCGGCCGCTCGACCTGGGTGTTCGAGATGGACGAGGCCTGCTGGCAGGGCCACGGCTTCACCGAGGCCGACGAGGAGGGCTCGCGCCGGATCCTGGAAGACATCTACGCCGAGGAATTGCAGGGCCACGGCCTGCTCCTCAACCGCTCGACCTGGCGCCGCTTCCCGCGGATCTTCTGCCGCGCCTGGTCGCACGACAACATCGTGCTGCTCGGCGACGCCAAGGCCTCGGCGCATTTCTCGATCGGCTCGGGCACCAAGCTCGCGATGGAATGCGCCATCGCGCTCTCGGACGCGCTGGTGGCGCATGCGGAGGAGGACGTCCAGGCGGCGTTCGCGGCCTACGACCGGGCGCGGCGCACCCCCTGCCAGGTCGTGCAGCACAATGCCGACGTGTCGCTCGCCTGGTTCGAGCACATGAACCGCTCCTGGGACATGGATGCGGAGCAGTTCTCCATGGTGGTGATGTGCCGGGCGAAGTCCGTCACCTACGACAACCTGGTGGTGCGCGATCCCGCCTACGTGGCGGCGGTCGACGATGCGTTCTACGCCCGGCTCCACGCCGGGACCGGCGAGGATTACCGGGAGAGCCGGCCGACGCCGATGTTCACGGGCCTCACTTTACGCGGGATGCGGATCCCGAACCGGGTCGCGATGGCACCGATGGCGCAGTACTCGGCCGACGAGGGCGGCAACCTCACCGACTGGCACTTCGTCCACTACACCTCGCACGCGCTCGGCGGCCCCGGCCTGCTCTTCACCGAGATGACCTGCCCGTCGCGTGAGGCCCGCATCACCCCCGGCTGCCCGGGGCTCTGGACCGACGCGCACGAGGCCCAATGGGCCCGCATCGTCGATTTCGTCCACGCCCACACCGAGACCAGAATCGTGATGCAGCTGGGCCATGCCGGCCGGAAAGGCTCGACGCAGGTCGGCTGGGAGCGGATGGACCGGCCGCTGCCCGCCGGCAACTGGCCGATCGTCTCGGCCTCGGCCCTCCCTTACCTCGACGGGGTGAGCCAGGTGCCGCAAGAACTCGACCGGGCCGGGATGGACCGGGTGCGCGACGACTTCGTGCAGGCGACCGGGCGGGCGGCGCGGGCAGGCTTCGACATGCTCGAGCTGCACTGCGCCCACGGCTACCTGATGGCCTCGTTCCTCTCGCCGCTGACCAACACCCGCACCGACGCCTATGGCGGGTCGATCGAGAACCGCCTGCGCTTTCCCCTCGAGGTCTTCGCGGCGATGCGGGCGGCCTGGCCGGCCGAGCGCCCGATGTCGGTGCGGATCTCCGCCACCGACTGGGCCGAGGGCGGCATGAGCGAGGCCGACACGGTGGCGGTGGCGCAGGCCCTGCACGAGGCGGGATGCGACCTCGTCGACGTGTCGGCCGGCCAGACCGTCGCCGACCAGCAGCCGGTCTACGGCCGGATGTTCCAGGTCCAGTTCGCCGACGCGATCCGCAATCGCGCCCGCAACCAGGCGCCGATGGCCGTGATGGCGGTGGGCGCGATCACCGAGGCGGGCCAGGTCAACACCATCCTGCATACCCGCCGGGCCGACATCGTGGCGCTCGGCCGGCCGCACCTGTGGAACCCGAATTTCTGCCGCCAGGCCTCGGCCTGGTACGACGCCCGCACGCAGGCGTGGCCGAAGCCCTACCTGCCCGGCCGCGACCAGGCCCATCGCGAGCTGCCGAAGGCGCGCGAGCAGGAGATCGCGCTCCGGCGCAAGGCCCGGCCGCGGCCGCACCAGCCGGGGCAGGGGATGGGGCAGGAGTCGGGAAAGCAGGCGGCCGAGTAGGTTGGCGCGCCCTCGGTCCGGAGGGGCGCGGGTCCTTCCCTCTCCCCGACAGATCCCGGGCTTGCCCGGGATCTGCAAGTGAGGGATGAAGTCGGGCAAGCCCGACTTCTCGCGCGGAGAGAGGGATGCCCGCGCCTCGTCCTGCCCTCCGATCGTCACCCGGACAGCCCTGCCGCCCACCCGACCGGCGGCTGTGCTGATTTTTGCGCCGGCATGAACCTTCTCGCGCCAGCAACGCCGCTCTTCATCAAGAGATAACAAGGCATCGCCTATGCAGGGACGCGCCTCGGATCACGGGGCTGTCGCGTCGATGCCGGGCGGTTGCACGATGAAATTGTCGATCAAGCATGTCCTGATCGGGACGATCATGACGCTGATGTTGTTCAGCGTGGCGCAGGGGGGTAACGGGATCTTGCGGCTGATGACGCTGCGGGACGACATCGTCGAGATCGCCAAGACCCGGATCCCGGCCTCGAACCTGATCAGCCAGATCTACGCGGAAACGCAGAGCTACCGCATCCATCTCTACCGCT
The DNA here is from genome assembly GCF_001653715.1 of Methylobacterium platani. Taxonomy (GTDB): domain Bacteria; phylum Pseudomonadota; class Alphaproteobacteria; order Rhizobiales; family Beijerinckiaceae; genus Methylobacterium; species Methylobacterium platani. Next base: position 186,883 of record NZ_LWHQ01000017.1, read on the forward strand.
TCGTCGTCACCTCGACCGACGATGCCGCCTACGACCGCAACGAGCAGGCCCTGACCGACAGCCGCAAGGCGCTGGTCGACCTCCAGGCCCAGTACGAGCCGCTGATCTCCGGCCCCGAGGAGCGGGCGGCGTTCGGGCGCTTCGTCGCGCGGTGGAGCCGCTACCTCGAGGGCCAGAAGATGGTGACGGGCGCGATGGCGGCCGGCGATCAGGCCACGGCGTTGGCCACCCTGACGGGCCCCGAGATGACCGCCACCAACGCCGAGGCGACCGGCGCCCTGAAGGCGATCGTCGCGATGAATGCCGGCGCCGCCCTGGCGAGCGCCGAGCACAGCAGCACCAGCGCCGGGACCGGCATCCTGGCGGCGGCGGTGATGACGGGCCTGGCGCTCGCGGCGGCGATCGGCGCCGCGATCTTCAGCCTCCTCGGCGTCGCCCGGCCGATCGCCCGCATGACCGCCGCGATGGGCCGGCTGGCGAACCACGACCTCGCGACGCCGATCCCCGGCACGGGCCGGCGCGACGAGATCGGCGCCATGGCGGCGGCCGTGCAGGTGTTCAAGGACGGGCTGATCCGCGCCCGCGCGCTGGAGGAGGAGACGGTGCTCGCCCGCGCCTCGGCCGAGGAGCAGCGCCGCGCCGGCATGCGCCAGATGGCGGATGCCTTCGAGCGGGCGGTCGGCGGCATCGTCGGGCAGGTCTCGGCCGCGGCCATCGAGCTGCAGGCCACCGCCCAGACCATGACGGCGACCGCGACCCAGACCGCCGCGCAATCGACCGCCGTCGCCGCCGCCGCCGAGGAGGCTTCCTCCAATGTCGGCACCGTCGCGGCCGCCGCCGAGGAGCTCGGGGCGTCCGTGCAGGAGATCGGCCGCCAGGTCGACGGCTCGGCGCAGCTGGCCCGCGCCGCCGTGGCCGAGGCCGGGCAGACCGCCGGTCAGGTCCGGGCGCTGACCGAGGCGACCGCCCGGATCGGCGACGTGGTCGGGCTGATCTCGTCGATCGCGGCGCAGACGAATCTCCTGGCGCTCAACGCCACCATCGAGGCGGCCCGCGCCGGGGCGGCCGGCCGCGGCTTCGCCGTGGTGGCGGCCGAGGTGAAGGAACTCGCCGGCCAGACGGCCCGCGCGACCGAGGAGATCACCGGCCAGATCGCGGCGATCCAGGCCTCGACCGGCCACGCGGCCGGCGCCATCGGCAAGATCACGGCGCGGATCGAGGAGATCTCGGGCGTGGCGACCTCGATCGCCGCGGCGGTCGAGGAGCAGGGCGCGGCGACCCAGGAGATCGTCCGCAACGTCAGCCAAGCCGCGGCCGGGACCGGCGAGGTCACCGGCAACATCGCCGGCGTGGCGGGGGCGGCCGAGGAGACCGGTGCGGCGGCCGCCCAGGTGCTGGCCTCGGCCTCCGAGCTGTCGCGCCAGTCCGAGCACCTCTCGGCCGAGGTGGCGCACTTCCTCGACACCGTGCGGGCCGCCTGAGGCCGATGTCGCCAAGGCGGTGCCTGCCCGCGACCTGATCCCTGAGACCGTGTCCGGAAGAGTCCTTCCGGACACGGTCTCATCCCCTCGCGCCGTGGCATCGACCCCGATGCCACGGCGTCCGGCGCATCGGCGCCGACGCGAGGAGAGAGATCTTGCGGGCTTCGCCGGCGCCGTCGAACGGATCCGGTCGAAGGCGCGGCGGTATTATTTCGCCGCCAGCCCGCCCAGGCCGAAGGCCGGATCGGTGAACCGGTACGAGATCTGCGCGAAGGCGCCGTAGCGCTCGCTGGAGAACTTCGCCGGCTCGGTCAGGGTCGGGAACTGCGTCGTGCCGTCCCGCCGGTCGACCGTCATGCGCCAGGCGCGCGCGCCGACGCCGACGCTGATCGTCGGGGTGAGGTCGTAGGCGATCACGCCCTGCACGAAGTAGCCGCTGCCGGTGCCGCGCTCGGCGAGCGGGTTGATGTCCGGGCGCAGCCAGTGCCGGTCGTAGCCGTCGAGGCCGACCACCGGCAGATAGGCGCCCTCCAGGGACAGCGTGAACCGGTCGTAGCGGGCTTCACCCGCGAGGCCGACGCGCAGCGCGTTCCAGTGGTTGTCCTGGGTCAGCACCGAGACGCCGTTCGGCACGCCCCGGCTGCCGATCACCGGGTTGGCGGCAGTCTGGACCAGGCCGACGGCGTTGGCGCGCTCGGTCGTCGACTGGTAGCCCAGGAAGGCGCCGAGCCGGTAGGTGTCGCCGCGCAGGAAATGGTAGCCGGCATCGATCGCCGAGAGGGCGACGTCGCCGTCGCGGATCTTGGACAGGGTGTTCGAGTAGACGTTGCCGCGGATGCCCGGCGGGAAGTCCTCGTCGTTGAGCCGGCCGCCGGAGGCGACGAAGCCCGAGCCGAGAAAGCCCTTGGCGAACAGGCCGGTCGGGTTGTGGTCGAGGCGGGCGAAGGTCTCGCCCGAATGGGCGTCGAAGTCGCGGTAGGTCAGGCGCGAGATCATCGTCCCGTCGGCCGGCCGGTAGAACGACTTGCCGAAGCGGCCCGAGTCGTAGACGTAGCGGGTGCCGACCTCGAAATCCCAGACCTGGGCGACCGGCGCGACGTAGGGCACCGGGTCGATGAGCGCCTTGGCGACGTCGACGAACGGGCCGACGACCGGCAGGCCGTCGTCGAAGCGGTAGTTGAGGCCGACCCGGCCGAGCACGCCGCTCATCCCGGCGCGGGCGCCGACGGCGAGGTTCGGCCGGAACCCGCTCGCATCCCCGGCGAGCACCGTGCGGCTGCCGAGATCGTAGTACAGGGCCTCGCCCTTGACCGAGAGCTGCGGGCTGATCGCATATTCCACACCGGCACCGGCGACCCAGCCGACGCGCAGCGCGCCCTTCCGGGCGTCGAACTCGGGCAGGTTCACCCGCGGATCGAAGAAGCCGGCATTCGCCGTGGTGGTGGTGTCGATCCGCACGCCGCCGAATGCCGCGCCGCCGGTGCCGTAGACGAAGACCCGGTCGAAGGCGTAGCCGATCTTGCCCCGGGCGGTGGCGAGCCAGTCCAGGCGCTGGCCGACATGGTAGACCCCGCCCGGATAGACCGCGCCCGGCTGCCCCGCCTGCGGGAGGGCCCCGGTCTCGAGGCCGTAGGAGCGGATCGGCGTGAACTGGTAGTCGGCGGCGGCGCCGACGACGAGGCCCGGCCCCGGCGCGAGCTGGTAGGTGTAGCCGACCTCGGTCCCGGCGATGAAGTCGTCGGCCCGGGGCGAGAGCGCCGAGCGCACCGGGCAGCGCAGGCCGCCCGCGAGGCCGTCGGCACCGCGGCAGGCCGGGCTCGTCCGGTTGTCGAACTGGCCGTAGCCGGCGAACAGGCCGCTGTAGAGCCCGGTCCAGGTGAAGGCGGGCAGGGCGGCGACGGGCGGCGGCGGCGCGCGGGCGGGCAGGTCCGCCGCCAGGGCGTCGGCCGCGAAGCCGGCGAGCGGGATCAGGGCAAGCAGGGATCGCATCACGGGCCTTGTCGGAATCGGGCGCCTCGGTCGCGCCTGTATGCGCGCGCGCGAGCCCGGCGCCTGTCTCGCGCGCGCCACCATTCCCGTGCCGGATGACGCTGCGCGAGGCGCAGCCGCCGATCCTTCGACGAAAGACCTGCCGTACCAGTACCTTAGGCCATCGATCACAAATGCGTGATCGTCGGGATGGGTTCACGCGGCCGGATCGCCGACATTCCTCGGGAGCCACGCCGACAGGGCTTGCAGCACCAGCGCCACGGCGGCCGGATGATCCATCAGGCGCGTGTGGTCGCCCGGAACCGCGTGCCACGCCTCGCCGGCGCCGGGCCGGGCGCGCGCCACGCCGACGAGACCGTCATGCGGCGGCGGGATCCGGCCGCGGAAGAACGGGATGAGCGCCCGCGTTCCGGCCACGGCCACCAGCGGGCAGGCCGGCGCGGGCAAGGCCGCGCAGGCATCGGTGCGCAGGTCGTGCAGGGCCGGGCCGAACACGCGCCGCCCGAGGCGGGACGCCGACACCCAATCGGCCGCCTCGCTGCCGCGATGCGGCGTGCCCAGGGTCACGAGGCCGGCCGCAAGATCGGGATCGGCGGCGGCCAGATGCCGGGCGACGAGGCCGCCCATGGAATGGCCGACGAGGACGATCGGATGCCCGGCCTCTCGCCGGATCGCCGTCACGATCGGCCGCAGATGCGCGGCGCAGGCCGCGAGGCCGAGGCGGCGGGACGGGTAATCGGGGGTCTCGGCGCGGTAGCCGGCCGCCCCGACGCGCGCGGCGAGCCGCGCCATGCTGGCGCTCGTCCGGCCGAGGCCGTGCAGCAGCACCACGGTCATGCTTGCCTCGGGAACTGTTCGAACAGGAGCGTCGGCGTGAACCCGAGACAACTGGAACCGGGCCATCCCACCCTCGACCTCAGGATGAGGTCCAAGGTGGCAGATCGTATCGGCAGCGGATCCGCGCAACCGGGCTTATGGGCCTACGCGCGCACGGCGACCGTGACGCCGTCCCAGGTCATCGTCGTAGGGGGGAGGGGAATGGTGGGCGCACTAGGGCTCGAACCTAGGACCCGCTGATTAAGAGTCAGCTGCTCTACCAACTGAGCTATGCGCCCGTCGTCCGTGAGGACGAGAGGGGAACGGCCACCAACCGTTCCAAAGGTGTCGGCTGCCTGAGAAGCATCCGGTTCAAGCTACTACGAAAGTAACCTGGATCTTGTGGTGGGCGCACTAGGGCTCGAACCTAGGACCCGCTGATTAAGAGTCAGCTGCTCTACCAACTGAGCTATGCGCCCGCTCTCACAAGAGCGCCCCCGGGGAAGCCACCAAACCGCCCCGGCGGTGAGGGTCGTTTAAGGGGCCGGCGGCGGCCTGTCCAGTCCCGATCCCGCCGAGCCCTCGATTTTTTGCCGGCTGGGATCCCGGATCGGGGCGCTCATGCATCGACACGTCGATGCATGAGCGATCGGCGCCGGCACCCATTCGGGCTTGCCGGCCCCTGCGAACGAGGCCGTTCGCGGGGGCCGGGGTCTTACTCCGCGGCGGCGTGCTGGGCGTGCAGGCGGCTCGCGCCGGCCTGCAGCTTGTTCAGGGCGGCGAGGTAGGCCTTGGCCGAGGCGACCAGGGTGTCCGGATCGGCGCCGCGAGCGGTGACGATGCGGTCGTCCTGGCGCAGGCGCACCGAGACCTCGGCCTGGGCGTCGCTGCCCCCGGTCACCGCGTGGACGTCGTAGAGTTCGAGCGCCGCCTCGTGCGGCACCAGCGCCTGGATGGCGTTGAACACCGCATCGACCGGGCCGTTGCCGTCGACCTCCTCGGTGACCGTGCGGCCCTCGATGTCGAGCTTCATCGTCGCCCGCTGCGGCCCGCGGGTGCCGGCCACCACCGTCAGGGAGACGAGCTTGATGCGGTCGTGGGCGGTGGCCAGGTTCTCGTCGACCAGGGCCTCGATGTCCTCGTCGTAGACGTGCTTCTTGCGGTCGGCCAGCGCCTTGAACCGCTCGAAGGCGTCCTGGAACTGGTTGTCGGACAGCCGGTAGCCCATGTCGTCGAGCTTCGAGCGGAAGGCGGCCCGGCCCGAATGCTTGCCCATCACCAGCGAGGTCTTGTGCACGCCGACCGATTCCGGCGTCATGATCTCGTAGGTGGTCTGGTTCTTCAGCATCCCGTCCTGGTGGATGCCGCTCTCGTGGGCGAAGGCGTTCCGGCCGACGATCGCCTTGTTGTACTGGACCGGGAAGTGGGTGGCGCCGGCCACCAGCTTCGAGGCGCGCACGAGCTGGGTGGTGTCGATGCCGGTCTCGTAGGGCAGGACGTCGCCGCGGGTCTTGATCGCCATCACGATCTCCTCCAGCGCCGCGTTGCCGGCCCGTTCGCCGATGCCGTTGATGGTGCACTCGATCTGGCGCGCGCCGCCCTCGATGCCGGCCAGCGAGTTCGCCACCGCGAGGCCCAGGTCGTTGTGGCAATGGACCGAGAACACCGCCTTGTCGGAATTCGGCACCCGCTCGCGGACGGCGCGGAACATCGCCCGGTACTCCTCGGGCGTGGCGTAGCCGACCGTGTCGGGCAGGTTGATGGTGGTGGCGCCGGCCCGGATCGCCGCCTCGACGGTGCGGCACAGGTAGTCGATCGGCGTGCGGGTCGCGTCCATCGCCGACCACTCGACGTCCTCGACGAGGTCGCGGGCCTGGGCCACGGTCTTCAGGACGATCTCCAGGACCTCGTCCTCGGTCTTGCGCATCTGGTGGGCCAGATGGATCGGCGAGGTGGAGACGAAGGTGTGGATGCGCCCGCGGCGGGCGAACCGCACCGCCTCGCCGGCCCGGGCGATGTCGGCGGGGATCGCGCGGGCGAGGCCGGCGATCACCGCCCGCTTCGCGCGGCGGGCGATCTCCGCCACCGCCTCGAAGTCGCCGTTGGAGGCGATCGGGAAGCCGGCCTCGATGATGTCGACGCCCATCGCGTCGAGCATCTCGGCCACCGCCAGCTTCTCCTCCAGCGTCATCGTGGCGCCGGGGCACTGCTCGCCGTCGCGCAGCGTGGTGTCGAAGATCAGCACGCGCTCAGGAGACGACGGCGTGCGGGCGGTCTGGTCGGTCATGGTGGAAATCCTGGTTCGCCCGGGACGAGGGCGCGCGGGCGCGGCTGGCTTCGGGATCGTGTGTCTCGACTTTCCATCCCCCAAGGGCCCAGGCACGCGCCCGGACGGCCCTCAGGGGCTGATAAGGAGAAGGAGGCCGCCGAGGAGGAGCGCGCGCGCCCGCGCCGCCGGGAGGGCGGTCGTCGGAAGCGTCAGCGGGGAGCCGGCATGAGCCACGGCTCGCGTCTCCTGAAGGGGTGATGACCCGAAAGCGAGGGCCGCCTGTTTACCGGGAGGCGCGCGCGATGACAAGTCGCGCCCGACGCTGCGTCGGCCCGCGATTGACCGCTTCCGCCGTGCTTGCCACAAGCTTGGCCTTACACGCTCAACAAGGTGGAGTCGTCCCCGTGTCGTTCTGCAAGCCCGGGCTCGCCCTCGCGGCCCTCCTCGCCCTCGCCGCCTGCCAGTCGAAGCCGGCCGCCCCGCCCGCCGCCGCGCTCGGCCCGGTCGCCGCGCTCCCCGCCGGGGCCCTGCCCGCCGGCACCGGCTGCGGCCCGGCCATCGCCCGCACGCAGGCCATCGTCGACAGCGACGTCGCCACCGGCAACCTCAACGCGCCGGTCGGCAAGCGCTTCTCGGCCGATCTCGCCAATGCGTCGAACGCCTGCGCCGCCGGCCGCGACGGCGAGGCGCTGCACCTGCTGGCCGCCGCGAAGGCCCGCTTCGGCTACCCGTAGGCCTCAGAACGCCGCCCGCGCGGCCTGGTCGAGATCGGCGATCAGGTCGCCGGCCTCCTCCAGGCCGGCGTTGAAGCGGACCATCGCGCCCTTCGGCAGGACCGCCGGGTCGCGGCGCGGATGGACCGGCAGCACCAGCGAGACGTGGCCGCCCCAGCTCTCGGCGACGCGAAACAGCAGCAGCGCGTCGACGAAGGCGTGGACCCGCTCGACCGGCAGGCCGTCGTCGAAGACCACCGTGAACAGGCTGTTGCCGGCGCCGAAGTATTGCTGGAAGCGCCCGTGATGCGGGCTGTCCGCGCGGGCGGGGCTCAGGATCCCGGCGGCGAAGCCCTTGGTCTCGAACCAACCCATCAGCGTCGCGGCCGTGGCGGCGTGCCGGTCGAGGCGGCGTTCCGCGCCGTCGACGCGGTGGAACAGCCGGGTGCAGGTCTGGGGCGAGACCGCGCCCTGGCCGCTGATCCGGAGCTGCCGGCGCAGGCGGGCGATGTCGGCCTCGCTCCGCGCCACCACGATCCCGCTCGGGGTGTCGCCATAGCCGCCCTCGTACTTCGTCGTCGCCTGGATCGCGAGGTCGATGCCGTGCGCGAGCGGGCGGAAGCGCACGTGGCTTGCCCAGGTGTTGTCCATCGCCGTGCGCACGCCCGCCGCCCCGGCCCGGGCGACGATGCCGGCGATGTCCGGGATCTCGAAGGTGCCGCTCACCGGCGCCTCGAGATAGACCAGCGTGTCCCGGGCCGCGACGCGCCCGCCCGCCCGCGCCAACAGCGCGCCGACCTCCTCGCCCGAGGCGCCGGCCGGGTAGGTCTGGAGCTCGGCCCGGCCGGTCGGCGCCACGTTCGCCTCCGCCATGTAGCGCCAGGCCGGGAAGTAGACCCCCTCCGGGATCAGCACGAGCGTCGGCGCGAAGGCGTCGAGCACCGTCGCGATCGCCGCGAGGCCCGAGCCGCAGACGATCGCCCCGGCGCCGCCATGCAGCCCCGCGAACTTCGCGCAGACCGCGTCGGCCTCCGGCGACTGGACGACGCCGTACTCGGCGCCGCCGTAGGGCGCGCGGCCCGCCGCGTCCGCCGCCGCGTAATCGCCGAGCGTCTCGAAGCCGACGCTGCTCTGCCCGAGCGAGCCGAGATCGGACGAGGCGCGGGCCGCCCCGAGGCCGCGCGGGTTGAGGTGGCCGCGCGAGGCCGCGAGGTCGACGATCGGCGCGTGGATGCGCCGCGTCGCCGGGGCGCATCCGTCGAGGAAGGCCGCGCGCCGCCCGGGCTTGGGGCCGGCCTCGGTCGGTGACGGAGCGGACGGGACATGCGGCACGGCGGCGGTTCCTTGGGGAGCGGATGAGGTGCCGTATAGGCCCGTCGCGCCCGGCCCGCCACGCGGCCGGCGACGAGGCCCGGCGGGAACGTCCGGCCTCGCCGGCGGTTCGGGTTCTCGGCATCGGCGCCCGCGATCGGGCCCGATGACCCGACAGGAGCCCGACGACCCCGATGCAATCGCCGCCCGACAACCTCGACGCCCACGCCCTCGGCCGCGCCGCCCCGGAGAAGGGCCTCGCCCGCGAGGCCTGCCCCTACGCCGAGGGCACCGCGGCGCGCGAGCGCTGGCTTGCCGGCTACGACGAGGCCGTGGCGGCCGGCGCCGAGCCGGTGACCGGCGGCCTCAAGCGCGAACCCGGGCGCTGACCCGACCGCATGGACGCACGCAATCCCGCCCACCCCACCCTCGACCGCAAGGCGGTCGGGGCGGTGGTCCTCGGCAACGCCCTCGAATTCTATGATTTCACCGTCTACGCCTTCTTCGCCAAGGCGATCGGCGAGGCGTTCTTCCCGGCCTCGGACGCCAGCCACAGCCTGCTCGCGTCGCTCGCCCTGTTCGGCGTCGGCTACGTGATGCGGCCGGTCGGCGGCGCGCTGATCGGGGCGCTCGCCGACCGGGCCGGGCGCAAGCCCGCGATGCTCGTCACCATCGCCCTGATGGCGCTCGGCATGCTGATGCTCGCCGCCTGCCCGGGCTACGCCCAGATCGGCGGATGGGCGCAAGTCGTCGTCATCGCCGGCCGGCTGATCCAGGGCCTGGCGCTCGGCGGCGAGGTCGGCCCCTCGACCGCCTACCTGCTGGAAGCGGCGCCGGCGAGGCACCGCGGCTTCGTCACGAGCTGGCAGATCGCCAGCCAGGGCTGCGCGGCGCTGTTCGCCGGCCTCCTGGCGACGGCCCTCGCCCTCGCCTTCGGCGACGCCGCCATGGCCGGGTGGGGCTGGCGGGTGATGTTCCTGGCCGGCCTCGCCGTCGTGCCGGTCGGCCTCGTGATCCGCAGCCACCTGCCGGAGACCGGCGGCGTCGCGGCGGATCCGGATGCCGCGTCCTCGACCCGGGCGGTGCTCGGCCGGCTCCTGCGCGAGCACGGCCGCCTGCTCGGCCTGACCTTCGTGGTCGTCGCCGCCTCGACGGTCTCGAACGCGGTCGGCACCAACATGCCGGTCTATGCCGGCGCGACGCTCGGCCTGTCCGAGACCGCCGCGACCGCGGTGCCGATCGCCCTCGGCCTCGCCTCGGTCGCGTTCCCGCTGCTCGGCGGCTACCTCGCCGACCGCTACGGCCGACGCCCGGTGATGATCTGGCCGCGCGTCCTGATCCTGCTGCTGGCCGTCCCGGCCTTCGCCTGGCTGCTGCGCGATCCCAGCGCGCTCGCCGTCTACGCCGTGACCTTCCTGCTCTCGGCCCTGTCCTCGATCAACGCCGCGGCGGTCATCGTCGGCATCCCGGAATCGCTGCCGCGCGCGGTGCGCAGCTCCGGCCTCGCCGTCGTCTACGCGCTCGCGGTCTCGGTGTTCGGCGGCAGCACCAACTACGTCATCAACTGGCTCATCGCCGCGACCGGCGACCGGATGGCCCCGGCCTACTACCTCGCCGCCTTCAGCCTCCTCGGCACGGCGGCGGCGTGGCTCTTGCCGGAGACCCGCGGGCGGGACCTGGACGAGGGGACAGGCGCGGCGACGGCAGGCGGGCGATCCGGCGAATCGCACCCGCCCTGTCCCGGACGATTGCAGCGCTAGAGCATTTTCCGACGAAGAGGATGCCGGTTCGTCTCAGAAAATGCGGCAAAATCAAATACCTAGAGCGCTTCACGATTGCAACGCGATCGTGAAGCGCTCTAGCGGAAGCAGATCCGGGATCCAGCACAAGATGTCGCGAAGCCTCCGCCTCGCCGCAACGGTGCGGCGAGCGGAGCCGCTTCGCGGCAACCATCCCCTCGATCCCGGATCTCCTTCCACCTCGTTTCCGTCGTCCGGGAAAGGGATGGCTTACGACGGGGCATCAGCCTTGCGGCACCACACCCGCCCCGTACGGCTGCCGCGCGGGCCTCCGGGACGGGGCGGGAACGGCGGGGCCGGGGCCTACGCCGCCTGCCGGGCGGCCTCGCCGTAGAAGGTGCCGCCGTTTTCCGCCATCGCCACCAGCGTCGCCGGCGGGCTGAAGCGGGCGCCGTGCTTGGCTTCCAGCGTCCGGCACAGCGCGACGAACCGGGCCGGCCCCATGACGTCGATGTAGGACAGGGCGCCCCCGGTGAACGGCGCGAAGCCGAAGCCGAGGATCGAGCCGACATCGGCCTCGCGCGGATCGGTGACGACGCCTTCGCCGACGGTCCGGGCCGCCTCCAGCGCCTGGGTGACGAGGAGGCGCTGCTTCAGCTCCGGGAAGTCGACGTCGTCCGGGTCGAGCTTCGTCTCCTGCAGGCCGGCCAAGCCCGGCCACAGCTTCTTCGCGCCCTGCTCGGGATAGTCGTAGAAGCCCTTGCGGTTCTTGCGGCCGAGCCGGCCTTCGCCCTCGACGAGGGCGGTGAGCACCTTCTCCTGGACAGGGTTGACCGCCGCCTCGCCGACCTGCGCCTTCGTCGCCTTGACGATCTTGAGGGCGAGGTCGACGCCGACCTCGTCGTTGAGCGAGAGCGGGCCCACCGGCATGCCGGCCTGGCGCCCGGCATTCTCGATCATCGCGGCCGGCACGCCCTCGGCCAGCATCAGGTGGCCTTCGAGGATGTAGGCACCGACGCAGCGGTTGGCGAAGAAGCCGCGGGCGTCGTTGACGACGATCGGGGTCTTCTTGATCGCCCGGACGTAGTCGAGGGCCGCCGCCAGCGCCCGCTCACCGGTCGTCTTGCCCATGATGATCTCGACCAGCATCATCTTCTCGACCGGCGAGAAGAAGTGGATGCCGATGAACTGCTCGGGGCGCGACGAGGCCTTGGCGAGCCCGCTGATCGGCAGGGTCGAGGTATTGGAGGCGAAGATCGCGTCCGGCCCGATCACCGCCTCGACCTTCGCGATCACCTCGGCCTTGACCTTGGGGTCCTCGAACACCGCCTCGACCACGAGGTCGCATCCGGCGAGCGCGCCGTAGTCGCCGGTGGCGGTGATGCGCGAAAGCAGCGCGTCGCGGTCGGCGGTCTTGGCGCGGCCCTTCATGATCTGGTCGGAGACGAGCTTGTGGGCGTAAGCCTTGCCCTTCTCGGCCGCCTCCGCCGACTGGTCGACCAGCACCACCTCGAGTCCCGCATTGGCCGAGACGTAGGCGATGCCCGCCCCCATGAAGCCGGCGCCGACGACCCCGACCTTCTTGAGCTGCACCGCGCCGACGCCCTTCGGCCGGCGGGCGCCCTTGTTGAGCTCGCCCATCGACAGGAACAGGGTGCGGATCATCGCCGCCGCTTCCGGCGAGCGCAGGATCTTGGCGAAGTACCGGCTCTCGACCCGGAGCGCCAGGTCCATCGGCAGCTGCAGGCCCTCGTAGACGGCGTGCAGGATCGCCTTGGCGGCCGGATAATTGTCGTGGGTCTCGCGGCGGTAGATGGCGTTGGCCGGCGGCCAGGTCATCATGCCGGCCGGCGAGTAGACCTTGCCCGACGGCGCCTTGAACTTCGGCTGGTCCCAGGGCGCGACGGCCGAGCCGCCGGCCTTGATCCACTCGCGCGCCTTCTCGACGATCTCGGATCGCGGCGCGACCGCGTGGGCGAGGCCCATGTTGCGGGCCATCAGCGGGCGGATCTGCTCGCCCTTGAACAGCATCTGCAGGGCGTCGCCGGTCTGCATCAGGCGGGCGACGCGCTGGGTGCCGCCGGCGCCCGGAAACAGCCCGACCTTGATCTCCGGCAGGCCGACCCGGGTCTTGTCGTCGTCCGACAGCACCCGGTGGTGGCAGGCCAAGGCCAGCTCGAAGGCGCCGCCGAGGCAGGTGCCGTGCACGGCGGCCGCGAACGGCTTCCCGCAGGTCTCGAGCTTGCGGTAGAGCAGGGTGAGCCGGCGCGATTCCTCGAAGAAGAAGGTCATCGCCTCCTCCTCGCCGCGCTCGCGGGCAAGGCGCGCGTGCTCGGCGCCGAGCCCCTGCAGCATGGTCAGGTCGGCGCCGCCCGAGAAGGTGTCCTTGCCCGACGTGATCACGCAGCCCTTGATGGCGGCGTCGGCCACGACGGCGTCGACGATCCGGTTCAGCTCGTCCATCACCTCCGGGGTGACGACGTTCATCGAGCGGCCCGGCATGTCCCAGGTGGCGAGCGCCACGCCGTCGGCATCGGTCTCGAAGCGGAAATTCGTGAGGTTCATGGCGAAGGCCTCGTGAGATCGATTACGGCTTGGCCGGGGCGGGCACCGGGGCCGGCGAGGGGGCCGGCATGCCCTGCGGGGCCGGTGTCTGGCCGTTGCCCTGCTGCGACAGCGCCGCCAGCGAGAGCAGGTTCATCATCTTGGTCACCGCGTCCTTGGTGATCGTGGTGACCATCGAGGTCGGGTCGGCGTTGAGCGCCTGGAACTTCTGGTAGACCGGGTCGTCGTAGATCCCGACGAGCCGCTTCAGCTCGGCCGCATCGAACTTCTGGGCGTATTCCTTCGACAGGCCGTCGACGAGGGTGTCGCGCTCCTGGGCGAAGGTCTTCTCCAGCTCCGGACGCATCTTGGCCGATTGCTCGGCGGAAAGGCCGGAGAGGGTCTTCTCCTCGGCCTGCTTGAACGCCTGGGTCAGGTTGCGGGCGACGGTCTTGGTGACGATGTCGCGGGCCAGGGCGAGCCGCTCGTCGTCGGCCCGGGCCGGGCTCGTCAGGGCCAGGGCGAGGACCAGGAAGGGGAGGAACTTGCGCATCGGTCTCACACCCGCTCGATGATGGTGGCGGTGCCCATGCCGGCGCCGATGCACAGGGTCACGAGCGCGGTCTGCTTGCCCGTCCGCTCGAGCTCGTCGAGCACGGTACCGAGGATCATCGCCCCCGTCGCGCCGAGCGGATGGCCGAGCGCGATCGCGCCGCCATTGACGTTGACCTTGGTGGAATCGACGTCGAAGGCCTGGAGGAAGCGCAGCACCACCGCCGCGAAGGCCTCGTTGACCTCGAACAGGTCGATGTCGCCGACGCTCATCCCGGCGCGCGCGAGCACCTTGCGGGTCACGTCGACCGGGCCGGTCAGCATCAGCGCCGGGTCCGAGCCGATATTGGCGAAGGCGCGGATGCGGGCGCGGGCTTTGAGGCCCGCCGCCGCGCCGGCCTCCTTGGACCCGATCAGCACCGCGGCGGCGCCGTCGACGATGCCCGACGAGTTGCCGGCATGGTGGACGTGCTCGACCGCCTCGACATCCGGATGCGCGTCGACCGCGACGGCATCGAAGCCGCCCATCTGGCCCATCTGGACGAAGGAGGCCTTCAGGCTCGCCAGCGACTGCATGTCGGTGCTCGGGCGCATGTGCTCGTCGTGGGCGAGCAGCGTCAGGCCGTTGACGTCGCGCACCGGCACGACGGAGTTCTTGAACCGGCCGTCCTCCCAGGCGCGGGCGGCGCGCTTCTGCGATTCGACCGCGTAGGCGTCGCATTCGTCGCGGGAGAAGCCGTACTTGGTGGCGATCAGGTCGGCCGAGACGCCTTGCGGCATGAAGTACGACTTGACGGCGATCGCCGGGTCGACCGGCCAGGCGCCGCCCGACGCCCCGATGCCGATGCGGCTCATCGATTCGACGCCGCCGCCGACCGCCATGTCGTGCTGGCCGCTCATCACCTGGGCGGCGGCGAAGTTCACCGCGTCGAGGCCCGAGGCGCAGAACCGGTTGATCTGCACGCCCGGCACGTGGATGCCGTAATCGGCCACGAGCGCGGCCGCGCGGGCGATGTCGCCGCCGGCCTCGCCGACCGGATCGACGCAGCCGAGCACGACGTCGTCGACGAGCTTGGTGTCGAGGGAATTGCGGTCCTTGAGGGCGCGGAGCGCCGTCTCGGCGAGGCGCAGGGCCGTCACCTCGTGCAGCGAGCCGTCGGGCTTGCCGCGGCCGCGGGGGGTGCGGACGTGGTCGTAGATGTAGGCGTCGGGCATGGGGCGTCTTCCCGGAATTGTCGTGCGGCGGCCCGAGGGGAGGGCGCCGGGAGGCAAGCGATAATCCTTAGATACGGCTTCCGTGGGACTCGCCCGAGGAAGCCTGAGCGCGCCTCCCCTCTCCCGAGTGGGAGAGGGGCCGGGGGTGAGGGTGCTACGGTCCCGCGGAAAGCTCACACCGTTCCGCTACCAGCACCACGCTCAGCGATTCGGACTGAAGCGTGTCACCCTCACCCCCACCCCTCTCCCACTCGGGAGAGGGGATCCCGCGCCTTGATCGGATCCATGTCATTCTGGCGGAGGCAGCCTCCGCGGGTACGGGCCGGAGCCTAGAACAGCTCCGCCGGCACCGCCATGACGGCGTCGGACCCGGCCGAGATGCGGGCGAGCCGGGTGCCGGTCTCCGGCAGCACGCGCTCGACGTAGAACCGGCCGGTGGCCAGCCGCGCGTCCAGGCGCTCGGCGATGCCCTCGCCGGATTGCCTCTTCTCGGCCGTCGCCTTGGCGATCCGGCCCCACATGTAGCCCAGGGCGACGAGGCCCATCAGGTGCATGTAGTCGGTCGCCGCGGCACCCGCATTGTCGGGCTTGGCCATGGCGTTCTGCATCAGCCACATCGTGGCCTGCTGCAGGTGGCCGAGGCTCTTCGTCAGAGGCGCGCAGAACGCCTTGAGGGTCTCGTCCTCGGCATTCTCCTTGCAGAAGCCCTCGACCTCCGCGAGGAAGCGCATCATCGCCCGGCCGCCGTCGCGCGGCAGCTTGCGGCCGACGAGGTCCATCGCCTGGATGCCGTTGGCGCCCTCGTAGATCTGGGCGATGCGGGCGTCGCGCACGAATTGCGACATCCCCCATTCCTCGATGTAGCCGTGGCCGCCGAACATCTGCTGAGCGTCGACCGCGTTGGCGAATCCCCGGTCGGTCAGCACGCCCTTCACCACCGGGGTGAGCAGGCCCATGTGGTCTTCCGCCGCCTGGCGGGCCGCCGGGTCCTCGGAGCGGTGGGCGATGTCGGCCTGGAGCGCGGTCCAGATCACCAGGGCGCGGGCCGCATCGTTGAAGGCCCGGATGGTCATCAGGGTCCGGCGCACGTCCGGATGGACGATGATCGGGTCGGCGGGCTTGTCGGGCGCCGCGGCACCGGTGAGCGCCCGGCCCTGGAGCCGGTCGCGGGCATAGGATACGGCGTTCTGGTAGGCGACCTCGGACTGGCCGAGCCCCTGGATGCCGACGGCCAGCCGCGCCTCGTTCATCATCACGAACATCGCGTTGAGGCCGCGATTGGCCTCGCCGACGAGCCAGCCGGTGGCACCGTCGTAGTTCATCACGCAGGTCGCGTTGCCGTGGATGCCCATCTTGTGCTCGATGGCGCCGCACGACACCCCGTTGCGGGCGCCGATCGTGCCGTCCGGACCGATCAGGAACTTCGGCACCACGAAGAGCGAGATGCCCTTGGTGCCCGCCGGCGCGCCCTCGATCCGGGCGATCACCAGGTGGACGATGTTCTCAGACAGGTCGTGCTCGCCGGCCGAGATGAAGATCTTGGTGCCGGTGAGCGAATAGGAGCCGTCGCCGTTCGGCACCGCCTTGGTCTTCAGGAGGCCGAGATCCGTGCCGCAATGCGGCTCGGTCAGGTTCATCGTGCCGGTCCAGGTGCCCTCGACCATCTTCGGCAGGTAGGTCCGCTTCTGCTCCTCGGAGCCGTGGACCAGGAGGGCGGCCATCGCTCCTTGCGTCAGCCCCGGATACATGCCGAGGGCCAGGTTGGCGCTCGACACGAATTCCTGCATCACGCTGTTGAGGGTGTGGGGCAGGTCCTGGCCGCCGTACTCGGCCGGCATCGACAGGCCCATCCAGCCGCCGCCCGCATAGGCGTCGTAGGCCGCCTTGAAGCCCTTCGGCGTCGTCACGCTGCCGTCGGGGCGGCGGGTGCAGCCCTCGGTGTCGCCGACGCGGTTGAGGGGGGCCAGCACCTCCTCGCACAGCTTCGCGCCCTCGGCGACCACCGCCTCGACCACGTCGGGCGTCGCCTCGGCGAACCCGGGCAGGTTGCTGTAGCGCGCGATCCCGAACACGTCGTTGAGGAGGAACAGCACGTCCTCCACCGGCGCCTTGTAGCTCGGCATGTTTCCCCCGCTCCCACGATCCGTGCAGGTCCGTCCGCGGCGTCTCCCGCGGCGAGATAGTTCATATGTAAACTATCTGGTCGAGGAACGGAAGGGGGGCCGCTCGCCCGGGCGGGCGTCGCGGGTGCGACCATCGTCGCAGGAGGCTCGATCCCGGGGTTCCCGGTCGAGGGGATCCCGATCGGGAGGTTCCCGGTTGGCGAGGTCCTGGCGGCACCCGCCCCCGCAGGGCGCCGCCGGGGATGTCAGGCGCCGTCTCAGGCGCTCGCGACGGTCTTGCCGTAGCCCCGCAGCGCCTCGAGCGCCCGCTCGATCTCCGCCTTCTGGTTCTCCAGATGGGTGATCTGCTCGGCGACCTGGGCCGGGGACAGCGAGAGGCTCGCGCCGGCACCGGCCTCGGCGATCTCGTCGCC
Source organism: Methylobacterium platani (assembly GCF_001653715.1). GTDB lineage: Bacteria > Pseudomonadota > Alphaproteobacteria > Rhizobiales > Beijerinckiaceae > Methylobacterium > Methylobacterium platani. The sequence goes on from NZ_LWHQ01000017.1 coordinate 204,048, forward strand.
GTCGACCATCGCGGCGATCTCCCGCAGGGTGAAGCCGAGCTCCTTGCCGCGTAGGATGGTGGCGAGGCGCGAGCGATCGTCCTCGGTGTAGAGGCGGGTCGTGCCGCGCCGCTGCGGATGCAGCAGGCCCTTCGCCTCGTAGAAGCGCAGCGCCCGCAGCGTCACGCCGAACTCCTCGGCGAGGTCGCCGATCGTCAACGTCGCCGGCGCCGTCGAGCGGCCGGCCGGCCGGCCGGTGCGCGAAGCGGTTCCGCCGGGCCGGGCGGACGCCCCCCTGCTGCTCTCGGTCTGCCGATCATAAGCCATGCCGTTCCCCCGTGAGACACGCACCACTGCTCGTTCCAGTGCGCCCCCGGGACGCCCTGTGACACAAAGAAGGTCAAATGACCTACCTAAGGGAAAGGTAACGTCAACTTGAGCGTGTGTTACTTACGGTAAAAAATGTGCCATTTCAAGGGATTGTAGCGGAAATCACATAACCGTTACGCGCCCGATCGGCGGTGGAAAGCACGAAAAATGCCCGTTTGGCGTGCGTCGAATCACCCAAAGGTTGTGAACAAAAATCGCCCATTATCGAGTTGCGCCCGCAACGATCGAGCGCCCGAGGCAGCCCTGTCCACCCCGTCCGCTCCGGCTTAACCGGTTGTTTACCGTGCCGATCGAAAGTGCCGGAAGGAACCTTCCAGGCTGACGTCGCTGACCAGATCTTCAGGATCGGGCAGGGCGCGGGTTTCCGTCGGTCCAGTGCCGGCGCCTGTCCGCGAGTTCCTTCGGCCCCTTGCGCAGAGCCCGCCATGAGACGGACCGCCCCTACACTCGACGCCTTCGATCCGGAGCTGCGCGACGCTGCCCGCGAGGCCGCCCGCCGCGCCGGATTGTCGGTCGACGAGTGGCTGGCCGAGGCGATCAGCGAGGGATCCGCCCGCGCCGGCGTGCGGCAGCAGACGCGCCGCGCCGCGGCGGGCGGCCGCCGCACCCGCCAGGACGCCTACCCGGCTTCGGCCTTCGCGACGCCCGAGCCCGCCGAGGACCGCCGGCCCGACCGGGGCTGGCAGCCCGAGCCGGCCCGCGGGCACCGCCCCCGTCCCGGCCGTCCCGCGGCCGCGCCCGCTCCGCTCCCGACCCCGCCGCGGGCCGAGCCCGCCGCCGACGCGCGGCTGGCCGAGGCGGTCGCGGCGATCGGCCGGCGCCTCGACGCGATCGACCGCCGCATCGGCGAGAGCCGCGAGGCGACCGACGAGGTCGTCGCCAAGGCGGTGAAGGACATCGAGACCCGCCTGGCCGAGGGCGCCCCCCGCGAGCCCACCCGGGCCGCGCGGCGTGCCCACCCGGCGCCCGACAGCCTCGCCGCCGCCGTGGCGGAGATCCGGCAGCGCCAGCAGCAGCTCGACGACGGCGGTCCCGAGGAGGAGAGCGACCTCCTGGTCGACGGCCTGCGGCGGGACCTCGCCCGGGTGATGGAGACGACCGAGGCCGCCGCCGTCGTGCTCTCGCCGGCGATCGCCGGGCTGCAGGCCGAGACCTCGCGCCTGCGCGACTCGATCGGCAGCCTCGCCACCAGCGGCGACCTCGTGACCCTCGAGCAGGCGGTGCGCACCCTCGCCGACGAGGTGCAGCGGGCCCGCGACCCGGCCGACCTCGTCGCGGTGGCCGGGCCGATCGACCTGATGCGGGTTCAAGTCGGGCGCCTCGCCGAGGACGTCGCCGCCAACGTGCATGCCCGGGTCGCCCAGGACGTCGAGCGCCTGGCCCTCCAGGTCGGCGAAGCCGGTGCCGACCGGTCCGGCCTCGCCGACCGCGACGCGGTCGCGAAGCTGTTTTCCGAGCTCGAGGAGATCCGCGCGCGGGTCGCGGCCCTCGCCGAGCCGGCCCGGGTGCAGAACCTCGCCCGCTCGGTCGACGACCTCACCGAGACCGTGACCCGGCTCGGCAACGGCATGCTCGACAGCCCGGCCCTGATGAACGAGCTGCGGCCGCTGCTCGAGGAGATCCGCCAGGGCGTGCGCGCCCCGGCGGCCGACGCCCCGGCCCTGGTGCAGGGCATCGCCGACCTCGACCGCAAGCTCGACGACCTGCGGGCCGAGCGGCGCGAGCAGCCGAGCGCGGCCGGCGACATCCTCGGCCGCATCGACGCCCTCTCGGCCAAGGTCGACCAGGTCGCGGCGGTGAACACCGTCGGCGACGTGATGGAGCGGCTCGAGCAGATCGGCGAGGCCCTGCGCCAGCCGGCGCTGCCGAGCAGCGACCTCGCCTCGATCCACGGCATGCTGCGCAGCCTCGCCGACAAGCTCGACCGGGTCGGGCAGGGGGCGGGCGGCGAGACCCTCGACGGGCTCGAGCGGCAGGTCCTGGCGCTGGCGAGCCGCATCGACACCCGCGGCAGCGATCCGGCCCTGGCGGGCCTGGAGCGCACCATGGGCGATCTCCTGGCCCAGGTCGCGCTCCTGCGCGACGACGCGCCGATCCAGGCCGCCGCGGAGCGCGCCGCCCGCACGGTCGCCGATTCGATCGGGGCCGAGCGCAAGGGCGCGGTCGCGGCCGAGGGCCTCGGCGGGCTGCAGGCGACCCTGGCCGAGATGCGGACCCAGCAGGCCGCCGCCGACAAGCGGCTCCAGGCGACGATGGAGGGCGTGCACTCCGCCCTCGAGCAGCTGGTCTCCCGGCTGACCCAGCTCGACGGCGACCGCCGGGGCGAGACGGCGCTCGCCGCCGCGCCGCCGCGCACCCCCCGCAGCCTGCGCGACAGCCTGCGCGAGACCACCGCGGCGACGCCGGAGCGCCCGGTCCGCCGCCCCGAGGCACCGCGCCCGGAGAATGCCCGCTTCGGCGCGGCGAGCCCGGCCGACGAGATGATCGAGCCCGGCGCGCTGCGCCCGCGCCACGCCGCGGGCGAGGCCGCCCCGGCCCCGGAGATGCCCGCCGGCGACATCAAGGCGAGCTTCATCGCGGCCGCCCGCCGCGCCGCCCAGGCGGCGGCGGCCGAGGCCGCCGGCACCGCCGCGCTTCCGTCCGCCGCGGCCGACCGGGCCGACGAGCCGCGCGGCAGCCTGGTCGAGCGCCTGCGGGCGACGATCGAGCGCCGGCGACGCCCGCTGCTCCTCGGCCTCGCGGCGATCGTGCTGGCGCTCGGCACGCTCCAGGCCCTGCAGGGCTCCGGCGCGCGGATGGGCGTCCCGGCGGTCACCCATGCGGCGACGGCGCCCGCCGACCCCGCCACGACCCAGGCCGTCGCCGCGCTCCCCGTCCAGAAGAGCGTGCCGCCGGCGAGCGCCCCCGCCGAGGAGGGCGGCCGGTCCGAGGCTGCCAAGCCCGAGGCTACGAAGGAGGCCACGAAGCCCGAAGCCTCCTTGCCGAAGGCGCCCGAGGCCGCCGGCGCACGCGCGCCGGATGCGGGCAAGGCGACCCTGGCATCCAAGCCCGCGGTGCCCCGGGTGACCGACATCGCCTCCCTCGGCGGCGAGCTGTCCGGCCTTCCGGCCGGCGCCGGCTCCCTGCGCCAGGCCGCCCTCGAGGGCGACGGCGCCGCGATCTACGAGCTCGCCAGCCGCGCCGTCGACGGGCGGGGCCTGCCGCGGGACGCGGCCCTCGCCGCCAAGCTGTTCGACCGCCTGGCCGGCGCCGGCTACGCCCCGGCGCAGTACCGCCTCGGCAGCCAGTACGAGAAGGGCCTCGGCCTCGTCCGCGACCAGGACAAGGCCCGGCTCTGGTACGGCCGCGCGGCGATCCAGGGCCATGTCCGGGCGATGCACAACCTCGCGGTGATGCTGGCCGAATCCGGCGCCGCCGGCGGCAAGCCCGACTACGCCTCCGCGGCGAACTGGTTCCGCAAAGCCGCCGATTACGGCGTGCGCGACAGCCAGTACAACCTCGCGGTGCTGCTCGCCCGCGGGCTCGGCATCACCCAGGACCTGCCCCAGGCCTATGGCTGGTTCGCGGCGGCCGCGGCGCAGGGCGACGACGATGCCGGCCGCAAGCGCGACGAGGTCGCGGGCAAGCTGGCGCCGAAGGATCTCGCGGCGGCCCGGACCGCCGCCGAGGCCTGGAAGCCCCGGACGCCCGACCCGGCGGTGAACGATCCGCCGCCGGCCCGCACCGAGACCGCCGCCAATCCGGGCGCGATGTCGCTGATCGGCGCGCCCCCGCCCCTCGCCGTCGGCAAGGGCACCGGCAAGGTGTAGCATCCTCCCTCCGAACAGGGCGGGCGCGGGCCGGAGACGGGGCCGCGCCCGCTTCGCGCCGCGGTTTCCCCTGCGGCGAAAACGTGGTCTAGATCGGGGGCCCGCGCCGCCCGGACCGCCCCGTCGTTGCAGATCTACCTTCCGATCGCCGAGATGCCCGTCAGCGTCCTCGTCCTCATCGGGCTCGGGGCGGCGGTAGGCTTCATCTCGGGGCTGTTCGGCATCGGCGGCGGTTTCCTGATGACGCCGATCCTGATCGTGATGGGCATCCCGCCGGCGATCGCGGTGGCGACCCAGACCGCGCCGATCGTCGCCTCCTCGGCCACCAGCGTGCTCGCCGCCCACCGGCGCAACGCCCTCGACCTGCGGCTCGGCCTCGTCCTGGTGCTGGGCGGCTTCGTCGGCACCAGCCTCGGCGTCTGGTTCTTCGCCGCGATGCGGCGGGCCGGCCAGCTCGATCTCGTCATCACGGTCGCCTACGTCACCCTGTTCACCGTCGTCGGCGGGCTGATGCTGGCCGAGTCGGTGCGCGGCTTCTGGGCCCGGCGCCGCGGCCGGGCGCGGCCGGCGCGGCTCGGCGGCGACCACGCCGCCTACATGGCCTGGCCGCTGCGGATGCGGTTTCCCCGCTCGCGCCTCTACGCCAGCGTGATCCCGATCCTCGGCCTCGCGCTGTTCGTCGGTTTCGCCGGGGCGGTGCTCGGCATCGGCGGCGGCTTCATCCTGGTCCCGGCGCTCCTCTACCTGATGCGGGTGCCCACCGGCGTGGTGGTCGGCACGTCGCAGTTCCAGATCCTCTGCACCAGCTTCGTCGCCCTGGTGCTGCACGCGGTGCAGAACCAGGCGGTCGACATCGTGCTGGCGGTGATCCTGATCGCCGGCGGGGTGTTCGGGGCGCAGTTCGGGGCGCGGGCCGGGCGCAACCTGCGCTCGGACTACTTCCGGTTCCTCCTCGCGATCCTGGTCCTGGCGGTGGGCCTGCGCTTCGCGGCCGAGCTGGTCCTGCGCCCCGAGGAGCCGTTCTCGATCGTGGTCCAGGAGGCGCGCTGATGCGCGCCGTTCCCACTCTATCGAGAGGCGCGCTGATGCGCGCCGTTCCTGCCCCATCGAGAGGCGCGCTGATGCGCGCCGTTCCCGCTCCATCGAGAGGCGCGCTGATGCGCGCCATGCTCGCCCTCCTGCTTGCCGTGCTCGCCTTCGGCCCGGCGCAGGCGGAATCCCTGGTGGTGAGCCTGTCGTTCAACCGGCTCGCCGTCACCTCGACCTATGCCGGCACCTCGGTGGCGGTGTTCGGCGCCATCGAGCGCGATGCCCAGGCGGCGGCGCGCTCCGGCGCCTACGACGTGGTGGTGACGATCCGCGGCCCGCGCCAGTCGCTCACGGTGCGCGAGAAGGAAGCGCTCGGACCGGTCTGGGTCAATCGCGACCAGCAGAAATTCGCCGAGGTGCCGAGCTTCCTCGCCGTCCTGTCGTCGCGCCCCCTGCCCGAGATCGCCGACGCGGCGACGCGCCGCCGCCTGCGCCTCGGCCTCGCGGCGATCGTCGCCGCGCCCGATCTCACCCTGGCGGCGCCGACACCGGACGATCCGTTCCGCGAGGCCCTGCTGCGCCTGCGCCGGCGCGAGCGCCTGTTCACGGAAAGCGAGGCGGGAGTGCGGTTCCTGGCGCCCGCGGTCTTCCGCGCCACCGCGCCGCTGCCGGCGACCGCGCCGGTCGGCGCCTACGACGTCGAGGTGGTGCTGCTCGCCGGCGGGGTTCCGCTCGCGCGGCACGACGCGCGCTTCGACCTCGTCAAGTCCGGCATCGAGCAGGGGATCGCGACGATCGCCCGCGACTGGTCGCTGGCCTACGGGCTTGCCGCCGGCGCGCTCGCACTCATCTCCGGCTGGCTCGCCAGCGTGATCTTCCGGAGAGACTGATGCCCCGTCCCGCGCCCTCCGCCGCCCTGATCCTCGGCGGTGCCGGCCTGATCCCGTTCCTGGGCCTGAGCGCCCTGGCGATCCTCGGCCAGACCCTGTTCGGATGGGCGCCGCGCCCGCTGCTCGCCGCCTACGGCGCGGTGATCGCGTCGTTCCTCGGCGGCCTGCGCTGGGGCGCGGCCGCGGCCTCGCCGGAGGGGCGGGGCGCCGACTACGCCGTCGCGGTCGTCCCCTCGCTCCTCGCCTGGGCGGCGTTGTCCGCGCCCCCGCCGTGGGACCTGCGGGCGCTCGGCGCCCTGATCCTCGCCTGGGGCCTCGTCGACCAGGACCTGCCCCGGCGCGGCCTGGTCCCGGCCTGGCTCGGGCGCCTGCGGCTCGCGCTGTCGGGGGTGGCCGGCCTGGCGCTGCTGGCCGCCGGGTTCCTGGGAGCGGCGTGACGTTAAGTCGTCAGGCGAGATCGTCCGGCAGCGCGATGCTCATCTCCTGCGCCAGCCAGCGGGCGAAGACCCGCAAGGGCGCACGCCGCCGGGTGGTCGCCGGGTAGACGAGGTGGTGGCCGACGTAGGTGACGTCCTGCGCCAGCCCGCGGAGGGGTGCGACGAGGCGGCCGCTGGCGATCTCGCGCTCGGCGAGCAGCGTCGATTCGAGCGCGACCCCGAGCCCGTCGGCGGCGGCCGCGATGGCGAGGAAGCTGCGGTCGAAGCGCACGCCGAGCGGCCGCGGCGCCGGCAGGCCGTTGCGGGCGAACCACAGCGGCCAGCGCACCTGCTTGTTGTCGCTCTGGATCAGCACCTCGTCGAGGAGGTCCTCGGGTGAGCGGATGCGGGCGGCGCGCGCGGGATCGCACAGCGGCATCACCGTCTCGGTGCAGAGCGGCACCGCCACCAGCCCCTCGCCCCGGGGCGGGCCGTAGACGAGGTCGGCGTCGAACTCGTCGCTGACGAAGCGGGCATAGTCCATGCCGGCGGCGAGCCGCACCTCGAAGCCCGGATGGGCGGTGAGGAACCGGGCGAGGCGCGGAGTCAGCCACTGCGCCGCGAGGCTCGGCGCGCAGTGCAGGCGCAGCAATTGCGGGCCCCGCGCCGCCACGAGGTCGAGGCCGCGATGCAACTCGTCGAAGGCGCGGCTCACATGCTCCAGCAGCGCCTCGCCGGCGGCGGTCGGCACCACGCCCTGGCCCTGGCGCTCGAACAGGGTGACGCCGAGCATCGCCTCCATCTTGCGGATCGCGTGGCTGACGGCGCTCGCCGTCAGGTTCAGCTCGGCGGCCGCGTCCTTGAAGGAGCGGCGCCGCGCCGCCGCCTCGAAGGAGCGCACGGCGGAGAGGGGGACGCGCAGGGACATGGCGCCACGATGCGGTCTCGGGTGCCGGGTTGGCAACCGCCGCGCTCACGCACGGGCAGCACGGCCTGCACGCGACGGGCCGGCGACGGATGCTCAGCGGTCGGCGAGCACGATCCGGAACCGCGCGCCGATGCCGGTCTCGTCGAGGCTCAGCGACCCGCCGTTGAGCCGCACCAGCTCGGCCGCGATGGCGAGGCCCAGGCCCGTGCCGCCGGAGCGGCCGGCGCCCTGGAACGCCTCGAACAGGTGGGCGCGGGCCCGTTCCGGCAGGCCGGGGCCGTTGTCGGAGACGAGGATCGTGACGGTGTCGCCCTGGCGCTCGGCCTCGATCGCGACCAGCGGCGTGCCCTCGCCGGCCCCGGCGAGGCCGATCGCCTGGACGGCGTTGCGCACCAGGTTGACCAGGACCCGCGACAGCTGGTCGGGATCGGCATCGACGGCGAGGCCCTCGGGCGTGCGGTCCTCGATGGTCACGGCCGAGCCCGGCGCCAGCCCGGCGAGGTCGAGGGCGTCGCGCAGGATCGGCCGCAGCGGCATCACCCGGCGCTCGGGCGCGCGCTCGGCGGCGCGGCCGTAGGCGAGCGTGCCCTCGCAGTAGCGGATCGCCCGGCCGAGCGTCGCGACGAGGCGCGGGGCGACGCGCTGCACCCCCGGATCGGCGACGTGCTCGAGCCGGTCGACGAGGAGCTGCGCGGTGGTCAGCAGGTTCCTCAGCTCGTGGTTGATCTTGCTCACCGAGAGGCCGAGATCGGCCAGGCGCCGCTTCTGGCGCAGCTCGTCCGACAGGATCGTCTCCATGCGGGCGAGCGCCGTCTCGGCGGCGCCGATCTCGTCGCTGCGCCAGGACGGGCTGATCCGCCGCGACAGGTCCTCGGGATCCTCCGCGAAGGTCGCGATGTTGCGCGCCAGCCGCCGCACCGGCCGCACGATCGAGAGCTGCAGCACCAGGAAGACGAGGCCGGCGGTGATGCCCGAGATCGCCAGGGAGGCGAGGAGGATGCGGCGCGAGAAGGCGATCATCGCCCGGCGCAGGGGGGCGGGATCGAGGATGAGCTCGACGAAGTCGACCCCGTCCATGCCGTGGCCGACGACCCGCAGGGGCAGGGGGTTCGTCTCCGTCAGGGTGCGCCAGGCGCCGCCGATGCTGTCGATCCAGCCGGCCTCGCGCAGGTCGACGGTCTCGGCCACCTCCGGCGGCATCGGCGTGAGGTTGAGGAGGCGGCGCGCGCCCCCGGCCTTGAGGGCGATGGCCTGGGCGCCGACCCCCATCAGCAGGCGCCGGGCGAGGTCGTCGGAGACCCGTTGCCGGGGCGCGGCGTCGAGCACCAGGGCGGCGACCTGGGCGGCGGCGACCCGGTCCGAGAGCCAGGAGCGCCGGTAGCTCGCGACGCTGGGAACGTAGATCAGCACCTCGGCGATGAGCACGAACACCACCGTGAGCAGCAGCAGGCGGCCGGACAGGCCGATGCGTCCGGCGAGGCGCCGGATCCCGCCCCGGCTCGCGGCGTCCTCGCCCCACTGCACGGTCTCGACGCCCTCGCTTGCCCGTCACCCCGGCCCGTCGCGGGGCCGCCTTCGGACCTTACCACGCCCGCTCGCCCGTGCCGCCCCGGCGGGCCGGCGACGCACGGGACGTTAGTCCCAGAGTGCCGCAAATCCGCTCGCAGGCCAAGGAATTGCGCGCGAGGACCCGCCGCGCGGAGCCGGATCAGCCCGGCCGGCCGCGCCGGAGGGTGATCAGCGCGGCCGCCCGCGCCAGCGCCGCCAGGCGACCGGCAGCAGCGCCAGGACCCCGAGGCCGAGCAGCGTCGCGACGAGCTGCGGCGTGACGACGGCGCGCAGCGACAGGGCGGCGTCGCAGGCGATGCCGCCGGCGACGAGGCAGGCCTCCTTCGCCGCCTGATGGGCCGCGACCACGGTCTCGACCCCCGCACCCGCCGAGGCGTAGATGAACGCCCCCGGGCTGATGCCGATCAGCGTCGCGAGCGCGAAGGTGCGCAGGCGCACGCCGAAGATCGCCGGCGCGAGGTTGGTCATCCAGAACGGGAAGACCGGCAGGAGCCGCAGCACCATCACGTACGAGAAGGCGTCGCGGCGAAAGCCTTCGGCGAGGCGGCCGAGCCGCGAGCCGGCGCGGCGCAGCAGCACCTCGCCCGCCGCGGTGCGGCCGATCGAGAACACGACGACGGCGCCGGTCGTCGCGGCGCAGATCGACACCAGGGCGCCGAGGACCGGCCCGAACAGGAAGCCGCACAGGGTCGTCATCACCACCGAGACCGGCAGCGACACGATCACCGTGCCGACATAGGCGAGGTAGGCGCAGGCATAGGCGCGCCAGAACCCGTCCGCGACCCAGGCCTTGGCGTAGGCCCGCGACGCCAGCAGCTGGTCGACGGAGAACCAGCGGGTGATGCCGCCGAACAGCAGGCCGAGGGAGACCGCCACCAGGGCGACGAGGGGCAGCAGCCGCAGCCAGCCGCGCCAGGCGGGGACCGCCACGGACTCGGGGCCGGCCTCCGGCGGGGCCGCGTCGTCGTCCCGGAGCGGAGGGTCGAGCCGGGTCAGCGCGCTCACCCGGCCTTCTGCATGCGCAGGATCTTGAAGAACCCGCCCGGGAAGGTCGGCCGCACGCCGAGGAAGCTCACGCCGCGGCTCTTCGCCCAGGTCTCGATGCGGGCGGCCTTGAAGGCCGAGCTCCAGCCGATCTTCTCGCAGAGCGGCGCCACGATCTCCTCGACCTTGGCGACGGTGCCGCGGTCCTGGCCGAAATGGTTGGCGAGCACGATCATGCCGCCGGGCCGCACCACCCGCAGGAACTCGTCCAGCGCCCCCTCCGGGTCCGGCACCAGGGTGATGAGGAACTGCGCCACCACCGCGTCGAAGGTCGCGTCGGCATAGCCGAGGCGGCAGACATCCATCACCTGCAGGCCCTTGACGTGGGAGAGCCCGCGCCGGGCCACCTTGCGGTTGGCGCGGCGGAGCATGTCCTCCGACAGGTCGACGCCGTAGAGCTCGGCGTCCTTCGGGTAGTAGCCCAGGGACAGGCCGGTGCCGACGCCGGCCTCCAGGATGCGGCGCCCGCCGACGAGCGCCGCCTCGACCGCGTCCCGCGCCGCCGGCTCGGTGAGCTTGTCGTAGACCACGTCGTAGACCGGCGCCCAGCGCGCATAGGCCTTGCGCATCAAGGCGGTGGTGGGCCCCGCCTCTCGCGGCTCGCTCAGCATGTCGGTATCGTCTCCGAGGTCGATCGTCTCGCGGGCGGTCACGCGCGCGGGTGTGCACCGCTTTCCGGCGGAAAGCTTGTTGGAAAATCGCGTCAGGCCGCGGCCCGGTGCTCGGCCTCGACCCGCCGGATCGTGCCGCCGCCCAGCACCCGCGCGCGCGGCCCGTCATCCGCATAGATGACGCAGGCCTGGCCCGGCGAAACCCCGTCCTCGGGCGTCGCGAGCGTGATTTCGGCGGCGGTCGTGTCCGGGTTCCAGGTGAGGCGGGCCGGGCGCGGCTCGCGGGTCGAGCGCACCCGCACCGCGACCGCGAGGTCGCGGGCCGCCGCGAGGGGCGCGTCGCCGAGCCAGTTCGGGTCGGCGAGGCGGATCACCGAGGTGGCGAGCGCCTCGCGCGGGCCGACCACCACCCGGGCCTCGCCGGGCTCGAGGCGCACGACGTAGAGCGGCTCGCCGGCCGCGACGTTGAGCCCGCGTCGCTGGCCGACCGTGAAGCCGATGATGCCGTCGTGGCGGCCGAGCCGCCGCCCGTCGAGATGGACGATCTCGCCCGGGCGCACCGCGTCGGGCCGCAGGCGGGCGATCACGTCCTGGTAGCGGCCTTGCGGCACGAAGCAGATGTCCTGGCTGTCGGGCTTGTCGGCGACCGACAGGCCGAAGGTCTTGGCGAGCGCCCGGGTCTCGTCCTTCGGCCGCTCGCCGAGGGGGAAGCGCAGGAGGTCGAGCTGCTCGCTCGTCGTCGCGTACAGGAAGTAGCTCTGGTCCCGGGCCGGGTCGAGGGCGCGGTGGAGCGCCCGGCCGCCGCCCGCCAGCGCCCGGCTGGCGACGTAGTGGCCGGTCGCCAGCACGTCGGCGCCGAGGTCCCGGGCGGTGCCGAGCAGGTCGCGGAACTTGATCGAGCGGTTGCACTCGACGCAGGGGATCGGCGTCTCGCCCTGCAGGTAGCTGTCGGCGAAGCGGTCGATCACCGCCTCGCGGAACCGGTCCTCGTAGTCGAGGACGTAGTGCGGGATGCCGATGGTCTCGGCGGCGCGGCGGGCATCGTGGATGTCCTGGCCGGCGCAGCAGGCGCCGCGGCGGTGCGTGGCGGCGCCGTGGTCGTAGAGCTGCAGCGTGATCCCGACCACGTCGTAGCCCTCGCGCTTCAGGAGCGCGGCGACGACGGAGGAATCGACGCCCCCGGACATCGCCACGACGACGCGGGTGTCTTCCGGGGCCTTGTGCAGATCGAGCGAGTTCATGACCGTGCGAGGGGTGTGCCGGGTGGCGCCCGGAAGACCGGCCGGGGAGCGGCTTCGGGCGCGCGGGTGAGTCTATAGCGATCCGACCCGGATTCTGCCAGGGCGGGAGGCGAGGGGCTGTGCGGCCTGTGACCGGGCCCGCACCGGGAAGTTCTTGCCGGGCCCCCGGCAGATTCCGACCGGACGGCGCCCGGCCGCCGAACGCCCCGCCGAAATCATCCATCGCGACCAACGACTTGCCGGGACGGCCGGACTGGCAGGCGGCTTGCTCTGCCGGGAGCAGGAGGTCCCGATGCAGATCAGCGGAGCGGGTGAGGGGGGACGGATGGCGGGGCGCGAGCCGGCCCGGCCGGCGAGGGCCGTCGCGCACGAGCCGTTCCGCCCGGCCTCCGAGGACGCCACACGCCCGGTCGACCGGCCGCGGGCCTTACCGCCGGCGCGATCCCGCGCCGGGACCGCCGAGACGGAGCCGGACCGGACGAGGTCCGAGGCCGCGTCGCATCGGGATCGGGCCCGCGCGGCCGACGATGCCAGGGCCTCCGCCGAGATCTCGCGCGCCAAGGCCTCCACGGCTCGGGACGACGCAACTGAGGGTCGTCTGGCCGAGGATCGTCTGGCCAACGACAGGGCCGAGGCGCGGACGTCCGCCAAGGACGAGACCGCCAAGGACGAGACCGCCAGGCGGACGATGGCGCGGGACGCCGCCGCGCGGGCGGACGAGACGCAGGCGCGCGCCCGGACCCCCGCCGCCGGCGCCAAGGCGCCCGCCGGCCCCTCCGCCGCGGCGCAGGCCGAGGCGGCCCGCACGGCGGCGGCCGCTTCCGGCGAGGACCCGGAGGTTTCCGCCGGCGACGAGACGGGGACCGAGGAGACGGAGGCCGCCGACGCCGCCCCGGCCTCGATCCTGTCGCTTCTGACCGCCCCGGTTGCGAGCGCCCCGACACGGATATCCAGCGCGCCGGCGCCGGGGACGACGTCCGGCACGGCGGCCGATGCGGTTGCCGGGCAGGCGGCGGCGCCGGCGGCGACCGGCGCCGATCCGCGGACCGCCGCGGCCCAGATCCCGACCGGGCACTTGACCGACCCCTTGGTCGACCCCTCGGCCGACCCCTCGGCCCGCGCGGCCGGCCGCCGGGACGAGACCCGGGCGGGCGCCGCGCCTGCACCCGACGGCCTCGCGGCCCCGGGCCCGTCGACCCCCGGCGCCTCGGTCCCCGGCGCTTCGGCCCCGGCCGATGCCGCGTCGGCCGCACCGGCACCGGCGGAGGGCCGTCCGGCCGTCTCGGTGCCGGCGAGCCTGAGCGCGGTACCGATCGCCATCGGGATGCGGGCGCTCGCCGGCTCGAACCGCTTCGAGATCCGCCTCGATCCCTACGAGCTCGGACGCATCGACGTCAGCCTCGACATCGACCGCCAGCACGGAGCCGTGAAGGCCCACCTCGTGGTCGACCGGCCGGAGACCCTGGCACTCCTCCAGCGCGATGCCGGCAGCCTGCAGCAGGCCCTCGCCCAGGCCGGGCTCCATCCCGGCGAGGCCGGCCTGACCTTCTCGCTGCGCGACGGCGACGGCGGCCGCGGGGCGCAGCGCGACCAGGCCGGCCGGCCGCAGGGCGCCGCCGGCCCGGCCGAGCCGGAGGCCGAGATCACGGCCTCCGCGCCCCTGCGCAACCTCGGCCAGCGCCTCGGCCTCGACCTCAGAATCTAGGAAACGCCCCGATGACGACCCGAACCCCGAGGTCCCGATGACCGCCGGCATCAGCAGCCTGACCAGCCTCTCCGGCGCGAGCGCCGGCAAGACGTCGAGCGACGCCAGCACGATCGCCGGGAACTTCAACCAGTTCCTGACGCTGCTGACCACGCAGCTGCAGAACCAGAACCCGCTCGATCCCCTCGACACCAACCAGTTCACCCAGCAGCTGGTGCAGTTCGCCTCGGTCGAGCAGCAGCTCAAGACCAACGACCAGCTCGGCAGCCTGATCACCGCCAGCAAGGCGTCGGCCGCGGCGACCGCCTCGGGGCTGATCGGCAAGACCGTCACGGCCGACGGCGCCACGACGTCGCTGGCCGACGGCAGCGCCAGCTGGACCCTGAACCCGGCCCGCGCCGCCACCAAGGCGGTCCTGAGCATCACGGATGCCAAGGGCAACGTGGTGGCCACCCAGACCAAGGCGCTGCCCGCCGGCAGCCAGAGCTTCGACTGGGACGGGCGCGCCTCGACCGGGCAGCTCGCCGCGGACGGCAAGTACACCCTGAAGGTGCAGGCCTACGACGCCACCGGGGCGAGCGTCGCCGTCGACACCAAGATCAGCGGGACGATCACCAGCGTGGACGTCACCGGCGCCGAACCGGTTCTGACCATCGGCGACCGCACCGCGGCCCTCAGCAGCGTCGAGGCGATCGGTGGCACCGGCGGCAACTGATTCGGTGGATTGCTGTGGATTACGAATCACATGCGAGGGAAATGATTCAACCAATCTTAAGCGCGGGTGCCTAGCGTCGGTCTCGACAGGTCAGTCGAGTGTAGAGCGTATCATGACCGAACCACATCGCCCGAGGGCGAAGTACGTCATCGGGCCGGATGGAAGCCCGCTGACCATCGCGGACCTTCCACCGACCGACACCCGTCGATGGGTGATCCGCCGCAAGGCGGAGGTCGTGGCCGCGGTGCGCGGCGGGCTCCTGAGCCTTGAGGAAGCGTGCCAGCGCTATACGCTGACCACCGAGGAATTCCTGAGCTGGCAGTATTCGATCGAGCAGCACGGCCTCGCCGGCCTGCGCACGACCCGGATCCAGCACTACCGGCAGTAGGCCGCATCTTGCGAAGAGTTCCCGTCGCGCCGCCTCGTCTTTCGCAGCGGACGGGACTTCGGCAGGAACCATGACGGGACGGGCGGGCGGCGCGGGGCGCCGCTCTCCGGTCGCGATTCCCGGGCCCGGGACGTCGGCGCCGCGCAGTCCGGCGCCGCGGATGTCCCGGGTCTGCGCGCGCCGATTTCCGCGCCGTTAACCAAGTCATAACCACGACCCGGCAAATTTTGCCCCGGGGCCGCTCCGGCCCCGGATGGCGGGTGCGTGACGTCGTGAAGCCGGTCCTCGATCTGGTGGCCAAACTCGGGCCCGCGCGGCTCGCCGCGATGGGGGCGGTGACCCTCGCTCTCGTCGGCTTCTTCGCCTTCGTCATCCTGCGGGTGTCGCGCCCCGAGATGGGGGTGCTCTATTCCGACCTGTCGGTGCAGGATGCCGGCGCAGTGGTGCGCGACCTCGAGACCCGGGGCATCCGCTACGAGACCAAGGGCGATACCGGCCAGACCGTGCTGGCGCCCCGCGCCGACCTCGCGCGGCTGCGGATGGACCTCGCCGCCAAGGGCCTGCCGAGCGCCGGCGGCGTCGGCTACGAGATCTTCGACAAGGGCGACGCCTTCTCGTCGACGAGCTTCGTCCAGAACGTCAATCACCTGCGGGCGCTGGAGGGCGAGCTCGCCCGCTCGATCCGGGCGATCGGCCGGGTGCAGGCGGCGCGCGTCCACCTCGTCCTGCCCGAGAAGCGGCTGTTCTCCCGCGACCGCGAGGCGCCGAGCGCCGCGATCGTCGTGCGGCTCGCCGGCGACCTCGATCCGGGCCAGGTCCGGGCGGTGCGCCACCTCGTCGCCTCGGCGGTCGAGGGCCTGAAGCCCGAGCGCATCTCGATCGTCGACGAGCGCGGCCGGCTCCTCGCCGACGGCGCCCGCGGGGCCGAGGACCAGGCGGGAATCGGCCTCGAGGAGCGCCAGACCGGCATGGAACGGCGCCTGCGCAACCAGGTCGAGGAGATCGTCGCCGGCATCGTCGGGCAGGGCCGGGCCCGGGTCCAGGTGACGGCCGAGCTCGACGCCAACCGGGTCGAGAGCCGCTCGGAGACCTTCGATCCCGAGAGCCGGGTGGTGCGCTCGACCCAGACCCGGACCGAGAGCTCCCAGTCGCAGAGCAACGAGAGCGGCGTGACCGTGGGCAACGAGCTGCCCGGCGCCAACCAGGGCCAGCAGGCGCAA
This sequence comes from Methylobacterium platani, assembly GCF_001653715.1. GTDB lineage: Bacteria > Pseudomonadota > Alphaproteobacteria > Rhizobiales > Beijerinckiaceae > Methylobacterium > Methylobacterium platani. The sequence goes on from NZ_LWHQ01000017.1 coordinate 219,982, forward strand.
GGCCCGCGCGAGGCCTCGAACAAGAACGAGGAGACGACGAACTACGAGATCTCCCGGGTCACGCGGACCGAGGTGAACGAGGGCGGCCGGATCAAGCGCCTGTCGGTCGCGGTCCTGATCGACGGCACCTACGCGGCGGGCCCGGACGGCAAGGCGGCCTACGCGCCGCGGCCGGCGGCCGAGCTCGAGCGCATCACCGCGCTGGTGCGCACGGCGGTGGGCTACGACAAGGCCCGCGGCGACCAGGTCGAGGTGGTGAACCTGCGCTTCGCCGAGACCCCGGCCGTGCCGGAGCTGCAGGAGCCCGGCCTCCTCGCCTCGTTCCTGCAGCCGACCAAGGAGGACGTGCTGCGCATCGCCGAGATGACGGTGCTCTTCCTCCTCGGGATCGTGGTGCTGATGACCGTGGTGCGCCCGCTCGTCGCCCGGGTCGTCGCCGCCGACCCGCAGACGCTGGCGCTCGGGTCGGTCACGGTCCTCAAGGACGGCAGCGGCCTCGTGATGGCGGTCGAGGGCGCCTCCGGCGGCGCGGCCGGATCGCCGGCCCTGACCGAGATGGTGATCCCCGAGAGCCAGGCCGGGCGTCTCGTCGAGTTCGCCAAGATCAACGGCAAGGTCCAGGCCCAGACGATCGAGCGCGTCGTCGACATCGTGAAGACCAACCCGACCGAGACCGTCGAGGTGCTGCGCACCTGGATCAACGACCGCTGACCGCCCGGGGCCCGGCCGGCCGCCGGCCCCGAGGTGCCCCCCACTTGATCCGCCCCTTTCGACCTCGCCGAGGATGAGCCGACCCCATGGCCGCGACCACGATGCCGCTTGCTCGCCCGACCGCCGGGGCCGCCGGCTACGCCGAGATGCCCGGCACGCAGCGCGCCGCCGCCCTGCTGCTGCTGCTCGGCGAGGAGGACGGCGCGCCGGTCTGGCGGATGCTGGAGGAGGAGGAGATCAAGAAGGTCTCCCACGCCATGGTGCAGCTCGGCTCGCTCGAGGCCGACGTCGTCGAGCACCTGATCATCGACTTCGTGTCGCGGCTCTCGGCGAGCGGCGGCATCACCTCGAGCTTCGAGCGCACCGAGTCGCTGCTCCTCAAGATCTTCCCGCCCGAGCAGGTCGCGGTGATCATGGCGGAGGTGAAGGGCGCCTCGGGCCGCCGGGTCTGGGCCAGCCTGACCCAGATCGACCCCGAGATCCTGGCCTCGTTCCTGCGCAACGAGTACCCGCAGACCGTCGCGGTGATCCTGTCGCGGGTGCGCTCGGACTACGCCGCCCGGGTGCTGACGATCCTGCCGGAGGACTTCGCCATCGACGTCCTCAACCGCATGCTGCGGATGGAGACGGTGCAGAAGGAGGCCCTGCGCCACATCGAGGAGATCCTGCGGGTCGAGTTCGTCTCGACCATCGCCCAGACCACCCGGCGCGACGCCCACGAGCTCCTCGCCGACGTGTTCAACGCCTTCGACCGCCAGACCGAGATCCGGTTCCTGACCGCCCTCGACCAGGCCAATCGCGGCTCGGCGAAGAAGATCCGCCAGCTGATGTTCACCTTCGACGACCTGATGAAGCTCGACGCCGGCAGCGTCCAGACCCTGATGCGCAGCGTCGACCGCGACGTGCTGGCCCGGGCGCTCAAGGGCGCGTCCGATCCGGTCCGGGCGTTCTTCTTCGCCAACATGTCGAGCCGGGCGGCCAAGAACATGCAGGACGAGATGGGTTCGCTCGGGCCGATCCGGCTCAAGGAGGTCGACGAGGCCCAGTCGAAGATGACCGACCTCGCCAAGGACCTGGCCGAGAAGGGCGAGATCATGATCGCCAAGAACAGCGCCGAAGAGGAGCTGGTCTATTGATGCCCGCCCACCCGACGATCGGCACCGGCGCGGGACGACGCGCCGCCGGAGGACCCGCCTGATGGCCCAGATCCGGCGCTTCCTGTTCGACACCGATTTCCGCCACCCCGACGGCAAGCCCGCCCGCGAGGAGCCGGCTGGCACCCCCGAGGCGGCGGCTCAGGCCGAGGCCGAGGCGGCGGCCCGGGCCGCCGCCCTGGCGCAGGCCGAGGCCGAGGCCTATGCCCGCGGCCTGCAGGAGGGCCGCGCCCAGGCCGAGGCCCAGGTGCAGGCGCGCCTCGCCGACGCCCTCAACCGGGTCGCGGCCGCCGCCGCCGGCATGATCGGCGCGGCGGATACCCGCGACGCCGAATGCGAGGCCCAGGCCCTCGACTTCGCCGTGGCGCTCGGGCGCAAGATCGCCGGGGCCGCCCTCGACAGCCAGCCGGTCGCGGCGATCGCGGAGGCCGCGGGGCGGGCGCTGCAGCACCTGCGCGGCGTGCCGCACCTGGCGATCCGGGTCCACGACGCCCTCGTCGACGAGACCGAGGCCCGCGTGGCGCGGCTCGCCCGCGAACGGGGCTACGAGGGCCGGCTGATCGTGCTGGGCGATCCCGGCCTGGCCCCCGGCGACGCCCGCATCGAGTGGGCCGACGGCGGCGTGGTGCGCGAGCGCGCCGCGATCGAGGCCGCGGCGCTCTCCGCCCTCGCGCCCGCCTGACCCGCTCCTCCCTTCCTCACCGTACGACCGCCCCCCACGAGGTGCCCCGATGACCTCCGACAACGATCTCGGCCTGCCGCAGCTCAGCGAGGCGGACCTCGCCTTCGACACCGCCTCGGTCGGCACGATGCGCGACACCCCCGTCGCCGCCAAGTCGGCGGCCGATCTCGAGCAGGTCTTCGACGTGCCGGTGATGGTCTCGGCGGTGCTCGGCTCGTCGCGGATGCCGATCGGCGACCTCCTGCGCCTCGGCCCCGGCACGGTGCTCGAGCTCGACCGCAAGGTCGGCGAGGCGATCGACATCTTCGTCAACAACCGCCTCGTCGCCCGCGGCGAGGTGGTGCTGGTGGAGGAGCGCCTCGGCGTGACGATGACCGAGATCGTCAAGGCCGACGGCTGAACAGCGCTCCGCGCCGCCCCTCCCATTCCCGACGCCCCGGAGTGCCCGCCATGCGGCTCTTGATCATCGGACGCCTGAACGGCGAACTCGTCACCGCCTCCCGGATCGCGATGAGCCGCGGCGCCGCCGTGACCCAGGCCGACGGGATTGAGCAGGGCCTCAACGTGCTGCGGATCAAGGGCGCCGACCTCATCATGGTCGACGTCTCGCTGCCGATCCGCACGCTGGTGGCGGCGCTCGCCGACGAGCGCATCCGCACCCCGGTGGTGGCCTGCGGCACCGGCACCGACGCCAAGGCGGCGGTGGCGGCGATCCAGGCCGGCGCCAAGGAATACATCCCGCTGCCGCCCGATCCCGAGCTGATCGCCGCGGTGCTCGAGGCGGTGGTGGCGGATGCCCGGGCCTTCGTATGGCGCGACCCCGCGATGGAGCGGGTGGTCAAGCTCGCCGAGCAGGTGGCACGCTCCGATGCCTCGGTGCTGATCACCGGCGAGAGCGGCACCGGCAAGGAGGTGCTGGCGCGCCACGTCCATCTCCGCTCCAACCGGGCGCAGAAGCCCTTCGTCAGCGTGAACTGCGCGGCGATCCCCGACGCGCTGCTCGAATCCGAGCTGTTCGGCCACGAGAAGGGCGCCTTCACCGGCGCGGTGGCCCGGCGCATCGGCCGGTTCGAGGAGGCCAACGGCGGCACGCTCCTCCTCGACGAGATCTCCGAGATGGACGTCCGGCTCCAGGCCAAGCTGCTGCGGGCGCTGCAGGAGCGGGTCATCGACCGGGTCGGCGGGACCCAGCCGGTCAAGGTCGACATCCGGGTGCTCGCCACCTCGAACCGCAACCTCGCCGAGGAGGCGCGGAAAGGGACGTTCCGGGAGGACCTGCTCTACCGCCTCAACGTCGTGAACCTGCGCCTGCCTCCCTTGCGCGACCGCCCGGCGGACATCCTGGAGCTCGCCGGCCACTTCGCCCGCAAGTACGCCGAGGCGAACGGTCTCGCCGCTCGGCCGCTCTCGGCCGAGGCGCGGCGCCTCGTCACCCAGAGCCCGTGGCCGGGCAACGTGCGCGAGCTGGAGAACACCCTGCACCGCGCGGTGCTGCTGGCGAGCGGGCCGGAGATCGACGCCGACGCGATCCGCTCGCCGGAGGGCGACGCGCTCGGCGCCGGCACCGCCGGCGCCGCCGCCCGGGCGGTCCAGGCCGCCGAGGCGGCGACGCGGGGCTTCGTCGGCCGCTCCCTGGCGGAGGTCGAGCGCGACCTGATCCTCGACACGCTCGACCACTGCCTCGGCAACCGCACCCACGCCGCCAAGATCCTGGGGATCTCGATCCGCACCCTGCGCAACAAGCTCAACGAGTATACCGGCGCCGGCATCCCGGTGGCCGAGCCCGGCCACACGCGGGCCCTTGCGGCCTACGGCTGACGGCGCGGCCCCTGGAAAGCAGGATCTCGACGGCCTCGTGCATAGTCGCGCCCTGCACGCCGGTAGGATTGTCGTCCTTTGTCCCGTTCATGCGCGAGGACAAAAAAGCGTTCTTTTTTAAGAGTGCCTTAGCGGAAACCGCCCATCATCTCCGCGAGAATGAGCCTTCAGCGGGGCGGCGGAACCGATGCGGACGTGGATCAAGGGCGGGCGCCTGGCGCGTCTGTCGATCAAGGCGAGGATCTTGGCCGGTTTCGGCGTCGTGCTGGCGACGACCGTCGGCGTGGCGGTCTCGGGCTACCTGCTGGTGACGCAGGTCAAGTCGGACTTTGCCGATTACCAGCAGAACCGCGCCAAGATCGAGCATCTCCGCTCCGTCGACATGGCGATGATGCAGACGCGCTTCGAGCTGAGCCGGTGGCTGCAGCGCTTCGATCCGGCGGCGCTCAAGGTCGCGCGCGAGTATCTCGACAAGTCCCTCGCCCTGATCGCCCGCGGCGAGGCCGTCGGGCTCTCGGACGACGAGCGCGCGGCGAGCACCCGGATCGGCGAGGCCCTGCGCCGCTACGGCGACGAGTACGCCATCCTGGCCCGGATCAAGGACGAGGAGACCGCGCTTCTCGGCCGCGAGTTCGACCAGGCCGGCGAGCAGATCGCCGCGGGCCTGTCGCAGCGGCGCATCGGCGCCTTCGAGACCGGCGACCTCGACCAGGCCCGGATGCTGAACGCCGCCGCCGACGCGGTCCAGTCCGCCCGCGAGCAGGCGGTGCAGTTCAAGGCGACGGCGGACGCCAAGTACGCGGCGGCGGCCGGCCACGCGGCGGCGGCGGCGCAGGCCAAGCTGCAGGCCAATGCCGACCTCGCGACGAAGATGGCCGCCTGGCGCGGCGCGCTCGAGCGCGCCTCGGCCCTCGCGGCCGAGTGGGGCAAGCACCTGAAGCTCTCCCGCACCGCCCGGGACGAATCGATGAAGGCCTCCGAGGCCCTGCTCGCCGGGGTCACCCGCGACGGGCTGGAAGCCGAGGAGGACTTCGCCCGCAGCGTCGCCCACGGCACGATGACCTTCCTCGCCAAGGCCTGCGGCATCGTGCTCCTCGGGATCCTGATCTCCCTGCGGCTCGCCGGGTCGATCGTCGGGCCGCTGCAGCGCCTGTCCGGCGCCCTGGCGGCGCTCGGCAGCGGCGCCCGGTCGATCGCGGTCCCGGATACCGAGCGGGCCGACGAGATCGGCGCGATGGCCCGCACCGTGGCCCTGTTCCGCGACGGGCTGATCGAATCCGAGCAGCGCGACGCGATCCAGCGCCGCGACACCGACGCGAAGGTGGACCGGGCGCGCCAGCTCGAGGCGCTGACCCGGGGCTTCGAGGGCAAGGTGTCGACCCTGATCGCGCGGCTCACTGCGGCGGCCGGGCAGATGGAGGGGGCGGCCCACACCATGTCCCGGTCGGCCGCAGAGGCCTCGAGCCTGTCGGCGGGCGTGGCCGAGGCGGCGAGCCAGACCTCGGCCAATGTCGGCGGCGTCGCGAGCGCGACGGAGGAGCTCTCGGCCAGCATCGGCGAGATCGTGCAGCAGGTCGCCCATTCCTCGGTCATCGCCGGCCGCGCCGACGCCGAGGCCCTGCGCACCGAGGCGACGATCCGGGCGCTGGCGGCGGGCGCGCAGCAGATCGGCGACGTCGTCCAGCTCATCACCGGCATCGCCGGCCGGACCAACCTGCTGGCGCTCAACGCCACGATCGAGGCGGCGCGGGCCGGCGAGGCGGGGCGCGGCTTCGCCGTGGTGGCCGCCGAGGTCAAGGATCTCGCCACCCGCACCGCGCAGGCGACCGACCAGATCGCCGGCCAGGTCGGCGGCATCCAGGCGCAGACCGCCCAGGCGGTGCAGGCGATCGAGGCGATCGTCGGCACGATCCGCGACATGAACGCCATCGCCACCGGCGTCGCGACCGCGATGGAGCGCCAGGGCGTCGCCACCGGAGAAATCGCCCGCAACGTCCAGCACGCCGCCCGCAGCACCCAGGTGGTCTCGGGCCACATCGACGCGGTGCAGCAGGGCGCCGACCGCACCGGCGACACCGCTGGCCAGGTGCTGCACGCCGCCCAGGACCTCGCCCACCAGGCCGCGACCCTGCAGCGCGAGATCGGCGGCTTCGTCGCCCAGATCAAGGCGGCCTAGGGCGCCGCGGCCGGCCGTCCGGCGGGGAGCATGACGGGGAGGACTCCCGGGGCGCCCAGTGCGTCTTCCGACGAAGCGGGTGCCGGTTCGTCAGAACAAGGTGGAAAAAATCAAGGCTCTGCAACCGGTCCCGATGGCGGGGCCACGGTCCACGACACGATCTCCGTCGCCCAGCGGTCGGCCTCGCGGCCCATCGTTGGCCGACCCCCTTTCCCGGACGAC